>NZ_CM186213.1:4800000-6388319 GCF_059759395.1 Achromobacter sp. EG18
CCGCCAATATCGATACCAGCGTGCGCGCCGCCGGCGTGCCGCTGCGCCTGGACACCCGGGTGACGGCGGTGCGGCCCTGCAAGGGCGGCATCGAGGCGACCCTTTCCGACGCCAATGGGGACGTATCGCTGGCGCGCGGTCGCACCCTGGTGATCGCCTCGGGCGTGCGCGCCAAGGGCTTTCCGGAACATCCGCCGGGCGCCAGCTGGCCCGGCGTGTTGATCGGGCCGGGTTCGCCCATCGTGGCGCAGGATTACTCCGGCCTGTCGGTGGCGGTGCTGGGTGGGGGCGACAACGCCTTCGAAAACTACGTCTACGTGCGCAACCGCGGCGCCCGCGCCGTGCACCTGTACGCCCGCAGCGTGCGGGCGCAGCAGCAATGGGTGCTGCGCGCCGGCAAGGAAGGCGTGCGCATCGGCCCGTACCAGGTGGATCCGGCCACCCGCAGCGTCGACGGCCAGCGCTACGACCTGATCCTGGTGTTCTACGGCTGGGAGCCGCAGGCCGCGTTCGCCGACGGCCTGCAACTGGCGCGCGACGAGCGCGGCTACATCCGCACCGATTTCGCCACCGCCGAGACCAGCGTGCCGGACATCTACGCCATCGGCGAGGTGGCCCATCGCATGCATCCCTGCGTGGTCACGTCGATGGCCGATGGCGTGGTGGCGGCCAAGGCGATCCAGCGGCGCTGGGAACGGGCGGGGGAGTAGCTTCGCGTTCCCCCGGCCCTTGCAGGCCAGCCCTCGGTCCCCGGCGCGTTTCGTCCCCGGCACCGATCTGTCTTTTTTTCAGCGCGACAGCAGGAAGCCCAGCACCGCCTCGCGGAATTCATCGGGCCGCTCGATGTTGGACAGGTGCACCGCGTCCAGCAGCAGCCATTGCGCGCCCGGCACGGTCGCGGCGATCTGCTCGCCATGGCTGGCGGCGGTGACGGTGTCGTCGCGGCCCGCGATCACCAGCGTCGGTCGCGGGATCAGCGCAATGGTGCGGCGCAGGTCGGTGTCGCGCACGGCCGCGAACGCGCCCGCCAGGCCGTGCCGGTCGGTATTGAGCAGCATGTCGCGGAAGGTGTCGATCACCGGCCCGCCGGCGCGCAGCATCTCGGCCGGGAACCAGTTGGCCAGAAAGGTCTCGGCGGTGTCCTTCATGTCCGGCGCCCGCAGCGTGGTGGCGATACGCTCGTCCCATTGCGGCGCGGGGCCGAGATAGGGCGACGTGTTGGCCAGGATCAGGCGGTCGATGCGTTCTGGCGCATGCACGCCCAGCCATTGGCCCATGATGCCGCCCAGCGACAGGCCGAGGAAGTGGGCCCGCGCCACGCCCAGCGCGTCGAACAGTTCGAGCACGTCGCGGCCGAGTCGGTCCAGCGAGTAGGGGCCTGCCGGCACGCTGGAAGCGCCGTGGCCGCGGGTGTCGAAGCGCAGTACACGGAAGTGGCGCGCGAGCGCCGGCGCCAGGTCGTCCCACATGTGCAGCGTGGTGCCGATGGAATTGGACAAGGCCAGCACCGGCAGACCGGCGTCGCCGCCGTCCCAGCGGTAGGCGATGCGGGCGCCGTCGCCCGTGGTGATGAAGGGAATGTCGTCTTGCATGATGAGCGTCCTGTGTGAGGGAGAGGGCCTCGGGGCGGATGTCGCGCTCATCTGCCGGGCCGGCTACGTTGGAACAACGTGAACGGGATCGTAGTTGCGGCCAGGCGCCAAAGAAATTACAAAGTTCGCACAGACATTGTAGGAATTTCCGACATGAGCGAATTTACCTTGCACGACCTGCAGTGCTTTGACGCGGTGGTGCGCGAGGGCGGCTTCCAGGCGGCGGCGGAAACACTGCATCGCTCGCATCCCGCGGTCTTCGCGGCGGTCGCCAAGCTGGAGCGCCAGCTCGACCTGCAACTGCTCGACCGGGGCGGCTACAGGGTGAAGGCGACCCCGGCGGGCCAATCGTTTCATCGGCGCGCCCAGGCCTTGCTGCGCGAACTGGCCGGCCTGCGCGCGCATGCCGAGCAGTTGTCCATGGGCCAGGAAAGCGAACTGAACGTGGTGATCGGCGACTTCTGCCCGCGCCCGCTGCTGCTGGGCCTGTTGGGAAAGTTCTTTGCGCAGTGGCCGGCCACGCGACTGAACCTGCATTTCGAAGCCGTGACCGGGCCTTGGGAACGATTGCTGGAAGGCGATGCCGACCTGATTCTGCATCGTATGGAAGCGGGAGACGCGCGCGTCGAATGGCTCGACCTGGGCAGGGTGCCGTTCGTGCCCGTTGCCGCGCCCGGCTACCTGGCGCCGGCCAGGCGCGCCCTGCGGCCCGAGGACCTGCGCGACTACACCCAGTGCGTGATGCGCGACACCGCCCGCCATGCGCCGGCGCGCGACTTCTTCATGATCGAGGGGGCGCGCCAGTGCACGGTCGCGGACCAGGTGATGAAGAAAGAAATCATTCTGCAAGGACTGGCATGGGGGCACATGCCGCGCTTCCTGGTGGAAGACGAATTGAGAGACGGCCGGCTGTGGTCGCTGGCGAATCGTCACCTGCCGGGCAGCACCGAGACGTTGGCGGCCGCGCGCCGCGCCGACCGGCCGCAGGGGCCGGTCATGACGCGCCTGTGGGACACGTTGCGCGCGCACGCGCCCGCCATCCGCCAGGCCGTGTCGCCGGCAAAAAAGCGCAAGCCCTGATCCCGCATCCGAAAGCCGCTTGCCCTGCCCGCTACACAGGGAGCGGCCGCACCGTTCAGTACTTGCCGGTCAGCAGTTCGCCGGCGTCGGGCACGCGCGTCTCCAGGTCCAGCACCTTGAGCATGCGGTAGACCGTGGCCGCGGCGGCCGTCACCACCGGCAGACCCAGGCGGTCCTGCACCGGCTGGATCGACGCCAGCGACGGCATCTGCACGCAGGCCGACAGCACCACCGCGTCGACGCCGCGCGTATCCAGGCGTTCGACATGGCTGGCGGGCGCCAGCGGGTCCTGCGCGCCCACCTTCAGGTTGTCGGCGATCTCCAGCGACAGGCTGTCGTGCACCTCGATGCCTTCGTGTTCGATGTAGTCCACCACCAGCTTGGTCAGCGGCTTCATGTAGGGCGTCAGGATGGCGACCTTGCGCGCGCCGATGGCGTGCAGGCCCTCGACCAGCGCGCCGGCGCTGGAGACGATGGGCGCGGGCGCGCCGTTGTCCACGGTGGCCTGGTGCAGCCGTTCCTGCGAGGCGCGGTGGTAGCCCAGGCCCTGCGCCATGATGGCCACCAGGCAGGCGTAGCCCAGCACGTCGACGCGCGCGTCCGACAGTTCCTGCGCGCAGCGGTCGGATTCGCGGTCCATCGAGGCCAGCTCGGCCGCCGTCACCTGCTTCATGCGCATGCGGCTGGAATGGAAGGTGAAGCGTTCGGGCGCGATGGTCTCGCGCCGGCGCAGCATGGCGGGGATCTCCGTTTCCATGGTGGTGTTGGAACTGGGAACGATCTGGCCGATGCGCAGGACGCGGGGCGACTGGGTCATGGCGGGTCTCCGGTAAGCGTTGTCAGCGCCCGGGAGGGCGCGAGAAGCCGATTCTGCTCGCCGCGAACGATAGTTTCCAATATAGTTTTTGTCTGGTTTCATATATTTCGCAAATCATTGGCCGCCATGGAAATCCGCCAACTCCGTTATTTCGCCGTGCTGGCCGAAGAACTCAACTTCACCCGCGCCGCCGCCCGGTTGCACATTTCGCAGCCGCCGCTGAGCCTGCAGATCGCCCAGCTCGAACGCGAGCTGGAGGTCAAGCTGTTCGACCGCACCAACCGCCGGGTGGCCTTGACCGAGGCCGGCGCGGCGTTCCTGAATGACGTGCGCGCCACGCTCGCGGGCCTGAAGGACGCCACGGTGCGGGTGCGCGCGGTGGACCAGGGCAGGGCGGGGCGGGTCGAGATCGGCCTGTCCGGTTCGCATTTCATGGGGCCGGTGCCGGCGCTGATCGCGCGCCATGCCGCCAGCCATCCACAGGTCTCGGTGCTGCTCAACGAGATGAACCCGGCGGCGCAGCTGGAGGCGCTGCGCGGCCACCGCATCGACGTCAGCATCTCGCGCACCGCCGTGGACGACGACGAACTGCAATCGCTGGCGCTGTGGCCCGATCCGGTGGTGGCGGCCCTGCCGCCCGGGCACCGTCTGGCCGGGCGCAAGCGCCTGGCGCTGGCCGACCTCAGGCAGGACGCTTTCGTGATGCTGCGCACCGAGACCTCGGCCTTCGCCCGCGAGCTGGCCGATACCTGCGCCCGCGCCGGCCTGGCGCGGGCGGTGGCGCAGCGCGTGGCCGAAGTGCCGGCGCAACTGGCTCTGGTGGCGGCAGGGCTGGGCGTGGCGCTGGTGCCGCAGTCGACCTGCGGTCACTTCGGCGCGCGCATCGCGGTGTGCGCGCTGCCGGCCGCGGTGGGCAGCGGCACGGTCTACGCGGTCACGCGGCGCGACGACGGCAACCGCGCGCTGAGGGCGTTCCTGCGCACGGCGGCGCAGATGGCGGCCCGCTGACACGGCGGGCGCGGCGCGCTCTTTTGCGCAGGCGAAGCCGCTCCTCCAGATTCCGGAATAGGCATTTCGCGGCGTCGCGGCCACACTCTTTCGCACAAGACGATCCGCACCAGGATCTCGCAGGGAGACAAGCATGCCGCACCCGCAACGCTGGCTGGCCGCCGGCGCGCTGTTGTTGGCCATGGCGTGGCCCGCCGTGGCGGCGTGGCCCGAACGGCCTCTCACCCTCATCGTGCCGGCCTCTCCCGGCGGCACCACCGACATCGCGGCGCGCCTGATCGCCGACAAGCTGGCCGCGAAGCTGGGCCAGCAGGTCATCGTCGAGAACCGCGCCGGCGCCGCCGGCATCATCGGCGCGCAGACCCTGGCGCGCGCCAGGCCCGACGGCTACACGCTGCTGATGGGCAACATCGGCCCCAATGCCATCAGCTACGCGCTCTACAAGACCTTGCCCTACAAGCCGGCCGACTTCGCGCCGGTGACGCTGGTGATTTCCGTGCCCAACGTGCTGGTGGTCAACGAGGCCTCGCCCGCGCGCAGCGTGGCCGACCTGCTGGCGCTGGCGAAGAAGGATCCGGGCCAGGTGTCGTTCGGCAGCTCGGGCAGCGGCCAGTCGCCGCACCTGTCGGCGGAACTGTTCAAGCAGCGCGCCGGCATCGGCGGCACTCACGTGCCCTACAAGGGCGCGGGCCCCGCGGTGGCCGCGCTGCTTGGGCAGCAGTTCACTTTCATGATCGACAACCTGCCCAGCTCCATGCCCTACATCCAGTCGGGCAAGCTGCGCGCGTTGGCCGTCACCAGCGACCGGCGCCTGGCGGAATTGCCCGACGTGCCCACCATGGCCGAAGCTGGCGTGCCCGACATGGTGGTCACCGCCTGGTTCGGCCTGCTGGCGCCGGCCGGCACGCCCGCCGCCGTCATCGACGCGCTTTATGCCGCCACCCGCGATGTGGTGCGCAGCCCCGACGTCGCCGAGCGTTTTCGCGCCATGGGTGGGCAGGCCGGCGGCGACACGCCGGCCGAGTTCGCCGCCTTCATCGACCAGGAACGCGTCCGCTGGAAGCGGATCGTGGACGCCGCCGGCCTCGTCCAGGAGCAATAAGTGATCGACAAGATTCAGGCCTGCATGATGGACGCCGTGGCCATCATTCCCGATGGCGCCAGCGTGCTGGTGGGCGGCTTCGGCGAAGCCGGCGTGCCATACGAGCTGCTGCACTGCCTGGCGGAACTGGGCCGGCGCGACCTGACCATCATTGCCAACAACGCCGGCACCTTTGACCGCGGCATCGCCGCGCTGCTCGATCGCCGCCAGGTGCGCAAGATCATCTGCTCGCATCCGCGCCCGCCCAATTCGGAGGCCTTCGCCCGCGCCTTCCGCGCCGGCGAAGTGGAACTGGAATGCGTGCCGCAGGGCACGCTGGCCGAACGCCTGCGCGCGGCCGGCGCGGGCCTGGGGCCGTTCTACACGCCCACCGGCTACGGCACCGAGCTGGCGCAAGGACGCCGCCAGGAAGTGATCGACGGCGTCGGCTACGTGCTGGAACAGCCGCTGCGCGGCGATTACGCGCTGATCCGCGCGCATCAGGGCGACCGCTGGGGCAACCTGATGTACCGCCACGCCGCGCGCAATTTCAACCCCGTGATGTGCATGGCCGCCGGCCATGCCATCGCCCAGGTCGACGAGGTCGTGCCGCTGGGCGCCTTCGCGCCCGAGCACATCATGACGCCCGGCCTGTTCGTGAAAACCGTGGTGCGGGTGGAGACCTGAAATGCCGACGATCACGCCCATGACCCGCCAGCAGGTCGCGCAATTGCTGGCCGGCGATATCCCCGACGGCTCGGTGGTCAACCTCGGCATCGGCATGCCGACCCTGGTGGGCGACTACCTGCCGCCCGACAAGGACATCCTCTTGCACAGCGAGAACGGCATCACCGGCATGGGGCCGGCCGCGGCTGGAGACGCCATCGATCCGGACCTCATCAACGCCAGCCGCCAACCCATCACCCTGCTGCCGGGCGCCTCCATCACCGAACACACCGTGTCGTTCGCCATGATGCGCGGCGGCCACCTGGACTACGCCGTGCTCGGCGCCTTCCAGGTGTCGGAACGCGGCGACCTGGCCAACTGGAAAACCGATGCCGCCGACGCCATTCCCGCCGTGGGCGGCGCCATGGACCTGGCCGTCGGCGCGCGCCAGGTGCTGGCCATGATGGAACACCGCGGCCGCGACGGCGCGCCCAAGATCCTGCGCCAATGCCGCTACCCGCTTACCGGCGCCGGCGTGGTCACGCGCATCTACACCGACCTGGCCGTGATCGACGTCACGTCCGCCGGCCTGCGCGTGCACGCCATGCTGCAAGGCGTCAGCGCCGAGGCGCTGCAGGCCGCCACCGAAGCGCCCCTGCGGTTTACCGACACGCCATCGGTCATCGCGCTCGATGCCGCCGGCGCGCCGCGCTACGTCAGGGGCTGAGGCAACCCGCCCTGTCCGAGCCATCCCGGAGTCCGCCATGCACCGCCCCGTCCTAGCCGTCCTGGCAACCGCCAGCCTGTTGTTTGCCGCGGCGACCACCGTCCGCGCACAGCCCGCGGCGGCGGCACCCGCCGGCGCCTATCCCGACAAGCCGATTACGCTGCTGATCCCGTACCCGCCCGGCGGCAGCGCCGACATGCTGGCCCGCCCGCTGGGCGCGGCCTTGCAAAAGAAGTGGAACCAGCCCGTGGTGCTGGAGTACAAGCCGGGCGCCGGCGGCGCCATCGCCTCGGCCCAGTTGGCCCGCGCCAGGCCCGACGGCTACACCCTGCTGATGGTCCTGGCCGCCCACACCATCAACCCCAGCCTCTATCCCTCGCTGCCCTACGACACCCGGCGCGACTTCGCCCCGGTCTCGCTGGTCGCGACCCTGCCCATGCTGGTCTCGGCGCCGCTGTCCACGCCGGCGAACAGCATCTCCGAACTCATCGCCTACGCCAGGCAGCACCCCGGCAAGCTCAGCTTCGCCTCCGCCGGCAACGGCAACACCAGCCACCTGGCCGCCGAAATGTTCAAGCACCGCACCGGCACCGACATGCTGCACGTTCCCTACAAAGGCAGCGGCCCTGCTGTCGTCGCGTTGCTGGGCGGCGAGGTCTCGCTGATGTTCGACAGCATCTCGACCTCGCTCCCCCAAGTGCAGTCCGGCAAGCTCAAGGCCCTGGCCGTCACCGGCGAACACCGCTCCCCCTTGCTGCCCAACGTCCCCACCGTCGCCGAAGCCGTCCCCGGCTTCGTCGTCAACGGCTGGTACGGCATCCTGGCCCCCGCCAACACGCCACCCGCCATCCTCGACACCCTCAGCAGCGCCATCGCCGCCGCCATCAACACCCCCGACCTGAAGGCCCAGCTGAACAGCTACGGCTACGAAACCGTAGGCTCCACTCCCGCCGCCTTCGCCGACCACATCAACAAGGAACTCGACACCTGGAAACAAGCCGTCGAAGTCTCCGGCGCGAAGTTGAACTGACCCGGCAGGGCGCTTCGCGCCCACCGTGTGCAACCGGAAAAAGTCACTGCAAGTGCCAGCGCGACAGCCCCAAAGACCGGCATAACCCGAGAAAACGCTCACGCAAGACGCAAATCCCGGCATCCGCGAGAGCGTCATCACAAATCGCAAGACACCGCGTAAGCCGCAAAAGGCCGCCCGCGCGGCCGCCTTGCGGCGGGCCCCGCAAGATCCTCCCCACCCCACACCTAGACGCAAAAACGCCAAGCAAACAGCCCGCCCCAGCAACGGCCGTTAAGTCTCAACGCGAGCGTGTGGCGGGGCAGGCGGGGGAGGGCGGGGCGTGTAGATGCGCCCAAGGGAATCTGAAGGAGCAGCCGAAGGCTGTGACGAAGATGACGCAGGGGCAGTCCGGAGCGAAGGCTCCGGACCGCAATCGTAGCCCCGTCCTCCCCCGCCTGCCCCGCCACACGCGCCTAAAGAACGAACCCCACCGCCCCAATGCAAAAAGGGCCTTCCAATAAAGAAGGCCCTAAAAAAAATACTCACCCAACCGACAACACACAATCCAACGCCTCAGGCCCACTCAACCGAACCTGAAACATCCGCAACTCATCCCGCCTGAACACATGCACGCTAACGCAATCCCCCACCCGATACTGCCCCAGCAACACTTCGACGCCCGCGGCCCCCTCGACCTTCAAGCCATCGATCGCCACCAGCACATCCCCGGCAGACAACCCGCCCCTATGTCCCGCGCCGCCTTCCAGCACGGTCGCCAGCACCAGTGAATCCCCCTGCTTGCGCGTGCGCACATCCAGCGAAGGAATATTGACCGAGGCTTTCCATTGCAGCTTGACGCCTTGAGCGGCCAGCAGCTCCGCCAGCGGCACATCCGCCGTCCCATAGGCATGCCGCGCGATGAAGCGCCGCGCATCCACCCCGGTCGCCTCCTTGATCAGCGCCGGCAGGCCATCCTCCGCCAACCCCTGCGCCTTGCCGCGATAGAAATCGCGCCCATACCGCTGCCACAACAGCCGCATCACATCGTCCAGCGAATGCGCGCCCGCCGACTCCTGGCGGATCAGCAGGTCCAGCCCCAGCGCCACCAGCGCGCCCTTGGTGTAATAGCTGACCAGCGCATTGGGCGAATTCTCGTCCTGCTTGTAATAGCGCGTCCACGCGTCGAACGAACTTTCCGCCACCGACTGCTTGTGGCGACCCGGCGTGCGCGCCACGCTGGTGATGGTCTTGGCCAGCAGGCGCAGGTAATCGTTCTGCGTGATCACGTTGGACCGCAGCAGCAGCAGATCGTCGTAGTAGGACGTGAACCCCTCGAACACCCACAGCAGCCGCGTCAGGTCCGGCTGCGCCAGGTCGTAGGGAACGAACGCCTGCGGCTTGATGCGCTTGACGTTCCAGGTGTGGAAATACTCGTGGCTGACCAGTCCCAGGAAACCGCGATAGCCTTCGCCCTGGCCCTGCTGGCCCAGCACCGGCAGGTCCTTGCGCGCCGTCATCAGCGCCGTGCTGGCGCGGTGCTCCAGGCCGCCGTAGCCGTCGCCCGTCACCATGGTCATGAAGACATAGCGATCGCTGCTGTCCAGGAACGGCGCGCGCTTGCCGCGCGGTTCGAAGAAGGCGATCTGCGTTTCGCAGATCCTGCGCACGTCGTCGGTGATGCGGGCCAGGTCCAGGTTGGGCGCCACGCCCGTGAACACCAGTTCATGCTCGGCGCCATGCGCCGTGAAGCTCGCCACCTGCGGCGTGCCCATTTCAACGGGATGATCGATCAGCGCGTCGTAGTCCGGCGCCAGGTACAGGCCGAAGCCATGGCGGCGCGCCGCGCCCTTGTGGCCGCGGGCCTCGGGCAGGCTGGTGTAGACCTTCCAGCCATCGATGCCGCGCGGCGGCGCCAGGTCCACCAGGCAGGGCAGGTGGTCCTGCCCATGCACCCGCAGGAACACGCTGGTGCCGTTGAAGAAGCCGTGGGTTTCGTCCAGGTGCGCGCCGCGCACCGACAGGTCCCAGGCATACACCGTGTACTCCACCCGCAACGGGCCGTCGCAAGGCGCGGCCTGCCAAGTGTGATTGTCTATTTTGTCGACAGGCACGCGGCGGCTGCCCGCATGGGCCGTCAGCGACTCGATCTGGCGCGAAAAATCGCGGATCAGGTAGCTGCCCGGAATCCAGGCCGGCAGCGACAGGCGCTGGCCATCCGGCGAGGGCGCCTGGACGGTTAGGGTTATCCGGTAGCGGTGCCCCGCGGGGTCGTGGGGCGCGAGGCGGTAAAGTATGGGGAAAGCATCGGTTTTTTCCATGCGTATATCTTATTTCATCCCATCCTCTGGAGACAGGTAATGAGCGAGTCGTTTGTGCTGGTCGAAACCCGCGGCCGCGTCGGTCTGCTGACGCTGAACCGCCCCAAGGCGCTCAACGCGCTCAACGATCAACTGATGAACGAACTCGGGGCGGCGCTGCTGGCTTTCGAGGCGGACGCGGACATCGGCGCCGTGGTCATCACCGGCAGTGAAAAGGCCTTTGCCGCGGGCGCCGACATCGGCGCCATGAAAGACTGGTCGTACATGGACGTGTACGGCAGCGAATACATCACCCGCAACTGGGAAACCCTCAAGCGCATCCGCAAGCCCGTGATCGCCGCGGTCGCCGGCTACGCCCTGGGCGGCGGCTGCGAACTGGCCATGATGTGCGACATCATCATCGCCGCCGACACCGCCAAGTTCGGCCAGCCGGAAATCAAGCTGGGCGTCATCCCCGGCGCCGGCGGCACGCAGCGCCTGCCGCGCGCGGTGGGCAAGGCCAAGGCCATGGACCTGGCCCTGACCGCCCGCATGATGGGCGCCGAGGAAGCCGAGCGCGCCGGCCTGGTGTCGCGCGTCGTTGCGGCCGACAAGCTGATGGAAGAAGCCATGGACGCGGCCACCGTGATCGCGTCGATGTCGCTGCCGTCGGTCATGATGGCCAAGGAATGCGTCAACCGCGCCTTCGAGGGTTCGCTCAACGAAGGCCTGCTGTTCGAGCGCCGCGTGTTCCATTCCCTGTTCGCCACCGAGGACCAGAAGGAGGGCATGGCCGCCTTCACCGAAAAACGCAAACCCGACTTCAAACACCGTTAATTCCTGTTACGCCCGTTCCGGCCCCCCGGGCCGGGCATGCCAGGTTCAGGGCATCCGCGTTCGACGCCCTGTTTCCGACACGCGCCCACCCCGGGCGCGTTTTTCATGGCTGCGCGATTCCGCGCGGGCGTTGCGCCTTGAAACTTTTGGACAGCACCTTGTTGCAGGGATCGGCCCTATCCTGAAAAGGCGTCACTCTGAAAACGAGGTGCCGCGCCAGAGAGGCTTGCCCGAACTGGTAAGCCTCATGCGCGGCGGCTCGTCTGCAAACAATAGCAACAAGGAGCCTTGCATGCGTACTTCCCCCTTCAATCGCCGGTGGTCCGCCGCCGCGCTCGCGGGCGCGCTGAGCGTCTGCTTCGTGACCGCTACGCAAGCCCAAGCGCCGCGGTCGACGCTGCGGCTGGTGTCCGAAACGCCGTATCCCGCCGCCGCCGCGCCCGCGCCGCAGATGAGCGCGCAGGAATTGCGCGACACCGCGATCGATGCGTACGTCTACGCCTATCCCATGGTGCTGATGGAACTGGCGCGCCGCAAGGCCACCGCCGTGCAGTCGCCGCTCGATGGCAAGGCGCCGATGAACCAGTTCGGCCACAAGGCCGCGTTCCCCGACCCGCGCGCCGCCGATACGCCGTGGCCCAGCGCCGACGCGCTGTATTCCAGCCTGTGGTTCGACGTGTCGCGCGCGCCGCTGATCGTGCGCTTGCCGGATACCGGCAAGCGCTACACGGTACTGTCGGCGCTGGACATGTGGAGCGACGTGTTCGCCTCGCGTGGCACGCGCACCAACGGCCCCGGCGCCCAGTCGTTCGCCATCGTCGGCCCGAACTGGCAGGGCGCGTTGCCGCCGGGCATGGACGTGATCCACAGCCCGACCTCGACCGGCTGGCTGATCGGCTGGACCCAGACCAGCGGTCCGCAGGACTACGCCGGGGTCAACCAGATCCAGGCCAACATGACGGCCAGTCCGATGGTGGCGGCGGCGGCGCCGGTGCCCGGCCGTCATCGTGGCGCCGGCGGCGCCTCGCCTTATCCGCAGACCGGCCCGGGCGTCGGCTCGGCCCCGATCGGCAGCGACGTGCCCATGCCGATGCCGGTGAACCTGCCGGAAGGTACGCCGGCCGAGCAGGCCGCCAGCATGGACGCCGCGTCGTTCTTCACCTTGTTCTTCGACGTGCTGCGCAACAACCCGCCGCATGCCAATGACACGCCCATGCTCGATCGCATGCGCCGCATCGGCCTGGATAGCCGCCAGCCGTTTTCGTATGGGCGCCTGAGCCCCACCGTGCAGCAGGCCCTGGCCGACGCGCAGCCGCTGGCCGGCCGCCGCATCGCCGACGGCGTGTCGCGCCTGGCCACGCCGATCAATGGCTGGAACACCGTGCTCACCGGCATCGGCACCTACGGCACCGACTACACGCGCCGCGCCGCCATCGCCTACGCCGGCCTGGGCGCGCCGACGCCGGAAGACGTGCTCTATCCGGTCACGGTGGCCGACAACAAGGGCCGCGCGCTCAACTCGAACGAAGACTACGTGCTGCACTTCGAGAAGGGCCAGCTGCCGCCGGCCAATGCCTTCTGGTCGCTGCATGTCTATAACGACAAGCACGGCTTCCCGGACAACCCCGCCAATCGCTACGCGCTGCGCAGTACCGACGACCTGAAGTACAACGCCGACGGTTCGCTCGACATCTACATCCAGCGCCGCGATCCGGGCGAGCGCAAGCGTTCCAACTGGCTGGCCACGCCGGCCGCCGATGGCCCGTTCCTGCTCAGCATGCGCCTGTACTGGCCGCAGGACGTGGCGCTGGACGGGCTGTGGGCGCCGCCGCCGGTCAAGGAAGACTGACGCGCTGCGCGCGGCCGGGCGGCGTGTGGGCGCCACCGGCCGGGCAGCTCCGCGCGGCTCCTGCGGGAGCCGCTTTTTCTTGTCCCGAGCGCCCGCGCTTTGGCGCGTTGGCCGGCGTCATTCACGTCCCCAATTTCCGTCGCGACGCGCGGTCCGGCCGGGCCTGTTGTCGCCTTACAAACCCCCTAAAGTTCATTTGCTCGGGTAAAAAAAAACACGCTATACTCTGCGGGTTTGACGCTTGCGGGATAAGAACACAGGGCGATGATTTCGCCGGTTCTGACAGGGGCAAGGCTCGTATGAAGGCTGTAGGACGGCTAGTGTGCGCGGCTGGTAATGCATGCGTGGCTGCTAGTGATCGTGGCTACTGAGACGGCTTTTAGTACGACGGCTTTAGGCGGGGAAGTTTGATGCAGCAGAACACAGTGCGGCACGAACCTGCGCGCGGTTGGGGTGGAAAGGCCCGGGACGAGTCCTGTGGAATGAACCAGCCCGTTGCGCAACAGGGCGAGGCACGCCAGGTTCTGGCGGGTCAGGATCCGGTGGACCGGGTGCTGGTTCTCAGTGACGCGGATCGCGCGGCGCTGAATGCTCAGGCGGGCCGCGGTCTCCTGTTGGCACTGGCGGCGCAAGGCGCCATGGGGCTCGCAGCAGCAGTAATAGCGGGGGTTGTCGGAGGGGCGGCGGCAGGTTGGTCGGCGCTGGCGGGGGCAGGAGCGTATTTCATACCCAATGCGTTGTTCGCATTGCGCCTGGCTGTCAGTGTTCGGGCCGGTAAAGCCAGTCCCTTTACCTTTCTCTCTGGTGAGTTGATCAAGCTGTTCGCAACGGCATTGCTGTTGTGGCTGCTTTCGCGTGTGGCGCAGGACAGCCTCGTCTGGCCCGCCGCGCTGCTGGGTCTGATACTCACCCTGAAGGGATATCTCCTGCTTTTGATGTTCCGCAAGTTGTCATAGCGCTGCCGGGTAGGTTACGGCAAACGGAATCGTGGAATCGTCCGGCTCGCAAGGGCTCGGGCATACAGCAAATAGGGTAGGATTCAAATGGCTGCTGCCAGCGACGTGTCGCCTCAGTCCGCTTATATTCAGCACCACCTGGTGCACCTGAACAATACGGGCGAAAAACAGACTGCAATTGCTCAGTTTGACATCATCAACTACGACTCGTTGTTCTGGTCCGGCCTGACGGGCCTGATCGTCATCTTCTTCCTGTGGCGCGCCGCCCGCCGCGCGACCGCCGGCGTCCCGGGCCGCTTCCAGGCCTTCGTGGAAATGATCGTCGACATGGTCGACGACCAGGCCAAGGGCATCGTCCACAATGCCAAGAGCCGCCTCTTCATCGCTCCGCTGGCCCTCACCGTGTTCCTCTGGATCATCCTGATGAACGCGCTGGACCTGCTGCCCGTCGACCTGATGCCGTCGATCTGGCGACTGACCGGCCTGGGCGCGCACCATGGCGACCCCCTCTACTACCACCGCGTGCTGCCGACCGCCGACCTGAACGTGCCGATGGGCATGTCGCTGGGCGTGCTGCTGCTGATGTTCTACTACGGCATCAAGATCAAGCACCCGGGCGGCTTCGTCAAGGAACTGTTCACCGCGCCGTTCCATGCGCATGGCCTGGGCGCCCTCGTCCTGGCTCCGTTCAACCTGCTGCTGAACCTGATCGAATACGCCGCCAAGTCCGTGTCGCTGGGCATGCGGTTGTTCGGCAACATGTTCGCCGGCGAATTGATTTTCATGCTGATCGCCCTCTTGGGCGGTGCCTGGACCGGTTTCAACGGCGCCAGCATCGGCTTGGGAATCGGCCACGTGCTGGCCGGCTCGATCTGGGCCATCTTCCACATCCTGATCGTGTTGCTCCAGGCCTTCATCTTCATGATGCTGACCCTGGTGTACCTCGGCCAGGCGCACGAAGGCCACTGATCCCCCGAATTTCCGGCGTCGGCCACCCGGCCGGCGCTGGATAGCAAGATCATCTTGCATTGAGCAGTACCCCAATCTTTTTATTTTTTGACTTCAGATTTCTAACCAAGGAGTTGTCATGACCAACGTCGCTTTCGTTGCTCTCGCTTGCGGTCTTATCATCGGTCTGGGCGCTATCGGCGCTTGCATCGGCATCGCACTGATGGGCGGCAAATACCTGGAAGCTTCGGCTCGTCAGCCTGAACTGATGAACGCTCTGCAAACCAAGATGTTCCTGCTGGCTGGCCTGATCGACGCGGCATTCCTGATCGGCGTGGGTATCGCCATGCTGTTCGCCTTCGCCAACCCGTTCGTCGGCTAAGGCACGCCCGCCGGCGAAAAGGCGGGTCATGACGCTGGCGGCGATGCGGGCTTGAGCCCCGTCGCCGGCCGGCAAAGTATCGAGTGCTCCGCGTTGCCCGTCCCGGGCGCCGTCGGAGCCGCAAGGTGTTAAAGGAACGACCGTGAATCTGAACGCGACGATCATTTTCCAGATGCTCGTGTTCTTCGTTCTGGGCTGGTTCACGATGAAATTCGTGTGGCCTCCTCTGACGAAGGCGATGGACGAGCGCCGCCAAAAAATCGCCGACGGCCTTGCCGCCGCGGAGAAGGGCAAGGCCGATCTGGCCCAGGCCCAGGCGCGTGTCAGTCTGATCGAGGCTTCTGCCAAGTCCGAAAACCACGCCCGCATCATCGAGGCCGAGAAGCAAGCCGCCTCCCTGATCGAGCAGGCCCGCCGTGAAGCGGAAGCCGAGCGTGCCCGCATCGTGGCGCAAGCTGCACAGGATGCCGCGCAGGAAGTCCAGCGCGCCCGTGATTCGCTGCGCGACGACGTCGCCGCGCTGGCCGTCAAGGGTGCTGAGCAGATCCTCAAGCGCGAGGTTGACGCCCGCGCCCACGCCGAGCTGCTGAACCAGCTTCGCGCGCAGCTTTAATCCGGGACCGTCATGGCTGAACTTTCCACTGTTGCCAGGCCGTACGCCGAAGCCCTGTTCGCCGCCGCGCGCGACGACAAGGCGGGCCTGCAGGCTTGGGCCGACCTGGTCAGCGAGCTGTCGCAGGTCGCCTCCAACCCCGACGTGCGCGAGGCCATGGCCGATCCGCGTCTGGGTGACAAGCAGCGCGTCGAGCTGTTCACCGGCCTGGTGAAGGCCGAACTGCCCCAGGCCGCCCGCAATTTCATCGAGCTGCTGGTCGAAAACGACCGGTTGCTGCTGCTGCCCGAGATCGCCACGCAATTCGTGGTGCTGCGGAACCGTCACGACGGCACGGCGCAGGCGGAAATCACCAGCGCGTTCGAGCTGAGCGACGCCCAGGTCCAAGAACTGGTCGCCGCCCTCGAGAAGAAATTCGGCCTGAAGCTCAAGCCCGTCGTCACCGTCGACCAGTCGTTGATCGGCGGCGTGCGCGTGGCCGTCGGGGACCAGGTGCTCGATACTTCCGTACAAGCCCAATTGGCCCGCATGCGCGATACGCTCGCCGCTTAAAGGCAGCACTAACAGGATTCCAGGAGTCAATATGCAACTCAATCCCTCCGAGATCAGCGAACTGCTCAAGAGCCGCATCGAGGGCCTGGGCGCTTCGGCTGATGTCCGTACTCAGGGCACCGTCGTGTCCGTGACCGACGGTATTACCCGCATCCACGGCCTGTCCGACGTGATGCAGGGCGAAATGCTCGAATTCCCCAACAACGTCTTCGGTCTGGCGCTCAACCTCGAGCGTGATTCCGTCGGCGCCGTTATTCTCGGTGACTACACCGGCGTGTCCGAAGGCGACGCGGTCAAGACGACCGGCCGCATTCTGGAAGTGCCGGTCGGCCCCGAGCTGAAAGGCCGCGTGGTCAACACGCTGGGCGAGCCGATCGACGGCAAGGGCCCCGTGAACGCCAAGGCCACCGACATCATCGAAAAAGTGGCCCCCGGCGTTATCGCCCGCCGCTCGGTGTCGCAGCCGCTGCAAACCGGCATCAAGGCTATCGACTCGATGGTTCCCATCGGCCGTGGCCAGCGCGAACTGATCATTGGCGACCGCCAGACCGGCAAGACCGCCGTGGCCGTCGACACCATCATCAGCCAGAAGGGCAAGGGCGTCACCTGCGTGTACGTCGCCATCGGCCAGAAGGCTTCGACGATCAACAACGTGGTGCGCAAGCTGGAAGAGCACGGCGCGATGGAATACACCATCGTCGTGGCCGCCTCGGCTTCGGACTCCGCCGCCATGCAGTACCTGGCCGCCTACGCCGGCTGCACGATGGGCGAATACTTCCGCGATCGCGGCGAAGACGCCCTGATCGTCTATGACGACCTGACCAAGCAAGCCTGGGCCTACCGCCAGGTCTCGCTGCTGCTGCGCCGTCCGCCGGGCCGCGAAGCCTACCCGGGCGACGTGTTCTACCTGCACTCGCGCCTGCTGGAACGTGCCGCCCGCGTGAACGAAGACTACGTCGAGAAGTTCACCGATGGCGCCGTCAAGGGCAAGACCGGCTCGCTGACCGCGCTGCCGATCATCGAAACCCAGGCGGGCGACGTGTCGGCCTTCGTTCCGACCAACGTGATCTCGATCACCGACGGCCAGATCTTCCTGGAAACCGACCTGTTCAACGCTGGTGTGCGTCCCGCCATCAACGCCGGTATCTCGGTGTCGCGCGTGGGCGGCGCCGCCCAGACCAAGGTCGTCAAGAAGCTGTCCGGCGGTATCCGTACCGACCTGGCGCAGTACCGTGAACTGGCCGCCTTCGCGCAGTTCGCCTCGGACCTGGACGACGCCACCCGTCGCCAGCTCGAGCGCGGCAAGCGCGTGGTCGAACTGCTCAAGCAGCCGCAATACCAGCCGCTGCAGGTGTGGGAACTGGCCGTCACGCTGTACACGGTCAACAACGGCTACCTGGATGACGTGGACGTGGCCCAGGTGCTGTCGTTCGAAAAGGCGCTCAAGGACCAGCTCAAGGCCAAGCACGCCGCCCTGATCCAGCGCGTCGAAGACACCAAGGAACTGTCCAAGGACGACGAAGGCGAACTCGCCGCCGCCATCCAGGAATTCAAGAAGCACGGTGCTTTTTAAGAAAGTGATGGGTTAGGCGTCAGCTGCGCCTCACCCATCCTTATCGGATGGTTGAGGCGCAAGCGCCAACCCATCGGCCAGTCTTCACAGGAAAGCGCAATGCCCGGAATTAAGGAAATCCGAACCAAGATCAAGAGCGTGCAAAACACGCGCAAGATCACCAAGGCGATGGAAATGGTCGCCGCATCCAAGATGCGCAAGGCGCAGGAGCGGATGCGCGCGGGCCGTCCGTACGCCACCAAGGTGCGCGAGATCGCCGCGCACCTGATGCAGGCCAACCCCGAGTACAGCCACCCGTACCTGGTCGAGCGCGAAGTCAAGGCGGTCGGCGTGGTCATGGTGACGACGGACAAGGGTCTGTGCGGCGGCTTGAACACCAACATCACCCGCGTGGTGCTGTCGAAGCTGAAAGAGTTCGAGAAAAACGGCATCGCCGTTCAAGCGACCGCTTTCGGCAACAAGGGCGTGGGCGTGCTGTCCCGTATCGGCGCCAAGCTGGTTTCCCAGGAAGTGCAACTGGGCGACAAGCCGCAACTGGATCGCCTGCTGGGCGCGATCAAGGTGCAGCTGGACGCCTACCTGGAAGGCCGCATCGACGCGCTGTACGTGGCTTCGACCCGCTTCGTCAACACGATGAAGCAGGAGCCGCTGTTCCTGCGTCTGCTGCCCCTGGCCAGCGGTTTGGAAGATCCGTACCAGACGGGCGCCGAAAGCCTGGCCAAGACTTCGGAAGTGAAATCGGATTACAGCTGGGATTACATCTACGAACCCGACGCTCGTAGCGTGATCGACGACCTGCTGCAGCGTTACGTGGAAGGCCTGCTGTACCAAGCCGTGGCCGAGAACATGGCTTCGGAGCAGTCGGCCCGGATGGTCGCCATGAAGGCGGCGTCGGACAACGCCAAGAAGGTCATCGGCGATCTGCAGCTGGTCTACAACAAGACCCGCCAGGCCGCGATCACCAAGGAAATTTCGGAAATCGTAGGGGGCGCTGCCGCCGTCTGAGGCAGGCAGCATCCCGTCAAAAGCTATCAAGCAAGGAATCGACATGAGCAACGGAACCATCGTTCAGTGCATCGGCGCCGTGGTGGATATTCAGTTCCCCCGCGATCAAATGCCCAAGATCTACGAAGCGCTTACTCTGGTCGACGAGGGTTCCTCGTTCGCCGAAAAGGGTCTGACGCTGGAAGTGCAGCAACAGCTGGGTGACGGCGTGGTGCGTACCATCGCCCTGGGCTCCAGCGACGGCCTGCGCCGCGGCATGAAGGTCGCCGGCACCGGCGCCCCGATCTCGGTGCCGGTCGGCACCGGCACGCTCGGCCGCATCATGGACGTGCTGGGCCGCCCGATCGACGAAGCTGGCGAAATCCAGCACGACGAAAAGCGTGGCATCCACCAGCCGGCTCCCCGTTTCGACGAGCTGTCGCCGTCGGTGGAACTGCTGGAAACCGGCATCAAGGTTATCGACCTGGTGTGCCCGTTCGCCAAGGGCGGCAAGGTCGGCCTGTTCGGCGGCGCCGGCGTGGGCAAGACCGTCAACATGATGGAACTGATCAACAACATCGCCAAGCAGCACAGCGGCTTGTCGGTGTTCGCCGGCGTGGGTGAGCGTACCCGTGAAGGCAACGACTTCTACCACGAAATGGAAGAGTCGAACGTTCTGGACAAGGTCGCCATGGTGTTCGGTCAGATGAACGAACCCCCGGGCAACCGTCTGCGCGTGGCGCTGACCGGCCTGACGATGGCCGAGAAGTTCCGCGACGAAGGCCGCGACATCCTGTTCTTCGTGGACAACATCTACCGCTACACCCTGGCCGGTACCGAAGTGTCGGCGCTGCTGGGCCGTATGCCGTCGGCGGTGGGCTACCAGCCCACGCTGGCCGAGGAAATGGGCAAGCTGCAAGAGCGCATCACGTCCACCAAGACCGGCTCGATCACCTCGATCCAGGCCGTGTACGTGCCCGCTGACGACTTGACCGACCCGTCGCCCGCCACCACCTTCCAGCACTTGGACTCGACCGTCGTGCTGTCGCGTGACATCGCCGCCCTGGGTATCTACCCGGCCGTGGACCCGCTGGACTCGTCCAGCCGCCAGCTCGACCCGCAAGTCGTCGGCGAAGAGCACTACGCCGTGGCCCGTGGCGTGCAGCAGACGCTGCAGCGCTACAAGGAACTGCGCGACATCATCGCGATTCTGGGCATGGACGAACTGTCGCCGGAAGACAAGCAGGCCGTGGCCCGCGCCCGCAAGATCCAGCGTTTCCTGTCGCAGCCGTTCCACGTGGCCGAAGTGTTCACCGGTTCGCCCGGCAAGTACGTGCCGCTGGCCGAAACCATCCGTGGTTTCAAGATGATCGTGAACGGCGAGTGCGATGCGCTGCCGGAACAGGCCTTCTACATGGTCGGCTCGATCGACGAGGCCTTCGAGAAGGCCAAGAAACTGCAATAAGGAACCGATATGGCTACCCTGCATGTGGATGTCGTCAGCGCAGAGGAAGCGATCTTCTCCGGTGAGGCGAAGTTCGTGGTGCTGCCTGGCGAGGCGGGTGAGCTGGGCATCCTGCCCGGCCACACCCCGCTGATCTCGCGCGTACGCCCCGGGACGGTCAAGATCGTCCGTGCCGACCAAGGCGAGGAGAACATCTTCGTCGCCGGGGGCATTCTGGAAGTGCAGCCGGGCAGCGTGACGGTCCTGGCCGACACCGCCATCCGCGCCGCCGACCTGGACGAGGCCCGTGCCCTGGAAGCGCGCAAGCGCGCCGAAGAGGCCCTGGCCAACGCCAAGGACAAGGCGGACATCGCGGTTGTCGAGGCCGAGCTGGCCATGCTGGCGGCGCAAGCCATCGCGGCGCGCAAGCTGCGCCAAGGCGGCCGCTCGCACTGAGCGCAAGCATGACCTGCCGGGGTTCGCCCCGGATCCGGGAAAAGCGGCCATGGGCCGCTTTTTTCATTTGCGCGGCCACGGCTGCGCAACCCCTCGGTCAGCCGCAGGCCGGCCTGCGTTCGCTACGAATGGCGGCCCGGCTGGCGCGCCGGTAGCCTTCAGGCATTGCAATTCGAAGCTGGAGGGTGGCGTGCGAGAAACCATGGATTGCGGGGTGCTGCTGGCGCCCGGCCACGAAACCGCCATGGGCGACTGGGTCGCGCGCGACCAGCCGCGGCTGGCGCGGGTGCGTCTGCACCTGGTGCACCTGCGGCTGCCGGGCAGCGGTCCGGGCGGTCCGGATACGCACGCGCTGGCGGGACTGGCGGTGGGGTTGCGCCGCTACGATCACTGCGTCCTGCCGGTCGCGCCGGCTTCGCTGGCGTGGACCCGCATGTCCTTGCAGCAGGCCCGCGGCACGCTTGCCACGCCCATCCTGCTGCTGGTGCACGACATGACCGCGCCCGCCATCGAAGACCTGCTGCGCCTGGGCGCCGCCGATTTCATCGCGTCGCCGTACTGCCTGGAAAGCCTGCGCGTGCGGCTCGGCCGGCTGGCGCGGCGCGCGCCCCTGCCGGGCGGCCTGGTGGAAGAACCCGGCGTGATATACGCCGCCGCCGCGCCACGCGCCGTTGGCGCGGCCGACGTCCGGCCGCGGGTGCCGCGGCAGGTGTTGCAACAGGGGCTGGCGGGGATGCGCTACCAGCCGGGCCGCGAAGCCCAGGAACCCTTCCGGCAGGCCAAGGCGCGCGTGGTCGATGGTTTCGAATCCGACTATATCCGCCTGGCGCTGTCCCGCCACCAGGGCAACGTGGCGCGCGCCGCGCGCGCCTCCAGCAAGCATCGGCGGGCTTTCTGGGCGCTGATGCGCAAGCATGGCATCGATGCCGGACCCTACCGCCGGCAGGCCGAGCAGGCGCGAGACTAGCGCCGGCGGCCCTGCCCGGCAGCGGTTGCGCGGCGGTCGCGGCGCCGCGTGTCGCCAACCCGTGACGAAAGCGCGGCGGCTTGCGTCACGGCAAGCCCGGATCGCGTGCGCGCCGCACCCTGTCAGCTTGGGGCAGTAAAATCACGGCTTCCGATCATCGAGGATAGTCGTGTCCGCTTCCGTCTTGAAGAACGATGTGTTCTTGCGCGCGCTGCTGCGCGAGCCCGTGCCCTACACCCCGATCTGGCTGATGCGCCAGGCGGGCCGCTACCTGCCCGAATACCGCGAGACGCGGGCCCGGGCCGGTTCCTTCATGGGTCTGGCTCAGAATCCGGACTACGCCTCGGAAGTCACGCTGCAGCCGCTGGAGCGTTTCGACCTGGACGCGGCCATCCTGTTTTCCGACATCCTGACCGTGCCGCACGCCATGGGCCTGGGCCTGGACTTCGCCGAAGGCGAGGGACCGCGCTTTGCCCGTCCGGTGCGTACCGAGGACGACGTGGCGCGCCTGGCGGTGCCCGACATGGACAAGCTGCGCTATGTGTTCGATGCCGTCGGCACCATCCGCCGCGACCTGGACGGCAAGGTGCCGCTGATCGGCTTTGCCGGCAGTCCCTGGACCATCGCCTGCTACATGGTCGAAGGGCAGGGCAGCGACGATTACCGGCTGATCAAGACCATGCTGTATTCGCGTCCGGACCTGCTGCACCGCATCCTGGAAATCAACGCCGAAGCCACGCTGCAATACCTGAACGCCCAGATCGCGGCGGGCGCGCAGGCCGTCATGCTGTTCGACAGCTGGGGCGGTGTGCTGGCCGACGGTCTGTTCCAGCAGTTTTCGCTGGCCTACACCCGCAAGGTGGTGGCCGGCCTGACGCGCGAACACGAAGGCCGCCGCGTGCCGGCCATTGTCTTTACCAAGGGCGGCGGCCAGTGGCTGGAAGACATCGCCGCCTGCGGCTGCGACGCCGTGGGCCTGGACTGGACCGTCGACCTGGCGGCGGCGCGGCGCCGCACCGGCGACTGCGTCGCGTTCCAGGGCAACCTCGACCCGATGGCCCTGTTCGGCGGCGCCGACGCCATCCGCGCCGAGGCTCGCCGCGTGCTGGACGCTTTCGGGCCGGTGGGCAAAGGTGGGCATGTGTTCAACCTGGGGCATGGCATTTCGCGCTTCACTCCCCCAGACGCGGTAGCGGAATTGGTGGATGAAGTCCACCGTCACAGCCGTTCGCTCAGAGGGTAAGTGAGTGAACGCTTCGGCCCGCAGGGCCGGGCGTCGAGGCCTTCCGAGCGCAGTTGTGCACAGCAAGATTGCGCTCGGGGAAAACCCTTTATAAGCTATTTTACAATCTTGGAAGTTTGTACAAGTCGTTGTTTTTAATGGAATAAAATAAGTTTTCAACAGGATTGCAAGACTTGATGCAATCTTGCCTTATTCCAATATTTAACGTTGCCCCGGCCTTTTCCCCAAAGTTATCCACAGGCTTCCCCTGGCGTTCTGGAAGGGGTTGAGGCGACAATCCCCTCTGGCCGGCCCGGCCCATTTTCCCGACACCGTTTTCCCGACTTGCGGGCCCGCACCGTCCATGTTCCGTTTTCTCCTCCATGTCTGAAGTCTTCGCGCTGGTCGAATCCACGCCGGCCGCGCCCGCGGCGGTCTGCTGGGTGCGCGTCGCGCTGGACGTGCCCTTGCCCGGCCCATTCGATTACCGCCACCACGAGCCGATCGCCGCCGGCCTGCGGGTGATCGTGCCGTTCGGCCGCCGCAAGCTGATCGGCGTGGTGGTGGACAACCCGGCCGAGCCGTCCTACGAGCCCAGGCAGATCAAGCCGATCGAGGAAGTGCTGCGCGACCTGCCGCCCTTTGACGAAGGCTGGCTGCGCCTGGCGCGCTTTGCCGCCGAGTACTACCAGCGGCCGCTGGGCGAGGTGATGCTGCCGCCGCTGCCGCCGCCGCTGCGCAAGCCGACCGCCTACCAGGGCAAGCGCTCGGCCGGCGGCCCGGTGGCGCGGCTGGACGGACGCAAGCGCAAGGCGGTCCGCGCCCCGGTCACGGCCGACCAGCCGCCCGAACTGAACGATGCGCAGCGCCAAGCGGTGGACACCATCGCGGGGCTCGCCAGGTTCAAGCCCGTGCTGTTGTATGGCGTGACTGGCAGCGGCAAGACCGAGGTCTACCTGCGCGCCGCCGAAAAAGTGCTGGCCACGGGCCGCCAGGTGCTGCTGCTGGTGCCGGAAATCAACCTGACGCCGCAGCTGGAAGGCGCGTTGCGCGCCCGGCTGGAAGGCCTGCTGGGACCGGACGGCCTGGCGGTGCTGCACAGCGGCCTGTCCGATGGCGAACGGCTGCAGGCCTGGGCGCGCGCGCAGCGTGGCCAGGCGCGCATGCTGCTGGGCACGCGCATGGCGATCTTCGCGCCCATGAGCGAGCTGGGCCTGATCGTGGTCGACGAAGAGCACGACGCCTCGTACAAGCAGCAGGACGGCCTGCGCTATTCCGCGCGCGACCTGGCGGTGTGGCGCGCCCATGATCTCGACATTCCGGTGGTGCTGGGCTCGGCCACGCCGTCGCTGGAAACCTGGCAGCATGCCGAGCGCGGCCGCTACCTGCGGCTGGCGCTGTCGGCGCGCGCCCGCGCCAGTTCGCTGCCGGCCATGAAGCTGGTCGACACCCGCCGCCTGCAGATGAAGCACGGCATGTCGCCGCAGTTGCTGGAGGCCCTGGGCGAACGGCTGGCGCGCAAGGAACAGTCGCTGATCTTCCTGAACCGCCGCGGTTACGCGCCGGTGCTGCATTGCCAGTCCTGCGGCTGGGTCAGCAATTGCCCGCGCTGCACCGCCTTCACGGTGCTGCACCGCGCCGCCGGCCGCGGCCACCGCCTGCAATGCCACCACTGCGGCTACCAGGCGCCGGTGCCGCATGCCTGTCCCGAATGCGGCGACCAGGACCTGGCGCCGATGGGGCGCGGCACGCAGCGGGTCGAGGAACACCTGGCCGAACTGTTCCCCGCGGCGCGCATCCTGCGCATCGACGCCGACAGCACCCGCAAGAAGGGCAGCGCCGAGGCGTTGTTCGCATCGGTGCATGCGGGCGAGGTCGACATCCTGGTCGGCACGCAGATGGTGTCCAAGGGCCACGACTTCGCGCGGCTCGGGCTGGTCGGCGTGCTCAACCCCGATTCGGCATTGTTCGCGCACGACTTCCGCGCGCCCGAACGCCTGTTCGCCCAGTTGATGCAGGTGGCGGGCCGCGCCGGCCGCCACCAGGGCAACGGCCAGGTCATCATCCAGACCGGTTATCCCGAGCAGCCGGTGTACCAGGCGCTGCTGCGCCACGACTACGCGGGCTTTGCGCGCCATGCGCTGCAAGAGCGCGAAAGCACCGGCCTGCCGCCGTTCGCCTACCAGGCCCTGCTGACGGCCGAGGCGCGCGAGCTGGCGGTGGCGCAGGCTTTCCTGCAACAGGCGCGCGCCCTGCCCGAAGGCGAGTGGGCCGCCGATTTCCCGGGGCTGGACGCGATCATGCTGTACGACCCGGTGCCGTTGCGCGTGGTGCGGGTGGCCAATATCGAGCGCGCCCAGCTGCTGGTGGAAAGCGCCAGCCGCCCGGCGTTGCAGGCCTTCCTGGCGTCGTGGTCGCACCACCTGCCGTACCTGGCCAACGAGGCCCGGGTGCGCTGGCAGCTGGAGGTCGACCCGCTGGAAATCTGACCCGCGCGTCGCGCCCGTCCGATTACTCTATGTCGTTCCCCTTTCCCCGAATCCCATGTCCGCACACGAACCCATCGGCCACGGCCTGAACCCCGCGCAGAAAGAGGCGGTGCTGTACCTGGACGGTCCCTGCCTGGTGCTGGCCGGCGCCGGCAGCGGCAAGACGCGCGTCATCACGCAGAAGATCGCCTACCTGCTGCGCGAATGCGGCTACATGGGCCGCAACGTGGTGGCGCTGACCTTCACCAACAAGGCAGCGCGCGAAATGGACGAGCGCGTCAGGACGCTGGTGGACCGCAAGCTGGGCAAGGGCCTGACCATCAGCACCTTCCACTCGCTGGGCGTGAAGCTCTTGCGCGAAGAGGCGCGCAACGCGGGTCTCAAGCCGACGTTCTCGATCCTCGACGCCGATGACGCCATGGCGATCATCCAGGAATTGCTGGCCACCACCGACAAGGGCCGCCTGCGCCATGTGCAGGGCATCATCTCGCTGTGGAAGAACGCGCTGATGGAACCCGACGATGCCGCGCGCGAAGCCATCACGCCGGGCGACGTCGAGGCGGCCAACGTCTACCGCAGTTACGCCGCCACGCTGGCCGCCTACCAGGCGGTGGACTTCGACGACCTGATCCGCATCCCGGCCATCCTGCTGGCCAACAACGAAGAGGTGCGCACGCGCTGGCAGAACCGCGTGCGTTACCTGCTGGTCGACGAATACCAGGACACCAACGTCTGCCAGTACCGCCTGGTGCAGCTGTTGACCGGCCCGCGCGCCATGTTCACCGCGGTGGGAGACGATGACCAGGCCATCTACGCCTGGCGCGGCGCCACCATCGAGAACCTGGCCAAGCTCACCACCGACTATCCGAACCTCAAGCTCATCAAGCTGGAGCAGAACTACCGGTCGGTGCAGCGCATCCTGGCTGCGGCCAACCAGGTGATCGAGAAGAACCCCAAGCTGTTCGAGAAGAAGCTGTGGTCGGACCTGGGCGTGGGCGAGCCGATCGTCGTTTCGGCGATGGACGGCGAGGAGCACGAGGCCGAGTCCATCGCCATGAAAATCTCGGCCTCGCGCTTCGAGCGCCAGGCGCAGTGGAAGGACTTCGCCATCCTGTATCGCGGCAACCACCAGTCGCGCATCCTGGAGCAGGCGCTGCGCAACCTGAAGATCCCGTACACGATCGCGGGCGGCCAGAGCTTTTTCGACAAGGCCGAGGTGCGCGACATCCTGGCCTATCTGCGGCTGCTGGCCAACGACGAGGACGATCCGGCCTTCATCCGCGCCGCCACCACGCCCAAGCGCGGCATCGGCCAGGCCACGCTGCAGACGCTGGGCCAGTATGCCGCCAGCCGCGAGCTGTCGCTGCTGGCGGCGGTCGATGAGACCGGGCTGGAAAGCCTGCTGGCGCCGCGCCAGCTCGAACCGCTGCGCACCTTCACCGAATTCATCCGCCGCATGCAGTGGCGCGCCGGCCGTGGCGCCACCGCCGGCGCCGATGGCGCGCCCGCCGAGCCGGCCGGCGTGATCCTGGACGATCTGGTGCAGGCGATCCAGTACGAACGCCATCTGTTCGAGCTGTTCGACGAACGCCCGGCGCAGACCCGCTGGCAGAACGTGCTGGAACTGACCGGCTGGCTCAAGCGCAAGGCCGAAGAGGACAACATGTCGCTGTTCGAGCTGGTGCAGCACGTGGCGCTGGTGACGATGCTCGAACGGGGCGAGGAAGAGGAGCCGGACGCGGTCAAGATGTCGACCCTGCATGCCTCCAAGGGCCTGGAATATCCACACGTGTACCTGGCGGGCGTCGAAGAAGGCTTGCTGCCGCACCTGGGCAAGGACGACGAAGTCGGCGACCCGGCGCGCGCCGCCGAGAACCTGGCCACCCGCATCCAGGAAGAACGGCGGCTGATGTACGTGGGGATCACCCGCGCCCAGCGCAGCCTTAACCTGAGCTGGTGCAAGCGCCGCCGCCGCGCGCGCGAGGATCTGGTGCGCGAGCCGTCGCGTTTCATCGAGGAAATGGGCCTGGACGCCCCGGGCATTCAGGAAGACGAGGCCACCGCGGCCATGAATCCCAAGGAGCGCATGGCCATGCTCAAGGCCTTGCTGAAGAAATAGCGCCGCAATAAATTACATGACGGGAGGCGCGTCCAGGACCTATACCTGCCGCTTTGCATCATGGCGCCAACGATGAAGGACGATGTGCGTTACCAAGCGGTGTCCGGCACGCCCGGCCTGGTGCTGGGCGTGGCGCGCCTGGTCGACTTCCAGTTCGACCGGCACTACCACGTCGACTATCACGTCGGCCTGGTGACCCAGGGCGTGCAGCGCCAGACCTTCCGTGGCCGCAGCACGCTGCTCGGGCCGGGTGGTATCGCCCTGATGCCTCCCGGCGAGGTGCATGACGGTGCCGGTGTGGCCGACTATGGCCAGTCGTACACCCTGAAGACCTTCCGCATCGCGCCCGAGCTGATGCGCGATTTCATCGCCGAGGTATCGGGCGGCGCGCCGGACGAACGCTTCCTGGGCACCCTGATCGAGGATCGCGCGCTGGCGGCCCGCTTCGTGGCGCTGCATGCATCCTGGATGGCGCACGCGGCCGCCGGCCCGCTGGCGCACGAGGCCGCGTCGCTGGCATTGATGGGCGCGCTGTTCGCGCGCACCGGCACGGTGGCGCCGCAGGCGGTGCGCGGCGGCCTGTCGCTCGCGCACCAGCGGATGGTGCTGGACTACTGCCAGGGCCATCTGGGCGACAAGATCGGGCTGGAAGACCTGGCCCGGCTGTGCGGGCTGAGCCGCTACCAGTTCCTGCGCCGCTTCGCGCTGTCGGTGGGCCTGACGCCGCACGCCTGGCTGACGCGGTTGCGCCTGGAACGGGCCTGCGCCGCGCTGGCGCGCGCGCCAGCCACGATCGCGCAGGTCGCGGCCGATGTCGGCTTCTACGACCAAAGCCATTTCAATCGGGCCTTCCGCGCCGCCTATGGGGTGCCTCCCTCGGCCTACCGGCGCGCGGCTTGAGCGGGGCACAGCCCCGGGGCATTCCTACCGCGCCAGCGCCCGCAATGCCGCCAGGAAATGATCGACATCCTGCTCGCGGGTGCTGAACGAGGTGACCAGCCGCGCCACGCCCGGGCCCCAGCGGTCATGGTAGAAGCGAAAGCCCTGCGCCAGCAGGCCGTCGATGGCCGCGGCGGGCAGCTGGCAGAACAGGATGTTGGCCTGGACAGGTCCCTGCAAGGCCACGCCGGGCAGGCCGTCCATGCCGGCCGCCAACCGCGCCGCCATGGCGTTGGCCTGGCGCGCATTGTCCAGCCACAGGTCGTCAGCCAGATAGGCTTCCATCTGCGCCGACAGCAGCCGCATCTTCGAGAACAGGTGGCCGCCGCGCTTGCGCCGGTAGGCCAGTTCCGTGGCGCGCCCCGGCTCGAACAGCACGATGGCCTCGGCGCCCAGCACGCCGTTCTTGGTGGCGCCGAACGACAGCGCCGCGACGCCTGCCTTCCAGGTCATTTCCGCGGGCGTGCAGCCCAGGCTGACCAGCGCATTGGCGAAGCGCGCGCCATCCATGTGCAGGGGCAGCCCGGCGTCGCGGCAGATGGCGCCGATGGCCTGGATCTCGTCCAGCGAGTAGACGCTGCCTGTCTCGGTGGCCTGGGTGATGCTGACGCAGGCGGGCGGCATCGAATGCACGTCGCCGGCCTTGCGGTGCGCTTCATGCGCCAGCTGCCCGGGGTCGAGCTTGGAGGCGGCGCCATCGAGCAGCGCCAGGCGCGCGCCGCCGCTGTAGAACTGGGGCGCGCCGCATTCATCGTTGGCGATGTGGCTGTGCGCATGGCACAGCACGCTGCCCCAGGGCGGCGTCAGCGCCGCCAGCGACAGCGAATTGGCGGCGGTGCCGGTGGGCACCAGCAGCACGTCGACCTCGTGCTCGAAGATCTCGGCCAGGCGGCGTTCAACGCGCAGGGTGATGTCGTCGGCGCCGTAGGCGGGGGCCTGTCCCTCATTGGCGTGCAGCAGCGCGGCCAGTATCTGCGGGCTGGCGCCGGCGGTGTTGTCACTGGCGAAGCCCAGCTGTGGCGAAGATGAGGCGGGGGTGTCCAAGGCGGATGCTCCGGCGATACAGACAAGCCTCGGACTATGCCCGGCCCGGACGGCGCCGACTTGTAGAAAATTGCGCCCCGCTCCTACACTGGGACCGGCCCGCCGCCACTGGCCGGGCCGGTTTCCAAGGAGCGCATCATGTGCCGCTGGCTGGCTTATACCGGGAGTCCCCTGCAAATGGAGAGCGTGCTGTTCAAGGCCACGCACTCGCTGATCGACCAGAGCCTGCATGCGCGCATGGGCGCCACCACCACCAACGGCGACGGTTTCGGCCTGGGCTGGTACGGCCGGCCGCCCGAACCGCCGTTCCGCTACCGCAGCGTGCATCCGGCCTGGAACGACCGCAACCTGCGCGAGGCGGCGCGCGCCATCCATTCGCCGCTGTTCGTGGCCCACATCCGCGCCGCCACCGACACGCCGGCGCAGGAAACCAATTGCCATCCGTTCCGCCATGGCAACTGGCTGTTCGTGCACAACGGCGTGATCCGCGACTATCCGCTGCTGCGGCGCGATCTGATGCTGATGATCGCGCCCGCGTATTTCGGTTCATTGGAGGGGTCGACCGATTCCGAGGTGATGTTCCTGCTGGCGCTGACCTTCGGCCTGGAAGAAGATCCGCTGCCGGCGCTGGCGCGCATGGTGGGGGCGGTCGAGGAAACCGGCCGGCGCCACGGCGTGGCACGGCCGATCAACATGACGGTCTGCGCCCTGGACGGCGAGCGCCTGATCGCGGTGCGCTATTCCAGCGAGCGCGATTCGCGCACGCTGTTCCACAACACCTGCGTGCGGCACCTGCGCGAGCTTTATCCCGACGACCCGAAGGTCGCGGCGCTGGACGACGACGCCTTCCTGCTGCTGTCCGAGCCGCTGAGCGAGATGCCGGGCGCCTGGGAAGAGGTGCCCGAATCCACCGCCATCATCGCCGGCCGCGGCCGGGTGGATCACTATCCGTTCGTGCCGGTGCCGCCGGGCGCTTGAAGCCCGTAGCGCGGCGCTGGCGTGTTGCGTGACAGCTCCGGCCCCAGGGCCTGGCGCGCGGCTTCCAGGCGTTCCAGCAGGGCCGGATCGGTCAGCGAAGGAATGGTGATGAACTCACCTTGGTCCAGGCCCGCCAGGGCGCTGCGCACCATGTCGTCCGCGCTCATCACGATGGCGGCCGGCAACTCGCTGGCCGGCCTGCCTGCCAGGTCCCAGAACTCGGTGCCGGTGGCGCCGGGCAGCACCGCCTGGACGCGCAGGCCCTTGTCCGCCAGTTCGTGGCGCAGCGACTGCGAGTAGGCCAGCACATAGGCCTTGCTGGCGCCGTAGACGCCGTTCAGCAGCTCGGGGTGCAGACCGACGATCGACGCAATGTTGATGATGGTGCCGCCACCGCGCGCCACGAAGGCGGGCGCCGCGGCCATGGTCAGGTGGGTGAGGGCGCTGATGTTCAGGTCGATCATGGCCTGCATCTGGCCGGGCTCGGATTGCAGCAGCGGCGCCACCGCGCCGATGCCGGCGTTGTTCACCAGCAGGGTCAGCGTGTCGTCCTCGCGCAGCGCCTGCGCCACGCGTTGCACGCCGTCGGCCCGGGACAGGTCGGCCGGCAGCACGCGCACGTCGCGGCCGGTCTCGGCGCGCAGGTGCGCGGCCAGGGTTTCCAGGCGTTCGACGTTGCGCGCCACCAGCGTCAGATCGTGGCCGCGCAGGGCCAGATGATGGGCGTAGCGCGCGCCGATGCCGGATGAGGCGCCGGTGACCAGGGCGCGGCCGGGAATGTTGCCAAGCGGAGTGTTGCTCATGAGATGTGCTCCGAATAGAGGGACGGCGGGTTGTGCCGGTACGCTTGCAGAGTAGAGTCGGGATGGAATATCCTCAATGACATAGAAACGTCTTTTTCGGACATACGGCAAGAACGGACGGCGCCGCCATGAAAACCATCGCGATCCTGTTGCACCCTGGGTTCCAGCTCATGAGCCTGGCGGCCAGCGCCGTCTTCGAGATGGCCAACCGGCAGACCGGCGAGCCGGCCTATCGGGTCGTCCTGGTGTCCGAGCATGGCGGCCCCGTGGCCAGTTCGCTGGGGTTCGCACAGGACACCATCGGGCTGGGGCGACGCACCTTCGACACCTTGATCGTCGCAGGCGACAACACTGCCGAAGGCGCTTCCGACAGCCTGTTGCGCGCGCTGCGCGGCGCCAGCCGGCGGGTGCGCCGCTGCGCCTCGATGTGCACCGGCGCATTCGTGCTGGCGCAGGCCGGCCTGCTCGATGGCCGGCGCGCCACCACCCACTGGTTCTATGCGCGCCGCCTGCAACGCGAGTACCCGCGCGTCAAGGTGGACGAGGACCGCATCTTCGTGGCCGACGGCCCGATCTGGACGTCAGCGGGCATGAGCGCGGGCATCGACCTGGCGCTGGCCATGGTGGAAGCGGACCTGGGGGCGGAAATGGCGCGCGCCGTGGCGCGCAAGCTGGTGCTGACGCAACGCCGCGCGGGCGGGCAGTCGCAGTATTCGGCGTTGCTGGAGCTGGATGCCAAGTCCGACCGGGTGCAGACGGCGCTGGCCTACGCCAAGGCCAACCTGAAGGCGGAATTGTCGGTGGAGGAACTGGCCCGCGCCGCGCATTTGAGCCCGCGCCAGTTCAGCCGCGTGTTCCGCCAGGAAACGGGCCAGTCTCCGGCCAAGGCGGTGGAACATCTGCGGCTGGAAGCGGCGCAGGACATGATGCAGTCCGGCCGCCACGCGGCCGAGGTGGTGGCGCGCGAAACCGGCTTTGGCGACCGCGACCGCATGCGCAAGGCTTTTCTGCGCGCGTTCGGCCAGTCGCCGCAGGCGATGCGGCGGTTGCTGCACGCCTGACGACGGCGCCGCGCCGCGGGCCCGCCCGATCAATGCCCCGTGTGCAGCGCCGGGTTCAAGGTGCCCCAGGCCGCCGTGCGCACCAGCGTCTCGACCGCGCCGGTCTGCGAGTTGCGGCGGAACAGCAGCCCGTGCTGGCCGGCCAGCTCCACGGCCTTCACCACCGCGCCTTCCGGCGTCAGCACGCGCGTGCCGGCGGTGATGTAGCAGCCGGCCTCAACCACGCAGTCGTCGCCCAGCGAAATGCCGATGCCGGAGTTGGCGCCCAGCAGGCAGCGCTTGCCGATCGCCACGACCTGTTTGCCGCCGCCGGACATGGTGCCCATGATGGAGGCGCCGCCGCCGATGTCGGTGCCGTCGTCGACGATGACGCCGGCGCTGATGCGGCCCTCGACCATCGACGCGCCCAGGGTGCCGGCGTTGAAGTTGCAGAAGCCTTCGTGCAGCACGGTGGTGCCGGCCGCCAGGTGCGCGCCGAGCCGCACGCGGGCGGTGTCGGCGATGCGCACGCCGGCGGGCACGACGTAGTCGGTCATGCGCGGGATCTTGTCGACGCCGCGAATCTCCAGGACCTGCCCGGTGGCGCGCAGTTGCCAGCGCAGCGCCTCGACCTGGTCGACGGCGCACGGCCCGGCCGAAGTCCACGCGACGTTGGCGAGCACGTTGAACAGCCCGTCCAGGTTGACGCCATGCGGCCGGACCAGCCGATGGCTGAGCAGGTGCAGCCGCAGGTAGGCGTCATGCGCGTCGGCGGGCGGGGCGTCGAGCGAGGCGATGGCGGTGCGCACGGCGACGATGTCGACCTTGCGCCGCGTGTCGCGCCCGAGCGAGGTGGGCACGTGCTCGCCCAGCGCCGCGCGGGCCTCCTCCGGCGTCAGGTGTCGGGTTCCGCCCGCCGGCGTGTGGTCGGCCAGGGACGGGCGCGGATACCAGGTGTCCAGGATGGCGCCGTCGGCGGCGATCGTGGCCAGGCCGTAGGCGATGGCGCTGCTTGCGGGGTTTTCTTGCATGGCGTGTTTTTCTGCTGGGCCTCTCTCGGCGAACATTTTAGGGCCAGTTGACCGCGGGCAGGGGCCTTGATCGCCTGTCACATTCGCCAGCCACCCTAGCGCAGATCCGGGCGCACGGCGCGTGCGCCGACGACTGAAACGACAATGGGAGGCCGCCATGGAGAATGGGCTCGAACGCGATACGGATGCGTTGCAGCGCCAAATGCGCCTGCAGGAAGACCTGATCGATAGCCTGGACGAAGAGCTGGAGATGGAACTGGACGACTGGCGGGTGGGCAATGGCGCCGCCGGCGGCGGCAGCTGGCACGCGCAGCGGCGGCTGTACTTTCGCGAGCTGTTGCGGCTGCAGGGCGAGCTGGTCAAGCTGCAGGATTGGGTGATGCATGGCGGCCACCGCCTGGTGGTGCTGTTCGAAGGGCGCGACGCGGCCGGCAAGGGCGGCGTCATCAAGCGCATCACGCAGCGCCTGAATCCGCGGGTGTGCCGGGTCGCCGCGCTGCCCGCGCCGACCTCGCGCGAACGCACGCAATGGTATTTCCAGCGCTATGCCGCGCACCTGCCCGCCGCCGGCGAGATCGTCCTGTTCGACCGCAGCTGGTACAACCGGGCCGGGGTGGAGCGCGTGATGGGGTTCTGCAGCGATGCCGAGTACGAGGAATTCTTCCGTTCGGTGCCCGAATTCGAGAAGATGCTGGTGCGCAGCGGGATCCAGATCATCAAGTACTGGTTCTCGGTGTCGGACAATGAACAGGAATCGCGCTTCCAGAGCCGTATCGACGATCCGCTCAAGCAATGGAAGCTCAGCCCGATGGACCTGGAAAGCCGGCGCCGCTGGGAGGCCTACACGCAGGCCAAGGAAGTCATGCTGGAGCGCTCGCACATTCCGGAATCGCCCTGGTGGGTGGTGCGCGCCGACGACAAGAAGAAGGCGCGGCTGAACTGCATCAGCCACCTGCTGGAACAGGTGCCCTACCAGGCGGTGTCACATGCCGACGTGGTGCTGCCCGAACGCGTCCATCACGAGGACTACCTGCGCCATCCGGTGCCCGAAGAGATGTTCGTGCCGGAGAAGTACTAGGCGGGCGCCGCCCGCGCTGCGCACCGCGCGGGCGCGTGATGCGGGCGGGCCGTGGCCACGGCCCGCCGCTTCATCGGACCGGCGTTACGCCAGTTCCTTCAACAGCAGCTCCCAGAACTTCAGGCGCTGTTCCAGCGTCGATACCAGGATGTACTCGTTCAGCGTGTGCGCGCCGTCGCCATCGGCGCCCAGGCCGTCCAGCGTCGGAATCCCCATGGCCGAAGTGAAGTTGGCGTCGCTGCCGCCGCCGGTCATCGGCGCGTCTTCCAGCAGGAAACCGGCGCGTTCCGCGTAGCCCTGCACCAGCGCCAGCAGCGCGGCGGCTTCCTCGGTCTTCACCATCGGCGGGCGATTCAGTTCCACGTCGATGTCCAGTTCCACGTCCGGGCCCACCGCGCACAGCTCGCGCATGCGGCGCAGCACGTCTTCGGCCGCGCCCATGTCGGGCACGCGGAAGTCCACCACGCAGCGGCACAGCGCCGGCACGGTGTTGGTCACGGTGCCGCCGGCGATGGTGCCCACGCTCACGGTGATGCCGCGCTCGTAGTCCGTCATCGCTTCCAGCGCCAGCACCTGGTGCGCCATTTCGCGGATCGCGCTGCGGCCCTTCTCGTGCTGCATGCCGGCGTGGGCCGGGCGGCCCTTGACGTTCAGGTTCAGCATGCCGGTGCCCTTGCGCGCCGTCACGCACTTGCCGCCGTTCGGGCGGGCCGGTTCGCACACCAGCGCGTACTTGGCGTTGGCGGCGAAACGCTCGATGTGCGCGCGCGAGGCGTGGCTGCCGGTTTCCTCGTCGGGCACCACCAGGAAGTCCACCGGCAGTTGCGTCGCGCCGGGGCGGGCGACCCCGGCCAGGGCGGTCAGCGCCAGGTAGATGCCGGCCTTCATGTCATAGCTGCCGGGGCCGTAGAGGCGGTCGCCGTCGATGCGCACCGGGTTCTCCAGCAGCGTGCCGACCGGGTGCACCGTGTCCATGTGCGCCAGGATCAGGATGCCGGGGCGGGTGTCGCCAGCGGCGCGGTTGGTGGCGTACAGCAGCGGGCCGGTGGCGGGGCCGAGCGACGACAGTTCCACCGTCAGGCCGGCCGCGGCGGCGTAGTCGGCGATGATGCGGGCCATGGCGGCGATGCCGTCGGGGAAGTTCGAGGGCGATTCGCATTGCAGCCAGCTCTGGATGCCGGCGACGAGTTGTTCAGTGCGGGAAGTGGACATGGCGATTCTGCTAGCGGGAATGAAAGGGAACGTTCAAGCGACCTGCTGGCCGGCCAGGCGCGCCAGCTCGGCGTCGCTCGGCATGCCGCCCTCGAACCACAGGCTGGCGCAGACCGCGGACATGGCGCGGCCGTCGTGGCCGATGCCGGGCACCACCTGCAGCGTCCAGTTGAACGGCACGCCGCGGCGCTCGGCTTCCTTGCGGCCGGCCTCGAAGTAGTTGTGGGCGCGGGCGAAGCGGTGCGGGCCTTGGCGCATGGCGGCCGGTTCCGACGGCAGGTTGGGGTCGTCGGTGGCGATGTCCTGGTCGCCGGCCAGGATGGTCATCGGATAGGCCAGCAGCTTGACCAGGTGGTCTTCGGTCAGGCCGACGCCGTCCATGCCTTCGGGGAACGGATAATCGAATGTCGGCAGGGTGTACCAGCCGGGGTTGCCCGCGGTCACCGCCTTGAACGGCGCGTGCGACTGGCTGCTCATCAGGCGGTGCACGAACTGGCCGCCGGCCGAGTGGCCGAACAGGTAGACGTTCTCGCCATCGGTGATCTCGGCCGCGATCATGTCGCGGATCACGTTGCCGACCAGCGCATAGGTCCAGCCGTCGATGTGGCGCGGGTTGCCGCCGGCCGAGAACACGCGGCCGTTGTTGTAGCTTTCCACGCCCGGCCAGATCTCGTTGGAGAAGGTCAGCGCCACGATCAGCAGCTTGTGCTTGTCGGCGGCCTCGACCCAGAAGTCGCGGTATTCGTCGCCGTTGCGCAGCACGCCGTGCTGCACGATCACCACCGGGCGGTCCGGCGTGTAGCCGTAGGGGCGGTAGGTCTGCAGCTTGAACGGGCGATCGGAATTGCGATCCTCGTCGATATAGGTGATGGCGTTGCGGCCGGCATGGCCCATTTCGATGGCGATGCGGTCCACGTTGGACATGTCAGAGGGTTTCATGGCGTTCAGGCGGTGGCTTCGTTCAGGTGGCAGGCCGACCAGTGGCCCGGAGAGATTTCCTTCAGCGTCGGCGCCTGCTCGCGGCAGCGCGGCATGGCGTGCGGGCAGCGCGGGTTGAAGGTACAGCCCGACGGCGGGTTCAGCGGCGACGGGATCTCGCCCTTGATCGGCGTGAACTTGCGGCCGCGGCGGGCCACGTCCGGCACCTCGGCCATCAGGGCCTGGGTGTACGGATGGTTGGCGCGCGCGAAGATCTCGGCCGAGGTCGAGATCTCGACGATCTTGCCCAGGTACATGATAGCCACGCGATCCGAGATGTGGCGCACCACGCCCAGGTCGTGGCTGATGAAGAGGTAGGTGAAACCGTGCTGCTCGCGCAGGTCCATGAACAGGTTGATGACCTGCGCCTGGATCGACACGTCCAGCGCCGCCACCGGTTCGTCGCACACCAGGAACTTGGGCGCCACCATCAGCGCGCGGGCGATGCCGATGCGCTGGCGCTGGCCGCCGGAGATCTGATGCGGGAAGCGGTCGCGGTATTCCGTGTCCAGGCCCACTTCCTTCAGGGCCTGGTCGATGCGCGCGGGAATCTCGGCCGGCGGCGCCAGCTTGTGCACCTTGAGCGATTCGCCCAGGATCTGGCGCAGGCGCTGGCGCGGATTGAGCGAGGCCTGCGGATCCTGGAAGATCATCTGCACGCCCAGCGTGTAGGCCAGCTTGTCGGCGCCGCGCAGGCGGCGGGCGTCCTGGCCCTGGTAGAGCAGGTCGCCTTCGGTCTGGCGGTGCAGGCCGGCGACGACGCGGCCCAGGGTGGACTTGCCGCAGCCGGACTCGCCCACCAGGCCGACGACTTCGCCGCGGCCGATGCGCAGGTCGACGCCGTTGACGGCATACACGGTGCGGCGGTCGATCGGGCGGCCGCCCAGGGCCAGGATGCGCTGGGCCAGGTCGGGACGCTGTTCGAAGCGCTTGTGGACGTTCCTGAGCTCGATGACAGGGGTATCGGCTTGACTCATGCTTGCTCGGCCTCGCGGGCGATCGGGACGTAACAGCGATAGCTGCGCGAACCTTCGGTGGTAACGGTGGGGGCTTGCTCGGTGCAGCGCGTGACCGCGTGGGTGCAGCGCGGCCGGAAGGCACAGCCCGACGGGCGGCCGGCCAGGCTGGGCGCCATGCCGTTGATCTGGTGCAGGCGCGCGCCCGGCGTGGTGGCGCCAGGCATCGAGTCCAGCAGGCCGCGGGTATAAGGATGGCGCGGCGCGTCCAGCACCTGTTCGACCGGGCCGCTCTCGACGATGCGGCCGGCGTACATGACCGCGACGCGGTCGGCCAGCTCGGCCACCACGCCCAGGTCGTGGGTAATCCAGATCAGCGCCGTGTTGTGCTCGCGGCAGATCTCCTGCATGCGGTACAGGATCTGGCCCTGGATGGTCACGTCCAGCGCCGTGGTCGGCTCGTCGCAGATGATCAGGTCGGGCTTGTTGAGCATGGCGATGGCGATCGCCACGCGCTGGCGCATGCCGCCCGAGAATTCGTGCGGGTAGCTCTTCAGGCGCTTTTCCGGCGACGGGATGCCGACCATGGCCAGCGCCTCGCGGCAGCGCTCCAGCGCTTCGGCGCGCGGCACGTCCTCGTGCGTCAGGATGGCCTCCATCATCTGCTCGCCGATGCGCAGCACCGGATTGAGCGTCATCAGCGGGTCCTGGAAGATCATGGCGATGCGGTTGCCGCGCAACTGGCGCATCTGCTCTTCGGAGAGCTTGCGCAGGTCGTTGCCCTTGAACTTCACTTCGCCGTCGACGACTTCCCCGGGCGGATCGATCAGCCCCAGCAGTGAAAAGCCGGTGACCGACTTGCCCGAGCCGGACTCGCCGACCAGGCCCACGATCTCGCCGCGGCGCACGGTCAGGTCGACGCCGTCGACCGCCAGCCAGGCGCCGGCCTCGGTATGGAATGCGGTGCGCAGGCCGCGCACTTCTAGAAGCGTGTCATTCATATCATTTGTCCATTGCGCCAGCCGCCAAGCATACGGAGGCCTTGCCCAATCGGGATGCCGCGGAGCCGGCTCCGCCGGTCCGCTGGCATGCCCCCTTGAGGGGGGAGCGCGAAGCGCTTCGGGGGTGGGTCATTTCCTCGGATCCAGGCTTTCGCGCAGGCGGTCGCCCACGATGTTGATGGAGAGAATCAGCAGCAACAGCGCAATGCCCGGGAACAGGCTGATCCAGTAGTCGCCCGACAGCAGGTACTGGAAGCCGTTGGAGATCAGCAGGCCCAGCGAGGGTTCGGTGATCGGCACGCCGACGCCCAGGAACGACAGCGTCGCTTCCAGCGCGATGGCGGTGGCGATCTGGATGGTCGCGAACACCATGACGGGGCCCAGGCAGTTGGGCAGCAGGTGGAACACCATGATGCGCCAGGCCGGGAAGCCCAGGTTGGCGGCGGCCTCGACGTATTCCTTGCGCCGTTCCTGCAGCGCGCGGCTGCGCATGATGCGGGCATAGTGGCCCCACTGCACCAGCACCAGCGCCAGGATCACCTTGTCGACCCCGCGCCCCAGCACCACCAGCAGCACCAGCGCCACCAGGATGGTCGGGAAACCCAGGATGAAGTCGACGATGCGCATCAGCACGGTATCGACCAGGCCGCCGACATAGGCGGCCACCAGGCCGACCGCGCCGCCCACGGCGGTGGCCAGCACCACGGCCGACAGGCCCACCATCAGGCTGATGCGCAGGCCGTACAGGATGGCGCTGAGCATGTCGCGGCCCTGGTCGTCGGTGCCGAGCCAGGCGATGCTGCCGTCCATCAGCGCCTGGCGCGGCGCCAGGCGGCCGTCCATCAGCGACAGGTTGGCCAGGTCATAGGGGTTCTGCGGCGCGAAGTAGGGCGCGAACACCACCAGCAGCACCAGGATGGCCAGCGCGATGACCGAGCCGCGCACGGTCGGGCGGGCCCGCAGTTTCTTCAGGATCGAGGCGCGCTTGGGCGTATCGGCCAGGGGCTGGACGGTACGGGTGCGGCCGGTATTGGGAGATTGAGCCATGGCGATTATTGAGCGGGGGTCACGAGCTGCACGCGCGGATCGAGCGCGGCGTACAGGATGTCCACAACCAGGTTGATGACCACGAAGATCAGGGTGACCAGCATCACGTACGCGACCACCACGGGCCGGTCGAGCTGGTAGACGCTGTCGATGAGCAGCTTGCCCATGCCGGGCCACGCGAACACGGTTTCGGTGATGGTGGAATAGGCGATCAGGCTGCCGAATTCCATGCCGATGACGGTGACCACCGGGATCAGGATGTTGCGCAGGATGTGGCGGCGCACGATGCGGCCGGGCTTGATGCCCTTGGCGCGCGCGAACTTCACGTAGTCCTGGCTGCGGGCCTCGACCACGCCTGAGGCGGTCAGGCGCAGCACCAGCGCGATGTTGGCCAGCGCCAGGTTGATGGCCGGCATGATCAGGTGCGACCAGCCGTCGGCCGTCAGGATCGACAGGCGCACGCCCAGCACCGTCACGGTGTCGCCGCGGCCGGTGGCGGGCAGCCAGCCGAGCCACACCGCGAACAGCAGGATCAGCATCATGCCCTGCCAGAAGTTGGGCAGCGAGAAGCCCAGCACCGACGAGGCCATGATGCCGCGGCCCAGGGGCTCATCGCGGTACAGGCCGGCCACCAGGCCCAGCGGAATGCCGATCACACAGGTCAGGCCGATGGCCACGATCACCAGTTCGAAGGTGGCGGGGATGCGCTGCACGATCAACTCGATGGCCGGGATGCCGTGCACGAACGAGGTGCCCAGGTCGCCGTGCAGCGCGCGCCACAGGAACCCTGTGTATTGCTGCCACACGGGCAGGTCCAGGCCGAGGCGGGCGATCATCGCCTCGCGCGCCGCCTGGCTGGCTTCGGGGCTGACCAGCAGCTCGATCGGGTCGCCCACGGCATACACCGCGAAGAAGACCACGACCGAGACGGCCAGCAGCACGAACAGACTCTGGATCAGTCTGCGTAGGATGAAAAGGGCCACGTGATATTTCCTTGGTGGGCTCGGGGTTGCAGGCGCCGCAAACGGCGATCTTAATTGGCGGGCTTGGCCGACATGGCCAGGGTGTATTGGTCGGCGCGGCCTTCGTACGCCAGGCCCTTGCGGAATGCCCAGATGCTGCTTTCGAAATGCAGCGGAATGCTGGGCAGGTCGGCCAGCGCCAGCGTCAGGGATTCCTGCAGCAGCTTCTCACGCACCGCCGGATCGACGGTGGTCAGCGCGCGCTTGAAGACCTTGTCGAAGGCCGGATTGTCATAGCCGCCGTAGTTGCTGGTGCCCAGGCCGTGCTCCTTGTCGAAGGCGCTGACCCAGTACTGCAGGAACGACGAGGCTTCGCCGGTTTCCGACGACCAGCCGCCCATGGCGAAGCTGAACTCGCGCTTGGCGCGCTTGGGGAAGTAGACCGAGCGCGTCATGGCGTCCACGGTCGTCTTGATGCCCACGCGCGACAGGTACTGGGCCACGGCCTGCGAGATCTGCGCGTCGTTGATGTAGCGGTCGTTGGTGGACGAGATGGTCAGCTCGAAGCCGTCCGGGTAGCCGGCCTCGGCCAGCAGCTTCTTGGCGGCGGCCGGATCGTACTTCAGTTCTGGCGGCGGTTGCAGTGTGCCGAACATGCCATCGGGCAGGAACTGGTTGGCCGGCGTGGCGGCGCCGTCCATGATGCGGGCGGCGATGGCCTTGCGGTCGATCGCCATCGAGATGGCGCGGCGCACGCGCACGTCCTGCAGCGGGTTCTTGCCGTCGGCGGCGCGCACCATCGGGCTGGGGCTGCGCGCCACGTCGAACTGGAAGTACACCACCCGCACCGACGGCGTGATGACGTAGCCGAAGCCCGGCGTTTCCGAAATGCGCTTGACGTCGCGCGCGGCGGGGTTCTCGATCAGGTCGAAGTCGCCGGCCAGGAGGCCGGTCAGGCGCGGGCCGGCGGCCGGCACCGGAATCAGCCGCACGTTCGGCCAGGCCGGCTTGTCGCCCCAGTAGGCGTCGTTGCGCGCCAGCTCGATGGCGCTGCCCTTGACGTACGACTTGAGCGTGTACGGGCCGGTGCCGATGGCGGACTTGCCGCTGTTGAAGTCGCTGATGGTCGGCCAGGGGCCGGTCACGCCGCAATTGTTCTTGGGCTCGAAGCGGATCGGGCCGTGCTCGACGATGCCGCTCCACAGCATGGCGTTGCGGGTCAGGTCGTTGGGCAGCAACGGGTAGGGCAGGTGGGTCTTGATGACCAGCACGTTGCCGTCGCGCACGTCGATGCTGGCCAGCTTCTGCACCACGCTGGCATACGAGCCGCCGATCGATTGTTCGTTGTGCAGCGCGCGGCACAGCGTGAAGATCACGTCATCGGGCGTGAAAGGCTGGCCGTTGGAGAACTTCACGCCGTCGCGCAGGGTGAATTCCCAGGTGGTGTCGTCCACCGCCTTCCAGGCGGTCGCCAGCCGCGGCACCAGGTTCATCTTGGCGTCCTGGCCGACCAGGGTCTCGAAGATGTGCGAGGTCATCGCGTCGTTAGGCGTGACCTGGTGGTAGTGCGGGTCCATCGCCGTGGGTTCGGACGACAGGCCGATGCGCAGCGTCTGCGGGGCCGACTGGGCCTGGGCCATGGCGCCAGCGGCCAGGGCGGCCGCCAGCGTACAGGTCGATAACGCGCTGCGAATGAAAACGTTTGCGGACATGCTGCTTCCCTTGGTGTTTTTTTATATGAGGCGCCGCGCCATCGAGGGCGCGCCGCGCGAAGAATCAGACGATGGGCTGGGCCAGCCGGACCACGGTGACGCCGGCCCGCAGGTTGGCGGTCGACGGCATGATCAGCACGCAGTCATCGTAGGGCGTGGTCACGGCCTCGCCCTCGGACCAGCCGATGACGCTGCCGGCGCGCGCCAGCGTCTCCAGGCCCTTCCAGGGCTCGGCGAAACGGAAGTCGGCGCTCTTGGCGGCGATCGCGTGGGTCACGCGCAGCGCGCGCTGGGCGCTGGCCTGGGGGGCGAACCAGGCGGCGGGCAGGTCGGCCTCGTCCACCGTGCCGGCCGCCACCAGGAAACGCGCCATCTGGTCGAGCGCCACGCTGCGCGCCTCGGGCGCGCCATGGAAGCCGCATTCGATCAGCAGCGAGCGGGTGCCGTTGTCGCCGGCCTCGCCGAAGCGGCCGTAGTCACGCATGCGCACGCCGGCGGCATGGCCGGCGTCGGCGATGATGGTGGCGGGGTTGCCCAGCGACAGGGCCAGGTCGATGTTGCGCTGTTCCATGCCGGTCAGTTGCAGCGGCACGTCGGAATTGCTCATCGAGTGGAAGTCCAGCAGCCAGTCGGCCTGCGCCACCCAGGGCTGGATGGCGGCGGCGCGGCGGCGTTCCTGGCTGATGGGCTGGGCCAGCTTGTCGTCGCTCCAGACCCGGTTCATGTCTTCGTCGACGAAGCGCGCCGGCGCGTAGTTGGCCGGATCGAAGCGGTCGAACGCGGCCAGGTTGCAGAACGCCAGCGTCAGCGAACCGCGGCGCGGGCGCAGGCCGGCGCCCAGCGCGTCCTTCAGGGCCCAGGCGCCGCACAGCTCGTTGCCGTGGACCAGGGCGCTGAGCATCACGTGCTTGCCCGGCACGCCGGAGTCGAAATGCCAGACGCCGGGGGTATCCGTGTTGCCCACGCGCTCGGCCGCCAGATCCGGACAGGCGAGCAAAAAGGGGCGCGGACGGGACGCGGTAGGGGACGAGGACATGGGAACTCCGATCAAGCGAGGGGGATTGTATAAGGGATGGCGCCCGAAGGCGGTCAGGTGGCGGTCAGGCGCTCGCGTTGCGCGGCCACGGCCGCGCCCTGTTCGCCCAGGTCCCAGAACAGGCCGGCCATCACCGCCGCGCCTTCGCGCGCCACGGAGGCGAGCAGGTGTTCGTCGGGGCCGTGCTGGCAACAGGCGGGATAGGAATGCGGCACCCAGATGGTGGGCAGCCCCAGCACTTCCGAGAAAGCGTCGTTGGGCACCGTGCCGCCCAGGTTGGGCAGCAGCGCCGGAGTCTTGCCGGTGGTGGCGGCCAGCGAGGCCACGGCCCAGCGCGCCCACGGATCATCCGGGTCCAGCCGGGTGGCCGGCGTGCCGCGCCGCACACGGACATTGACCTGCTGCAAGCCCCGCGCGTCCAGGTGCCGCCGCAGGATGCCCTCGGCCTGGCGCCAGTCGGTGCCGACCACGAAGCGCAGGTTGCAGGTGGCGCTGGCGCGTGGCGGGATCGCGCCCACCGGGTTGTCGGGGTTGCCGGTCTTGTAGGCCAGCACTTCCAGCGTGTTCCAGCCGAACAGGCGTTCGGCCAGCGACAGGCCGGGCTCGCCCCAGTCCGGGTCGACGTCGGGGGCGTCGTCGTCCTGACCCACCTGGATGTCCGCCAGCGCCTGGCGCACCGCGGCCGGAATGGCCGGGGGGCGCAGGCCATCAACCAGCAAGCGGCCGCGCGAATCCACCAGGCTGGCCAGCGCGTTCGCCAGGATGATGCCGGGATTGGGCAGCACGCCGCCCCAGTTGCCAGAGTGGTGGGCGTGGCCGCGCAGGTCAACCGTCAGGTCGAACAGCAGCGTGCCGCGCGATCCCAGGAACAGCGTCGGCAGGTCTGCCGCCAGTCGCGGTCCGTCGGAGGCGATGAAGACGTCCGCCGCCAGCGCTTCGCGCCAGGCGGCGCAGGCCTGGTGCAGGCCGGGCGAGCCGACTTCCTCGCCGCATTCCACCAGCATGCGCAGGTTGAAGCCCAGGCGCCCGCCGCGTTCGGCCCGCACCTGTTCCAGCGCGGTCATGTTGACGCAGTACTGTCCTTTGTTGTCGGCGGTGCCGCGGCCGTACCAGCGATCGCCCTCGGCCGTCAGGCGCCACGGCGCCAGGCCGGCGCGCCACTGTTCGTCGTAGCCGCGCACCACGTCGCCATGGGCGTACATCAGCACGGTGGGCAGGGCCGGGTTCTCGATGCGTTCCGCCAGCAGGAACGGCGGGCCGCCTGCGACCGGGTTGTCCTCGACGCGCCAGGCACAGCCCAGGCTTTCCAGGCGCGGCGCGATCGCCGCGCGCAGGTAGTCGTACAGCGCCTCGCGCTGGTCGGGGTTCTGGCTTTCGGTGCGATGGGCGACCAGCGTTGCCAGGTCGCGCTGCAAGGCGCCGCTCTCGGCATAGGCGGTCGCGCGGCCGACGGCCGCGGCGCGGCTGGCGCTCGGGATTGCTGCTGACACGGACTTCCCCTTTTCTGGCCGGACGCGTCAGGGGGCGTCCGGCTGGATCGTTGCGCAAATTCTAGGATCAGGGAAGCTTTCTCTACAATTAGAATATTTATCGGAAGCCTTGCAAAAAAGGCAAAGCTTCCTCCTTCATGGATTCACCCCCCAACGAGGCGCGAACATGCACGGCATCGCCCTGCGGTACTTTGTCGAAGTGGCCCAGGCGGGCAGCCTGAGCGGCGCGTCCGAACGCCTGCACGTGGCGGTGTCGGCCATCAGCCGGCAGATCGCCAAGCTGGAGGAAGAGGCGGGCGCGCCCTTGTTCGAGCGCGCCGCGCGCGGCATGGTGCTGAGCGAGGCCGGCCGACTGCTGCTGGCCCACGCGCGCCGCACATTGCTTGAATCGGACTCGGTGCTGCAGGAGATCGCCGCGCTCAAGGGCATGGCGCGCAACGAGATCCGCATGGCGGCGGTGGAGGGCGTGGCGCGCATTTTCCTGCCGTCGGCCATGGCGCGGTTCCGCCGTGATTGGCCCGATGTGCGTTTCGACCTGCACGTGGGCACGCCGGCCGACGTCGCGCGCCGCGTTGCCGAGGGCAGCGTCGAGCTGGGCATGACCTTCAACGTCGAGCGGCTCAGCGGCGTCAGCGTGCGTTATTCGCGGCGCGCGCCGGTACACGCCGTCATGGCCGCGGGCCATCCGCTGGCCGGCCGCAAAAGCGTCAGCCTGCAGGAACTGGGCCGCTACCCGCTGGCGCTGACCGGCCCGGGCACCACCACCCGGCATCTGTTCGAGATGGGCTGTCTGCTGGAGTCGGTGCAGCTTGAACCGACCTTCACCTGCAACGACTCGTCGCCGCTGCACGGCTTCGTGTTCGGCTCCGACGCCATCATGCTCAGCGGCTACATCTCGGTGGCCTGGAGCCTGAAGCGCGACGAACTGGTGGCGGTGCCGATCTCCAACGCGCAGTTGCAGTCGCGCACCTTGCAGCTGCACGTCATGCAGGGGCGCCAGCTGCCGTCCAAGACGGAGGCCTTCATTGCCCTGCTGTCGCGCGAGCTGGACGTGCTGCTGGAGGACGGCCCGGGCGCTTGAGGCAAGACGCGCGGACGCTGGCACAAACAAAAACGGCTGCCCCGAGGGCAGCCGTTTTCATGTCCCGCGCCGGATTACTTGGCGTCGGGCTTGACCGAGGTGGCCAGCGTGAACTGGTCGCGGCGGCCTTCGTAGGAGATGCCCTTGCGGAAGGCCCAGATGCTGCTTTCGAAGTGCAGCGGGATCAGCGGCACGTTGTCCAGCGCGATCTGGGTGGCTTCCTGCAGCAGCTTCTCGCGCTTGGGCGCGTCGACCGTGACGATGGCCTGCTTGTAGACCTTGTCGAAATCGGCGTTGGTGAAGCCGCCGTAGTTGCTGGTGCCCAGGCTCTTGGGCGAGTCGAGCGAGGCGACCCACAGCTGGAACAGCGCCGAGGCTTCGCCCGTTTCCGCCGGCCAGCCGCCCATCGAGAAGCTGAACTCGCGCTTGGCGCGCTTGGGGAAGTAGATCGAGGCGGTCATGGCGTCGACGTTGGTCTTGATGCCGACGCGGGCCAGGTACTGGGCCACGGCCTGCGCCACCTGGCCGTCATTGACGTAGCGGTCGTTGGTGGACGAGAGGGTCAGCTCGAAGCCGTTGGGGTAGCCGGCTTCGGCCAGCAGCTTCTTGGCGCCTTCCGGGTCGTACTTGATTTCCGGGGCCTTGGGCAGCGCGCCGAACATGCCGTCGGGCATGAACTGGTAGGCCGGGGTGGCCATGCCGTCCATGATGCGGGCGGTGATGGTCTTGCGGTCGATGGCCATCGAGATCGCCTTGCGCACTCGCAGGTCCTGCAGCGGGTTCTTGCCGTCGGCGCTCTTGACGAACGGGCTCGGGTTGCGCGCCACGTCGGGCTGGAAGAACACCAGGCGGGTCGAGGGCGTGGCCACGAAGCCGAACTTGGGGTTGTCCTTCAGGCGTTGCAGGTCGCGCGCGGCGGGGTTCTCGATCATGTCGAAGTCGCCCGACAGCAGGCCGGTCAGGCGCGGGCCGGCGGCCGGCACCGGCACGAACTTCACTTCCTTCCAGTAGGGCTTCGGGCCCCAGTAGTTCTCGTTGCGCACCAGTTCGATGCCGGTGCCCTTCACGTACGACTTCAGGGTGTACGGGCCGGTGCCGATGGCGTCCTTGCCGTTGTTGAAGTCGGCCACCGTGGGCCACGGGCCGGTCACGCCGCAACCCTTCTTCGGGTCGAAGGTCAGCTTGCCGTGCTCGACGATGCCGTTCCAGATGATCGGCAGCGAGCGCGCCATCTCGGCGGGCATCAGCGGGAAGGGGGCGCCGGTCTTGATGATGACGGTGTGGGCGTCCGGCGTCTGCACGTCGGTGATCAGCTTGGTCGTGTCCATGTAGGACTGCGACACGTTGGTCTCGTTGTTCAGCGTGCGGCAGATCGTGAACAGCACGTCTTCGGACGTGAACGGCTTGCCGTTGGAGAACTTGACGTCGTCGCGCAGCTTGAATTCCCAGGTCAGGTCGTCCAGGTTCTTCCAGGACGTGGCCAGCGCGGGCACCAGCTTCATGTCGGCACTGCGGCCCACCAGCGAACTGTAGACGTGCGCGGAGAACGCGTCGTTCTGCGTCATCTTGTGGTAGTGGGGGTCGGCCGAGGTGGGTTCGGCGGACAGGCCGATCTTCAGCGTCTGGGCCTGGGCAGCGGCCAAGGGAATGGCGGCGGCCACGAGGGCCAGGGTGGTGCGCAACTTCATGGTGACAACTCCGGATGGGGAACGAACCGGATCGTGCTGGCGGCGTGGAACAGGGGCGGGCCTACCGGGGAAACGCAACGTCGGCCGGGGGGCTTGCGGTGTTTTTGGCGCCAGGCACGACGGCAAGGGGCCGATTATCGGTAGGGGCTTCGCGCGCTGTCAATGCGCGCCGGGCCGACGTCAGGGTAAACGCCGAGAGGGAGAATAGCCGGCGAAGCCGCGCGAAAAATGCCAATCGCCCCAGTTCGAGGCGGTCCCGCTTCGGGACGGCTTCGCACTGGGGCGACGGGGGAATTGCGTCGTGGAGGGCGTCGCGGGGCCCCGCAAGTGGGGCCGGCGCGGCGCGATGGCGCCCGGTGAGGGGAAAGGCCAAAGGCCCCGGACGCCGGGTCCGATGCAACGGGCGCCGCATCGGTGGCGGGCGTCACAGCGGCAGCGCGCCAGGCTGAATCGCGGGAGATCGGTCGCGACTCAGTCCGGCACGGCTGTTCTTACCACTGCGAACCGGAGAAGCGCGAGCTGGCGGCGCGGGCCTTGTTCATCGACTCGTTCACTTCGTCGATGAAGGCGAACACGGCGGCGACAGCGGCGGCGATCGACTTGCCGGCCTTCTTCAGGTTGGTCAGCGGGTGGGAATTCGGTTGGTTCTCGAGGGCACCGCGGAGCAGGTCGCGCTCCAGCGCGTCGGTCAGGCGGGCAGTGTGGTTCAGGGTCAGTTCGCTCATGGTTTTCTCCAGTCCGTTTCGTCTTGGGGTAAACCATTATAGGGATAACCCTAAATCAAAAGCAACGCGTTTTTAGGGGAAAACCCTAGTATGTTGTAAAAATGTATTTGTCGCCGGGGACTTAGGCTATCGGTCCACCGTTGCGCAGGCCCCGGGCGGCATCCGCCAGCTCCCCCGCGGTCAGCCCGATCGGCCCGATGCCCCGGGCCACCAGAGCGTCGGCGGCCGCGCCATGCAGCCAGACCGCGCCGGCCACGGCCTGCTCGAGGGGCAGGCGCTGAGCCAACAACGAGCCCAGCATGCCGGCCAATACGTCCCCGGTTCCGGCCGTGGCCAGCCCCGGGTTGCCGCTGGTGTTGCGGCGCCACGTGCCGTCGGGGGCGCAGATCAGCGTGCCGGCGCCCTTCAGGACCACCCAGGCGCCGAAGCGCCGCGCCAGCGCCTGGGCGGCGGCGCCGCGGTCGGCCTGGACGCGGGCGGTGTCCTGGCCCAGCAGGCGGCCAGCCTCGGCCGGGTGCGGGGTCAGGACGACCGGGCCGTCGCCCCAGTTGGGCCGGATGCCGCCGTTGGCCAGCAGGTTCAGGCCGTCGGCATCCAGCACCAGCGGCGCGCCGTGGCGCAGCACGAACAGTTCCGACAGGGCGTTGGCGGCCGTCGCGCCGGTGCCGATGCCGCACCCGGCGACCCAGGCGGTCACGCCCCAGTCCGTGTCCAGCAGCGAGCGGGCGTCGCGCAGCATCAGTTCGGGTTGCAGCGGATCGCAGGGCAGCGGCGCGGCGTCCTGGGCGAAGCCCACCAGCACCTTGCCCGCGCCGGTCTTGAGCGCGGCGCGCGCGGCCAGCAGCGCCGCGCCTTCCATGCCGCGCCCGCCTCCTACCACGCCGACGGTGCCGAAACTGCCTTTGTGGGTGTCCGGGCCGCGCGCGGCGAACAGGGCGGGCAGATCGTCGCGGCGGATCTCGCCGGCAAAGGAGGAGTCGGGGGTGTTCATGGGCTGAGGCTCCGGGATCGTCGGGGCAGGGGCTATCCACTATAGTGCCCCAAAACGCGCGGCCTTCCGCCCGCGCCACCGGAGACGACGATGACCGATATCACGCTGGAACACTATTCCGCCTACGAGTCCCTCAAGCTGCGCCGCCATCCCAACGGCGTGCTGGAGCTGATCATGGGCTCCAAGGACGGCAAGCCGGGCAAGCTGTCCACCGCCGACGACCGCATGCACCGCGAGCTGGCCGACATCTGGCGCGATATCGATACCGACCCGGACACCCGGGTGGTGGTGATCCGCGGAGAGGGCAAGGGCTTCTCGGGCGGTGGCGACCTGGACCTGGTGCAGCAGATGGCCGAGGACTTCGACGTGCGCACCCGCGTCTGGCGCGAGGCGCGCGATCTGGTCTACAACATCATCAACTGCAGCAAGCCGATCGTGTCGGCGATGCACGGCGCCGCCGTGGGCGCGGGGCTGGTGGCCGGCTTGCTGGCCGACATCTCGATCGCCGCGCGCGATGCCCGCATCATCGACGGCCACACCCGCCTGGGCGTCACCGCCGGCGACCATGCCGCCATCGTCTGGCCGCTGCTGTGCGGCATGGCGCGCGCCAAGTACTACCTGATGCTGTGCGAAACCGTGAGCGGCGAAGAGGCCGAGCGTATCGGCCTGGTGTCGCTGTGCGTGGACGAGGCCGAGTTGATCGGCCGCGCCTTCGAGGTCGCCAACCGCCTGGCGGCCGGCTCGCAGACCGCGATCCGCTGGACCAAGTATTCGCTGAACAACTGGCTGCGCATGGCCGGCCCGACCTTCGATACGTCGCTGGCGCTGGAATTCATGGGGTTCGGCGGCCCGGACGTGCGCGAAGGCGTGCAGTCGTTGCGCGAGCGGCGGGCGCCGAACTTCCGGCCCGACTCGCCGTTCTGACAAGGGCGGCTGCCGGCCGCGTCCGGCCCCGCGCCGGGCGGGATCTGGCCAAGCGCGCCGGCCCAGGCATCGCATGCGGCGCGGCGGGCGCGCAAGGCGTCTGGCCGTGCCGGATTCACTTCTTGAAGAACGCCGCGAACGCGGCCTGCGCCTCTTCCGTCTGCAAACGGGCGCGGAACTGCTGCGCCTCGTAATCGAGCGTGTCCTGGATCGCCTGCCGCTCCGGGCGCTTGAGCATGGCCTTGGTCAGCCGCAAGGCGGCCGGCGGTTGCTTGGCCAGGCTGGCGGCGGTGGCCTGCGCGGCCGCCAGGGCGCCGCCCTTGGCGGTGACCGCGGTGGCCAGGCCGGCCTCGCAGGCTTCCCGCGCCGAGAACGCCTTGCCCTGCAACAGCCATTCGGCGGCGCGGCGGGCGCCGGCCAGGCGCGGCATCAGCAGGCTGGACGCGCCCTCCGGGCACAGGCCCAGCGCCACGAACGGCATGCGCAGCGTGGCGCCTTCGCCGATGTAGACGAAGTCGCAATGCTGCAGCAGCGTCACGCCGATGCCGATGGCGTAGCCCTCTACGGCGGCGATGACCGGCACGTCGGCCTGCGTCAGCGCGCGCAGGAAGGTCAGGCCGGCGCTGTCGCCGGCGCCGCGCTCGGCCTGGAAGTCGCGCAGGTCATTGCCGGCGGTGAAGTGTTCGCCGGCGCCGGCCAGGATCACCGCCGACACGCTGGTATCGGCGCTGGCCAGCGCGAGCTGTTCGGTCAGCGCGGCGTAGGTGGCCGTGTCGAGCGCGTTGCGGCGGTCCTGGCGGTCGATCACCAGCGTCAGCACCGCGCCGTCGCGCGTGACCCGCAGCCCGGCGCTCATGCGAAGGCCCTGGCGGCCAGCTGGGTCTTGGCCTCGGCGTACTCGCGGCGCAGCGTGTCGACGATCTGGCGCGTCGGCTGCACGCTGCCGATGTTGCCCACGCCCTGGCCCGCGCCCCAGATGTCCTTCCACGGCTTGACGCGGCTGGAGCCGAAGTTGGAGGCGCCGCTGTCGGGCTGCGGCAGGTTGGCCGGATCGAGGCCGGCGGCGGCGATGCTGGCCTTCAGGTAGTTGCCGGGGATGCCGGTGAAGAACGGGGTATAGAGAATGTCCGAGGCGCTGGCCTCGACGATGGCGGACTTGTAGCCTTCGCTGGCGTTGGCTTCCTCGCTGGCGATGAAGCGCGTGCCCATGTAGGCGAAGTCCACGCCCATGGCGAGCGCGGCCAGCACCTGGGCGCCCGAGGTGATGGCGCCCGACAGGATCAGCGGGCCGTCGTAGAAGCGGCGCACTTCGGACACCAGCGCGAACGGGCTGAGCGTGCCGGCATGGCCGCCCGCGCCCGCGCACACCAGGATCAGCCCGTCCACGCCCGCTTCCAGCGCCTTTTCGGCGTGGCGGATGGTGGTGACGTCGTGGAACACCTTGCCGCCCCAGTCGTGGATGCCCTTGACCAGGTCGCCGGGCGCGCGCAGGCTGGTGATGATCAGCGGCACGCGGTGGCTGGCGCACACCGCCAGGTCCTGTTCGAGCCGGTCGTTGGACTGGTGGATGATCTGGTTGACGGCGTAGGGCGCGACGGTGGCGCCCGGATTGGCCTCGCGGTACGAGGCCAGCCCCGCCTGGATCTCGTCCAGCCAGTCGGTCAGCAGGCTCTGCGGACGCGCGTTGAGCGCCGGAAACGAACCGACGATGCCGCTCGTGCATTGGGCGACGACCAGCTTCGGGTTGGACACGATGAACATGGGGGCGCTGATGACCGGCAGGGACATCTGGCCATACAGATCTGTCACGAGGGAGTGGGGCATAACGGCGTCACGTGTGGTTTCGGGTTGAGCGCCCAAGCCGCGCTTGCATGGCGGAAAGGGATGTGCCTACAATTACCTACCGACCGTCCGGTAATTAATTAATCTTTATTTAACGGCAAGCGCCGAACCGCTGTCAATGGAACGGGACCGCCCGCGGTCCGGCATTGCCTGCCTCGACGCCGCCTCACCAGGTTCCCTCATGGCGACTTCCGCAGCCCCCGCCACCAAACGCGCCCGCGCCGGCCGCCCGCCGACCCTGGCGGCGCCGCGCGAACGCATCCTGGCCGAAGCCGCCAAGCTGTTCGCGCGCAGCGGCTACGACGGCAGTTCGGTGTCGGACCTGGCCGCCGCCATTGGCGTGTCCAAGGCCGCCATCTATCACTACTTCACCACCAAGCAGGACATCTACGACGCCATCATCCTGGCGGTGTTGAGCGGCCTGAACCAGAGCGTCGGCCAGGACGTGGCGCGCGCCGAGGGCGGCGCCGCCCGCCTGCGCGCCTTCATGGTCGGCCACGCCCGCTATTTCGAGCAGCACCACGCCGAGTTCGTCACCATGCTGATCGGCTATTCCGGCATGGCGCTGCCCGAGCGCGAGGACGCCGCCCGGCTGCGCGACGGCTACGAGAAGCGCCTGCGCGATCTGATCGCGCAGGGCGTGGCCGAAGGCGCGTTCCGGCCGCTGGACGTGCCCGCCACCGGCCGCGCCGTGCTGTCGATGCTGAACTGGATGGTGCGCTGGTACAAGCCCGGCCAGGGCGACAGCGCCGAGACCATCGCCGCCGGCTATTTCGATTTACTGGTTGGCGGCATGCGCCCCTGAGCGCCGCCGCCCCGCACTCCCGAGAGACTGACATCATGGCCCTGGACACCGAAACCCTGACCCTGTTGCTGGACGCCGTGCGCCGCTTCGTGCACGAACGCCTGATTCCCGCCGAGGACGAACTGGCCGCCAGCGGCCAGGTGCCGCCGGACATCGTCGCCGAGATGCGCGAGCTGGGCCTGTTCGGCCTGTCGATCTCGCCCGACCACGGCGGCCTGGGCCTGACGATGGAAGAAGAAGTGAAGGTGGTGTTCGAACTGGGCCAGACCTCGCCCGCGTTCCGTTCGCTGGCCGGCACCAACATCGGCATCGGCTCGCAGGCCATCGTGCTGGCCGGCACCGACGAACAGCGCGCCCGTTACCTGCCGCGCCTGGCCAGCGGCGAACTGATCGGCTCGTTCGCGTTGACCGAACCCGACGCCGGCTCCGACGCCATGGCGCTGCGCCTGTCGGCCGAACGCGACGGCGACCACTACGTGCTCAACGGCACCAAGCGCTACATCACCAACGCGCCCATCGCCGGCCTGTTCTCGGTGATGGCGCGCACCGCGCCCGAACGCCGCGCCAATTCCATTTCGTGCTTCCTGGTCGAAGCCGGCACGCCTGGCCTCATCATCGGCAAGCCCGACAAGAAAATGGGCCAGGCCGGCGCGCTCACCAGCGACGTGGTCTTCGACAACTGCCGCGTCCCCGCCTCGGCCCTGCTGGGCGGCGAGGAAGGCAACGGTTTCCGCACCTCGATGCGCGTGCTGGACAAGGGCCGCCTGCACATCTCGGCCCTGTGCGTCGGCATCGCCGACCGCCTGCTGCGCGACGCCGTCAAATACGCCACCGAACGCAAGCAGTTCGGCCAGCCCATCGCCGAGTTCCAGCTGATCCAGGCCATGATCGCCGACAGCCAGGCCGAACTCTACGCCGCCCGCTGCATGGTGCTGGACGCCGCCCGCCTGCGCGACCGCGGCGAGAACACCACCATGCAGGCCGCCTGCTGCAAGCTCTACGCCACCGAAATGGTCGGCCGCGTCGCCGACCGCGCCGTCCAGATCCACGGCGGCGCCGGCTACATGTCCGAATACGCCGTGGAACGCTTCTACCGCGACGTGCGCCTCTTCCGCATCTTCGAAGGCACCTCGCAAATCCAGCAACTGGTCATCGCCCGCGAGGTCATCAAGGCCAACAGCTAAGCCGTGCGAAGGCGTGGCGGGCATCCACCCGCCACCCCCGATGCCGACACCTCAACACTGGAGCAATAGGGCAGGTCGCCATGCATCGTGAAGGTCCTCCACCCCCGCGCAGCGTCATCATCCAACCGCAAAACAGCATGTAAGCCAAAGAAGGCTGCCCGCGCAGCCGCCTTTGGCGGCCCCGCCCCACCTCCTCACCTCCCGATGGTCGTCACCAGAATGCCAAGCACACCGCCCATCCCAGCGCCCGTCATGAGCCTTCAGTGCAGCCCTTTGCTGTGGGGCGCGGGGTGCGGGGGGCGTGTAGATGCGCCCGACGGAATCCGAAGGAGTCGCCGCAGGCGAGGACGAGGATGAGTAAGGGGCAGTCCGGAGCGAACGCTCCGGACCGCAATCGTAGCCCCCCGCACCCCGCGCCCCACAGCAAAGGGCGTCTAAAGAACCCAATCGCGTCCACCCAAAACGACCACCCCAACACACCCAAGCCCCCACCGGCTAATATCCCCACTGACCTAATCCTCTCTGGCGAAAAGATAAAAGATGTCGCAACGTCCCGCTCCCCTGACAGGCATCCGCGTCCTGGACCTGACCCGCGTGCTCGCCGGCCCCTGGTGCACCCAGAACCTGGCCGACCTCGGCGCCGAAGTCATCAAGATCGAGCGCCCCGGCGCCGGTGACGACACCCGCGCCTGGGGCCCCCCGTACCTGAAGGACGCGGCCGGCAACGACACCACCGAGGCCGCCTACTACCTCTCGGCCAACCGCAACAAATTCTCCGTCGCCCTCGATATCGCCTCGCCGCGCGGCGCCGAACTGGTGCGTGAACTGGCCTTGCAGAGCGACATCCTGGTCGAGAACTTCAAGGTCGGCGGCCTGGCCAAGTACGGTCTGGACTACGCCAGCCTCAAGGAAGCGAACCCGCGCCTGATCTACTGCTCCATCACCGGCTTCGGCCAGACCGGCCCCTACGCCAGCCGCCCCGGCTACGACTTCATGATCCAGGGCATGGGCGGCCTGATGAGCATCACCGGCGAGCGCGACGACCTGCCCGGCGGCGGCCCGCAGAAAGCGGGCGTGGCCGTGGCCGACCTGATGACCGGCATGTACTCCACCGTCGGCATCCTGGCCGCGCTGCACGAGCGCTCGGTCAGCGGCCTGGGCCAGCACATCGACATGGCGCTGCTGGACTGCCAGGTCGCCATGCTGGCGAACCAGAACCTGAACTTCATGACCTCCGGCAACGCCCCGCGCCGCGCCGGCAACGCGCACCAGAACCTGGTGCCGTACCAGGTCTTCGCCGCCAGCGACGGCCACCTGATCGTCGCCGTGGGCAACGACAGCCAGTTCCGCAACTATTGCGGCGCCATCGGCCTGCCCGAACTCTCGGCCGACCCGCGTTTCTCCACCAACCCGCAGCGCGTCAAGAACCGCGAAGCGCTGGTGCCGCTGCTGGCCGAACGCATGGCCACCGGCGCGCGCGACCACTGGCTCGCCTCGCTCGAGGCCGTGGGCGTGCCGGCCGGCCCGATCAACACGCTCGACCAGGTCTACGAAGACCCGCAGGTGCTGGCGCGCGGCATGAAGCGCGAACTGCCGCATCCGACTGCGGGCACCGTGCCCATGGCGGCCAGTCCGCTGAAGTTCTCGGGCAGCCCGGTCGAATACCGTCGCGCCCCGCCCATGCTGGGCGAGCACACCGCGCAGGTACTGTCCGAAAAGCTCGGGCTGTCGGACGCGGAGATCCAGGCGCTGGCGCAAAGCCCGTCCTGATCCCCGCGGCGCGCGGCGCACACACCATTCCAATGACAGGCAGGAGAAGTTGATGACGGAGATTCAAACCATCGGCGTCGTGGGCGCCGGGGCCATGGGGCGTGGCATCGCCCAGATCGCGGCGCAGGCCGGCTTGCGGGTGCGCTTGTACGACACCAGCGCCGACGCCGTGGCCGCCGCGCGCGAGTCGCTGCGCCAGACCTGGGACAAGCTGGCCCAGAAGGGCAAGCTGACCGCCGCCGACGCGCAGGCCGCGCTGGAGCGGGTCGAGTCCGCCACCGCGCTGACCGACATGTCGCAATGCCAGCTGGTGGTCGAAGCCATCGTCGAGCGCCTGGACGTCAAGCGCGACCTGTTCGCGGCGCTCGAAGGCGTGGTGGCCGATGACTGCATCCTGGCCTCCAACACCTCGTCGCTGTCGATCACCGCCATCGCCGCCGCCTGCAAGCTGCCGCAGCGCGTCGCCGGCTACCACTTCTTCAACCCGGTGGCGCTGATGAAGGTGGTCGAGGTCATCGACGGCCTGCGCAGCGCGCCCGAGACCGGCGACGCGCTGGCTGAACTGGCGCGCCGCATGGGCCACACGCCGGTGCGCGCCAAGGACATGCCCGGCTTCATCGTCAACCACGCCGGTCGCGGCATGAACACCGAAGGCCTGCGCGTGGCGCAGGAATCGGTGGCGAGCTTCGCGCAGGTGGATGCCATCATGCGCGAGCAGGCCGGCTTCCGCATGGGCCCGTTCGAGCTGCTGGACCTGACCGCGCTGGACGTTTCGCATCCGGTGATGGAATCCATCTACCGCCAGTTCTTCGACGAGCCGCGCTTTCGCCCGTCGCCCATCACCACCGTGCGCCTGGCCGGTGGCCTGATCGGCCGCAAGGCCGGCGAGGGCTTCTACAAGTATGTCGACGGCCAGAAGCAAGTGCCCGCCGAGCCGCCCGTGCCGGCGCTGCCGCAAGGCCTGAAGGTCTGGGTCAGCCCGCGCCACGCGGAAGGTTACGCGCGCGCCACCGCGCTGCTGGAAAAGCTGGGCGCGCCGCTGGTGTCCGGTTCCACGCCGGCGGCCGATGCGCTCATCATCGTCACGCCGTTCGGTGAAGACGTGTCCACCACGGCGTCGGCGCAAGGGCTGGATCCGGCGCGCTGCGTCGGCCTCGATACCCTGCACGCGTTCGACAAGGCCAAGCGCCGCACCCTGATGGCGTCGCCGGCAACCGAGGCCAAATGGCGCGATGCCGCGCACGCGCTGCTGGCCGGCGACGGCGTGCCGGTGTCGGTGGTCGAGGATTCGCCGGGCTTCGTCGCGCAGCGCATCGTGGCCATGATCGTCAACATCGCCGCCGATATCGCGCAACAGCAGATCGCCACGCCGGAAGACATCGACCGCGCCGTGACGCTGGGGCTGGGTTATCCGGTGGGTCCGCTGGCCCTGGGCGATGCGCTGGGCGCGGAGCGCATCCTGGAGATCCTCAAGAGCATGCAGCGCGTCACGGGCGACCCGCGCTACCGTCCCAGCCTGTGGCTGCAGCGCCGCGTGCAGTTGGGCATGTCGCTGCTCAAGACCTCGGCCGCTGACTGACGCGAAGCGCCGCCGGAAACAAAAAAGCCCCTCGATGCATCGAGGGGCTTTTTTTCGGGCCCGCGGGACTCGCGGTCGCGCGGCGCGAAGGGCAGCGCTTACTTGGCCGCATCCACCATGTACTGGACCGCCGCGCGGATGTCGTCTTCCGAAGCGTTGGCCGCGCCGCCCTTGGGCGGCATGGGCGGCTTGCCCTGCATCGCGACCTTGACCATGGCGTCCATGCCGGTCTTGATGTAGGGCTCCCAGGCGGCCTTGTCGCCGAACTTGGGGGCGTTGGCCACGCCGGTGGCGTGACAGGCGAAACAGACGCTCTTGTAGAGCTTTTCACCAGCGGGATTGACCGTGGCGGCCTGTTGCGGCGCGGCGGCCGGTGCCGGTGCGGCGGCAGGCGCGGCAGCAGCGGGGGCCGGGGCAGCAGCAGCGGGGGCAGCGGCGGCCGGGGCGGGCGCGGCAGCCGGAGCCGCAGCGGCCGGCGCGGCGTCGCCTTCCTTCTTGGCGCCTTCCTCAGCCGGCGCGGCCGGTTCCGGCAGCGAACCGCCCGACTTGTTGGCCATGTAGACCACGGCGCGCGCGACCTCGAAGTCGGACAGCGTCGGGTTGCCGCCCTTGGCGGGCATGCCACCCTTGCCATGCAGCGCGACGTTCATCATCGCGTCGAAACCGGACTTGATGAAGGGCGCCCAGGCGGCGTTGTCGCCCACCTTGGGGGCGCCGGCCACGCCGGCGGTATGACAGGCCGTACAGACGGCTTGGAAGACTTGTTCGCCGGTCTTGAAGACCTTGGGCGCGTTGGCGTCGACCAGCGCGAACCCGGCGACGGGGGCGATGCGTTTGGTGACAGCTTCGGTGGATAGCGTATCCGAGCCGGCGCCGACCTTGGAGCCCGAGGCGACCATGTTCACCAGTAGGATGATGATGGCGATAGGCACCACGAATGCCAGTATGACCGTGACGATCAGTTGCTTCGGGGTCTTGATGGGGGAGGAGTGCTCTTCTATGTGTTCCTGCTCGTTGCTCATGACCAAATCCTGCTAACGGGTACCGGGGCGCCTGGCGGCGGCAACAGAAAATCAGTACTGCACAAAGGGCGGCAAAAGCAGACCGCCTTGCAAGCAAACGCTGGATTATATAACGGTGTCACGGACACGCGTCCAACGTCCGGACGGGGTTTTCACGCAGTTTGCCCGGCGAATTGATCCACTTCATGCAGATTGCGCAAAACTGGGTACAATACCGCCTCCTTGCGCTGCGCCCGTAGTTCAATGGATAGAATGAGAGTTTCCGAAGCTCTTGATACAGGTTCGATTCCTGTCGGGCGCGCCATCGACCAATTCGATGGCCCATCATCGCGTTGCCGCAACGGCGTCGCGGATGGTCAATGCGATGCCGATGCCCAGGCCGGCCAACAGCACGCCGGCGGCCTGATGGGCCGTTCCAGACGCAAGCAGCGGCGCCGCCAGCGGCACCAGCGACAGAATGGACACGTTGTTCAGCGTCTCCGCCGCGGCCAGCACCGCGCCCTTGTCCCGATTCGATCGTTTCGCCAATACGGCCGTGGATAGCGGCGCGCCCGCGCCCAGCGCGGCGCCCCACGCCGCCAGGCAGGCCAGCGCGCCGGGCAGTGGCAATGGCAGAAGATAGAACGCCGCAACGCAGCCACCGAGCAGCGTGGTGGTGATGACCAAAGCGCCTTCTTCTCCGCAGCCCAGCCGGCGCAGCGCACCGGTGGAGAGGTTGCCGACCCCCAGCCCGATGCCGAACGCCGTTGCGCTCAGGCCGACATGCGCCGCGTCCAACTGATAGCGCGCGCGCAGGATTTCCCCCGAAAGCAGAAAGGCGGCCACGCCCGCGCCGTTCCAGAGCCCTTTGGCCAACAGCGGACGCACGATGGCCCGCGCGCGCAGCCAATGTACTGCGCTGCGCTGGCGCGGCGCGCGCGCGGCGTGCCCACGCGGTATCGACATGCCGCTGACAACGCAGGCGACAAGGCAGCCCGCCGACGTCAGCAGGAACGGTGCGCGCCAGCCGATCCAGTCGGTCAGCAGGCCGGCCAGCGCGGGCCCCATCGCGATGCCCGCCGTCATGCCCAGCATGACGACGCCCATGGCCGCAGCCTGGCGGTCGCGCGGCATGCTTTCGGCGACCAGCGCGAACGCGTTCGGAATGATGACGGCGGAGGCGAGGCCGCCGAAAATCCGCAGCGCCAGCGCGACCTCCAGGGTTGGCGCCAACGCGACACCGACGCCGTCGACCGCGAATGACAGCAGGCCGGCCAGCAACAGCCGGCGCCGATCGACGCGATCCGATAGGTGGCCAAGGATCGGCGCCGCGATGGCGTAGGCGAACGCGTAGCTGGAAATCAGCCACGCGGCCTGGGCCGGACTGGCGCGAAAGGCGTCGGCCAACGGGTTCAACATCGGCGCGAGCATGAACTCGCTCGCGCCGACGAAAAACACGGACAGGGAAAGTGCGGACAGCAAGTGGCGTCCGTTGCCGACGTCGGCAATGGTTCTGGAACAGGACATGCCTTCTCCCGTGCAGATGCGAGTGGAGGTAAATGGAAAGAAAACGGGGGAAAAACGGGGAAAAGTGGCGACGCTGGGGAATGCCGCGAGGAGGCGGGGCGTCGGAGTGCGCGAGGCGGGGGAACAGCCGCGGGGGGCTGGACAACAAGCAGCGCTGATCCGGAGATCAGACAACCGACGTCATGATACCGGCTTGGTTGTGCGCGTTCAACCGACCAAGCGAGGCCATGGCGTCCATCCGCTGATTGTTGTCGCCGAGGCAACACCATGATCCCCTGGCCGGGCCTTCTGCCGCGGTTCAGGCCGACCTACGATCCGGGTGTCGTTCCAGCGCGCGCACCGTCCCGCGCCACGCTGCCTGGACCTGCCCAACCCCCTGAAGGAGTCACCATGAGTCAACGCCTGAACGCTTTCGCCCAATCGCCCGAACTGTTCAAGAAATTCGTCGAGTTCGGCATGCTCTTGAAGTCCGGCGCGATCGAGCAGTCCATCCTGTCCCTGGTGGAGATCCGGGCATCGCAGCTCAATGGCTGCGGCTTCTGCCTGGACATGCACGTGAAGGAAGCCAAGATCCGTGGCGAGCGCGAGCTGCGCCTGCACCATGTGGCGATCTGGCGCGAATCCACCGAGTTCTCGCCGCGGGAGCGCGCCTGCCTGGCCTGGACCGAGGCGCTGACCACGCTGGGCGCGCAGGGCGTGCCCGACGAGGTCTACGAACGCGTGCGCACGCAATTGTCGGAAAAGGAGATCAGCGACCTCAGCTTCGCCATCATGTCCATTAACGGCTGGAATCGCCTGAACGTCGGCTTCCGGACCGTGCCCGGCTCGGCCGACAAGGCCTATGGCCTGGACAAGGCCAAGTTCAACTGAGGAGCTCGACATGAAAATCCTGGTCATCGGCGGCACGGGCCTGATCGGCTCCAAGCTCGTCAAATTGCTCATCGAACGGGGCCATGACGCTGTCGCCGCGTCGCCCGCGACCGGCGTCGACACGATCACCGGCGCGGGCCTGGACGCGGCGCTGGCCGGGGTCGAGACCGTGGTCGACGTGGCCAACTCGCCGTCGTTCGAAGACAGGGCCGTGCTGGAATTCTTCCAAACCTCGGGGCGCAACCTGCTGGCCGCCGAGGCTCGCGCCGGCGTGCGCCACCATGTCGCGCTGTCGGTGGTGGGCACGCACCGGCTGGCCGAAAGCGGTTACTTCCGCGGCAAGATCGCGCAGGAACAATTGATCCGGGCGGCCGGCATTCCCTACACCATCGTTCACAGCACGCAGTTCTTCGAATTCCTGGGCGGCATCGTGCAGTCGGGCACCCAGGATGGCGAAGTGCGCCTGTCGCCCGCCTACGTCCAGCCGATCGCGTCCGACGACGTGGCGCTGGCCATGGCCGACGCCACGCTGGCGCCGCCGGTGAACGGCATCGTGGAAATCGCCGGGCCAGAGCGCCTGCGCCTGGCCGAACTGGCGCGGCGCTACATGGACAGGATCGGCGACTCACGCACGCTGCGGGCGGACGCGGGCGCGCGCTATTTCGGGGCGCTGCTCGACGATACGACACTGGTGCCCGGCCCCGGCCCGCGCCTGGGCGCGATCGATTTCGAAACGTGGTTCAGCCGTTCGGGTTCGGGCAAGTAGCGGCGCGCGCGGAGACTTCCATGAGCAGACCGCGGCCGCCTGCGCAGGCGCTCCTGGACAAGTACCGGGGCGGTGATTTCCAACCCCTGTACGCCACCAGCGTGACGGTGCGGGGCGGCGAGGCCGCGCATGGCCGCGCCTCCGGCATCGCCATGTCGGATGACGGCGCGTTGCAGGTCGAGCTGCGCCTGCCTGTCGAACTGGGCGGCCCGGGCGGAGGAACCAACCCCGAGCAACTGTTCGCCGCGGGCTATGCGGCTTGTTTTCACGGTGCGCTCAGCATGCTGGCCGAGCGCGCCGGCCTGGCCATTGCCGATGCCTCGGTGACGGCCATCATCGCCTTTGGCCGCGATCCCGTCGATGGCCTGTTCGCGCTGTCAGCGGACATCAACATCCACCTGCCTGGCGTGGCCAGGGCGGTGGCCGAGGAGCTGGTGCGCAATACGGAACGCCTGTGTCCTTACGCCAAGATGGCGCAGGGCGGTATCGAATGCGTGGTGGCGTTGACGCAATAGCGATTCAGGCCGGCGCCGACAGCAGGCTGTCGAGAATCTGCAGGTCCAGCGCGCGGATGCGCTCGGTCATGTAGTCGATGAAGACCCGCATGCGCGCCGGCAGGTGTTGGCGGCTCAGGAAACACAGGTAGTGTCCGCGGTCGTCGGGCGCGTATTGCGGCAGGCACGCCACCAGCGTGCCGGCGCGCAGGTGATCACAGACCTGATAGCCGGCCATCTGCGCGATGCCATGGCCGTCCAGCACCGCTTGCAATACCAGGTCGGCGTCATTGAAGGTGAGCATGGCGGGCGGAGCGACTTTGCGCAGCTGGCCGCCGACCTTGAATTCCCACTCATATACGCGTCCGGAGGCGAGCCGGAAGTTCACGCAGCGGTGGCCGGCGATGTCGTCGACGCTGTCCGGCAGGCCATGGCGGGCGACGTAGGCGGGGGCGGCGCACAGCATCATCTGCATGGGTATCACTTTCTTGGCGATCACCTGGCTGTCTTCCATGCGGCCGTTGCGGAACGAGAGGTCGACGCGGTCGGTGGTGAAGTCGGTGGGGCCGTCGTCCAGCAACAGTTCCACCGAAATATCAGGATTGGCGTGGCGGAACCCTTGCAGCAGCGGCGCGACGACCTTGCGGCCGAAACCCACGGTGGAACACACGCGCAATTGACCCGCGGGCGGGCCCTCGCGCAGTTCCCGCATGTCGTCCAGGGCCTGGACGATGCGTTCCACACCGGGATGGCATTGTTCGTAGAAGCGCTCGCCCTCGAGGGTCAGCGAGGTGCTGCGCGTGGTGCGGACGAACAGGCGGGTGCCCAACTGGTCTTCCAGTTTTTGCACGCTGCGGCTGACCGCCGAGCGACCGATGCCCAGGCGGTCGCCGGCCTTGGCGAAGTTGCCTTCCGCGGCGACGGCGATGAAGGCCACGACGCCCGCGTAGCTGGTTGCAAAGCTGTCGGCCAGGGAGTCCGGCGCGGTGGAGCGGGGCGCGGCCGACGAGGCGGATGAGAGTGTCGACATGGTGGTGGCTCGGTGAGTGGGTGGGTCCTACCCCTTGGGTGGGTCCTACCCCTCAAGACGGCACACCGGGCAACTTTGTGACATCGTCCGCAAAAAATACGGGCTTTCCCTAGAGGCAAGGCCCGCGTGCGCGTGGGTCCGCTCCGGGCCGCCTCCGAACCGCCGACCGCCTATTCGACGGGTGTCAGGGCGGGGGCGCCCTGCTTCTTGATCAGGACCACCAGGAACCTGGCCGGCCTGGTCTGGCTGGCGTTGCGGCCTACGGTGTGAATATCGTCCGGCCCTTCGTAGAACGTCTGGCCGGCGGTCAGCGTCACTTCCCTGCCTCCCTTGACCTGCATGACGATGCTGCCCTCGAGCACATAGACGAAAGCATGGGCGTCGTGGCGATGGACCGGGTCGGCGCCGCCAGGGGGGTAGTCGACGAGCAGCATCAGGGCGTCCTTGCCGGGAATGTCCGGCAGGTTCCTGGCCATCAATTCCGTGACCACCGGATTGGCCGGCCCGGCGGTGGCTGCGTGGTGGGAGGCGGCGTGGGCCGGCGAGGCCAGCAATGCGCCGGTGGCAATAAGGGGGAGTGCGAACTTCGCGATTCTCGACATGGCCTGTCCTTGGTTGAAAGGTGACAGGTCGATCGTAGAAGTGCGGCAGGCCCGGCGGTAGGTCCGAGCAGGGGATCACCGTGTTGCCCGCCACGCACCAACGTGGCCGGCGGGCAGTGGTCAGCCCCGGGCCAGCGCCGCCGCGATGCGCGCCAGCTTGTCCGGGTTGCGTTGCACCAGCACCCGCGTCAGGCGTTCGCCGTCGGTCTCATAGGACTGCACGGATTCCAGTTCGCCATCGATGAAGCGCAGCAGGGCCCATTGCCCGTTCACCAGGACCACCTCGGTGCGCAACGCATCGCGGAACCGGCGCTTGCCCGCGTAGAACAGCTGCGCCAGGCGCTTGCCTCCCACCAGGCTGGCAAAGCTGCTGACCTTGCCGCCGCCATCGCCAATGAGTTCGGCATCGTCGCTGAGCAGCGCATGCAGGCCATGGAAATCGCTGCGCTGCATCGCGTCGGCGAAGGCCTCCAGCAGGCGCTGCAGCGTCGCCCTTGGCACGGCTTCGCGCGGGGTGCCCTGGCGCAACTGCTGCCGCGCCCTTCGGACGAGCTGGCGCACCGCGGCCTGGCTTTTGTCTAGCGTCTGCGCGATGTCTTCATAGTCGGCGTCGAACACGTCGCGCATCAGGAAGGCCGCGCGGGCGTCCGGCGACAGGCGCTCCAGCATGAACAGAAACGCCACCGACACGTCGTCGGCCAGCTCGTGCAGCTGCTCCGGCGTGGACGGCGCGGCCATCAACATGGGTTCGGGCAGCCAGACTCCCACGTAATGGGCGCGCTCGGCCTTGGCCAGGCGCAGGCGGTCGATGGACAGGCGGGTGGCGACGGTGACCAGCCATGCTTCGGGATTTTCGATGGCGCCGCGGTCGGCGCCATGCCAACGCAGCCATGCGTCCTGCACCACGTCTTCGGCCTCGGCCACTTCGCCCAGCATGCGGTACGCGATCGCATACAGGCGCGGGCGATGACTGTCGAACAGGGTCACCGAGTCGGTCATGGCAGGGGTGGACGCGAAGGGAAGGGGATGTAGCAGGCGGCTATTTTGCCGCAGCGAGACGCGCCGCGACAAGCGGAAAACACTGATGCAAACGCCTGGCGATGCGCAGTGGTGCGTCGCGCACAACAGCATGCTTCCCGCCGCGAGCCTACCGCCAGGGACGCGCCACCCCTAGGATGCCTGCATCGCCTTTCCGGCACGCCGCAAGGCCTTGCCGCCACCCCGCAGGATCGCGTCAATGCCGACCTGCCCGCGCTGTCGCGAGCCTGATCCAACCGCCTCTCTGGAGATCCTGTCATGCCATCCGCAACCCAAACCCTGCCGTTCAGCAGCCTGTCCGATCCGGGCGTCCGGCCTCCCCACGATCTGGTGCCCTCGCGTTATGCGCTGCGGGTGGGCGAGATCGATGCGCTGGTGATCAGCGATGGCGTGCTGCCGTTGCCCACCGCGACCATGGCCACCAATGCCGATCCCGCCGATCTGGCGCGGTGGCTGCAATACATGTTCATGCCGCCGGACGCCTTCGATTGGCCGCTGAACGTGATGGTGGCCCGCAGCGGCGACCAGACGATCCTGATCGACGCCGGTCTCGGCGGGCAGTTCCCGGGCTTTCCGCGCGCCGGCCAATTGCCCCAGCGCCTGGAGGACGCCGGCATCGCGCTGGAGTCGGTGACGGACGTGATCATCACGCACATGCACATGGACCATGTCGGCGGCCTGCTGGTCGATGGCGTGAAGGAACGCCTGCGGCCCGACGTGCGCATCCACGTGTCCGCGACCGAGGTCGCGTTCTGGACGTCGCCGGACTTCTCCCATACGGTCATGCCCAAGCCGGTGCCTGCCGTGCTCAGGTCGACCGCGACCAGTTTCTACAACGAATACCGCGACCGGCTGCGGATCTTCCAGGACCGGCACGAAGTGGCGCCCGGCGTGGTCGTGCGCATCACCGGCGGACATACCCCGGGACACAGCGTGGTCGACCTGATCGGCGGCGATGAGCGGCTGACCTTTGCCGGCGACGCGATATTCCCCGTGGGCTTCGATCATCCCGACTGGCACAACGGCTTCGAGCACGACCCCGAGGAATCCGCCCGCGTGCGGCTCCGTCTTTTCCAGGAACTGGCGCAGAACCGCGGGCTGCTGGTGGCCGCCCATCTGCCGTTCCCCTCCGTCGGCCGGGTGGCGATCGATGGCGAGGCCTTTCGCTGGGTGCCTGTCATCTGGGACTACTGACCGCGCCGGCGCTGTCCTTTAAATAGCACACCGTTGTGACACACCGGGGCGCAAGCCCCGATGTGGCTTGGGTGTCGGGCTCGCGCCACACATTCGTCCGATTTTCATCGATGATGATCCGCCTGTGCCGAGGTCCCAAAAACTGACATACAGCGTTCCTAGAATTCGTTCCGGTCATGCGCGGAATCGCCGCTCGTGTTGCGTGCCGACCCGCATGCGCATGTCTGTTCAATCAACGGGAATCTGTAATGAAAAAGACTCTGTTCGTCACCGCTCTGTTCACCGCGCTGTCCGGCGTGGCGCATGCTGAAACCTCGGTGACCCTGTACGGCCTGATCGACACCGGCGTGGGCTTCCAGCGCATCAAGGGCAACGACGGCTACAAGGAATCGAAGGTCGGCATGTCCAACGGCGTGTCCAGCGGTTCGCGCTGGGGCCTGCGCGGCGCCGAAGACCTGGGCGACGGCCTGAGCGCCGTGTTCACGCTGGAAAGCGGCTTCAACTCGGCCAACGGCCAGTCGGGCCAGAGCGGTCGCCTGTTCGGCCGCCAGGCCACCGTCGGCCTGAAGGGCGATTCGTGGGGCCTGCTGGAATTTGGCCGCCAGACCAACATCGCCTCGAAGTACATCGGCGCGATCGATCCGTTCGGCGCCAGCTACGGCCAGGCCAACGTTGGCGCCGCCTTCGGCGCCGCCAACACGGTCCGCCACGACAACATGGTCATGTACCAGACCCCGTCGTTCAGCGGCTTCCAGTTCGGCCTGGGCTACTCGTTCAACGTGGCCGACACGACCGCCGCGCAAACCGGCTTCAAGACGGCCGACAACACCCGCGCCATCACCACCGGCCTGCGTTACGTCAACGGCCCGCTGAACGTGGCCCTGACGTACGACCAGCTGAACATGGCCAACCAGCTCGGCACCGACGAGAAGCCGAAGCAGTGGATCATCGGCGGTTCGTACGACTTCGAAGTGATCAAGCTGGCGCTGGCCTACGGCCAGACGCGTGACGGCTGGTTCACCGGCCAGTCGCTCAACGCCTTCGGCAGCGGCAGCCCCGAAGGCAAGAGCCTGAGCAGCAACGTCGTGGCCAAGGACTTCAAGTCGAACTCGTACCTGGTCGGCCTGTCGGCTCCGGTCGGCGGCGCCGGCAATGTCCTGTTCTCGTGGCAGCGCGCCGACGCCAACAACACCTCGTTGACCGGCGGCGACGACACGATGAACATCTACAGCCTGGGCTACACCTACAACCTGTCCAAGCGCACCAACCTGTACGCGCTGGGTTCGTATGCCACGAACTTCGCGTTCATCGACGGCCTCAAGAGCACCGTCGGCATGGTGGGCGTGCGTCACCGCTTCTAAGCGGCGGCCAGCGATCCGGCGGCGCGCGCGGGTTGCGCGTCGCCGGACGCCGCGGTTGCATTGAGCGGACTGGGCGTCTTACCCGGCCACAGACGCGAAAAAAGCGGCCACCTCCCTAGCTCCACTCTCAGTCCGCTCACCCCAACTTCGGCGGGATGGGCACATGCTCAGCGGTCCATGCGCCGCCGGCACCGCGATGCGGCGCCGGCGGCGTTTGCATTGGCGCGGCGGTTGCGGCCAGGTCAGTCGTCGAGCGACGGCACGGTGCCGATCTGCGCCAGGATGCGCGGCGATTCCATGTCGCCGGTTTCCTTGTCGATCATGACCTCGTAGGCGGCGACGCCGGCGAACTTGTCGGCCATGGAGTTGGCGATGCGGATGGCGCCGAACTCGCTGCTGGCGGGCCGGATTTCGCCGGGGGCCACGCCATTGGCGGCGGTGCGGTAGGGAACGACGATGTACTGGACGACGTGAGTCTGGGCGATTTGAGCGGCTTCGGACACAGGAGTCTCCTGGAAGACGTTTTTCGGGCGAGCGCAATGTAGCACGTCGCACTGTGTTTTTGTACAGTATTTTCGGATTCGTCGCCGGTTTTTTTTGAGGCGGGCGATGGCCCCAGGAAAACCCCTAGCGCGCAATCATTGCCCGATTCCTTTGCTGCATCTAATATTTTCGAAAATCTTTTGATTTTTATAAAAAAGAGGCAAGGGATGGAAGCGAACAGGTACGACGCCTATCGGGAAGACACCGCCGGCCGCGCCAACGTGGCGGACTCGCCGGAGCGCATCGCCTATTACCAGGACCTGGCGCGACTCGAGACCGGCGCGCTCTGGACGGTGGCCAACAAGATCGAGCCGTGGGCGCCGCGCTCGGCGTCGGTGCCGGTGGTCTGGCGCTACCAGGAACTGCGCGGCCACGTGCTGCGCTCGGCCGAGCTGGTTTCTCCGGAAGAGGCCGGCCGCCGCGTGATCTACCTGAACAACCCGGGCCGGCGCGACGTTGCCGCCGCGGTCGGCTGGCTGTATTCGGGCCTGCAGGTGATGCGGCCGGGCGAACTGGCATCGGCGCACAAGCATTCGCATTCGGCGCTGCGCTTCATCATGGAAGGCAAGGGCGCCTTCACGGTGGTGGACGGCCACAAGATGACGCTGGGCGCGAACGACTTCGTGCTCACGCCCAACGGCACCTGGCACGAGCACGGCGTGGCCGAGGACGGCACCACCTGCATCTGGCAGGACGGCCTGGACATCCCGCTGGTCAACGCCTTCGAGGCCGGCTTCTACGCCGTGCATCCCGACCTGAACCAGACCGTGACGCACCCGGTGGACGACACCAGCGCGCTGTGGGGCAGCGCGGCGCTGCGGCCGCAGACGGCGGGCTGGACCAAGCCGTATTCGCCGCTCTTCAAGTACGAATGGGAGCCCACCTACGAAGCGCTGCGCCGCCACGCGCGGGTATCGGCGGGCAGCCTCTACGACGGCATCCTGATGGAATACACCAACCCGGCCACCGGCGGTCCGGTCATGCCGACCATCGGCGCCAGCATGCAGCTGCTGCGTCCGGGCGAGCACACCAAGGCCCACCGCCACACCGGCAGCTTTCTCTACCAGGTGGCCAAGGGCAGCGGCTTTTCGGTCATCGACGGCAAGCGCTACGACTGGACCGAGCGCGACATCTTCTGTGTGCCGTCCTGGGCCGTGCACGAGCACGCCAACCTGTCGTCCAACGACGACGCGTGCCTGTTCTGCTTCAACGACCTGCCGGTGATGCGCGCGCTGGCGCTGTACCGCGAGGAAGCGGTCAAGGACAACGACGGCCACCAGAAACTGATCTAGCGGCTGCGCCAACCCCACTGAATTTTCATCCGCCGCCCGGCGCAAGCCGGGCGCCTGTCTCAACTCGTCTTGAATTTCCTGGAGTTCCTATGCGCTTGGTAACTTTTCGCGCCCATCCCACCGCCGCCGCCCGCTTGGGCGCGCTGGCCGAAGGCTATGTGATCGACCTGGCCCTGCTGGGGCAAGCCGGCGGCGTCGCGCTGCCGGACGACATGCTGGCCTTCATCGACCTGGGCCCGGTAGCCGTGGCGCAGGCCTCGAAGCTGATGGAGTCGTACCGCGGCGCCTGGCCCGTGGGCACCGCGCTGCCGCAGGAGAACGTCAAGCTGCTGGCGCCGATTCCGCGTCCGCGCAAGAACATCTTCGGTATCGGCCTGAACTACGTCGAGCACGTTGCCGAATCGAGCCGCACGCTCGATACCTCGGCCGACCTGCCCAAGCAGCCGGTGATCTTCTCCAAGCCGCCCACCACCGTGATCGGCCCGGGCGATGCCATCGAGCACAACGCCAAGATCACCCAGCAACTGGACTGGGAAGTCGAACTGGCGGTGATCATGGGCCGCCGCGCCACGCGCGTGGCCGAGGCCGACGCGCTGTCGTACGTGTTCGGCTACAGCGTGATGCTGGACATGAGCGCGCGCGACTGCCGCCGCGCCGGCCAGTGGATCTATTCCAAGGGCCAGGACACCTACGCGCCGTTCGGCCCCTGCATCGTCACGGCCGACGAGATCCCCGATCCGCAGGTGCTGGACCTGTGGCTGACGGTCAACGGCGAGAAGAAGCAGGGCTCGAACACGCGCCACATGCTGTTCAAGGTGCCGTTCCTGATTTCGGACATCAGCGCCGGCATCACGCTGGAGCCGGGCGACATCATCGCCACCGGCACGCCCGAGGGCGTGGGCGCGGGCCGCAAGCCGCAGGAGTGGCTGTGGCCGGGCGACGTGGTGGTGGCGTGCGTGGAAGGCATCGGCACGCTGCGCCATCCGGTGGTGGCGGTCTAGGCGAAATTCCGGCGCGCGTCGCGGGGCGGCGCGCGCGGCGGTCTCCAAGGGGAAAACAATGATCAAGCAAACAATGTTGGCGGCGGGCCTGGCCTGGACGCTGGGTGGCGTGGCGCATGCGGCCGAGCCGGTCAAGATCGGCTTCATCGCCACGCTGTCGACGCCGGCCGGCTACATCGGCGAGGACGAGCGCGACGCGTTCAACCTGGCGATCAAGCAGGGCGGCGGCAAGCTGGGCGGGGTGCCGGTGCAACTGGTGATCGAGGACGATGGCCTGAAACCGGCCAACGCCAAGCAGGCGGCCGACCGCATGCTGCAGTCGGGCATCAAGCTGTTCACCGGCGTGAACTTTTCGAATGTGCTGGCGGCGGTGGCGCCGGGCGTGGTCAAGTCGGGCGCGTTCTACGTCAGCCTGAACCCGGGCCCGTCGAGCTTCGCCGGCGAGAAGTGCGACCAGAATTATTTCGTCGCCTCGTACCAGAACGACGCCTTCCATACGGCGGGCGGCGTGGCCGCCAATGAACTGGGCTACAAGCGCGTGGCGCTGCTGGCACCCAACTACCAGGCCGGGCGCGACGCCATCGAGGGCTTCAAGCGCACCTACAAGGGCGAAGTGGTCGCCGAAATCTACACCAAGCTGGACCAGTCGGACTTCTCGGTCGAACTGGCGCGGGTGCGGTCGCTGGCGCCCGACGCCGTCTACCAGTTCCATCCGGGCGGCACGGGCATCAACTTCGTCAAGCAGTACGCCGCGGCGGGCCTGAACAAGACCGTGCCGATGCTGATGCCGAGCTTCTCGATGGACGCGCGCATGATCAAGGCCACCGGCGACGCGGCGCTGGGCGCGTACACCACCGGCATCTGGTCGCAGGATTTCGACAACCCGCAGTCCAAGGCCTTCGTGCAGGCCTTCAAGGAGGCCTACGGCCGCGTGCCCACCGACTATGCCATGCAGGCCTACGACACGGCGCAACTGATCGGCGCGGGCCTGAAGGCCACCGGCGGCGACCTGTCGCGCCAGGCCGAGTTCCGCGCCGCGCTGCGCAAGCCGGAGTTTGCCTCGCTGCGCGGCAAGTTCAGCATGAACACCAACCAGCATCCGGTGCAGGACCTGTACCTGATGCGCATCGACAAGGACGCCGACGGCGGCCTGTCGCCGCACCTGGTGCGCAAGCTGGTGTCCGATGACAAGGACGCCTACGCCCAATTCTGCAAGATGCCGTCATGACCTTGCTCTTCGAACAGTTGCTCAACGGGCTGCAGTTCGGCGCGATGCTGTTCCTGCTGGCCGCCGGACTGACCCTGATCTTCGGGATCATGGGCGTGGTGAACCTAACCCACGGCTCGTTCTACATGGTGGGCGCGTACTGCGCGGCCTACGCCATCGGCAGCACCGGCTCGTTCCTGGCGGGCGTGCTGGCGGCGCTGCTGGGGGCGGGGCTGTACGGGCTGTCGGTCGAGGTGGTGGTGATCCGCAAGCTGTACAAGCGCGACCACCTCTACCAGGTGCTGGCCACCTTCGGCCTGCTGCTGTTCTCGAACGAGGCCGTCAGCCTGATCTTCGGCCGGCGCCCGCCGCTGGTGGGCATTCCGTCCTTCCTGGAAGGCGCGGTGACGCTGGCGCCGGGGTTCCAGTATCCGCTGATCCGGCTGTCGTTCATCGCCGTCGGCGCGCTGGTGGCGGTGGGGCTGTGGTGGCTGGTGAACCGCACCCGCATCGGCATGCTGATCCGCGCCGGCGCCGACGACCGTGAAATGGTCGACGCGCTGGGGATCGACATCAAGAAGCTCTACACCCTGGTGTTTGGTTTGGGCGCGCTGCTGTGCGGGCTGGCGGGCGTGATGGCGGCGCCGCTGCTGGCGGTGGAGATCGGCATGGGCGAACGCATCCTCATCACTACCTTCGTGGTCATCGTGATCGGTGGCGTGGGCTCGGTGCGCGGCGCGCTGGCGGGGGCGCTGCTGGTGGGCATGGTCGACAGCATGGGGCGGGCCTTCCTGCCGCAGCTGCTGGGCGCGGTGTTCTCGCCGGCCACGGCGGATCCGCTGGCCGCGGGCCTGGCGTCGGCCAGTATCTATGTGTTGATGGCGATCGTGCTGATCGCCAAGCCGGGCGGCCTGTTCCCGGCGCGGGGATGACAATGACAAAAACGCTTTCCAATCGCGCGCGCTGGGGCCTGGCGGGACTGATCCTGCTGCTGGCGCTGCCGGGCGCGGCGGCGGCCTCGGACACGCCGTTCCTGATCGGCGTGGTGACGCGCTTCCTGATCTACGGCCTGGCCGCGGTCAGCCTGGACCTGGTGATCGGCTACGGCGCCATGGTCAGCTTCGGCCATGCGATGTTCTTCGGGCTGGGCGGCTATGCGGTGGGCATCATCGCCTTCCACACCACCGAAGCCGGGCCGCTGTTCGGCTGGGCCGGCAGCAACGCCGCGCTGGTGGTGTGGCCGATCGCGCTGGCGGTGTGCGCGCTGGCGGGCTGGCTGTTCGGCTATCTGGCGCTGCGCACGCGCGGCGTGCAGTTCATCATGATCACGCTGGCGTTCGGGCAGATGGTGTATTTCATCCTGGTGTCGCTGCAGTTCTATGGCGGTGACGACGGGCTGATGATCTCGCAGCGCAATGTGCTGCCGGGCCTGAACCTGGAGAACCCGCTGACGTTCTACTACGTCTGCCTGGCGCTGCTGACGGTGTGGACGCTGCTGTGCATCCGCGTCACCAACTCGCGCTTCGGCATGGTGCTGCAGGCGCTGCGGCAGAGCGAGCGGCGCGCCATCAACCTGGGCGTGGCGCCCACGCCGTATCGCCTGAGCGCCTTCGTGCTGTCGGCGGTGGGCACGGGGCTGGCGGGCGTGCTGTGGGCCAACTATGCCGGGCTGGTGACGCCGGACATGGCGGCCTGGACCAAGTCGGGCGAGCTGATGGCCATCGTCATCCTCGGCGGCGTGGGCACGCTGCTGGGTCCGATCGCGGGCGCGGCGGTGTTCCTGGGACTGGAGCAGATGCTGTCGTCGCTGACCGAGCATTGGCTGCTGTACATGGGGCCGGTGCTGGTGCTGGTCGTGCTGTGGGGGCAGAAAGGGCTGTTCGGTCGCTTGCTGGAGACGCGCCATGCGGATTGAACCCACCCCCGAAGCGCTGCGCGCTCCCCCCTCAAGGGGGCATGCCGACGGCCCGGCGGAGCCGGCTCCGTGGCATCCCGATGAGGCATCGAACATGCAGACGCTGTTGCGTCTATCCGGGCTGCGCAAGGCCTTCGACGCGGTCGTCGCCACCAACGGCGTGGACCTGGACGTGCGCGCCGGCGAGATCCACGCCATCATCGGCCCGAACGGCGCCGGCAAGTCGACGCTGATCGCGCAGATCTGCGGCGAGATCCGGCCGGACTCGGGCACCATCGAGCTGGACGGGCGCGATGTGACGGCGCTGCGCGCCTTCGAGCGCGCCCGCCTGGGACTGGGCCGCTCGTTCCAGATCACCGAGCTGTGCCAGGAATACACCGCGCTGGAAAACGTGATCCTGTCCAGCATGCTCAAGGGCGGCCGCGCCTTTGGCGCATGGTCCGATCCGCGCCGCGATGCCGGCCTGAAGGCGCAGGCGATGCAATGGCTGACGCACGTCGGGCTGGCGGAGCGCCGCCACGTGCGCACCGCCGACCTGGCGCACGGCGAGAAGCGCCAGCTCGAACTGGCGGTGGCGCTGGCGCGTTCGCCGCGCCTGTTGCTGCTGGACGAGCCCATGGCCGGCATGGGGCCGGAAGAATCCGCGCGCATGACGCGCCTGCTGCTGGGCATGAAGGGCGACTACGGCATCCTGCTGGTGGAGCACGACATGGACGCCGTGTTCGCGCTGGCCGACCGCATCAGCGTGCTGGTCTACGGCAAGGTGGTGTTCAGCGGCGCGCCCGACGAGGTGCGGCGCCATCCGGAAGTGCGCGCCGCCTACCTGGGAGAAGAACATGTTGAAGGTTGAGGGCCTGACCGGCGGCTACGGGTCGAGCAAGGTGCTGTTCGGCATGGCCTTCGAGGCCGCCGAGGGCGAGGTGATCTCGCTGATCGGCCGCAATGGCATGGGCAAGACCACCACCATCAAGACGCTGATGGGCATGCTGCCGGCCACCGGCGGACAGGTCCAGTTCCGCGGCCAGACGCTGGCGCGGCCCGCGCCCAGCGCGGTGGCGCGGCTGGGCGTGGGGCTGGTGCCGGAAGGGCGGCGCGTGTTCGGCTCGCTGACGGTGGAAGAAAACCTGGTGGCGACCTCGCGCGCCGCGCCGGGTGGCTGGGACCTGGCGCGCGTCTACGCGCTGTTCCCGCGCCTGAAGGAGCGCCGCGCGCAATCGTCGCGCACGCTGTCGGGCGGCGAGCAGCAGATGCTGGTGGTCGGCCGCGCGCTCATGACCAATCCCAAGCTGCTGATCCTGGACGAAGCCACCGAAGGGCTGGCGCCGCTGATCCGCCAGGAAATCTGGCGCTGCCTGCGGGCGCTGAAGGCCGAAGGCCAGACCATCCTGGTGATCGACAAGAACCTGCCCGAGATGGCGACGCTGGTGGACCGCCACTACATCGTCGACAAGGGCCGCGTGGCCTGGTCGGGCGCGCCCGCGGAACTTTCCGCGCAGCCCGAACTGGCGCAACGCTATCTCGGCATCTGACCGCTAAAGGAGCCACACGCATGTTGAACCTGCCCGTCTTCAAGGCCGCCGCCGTCCAGGCGGCCCCCGTGTTCCTGGACACCGACGCCACCGTCGACAAGACCTGCGCGCTGATCGCCGAGGCCGCCGGCAACGGCGCCAGCCTGGTGGCCTTTCCCGAGGTGTTCGTCTCGGCCTATCCCTACTGGAGCTGGGTGATGAACCCGGTGCAGGGCAGCCCGTGGTTCGAAAAGCTCTGCAAGAGCGCGATCGAGCTGCCCGGGCCCGAGATCCGCCGCATTGCGCAGGCCGCGCGCCAGCACCGCGTCAACGTGGTGGTGGGCGTGAACGAGCGCAGCCGCTACGGCGTCGGCACGATCTACAACACCATGGTCTTCATCAACGACGAAGGCCGCATCCTGGGCCGCCATCGCAAGCTGGTGCCGACCTGGGCCGAAAAGCTGACCTGGGCCCATGGCGATGGCGAATCGCTGCGCGTGTACGACACATCCGTCGGCAAGCTCGGCGGCCTGGCCTGCGGCGAGAACACCAACACGCTGGCGCGCTTCTCGCTGCTGGCGCAGGGCGAGATGGTGCACGTCGCCAGCTATATCTCGCTGCCGGTGGCGCCGCCCGATTACGACATGGCCGAGGCCATCCGGCTGCGGGCGGCGGCGCATTCGTTCGAGGGCAAGGTGTTCACGGTGGTGTCGTGCTCGACCATTTCCACCGAGATCCAGGACGCCATCAGCGCCAGCCATCCGGAGGCGCGCGAGATGCTGGCGCGCCGCAACAGCGCCTTTTCGGGAATATTGGGGCCGGACGGGCGCGTGATCGGCGAGCCGCTGATCGACGACGAAGGCATCGTCTACGCCGATATCGACCTGTCGCGCTGCATCCAGCCGCGCCAGATGCACGACATCGTGGGTCACTACAACCGTTTCGACGTGTTCGACCTGCGGGTGAACCGGCGCCCGCTGCAGGCGGCGCGCTACGACGACCTGGCCGAAGCGGGCGCCGCCGACCTGGATGGCGACTTCGAACCGCTGCCCGACTCGCCACGCGAGGCGCGGGGGTGAGGGCGGCCGCGCCGCGGGTAGAATGGGCCGCCTGAGCGCCCACCGGCCGCGCCGCCGAACGCCAGCTGACATCTGGAGAGCACGTTGAAGCCAAGAATCAAAGCGTCCCGCCAGGACGAGCCCGGCGCCGACGGGAGCGCCGAGGTAGAGGAAATCACGCTGTCCGAGCAGGTCTACCGCCTGCTCCGGCGCGACATCATGAGCGGCGCGTTCGCGCCGGGCCAGTCGCTGCGCCTGGAATTGCTCAAGCAACGCTACGGCAGCAGCTTTTCCCCGATTCGCGAGGCCCTGAACCGGCTGCGTAGCGAACGCATGGTGATCACCACCACCTCGCGCGGCTTTCGCATCGCGCCGCTCTCGGTCGAGGAAATGTGGGATGCCTGCGAAACCCGCATCCTGATCGACTGCGACGCGCTGCGGCGCTCGCTGGCCAATGCCGACGACGCCTGGGAGGCGCGGCTGGTCGGCGCCTACCACGCGCTGACGCGGGCCGCGCAGCGCGCCGGCGAGGCCGTGCCGCCCAGCCAGGAACTGGAGGAATCGCTCGAGGCGCGCCATCTGGACTTCCACCATGCGCTGATCGGCGCCTGCCGCTCGCACTGGCTGCTGGACCTGTCCACGCAGCTGTACGCGCAGACCGAGCGCTACCGGCGCCCGGCGCGCGCCGGCGCCACCGCCTACGGCCCCGAACGCAATGTCGACGACGAACACCGCCAGCTGCTGGAGGCGGCGCTGTCGCGCGACGTCGAGCGGTCGGTGGAAATGCTGGCGGCGCATTACCGCAAGACGGCGCAGTTCATCGAACACATCATTTCCCAGGAAGACAGGCAGGCCATTCATGCGTGACGTGGACATCGATCTCTTTTTCCCCACCATCGCCGAGCGCGAGGTGCAATACAACGCCCGTGAATCGGTGGCCGACTTCGACGCCTGCGTGCGCCGCTATGCCGAGTCGGCCGCCGCGGTGAAGTCGCGCCGCCCCGGTCTGCTGAACCTGCGTTACGGCATGGGCCAGGACGAGCGGCTGGACCTGTTCCTGCCGGCGGCGAACCGCGGCCCCGCGCCGCTGTTCGTGTTCATCCACGGCGGCTACTGGCGCGCGCAGCGCAAGGAAGACGCGCCGGTGATGGCCGAGGCCTTCAACGCGGCCGGCGCGGCGGTGGCGGTGCCGGAATACACCCTGGCGCCCGAAGCGACGCTGCCGGAAATCGTGCGCGAGATGCGCTCGGCGCTGGCCTGGCTGTACCATAACGCGGCGACGTACGGCGTCGATCCCGAGCGTATCTACGTCGGAGGCAGTTCGGCCGGTGGGCATCTGGCGGCGATGCTGGCCGCGCCCGCCTGGCCGGCGAGCTACGGCGTGCCGGACGACGTGATCAAGGGCACGCTGGCGCTGAGCGGCCTGTTCGACCTGCGGCCGCTGTGCGACGTCCTGCCCAATACCTGGCTGCAACTGACGCCGGAGCAGGCGGCGCGCCACAGCCCGATCTTCAACCTGCCCGAGCGCGCCGGCCCCATGTTGCTGGCCGTCGGCGGCCTGGAGACGCAGGGTTTCAAGAACCAGACCGAAGCCTTCGAGCGCGCCTGGACCGGCGCCGGCCTGCAGGCCACGCGCATCCCGACGCCGCATTGCAACCACTTCGACCTGGTGAACGAGCTGGAAGACCCGGCCAGCGAGCTGACCCGCGCCACCCTGGCGATGATGGGCCTGGCGCAAGCCTGAGCGGGTTGACGGAGACGGGCGCGCGATGGCCGACCTGAAACTGCTCGAAGACCTGATCGCGCTTGCGCAGAGCGGCAGTTTCGTGCGCGCCGCCGAGGCGCGGCACGTCACGCATCCGGCCTTCGGGCGCCGCATCCGTACCCTGGAAGCCTGGGCCGGCGCGCCGCTGGTGGATCGCCAGCGCGTGCCGGTGACGCTGACCGCCGAGGGCGAGGCGCTGCTCAAGACCGCCACCCAGGTGGTCGAGCAGATGGGCCTGGTGCGCCATCGCATCCGCAGTTCCGGCGCGGGCGGCGAGGCGGTGCTGCGCATCGCCACCGGCCGCAGCCTGTCGCGCACCGTGGTGGGCGACTGGATCGCGCGGCTGCGCCACCGCGCGCCAAAGGTCCTGGTCGAAGGCACGCAGCTGGAAATCTCCACCGGCAAGATGGAAGACATGGCGATGCGGCTGGAGCAGGGCAAGGTCGACCTGCTGTGCTGCTACGAACATCCGGCGCTGTCGATGCAACTGAATCCGGTGCGCTACCGCTACATGACGCTGGGCACCGACAAGCTGGTGCCGGTCAGCCAGGCCGACGGCCGCGGCCGCGCCCGCTACGCGTTGAGTGAAGGCGGCCAGGCGGCGCCGCTGATCACCTACGCCGGCGGCCTGTCGATGGAACGCATCCTGGGCGACCGGCTTGATTCCACGCCCTACGCGCTGACGCCGTTCGTGCGCATCGATTCGCTCGATGCCGCGCATGGGGCCGCGCTCAAGGGGCTGGGCGTGGCCTGGTTGCCGTGGTCGATGGTGGCGGCCGATTGCCGCCGTGGCACGCTCGTGTCGCTGGGCGGGCGCAGCGACGAGATCGCATTCGAGGTGCGGCTGTACCGCTCCCGCGCGCGTCTGGCGGACCTGGCCGAGGCCGCCTGGGAAGCCACGGCGAATCGCAAGGCCTAGGGGGCGTCGCCCGCCAAGGGTGCCTGGCACCGGCGAGCCGGCCGCTTGCAACCAAATCAGCACGCAAATGTGCTGATTCGGCACGAAGTGGGCGCGATGCGCGCCGCAGAATGTCTCCCGATATTCCAAACGAGGCGGCGCCGCCGTCCATCACAGCACCCCAGGGAGAAACCCATGATTTCGATCACGCATCCGCTGCGCGGCGCGCTGGCCGCGCTCTGTGCCGCGTCCACGCTGGCCTTGGCCGCCCCGGCCATTGCCGCCGGCTACCCCGATCATCCCATTTCGCTGGTCGTCGGCTATCCCGCCGGCGGCAGCGTCGACCTGACCGCGCGTCTGTTCGGCGAAGAGCTGGCCAAGCGCATCGGCCAGAGCGTGGTGGTCGAGAACGCCGGCGGTGCCGGCGGCACCATCGGCGCGCAACGCGTGGCCCGCGCCACGCCGGACGGCTACACGCTGCTGCTGGGATCGACCAACGAAATGGTGGTCGCCCGCATGATCAACAGCGCCGTCAAGTACGACGGCGCCAAGGACTTCACCGCGCTCGGCGTGATCGCCTCGCAGCCCATGGTGCTGGCGGCCAGCAAGAATTCCGGCGTGAAGACCGCTTCCGAATACCTGCAGAAGCTGCGCGCCACCGCGCCGGGCAGCTTCAACTACGGCTCGTCGGGCGTCGGCACCACGCTGCATCTGGCCGGCGAGATGATCAACCAGGAGACCAAGACGCGCGCCGAGCATGTCCCCTACCGCGGCGTTTCGCCGCTGGTGACCGACCTGATGAGCGGCCAGCTGGACTTCGGCATTCTGGTGCTGTCCTCGGGCCTGCCGCAGGTACGCGCCGACAAGATCGTGGCGCTGGGGGTGACGCAGCCCAAGCGTTCGCCGGTGGCGCCCGAGATTCCCGCGCTGGCCGAGACGCCGGGATTCGAGGCGGTCGACCTCGGCATCACGTTCTCGCTGTACGGCCCGGCCGGCCTGCCCGAGCCGGTGGCCGCCAAGCTGCGCGAGGCGCTGGCCGATACGCTCAAGTCGGAACAGTTCCGCGCCAAGATGCTGGAAGCCGGCGGCGTGCTGGCGCAGCCGGGCGTGGATCCGGTGGCCTCGCAGGCCGCCGAGACGCGCAAGTATGGCGAGCTGGTCAAGGCGGCCAAGATCGAGGCGCAATAAGCGCGACCCGTTTCCATGCCGGCGGCCGCCCAGCGCGGCCGTCGGCGCATCCAGATCCCCACACCGCATCAACGCAGGCTATTTCATGGATTTCACCCTTCCCGTTCCCGACCTCGCCGCCGAGCGCCTGGGCAATACCGATACGCCGGGCGTCTGGCATTTCGACTCGGGCGTGCCCGGCCGGGCCCTCATGCTGTCCGCGCTGGTGCACGGCAACGAACTGTGCGGCGCCTGGGCGCTGAAGGATCTGCTGGCGGCGGGCCTGCGGCCGCGCCGCGGCAGCCTGACGCTGGCGTTCTGCAACCTGCCGGCCTTCGACCGTTTCGATCTGGCGCGGCATGACGCCTCGCGTTTCGTCGACGAGGACATGAACCGGGTCTGGAGCGCCGAACGCCTGGACAATCCCGTCAGCAGCGACCGCCGGCGCGCCGCCCAGTTGCGGCCGTGGGTCGAGCGCGCCGACTGGCTGCTGGACCTGCATTCGATGCACGAGCCGGGCGCGCCGCTGCTGCTGACAGGCGTGCTGCCGCGCAATATCGCGCTGGCGCGACGCTTGAAGGCGCCGCAGCATGTCATCGTGGATGCCGGCCACAAGGACGGCGTGCGCATGCGCGACTTCGCGCAGTTCGGCGATCCGGCGCGCGACACGGCCTGCGCGCTGCTGATCGAGTGCGGCTTTCACGGCGACCCGGCGGCGCGCGATGTTGCGCGCGACATGGTGGCGCGCATGCTGATGGCATCGGAGGTGATGGACGCGGCTGACGTCCCGGCCGGCTGGCTGCAACCGAATGCCGTGGCGCAGCGCGTGCTGGAAGTGACCGACGCGGTGGTGGCGCCGTCGATGGACGTGAGCTTCTCGCAGCCCTGGCAGGGCCTGGAGACACTGGAGAAGGCGGGATCGGTGATCGGCTGGGCCGACGGCCGCGCGATCGTGTCGCCCTATGACCGCTGCACGCTGGTGATGCCGTCGCTGCGCCAGCTCAAGCCGGGCGTTACGGTGGTGCGATTGGCGCGCGATTACGCGGATTGAATGGCTCCGGCGCGATGACGGCGGTCGAAGGACGAAGAGGGCCATGGCGCGCGCGCCACGTCCGCCCTCCGCCCCAGGGCCATGGCGCGCGAGGCGTCACGTCTCGGGGCGGTCCAGACCGCCGTTACTTCTGCGGCGTGTAGCGCAGTTCGTCGAGCTGGTAGCCCTGCGCCGTGGCGGCCGCCAGCGCGCGGTCCAGGTCTTCCTTGGGCAGTTGCGGCGAGCGCGACAGGATCCAAAGGTACTTGCGGTCGGGCGTGCCGACCACGGCCCAGCGGTAGTCTGGGTCCAGCCCGATGACCCAGTAGTCGCCCTTGAACGGTTTGAAGAACGAGACCTCGAGCTTGGCGTTGTTGCTGCCTTCGACCACCGTGGCGGTGCCCGAGGCCGAGTCGATGTCGCCGTCCTTGGTGCGGCAGCGGTTGTTGACGCCGACGGTGCCGTCGGGGTGCAGCGTGTACTCCGCGGTGGTGTCGCCAACGCAGTTGCGCTGGAAGAACATCGGGAAATTGGCGATCTCGTACCACATGCCGGCATAGCGCTTGAGGTCGACCGATTCCACGGTCTGCATGGGCGGCGGCGCGGCGTAGGAGATCCCGGCCGCGCCGGCGGCCAGGGCCAGCAGTAATGTTGCAATGCGGCGCATGGGGTAAGCCTCCTGATCCAAAACCTTAACGATACGCCTTATTTGCGAGGCGCTTTCAGCGCGGCGTGGTAGCGGGCGACGTAGGTGTCGAAATCGACGTCATCGGATTGCTCGATACGGCGCTGTTCGGCGCTGGAGTCGAGCGCGGCCTGGCGGTATTCGGCGGCGACGTCCGCCGGCAGGGGCTCGGCACGCAGGGCCTGGGCATGTTCGCGGCTCTGGCGCAGGGAATGGTCGTGGAACGATTCGCCGCTGTCGGTGAGCGCCGCAAGCAGGCGCGCGGAGGGCGTGTCGTCAGGGCGGCCCAGCTTGGCCCGTTGCGCGGCCAGGCTGTCGGCGTAGGCGCTGCCGCCCAGTGCGGCGTCGTACAGCGCGGCGTAGGGCGCGATCTGGTCCAGCAGTTCCCGGCCCCACTGCGCCAGCTCGACCGCCTTGCCTTCGCGGTCCAGCTGCAGGCCAGGCTTGCGGCCTTCCTTGACCACGGTGGCGAAGTTGTCGGCGCTGCGCTGACAGTAGCCGTTGGCGGGGAAGAACGGGCTGTCGGAGGCAGCGCAGAACAGCAGGAAGGCATCCACGAAACGGCTGGTGTCGGCGTCGATGCCCACCGGTGATTCGGGGTTGATGTCCAGGCAGCGCACTTCCACGTACTGCACGCCGCGTTCGGCGAGCGCGGTGATGGGGCGTTCGCAGCGGCCGGTGGCGCGCTTGGGGCGGATGCTGGAGTAGTACTCGTTTTCGATCTGCAGCACGTTGGTGTTGAGCTGGATCCATTCGCCGTTGCGATGCGTGCCGAGCTTCTGGTAGTCGGGCCAGGGCTGGGTGACCGCGTCGTACAGGCGGCCGAGGAAGGTGTCGAGATCGTTGTAGCAGAGCTTGAGCTGCGACTGCGCCTTGTTCTGGTAGCCCAAGTCGCTCATGCGCAGGCTGGTGGCGTAGGGCAGGTACAGGGTATGGGCGCCCAGGCGCTGCAGGCCGTGCTCGCCATCGCGCAGGAAATCACGCGCCAGCGCCGGCGCGGCGCCGAACAGGTACATCAGCAGCCAGGAATAGCGCGTGAAGTTGCGGATCAGGCCGATGTAGCCGCGCGAACGCCGGTCCTGGTCGGTGCCGGGCTGGGTGTCGAGCACCGACCACAGCGCTTCGGGCAGCGAGAAGTTGTAGTGGACACCGGCGATGCACTGCATGGTCTTGCCGTAGCGCTCGGCCAGGCCGCGGCGGTAAACGTGCTTGAGCATGCCGGTATTGGACGTGCCGTACCAGGCGATGGGAATGTCGGCCTCGGCGGGCAGGGTGGCCGGCATCGACTGGTTCCAGATCAGCTCATGATCCAGCACGCTGTAGACATGGCGGTGCGTGGCGGTCAGTTCGGCCAGCAGGGCGTCGACATTGGCGTGGGTGCCGGTGATCAGTTCGAGCAGCGATTCCGAATAGTCGGTGGTGACGTGTTCGTTGGTCAGCGCGGAGCCGAGCCCGGCCGGGTGCGGCGTGCGGGCCAGGATGCCCTGCTCGTCGACGCGCAGGCCTTCTTTTTCGATGCCTCGCAGGGTCTGGGCCAGTAGCGAGCGGTTGGCTTCCAGGCGGGAGAGGCGTTGGGCGGCGGTATCAGTCACGGAATCTTCTCGGTGGGGTCTGTCGCCGGATTTTACGGGGTGCTGGCCTCCTCTGCCGAGGGAGTCAATACCGGGGACAGGGACAATTGCGCGGCGGTGCGCGCCAGCCACTCGTCCAGGTCGGCATAGACCGGGTCGGCGATGGGGGCGGTTTCGTTGAAAATCTCGTGCCAGGCGCTGTCGTACCAACGCAAGGTCAGTAGCTCGGCGGGCGCTCGCTGGGCGAACTGGCGGCTGCCCTCGGCGGCCACGATGGAGTCGTCGCCCGCCACCATCAGCAGGGTGCGGCATGGCAGCAGATGGGCTTCGCGCAGCGAATCGCGTCCGCCGTCATCGACGAAGCGCGCCAGCCGGCCGGTCATGCTGCGCCGCACCAGCGGGTCGCACCGATAGGCCTTGACCACCGCCCGGTCGTGCGAGATCCGCGCCGGCGCCAGTCCATGGGGCACCCGCAGGTCGGGCGCGTGCAGCGACATCCAGGTCAGGGTGCGGCGCACCCACAGCGGGACGTTGACCACGAAGGGCGGCGAACTGAGCACCAGGGCGTCGATCGGCGCCAGCCGTTGCAGTGCGATCCGCACCGCCACCAGGGCGCCCAGGCTGTGGCCCAGCAGGATCGGCGGGCGGCCCTGGGCGGCGGTCCAGTCGGCCAGGCGGGCCACGGCATCGGTCACCAGGTCTTGCTGGTGCGCCAGGGTGGCGGGGCGTCCGCCCGAGCGGCCATGGCCGCGGTGGTCATGGGCGCCCACCGTCCAGCCGCGGGCCGCCAGCCAGCGCGCCAGCCGGTCATAGCGCCCGGCGTGCTCGCTCAGCCCATGCAGCAGATAGATGCTGGGCGTGCCCGGGCCGACGATCGGCGAAGGCACATTCGGGGCGGCGGGCCAGGCATGATTGGCCAGGAGCGTGCCGTCGGGCGCTGGGGTCATGGAAATCGGCGACAATTTGGGGCTGTCCTCGAAATGAAAAGACCGTGGGGTCTTTACGGTAATGACGATTTCATCGCTGTTTCGTTTCATGTTCAAGAAAGCCGGCCTGATTCTTGTGGTGGCCCTGCTGGCCAGCGCCTGCTCGCCCCGTTACAACTGGCGCGAGGTCGACGTGGCCGATGGCCGCGTGCGGGCGGCTTTCCCGAACCGCGTGCAGACCGAGACCCGCCAGTTGCGGCTGGATACCCATACGCTGGATTTCACGCTGGCCAGCGCCACCGTGGGCGAGGCGGTGTTCGCCATCGGCTCGGCGCCGCTGCCGCGGGAGATCGCGGCCGATCCGGTGGCGCGGCAGGCGCTGGGCATGGCGCTGATGCGCTCGCTGTATGTCAACATGCAGGCGCCGCCGCCCACCGAGTGGCCGCCCTATGGGCAGGACATCGACGTGCAGGGCAAGGCCATGGGCAAGCCCGGCTGGCTGCGCGCGCGGGTGTGGGTGACCGACACCATGCTGATCGAGGCCGTGGCGGCGGGCACCGAAGCCAGCCTGCCCGAGGAGCGGGCGCGCGAATTCCTGAGGTCGGTCGTGGTCAAGCCGTGACCGTGTTCAGCAGTCCGCGCCGGATGGCCGTGGCCACCGCGGCGCGCCGGCCGCGCACCTGCAGCTTGCGGCAGGCGTTGCGCAGATGGAAATTGACGGTGCTTTCGCTGATGTCGAGGATGCGGGCGGTTTCCCAGCTGGTCTTGCCGATGGCGCTCCAGTGCAGCGAGGCGGATTCTCGAGGCGAAAGCCGGACGGGGGCGGGCGCCCGCGGGATGGCGGAAGCGGGTTTGGCGGACATGACGGATAGGGCGCAGATAGCCTGGAAAAAGACAACCCATGCTCCGACCCCCGATGGCCCCCGGACAAGCGGCGATGCCGCCACGTATCTCACTTTGAATCTCTGACGGAATAAACGCATGCTGGCCATCGCGCAGTTCTATTTGTCGGCCATCGTGCTGATGTTGCCCCTGTTGTCGTGCGTGGGCATCGGCATCTTCTGGGGCAAGCGCGACCTGCCGTTCGGCGGCGCCTTCATCACCACCCTGGTCACCTCGGTGACCACCCCCGCGCTGGTGTTCCACACCTTCGTCACCACCCGCCTGGACGATCGGGCGCTGGCCGACGTGGCCGCCGCCACGCTGCTGGCGCTGCTGCTGTGCGCGCTGGCCTGCGCCTTGCTGCTCAAGCTGGGCCGGCTGCCGGTGCGCACGCTGCTGCCGACCGCCTTCCTGCCCAACGCCGGCAACCTCGGCCTGCCGATTTCGCAGCTGGCCTTCGGCGATGCCGGGCTGTCGGTGGCGGTGGCGTTCTTCGCCGTCAATTCCTTTGTCATGCACACCATCGCGGTGCGGCTGCTGCCGGGCGTCAACACCCGGGGCAGCTGGAAAAGCCCCATCCTGCTGGCTTCGGTGCTGGCCGTCGCGATGCGGCTGCTGAACGTTCCGGTGCCGGCCTGGCTGATCGAGACCACCCGCATGCTGGGCGCCGTGACGGTGCCGCTGATGCTGCTGAGCCTGGGCCACGCGCTGGCGCTGATCCCGGCCAACGGCCTGCGCGATGGCGCCAAGGTGGCGGCGATGCGCCTGGCGACCGGCCTGGCCGCGGGCCTGGCGATCGTCTGGGCGCTCGACCTGGAGCCGGTGCTGGCCGGCGCGCTGACATTGCAGATGGCCATGCCCTGCGCGGTGGTCAGCTACATGTATGCCAAGCGCTATACCGACATGGGCGATACCGCCGCCGGCGCGGTGCTGGTGTCGACCGTGGTGTTCCTGCTGCTGGCGCCGTTGATGCTGTGGTTCAGCCACGCGGGGACGTAGCGGGCGGGCCGGCGTCCGGCGTTACAGCAGCCCGTCGCGCAGTTGTTCGCGGATCCGGCACCACCAGCCGCCGCGCCGCAGCGCCTTGGCATCGTGCTGCTGCCAGGTCAGATCGAGCTGGCGCAGCGCGGCGGGGCGATCGAACGATGGCGGCTCGGATCCCGCCGCAGGCTGATGCCGTCGCACGAATTCACCGCGTCGCAGGGCGTCGAGCCGGGCCTGCATTTCAGACTGGCTGTAGACGCGCGGGCCGGCACCGTGGCGGCTCGCCTCGGCCTGGAACCGTTGCAGGGCCGCGAGGAAATGCAGGAAGTGTTCGACCCGCGTGTTGACGAACAGAGTGGCCGCATCCTCGCCAGCCGTCACCACCCGGCCATCGGCCGCGATTGCAAGCCATAGCGCGTCGGCCCAGGGTTCGCGCGCGAACACCAGCATCGCGCCGCCCGGCGAGCGGTGTATGGCCGGCGGCACGAACTCGACCAATGCCACGGCGGGGTCGGGACGCATCGGCAGACCGGGGTCGAGCAGCCAGGCGCAGGCGTGGGCGTCCAGCCCGGCGCCGGCCAATGTGTCGGGCGCCAGGCGGGTGGCGCCGCCGGCATAGAGGCCGGCCAGCTCGTCGTGGTTCATGTGATCGGGGCGCGCGCCCGTCGTCGGGGCGGGCGCGGTGGGTTTCGGTGGTTGAGCGGGCAAGGCGCGGCGGATTCAGGCCACGCCCGACATGGCGCGCAACTGCGCCATCAGCGCCTCGGGGATCTCCACGCCGTGCTTGAGGGCTTCGTCGCGCAGTTTGCGGCGGCGGTCGCCGGGCAGGCGCACGCCGTCGTCTTCCAGCATGGCCTCCACCAGCGTTTCGACGCGCTCCAGATAGGCCTCGTTGCCCGCCAGCGCGCCCGGGTCTATCGCCATGAAGGCCTGGCCCAGGCGCGCCGGGCCGCCCTCGTCGACGAAGAACGATTCGGTCTCGAAGCCGAAGTGCGAACCGGTCAGGGCGCAGGCCAGCAGTTCGATGATCAGCGCCAGCATCGCGCCCTTGACGCCGCCTGCCGGCAGCATGCTGCCGGCCAGGCCGGCCTTGGGATCGGTGGTGGGCTGGCCGTCGGCATCCAGCGCCCAGCCCAGCGGGATCGGCTGGTTGTCGCGCGCGGCGATCATGAGCTTGCCGCGCGCCACCTGCGACAAGGACAGGTCGATGACGATGCGGCCGCCGCCGCGGCGGGGGAACACGGCGGCGATGGGGTTGGTGCCGAACAAGGGGCGCTTGCCGCCCCAGGCCGGCATGGCGGCCGGCGAGTTGCTCAGCGCCAGGGCCACCAGGCCGGCGTCGGCCAGGGCTTCCAGGTGATAGCCGGCCTCGCCGAAGTGGTGGCTGTTGGCCACGCCGATGAAGGCCACGCCATGTTCACGGGCGCGGCGGGTGGCTTCCTCGACCGCCAGCGCGCAGGCGGGAAATGCCAGGCCCGAACCGGCATCGATCAGGGCCGCGCCGCCGCGCTCGTGCAGGATGCGTGGCACGGCGGCGCCGAGGGCGCGGCCGGTGCGCAGGTGGCCGGCGTAGAACGGCACGCGCGACAGGCCGTGGGAACTGAGCCCCTGGCTTTCGGCGAAGACCAGCGCGCGGGCGGTGCTGTCGGCCATGGCCGGGTTGGCGCCCGCGGCGGCCAGGCTGGCCGCGGCCAGGTGTTGGAGTTCGTCCAGATAGATGTGAGCCATATCCTTCCTGTCAGCGAGGCGCGCCGCGTTTCATTGGGCGCCGCCGGTAAGCGCTATTGTCACACCGGCGGCCACCATGTCGGAAACGCGGGTGTTGGCTTCCCGCGTCAGGCCGGCGATGTGCGGGGTCAGGATCAGGTTGGGCGCGCCGGCCAGCGGGCCGCCGGCGGGCAACGGTTCCTGTTCGAACACGTCCAGCGCCGCGCCGCCCAGGTGGCCGCCACGCAACGCCGCCGCCAGGGCGGCCTCGTCGACGATGCCGCCGCGCGACGTGTTGATCAGCACCGCGCCCGGCCGCATGCGGGCGATGCGGGCGGCGTCCAGCAGGTGGCGGGTGCCGGCGGTCAGCGGCACGTGCAGGGTGACGGCGTCGGCCTGGGCCAGCAGGTCGTCCAGTTCCAGCCGCGTGGCGCCGGTTTCGGCCCAGGCAGGATGATCTGCCGGCAAGGCGGCGTCACAGGCGACGATGCGCATGCCCAGCCCGGCCGCGAGCCGCGCGGTCAACTGGCCGATGCCGCCGAACCCCACCACGCCCAGGGTGCGGCCATGCGCCTCCAGGCCTTGCGACAAGGCCGCGCGCGGCCACTGTCCGCCCGCCACCTCGGCGCTGGCGGCATAGGCGCTGCGCAGCAGCGCCAGCAGCGTGCCGATGACGTATTCGGCCACCGCGCGCGCATTGGCGCCGGTGGCCGGCACCACCTGGATGCCGCGCGCCGCGCAGCCGGGCAGGTCGATGTTGTCCAGCCCCACGCCCAGCCGACCGACCGCCCGCAGGCGCGGCGCGGCCGCCAGCAGCGCCGCGTCCACCTGGCTGCGGTTGCGCACGATGAGGGCGTCGGCCTGGCCGGCGGCGCGCAGCAGGGCGTCGCGCTGCTCCACCAGGTCGGGGGCGTAGCGCACGTCGAAGCGCTGGCGCAGCGCGTCGACCGCGGGCGCGTCCATGAATTCCGAGATAAGCACATGCATGGCGGCTCCGGCGTCAGGCGATCTGGATGTTGGCGTCGCGGATGATCCTGGCCCAGCGGTCGACCTCGGATCGCAGATAGCTGCCGAATTCCGCCGGCCCGCGCGGCTGCGGCACGAAGCCCAGTTGTTGCAGGGCCTGCTGCATGGCGGGTTGCGAAATCTGCTTGACGATGGCATCGCCGATGCGCTGCACCAGCTCCGGCGGCGTGTTGGCGGGGGCCATGACGCCGGTGAAATTCTCCACGATCAGGTCCGGCAGGCCAGCCTGCGCCACGGTGGGCACGTCGGGCAGGTCCCGGCTGCGATCCCGGGTCGTGATGGCCAGCGCCCGCAGCGAGCCGTTCTTCACGTGCGACAGCGACTCGGGGTAGTTCGAGAACACCACGTCCAGGTGGCCGCCGATGAGGTCGGTCAGCGACGGCGCGCCGCCCTTGTAGGGCACGTGCATCAGCGGCGTGCCGGTCAGCTTCTGGTACAGCGCCAGCGTCAGGTGCGGCGGCGTGCCATTGCCGCTGGAGCCGGCCGCCAGCGGCTTGGCGGCGGCCGCGCGCGCCAGGTCGGCCATGCTCTTGATGGGACTCTTGGCGTTGACCACCACCATGATGGGCGATGACGCCAGGCCGGCCACCGGCGCCAGGTCGCGGGTCAGGTCGTAGCCGGCCTTGCCGGCGAACAAGGTGGCGTTGGCGGCATGCGACAGGGTGATGGCCAGCCAGGTGTAGCCATCCGGCGCGGCGTGCGAAACATGCGCCGCGCCGATGTTGGCGCTGCCACCGGGCTTGTTTTCCACGACCACATTCCAGCGTTCGGCGTCGCCAAGCGCCTTGCCCACCTGGCGGGCGGCCACGTCGGTCAGGCCGCCGGGCGGGAAGGGCACGACGTAGTTGATGGGGCGATCGGGCCAGTTGCCCTTCTGCGCCAGCGCCTGCTGCCACGGCACCAGCGCACAGAGGCCGGCGGCGCCCAGCGCGCCGAGTAAGCGCCGGCGTTGCGCGTCGTCGATGGGGGGGTGTTGCTCGCGGTTCATCGGTCTTCCTCCTTGGGGGTTGGCGCCCGGGTAGGAATGCTTGCGCCTGTGCTGCCGTGGCGGCTTGCGCCCGGGTCTGCATGCATTTTTTGCGTGTGCTGCGAGGGACTGCGGGTGCTGCGCGAGAGCGAGGTGTTGCAAGGACTGCGGTTTGCGGTGGGGCGGCGACGCGGCGGCGACATGGCCGCCGCCGCGTCGCTCCCGCCCGCGCGATGGCGCGGACGGCCGGCGCGCGCGGGATCGGGGCGCCGTCAGGCGCTTTCGAAGATGCGGGTCAGGACGAACTCGCGGTGGCCCAGGGCCTCGGCCGCGGTCCAGCGGCCGTTGGCGGTGGCCAGCATGCACTCGAGCAGCTTGTCGCCGGCCTGGTTCAGGTCGATCTCGCGCTGCAACAGGCCGCTGGTGTCGACGTCGATGTGCTCCGACATGGTGCGCACCGTGCGCGGGTTGGCGCAGATCTTGATGACCGGCAGGATCGGGTTGCCGATGACGTTGCCCTGGCCGGTGGGAAAGAAATGCACCGCGTAGCCCGAGGCCGCGCACAGCGTCACCATCTCGGCCGCGGCCGAGGACGAGTCCATGAACCACAGGCCCGGGCCGTCGGGAATCTCGGCCTTGTCGATCACGCCGTCGACGCGGCACTGCTTGCCGATCTTCTGGATGTTGCCCAGCGCCTTTTCCTCGATGGTGGTCAGGCCGCCCGCGATGTTGCCCTTGGTGGGTTGCGATTCGGACAGGTCGCTGGTCTTCCAGCGGTCGATCATGGCCTGGTAGCGGTCGAACATGAACATGAAGCGTTCGCGCACGGCGTCGTTGGCGCAGCGCTCGGCCACGATGTGCTCGCCGCCGGTCAGCTCCGAGGTCTCGCCGAACACCAGCGTCGAGCCCAGCGCGTAGAGTTTGTCGAAGGCGTTGCCCACGGTGGGGTTGGCGCCACAGCCCGAGGTGGTGTCGGACTCGCCGCACTTGGTCGAGACCCACAGGTCCGAAATCGGACACGTGCTGCGGGTCAGGGCGGTGGCGTAGTGCACGAATTCCTTGGCGCAGCGCGAGGCGCGCATGATGGTGTCGTGGTCGCCGTGCAGTTCGATGCTGAAGCCCATGACCGGCTTGCCGGTGGCGGCGATGCCGTCGACCACGCGCTTGGTCCAGCCTTCCTCGATGCCGATCACCACCACCGCCGCCACGTTCGGGTTGCAGCCGGTGCCGATGAGGGTGCGGAAGTGCAGTTCCAGGTCTTCGCCGAATTGCAGGCGGCCGTAGGGGTGGGGCAGGGCCAGCGTGCCCTTGATGTTGTTGGCGACGGCCTCGGCCGCCGCATTGGAGATGTCGTCCACGGGCAGCACGATGACGTGGTTGCGCACGCCGACCCGGCCGTTGTCGCGGCGGTAGCCCTGGAAGGTGGTCTGAGCATTGATGACGGACATGATGGTTTCCTGTGTGGGCGAAGGATCGGCTTACCAGCGCTTGGTCTTGATGTTGTGCACATGGGCGTGCTGGCCGGCCTGGATCGGCGCGACCACGCGGCCGATGTCCACGCCGTACTTGTAGACCGTGTCGCCCACGGCCATGTCCTTCATCGCGACCTTGTGGCCGATGGGAATGTCCTGCGCGGCCCGCACATGGATGATCTTGTCCTCGTCCATGATCCAGGCATTGAGCTCCGTTCCGGCGGTCAGTCCTTCCACCACGGCGACCGCCACCGTGTCCTTGGCATCGTGCAATACGGCGTGAATCATCGTCTTTCCCTCCTGGGTGAGCGCCGCGGCGGAGTGCCGCGGGCGCTTCGGATCACAACGTTCGGCAAATCTTATGGCTCGTTTTTCAGTATGTCAACTAAATCATATATATGAATTGTATGACTTGAGGAGAGGCGCCTCGCGCCGCTACACTGGAGCCCCGGATTTATTGCGATGCACCCATGAACACCAGCCTGTCATCGACTGTGCCTTTGGGCAGTCCCTTGTACGAGCAGGTCAAGCAGGCCGTGCTTGCCGCGCTGGCCCAAGGCGAATGGAAGCAGGGCGAGGCGATTCCGCCGGAAAAGCACCTGGCCGAGCGCTTCGGCGTGTCGATCGGCACGCTGCGCAAGGCGATCGACGAACTGGCGGCCGAAAACATCCTGGTGCGCCACCAGGGCCGCGGCACCTACGTCGCGGTGCACACCCGCAACCACCACTTCTTCAAGTTCTTCCGCATCCTGCGCCAGGACGGCCACAAGTCGTACCCGGCCACCGAGCTGCTGCGCTTTCGCCGCGTCAAGGCCTCGGCCGAGGCGCGCGACAAGCTGGGGCTGCCGGCCGGCGCCTACGTGTTCGAGTTCCTCAATATGCTGTCGTTGAACGGCGACGTGGTCATGGTCGATGACATCTGCCTGCCGGAATCGCGCTTTCCGGGCATGACCGAGGCGCACCTGCGCGAGCGCGCCAGCACGCTGTATGCGCTGTACCAGGACGTGTTCGGCGTCAACGTCATCGCGACCGACGAACGCCTGCGCACCTGCCTGGCGGACCGCGCCCATGCGCGCTGGCTGGGCGTGGCCGAGGGCGCGGCGCTGCTGGAGATCCGCCGCGTGGCTTATTCGTACAACCGCCAGCCGGTCGAATGGCGCATCTCGCGCGTCAATACCGAACGCTACGAATACCTGGGCCATGAGCCCTGGGAGGCGGGGGCCTGAGGGCCAGCGCGTTCCGGGGCCGGACCAGGCGGCAGGCAAGGGGCTGGCATGCCGGCGCCGGCCTCCATGTGATCGGGCGCCGACGGCCGCCGAGCCGCGCGCTTGCCGTCCCCGCCGCCAGCAGTGCTAGAATTCCTGCCGCACTATCCAATTTTCGGCGCCGATTTGCCTGATCCGCTTGCGGGCGCCTTCCAATAAATCCAGCTAAAGAGGTCCGTATGACCACTCCTGCCCAGAATTTGGCCGGTGATTCGGCCAGTGCCGCGCTCGCGACCCTGCCCGCCGCCACCCTCACGCAGTCCGATGCCGCTGATCCCGGTTCCGTCGGACTGGTTGCTCCCGTCTTCCTGCGTTTCGACGAGCCGCTGCCGTTGCTCAGCGGCCAGTCGCTGGCCAGCTACGAGCTGGCGGTCGAGACCTATGGCACGCTCAACGCCACGCGCAGCAATGCGGTGCTGATCTGCCACGCCCTGAACGCCTCGCACCACGTGGCCGGCCAGGCCGCGGACAGCCCCAGCGACGTCGGCTGGTGGGACAACATGGTGGGACCCGGCAAGCCGGTCGACACCAACGTGTTCTTCGTCATCGGCGTCAACAACCTGGGCTCGTGCTTCGGTTCGACCGGCCCGGCCAGCATCAACCCCGAGACCGGCAAGCCCTGGGGCGCCGCCTTCCCGGTGCTGACGGTGGAGGACTGGGTGCAGGCGCAGGCGCGGGTCGCGGACCACTTCGGCATCGAGCGCTTCGCCGCCGTGATGGGCGGTTCGCTGGGCGGCATGCAGGCCCTGAGCTGGGCCATCACGCTGCCCGAGCGCGTGGCCCACTGCGTGGTCATCGCCAGCACGCCGCGCCTGTCGGCGCAGAACATCGGCTTCAACGAAGTGGCGCGGCGCGCCATCATCACCGATCCGGATTTCCATGGCGGCGACTACTACGCGCAGGAAACCGTGCCGCGCCGCGGCCTGTCGGTGGCGCGCATGATCGGCCACATCACCTACCTGTCCGACGACGACATGGCCGAGAAATTCGGCCGCGCCCAGCGCGAACCGGCCGCCAACGGCGCCTACCGTTACGGCTACGACGTCGAGTTCGAGGTCGAGTCGTACCTGCGTTACCAGGGCGAGAAGTTCACCCGCTATTTCGACGCCAATACCTACCTGCTGATCACGCGCGCGCTGGATTATTTCGATCCGGCGCGCAAGACCGGCGGCGACCTGGCGCGCGCGCTGGCGCCGGCCCAGGCGGATTTCCTGCTGGTGTCGTTCACCACCGACTGGCGCTTCCCGCCGGAACGCTCGCGCGAGATCGTGCGGGCCCTGCTCAAGAATTCCAGCCCCGTCACCTACGCCGAGATCGACGCGCCGCACGGGCACGATGCCTTCCTGCTGGACGACGCGCGCTACCATGCCGTGGTACGCGGCTATTACGAGCGCATCGCCCGCGAATTGGGACTGACCGACGCCGCTCAGACCGAAGGACGCTCCGCATGAATCCTGTGACTCCTCGTCCCGCCGTCAACACGCTGCGCCCCGACCTGGCGCGCATCGCCAGCTGGATCGAACCGGGCAGCCGGGTGCTGGACCTGGGTTGCGGCGACGGCGCGCTGCTGGCGCACCTGCGCGATCACCGCCAGGTGCGCGGCGCGGGCGTCGAGCTGGACGACACCTGCGTCATCGCCTGCGTGCGGCGCGGGGTCGAGGTGATCCAGCAGAACCTGGAAGACGGCCTGGCCCTGTTCGACGACAAGCAGTTCGACACCGTGGTGCTGTCGCAGACGCTGCAGTCCATGCACCGCACCGAGCACATCCTGCGCGAGATGGCGCGGGTGGCGCGCCACGGCGTGGTGTCGTTTCCCAACTTCGGCTACTGGCCGCATGGCTGGGCCATCCTGCGCGGGCGCATGCCGGTGACGGGCCAGATGCCCTACCAGTGGTACAACACGCCCAACATCCACCTGTGCACGCTGCGCGACTTCGAACAGCTGGCCGGCGAGCTGGGCCTGCGCATCCTGGAGCGCGCCACTTTCAACGAAGGGCGCGAGATCAAGACCTTCCCCAGCTGGCGCAGCACCCTGGCGGTGTACCGCTTCGCCTCGCCCTGACATTCTGAAACGCCGGCTGACGGCCCGGGCGCCAGCGCCTAAAATGCCGCAAGCCCACCGCGCCCGTCCGTGCGCCCGGCCGGCCCGTTTCAGGAGACCGTCATTACCGCTGTATCCAACGTCTACACCAGTCCCCGCGTCGCGCCCCTGCTGGTCCTGGGGTTCGCCAGCGGATTGCCGCTGGCCCTGACCAGCGGCACCCTGCAAGCGTGGGCCACGGTGGCCGGCGTGCCCTTGCAGCAGATCGGTTTCCTGACCCTTGTGGGCACCGCCTACACGCTCAAGTTCCTGTGGGCGCCGCTGGTGGACCGCTATGCGCCGCCGCTGCTGGGCCGGCGTCGCGGCTGGATGCTGGTGACGCAGGTGCTGCTGGGGCTGGCGATCATGGTCATGGGCACGCTGTCGCCGTCGTCGGCCTTGCAGGCGCTGGCCCTGCTGGCCGTGCTGGTGGCGTTCCTGTCGGCCACCCAGGACATCGCCTTCGATGCCTATTGCACCGACGTGCTGCGCAAGGAAGAGCGCGGTGCCGGCGCGGCCATCAAGGTCATGGGCTACCGGGTGGCGATGATCGTCTCGGGCGGGCTGGCGCTGATCCTGGCCGACCAGTGGATCGGCTGGGGCAATACCTATGTGGTGATGGGCGGCCTGATGCTGCTGTGCGCGCTGGCGACACTGTGGGCGCCCGAGCCGGAGCTCGTGGCCAAGCCGCCGCGCAGCCTGGGCGAGGCCGTGTCGGCGCCCCTGCAGGAATTCTTCACCCGGCGCGGCGCGTTGGCAGTGCTGCTGCTGATCGTGCTGTACAAGCTGGGCGACGCCTTTGCCGGCGCGCTTTCGACCACGTTCCTGATCCGCGGCGCGGGCTATACCCCTACCGAGGTGGGCGCGGTCAACAAGGTCATGGGCATGGCGGCGACCGTCGTCGGCGCCCTTGCCGGCGGCCTCGTCATGTCGCGCTGGACGCTGTACCGGTCGTTGATGGTGTTCGGGCTGCTGCAGGCGGTGTCCAACCTGGGCTACTGGGTGATCGCGGTCAGCCCCAAGAGCATCTGGCTCATGGGCGCCGCGGTCGGGCTGGAAAACCTGTGCGGCGGCCTGGGCACGGCGGCGTTCGTCGGGCTCTTGATGGCCCTGTGCCGCCAGCGCTTCTCGGCCACGCAGTTCGCGCTGCTGTCCGCACTGTCGGCGGTGGGTCGCACCTACCTGGCCGGACCCTTGACGCCGCCGCTGGTCGAGCACCTGGGGTGGCCCGGGTTCTTCCTGGTGACGGTGGTGATCGCGCTGCCGGGCCTGGTGCTGCTGCACCTGCTGCGCGGCCGCATCGAAGCCATGATGCAGGACGGCGACGCCTGACGCCGGGGCCCGGGGGCCCCGGCGTCAGCGCGGCGCGTCACTCCTCGCCGGCCAGGCGCACGATCAGCACGTCGCTGGGCAGGGCTTCGAGCAGCCGTTCGGCAACGCTGCCGATGGCCGTGCGCAACAGGCCGGTGCGGCCATGGGTGCCGGTGACGACCAGGTCGGAACGATGGTTGAAGGAATATTCCGACAGCACCGTTTCCGGCTGGCCGCATTCCATCACGACCTTGGGCGGCGCCACGTTGGCCAGTTCCGGCGTTTCGGCGATGAACTCGCGCGAACTCTGCTCGGCCGCGTGGTAGAAGCTGCGGGTCACGGCGTCGTCCGGCACGTTCTTGCCCTGGAACGGCACGTCATAGGCATGGAACAGCGTCAGGTCGGCGTTGGGCACCAGTTGCAGCGCGGCGCGCAGCGCCTGGCGCGAACCGGCCGAGAAGTCGGTGGCGACCAGCACGTCGCGGTACGGCTTGCGCGGACGGTTCTTGACCACCAGCACCGGCTGGCGCGCCTGGCGCACCAGTTTTTCCACCGTGGTGCCCAGCAGCAGGCGGCCCAGCGTCTCGTCGCGCGCGATGCCGGCGATGATCAGCGAGCAGCCGAAGCTGTCGGCGGTTTCCATGATGCGGACCAGGGGATCGCCCGTGACCACCACCACTTCGGTGGCCACGCCGGCGTTGGCCAGGTCCTCGGCCAGTTCGCGCTCGGCCACCGCCTTGTGGTCGGCGGCCAGCCGGCGCCAGACCGGCGTGGTCAGGCGCGCCGACACGCCGTGGTTTTCCATGACGTGCAGCACGACCAGCTTGGTATCGAGTTCCTTGGCCAGTTGCAGCGCGCGATCCAGGGCGCGATCACCCCGCGCGCTGAGATCCGTGGCCAGTAGGATGGGGCCAGGTTGTTGCGACATACGTTTCTCCCGAGATGGGGCCGGGCCGGTGGCTCCCGCTAGCCCGCCGGCCGGCCGATATCGCCCTTGCGGGCACACCCCCATTGTCCCGCCAGGGCGCGGACCGGGGCTTGACCGATATCAACGCACTTCCAGCGTAAGGGAGGATGGGGGGCGGCGGCAATGGCGGGGGGCGATGCCGTGTCAATACAATGGGGCCTGTCGCCCGTGCCGGGCAGCCGTTGCGCCCGCGGGTTTCGTCCCTCCCCCTTGCCGTTCCATGTTCTACGACCTTTCGCCCGCCCTGCTGCACACGCTCTACCTGGTCGCCATCGTGGCCGAAGCCATGACCGCGGCGCTGTCGGCCGGCCGGCGCGACATGGACTGGATGGGCGTCTGCATCATCGCCTGCGTCACCGCGCTGGGCGGCGGCTCGCTGCGCGACGTGCTGCTGGGGCACTATCCGCTGACCTGGGTGGTCCATCCCGAATACCTGTGGATGACGGCGGGCGCGGCGCTGCTGACCGCCCTGATCGCGCCTGTCATGCGGCGCCTGCGCAGCGTCTTCCTGCTGGCGGACGCGCTCGGCCTGGTGGCGTTCACGGTCATCGGCTGCCAGGTCGCGCAACTGATGCAGCTGCCGATCACGGTGGTGCTGATCAGCGGCATGATCACCGGCTGCGCCGGCGGGGTGCTGCGCGACGTGCTCTGCAACGAGGTGCCGCTGCTGTTCCGCAAGGAGCTGTACGCCAGCGTGTCGGTGGTGACCGGGGCGCTGTACCTGGGCGCGCAGGCCCTGGGGCTGCCGGCCAACGCTGCCGTGCCCATCGCGCTGGCGGTCGGCTTGGCGCTGCGCCTGCTGGCCCTGCGCTTCAATTGGCAGATGCCGAAGTTCGTGTACCGCGACGACTGGCATTGAGGTTCGCGCCGGACCTCATTCCTGCAACAATTTTCCTATTTGTGTTTCAATAAATTTCTAGTATCTTGTCGCTGTCGCAATACTTGCATCAGCAGTACAAGGGGAGCCGATTGGACGTCAAAGCGCCCGCCACGATTCCGTACTTCCTACAGGAACAGATTCGTGAGTTGATAGTGGATGGCACTATCAGGCCCGGGCAGCCATTGCGGGAACAGGAACTGGAGCAGCGTTTCGGCACCAGCCGCAGTCCCATCCGGGAAGCGCTGCGTCTGCTGGAACTGAGCGGCCTGGTGACGCATGTCCAGCGCAAAGGCTTCCGGGTCACCCTGTATTCCGAAACCCAGATCCGCCACCTGTACAAGCTGCGCGCGGAGCTGGAAGCCTATTGCATCCGCCAAGTCGCCGAGATCGACGACATTTCGCCGCTGGTGGCCGAACTGCGCGCCTATGACGAGGCGATCGCCGCCGCCATGGCCAAGCGCGACGTGCGCGCCTATATCGCGGCGCTGCGCGAGTTCTACCTGGCCGGCGCCCGCTTCACCGGCAACGCCCCGCTGGCCGAGGTGCTGACCAAGCTGTACGAACAGGTCGAGCCGCTGCGCTACCTGCTGGCGCGGCAGACCATGGAATCGAACAGGCTGCAGACCTATACGCAGGGCATCACGCAGGCGCTCGCCAGCCGCGATTTCGACCGCGCCGCGGAACTGACCCGCGGCTACGTGCTGGATGTGCTGCCGGGTATCCTGCGGGCCTACCACGAGGCCTCGCTGCAGGACGCCGAGGAACCCGCGCCGCGCTACGGCCGCGCGTAACCGCGGGACCGCGTCCGGCGCCCGAGGCGCCGACGCGTTCTTGCTGCGTCATCGAAACAGTGCCGCCCGTCGCCCGCGAATGGCGGCGTCAGGCGCGCGCGGACGGCGTGCGCACGGCGATGCCGGCCCGTTCCAGCGCCTCGCGGATGGCGCGCGCGAACACCAGCGCGTTGGGCTGGTCGCCGTGGATACAGAGCGTGTCGGCCTGCACCGGCACGTCCCTGCCGTCGACCGAGCGCACCTTGCCCTCGCGGACCATGCGCACCACCTGCGCCACGGCCTGGTCGACGTCTTCGATCATGGCGCCGGCGCGGGTGCGTGGCGTGAGCGAGCCGTCGTCCTGGTAGGAGCGGTCGGCGAAGACCTCGTTGGCCGCGGCCAGCCCGATGGCGCGCGCGGCGTCGATCAGCTTGCTGCCCGCCAGCCCGTAAAGCAGCAGCGTGGCGTCCACATCCTTGACTGCCTGGCAGATGGCGCGCGCCAGGCCTTCGTCCTTGGCGGCCATGTTGTAGAGCGCGCCGTGCGCCTTGACGTGATGCAGCCGCGCGCCTTGCGAGGCGGCCACGCCGGCCAGCGCGCCGATCTGGTAGACCGTGATGTCGTAGGCTTCGTCCGGCGTGATCGGGATCGCGCGGCGGCCGAAGCCCACCAGGTCCTGCAGGCTGGGATGCGCGCCCAGCGCCACGCCCTGCTTGAGGGCGGCGGCCACGGTCTTGCGCATGGTGGCGGGATCGCCGCCGTGGAAACCGCAGGCGATGTTGGCCGAGCTGACGAAGGCCAGCACCGCGGCGTCGTTGCCCATGCTCCAGGCGCCGTAGCTTTCGCCCATGTCGCAGTTCAGGTCGATGCTTGTGCTCATGATGGGGTTCCTGTGGAGGTTCGGGCGGTTATTCGGGGGCGCTTGCGAGCTGGCCTCAAGGGTGGCCAGGCCCGAGCAGCGCGCGCAGCGGCGCCAGCGCGTCCAGCAACTGGGCGAAGGCGCGTTCGCGCTCGCCGTCCAGGCGTTGCGCCTCGTCGAGTTCGATCATGGCGAACCGCAGCGCGCGTCCCGGCGCGTACTGCGCCAGCAAGGGCAGGTCGACGCTGGCGATCTGCGCGATCTTGGGATAGCCGCCGGTGGTCTGCCGGTCGGCCATGAGGATGATGGCCTCGCCGCCCGACGGCACCTGCACGGTGCCGAAGCAGGCCGCCTCGGACAGCATCTGGCGCGGCTGGCTCATGGACAGCGCCGGACCCTGCAGGCGGTAGCCCATGCGGTCGGACTGCGGGCTGATGCGGAATTCCGAGCCGCCGAAGGCGTGGCGGCTGGCTTCGGAGAATTCCTGCCACTGCATGCCGGGCAGGAAGCGGATGGCGTCGCGCTGCTTGTGGCCGAGCGTGCCGGGCAGGTAGATGCGCAGGTCCCACAGGGCCTTTTGCAGCGCGTCCAGGCCGTGGCCATCGAGCGCCTGGCGCAAGCCGACCTGGTCGCCCTTGGCCAGCGCGCGGCCCTCGAAGCCGCCGAAGCCGCTGCGCAGGTAGGTGGTTTCGCTGCCCATCACCGGCGCCAGCGCGAAGCCGCCGTGCACCGCCAGGTAGCCGCGCACGCCGTTGGCGGGCCGCGCGCCGAAGGCCAGCGTGTCGCCGGCGCGGGCCACCAGCGGCCGGTGCTGCGGGATCTCCTGGCCGTTGAGCGTGGCGCCCAGGTCGGCCCCGGCCAGCGCGAAGCAGGCCGGCGCGTCGAAGCGCAGCGTCGGGCCGGTCAGGGTCATTTCGAGCGTGGCGGGGTCGCCGCTGTTGCCGGCGAGCGCGTTGGCCAGGCGGTGGGCGCGTTCGTCCATGGCGCCGGCGGCCGGGATGCCCTGGTGCTGGTAGCCCTCGCGGCCGCGGTCCTGGAAGCTGGACAGCATGCCCGGCTTGATGATGGTGATGCTCACGACCGGTTCCCCCGCAGGCGCGCGAATTCGTCGGCGCTGATCGGCACGAAGCGCACCGAGTCGCCCGGCTGCAGGTAGGCGGCCGGCTCGCGCGCGGGGTCGAACATGGTCAGCGGCGTGGTGCCGATGATGTGCCAGCCGCCGGGCAGGCGGTTGGGGTAGATCACCGTCTGGCGGTTGGCGATGGCCACCGCGCCGGCCGGCACGGCGGTGCGCGGCGAGGGGCGCCGCGGCAGGTTCAGTTTTTCGTCGTGCACGCCCAGGTAGGCGTGGCCGGGGGCGAAGCCCAGCATGAACACCATGCTGCGCGGTCCGCTGTGCAGGGCGATGACTTCGTCGGGCGTCAGGCCGGCGGCGCGGGCGACCTCGTCGAGGTCGGGCCCGTGCTCGCCGCCGTAGCAGACCGGTACGTCGACCTCGCGGCCGGCGGCATTGTCGGCCGCGATGCCGTCGGCCAGCAGCGCTTCGATGCGCTCGGCCAGGTCGGCGTAGGTGGGGCCGTGGCCCAGCCCGTCGGGTCGGTAATGCACGGCCACCGCCACGAACGACGGCACCACGTCGGTCACCCCCGGCAGGCCGGCGTCGCGCAGCTTGCGCGCCGCCGCCAGACAGGTGCGGCCCACGGCGGCGTCGATCCGGTCGCCGAAAGAAACGATGAGGCAGCGGTCACCCTGGGGCTGGATGCGCCAGGTGGCTTCGGCCGAAGAAGATGGGTCTGGTGTTGCGTTCAACGGCACGAAACCTGTAGAGACGGATTACTTGGCGAACAACGAATCCAGGTTCTTGAACGCCTTGAATTCCAGCGCGTTGCCCGACGGATCCAGGAAGAACATGGTGGCCTGTTCGCCGACTTCGCCCTTGAAGCGGATGTAGGGCTCGATGACGAACTCGGCGCCGGCATCGGTCAGGCGCTTGGCCATGGCTTCCCATTGTTCCATGGAAAGCACCGCGCCGAAATGGCGCACGGGCACATTGTGCGAATCGACCGCGCTGGTGGCCTTGTGGCCGCACTCGCTGGGCGCCAGGTGGGCGACGATCTGGTGGCCGTAGAAGTTGAAGTCGATCCATTCGGGCGAGCTGCGGCCCTCCGGACAGCCCAGCTTTTCGCCGTAGAAGGCGCGGGCTTCGGCCAGGTCGCGGACCGGGAAGGCCAGGTGGAACGGCGGCAGGTTGGTTTGAGCGGTCATGAAAAGCTCCGGATGAGGCGGAAAAGGTAATTCAGAATGCGGACGATCGCTATCGGGTCGTGTCCTGAGCTGCTAGTTTATGAATTGTTTTTTTGATTGAAAAACGATATTTTTTGTGTCTTAGCATCGAAAATATTGATCGTGATCAAAGAATTCAAGACCTTCATCGCCGTGGCGCGCGATGGCACCTTCACCGGGGCGGGCGCCCAGCTGGGCCTGACCCAGTCGGCCGTCAGCGCGCAGATCAAGCGCCTGGAAGACTATCTGGGCGTGGCGCTGTTCGACCGCAGCGCGCGCGCCGCCGTGCTCAACGACCATGGCCGCGAGATGCTGCCGCAGGCCGAGGAACTGGTGGCCATGGCCGAGCGCATGGCGTCCACGGCCGGCGCCGGCCACGTCAGCGGATCGCTGCGCATCGGCGCCATCGCCTCGGTGCAGCAGGACCTGCTGGTGCGGGCGCTGGGCGAGTTCCGCGCCGGCTACCCCGACGTGCGGGTGCGGATCGTGCCGGGGGTGTCGCTGTCGCTGCTGGGGCAGGTGGACGCCGGCGAGGTCGACATGGCGCTGCTGATCCGGCCGCCGTTCGCGCTGCCGCCGGAATTGGGCTGGCAGCCGTTGCTGCGCGAGGAAGTGGTGCTGGCCATGCCGGCCGCGATGGCGTTGGCGCCGTGGCGCGAGGTGCTGGCGGCGCAGCCCTTCATCCGCTACGACCGCGCGTCGTTCGGCGGGCGCGTGGTGGACCTGTTCCTGAAGAAGCAGCGCATCACGGTGCACGAGGCCGTGGAGCTGGACGAGATCGAGGCCATCGCCAACATGGTGCGCCACGGACTGGGCGTGGCGCTGCTGCCGCGCTTGCGCGGCCTGGATACGGACGGCCTGCGGCTGGTGTCGCTGGGCGATGCGGCGTTTCATCGCGAGATCGGCCTCATCGGGCGGTTGCCGTTCGACGCCGGCAGCGTCCGCGGCAAGATGGCCGAGTGCCTGGCGCGGGCGGCGGGGGCCGCGTTGGCGCCCTGAGCCAGCCAGGGCGGTACAGTGTCGGGGATGCGATCGGCATTCGCGCCAAGACCGCCACCCACGCAGGACACCATGGCATCGACCTCACTGGAAAAACAGCTGCAATTCCTCCGCGAAATCGACCGGCTCAAGACCGTCGTCCGGCAATCGCCGCTGCTGGACCGCAGCCGCAAGGAGAATTCCGCCGAGCATTCCTGGCACCTGGCGCTGTACGCGCTGGTGCTGAGCGAATACGCGAGCGGTCCGGTGGATACCCAGCGGGTCATGCGGATGCTGCTGCTGCACGACGTGGTCGAGATCGACGTCGGCGATTTCCCGATCCACGGCGGATCGTCGGCGGCCTGGCAGGCCGAGCACGAGGACAAGGCGGCGCAGCGGCTGTTCGGCTTGCTGCCCTCGCCGCAGGGCGATGAGTTCCTGGCGCTGTGGCGGGAATTCGAGCAGGCCGAGAGCGAAGACGCGCGCTTCGCCAAGGCGCTGGACCGCTTCCAGCCGCTGCTGATCAACGTGTTCACGGGCGGCGGCACCTGGACCGAGAACGGCGTGTCGCGCGAGCAGGTGCTGGCCCGCTACGGTCCGGTCATCCAGCGCGGGGCGCCGAAATTGTGGGAAGTCTGTGAGCGCTGGGTGGCGGCGCATTTCGCGGGAGTTTCGCTGGCGGCGCCCGACGCGGTGGATTGAGCCGGCCGTCGAGGCCCTGGGCCGGGTGTCGCTATTGCCCGGCGCGCCGGCGCCAGAGATAGAGGCCGCTTCCCAGGATCACGATCACGACCAGGTCGAGCGCGGCCCAGATCAGCTTGAGCGGCAGGCCGGCGGTGTCGCCATAGTGCAGCGGCCGCGAGAACTGCAGCGCGCGCAGATACCAGGGCATGTCCGGCACCGCGGTCAGCTTGCCCGTGGGGGCATCGACCAGGACGGCGTCGAACAGGTGCGCGCCGAGGGCGGTGTCGCCTTTGGCCCACAGCAGATAGTGGCGGGGCAGGCCCAGGCTGGCATCGGGAAAGCGCAGCGATTCGACCTGCCTGCCCGGCACGGCGGCCCGCGCGGTGGCATAGGCCTGTTGCACCGAGGCCCAGGCCGTGGCGCTGGCCGGGGGAGTATCGATCCGGGGCGAAATCGCGACCTGGACCTCGGTCGACAGCCAATGGCGGAAGAAGGGAACCGCCAGTTCGTGCAGGGCGCCGGTCAGGCCCATCATCAGCGCCCAGACCACGGTGACGATGCCGAGCAGGTTGTGCAGATCCAGCCATTTCAGGCGGCGCGCGCGGTGGACGCGGACGGTGCCGAAGGGTAGTTTTTTCATGTACGGGTGATACAGCGCCACGCCCGATATCACCGCCAGCGAGAACAGCAGGGCCATGGCGCCCAGGAACAACTGGCCGGGCAAACCGCCGTAGAGATCGATGTGCAGGCGCGTCATGAGCGTCACGATGCGGCTGCCCAGCCCTTCGTCCGAATCGGCGATGGCGGCTCGCGGGGAGCCGTCGCGCGCATCGAACTCCAGGCGCAGCGACGGCGTCCAGGCGGCGGCCTGTGGCCCGGGGGCGAGCCCGAGCGTGATGCGGGGCGGATCGCGCAAGACTTCCACGTCGACGACCCGGTGCGCGCGATGGCGCGCCCGCGCCGCAGCGATGATGGCGTCGAGCGACGGCGCCGGCGTGCCCGGCGCAAGCGTGGACCAGGGCGGCGAGGGGTCGAGCCAGGTCACGATCTCTTCATCGAAGATCAATGGCAGGCCCGAGAGGCAGACCACCAGCAGAAACAGCGTACAGGCCAGGCTGGACCATTTGTGGATCCGATACCAGGCCTTGCCGCGCCCCGCCGGCGCGCGCCGCGATGAGGACGCCGGCGGTCGCGCGCCGGGCGTGGCGCGGGCTTGCGGCCGCACTAGAATTCCGCGGTCACGGACAGCAGCAGAGTGCGCGGCGCGGCAACCGTCAGCCCTTCGCGCGCGGCGGATTGCCAGTAGTGCTTGTTGAACACGTTTTCCACCGTCGCCCGCAACGTCACCGGCGTGCGGTTGATGTTCATGGCGTAGCGCGCGCCCACGTCGAAACGGGTCCAGCCAGGCAGTTGCTGGGTGTTGGCCGCGTCCACGTACTGGGTGCTGGTGCGTAGCATGCGTGCGGTCAAGGTCAGGCCCTGCACGAACGGAGTGTCCCATTCCGCCGCCGCGTTGAACTGCCAGCGCGGCACCGCCGGCGCGGCGCGGCCATCGTTCAGGCCGCCTTCGGTCTTGGTCAGCACGCCATTGGTGTACGCCACGCCGCCCAGCAGGCGCACGCGCGGCATCAGTTCTCCCTGCAGCAGGAATTCGACGCCGCGGTTGCGCTGCCGGCCGTCGGCCTGGTAGCGCAGGGTATCGGGGTCGACGTAGGCGCTGGGTTGCTCGATCTGGAACGCGCTCAAGGTCGCCGCGACCGTGCCGAAGTCGTACTTGGCGCCGATCTCGTACTGCTTGGAGACGTCGGGCTTGAAGGTCTCGCCGGCGTTCACGGCTTCCGCCGGCGCCGTGCCGCCCTGGCTCAGGCCTTCGATGTAGTTGCCGTACAGCGACAGGCGGTGGGTCGGTTTGACCACGAGCGCGATGGCCGGCGTGACGGCCGACTTGCCGTAGTCCGAGGTGCGGTCGCCGGTGGCCGGGTTGTAGTTGACCGACTGGACGCGCTGTTGGCGCAGGCCAGCGGTCAACTGCACCGCGCCGTCCATCACGGACAGCGTATCGGCCAGCGCCACGCTGTACAGCCGCGTTTCGCTCGTCTTGCCCAGGTCGGTGGGCTTGGCGATGTTCGGCTTGGCCAGATCGACGGGATCGTACAGGTCCGAGAACACCGTGGACGAGCGCACCCGCGCCGATGAATAGTCGATATCGAGGAAGCTGGCGGACAGCGTCGGCTCGTGCTTGACCGGGCCGGTATCGAAGCGGCCGCGGATGCCGACCTCGCCGGTCTTGCTTAGCAGCCGTTCGTTGAGGCGGGCGGGCACGGATCCGATGCGGCCGGCCGAGTCGAGCATCAGCCAGGTGGTCTGCAGGCTTTCGAAGTCGTGCTTGCGGGCGCCCAGCGCGCCATAGACGGTCCAGTCATCGGAAAGGTCATACTCGGCGCGGACGTCGCCGCTCCATTCCTTGGCCTTCCAGTAGGTCCAGTCGGGGAAGAAGTTGCGCTTTGGGTCCGGCGCCTGGCCGATTTCCTGGCCGCCGCCGGGCGGGAACAGCAGGCCGCTGCGGGCATCGGTCACGCGGTTCTGGTAGTTGATGTCGCCGTCGATGCGCAAGCGGTTGCCGCGATAGTCCAGGCCGAGCGAGACCGCGCCCAGGTCTTCGCCGGCGCCGGAGATGTTCATGTCGCCGCCGCTGCGCAGCACATTCAGCCGCACGCCGGTACGATCATCCTCGCCGAAGCGACGGGCGATATCCGCCTGCGCGCCGAACTGGTTGTTCTCGATGTACGACAGCGTCATGCGGTTGAGCGGTTCATCACCCGCGCGCTTGGGCACCAGGTTGATGGAGCCGCCGATCGAGCCGAACGGGGCCATGCCATTGAGCAGCGCATTGGGGCCGCGCAGCACCTCGACGCGTTCGATGCCGATCAATGACGTGGCGTTGCGCGGCGAGATGCCGTACAGGCCGTTGTAGGCGACGTCGTAGTTGAACAGCGTAAAGCCGCGGACATTGAATTCGTCGCGGCCCGCGCCGCGCGAATAGGTGTTGCGGACCGAGGGATCGTTGACCAGCACGTCGCCAATGTTCTGCGCCTGTTGGTCTTCGATCAGCTTGGCCGTGTACGACGTCGCGCTGAACGGGGTGTCCAGGAAGTCGCGGTTGCCCAGCAGGCCGATGCGCGCGCCGCGCGCCACTTCGCCGCCCGCGTACGCTTCAGGCAGCGCCGAGGCGCTGGCGCCGCTCACCACCACGGCGGGCAGGATGGTGGCGGATGTCGCCGGGGCGGGCCGCAGCGCGTAGCCGCCCTCGGCCCGGCGCACGGCTTCCAGGCCGGTGTTGGCGAGCAGGACGCGGAACGCGCTGTCGACGCTGTGGGCGCCGCGCACGCCGGGGCTGGTCTTGCCGGCGGTCATGTCGGCCGGCACGCTGAGCAGGATGTTGGCCTGTTCGGCAAAGCGGCTCAGGGCGCCCGCCAGGGGGCCCGCGGGCACGTCATAGGCATGAGTGGCGCTGACGGCGCGGGCGGCGTCCTGGGCATGGGCCGCCGGGGCCAGCGCGGTCATCAGGAGCGTGCCGAGCACGGTCTCGCGCAACACGCGATTCATGGCAACGGGCCGAGGCGATGAGGGATTGAACGACCCGGGGCGGGCGGGGAGGCGAGGGCGGCGCATGGAGCGGTCTTCCTTGGAGCAGGGATGGGCAAGGAGAGGGCCGCGGCTTGTGCGCCGGGCGTCGCCTGGCTGTCCGGGCGGGCCGGGCGGCGGGGACGCGACACGGGTCTGCTTGGTCCTCTCTCCCTGTTGATCGAACGAGCCGCGTAAAAGCGAACCGAGGCGTCGATTTTTCTTAAAGGCCTTACTTCGGTTCGAGCGTCGTCCACCACGGCAAGGTGCGCTGGATGCGGATCGGCAATTCGCGTTCGAGCATCGACAGCGTGCGCGGCAGGTCGCTGGCCGGGTAGCGGCCCACGACGCGCAGGCCGGCGATGCGAGGATCCACGCCGGTGTGGCCGACGTGATAGCGCCCAAGTTCCGCGACCAGATCGTCCAGCGGGAGGTTCTCGGCCAGGATCACGCCGCGAGACCAGGCTTCGCGGGCAGGATCGGCCGGTGCGGCCTCGGAGATCGTGTTGGCGGTGTAGCGCTTCTGTTCGCCGCCGCGTACCAGTGTTTCCTGCCCGGAGAGGGTGCGGATTCTTACCTGGCCCTCGTAGACGGCCAGCAGGATGTCGTGGTCCTCCTGCCTGACCGTGTAGCGGGTACCCAGGGCCTGCAGCCGGCCGAAGCGGGTGTCGACGAAGAACGGGCGTTGGCGCGCATCTTTGGCGGTATCGGTGAGAATCTCGCCACCGGTCAGGGTCAGCAGGCGTTGCGTCTCGTCGAGGCGCACGTTGATGGCGCTGCGGGTGTTGAGCCAGACGCGGGTGCCGTCGTCCAGGACGAGCTGGCGTTGCTCGCCGATGCCGGTGGCATAGTCGGAACGCCAGGCCGTCACGACGGCGGGCAGTGGCGTGAAGCGCCAGCCCAGCCAGCCCAGCCAGCCAAGCATGCCGACACCGCCGAGCGCGAGGATGCGGCTCGCCGCCCGACGGCGCGCGGAGGGGCGGTGCGAGGCGATCTGGACCGCTTGCTCGGCGGCGTCGCGTTCGCCATCGACGCGCAGCACCGCAAAGCGACGGCTCACCGCTTCGACGTGGGCCCAGGCGCTGCGGTGTTCGGGCCGCGCGTCGAACCAATGTTGCCAAGCGAGTCGTTGCCGGGCGTCGATATCGGCATTTTGCAGGCGGGCGTACCACTCGGCCGCGACTTTCAGGCTTTCATAATCCGCCTGGGAGAGGCCCGACGTCACGGCCGGGCGGGGCGCTGCCATTAATTGAGTCCGGCGTCGATCAACGCCAGGTGCAGCATGGCCTGGGCCAGGTATTTCTGTACCATCCGCAGCGATACGCCCATCTGGTCGGCGATCTCGCGGCTGGAAAGCCCATGTATCTGAGCCTGGATGAACGCTGTGCGGGTTTTTCCCGGCAAGCGCCCAAGCCATTCGCCGACTTCCAGCAGGGTTTCGATGACCAGCGCCTGATGCTCCGGCGATGGCGCGTAGGCTTCGGGCTGCGCGGCCAGGCTGTCAAGCCAGGCCTGTTCCACCTGGCGGCGGCGCCAGAGGTCGGTGCACAGGCCCTGCGCCATGGTGCGCAGGTAGGCGCGGGCGGCGCCGGCGCTGGCGAAGCCATCGGGCGCGGGCCGGACGATCAGGCGCAGGAAGGCGTCGTGCGCCAGATCGGCGGCATCCGCCGCATTGCCGAGGCGGCGCCGCAGCCATCCCAGCAGCCAGCCGTGATGATCGCTGTAAAGAGCGTGCAGGTCTTGCTGCACGGGGAGATCGGCGGCGGACATCGGACGGACCCAGACGCGGGAGGAACGCCTATTTCAATATGGATAGGAATGGTTATCGTTTATAACTGAAGTTCGATAGGTCGCGCAATGCCGGCAGACCCAGGCCCGCCTGACGCTGCCGCCGCGACCCAGGAAAAAGGCCCGCGCGAGCGGGCCTTTTTCGTCCAGAGCGCCGCCGTTTACAGCCGGTCGCAGCGCACGGTGATCGGATGATCGCGCAGCGTCGTCATGACCAAATCATCGACCTCGCCGTCGACGTCGGTGATCACGTAGCCGATCTGGCCCTTGGTCTGCAGCGTCTGGCTGACGATGTTCAGGCCGTGCTGCGCCATCAGGTTGTCCAGCGTGCCCAGCGCGCCGGGGGCGTTGCGGTGCACGTGCAGGATGCGGGTGGCGCCGGCCTGTTCCAGGTAGGGCAGTTCGGGGAAGTTGACCGCGCCCTTGGTGGTGCCGGCCTGCAGGAAGCGCACCAGCTTCTCGGCCACTTCGCGGCCGATGTTCTCTTGCGATTCCTGCGTGCTGCCGCCGATGTGCGGGGTCAGGATGACGTTGGGCAGGCCGATCAGCGGGCTGGCCAGCGGTTCGTCGGCGCCCTTGGGTTCGGTGGGGAACACGTCGAGCGCGGCGCCCGCCAGGTGGCCGGACTTGAGCGCGGCGTGCAGGGCGTCGATGTCGACCACGGTGCCGCGCGAGGCGTTGATGAGGATGGCGCCGCGGCGCATGCGGGCAATGGTCTCCGCATTCATGATGTTCTCGGTGGACTTGCCGCCGGGCACGTGCAGGGTGACCACGTCGGCCTGTTCCAGCAGGTCGTTGAGCGAGCCGGCCGGACGCGCGTTGCCCAGCGGCAGTTTGGCTTCGACGTCGTGGTAGATGACGCGCATGCCGAGGCCTTCGGCCAGGGTGCTGATCTGCGAGCCGATGTTGCCGTAGCCGACGATGCCGAGCGTCTTGCCGCGGGTCTCGAAGGCGCCGGCGGCGCTCTTGTCCCAGTGGCCGAGATGGACGCGGGCGTTCTTCTCGGGGATCCGGCGCAACAGCAGGATGGCTTCGCCCAGCACCAGCTCGGCGACCGAGCGGGTGTTGGAGAAGGGCGCATTGAACACCGGGATGCCGCGCTGCATGGCGGTGTCGAGGTCGACCTGGTTGGTGCCGATGCAGAAGCAGCCGACCACGCGCAGGTCGGGGTTGCCGGACAGCAGGGCGGCATCCAGGTGGGTACGAGAACGGATGCCCGCGACCTGGGCGCCGCGCAGGGCGTCCTGCAGCTGCGCCGGCGGCAGGGCCGCGGCGTGCGTGACGATGTCGGTGTAGCCGGCGGCTTCGAAGACGGCGCGGGCGCTCGGGTGGATGTTCTCGAACAGGACGATGTGTGCCATGACTGCCAGGGGTCGGGTGAGAAATGCGTTTTATTTATTGTGGCGCATTTTTGCTGCGGTGCAAGAGGTACCCATTGCCCGGGTGGGGATGAATTGTTTCAGAACGGCCGGGCGGCGCCCGGCCGGGAGCATCCCGGGGCATCTCCTAACGATACGCCTGGAACACCTTGGCGCCGCCGCGCTTGTCCACCAGCAGGACATCATGTGGCGTCTTGCGGCCGCCGTATTCGGGGCCGTCCATGCCGGGCGAACCCAGCGGCATGCCAGGCGCGGCAAGGCCGGGGGCATCGGGCTTTTCGAGCAGCAGGCGGCGCACGTCGCTGGCCGGCACGTGGCCTTCGATGGCATAGCCGTCCACCACGGCCGTATGGCACGAGCCATAGTCGGCCATGCCGGCATTGCGGCGCACCGGGCCGGTGTCCTGGACGTCGTGGGTGGTGACCTCGAAGCCGTTGTCGCGCATGTGCTTGACCCAGTCCTCGCAGCAGCCGCAGGTGGGCGTCTTCCACACCTGGACCTTGGGGGCGGATTGGGCCTGCGCGAGGATCGGCGCGGCGTACAGGGGCAGGGACAGCGCGGCCGCCAGCAGCAGGCGACGGGCGGGGATGAGAGGTGTTTTCATGGGTCTCCGCGAGAAAGATCAGAACCAGAAGCTCACGCCGGCCAGCACGGCGGCCTGCGAGCGACCTTGGCCGGCGGCGGACGCATAGTCCGCGGTGCGGCCGAACTTACGTTCGAAGGATACCCCGACGTAGGGCGCGAACTGGCGCGTGATTTCGTAGCGCAAGCGCAGCGACAGCGAAGCGTCGGACAGGCCCGAGCCGATGCCGCGCTCCGGGTCGTTGCGGCCGTAGGCGCTGGCCTCGATCTCCGGCGTGAAAATCAGACGCTGGGTAAGCAGCAGATCGTACTCGGCCTTCAGGGCCAGCGCGGTGCGGCCCGATGGGCCGGCGTAGGCGGTGGTCTCGAACTCGATGTTGTAGGGCAGCACGCCCTCGAGGCCGAGCGCGGCCCAGTTGCGCTTGGGACCGGTGCCGAAGTCGCGCCGCGCGCCCAGTTGCAGGTCCCAGAAAGGCGAGATGGCGTGACTCCAGAGGGCCTCGACCTTGGCGCCGGAACCGCCGCCGCTTTCGCGTTCGCCTTCGCTCTTGATCACCAGCCGGTCGGTGGCGGTGCCCCACCAGAAGCGGCCGTCCCATTCCAGCGCGTTCTGGCCGTCGCGGTTGCGCGACCAGCCGAACTTGTCGAACAGCAGCCGCGACGAGGCGTCCCTGTCCATCATGTGTGGGTGCAGGCCGTAGCTGTCATAGCCACGCTCGCCGGCGCCGTCGCTGGACGGCAGGCTGCCGACGGCCGGCGCGCCGTGGTCAATGCCGGGCATGGAGGAATGATCCATGACGGGCGGCATCGCTGGCTTTGGCTTGGCGCTGCCGTGGTCCATGCCGGGCATGGACGAATGATCCATGGCGGGCGGCATCGCTGGCTTTGGCTTGGCGCTGCCGTGGTTCATGCCGGGCATGGAGGAATGGTCCATGGCGGGCGGCATCGCGGGCTGTGGCTTGGCGGCGCCGTGGTTCATGCCCGGCATCGAGCCATGATCCATGCCGGCGTGGTCGTTCATGGCCTGGCCGAGGGCCGGCTGGCCGGCCAGGGCCGCCAGCAGGGCGGCGGCCAGCGCGGCGTGGCGGAACGGGGGAAAGGAAGTGCGCATATTCCGGTTTCTCATCGCCTACTCCACCACGACCGCCCTGAACATGCCGGCCTCCATGTGGTACAGCAGGTGGCAGTGGTAGGCCCAGTTGCCGCGGGCATCGGCGCTGACGCGGTAGCTCAGGCGCTGCGCCGGATTGAGCGACAGGGTGTGCTTGCGGACCTGGAAGGCGCCGTCGGGCGATTCCAGGTCGCTCCACAGGCCGTGCAGGTGGATGGGGTGGGTCATCATGGTGTCGTTGACCAGCACGAAGCGCACGCGCTCGCCGTAGCGCAGCACGATGGGCTTGGCGTCGGAGAACTTCACGCCGTTGAACGACCACATGTAGCGTTCCATGTTGCCGGTCAGGTGCAGCTCGATCTCGCGGGTCGGCGCGCGGTTGTCGTCGGGTTCGCGGATCGAGCGCAGGTCGGCGTAGGTCAGCACGCGGCGGCCGTTGTCGCGCAGGCCGATGCCGGGGTCGTCCAGGCGGGTGGAGACCACGTCGGGCAGCATCGAATTGCCGGGGCCGCGTTCCTCGGGATAGGGGTGCCTGACCTCGACGATGCCGCCCTGGTCCGCGCCGCCGCCGTGGGAGCTGCCGTGGTCCATGCCGGGCATGGCGCCATGGTTCATGCCGGCCATCGCGCCGGGGGCGGCGGCCGCGGCACCGTGGTCCATGCCAGCCATTGCGCCGGCGGTCGCCGCGGGCGCGGCGCCATGATCCATGCCGCCCATGTCGTGCTTCATGCCCATGTCCATCATGCCGAGCAGCTGCACCCGGTCGACCGCGGGCACCTCGGCCTGCATGCCGGGGCGCGGCGCCAGGGTGGCGCGGGCGTAGCCGGAACGGTCCATGGCCTGCGAGAAGATGGTGTAGGCGCGGTCTTCGGCGGGCTCGACGATCACGTCGTAGGTCTCGGCCACGGCGATGCGGAATTCCTCCACGTCGACCGGCCGCACGTCCTGGCCGTCGGCCGCCACCACCGTCATCTTCAGGCCGGGGATGCGCACGTCGAAGTACGTCATGGCCGAGCCGTTGATGAAGCGCAGCCGCACGCGTTCGCCCGGCTTGAACAGGCCGGTCCAGTTGCCGGCCGGCGTCGCGCCGTTGGTCAGGAAGGTGTACGTGGCGCCGGAGACGTCCGCCAGGTCGGACGGGTTCATGCGCATCTGTTCCCACATCAGGCGCTCGGACAGCGCCGCCCGCCACCCCTTCTCGCCGGCCTCGCGGATCAGGCTCTCGACGCTGGGCTGGTTGCGGTTGTAGTAGTCGGGCATGGCCTTGAGCTTGTCGAAGACCCGCATCGGGTCTTCGTCCGTCCAGTCCGACAGCAGCACGGTGTAGTCACGGTCCGCGGCGATGGGATCGGGCCGCTTCGGGTCGATGACGATGGCGCCGTACAGGCCGGTCTGCTCCTGGAACCCCGAGTGGCTGTGATACCAGTAGGTGCCGCTCTGGCGCACGTCGAAGCGGTAGGTGAAGGTCTGGCCCGGATCGATGCCCGGGAAACTCAGGCCCGGCACGCCGTCCATTTCCGTGGGCAGCAGGATACCGTGCCAGTGGATCGAGGTCTGTTCGCGCAGGCGGTTGGTCACGCGCAGCGTGACCGTGTCGCCCTCGCGCCAGCGCAGCAGCGGGGCCGGCACCTGGCCATTGACGGTGGTGGCGATGCGGGCGGCGCCGGTGTAGTTGACCGGCGTTTCGCCGATCTCCAGGTGGAATTCGGTGCCGCGCAGTTCGGCGGGCGCGGCCGCGGCCTGCGCCGCGCGCGGGCCCGCGCTGGCGGCGCGCCAGCCGCCCAGCGCCGCCAACGCGCCGCCGGCGGCCAGTCCCTGCACGAAGCGGCGGCGGGTGGGAATAGGGAAGGTTTTCATGAGGGATCCGCGGCGGCGTTATTGCACCGACACCGCGCCCTTCATGCCGGCGGTGTAGTGGCCGGGTTCCAGGCAGCCGAAAGAAACGGTGCCGGCGCGGTCGAACTTCCAGACGATCTGGCCGCTCTTGCCCCCCTCCAGCGAGATCGCGTTGGCCTCTTCGTGGCGCATGCCGGGGTCCTTCATCATCATGGCGTAGTGGGCCTGCAGGTCGGCGTCGGTGCCCAGCACCATTTCGTGGCGGATGCGGCCCGAGTTGCGCACGTTGAAGCGCACGGTCTCGCCGGCCTTGACCTGCACCTGCGCCGGCGTGAAGCGCATGGCGTCGGTCATGTCGATGTCGATGCTGCGGGTGACGCGGGCGGCGTCGCCGGGCGTGCCGATGGGGGCGGAGGCCGCCGGCATGGCGTGGCCGGCGTGTTCGCCATGGGCGCCGGCGGCGAAGGCGGTGCCGGTGCCGAGCAGGGCGGCCAGGGCCGTGATCTGGGTGATGCGGAGCAAAGTGCCTTTCATGCTGTTCCCTTGATGGGGGTTGACCATGGGAGACACTTTAGGAAAACCGGGGTGACCCGGTTCTGTCGCGAAGATTACTTCTTTGTAATGTGGCCGCCGGCGGTGTCCGGGCCCGACCCGCGCAGGGTGATGCCGACCACCGTGCCATCGGCGCCGGAGGCCGCGTCGACCTCGCCGCCATGCATGCGGGCGATGGCGCGCACGATCGCCAGGCCCAGGCCGTGGCCCTCGCTGCGCGGCGCGCGCGCCTGGCCGGAGCGGAAGAAGCGGTCGAAGATGCGCGGCAGGTCGGCCGCCGGAATCGGCGCGCCGGGGTTGCGCACTTCGACCCGCGCGCCGGCCGGGCGAGGCTGGCAGGCCAGCACGATCTCGCCGCCGCGCGGCGTGGCCTTGATGGCGTTGGAGATCAGGTTCGCCAGCGCGCGGCGCACCAGTCCGGGGTTGGCGGCGACGATGGCGTCGCCGTCGCAGCGCAGCGTGACGCCGCGGTCTTCCAGCGCCGCCTCGTAGAAGTCGGCGACGCGTCGGGCCTCGGCGGCCAGAGACACCGGCGCCAGGTCGGCGGCGCGCTCGCCGCGGTCGGCGCGGGCCAGGAACAGCATGTCGTTGACCAGCGTCTTCAGGTCTTCCAGCGTTTCCAGGTTGGATTCGAGCGCGTCGCGCAGCTCGGCCGCGTCGCGGCCGCTGGACAGGGTCACCTGGGTGCCGTTGATCAGTGTGGCCAGCGGCGTGCGCAGTTCGTGCGCCACGTCGGCGTTGAATCCTTCCATCTGCTGGTAGGCGGCCTGCAGCCGTTCCAGCGTGCGGTTGAACGACAGCACCAGCTCATGCAGCTCGCGGTCGGTGTCGCGCAGCGGCAGGCGCACGGCCAGGTTGTCGGGCTGGATGCGGGCCGCCTGTTCCGACAGCCGCCGCGTGGGCGCCATGCTGCGGCGCACGGCCCAGGCCGCCAGCACCACGGTGGCGCCCACCCATAGCGCGCAGATCAGCGCCAGCGCGGTGCCGTAGGCGTACAGGAACTGCGAACTGGTGCGGGTGCTGACCGCCACCGTCAACTGCGCGCCTGGCAGGATGCGGTCGTCGACCGCGACGCGCAGGCCGCGCAGGCGGCTGCCGTCGGCCTGCTGCAACAGCACCTGCCGGTCCGGCAGGACCTGCAGGGTTTCGGGGATGGCGCCGCCATAGACTGGATGGCCCTGCGCGTCGACGATCCAGATGCCGAGCTGGCTCTGGCCGGCGCGCATGTCGTCGAAGGTGGCGGCCAGGTCGTGCAGGCCGCGCGCGTTGTTCTGCATGTCGATCAGGTGGTTGATCAGTTCCAGCTTGCCGCTGACCTCGGTGATCTCCTGGCGTTCGACTTCGCGCTTGAGGGCCCAGAACAGGGTGGCGCCGGCCAGGCTGGAAACCAGCAGCGCGATCGCGCCCAGCAGCAGGGTCAGGCGCGCCTGCATCGAGCGCACGCGCGGCGGCTTCATCCGCGCGCGGGCTCCGGCCGCGATTCGAGCACGTAGCCCATGCCGCGCACGGTGTGCAGCAGCTTGGCCTCGAACGGGTCGTCCAGCTTGCTGCGCAGGCGCCGCACGGCCACGTCGATGACGTTGGTGTCGCTATCGAAATTCATGTCCCAGACCTGTTCGGCCAGGGTGGTGCGCGACAGCACCTGGCCCTGGCGCCGTAGCAGCAGGGCCAGCAGGTTGAATTCCTTGGCGGTCAGGTCCAGGCGGCGGCCGCCGCGCGCGACCTTGCGCCGCGCCAGGTCCAGTTCCAGGTCGGCCAGGCGGAACACGGTGGGTTCCTGCGAGCGGCCGCGCCGCAGCAGCGCCTGCACGCGGGCCAGCAGCTCGGAGAAGGCGAAGGGCTTGATCAGGTAATCGTCGGCGCCGCCTTCCAGCCCGCGCACGCGGTCCTCGACGGCGTCGCGCGCGGTCAGCATCAGGATCGGCGTGTCCTTGTTGGCGCGCACCGCGGCCAGGATGCCGAAGCCGTCCACGCCGGGCAGCATCACGTCCAGCACGATCAGGTCGTAGGCGCCTTCCAGCGCCAGGTGCAGGCCGTTGACGCCGTCGCGCGCCAGGTCGACGACATGGCTCTGCTCCGACAGGCCTTTCTTGAGGTAGTCGGCCAGCTTGGGTTCGTCTTCGATGACCAGGATGCGCATGGCCGGGAATTTACCATCCGCGCCGCGGTTGCGGCGCGGATCATGCGCGTGGCGCGCCGGCGTGTCAGGCGGATGGGTCGACCGCGATGCGATCCGGCGGGAAGCGCAGCGCGAACAGGCTGCCCTTGCCGGGCTCGCTGCTGATGAGCAGCTCGGCATCGTGGCGCATGGCGATGTGCTTGGTGATGGCCAGGCCCAGGCCGGTGCCGCCGACCGCGCGCGAGCGGCCGCGGTCGACGCGGTAGAAGCGTTCGGTCAGGCGCGGGATGTGGCGCGCGGGGATGCCGATGCCGGTGTCCTGCACGCTGTAGCGCCCGCCGCCGTCGGCCTCGCGTTCCCAGCGCACGGTGATGGTGCCGCCGTCGGGCGTGTAGCGCACGGCGTTGGTCAGCAGGTTCGACAGGGCCGAGGTCAGTTCGGTCTCGGCGCCGAGCACGTCGACGGTTTCGTCGATGTGCCATTCAATCACATGGCGTCCGCCCGACAGCGCCTCGATCTGCTGGCGCGCCTTTTGCAGCAGCGCGCCCATGTTGACCGCGCGCGGGTCGCTGCCCGGCGACGATTCCAGCGTCGACAGCGTCAGCAGGTCCTCGACGATGGCCTGCATGCGCTGGGCCTGCTCGTGCATCATGTCCAGGTACTGCGCCCGCCGCTCGGGCGGCAGGGCGTCGGCGGGCATGTCGCGCAGCGTTTCCAGGAAACCGGCCAGCACCGTCAGCGGCGTCCGCAGTTCGTGCGAGACGTTGGCGACGAAATCGCGGCGCGTGGTTTCCAGGCGCTCGATCTGGGTCACGTCGCGGGTGATGAGCAGGCGCTGATTGCTGGCGTAGGCCGTCAGCTGCATCATCATCAGCCGCTCCTGGCCGTTCTGGCCCAGGCGCACCAGGATGGGATCGGGCCAGGAGGCGCGGTGCGCGTATTCGACGAATTCCGGCGCGCGCAGCAGGTTCAGCAGGTTGTGGCCGCGGTCGGCCGGCAGGCGCAGGCCCAGGTGCTGGCGCGCCATGCGGTTGCACCAGTCGATCTGGAAGTCTTCATTGAGCGTGACCGCGCCGTCGGGCAGGGCCTGAGCCGCCGCCAGCATGCCCTGCATGGTGTCGCGGGTTTCGGCCAGCTCGCGGGCCCGGGCCCGGGTGTAGCGGTACAACGGGGCGAGGATATCGTCCCAGGGGCCGACCGAGGCGGGCGGCGAGGTGTCGGGATGCCTGGCCCAGTGCGACACCAGGTGCAGGCGCCAGCTGCGCCACAGCAGCATGACGACCAGAGCGGCGCTGAACAGCACCCAACCGGCCGGATCTCCAATGAGCCATTGCGCCAATAGCGCGATCGCCGCCCACAGGGCGACCAGGATAAGGGTGCGCAGCCAGATCATCGTGCGGGAGTTTTACCGCGCCGGGACCTGTGCCGTAAACCGGTAGCCGCTGCCGCGCACCGTTTCCACATGGGCGTCGTGGCCGCTGGGCTCCAGCGCCTTGCGCAGCCGGCGGATATGCACGTCGACGGTGCGTTCCTCGACGAAGACATGATCGCCCCAGACCTGGTCCAGCAGTTGCGAGCGCGAGAACACGCGTTCCGGATGGGTCATGAAGAAATGCAGCAGGCGGAATTCGGTGGGGCCGATCTGCAGCGACTGGCTGTTGCCCGACAGGCGGTGCGTCACCGGATCGAGCTTGAGGCCGCCGACGTCGATCACGTCGTCGGTCAGCTGCGGCGCGCGGCGGCGCAGCACGGCCTTGATGCGGGCCATCAGCTCCTTGGGCGAGAAGGGCTTGGTGATGTAGTCGTCGGCGCCGGCTTCGAGGCCGTCGACCTTGTCCTGCTCGGAACCCTTGGCGGTCAGCATGATGACCGGGACGGCGCGGGTGCGCTCGTCGTTGCGCAGCTTGCGCGCCATGGCCAGGCCGGAGGTGCCGGGCAGCATCCAGTCCAGCAGGATCAGGTCGGGCAGTTCGGCGCGGATCAGGGTCTGGGCCTGGTCGGCGTCGAAGGCGCGCAGCACCTTGTGGCCGGCGAAGGACAGGTTGACGGCGATCAGTTCCTGGATTGCGGGTTCGTCTTCGACGACGAGGATGGTGCTGGACATGGCGGATAGGGCACGCTTCGGAGCGCCGGCGCGGCGCGAACATTGCGATAGTATGGCCGCAATATTTCAGGTATGTGACCGCACGGCGCCTTCCCGCGCCCGCGGGCGGCATCCGGCGGGCCCCGATAGGCTACCATTGGACGATATATCGGGAATTCACCATGCAAAACCCCTCCGAATCGCAACATTCCGCGGATTCCGCGTCCCAATCGACGCATTTCGGCTTCCAATCGGTGCCGGAAAGCGAAAAAGCCCGCAAGGTCGCCGAAGTCTTCCACTCGGTGGCGCAGCGCTACGACATCATGAACGATTTCATGTCGGCCGGCCTGCACCGCGTCTGGAAGGCCTTCACCATCGGCCGCGCCGCCATCCGCCCCGGCATGAAGGTGCTGGACATCGCCGGCGGCACCGGCGACCTGGCCAAGGCTTTCGCCAAGCGCGCCGGCCCCACCGGCGAGGTCTGGCTGACCGACATCAACGATTCCATGCTGCGCGTCGGCCGCGACCGCCTGGCCGACGCCGGCCTGCTGGTGCCCACCGCCGTCTGTGACGCCGAGCGCCTGCCGTTCCCGACGGGCTATTTCGACCGCGTCAGCGTGGCTTTCGGGCTGCGCAACATGACCCACAAGGATCGCGCCCTGGCCGAGATGACCCGCGTGCTCAAGCCGGGCGGCAAGCTGCTGGTGCTGGAGTTCTCCCGCATCGCCAAGCCGCTGGCGCCGGCCTACGACTGGTATTCCTTCAACGTGCTGCCCTGGCTGGGCAAGACCGTGGCCAAGGACGAGGCCAGCTACCGCTACCTGGCCGAATCCATCCGCATGCATCCCGACCAGGAAACCCTGGCGGACATGCTGCGCACCGCCGGCCTGGAGCGGGTGCAGTACTTCAACCTGACGGCCGGCATCGCGGCCCTGCACGAGGGCGTGCGCCTGGCCTGATTGCGCTGGGTCCGATTCGGCTTGCCGTTGCCCCGGGGAACTTGTGGGGCGGCGGCTTGTCCGTTATTCTTACGTCATTCAGATTACTGTAAGGAAGTCGCGCTGAAGGACCGCACGATCCGTGCGGCCTTCCGCTGCTCGGGGGCAGCGGGGCGCGGGTACGAGGGAGCACATCCATGACCAAATTCTGTTTCTCGCGGTTTGTCGCCGCGGCGCTCATCGCCATTTCCGGCGCCGCGCTGGTAACGGCGTCGTTCGACGCCGAAGCCCGCCGCGCCGGCGGCGGCAGCAGCGTCGGCCGCCAATCCTCCAATGTGACCCAGCAGCGCCAGGCCACCACGCCGCCGACCGCCGCCAGCAACACCGCGGGCGCCACCGCGGCGCCGGCGGCCGCCGGCGCGGCCACGGCCGGTGCCGCGGGCGCCGCCGCCAAGAGCGGCGCATCGCGCTGGCTGGGCCCCATCGCCGGCATCGCCGCCGGCCTGGGCATCGCCGCCCTGCTGTCGAGCATGGGCCTGTCGGGCGCTTTCGCCGAATTCCTGTCGTCAGCGCTGCTGATCGCCCTGGTCGTGTTCGCCGTGATGTTCATCATCCGCCGCCTGCGCGGCGCGGCGCCGCGTCCGGCCACCCAGGGCGCCTTCGGTGGCGCCAACAACGCGCCCGGCCAGCCGCAGCAACAGCCCATGTGGCGTGAAGCGCTGAAGCCGACCGCCCCGGCTGCGGCCCCGGCCGCTGCCGCCGCGGCGCCGGCCGCGGTGCTGCCCAAGGCAGGCGACGACAACAACTGGTTCGTGCCCGGCGACTTCGATACGCCCAACTTCCTGAAGCAGGCCAAGGAACAGTTCGTGCGCATCCAGGCCGTGTGGGACAGCGGCAGCACCGATCGCCTGCGCGACTACCTGACCGACGACCTGATCACCGAGCTCAAGCCGCAGTTGGCCGAGCGCGGCGCCGCGCCCAACAAGACCGAAGTGGTGCTGCTGAACGCCGAGCTGCTGGGCATCGAAACGGTGTCCGACGGCCACCTGGCCAGCGTGCGCTTCTCGGGCATGCTGCGCGAGACCCCGGGCGCCGAAGCCTTCCGCTTCGAGGAAGTCTGGAACCTGTTCAAGCCCGCCAACGGCGGCTGGCTGCTGGCCGGCATCCAGCAGATCCCGGTGGAATACGCCAGCTGATCCGGCTGGCGCCAACCTTCTGCTATCGCGGCGGCCTCGCGGCCGTCCGCCACAACCGGCCCCTCAGGGCCGGTTTTTCCATGCGCGGGCGCAAACCGCGTCCCGACTGTCCGGAACACACCCCCATCCAACCCGTTACACTCCCGATTTACCCATCAACTTCGTCAGCCCCGTTGCGCGGGGTCGCGGACCGTCATGTTGCCCTTTTCGTTTCTGCCCACTCCTGCACGGCTGGCCGTCGGCGCGCTCAACGCCCTGTTGAAGCGTGAGGACTGGGCGCGCGAACGCCTGGCCCGCCACGCCGGCAAGACAGTGCGCTTCGCGCTGGGCGGCTTCACGCTGGGCCTGACCATCGACAGCGAGGGGCTGGCGGCCCAGGCCGATGCTGCCGTGGTGCCCGACGTGACCCTGACGGTGGCGCCCGAGAAGCTGCCGCTGCCGCGCCTGGGCGCGGGCGGCGCGGCGCCCGATTTCGCCGAAGCCACGCACATTTCCGGCGACGCCGCCCTGGCCCAGGTGGTGGCGGACCTGTCCAAGCAGTTGCGCTGGGACCCGGAAGACAGCCTGGCCCGGCTGGTGGGCGACATTCCCGCGCTGCGCATCGCCGGCGGGCTGCGCGCGGCCGCCGGCGGCGCGCGCCAGGCCGGCCAGCGCCTGGCCGAGAACGTGTCCGAATACCTGGCCGAGGAAAACGGCATGTTGCTGGGGCGGCCGGCGCTGGAGCAATGGCGCCTGGACCTGGCCGAGCTGAACGCCCGCGCCGACGCGCTGGCGCGCTCGGCCGCCGCCCTGCAGAACCGGCTGGCCACGGCCGCCTCCAAGCGGGGCGCCTGATCCATGTTCCCGTTGCTGCGCCTGTTCCGCATCATCCTGGTTTCGCTGCGCTATGGCCTGGACGAGCTGGTGCTCTCCAGCCTGAACCATCCGCTGGCCACCTGCCTGCTGCGCGTCATCCGCCTGGGCACCCGGCCGCGCAAGCCGCGCGGCCTGCGGCTGCGCCTGGCGCTGGAATCGCTGGGGCCGATCTTCGTGAAGTTCGGCCAGGTGCTGTCGACCCGCCGCGATCTGATCCCGGCCGACATCGCCAACGAGCTGGCCCTGCTGCAGGATCGCGTGCCGCCGTTCCCGTCAGCCCAGGCCGCCGCCTGCATCGAGGCCGCGCTGGGCGCGCCGCCCGAAAAGCTGTTCGCGCAGTTCGAGGTGGACCCGGTGGCGTCGGCCTCCATCGCCCAGGTGCACTTCGCGGTGCTGCACGACGGCCGCGAGGTGGCGGTCAAGGTGCTGCGCCCGGGCATGCTCAGCATCATCGAGAAAGACCTGTCGCTGCTCAAGATCGTGGCCCGCATTATCGAGCGCCTGGGCGCCGATGGCCGCCGGCTCAAGCCGCGCGAGGTGGTGGCCGAGTTCGACAAGTACCTGCACGACGAACTCGACCTGGTGCGCGAGGCCTCCAACTGCAGCCAGTTGCGCCGCAATTTCGGCCCGGAATCCGGCCGCGGCGACATGCTGATGGTGCCCGAGGTGATCTGGGAATACACCGCGTCCACCGTGTTCACCATGCAGCGCATGTATGGCGTGCCGGTGGGCCAGGTCGAGCGCATGCGCGCCGCCGGCATCGACATTCCGACCCTGGCGCGCACCGGCGTCGAGATCTTCTTCACCCAGGTGTTCACCGACGGCTTCTTCCATGCCGACATGCACCCGGGCAACATCTACGTGTCCGACCGGCCCGAGACGCTGGGCAGCTACATTGCCCTGGACTTCGGCATCGTCGGCTCGCTGTCGGAATTCGACAAGAACTACCTGGCGCAGAACTTCCTGGCCTTCTTCCATCGCGACTACCGCCGCGTGGCGCAGTTGCACATCGAGTCGGGCTGGGTGCCGCCCGATACGCGCGAGGAAGAACTGGAGGGCGCGGTGCGCGCCGTCTGCGAACCCTATTTTGACCGGCCGTTGTCCGAGATTTCGCTGGGCCAGGTGCTGTTGCGCCTGTTCCAGACCTCGCGCCGGTTCAATGTGGAGATCCAGCCGCAGCTGGTGCTGCTGCAGAAGACGTTGCTGAACGTCGAAGGCCTGGGGCGGCAGCTCGACCCCAACCTGGATCTCTGGAAGACCGCCAAGCCCTACCTGGAACGCTGGATGCGCCAGCGTGTCGGAATCAAGGGCTTGCGGCAGAGCCTGGAGAAAGAAGCCGCGCAGTGGTCGCAGATGCTGCCCGCGCTTCCCAGGCTGGTCCACGACCACCTGAACCGCCCGAATCTCTCGCCGGCCCTACTGGCCGAGATGGCGCAGTTGCGGCGGGCCCAGGAGCAGAACAACCGGCTGGTCGCGGCGCTGGTTGGCGTGCTGGCCCTCGGGATCGGGGTGGCGTTGTGGGCATTGACCCGATAGGCGGCGCGATGGTGTAAGTGCGATCCCCTGTCATGTTTCATTCATGAAACGGTCATCATAGCTTCGCGGGAGACGGCGAAAAATAGCGCTGGGCAGACTTGTGCAGCGTCACGCCGGCAAGTGCGTGCGCCATTCATCAATTTCTATAGCCCCACTGGCGGGACGAAAACAAGGGCAGAACATGCTTTATCCTGAACTCTTCAAGACCATGGAAGCGGTGCGCTGGAACATGGCGCACGATATTCCCTGGGGTGACTTCGATCGCAGCAAGCTCTCGGACGAGCAGGCGCACACGATCAAGATGAACGCCATCACCGAGTGGGCCGCGCTGCCGGCCACCGAGATGTTCCTGCGCGACAATCGCGGCGACAGCGATTTCTGCGCCTTCATGTCGGTGTGGTTCTTCGAAGAACAGAAGCATTCCCTGGTGCTGATCGAATACCTGCGCCGCTTCCGTCCCGATCTGGTGCCCACGGAAGAAGAGCTGCACAACGTGCGCTTCGAATTCGACGTCGCGCCCGAGCTGGAAACGCTGATGCTGCACTTCTGCGGCGAAGTGCGCCTGAACCACTGGTATCGCCGCGCCGCCGAATGGCACACCGAGCCGGTCATCAAGGCCATCTACAAGACCGTGGCGCAGGACGAGGCCCGCCATGCCGGCGCCTACCTGCAGTACATGCGCCGCGCGCTGCACAACCGCGGCGAGGACACCAGCGTCCAGGCGCGCCTGGCGTTCTCCAAGATCGGCGTGCTGATGGCCTCGGCCGGCCGCACCCAGCAGGCGCTGCACCCGACCAACCTGCACGTCAACAAGGACCTGTTCCCCAACGACACGGTGCAGTCGCGCCTGCCCGAGCCGGGCTGGCTGGAGCACTGGCTGGACAGCCAGATCCGCTTCGACGGCATCTGGGAGCAGAAGGTCGCCACCCGCATCCTGCACATCCTGTCCAAGCTGATGGACCGCAGCTTCGAGACGGTCAAGGACCTGAACCGCTACCGCAAGGAAATGACGGCGCTGGTGGTGCCCAAGGAAAAGGAAATCGTGCTGGCCGGCGCCTGATCGGGCGCCACGGCGGCGCGCGCCGGCCCCGGCCGGGGGCGTTCGATGACCGATGACGGCGGCCGCGGCCGCCGTCGTACAATCGCGCCATGCCAGCCGCCCGTTTCGAATCCAAAGTCCTGTCCCGCGACGACTGCGTCGCCGCCGTTGCCGCCGGCCGCCTGCCGCGGCCGCTGGTGTTTACCAATGGCGTCTTCGACATCCTGCACCGGGGCCACGCCACCTACCTGGACCAGGCCGCCCAGCTGGGCGCGACGCTGGTCGTGGCGGTCAATACCGATGAATCGGTGCGCCGCCTGGGCAAGGGCGCCGAGCGCCCGCTGAACCGCATGGAAGACCGCGCCGCGCTGCTGGCGGCGCTGGGCTTCGTCACCGTAGTGACCTCGTTCCACGAGGACACGCCCGAGGCCCTGATCGGCCAGCTCAAGCCGGACCTGATCGTCAAGGGCGGCGACTACGACATGGAAAAGCTGCCCGAAACCGCCCTGGTCAAGTCCTGGGGCGGCCGCGCGGTGGCCATTCCGTTCGAGTTCGAGCGGTCCACCACGGCGCTGGTCAGGAAGATCCAGGGCGCCTGAGGCGGCGCCACGCGCTCAGCGCGGTTCGCGCAGCAATCGGTTGATGGCTTCCAGGTCGGACTCGGCCAGAATGCCGCTGGTGGCCTTCAGGCGCAGTCCCGACAGCACCGTGCTGTAGCGCGCCAGCGCCAGGTCGCGCTGGGTGGCATAGAGCTGCTGCTGGGCGTTGAGCACGTCCAGGTTGATGCGCACGCCTACCTCGTAGCCGGTGCGGTTGGCCTCGACCGCGGCGCGGCTGGACTTTTCGCCCGCCTCCAGCGCCTGGATGCGCGCCAGGCCGCTGGTGACGCCGGTGTAGTACTGGCGCGCGGCCTGCACCGCCTGGCGCCGCGCCGCCTCGAAATCGTGGCGCGCCTTCTGTTCCAGCTGCACTTTCTCCGTGACCTGCGAGGACACGCCACCCCCCGAATACAGCGGAATCGACAGCACCACGCCGATGGTGCTGTCGATCGGCTTGCCCGGCGCTGCGTTGCGCATCACCGCATCGCTGGCGCTGCCGCTGGTGGCGCGCAGGTTCAGGGTGGGGTAGTGGCCGCTCCTGGCGATCTGGATTTCGCGTCCGGCGATGCGGGTCAGCAGTTGCGCCCGCAGCACCTCCAGGCTGGAGGATTCAGCCTGGTTGCTCCAGTCCGCCACGCGAGCCGGCTGCGGCGCGGGCAGTTGCACCCCGGGCGGCAGTTCGGCCAGCGCGCCGGGGGCCGTGCCGATGATCCTGGCCAGTTCCTCGCGGCGCACGTCCAGGTCGTTCTGCAGGCGCAGTTCCTGCGCCACCACCAGGTCGTAGCGCGCCTGCGCTTCGTAGGTGTCGGTGATGGTGGCGTTGCCCAGCTCGAAATTGCGCTTGGCCGACTCCAGTTGGCCGGCCACGGCGGCTTTCTCGGCCTCGGTCGCGGTCAGGGCGTCCTGCGCGTACAGCACGTTGAAATAGGCGTCGGCCACGCGCAGCAGCAGGTCCTGGTAGGCCTGCTGCAATTGCACCTCGACATCGGCGACGATGAGCTTGGACTGTTCGTAGTTCTGCCAGCGGCCCCAGTCGAACAGCGGCTGGGTCAGCGCCAGGTCCCAGACGCCGCGGCCGCCGCTATAGGCCATGCTCAGGCCGCGGGTGCTGCGGGTTTCCTGGTAGGCGCCGCCGACGCCGGCCGAGACCTCGGGCAGCAGCAGGGCGCGCGCCTGCGGCTCTTTTTCGAGGCCGGCGCGGTAGCTGGCGCGCGCCGCGGCGTAGATCGGGTCATTGCCCAGGGCGGATTGCCATACCTGCAGCAGGTTCTGCGCGCACGCGACAGACGGGCCGACACTTGCGGCGGAGGTAAAAACCAGTAAAGCCGTAAGCAGTCGGACGCGCATGATCTGTCAGGGGGAGGGGTGCTGCTCCAGGGAATCCAGGGCGGGGGCCCGTGTAGCCGGGCGGGCCGACGTGGCGGGGCCGAACGGCCCCGCCTGGGAACTCAGAACTTGAACTGCGACACCGTGGCGCCGCGCAGGGGCTTGATGACCGTTTCGAACAGATTGACGGTCTCGAAGCTGGCGGCGGTGGTGCGGGTGATGCGACAGGCCGTCATGACGGGGGCCTGGCCGACGACGACGACCAGGCGGCCGCCGACGCGCAGCTGGTACTTGAGCGCGTCCGGCACGACCGGCACGGAACCCGTCACCAGGATCGCGTCGTATTCGGTGGAACCCCAGCCGTTGCGGCCGTCGCCGGTTTCGACCTTGACGTTGGTGACGTTGTTCATCTGCAGGTTCTGCTGCGCGAACGTGACCAGGCGGCTGTCGATCTCGACCGAGGTGACCTGCTGCGCCAGGTAGCCCAGCAGCGCGGCCTGGTAGCCGGAGCCGGTGCCGATTTCCAGCACGCAGTCGGATTTGCTCAGTTGCAGTTCCTGGGCCAGGCGGGCTTCGACCTTGGGGGCGAGCATGGTCTGGCGGGTGTTGACCGCGTTGATTTCCAGCGGCAGTTCCAGGTCGGAAAACGCCAGGGCGCGCAGGGCCGGCGGAACGAACTGTTCGCGGCGCACATCGAACAGCGCCTGCAGCACGTTGGCGTCCAGGACTTCCCAGGGGCGGATCTGCTGTTCCACCATGTTGAAGCGGGCTTGTTCTACGTCGGGCAGGGTCGAAGCGTTCATGACGGTCAGAAAAAACAGAGGAATCAACTGACCATTGTACCGATTCGTAGCGTCCTGTGACGCCGCCGGGGCCGCGGCCTGGTTACAGACCGGGGAAACCGTCAGCCGGGGCGGCGCTTTCGGACGCAATGACGGCCGGTATCACCACCAGGCGTGGAAGTGGTGCACCGGGCCATGGCCGGAACCGACCGACAGGCGCTCGGCGTGGCGGATGGCTTCGGTCAGGTAGGCCTTGGCGCGGCGCGCGGCCTCGGGCACGTCCTCGACCTGGGGCAGCAGCGCGGCCAGGGCGGCCGACAGGGTGCAGCCGGTGCCATGGGTGTTGGCGGTCTCGATGCGGTGGCCGGGCAGCTCGATCATGCGGTCGCCGTCGTGCAGCAGGTCGATGGTGTCGTTGCCGGGCAGGTGGCCGCCCTTGACCATGACCCAGCGCTGGCCCGAATGCGCCAGCTTGTTGCGCAGGCGTTCGGCCACCCGCCGCATTTCCTTGACCGTTTCCACCGGGCGCTCTTCCAGCAGCACGCCGGCCTCGGGCAGGTTGGGGGTGAGCAGCGTGGCCTGCGGCAGCAGCGCTTCGCGCATGGCGCCGACGGCGTCGCGTTCCAGCAGCAGGTCGCCGCTCTTGGCCACCATGACCGGGTCCAGCACCACATGCGCCGGGGTCCACTTGGCCAGCTTCTCGGCCACCACCTGGATCACCGGCTGCTGGCCCAGCATGCCGATCTTGACCGCGTCGATGCGCACGTCGGCGAACAGGGTGTCGATCTGCTGGCCGACGAAGGCCGGCGGCACCGGCGAGATGCCGCTGACGCCCTGGGTGTTCTGCGCGGTGAGCGCGGCGATGACGGCGCAGCCATAGGCGCCCAGGGCGCTCATGGCCTTGACGTCGGCCAGGATGCCGGCGCCGCCGGACGGGTCGACGCCGGCGATGGTCAGCGCGTTGGGGATCGGGCGGCCGTTGGCGGCCGGCTGGCGGCTGCTCATTTGGCGGCGCCGGGCGCGGCGGTGATCAGGCCCTCGGTGGGCGAGCTGGGCGCGCCACTGTAGAGCTTTTTCGGCATGCGGCCGGCCAGGAAGGCCTCGCGGCCGGACTCGACGCCCTTCTTCATGGCGCTGGCCATCAGCACCGGGTCGCGCGCGGCGGCGATGGCGGTGTTCATCAGCACGGCGTCGCAACCCAGTTCCATGGCGATGGCGGCGTCCGAGGCGGTGCCCACGCCGGCGTCCACCACCACCGGCACGCGCGCCTGGTCGATGATCAGGCGCAGGTTCCAGGGATTCAGGATGCCCATGCCGGAGCCGATCAGCGAGGCCAGCGGCATCACGGCCACGGCGCCCATGTCTTCGAGCATGCGGCACTGGATGGGATCGTCGGTGCAATAGACCATGACCTGGAAGCCTTCGTCGACCAGGGTCTTGGTGGCCTTCAGGGTCTCGGGCATGTTGGGGAACAGCGTGTGCGGGTCGCCCAGCACTTCCAGCTTGACCAGGGCGTGGCCGTCCAGCAGTTCGCGCGCCAGGCGCAGCGTGCGCACGGCGTCGTCGGCCGAGTAGCAGCCGGCGGTGTTGGGCAGCAGCGTGAACCTGGACATCGGCACGTAGTCGAGCAGGTTGGGCTCGCCCGGGTTCTGGCCGATGTTGGTGCGGCGGATGGCGACCGTGACGATCTCGGTGCCGCTGGCGTCCAGCGCCGCGCGGGTCTGTTCGAAATCCTTGTACTTGCCGGTGCCGACGAGCAGGCGCGACGAATAGGCGCGGCCGGCGATGGTGAGAGTGTCTTGAGTGGTCATGGCGGTGCTTCAAAGAGCGGGCGCGCGCAGCGGGACCCGCGGAGGCTGGCTGATCATCGGGGATCAACGGGTTGATCACGGTTAGGCGAATCATAAAGCACGGCGCGGCGCGGCTGCGACCAAGGCCACGCTGGCGCGTTCCACAAATCGCGCTTCCCGCGCACGACGGGCGGGCGCGAATGACCGGGTCGCGGATAGGGGTATGCCGCCGGCCCCGCGCCGGGCGGGGGCTTTCGAGCCACCGGCCCTAGCGCGCCCGCAGGCCGTCCAGGTCCGCGCACAACTGCTCGGCCGCGTCGATCAGGCGCGGGCCGGGCCGGTACAGCGCGTCGGCGTCGATGCCGTAGACGTGGCCGGCCAGTGCCGCCGGCAGGCCCATGGCGCGCCAGGCCGCCAGGTTGCGGGCGGTGTCGGCGGGCGCGGAGACGCCGGCCAGCACCGCGTCGGGACGCGCCGCCAGCACGCTTTCCAGGCCGACCTGCGGGGCCACGACCGGCGCCTGTTCGAAGACATTGACGCCGCCGCACAGCCGCAGCGCGTCGCTGACGATGCTGGCGTGGTTCAGGGTGTAGATCGGGTCCAGGCCCGCCTGCACGAAGACGCGCACCGGCGCGCGGCCGGCGTAGCGCGCGGCCAGCGCGTCGAGTCGCGCGCGCAGGGCCTGTGCAGCGGGCGCCGCCTGGGCCCCGGTGCCGAACAGCACGCCCAGGCGTTCGACCGCGTCGGGGATGGCCGCCAGCGTCTGCGGGTCGCTGTAGTAGAGCGGCACGCCCAGCTTGTCCATCACGCGCGCCAGCGGCGCGGCGGCCGATGGTTGCCAGGCGATGACCAGGTCGGGGCGGGCGGCGGCCACGCGCTCGGGATCGGGCTGGGTGCCGTCGCCGATGACCGGCAGGGCGCGGGCCGCGGGCGGATAGTCGCTGCCGCGGATCGTGGCAACCAGGTAGGCGCCGGCGCCGGCCGCGTAGACCAGCTCGGTGGCATGCGGCGCGAGGGTGATCGCACGCCGCGCCGGGGCCGCCAGGGTCAGGTCGCGGCCGCGATCGTCGCGCGCGTGGATCGCCGCAGTGGGGCCGGCAGAGGTGTCGGCCGTCGCCGGACCGGGGGCGCACAGCAGCCCGAGGACGGCGAACGGAAGGGCGCGGACGAAGGTCATGCGAGGGATCGATACAGTCGGCGTGGAGGAACGCCGACTATATCGGATCGCCGCTTAGTAGCGCACCGTGAGGGAGGCGTAGAAGTTGCGGCCGGGCGCGGGGTACAGGTTGTAGTTGGCAACCGGTCCCAGCATCTGGAACGAGGCGTCGCCGCCGCGGATGCCGTAGGTGGCGTACTTGCGGTCCAGCAGGTTGTTGATGCCGAACGCGCCTTCGATGTTGCGGGTGAACTTGTAGGCCACCTTGGTATTGAAGAGCACGTAGGCATCCAGTTGCGTGTCGAACTGGTTGGCCTGGTCGTTGTCCATGCGCGACTTGCCCACGTACTGCGCCGTCACGTTCCACAGGAACGCGTCGGTGGGGCGCCAGGTTACGCCGGCGTTGGCAAGCCACTTGGGCGCCAGCGGCACGGTCTTGCCCGCCAGGTCGACGCCGCCGTAGGTGCCCGAGCGGAATTGCGCTTCCATCCAGGTCAGGTTGGCGTCCAGCGTCAGGCTGCTGGTCAGCTTGTGGTGGCCTTCCAGTTCGACGCCCTGGCGACGGGTCGGATCCAGGTTGGTGTTGGCGCCGGTGCCCGGGCCCCACATGCCGTCGGCCAGCGGGTTGTACTGGATCTCGTTGGTCAGGTCATAGCGGAACCACGACAGGCGCGCGCTGGTGGTGTCCGAGGCCCAGGTCACGCCCAGTTCCTTGTCGGTGGACGTCTGCGGCGCCAGCGGCGATTGCACCGAGAGGGCTTCGTCGGCATTGGGCAGGCGGAAGCTGCGGCCGACCTTGCCGTACAGGCCGAAGCCGGCGGGCAGGTCCTGGCGCACGCCGAGCTGCCAGGCGGTCAGGTGGTGGCCCTTGTCGGATTCCTCGCCCGAGCCGGAAATCACTTCCAGCTTGTCGGAGGCGTACTGGCGGCGCGCGCCCAGGGTGACGTAGGTGCTGTCGGTGGCGCGGATCTGGCCTTCGGCGAACAGGCCGTACTGGTGCTGGCGCGACTGCCACTTGGAGGGGGCGAAGTCGTAATAGGCGTTCTGGTCGGCGGAGGTCTTGGCTTCCTGCGCGTCGGCGCCGAACACCACGCTGTGGCCGCCGTTGATCGGCAGGCGGTACCGCAGGCTGGCCAGGTTCTCTTCCAGCTTCTGCTGGCGCAGCGTGTCGCCGAAACCGTCGTACGACAGGCCGTTGAGCTTCTTCTCGCGGGCCGAGGCGTCGGCGTACAGGGTGCCCACGCCCAGCTGTTGTTCGACCTGCAGGCCGAAGGTGGTGGTGGTGGTCTTGACGAAGTCGACCTTGTTCTTGGCGCCGCGCGGGTCGCTTTCGAACTGGTTCTCGCCCGTGGTCGGGTTGATCAGGCGCGGGCCCGGCAGGTCCAGCTTCTGCGTGGTGGTGTTGCCATACAGGCGGATCGAGCCGTTGTCGTGGCGGAAGGTGATGCCGCCGCCGCCGCCCTCGCGGCGCTCGCCGCTATGCTCGCGGTAGCCGTCGCTGTGCAGCGACTGCATGTAGGCGTCCACGCCCACCTTCTGGTTGTTCAGGGCCACGGCGGCGTCGTACTGGCGCAGGCCGTAGCTGCCGAAGGTGGCGGTGGCGCGGGCAGTGACCGGCTCCTTGGCGAAGTCCTTGCGGGTGATGATGTTGATCACGCCGCCGGTGGTGCCGCCGCCGTATTGCACCGAGCCGCTGCCGCGCACGATCTCGACGCGTTCGACCTGGTCCAGCGGCACCACGCCCAGGCTGGGGGCGGACAGATCGTTGGTGTTCTGCTTGACGCCGTCGATCATGATCAGCGTGTTGCTGGCGCCGGTGATGCCGAAGCCGCGCAGGTCGACGATGGCGTTGTCGCTGGCGCTGGTGGTGTTGACAAGGTGGATGCCGGCCTGCGTCGACAGCAGGTCCTGCATGGTGCGGGCGCTGCTGGCGGCGATGTCTTCCGCGGTGATGACGGAGATCGACACTGGCAAGGTGCGGCCGTCGCTGGGCACGCGCTGGGCGGTGACGGTGACGGTGTCGAGTTCGGGAGCGGGGGTGGCGGCTTGCTGGGCGGCCGACAGGGCCGGGGCGGAGCAGAGCAGGGCGCCGGCGTAGCGCCGGATGGAGCGGGATTTCATCTACAAGACCTCGATGCGACCCGCGACCCCGCAGGTCAATCACGATGGGGAGGAAACCCGGGCCACGCCGCGATCCCTGGGGAGCCGGCGCCGGACGGGCGTCCTGGCGATCGAACAGGCCGGTATCGGGCTGCCATGGGCGCATCGCGCGCATGGGGACCGTTGCGGGGGCAGCACAGGCTGGATGTCCGGGCCGGCCGGCCTTGTGGGCGGCGGGGCGGATGTCTTCCTGTTTCCCGTTTACCTTTCGCGCGCGGACCGGCAAGTGTTGCGTTCTTGCCTGTCCCTGTGCGCCGAAAGCACCGGTTCGGGGCCGAAACTGTATCACCGGAGGGCGAAACAGGGCCTGTTTTGTTACGATCAGGGGTTGATTTTTCGGCCTTTATCGCTTTTTCGCGACATTTGCGCGGCCGCTTTCGTTGCCCAACCCTCCTTTCGGACCTGAACGTGTCGTATCCCCGCCTGCCTTACCCGCCCGAGAGCTTCACCCGCGGCGGCGATTTCGCCCGCCTGCTGGGCCAGCGCATCCTGATCCTGGACGGCGCCATGGGCACGATGATCCAGCGCTACAAGCTGGGCGAGGCCGATTTCCGCGGCGAGCGCTTCGCCGGCCATGGCAAGGACCTCAAGGGCGACAACGAACTGCTGTCGCTGGTGCGGCCGGACGTGATCTCGGAGATCCACCGCCAGTACCTGGAAGCCGGCGCCGACGTCATCGAGACCAACACCTTCGGCGCCACCTCGATCGCGCAGGGCGACTACGACCTGCCGGAACTGGCCTACGAACTGAACCTGGTGTCCGCGCAACTGGCGCGCCAGGCCTGTGACCAGTACAGCACGCCGGACAAGCCGCGCTTCGTGGCCGGCGCGCTCGGCCCGCAGCCCAAGACGGCGTCGATCTCGCCCGACGTGAACGACCCGGGCGCGCGCAACGTCACCTTCGACGAGCTGCGCGTGGCCTACGTTGAACAGCTCAACGGCCTGCTCGATGGCGGCATCGACATCGTCCTGATCGAAACCATCTTCGACACGCTCAACGCCAAGGCGGCGATCTTCGCCACCGAGGAAGTGTTCGAGCAGCGCGGCATCCGCCTGCCGGTGATGATCTCGGGCACCGTCACCGACGCCTCCGGCCGCATCCTGTCGGGCCAGACCGTGGAGGCCTTCTGGAACTCGGTGCGCCATGCGCGACCGGTCACCATCGGCCTGAACTGCGCGCTGGGCGCGGCGCTGATGCGCCCGTACGTGGCCGAGCTGTCCAAGATCTGCGACACCTACGTTTGCGTCTACCCCAACGCCGGCCTGCCCAACCCGATGGCCGAGACCGGCTTCGACGAGACCCCGGCCGATACTTCCGCGCTGCTGGAGGAATTCGCCCGCGCCGGGCTGGTGAACATGTCCGGTGGCTGCTGCGGCACCACGCCCGACCACATCCGCGCGATTGCCGACAAGGTCGCGGCGCTGACGCCGCGGGTGGTGCCGGAGATCCCGGTCAAGACCCGCCTGTCGGGCCTGGAGCCGCTCAACATCGACGAGGACACGCTGTTCGTGAACGTGGGCGAACGCACCAACGTCACCGGCAGCAAGATGTTCGCGCGCCTGATCCGCGAAGAGAAATACGACGAGGCGCTGGCGGTGGCCCGCCAGCAGGTCGAGAACGGCGCGCAGATCATCGACATCAACATGGACGAGGCCATGCTGGATTCGGTGGCGTGCATGCACCGCTTCCTGAACCTGATCGCCTCCGAGCCCGACATCGCGCGCGTGCCGGTGATGATCGACAGCTCCAAGTGGGACGTGATCGAGACCGGCCTGAAGTGCGTGCAGGGTAAGCCGGTGGTCAACTCGATCTCCATGAAGGAAGGCCTGGAGCCGTTCCGCCACCACGCCCGCCTGTGCCGCCGCTACGGCGCGGCGGTGGTGGTGATGGCGTTCGACGAGCAGGGCCAGGCCGACACGCTGGAGCGCCGCAAGGAAATCTGCGGCCGCGCCTACAAGATCCTGGTCGAGGAAGAGGGCTTCCCGCCGGAAGACATCATTTTCGATCCCAACGTGTTCGCGGTCGCCACCGGCATCGACGAGCACAACCACTATGCCGTCGATTTCATCGAAGGCACGCGCTGGATCCGCGAGAACCTGCCGCACGCCCGCATTTCGGGCGGGGTGTCGAACGTGAGCTTCTCGTTCCGCGGCAACGAGCCGATGCGCGAGGCCATCCACACCGTGTTCCTGTATTACGCGGTCAAGGAAGGCATGACGATGGGCATCGTCAACGCCGGCCAGTTGGGCGTGTATGCGGACCTCGATCCCAAGCTGCGCGACCTGGTCGAGGACGTGGTGCTGGACCGCGCCGAGCCGGTCGGCAAGACCGACCCGTCCGACGAACGCACGCCGACCGAGCGCCTGGTGCAGTTCGCCGACACGGTGAAGGGCTCGGGCGCCAAGAAGGAAGAAGACCTGGCCTGGCGCAATGCCGAAGTCGAGGCGCGCCTGTCGCACGCGCTGGTGCACGGTATCACCGCCTTCATCGTCGAGGACACCGAAGAGGTGCGCCAGAAGATCGCCGCGCGCGGCGGCCGCCCGATCGAGGTGATCGAAGGCCCGCTGATGGACGGCATGAACGTGGTCGGCGACCTGTTCGGCGCCGGCAAGATGTTCCTGCCGCAGGTGGTGAAGTCGGCGCGCGTGATGAAGCAGGCCGTGGCCCACCTGATCCCCTTCATCGAAGAGGAAAAGCGCCAGATCGCGGCCGCCGGCGGCGACGTGCGCGCCAAGGGCAAGATCGTCATCGCCACCGTCAAGGGCGACGTGCACGACATCGGCAAGAACATCGTGTCGGTGGTCCTGCAGTGCAACAACTTCGAAGTGGTGAACATGGGCGTGATGGTGCCCTGCGCCCAGATCCTGGAGAAAGCCAAGGAAGAGAACGCCGACATCGTCGGCCTGTCCGGCCTGATCACGCCCAGCCTGGAAGAGATGGCCTACGTCGCCTCGGAAATGCAGCGCGACGAGTATTTCCGCAGCCGCAAGGTGCCGCTGATGATCGGCGGCGCCACCACCAGCCGCGTGCACACGGCCGTGAAGATCGCGCCCAACTACGAAGGCCCGGTGATCTACGTGCCGGACGCCAGCCGTTCGGTGGGCGTGGCCACCAGCCTGATGTCCGACCAGGCGGACGCCTACCTGGCGGAGCTGGCCGAGGAATACGAGGACGTGCGCCGCCGCCACGCCAACCGCAAGGCCACGCCGATCCTGCCGCTGGCCGAGGCGCGGGCCTCGCGCCCGCGGATCGACTGGGACAGCTACACGCCGCCGCGCCCCAAGTTCATCGGCCGCCGCACCTTCAAGAGCTACGACCTGGCCGAGATCGCGAAGTACGTGGACTGGGGCCCGTTCTTCCAGACCTGGAGCCTGTTCGGCCCGTATCCGGCCATCCTGGAGGACAAGGTGGTGGGCGAACAGGCGCGCAAGGTCTACGCTGACGGCCAGGCCATGATGAAGCGCATCGTCGAGGGCCGCTGGCTGACCGCGAACGGCGTGGTCGGTTTCTACCCGGCCAACAGCGTCAACGACGAGGACATCGAGGTCTACAAGGACGAGAGCCGCAGCGAGGTGCTGTTCACCTACCGCAACCTGCGCCAGCAGGGCGCCAAGCGCGAGGGCGTCAGCAACAAGTCGCTGTCGGACTTCATCGCGCCCAAATCCAGCGGCAAGCTCGACTACATCGGCATGTTCGCGGTGACGGCCGGCATCGGCATCGAGAAAAAGGAAGCCGAGTTCGAGAAGGCGCTGGACGACTATTCCGGCATCATGCTCAAGTCGCTGGCCGACCGCCTGGCCGAGGCCTTCGCCGAATGCCTGCACGCCCGCGTGCGCCAGGACCTGTGGGGCTACGCGCCGGACGAGGCGCTGTCCAACGACGACATGATCGCCGAGAAGTACGTCGGCATCCGCCCGGCGCCGGGCTATCCGGCCTGCCCGGAACACGTGGTCAAGACCGACATGTTCCGCGTGCTGGACGGCGCCGACATCGGCATGATGCTGACCGACAGCTACGCCATGTTCCCGGCCTCGAGCGTGTCGGGCTTCTACTTCAGCCATCCGCAGTCGCAGTACTTCAACGTCGGCATCATCGGCGAAGACCAGTTGCAGGACTACGCCGCGCGCAGCGGCCGCAGCATCGAGGATCTGAAGCGCACGCTGGCGCCGAACCTGGGCTGAGGCGGGTTTCCGCCGCCGCGCCGGGCCCGCCCGGCATCCCAGCGCCACCCCAGCGCCGCCCCGGCTCGTCCGGCGCGGCGCTTTGTTTTATTCGGACGGTTTACCAAATGGATAGTGGTAAACCATGATGTGCCAAATTGGTAAACCACATAATATTTGGTCCAACCACTTTCAACGCCATGACACTACAACTGATCCCCAAGCCCGAGGAACCCGCCAGCAAGCCGGTGGCCGACCGCGCCTACCTGCGGCTGGCCGCGCAGATCCAGGCCCTGGTCGCGCAGGGCGAGTTCGCGGTGGGCAAGCGCCTGCCGGCCGAGCGCGCACTGGCCGAGCGCTTCGACGTCAGCCGCACTTCACTGCGCGAGGCCATCATCGCGCTGGAGCTGCAGGGCGTGGTGGAAGTGCGCGGCGGCTCGGGCATCTATGTCTGTGAACCGCGTCCGGGCGTGGCGCGGCTGCCGGCCGCGCAGGAGCCGGGCGCGGGGCCGTTCGAACTGCTGCGCGCGCGCTGCCTGGTCGAATCGGAAATCGCCGCGCTAGCGGCCAGCACCCGCAACGATGCCGACCTGGATCGCATCTTCGAGGCGCTGACCACCATGCGCGAGCAGATGATGCACAAGGAAGAAAACCAGGAGGCCGACCGCCGTTTCCACCTGTACATCGCGCAGTCCACCGGCAACAGCGTGCTGCTGGGCACGGTGACGGCGATGTGGGACCAGGCGCAAGGCCCCATCTGGGAAAAGATCGAGCAGCATTTCCATACGCAGGAATTGCGCCAGGCCTCGCAGGAAGATCACCAGCGCATCTTCAGCGCGCTGGTGGCGCGCGATGCGGATGGGGCGCGGCAGGCGATGCGCAATCACCTCGAACGCGTGATCGGCGAGTTCGCGCAGGGGTGGCGTTGACGTAATACCGGCAGGCGGCCCCCGGCTGAGCGCGGAAGATACCGCGCCCCGGAACCGGGCGACATACATCAGGAGACAACAGGATGCAGCAAAGGAACAAGGGGAGCCGCGCCTGGCACAGGGCGGCGGCGATGCTGTCGGCGTGCGCGCTGGCGGCCTATGCGCTGGCGGCGCCGGCGATGGCGCAGGAAGCGCCCGCGGCGGGCCAGAGCGCGCGTATCGATGCCATCCGCAAGGCCGGCGAGCTGCGCGTCGGCGTGCTGCAGAACGCACCCTGGCTGCTGCAGGACGTATCCGGCAAGGGCGGCGAGGGCTGGAGCGGCCCGGCCTGGCTGCTGGCCAAGGAATACGCCCGCCTGCTGGGGGTGAAGCTGACGCCGGTGCAGGTCTCGCATGAAACCAAGGTGCCGGTGCTGGCGGCCAACCAGGTCGACATGACCATCAGCCCGCTGGCCGAAACGCCGGAACGCTTGAAGGTGGTGGACTTCGTGCTGTATTCCTCCACCAGCGTCTGCATGTTCGGCCTGGCGTCCAATCCCAAACTGGCCGCGGCCAGGTCGGTCGATGACCTGAACCGGCCCGGCGTCACCATCGCATACTTCACTGGCGGCGCCGAGGAAGCCTGGGTCAAGCAGCGCTTTCCCAACGCCACGCTGCGCGCCGTGGCCAACTCGGGCGCCACCGCGCCGATCGAGGAAATCATGGCCAAGCGCGCCGACGCGGCGCCGATCAATCGCGTGCCGTGGGTCGGCCTGAGCCGCAAGGTGCGCGGCCTGGCCGTGCTGCCCGCCGAGGCCAACTGCCAGCAGAGCACCGAAAAGGCCTCGCCCGTGGGCCTGGCCATTGACAAGAACCAGCCTGAATACCTGGCCTGGCTGCGGCAGGTGGCCGCCGGCATGAAGACGCGCCTGGACGCCGACGAAATGCGCATCATCGAACAGACCCCGTAGGCCGCTCCGGCCTTTCCCCACCCCACCGGATTCACCGACCCGCGCAAGGCGCGCGGCCCGGGCGACTGCCCGCGGCCTCGCGCGCCCGCATCCGGCGTCCGCCGCCGGGCTTGCCTCCAAGGAGACCGCAATGCAACCGTCCTTTCTCACCCGTTTCGCCGCCACCGCTCTGCTGCTGGCCGGCGCCGCCACCGCCCAGGCGCAGACGCCGCCCGCGCCCGGCGAGAGCCCGCGCATCGACGCCATCCGCAAGGCCGGCGTGCTGCGCGTGGGCGTGGTCAACAACCCGCCGTGGCTGGTGCAGAACACCACCGGCTCGGGCGAGCCCTGGATGGGCTCGTCGTGGCTGCTGGGCAAGGAGTTCGCGCGCCTGCTGGACGTGAAGATCGTGCCGGTGCAGGTCAGCCACGAAACCAAGGTGCCGGCGCTGATCGCCAACCAGATGGACATCATGATCGGGCCGCTGAACCAGAACGCCGAGCGCGCCAAGATCATCGACTTCGTCACGTTCTCGAACACCAGCGTCTGCATGTTCGGCCTGGCGTCCAACCCCAAGTTCACCAGCGCCACCAAGGTCGAGGACTTCAACCAGCCCGGCATCACCATGGCCTACTTCTCGGGCGCGGGCGAAGAGCCGCTGGTGCTGGAGAACTTTCCCAAGGCCAAGCTGCGCGGCGTGACCAACTCGGGTTCGGTGGCGCCGATAGAGGAAGTGCTGGCGGGCCGCTCCGACGTGGCGCCGCTGAACCGCATGCTGTGGCCCAACATCAGCAGGAAGGTCAAGGGCCTGGCCGTGTTCCCCAAGGAAAACGACTGCCAGGACAGCAAGATCTTCGCGATCGACGCGGGCATGGGCGTGGCCAAGAACCAGCCGGTGTACCTGGAGTGGCTGCGCAAGGTGGAAGCGCGCATGCATCCCGAACTGGTGGCCGAAGAACGCCGCGTGACGCAGAACCTGAAGTAAGGCGGACACACCATGCTCAATTGCGCGATTCATGGGGCCGAGGACCTGCGGCTGGTGGAACAGGCGCCCGAGCCGCTGGGCCCGACGCAGGTGCGCGTCGGCGTCAAGGCGGTCGGCATCTGCGGTTCGGACCTGCATTACTACCGCCACGGCCGGGTCGGCGATTTCGTCATCCGCGAACCGCTGACGCCGGGCCACGAGGCCTCGGGCCAGGTGCTGGAGGTCGGTTCGGCCGTCACCGCCGTCAAGCCCGGCGACCGCGTGGCGCTGGATCCGGCGCGCACCTGCGGCGTGTGCCGCTATTGCCGCCAGGGCGATTCCAACCACTGCGAGGCGGTGTTCTTCTTCGGCAGCGCCAGCCGTTATCCGCACATGCAGGGCGCGATGCGCGAGCAGGTGGTGGTGCAGGAAAAACAGTGCGTGCCTGTGCCGGAGAGCCTGTCGTTCGAGCTGGCCGCCTTTGGCGAGCCGCTGGCGGTGGCGCTGCACGCGGTGCGCAGCGCCGGCACGCTGCTGGGCAAGACGGTGATGGTGGTGGGCGCCGGGCCGATCGGCGCGTTGGTGCTGATGGCGGCGCGCCTGGCCGGCGCCAGCCAGGTCATCGTGGTCGACATCGTGGACCAGACCCTGGCGACCTGCGCCAAGGTCGGCGCCACGCGCACCATCAACGCCGCCGCCGAGCCGGGCGCGCTGGACGAGCTGGCGGCGGGCAAGGGCACGGTCGATGTGTGCTTCGAGGCCTCCGGCAACTACGCCGGGCTGGCCAACTGCATCCGCGCCACGCGGCCGCGCGGCACCATCGTCACGGTGGGCACGCTCAATGGCAGCAGCGAGCAGTGCCCGTTCAACCAGATCATGGTCAAGAGCCTGAACGTCATCGGCAGCTTCCGCTTCGTCGATGAATACGCCTGGGCGGTCGACTACCTGGGCCGCGGCCTGGTGGACGTGGCGCCGCTGCTGACGGCCGCCGTGCCGGCGCGCCAGGCGCACGAGGCCTTCGCGCTGGCGGCGGACCGGCGCCAGGCCATGAAAGTGATGGTGACGTTCTGAGCCCGGCGCTCGCGAATCGCACGGAGATTGCATGGACTTCGATTTTTCCCCCATCGTCGATAACTGGCGCTTCTTCGCCAGCGGCCTGGGCATCACGGTGGCGCTGAGCGCCGTCACGGCCGTCTCCAGCATCCTGCTGGGCCTGGTGATCGCGCTGCTGCGCCTGTACGGGCCGCGCTGGCTGCGGGTGCTGCTGGTGTTCTACATCGACAGCATGCGCGCCATCCCGGTGCTGGTGGTGCTGGTGTGGATCTACTTCGCCTTCCCGCTGCTGGCCGGGGTGACCTTCGCGCCGTTCTGGGCGGCGCTGGTGGCGTTGACGCTGCACATCGCGGCCTATTCGGCCGAGGTGATCCGCGCCGGCATCGAGTCGGTGCGGCCGGGGCAGATGCGCGCCGGCCTGGCGCTCGGCATGTCGCGGGCCCAGGCGCTGCGCAAGATCATCCTGCCGCAGGCCACCATCCGCATGCTGCCGGCCTTCGGCTCGGTGCTGACGGTGGCGATCAAGGACACCGCCATCGCCACGGTGATCGCGGTGCCCGAGCTGATGCACAAGGCCGAGACCATCGCCGGGCAGAGCTACCGGCCGATCGAGGTGTTCACCGCGGTGATCGTGGCGTACTTCGTGATCCTGTTTCCGGTGACGCGCGGCGTGGACCGGCTGTACCAACGCTACGCACACCTGGGGCGCTCATGAATCTGGACTGGGGAATTATCTGGGACTCGCGCCAGGTGCTGCTGCAGGGCGCGGCCATGACCGTGATGCTGACGGTGGTGACGATGGCGCTGGCGGTACCCGGCGGCATGGTGCTGGCACTGATGCGGCTGTCGTCGAACCGCGTGGCCAACGGCGTCGCGGTGGCGATCGTCGAGTTCTTCCGCAACCTGCCGCTGATCCTGGTGATCTATTGGGCGTTCTACGTCATGCCGATGGCGCTGGACGTGCAGTTCTCGGCGGTGACCACGGCGCTGGTGGCGCTGGTGCTGAACGTGTCGGCCTACAACTCCGAGACCTTCCGCGCCGGCATCAATTCGATCCGCAAGGGCCAGATGGAGGCCGCGCTGGCGATGGGCATGTCGCGCCGCCAGGCCATGTTCAAGGTGCTGGTGCCGCAGGCGGCGCGGCGCATCCTGCCGGTGCTGGCCAGCACCTGGATATCGCTGTTCAAGGACACCTCGCTGGTGTCGGTGATCGCCGTCAGCGAGCTGGCCTATGCCTCGATGCAGGTGCGCGCGCAGAGCTTCCGCGTGCTGGAAATGCTGACCGCGATGGCGGTGATCTATTGGCTGATGGGCTATCCGCAGGCCAAGCTGGTCGACTGGATCCACCGCAAATACGGAGTCAAGGAGTGAACGAGATGATCCTGGAACAAACGGCCGACACGGCCGGCGCGGCGGTGGCCGCCGCAGCAACGCCTGCCGCAGCGACCGCTGCCGCGGCATCGGCCGCCACCCGCAAGGGCGCCGACCAGCCGCCGGTGCTGGTGTACGAGCACGTGCGCAAGGTCTTTGGCGACTTCGTGGCGTTGAACGACGTCTCGCTGCAGGTCAACAAGGGCGAGGTGATGTGCCTGATCGGCCCGTCCGGCTCGGGCAAGTCCACGCTCCTGCGCTGCACCAACGCATTGGAGAAGATCGACGGCGGCCGCGTGCTGCTGGACGGCGTGGCGGTGCCGGAGGCCGAGTCCGAGGTGCGCAAGGTGCGCCAGCGCATGGGCATGGTGTTCCAGAGCTTCGAGCTGTTCCCGCACAAGTCGGCGCTGGACAACGTCGCCATGGGGCCGATCACCGTGCTCGGCATGGCGCCGGAGCAGGCGCGGGCCCGCGCCATGGCGCTGCTGGAGAAGGTGGGCCTGGCCAGCAAGGCCGGCAACTTCCCCGCCAACCTGTCCGGCGGCCAGCAGCAGCGCGTGGCGATCGCCCGCGCCCTGGCGATGGAGCCGGAAGTGATGCTGTTCGACGAGCCGACCTCGGCGCTCGACCCCGAGACCGTGGGCGAGGTGCTGAACGTCATGAAGAAGCTGGCGCAGGAAGGCATGACCATGATCGTGGTCACGCATGAAATGAGTTTCGCCCGGCGCGTGGCCAACTGGGTGGTGGTGTTCGAGAACGGCGCCATCCTGGAACAGGGCCCGCCCGCGCAGATTTTCGACAACCCGCAGGTCGCCCGTACCCGCGACTTCCTCAGCCACCTGGGCTGGGAAGGCTGAACACCCCCCCCGTTTCACGGAATCCATGATGAAAATTACGAACGCACGCGTCATTGTTTGTTCGCCGGGCCGCAATTTCGTGACCCTGAAGATCGAGACCGACCAGGGCCTGACCGGCATCGGCGATGCCACCCTGAACGGGCGCGAGCTGGCCGTGGCGGCCTACCTGACCGAACACGTGGTGCCCTGCCTGATCGGCCGCGACGCGCACCAGATCGAGGACATCTGGCAATACCTGTACAAGGGCGCCTACTGGCGCCGGGGCCCGGTCACCATGACCGCCATCGCCGCGGTCGACACCGCGCTGTGGGACCTGAAGGCCAAGGCCGCCGGCCTGCCGCTGTACCAGCTGCTGGGCGGCAAGAGCCGCACCGGGGTGATGGTCTACGGCCACGCCAACGGCAGCGACATCGAGCACACCGTCGACGAGGTGCTGCGCTACGCCGACATGGGCTACCGCGCGATCCGCGCGCAGAGCGGCGTGCCGGGGCTGGACAAGGTCTACGGCGTGGGCCGCGGCAACCTGTTCTACGAACCCGCCGACGCCGATCTGCCCAGCGAGCACGACTGGTCCACCGAGAAGTACCTGCGACATGCGCCCAAGCTGTTCGAGCGCATCCGCGAAAAGCTCGGCTTCGAGCATCACCTGCTGCACGACGTGCACCACCGCCTGACGCCGATCGAGGCCGGCCGCCTGGGCAAGTCGCTGGAGCCGTACAACCTGTTCTGGATGGAGGACGCCACGCCGGCCGAGAACCAGGAGGCCTTCCGCCTGATCCGCCAGCACACCACCACGCCGCTGGCGGTGGGCGAGATCTTCAACTCGATCTGGGACTGCAAGGACCTGGTGCAGAACCAGCTGATCGACTACATCCGGACCACCGTGGTGCACGCCGGCGGCATCACCCACCTGCGCCGCATCGCCGACCTGGCCTCGCTGTACCAGGTGCGCACCGGCTGCCATGGCGCCACCGACCTGTCGCCGGTGTGCATGGGCGCGGCGCTGCATTTCGACCTGTGGGTGCCGAACTTCGGCATCCAGGAATACATGCGCCACACCGAGGAGACGGACGCGGTGTTCCCGCACGCCTACACCTTCTCGCAGGGCATGCTGTATCCGGGCGATGTGCCGGGTCACGGCGTGGACATCGACGAGAAGCTGGCCGCCAAGTATCCGTACAAGCGCGCTTACCTGCCGGTGAACCGGCTGCAGCAGGACGGCACGTTATGGAACTGGTAGCCCCGGCGGCCGTCCGGCTGCATCCGGCGCGCCTGCAGGCGCTGGCGCCCGGCGTGGCGCGGCCGGCCTACGACCGCGGCGCCCTGCGCGCCGGCATCGTGCACCTGGGGCTGGGCGCGTTCGCGCGCGGCCACCTGGCGGCGGTGAATGAGGCGGCCCTGCATGCCAGCGGCGACCCGCGCTGGGGCATCTGCGGCGTGTCGCTGCGGCAGGCCGATACCCGCGACGCGCTGGCGCCGCAGGACGGGCTGTACACGCTGGCGCTGCGCAGCGCCGACGCCGAGGGCCGGCCGCAAGCGCGGCTGGCCGTGATCGGCTGCCTGCTGGAAACGCTGGTGGCGCCCGAGGATCCGCAGGCGGTGCTGGCGCGCATCGCCAGTCCGTATACGCGCATCGTCAGCCTGACCGTGACCGAAAAAGGCTATTGCCACGATCCGGCCAGCGGCGCGCTGAACCTGGCGCACCCCGACATCGCGCACGATCTGGCGCAGCCCCTGGCGCCGCGCAGCACTATCGGCTTCCTGGTGTGGGGGTTGCAACGCCGGCGCGCGGCGGGCCTGGGACCGGTGACGCTGCTGTCGCTGGACAACCTGCCCGGCAACGGTCACCTGCTGCGCGGCCTGGTGCTGGCCTTCGCCTCGCAGGTGGACGCGAGGCTGGCGGAATGGATCGACCAGGCCTGCGCCTTTCCCTGCGCGATGGTGGACCGCATCGTGCCGCGCACCACCGATGAGGATCGCGCCGCGGTGGCGCAGGCGCTGGGCATGATGGACGCCTGGCCGGTGCAGGCCGAGCCATTCCTGGAATGGGTGGTGGAAGATCGCTTTGCCGCCGGCCGGCCGGACTGGGCCGCGGGCGGGGCGCGCTTCGCCACGGAGGCGGCGCCTTTCGAGACGCTCAAGCTGCGCATGGTGAACGGCGCGCATTCGGCGCTGGCCTACCTGTCGGTGATGGCGGGCTGGGCCACGGTGGACCAGGCCGTGGCGCAGCCGGCGTTGCGGCGCTATCTGGCCGACCTGATGCGCAACGAGATCGCGCCGACCCTGCCGGCCCTGCCGGGCCTGGACCTGGCGGCTTACCAGGAGCGGCTGCTGCAACGCTACGCCAATCCGGCGCTGCGGCACCAGACGCGGCAGATCGCCATGGACGGATCGCAGAAGATGCCGCAGCGCCTGCTGGGCACGGTGCGGGCGCGGCTGGCGGCGGACCGGCCGATCGCCGGGCTGGCGCTGGCGCTGGCCGGCTGGCTGCATTTCCTGCGCGGGGTGGATCAGGCAGGACGGCGTTATCCCATCGATGACCCGCTGGCCGAGACGCTGGCGCAGCGGCTGGCGCAGGCGGAGCAGGCGGCGCGCGAGGCGCCGCCGGGGCCGGCCGCCGCGCTGGCCTGGGCGCGCGAGATGACAGCCCTGGCCGCCGTGTTCGGCGACCTGGGCCGCGACGAGCGTTTCGTGCGCGAGGTGGCGCAGGCGGCGCAGTCGTTGCGCACGCTGGGCGTGGCCGGCGCGCTGGAGGCGACCCTGGCCGCGATGCGCGCGGGCCAGGACTGATACGCGGCCGCCGTCCGCGCCGAAAGGCGCATCAGGCTGGCGGCGGCGCCAGGCGGCCCAGCAACGGTTCCAGCGCCACGCCGACCGCGAGGATCTTGCGGTCCTCGCCCGGCAGGCCATCCACCTCCAATCCGATCGGCAGGCCGTCGTCCGACAGGCCGGCGGGCAGGCTCAGGCCGGGCAGGCCCGCGTTGCTGCCGGGGTCGACGTTGCGCGCCAGCCGCAGGAACGACTCCAGGCTGCTGGCCTCGGGCGCGGCGAGCGGCGGCGGCACCGGCACCGTGGGGAACAGCAGCCCGTGCAGCGCATGCTGCTCGAATGCGCGGCGGTAGACGTCGATGAGCGCCCCGCGATGGACCGCGATGGCGCTGTCGTACAGTGGCTGCAGCGGCAGCAGTTCGCCCGATGGCGTGGGTAGCACGCCCGGCACGACCAGGTCGTTGAAGATGGCCTTGACGTCGGGGCTGGAGATTCGCGCCACCAATTCCTCGAAGCTGACGCCGACCTCGTGGCGCGCCAGGTAGGCGGTGAGGTCTGGCTTCTGTTCGTACAGGCACAGCGGCATGCCGGTCGCGGCGTTACTGGCCTCCAGGCCGGGCATGTCCAACGGCAGCAGCGTCACGCCGGCCGCGCGCAGGCGCTCAAGTGCGGCCTGGGCGACGGCTTGCACCTGCGGGTCCAGGTCCTGCCAGAAATAGCCGGGCAGTCCCAGCCGCAGGCCGGCGGCGTCCAGCGCTGGCAACGGCCTGTCGTCGCCAGTCAGCACGGCATCCAGCAGCGCGATGTCGGCCATGCCGTTGGCGATGGGCCCGGGCGTGTCGCGGGTATGCGAAATCGGCGTAATGCCCGAACCGTCATAGCGGCCCACCGAAGGCCGAAAGCCCACGGCGCCATTGAGCGCGGCAGGCAGGCGAACGGAGGCGCCCGTGTCGGTGCCGAGCGCGGCCGGCACCAGGCGCGCGCCCACCGCCGCGCCGCTGCCCGAGGACGAGCCGCCGGCGATGCGTTCGGGGTCATAGGCGTTGCGCGTGCCCGCGCCGCGCGGGCCGGGATAGGCCGAGTTGTAGCCGGACACGCCGAACGCCAGTTCATGCATGTGGGTCTTGCCGACGATGATGGCTCCGGCTTCGCGCAGGCGCCGCACGATCGGGGCGTCCTCGGCCGGGATGAAGTCACGCAGGGCCGGGGTGCCGGCGGTGTTGGGCAGCCCCGCGACGTGGATGTTGTCCTTGATCGCCACGGGCACGCCTTCCAGCGGCCGGGCGGTGTGTCCCCCGGCGCGCGCGGCATCGGCGGCCCGCGCCTGCGCCAGCGCGCCGTCCGCGTCCACCGTGATGAAGGCATTGAGGTCCTGGCGGGCCGCGATGCGGTCCAGGCAGGCCCGGGTGAGGGCTTCGCTGGTGACCTGGCCATCGCGAAAAAGCGCCGCGGCTTCGGTCACGGTCGGGCAGCTCGGGGACGTCTGGGGGACGGGCATGGGGGGTGTCTCCTTCGTGTTGATGCGGTGTCGTCGGTTCGATGCCGTTCTGTACAGGGTCGACCGTAGCGCGGCCCGGGCCGTTCGTCGATATGCCGGTCCGACCCATGGTCGCCTGTCGGCGTAGCGGAGCGCCATCGCTGCGGACAGGCGTAAGATAGGCGGAGCTTATACACGTACAAGTGCCTCCCTTATCCTGGTATGAACACTTCCCCCCAAGCCGGCGCCGCCGGCCATGAAGGCTCCCGCCTGCGCCGCCAGGCGCTGGGCGAGTTCGTGCGCAGCGCCCGCTCGCGCATCACGCCGCAGATGGCCGGCCTGCCCGAAGGCATGCGGCGCCGCACGCCCGGGCTGAGGCGCGAAGAGGTGGCGCAGCTGTGCGGCATCAGCGTCACCTGGTACACCTGGATCGAGCAGGGGCGCGAGGTGTCGGTATCGCCGTCGGTCTGGTCGCGCATCGCGGGGGTGCTGCAACTGGCGCGGGCCGAGCGGGCCTATCTGTTCGACCTGGCCGACTGTGCCGACCCGCAGCATGCGCGCGATGACGCGCTGGGGGCGCCGGGTTCGCTGCGCGAGTGCGTGGACGCCATCACCGCGCCGGCCTACGTGCTGGACCGGGCCTGGAACGTGCTGGCCTGTAATGAACCGCTGCGCGAGCTATTCGACGATTGGCCGACCCGGGATCCGGAGCCGAATCTGCTGCGCTACATCTTCCTGGACCCGGCGGCGCGCGAACTGGTGGTGGACTGGGAGCAGCGCGCGCGGCGCGTGGTGGCCGAGTTCCGGGCCGACGCGGGCGCGCATCTGGACGAGCCGGCGGTGCTGGCGCTGATCGACGCCCTGAACCGGCAGAGTCCCGTGTTCGCGCATTGGTGGAACCGGCACGCCGTCGTCGAACGCGAAGGCGGCCTGCGCGAGTTCGCGCATCCGCGGCGGGGGCGGATGGCGTTCCAGCAGATCACGTTTCGCCTGGCGACGCATCTGGATCTGAAGCTGGTGATGTTGCTGGGGGATGCGTGACGAGTGGGTTCTTGAGGCGCGAGCGACGGGGCAGGCGGGGGATGGCGGGGCTACGATTGCGGTCCGGAGCGTTCGCTCCGGACTGCCCCGTGCTCAACCTTGTATGGTGTGGGTGCACCTTCCGCGGTGGGAGGGTGCTGGGGTAGGGACGTGCTCAACCATCAGCCGGTAGCACCCGGACTGCCACAACGAGAGCATCCCACCCCGCCTCACAGCGTCGATAAGGAATCTAGCGGCCTAGGACCGCCGATTGATCGCAAGGTAACGCCCGAGGCGAGGCTACCCCAGCGGACTAAACGTATCGCAGGGAGAGCCATCATGCAAATATCTGGCTGCTTTATTGGAGTCGATGTCGGTAAGTTCGAGCTGCAAGTGGCCGGCCACGAGGGCGCAATCGTGTCCGGGGTCCTGCCCAACAGCCGATCCGGCATCGTCGGTTGGCTCAAGCGCCTGCCGGCCGGCAGCGTGATCGCAATGGAGGCGACCGGGGGCTACCAGGAATTGTTGGCCCGCCTGGCGCACGAGCGCGCGTTCGTGGTGTATGTCTTGAACCCGACGCACGTGCACCACTACGCGATCTCGCTGGGCAACCGAGGCAAGACCGACCGGCTGGATGCCCAAGTCATTGCGCAGTACATCGCTCAGCGCCACGCCAAGCTGCACCGCTACGAGCCGATCTCGCCCGAGTTGCAACAGGTTCGGGCACTTCAGGCACTGAGGTCGACGGTGGTGCGGGTGGGCACGTCCTTGAGACTGTCGGCGCAGCGTCATGGCTGCGCCAGCAAGCATCAGAAGCAGGCCTTAGCTAGTCTGGGTTGCTGGGCCGAGCAGCTCGAACGCGAGTTGATCGCCAAGATCAAGGCTCAGAGCGAGTGGGCCAAGACCTACGGTCTGTTGACCGGCATCTGCGGCATCGGGCCGATCAACGGGGCCGCCCTGACGACCTTGTTCAACCGTATCCACTTCGCCAGCAGCGATGCGGCGGTGGCGTTCTGCGGGCTAGATCCGCGGCCCAACGAGTCTGGCCGCAAAGTTGGCCGGCGACGCTTGAGCAAACAGGGCGACAAGGCCGCCAGGACGTTGCTGTACAACGCGGCCAGTTCGGCAGCCCGCACGGATCACTTCAAGGATTACTACGCCATGCTCAGGGCCCGTGGGCTGGCCTCGACGGCAGCGCTGGTGGTGATTGCGCGCAAGTTGTTGCGTATTGCCTACGGGGTCTGGCGCACCGGGCAAGCCTTCGATCCGGGGAGGTTGAACCTGAAAAAAGCTTGATCCGGACCATAGAATCTCGTTGCCGCCTACGGCGGCTGCCTTCGGTTTCCGCCGGGCGCATCTACACGCCCCGCCATCCCCCGCCTGCCCCGCCACTCGCTCGCGTCGTGACTTAACGGCGGTTGTTGGGGCGGGCGGTGTGCTTGGCGTTCTTGTCAGCAATCTTCGGGGCGGAAAGGGTTTGCGGGGTCGCCAAAGGCGGCCGCGCGGGCGGCCTTCTTTGGCGTTTGGGTGTCTGGCGTCGGGGCGGTGACGCTGCGCGTGGGGGGCGGTCGGAGGGCGCTACTTGCTGTTGGCCTGCAGGTCGCCGGGGAGGCCGGCGTCGATCAGGCCCAGCAGGAGTTTCTTGACGGGGGCGGGCAGGGCGGTGTCGGGGAGTTCGGCCTGGGTGACCCAGCGTTCGGGTTGCGTGGGTTGGCGCAGCGAGGCGCTGCGCACGGGCACGTACCAGGGGCGGATGTGCAGGCGGTAGTGGGTGAAGGTGTGGGCGAAGGCGGCGAGTTCGAAGCGCTGTTCGGGGTCCAGGCCGAGGGCGCGGGAGGCGGCCAGGGGGTCGCCGGCGGCGTCGAATTCGGGCAGGCTCCAGAGGCCGCCCCAGATACCGGGTTCGGGGCGTTGCTGCAGCAGGAACGCGCCCTGGTGCTGCAGCACCAGCATCGCGGTCTCGCGTTCCGGAATCGCCTTGCGCGCCTTGGGCGTGGGCAGTTCGGCCTGGCGGCCTTCGCGCCGGGCAACACAGGTATCGGCGACCGGGCAGCGCTCGCAGGCCGGCTTGCCGCGCGTACAGAGGGTGGCGCCCAGGTCCATCAGGCCCTGCGTGTAGGCGGCCATGTCCAGGCCGGGCGCGGCCTCGACCTGGGCGTCGGCCAGGGCCCACAGGCGCTGCTCGATCTCGCGCCTGGCGGGGTCGCCGGCGATGCCGAAGTGACGGGTGAAGACGCGCTTGACGTTGCCGTCCAGGATGGGCGAGCGCTCGCCATAGGCGAAGGCGGCGATGGCGGCGGCGGTCGAGCGGCCGATGCCGGGCAGGGTGGCGATGGCTTCGGCGCTGGGCGGGAAGCGGCCGTTCCAGTCGCGCGCGATCTCCTGGGCGCAGCGGTGCAGGTTGCGGGCGCGGGCGTAGTAGCCCAGGCCGGCCCAGTAGGGCATCACATCTTCCTGGGCGGCGGCGGCCAGCGCGGCCACGTCGGGGAAGCGCTGCAGGAAGCGTTCGTAGTAGGGGATCACCGTGGCCACCTGCGTCTGCTGCAGCATGATCTCGGAGAGCCAGATGCGGTAGGGATCCCGGGTGTTTTGCCAGGGGAGATCGTGGCGGCCGTGCTGGCGTTGCCAGGCGACGATGCGAGGGGCGAAGTCCATGCCCACAATTATCGCATCGCCCTATTGCCGGGGGTGGGGCGAGCGGTTACAACCGTAGGACAGAGGCGCATCGAGCGCCCGGAATTCACCTCCCGCCGCTTGCCCGCATGCGCTTCAAGAGGGCGTGGTGCGTTGGCTGCCGCGGGCGTTCCACGACCCTCGGAGTAGACATGAATGCCCCCCTCACGCCCGCGCTGCGCGCGGCGCTCGAATCCGTCCAGCTGGACGACAAATACACCCTGGAAAGCGGCCGCGCCTGGATGAGCGGCATCCACGCCCTGGTGCGCCTGCCGATGATGCAGCGGCTGCGCGACCTGCGCGCGGGGCTGAACACGGCCGGGTTCGTGTCGGGCTACCGGGGCTCGCCGCTGGGCGGGGTCGACCAGAACATGTGGAAGGCGGCCAAGTACCTGAAGGCGCACCATGTCGAATTCCAGCCGGGCATCAACGAGGACCTGGCGGCCACCGCGGTGTGGGGCACCCAGCAGGTCAACCTGTTCCCGGGCGCCAAGTACGACGGCGTGTTCGGCATGTGGTACGGCAAGGGGCCGGGCGTGGACCGCTGCGGCGACGTGTTCAAGCACGCCAACGCCGCCGGCACCTCGCCGCACGGCGGCGTGCTGGTGGTGGCCGGCGACGACCATCCGGCCAAGTCGTCGACGCTGCCGCACCAGAGCGACCACATTCTCAAGGCCTGCATGATCCCGGCGCTGTTCCCCTCCAGCGTGCAGGAGGTGCTGGACTACGGCCTGCATGGCTGGGCCATGAGCCGCTATGCCGGCGTCTGGGTCGGCATGAAGTGCATCACCGACATCGTCGAGGTGTCGGCCTCGGTGGACGTGGATCCTTACCGCGTGCAGATCGTGCTGCCCGGGGATTTCCGCCTGCCGCCGGACGGCCTGAACATCCGCATCCCGGACACGCCCTTGCAGCAGGAGGCGCGGCTGTTGGACTACAAGCTGTACGCGGCGCTGGCCTACGCCCGCGCCAACAACCTGAACCGCGAGCTGTGGCAGGTGCCGGCGCGCGACGCGCGCTTCGGCATCATGACCTCGGGCAAGGCCTACCTGGATACGCGTCAGGCGCTGTCCGACCTGGGGCTGAGCGAGGCGGTGTGCCAGCGCATCGGCCTGCGGCTGTTCAAGGTCGGCATGGTGTGGCCGCTGGAGTCCACCGGCATGGCGCGCTTCGCCGATGGCCTGGACGAGATCCTGGTGGTCGAGGAAAAGCGCCAGGTGCTCGAATACCAGTTGAAGGAGGAACTGTTCAGCTGGATCGGCAGCGGCAAGAAGATCCCGCGCGTGGTCGGCAAGTTCGACGACAAGGATGGCGGCGAATGGGCGGTGCCGCAGGGCAACTGGCTGCTGCCGGCGCATTACGAGTTCTCGCCGGCGATGGTGGCCAAGGCCATTGCCGCGCGCCTGCTGCGCTTCGAATTGCCGGCCGACGTGCGCGCCGGCATCGAGGCGCGCCTGGCCTTCATCGCCGATCGCGAACAGGCGCTGGCGCGCCCGCGCGTGGTGGAAGACCGCAAGCCGTGGTTCTGTTCGGGCTGTCCGCACAATACCTCGACGCGGGTGCCGGAAGGCTCGCGCGGCATGGCCGGCATCGGCTGCCACTACATGGTGACCTGGATGGGCCGCAACACGCAGGTGTACACGCAGATGGGCGGAGAGGGCGTGCCGTGGCTGGGGCAGGCGCCGTTCACCGAGGAAAAGCACGTGTTCGCCAACCTCGGCGACGGCACCTACTTCCATTCGGGCCTGCTGGCGATCCGCGCGGCGGTGGCGGCCAAGGCGCCGATCACCTACAAGATCCTGTTCAACGACGCGGTGGCCATGACCGGCGGGCAGCCGGTGGACGGCCCCATCAGCGTGCCGATGATCAGCCGCCAGGTGGCGGCCGAGGGCATCGACAAGATCGTGGTGGTGACCGACGAGCCGGAGAAATACCAGGGCATGGCCGGCATGGCGCCGGGCGTGCCGGTGAAACATCGCGACGAGCTGGACGCGGTGATGCGCGAGTTGCGCGAGCACCCCGGCGTGTCGGTGCTGATCTATGACCAGACCTGTGCCACCGAGAAGCGCCGCCGCCGCAAGCGCGGCGCCTATCCCGACCCGGCGCGGCGCGTGGTCATCAACGAGCGCGTGTGCGAAGGCTGCGGCGACTGTTCGCAGAAATCGCACTGCCTGTCGGTGGAACCGCTGGAGACCGAGTTCGGCCGCAAGCGCGCCATCAACCAGTCCAGTTGCAACAAGGACTTCTCCTGTCTGAAGGGCTTCTGCCCCAGCTTCGTCACGGTGGAAGGCGGCAAGCTGCGCAAGCCGCGCGCGCTGGCGCCGGAAGGCGCGGTCGACGACGACGTGCCGCAACCGGCGTTGCCGGCGCTGGCGCAGGCCTATGGCGTATTCATCGCCGGCGTGGGCGGCACCGGCGTGGTCACCATCGGCCAGTTGCTGGGCATGGCCGCGCACCTGGAAGGCAAGGGCTGTTCGGTGCTGGACATGGCCGGCCTGGCGCAGAAGGGCGGCGCGGTGTATTCGCACGTGGTGCTGGCGCAGACGCCGGATCACCTGATGAACACGCGCGTGGCGATGGGCGAGGCCGACCTGATGCTGGCCGGCGACCTGGTGGTGGCGACCAGCGCCGACGCCATGGCGCGGCTGCGTCCGGGCCGCTCGCGCGCGCTGCTCAACAGCGACACCGCGCCCACCGCCGCGTTCGTCACCAATCCCGACTGGACGCTGCCGGGCGCCAACCTGACGGCCGACCTGCAGGCCGCCTGCGGCAAGGACAACCTGCACACGGTGGATGCGTCGGCGCTGGCGGTGGGGCTGCTGGGCGACGCCATCTATTCCAATCCCCTGATGATGGGCTACGCCTACCAGAAGGGCTGGCTGCCGCTGTCGCGCGAGTCGTTGCTGCGCGCCATCGAACTGAACGGCCAGCAGGTGCCCAACAACCTGGCGGCGTTCGCCTGGGGCCGCCGCGCGGCCCATGACCTGGCCGGCGTGACGCGCCTGCTGGCAAGCGGCGGCGCTCCTGCGCATCCGGAGGGCATCATCGAGATTCGCCGGCCGCGCGTGGTCCAACCGGTGGTGGAACTGAAGAAACCGGCCGGCGAGCTGGCGCGCGTCGTCGAAACGCGCCGCGCGTTCCTGACGCAGTACCAGGACGCGGCTTACGCCAGGCAGTACACCGACCTGGTGGACAAAGTGGCGCACGCCGAGCACGAGGCCACCGGCACCCAGCGCCTGGCGCTGGCGGTGGCGCGCTACTACTTCAAGCTGCTGGCCTACAAGGACGAGTACGAGGTGGCGCGGCTCTATACGGACGGGGAGTTCCTCAAGCGCATCGGCGAGCAGTTCGAGGGCGACTGGAAGCTGCGCTTCCATCTGGCGCCGCCGCTGTTCGCGCGCCGCGGCGCGGACGGCCATCTGGTCAAGAAAGCCTATGGCCCCGGTATGCTGCGGGTGTTCCGCCTGCTGGCGCGCATGAAGCGCCTGCGCGGCACGCGCTTCGATCCGTTCGGCTACACGCGCGAGCGCCGCGCCGAGCGCGAGCTGGCGCGCGAGTATCGCGAGACGCTGAGCGCGATCCTGTCCAAGCTCAATCGCGGCAACCTGGATCGGGCGGTCGCCCTGGCCAGCGTGCCGGAGGAGATCCGCGGCTATGGCCATGTGAAAGAGGCGGCGATGGAGAAGGCCGCGGCGCGGCGCGAGGCCCTGCTCAAGGATTTCACCGCCAGCGTGGTGTCGATCGGCGGCGCGCGGGCGGCCTAACGGGGCGGGACGGCGCGGCGCATGACGGCCGGTCGGGCCCGCCGCGCGGGTGCCGGGCGCATGCGCGCCGGTGCCTCGCGCGGGCTTCACGCGGGATAGTGGGCGTCGTCCAGCAGCATGTCCTCGAAGAACGCGCCATAGCGGCCCTGCGGATCGCGCAGGTGGATTTCCAGGATCCAGCGCATCTCCGACGGGCTGATGGCCAGGTCGGCGAGCGAGCCGATGTGGATCGCCGCGTGCGGGAAGTCGGACACGCGGTGGCCGGGCAGGTCGAAGTTCAGTTCCCAGCCCATGGCGCGCGCCTGGCGGTCGGCGTAGGCGTACAGCGCCTGGCCGCTCAGCCGCTGGCGCAGCCAGACGCCGCGCACATCATGGAACAGCGCCTCGGCGTCGCGGGCGCAGCGCGCCTGGCCGGGGTCGTCGCCCACCACATAGCTCTTGCCGCCGTCGCCTTCCCAGGCGTCCAGGCGCGGCGCGATGTCGAGGAAGAAGATGTCGTGTTCGCCCAGCACCGCGCCGGGCGTGGAGGCCTGGCGCATGGCCTTCATGGTGTTGGCGCCGAAGCGCACCCGCGTGGGATGCCAGCTGAGCGCCATTCCGGCGTCGATCAAGGTCTGTTTGGCGAGGGCGACGGCGTCTTCCTCGATCATGCCGGGGCGGATGCGGGCGGCGATGTCCTCGATGGCCTGGCGCGTCTTGTTGCGGGCCAGCAGCATGCCGTCGACCGAGAAAGCCGGGCCGACGCGTTCGCTGGGATCGGAATGAGGGGTTTGCATGGGGCGGTTTCCTTGCGTGGCAAGCCCGGAAAGGGCGGTACGGAAAGTCTGGGCGCGCCCGCGGTCACGGACCAGCGGCGGATGGGGCGGATTGCGGCCAGGGTGGCGCGCGCGGCGGCCAACCCGGGCGGTGGCGGCGGATGGCGGCCGCGCTGGCGCGGATTGCGGCCAAGGCAAGGACAGCGCGGTGAACACCGCTGTCGTTGCGCTAAGGTAGCGTGTGTTGGCGGCGCGCCGTCGCCATGCCTGCGCCGCGCGGCCGCGCGGCGCAGGCTTCCCGGTTATCCGATCCCATGAAATCCGTCGCCATTCTCGTTTTTCCCGGCGTGCAGTCGCTGGACGTCAGCGGGCCGCTGGACGTGTTCGCCGAGGCCAACCGCTTCCTGTTGCCCGCCAGCCAGTACCGGATGGAACTGATCGGCCTGACGCGTGGCGCGGTGCCCTGCTCCAACGGCATGCTGCTGGTCCCGCAGCGTCACTACGCGGAGGTCGACGAGGCGCCCGACCTGCTGCTGGTCGCGGGCGGGCCGGACCTGCCGGCGGCGCGCGAACCGGACGAAGGCCTGGCCTGGCTGCGCGCGGCCTTTGCGCGCGCCGACCGTTACGGCGCGATCTGCAACGGTATCTTCCTGTTGGCTCGGGCAGGCCTGCCTGCCGGCGCCATCGTGACCACGCACTGGAACGATGCGCAGGCGCTGGCGGCGCGCTATCCGGAGCTGCGGGTCGAGCCCGACCGGCTCTACGTGCGGGATGGCCGGCTGCACACCTCGGCGGGCGTGACCGCCGGCATCGACCTGGCGCTGTCCCTGGTGGCGCAGGACCACGGGCCCGACGTGGCGCTGAACGTGGCCAAGCGGCTGGTGGTGTTCATGCAGCGCGCCGGCGGCCAGTCGCAGTTCAGCCCCTTCCTCACGCCGTTCGTCGAAGAGACCTCGGCGGTGGCGCAGGTGCAGCAGCATGTGTTGGGCCATCTGGCCGACGACCTGGGCGTGGCGGCGCTGGCGGCGGTGGCCAACATGAGCCGCCGCAATTTCGCGCGGGTGTTCCTGCGCGATGCCGGCGTCACGCCGGCGGAGTTCGTCGAGAGCGCGCGGCTGGATGCGGCCCGCGCGCGGCTGGAGCGCGAGTCGGCGCCCCTCAAAACCGTGGCCTTTCATTGCGGCTTTCGCGATGCCCGCCACCTGCGCGAGGTGTTCCAGCGGCGGCTGGGCGTGTCACCCAGCCAATACCGCGCCAGCTTCGGCCGCCCGGGCGGCGCGGGCTGAGGCGGCGCGGCCTCAGCCGCCGGCGGTTTCCGGCTTGCGGCGGCGGGTGACGCCGGTGTCGAACCGTTCCACGCCGGGACGCGCGGCGGGACGATCGAAACGCTCCACGCCCGGGCGCGCCGCGGGCCGCGCGAAGCGTTCGACGCGCGGCGGGCTGTGGGTCTTGGCCTGCACGCTCTCGGCGGCGGCCTGTTCGCGCTTGGCGATGATTTCTTCGGCGCGCTGATGGTGCGGCGCCATCTTGCGCACCATCACGCGGCCGTCGCGCGGGAAATAGTTGATGCGGCGCGCATGCACGTCGCCCAGGTCCTGCGCCTTGACCGGAATGCCTTCGGTGCGCAGGTAGTTCAGCACGAACTGGCCGTTGCGCTCGCCGATGTTCATCTGCTGCATGGCCGACAGCACCGCGCCGCCGCCGAACACCTTGGCTTCGAGGCGGTCGCGTACCGCGCCGGCCTTGAGCAGTTCGTTGATCAGCACTTCCATGGCGAAGGCGCCGTAGCGCATGGTGGCCGAGGCCGGCGACTGCATGTCGCCTTCAGGCAGCATGAAATGGTTCATGCCGCCGACCCCGGTGACGGGGTCGTGGATGCAGGCGGCCACACACGACCCCAGCACGGTCGAGATCATGATGTCTTCGTCGGTGACGTAGTACTCGTTGGGGAGTACTTTCACCGCCTGGGACTGGAACGCGCTATCGAAATAATGGCGCGTCGCGCGGGCTTCAAGACGGGCGACCATGGGGCGTAATCAAGGGCAGGAACAACGATTGGGACACGAAGGCGGCGCTCGGTGGAACGATAAACGTTTCAAAATATGTAGAAAAATGTCGCTTTATTCTTGCACATCTGGCCTGTAATGGGGGGAAAACCTGTGTAACCGCAACTTTGTTATGTCCCTGAAAAATATGGCCGTTTGCCCGCGGGTCCGGCGTTTCGGCGCCATTCCTGGCGCGGCCCCCGGGGAGCGCAGGGCGGCCCGTGACACGGGACAGACGCCATGCGCACACTGGCCAGAGAAGGCCGCGGCGAGCAGGTGCTGCCATCGTACCCACGGCGGGCGCGGCCGTTCCCCGGATCACGGGGACGAAGGGGGGCTATACGTGGCTTTAGGCAGGCCGGCCTTCAGGAAAATCGGACGAAGACCGGTGCCCTTTTCAGAATCGCGTGCTGCGCGTGACGGACCAGCGCGCCGACAGCGCGCCCAGGGCGGCCGAGGCGACGATGGCCGCCAGCAGCACCGGCGCGCCGGGCAGATGCAGGGCGAATTCCGCCCCGTAGCTGCGCGCAAGGCCGAGCAGGGCGTTGTTCAGCGGCGACAGCGCCACCGCCGCCACGCCGATGGCCAGCAGCGAGGCCAGCGCGCCGGACAGCGCGCCCAGGTACAGGAAGGGCCGCCGCACGAACGACTCGGTGGCGCCCACCAGGCGCGCCACGGCGATTTCCTCGCGTTGCGACAGGGCCTGCATGCGCACCGTGTTGAACACCGTGGCCAGCACCACCACCGCCACGCAGGCGGCCAGGAAGCCCAGGCCGATGCGGGCGAAGCGCAGGATGGCTTCGAGCCGTTGGACCCAGGCGCTGTCCAGCTGCACCAGGTCGACCTGGTCCCATTGTTTCCAGGCCTGCGCCAGCCTGTCGGCGCGGCCGGCCAGGTCTTCGCCGTCTGCCAGCGTCACCACCACCGCGTCGGGCAGCGGATTGCCGGGCAGCACGGCCAGCGCCTGTTGCCAGGCAGGATTGGCGCGCAGGTCGGCCAGGGCGTCGTCGCGGCCGACCACGCGCACCGCGCGCACGTCGCTGGCGTATTCGCCCTGGATGCGCCTGGCGATGTCGGCGGCGGCGCCGGCGGGCGCATCGACCCGCATGAAGACGGTGACCTCGGGGGTGACGGACATCTGCCGCGCCACCGGCTGGACCGACACCAGGATGGCGCTGCCCAACAGCGGCAGGGCCAGCGCCAGCGCCATCACCAGCAGGTTGGCGAGCGACGAGAACGGCTGCTTGACCAGCCGGCGCAGGGTGACCATGAGGGCATAGCGATGCTGCCGCAGCCAGGCGTTCATGCCGGTTCTCCCGCGATGCCGTGGCCGGCGTCGGCCGGGGGCGTGGCGGCGCCGTGCGAGTCGGCGAACCGGCCCGGGTCGATGCGCAGGGTGCGGGTGGCGTAGCGCGCCATGAGTTCCTGGTCGTGCGAGGCGATCAGCGTGGTGACGCCGACGCGGTTGAAGTCGCGGAACACGTTCATGATGCGCTGCGCGTTGTCGTGGTCGAGGTTGGCGGTGGGTTCGTCGGCGATCAGGATGGCGGGCCGGTTGACGATGGCGCGCGCGATCGCCAGGCGCTGCTGTTCGCCGCCCGACAATTCGATGGGATTGAGGTCTTCCTTGCCCGACAGGCCGACCTTATCCAGCGCCGCGCGGGCGCGCGCGGCGGCCGAATTCCAGGGATGGCCGGTGACCGCCAGCGGCAGCATCACGTTTTCAAAGGCGCTGCGATCGAACAGCAGGTGCGTGTCCTGCAGGATCACGCCGACGGCGCGGCGCAGGTAGGGCCGGGCGCGGGCGGGCAGCTTGTCGAGCCGCTGGCCGTTGACCTGGATCGAACCGCGGCTGGCGGGCTCGAGGCCGCCGATCAGCTTGAGCAGGGTGGACTTGCCGGCGCCGGACGGCCCCGACACGAAAACGAACTCTCCCGCGCTCACGCGGAAGTTGATGTCGGCCAGGATATTGCGGCCGCGACCATACGATTTGAAGACGTGCTGGAATTCGATCATGGCGGCTGTCGGATGAAGCCGCAATAGTAACTCGGGGACAGTAAGCTGGCCTAAAACGGCGTGGCGCCGGCGGCGGAAAAAGTGTTCCGATGTGACGGAAATGACTCGGACGAAGTGACCGCCCGGACACGTTTATAGGGCAGGAATAGTGTCCCCGTTTTTAGCTCAAAACCCTGTTTGATTTCATCCAGTGTCCCTATATTTCAAGGGAATTCCCGGATGCGGAGGCCGCTTTGCGGACGCTACCATCCGCCCCATGCGTAAAGCCCAACCCGGCCTTGCGTTCGGCTTCGCAACACCCCTACGGAGATCAAGATGAAAGTACTGAAACTCGCTGCCATTGGCACCGCCCTGTTCGCTGCGTCCGCGGCTGCCAATGCGGGTGCGACCTTCGATAACGTCAAGAAAAAAGGGTTTGTCCAATGCGGCGTTTCGACCGGCATTCCGGGATTCTCGATCGCGGACAGCAAGGGTGAATACAAGGGCCTGGACGTTGATCTGTGCCGCGCCGTCGCCGCCACCATGTTCGGCGACGCCAGCAAGTTCAAGGTCACGCCGCTGAACACGCAGCAGCGCTTCACCGCCCTGCAATCGGGCGAGGTGGACGTGCTGACCCGCAATACCACCGTCACGCTGACGCGCGACACCACCCTGGGCCTGATCGGCGTGGGCGTGAACTACTACGACAGCCAGGGCGTCATGGTCTCCAAGGACCTGAACGTCAAGAGCGCCAAGGAACTGAACGGCGCCACCATCTGCGTGCAGCCGGGCACCACCACCGAGCTGAACCTGGCCGACTGGTTCCGTGGCCAGAAGATCGAATTCAAGCCCGTCGTGATCGACAAGTACGACGAAATCATCCGCGCCTTCTCGGCCGGCCGTTGCGATGCCTTCACGACCGACAAGTCGCAGCTGGCCTCGACCCGCACCACGCTGGAGAATCCGGACAAGTACATCATCCTGCCGGAAGACTTCTCCAAGGAGCCGCTGGGCCCCATGGTGCGCCAGGGCGACGAGCAGTGGTTCAACGTGGTGCGTTGGTCGCTGAACGCGATGCTGGAAGCCGAGGAATACGGCATCACGTCCAAGAACGTCGATGAAATGACCAAGAGCACCAACCCCAACATCCAGCGCATCCTGGGCGTGACCCCGGGCATGGGCAAGAACCTGGGCGTGGACGACAAGTGGGGCTATAACATCATCAAGCAGGTCGGCAACTACGGCGAAAGCTTCGAAGCCACGCTCGGCAAGAGCAGCGCGATGAAGCTGGACCGCGGCCTGAACGCCAGCTACAAGCAAGGTGGCTTGATGTACGGCTGGCCGGTGCGCTAACACACGGCTGCCCGGCATGGCGCGCGACGCGTGCCATGCCTAGCCCGCCTTCGAGCGGGCGGCAGGAGTGGACGGCGCGGGCCGCAAGGCCCCCGCTGCCCGGTGTCCGACTTCTGTAGATTCATTCATGACGACTTCAAATAATGATGCCCCCAAGCGGGCCCAAAATGCGGGCCCGCTACCCCCCGAGGGGGATGTCTCTCGCCTTGGGGCGGCCCGGCGGCGAGAGAACGCCCCGATTTCGGCACCCCCCCGGCGTCTGAACTGGAACGATCCCGGCGTGCGCGCCGTGGTCTATCAAGTGATCGCACTGGCCGCCGTCGCCCTGGCGGTGTGGTTCCTGGTTTCAAACACGCTTCACAACCTGTCCGTGCGCAACATCGCCACGGGCTTCGGTTTCCTGCAACGCGAGGCCGGCTTCGCCATCGGCGAAACGCCCATCGCCTATACCCCCGCCGACACGTATGGCCGCGCCATCTGGGTGGGCCTGCTCAACACGCTGCGCGTGGCCGTGCTCGGCATCGTGCTGGCGACTATCCTCGGCACGCTGATCGGCGTCGGCCGGCTGTCCAAGAACTGGCTCGTCGCCAAAATCACCTCGGTCTACGTCGAAGTGATGCGCAACGTGCCGCTGCTGCTGCAGCTGTTCTTCTGGTATGCGCTGATCACCGAGAACATGCCCGGCCCGCGCCAGGCGCACAACCCGCTGCCGGGCGTGTTCATCTCCAACCGGGGCCTGAAGGTGCCGGCGCTGGAGGGCAACTCGCTCGACTGGATGCTGGCCGGCCTGGGCCTGGCCATCGTCGCCATCCTGTTCCTGGGCCACTGGGGCAAGAAGCGCCAGGAAGCCACCGGCCACGTGTTCCCGCTGGGCCGCGCCGCCATCGGCCTGCTGATCGGCTTGCCGATCGTCGGTTGGCTGGTCAGCGGCGCTTCGCTGACGCTGGACATGCCGGAACTGAAGGGCTTCAACTTCAGCGGCGGCCTGACGCTGTCGCCGGAGTTCGCCGCGCTGCTGGCGGGCCTGGTGATCTACACCTCGGCCTTCATCGCCGAAGTGGTGCGCTCGGGCATCCAGGCGGTCAACAATGGCCAATGGGAAGCCGCCGGGGCCCTGGGCCTGCGCCGCAAGCAGGTGCTGCGCCTGGTGGTGCTGCCGCAGGCGCTGCGCGTGATCATCCCGCCGATGACCAGCCAGTTCCTCAACCTCACCAAGAACAGCTCGCTGGCCGTGGCCATCGGTTACCCGGACATCGTGTCGGTGGTCAACACCACGCTGAACCAGACCGGGCAGGCCATCGAGGGCATTCTCATCATCATGGGCGCGTACCTCACGGTCAGCCTGTCGATCTCGATCTTCATGAACTGGTACAACAAGCGCATTGCGCTGGTGGAGCGTTGATATGAGCAGCACTACGCATACCCCCAGCGAAGGGCTGCCGCCGCCCAAGACCCATGTCGGCGCGTGGGCGTGGCTGCGCTCGCGCCTGTTTTCCTCGCCGCTGAACATCCTGATCACGGTGCTGCTGGCTTGGTTCCTGCTGATGTCGGTGCCGGCGCTGGTCGAGTGGGCCTTCATCAAGGCCAACTTCACCGCCGCCAACGCGCAGGAATGCCGCGCCTCGGTGGGCGGGGCCTGCTGGGCCTTCATCATCGAGAAGCACAGGCTGATCCTGTTCGGCACCTATCCGTACGACGAGCAATGGCGGCCGCTGATCGCGACCATCATCCTGGTCGCGGTGATCGTGTGCAGCGGCATCCGCCGTTTCTGGAACTGGAAGCTCGCCATCATCTGGACCGTCGGCCTGACCGCCGTGGCGATCCTGATGTGGGGCGGCGTGCTGGGCCTGACCTACGTCGAGAACGCGCGCTGGGGCGGCCTGCCGCTGACGTTGATCCTGTCGACGTTCGGCATCGCCTTCGCCTTCCCGATCGGCGTGCTGCTGGCCCTGGGCCGGCGCTCGAAGATGCCGGCCATCAAGGCGCTGTGCGTCGTGTACATCGAGCTGATCCGCGGCGTGCCGCTGATCAGCCTGCTGTTCATGTCGTCGGTGATGCTGCCGCTGTTCCTGCCGGAAGGGTTCTCCATCGACAAGCTGCTGCGCGCGCAGATCGCGATCATCATGTTCGCGGCCGCGTACATCGCCGAAACGGTGCGCGGCGGCCTGCAGGCGATCCCCAAGGGCCAGTACGAAGGCGCCGACTCGCTCGGCCTGAACTACTGGCAGCAGATGCGCAAGATCATCCTGCCGCAGGCGCTCAAGATCGTGATTCCGCCGCTGGTCAGCATCTTCATCGCGCTGTTCAAGGACACCTCGCTGGTGGTGATCATCGGCATCTTCGACCTGACGCTGGCGGCCAAGGCGGCCCTGTCCGACGCGGCATGGCGCGGATTCGGGGTGGAGGCGTATCTGTTCATCTCGCTGATCTACTTCGTCTTCTGCTTCTCCATGTCCAAATACAGCCAGGCGCTGGAAAAACGCCTGGCCACGGGCCACGCACGCTAGAACCTTGCCGCGGGTCCGCCACCGGCGGACCCGCAATGCGATATTTACGGGAGTACAGGCATGTCTGATGCCATCATTCGACTGCAGGACGTGAACAAGTGGTACGGCCAGTTCCACGTGCTGCGCAACATCAACCTGGACGTGGCGCCGGGTGAGCGCATCGTGGTGTGCGGGCCGTCGGGCTCGGGCAAGTCCACCATGATCCGCTGCATCAACCGGCTCGAAGAGCACCAGAAAGGCCACATCATCGTGGACGGCACGGAGCTCACCAACGACCTCAAGCACATCGAGACCATCCGCAAGGACGTCGGCATGGTGTTCCAGCACTTCAACCTGTTCCCGCACCTGACGGTGCTGGAGAACCTGACGCTGGGCCCGATGTGGGTCTTGAAGAAGCCGCGCGCCGAAGCCGAGGCCACGGCCATGAAATACCTGGAGCGCGTGCGCATCCCGGACCAGGCCAAGAAATTCCCCGGCCAGCTCTCGGGCGGCCAGCAGCAGCGCGTGGCCATCGCCCGTTCGCTGTGCATGAGCCCCAAGATCATGCTGTTCGATGAGCCGACCTCGGCGCTGGACCCGGAAATGGTCAAGGAAGTGCTGGACGTGATGGTCAACCTGGCCCAGGAGAGCGGCATGACGATGCTGTGCGTGACCCATGAAATGGGCTTCGCGCGCAAGGTCGCCAACCGCGTCATCTTCATGGACCGCGGCGAGATCATCGAACAGAACAGCCCGGACGAGTTCTTCGACAATCCGCAGAACGAGCGCACCAAGCTGTTCCTGAGCCAGATCCTGCATTGAGGCCGGGCGGGCTCCGGCCCGCCGCGCCCGGATCCGAAGCCGCCTTCCCTGGAAGGCGGCTTTTCTTTGGGCGCCGGCCGTTGGCGAGGCGGCGCGAAAGGGAAGGCGCCGAGCACGCCGGGGTGGCCGGCGCACGTTGTTTCCAGTCGGCCGGGGCGCGCCGTTCACGGGAAAAGCGCTCGGTTCTCCTGGTATCCCTTTGTTACGCCGTTCACCCCGCTGCGGTATGCTACCGACCGCCATCGATGCAATGAGAGGAGCAAACCAGATGAAACAGACCCCCCGCGGCGCCATGCGCCGCGTCCTGCTGGGCGGCGCCGCGGCCCTGGCCGCCACGCTGACCCTGGGCGCGCCCGCGCTGGCCCAGACCACCGATTTCCCCACCAAGCCGCTGCGCTTCGTGGTGCCTTACCCGCCCGGCGGCCCGCTCGACACCATGGCCCGCATGCTGGCCGAGAAGGTGCGCGGCTCGCTCGGCCAACCCGTCGTGGTGGAAAACCGCTCGGGCGCCGGCGGCAACATTGGCGCCGACCTGGTGGCCAAGGCCCCGGCCGACGGCTACACGCTGGTGATGGGCGCCGTCGCGACCCACGCCATCAACCCCTGGCTGTTCGCCAACCTGCCCTATGACCCGGTGAAGGATTTCGCCCCGGTCACCATCGTGGCGTCGGTGCCGAACGTGCTGGTGATGAACGTCGAATTTGCCGCCAAGAACAAGATCGAGAAGCTGTCGGACCTGATCGAGTACGCCAAGAAGAATCCGGGCAAGCTGAACTACGGTTCGGGCGGCAACGGCAGCGCTGGCCACCTGTCGGGCGAGCTGCTCAAGGCGCGCGCCGGCATCAACGTCGAGCACATTCCCTACCAGGGCGCGGCCCCGGCGCAATTGGCGCTGCTGTCGGGCCAGTCGGACTTCATGTTCGACAACCTGGCGGCCTCGGCGCCGCTGATCAAGGACGGCAAGGTCAAGGCGCTGGCCGTGACCACCGCCAAGCGTTCGTCGCTGCTGGCCGACGTGCCGACGGTGGAAGAGTCGGGCATCAAGGGCTTCGACCTGGGCACCTGGTTCGGCGTCTTCACGACCGGCGGCACGCCGGCGCCGGTGGTGGCCAAGCTGAACAAGGCCTACTCGGAAGCGATGCAGCAGCCCGACGTCAAGCAGCGCCTGCTGACGATGGGTTCGGAAGCGCCTCCCATGACGCCCGAAGCCTTCGCCGAGTTCGTCAAGAACGAAAAGGCCAAGTACCAGGAGATCGTGAAGATCTCCGGCGCCAGCCTGAACTGAGACGGGCGTGCCTGGCGCGTCCCGTCGGGCACGCGCCAGGCCTGACGCCGCCCCTGTCCGTCGGGCGGCGCATCCCCCTGCGTATCTTTTGGGCGGCGCGATGGCGGCATCCGCGCTTCAGTCGCGCGGTTCGATCATTCGCGCGGCGCGGTCAGCAGGCCGTCCACCAGCCGCGCCAGCAGCTTGCGGTCGGTTTCCAGGTCGGTGCAGCCGTACTGGTCGGCCTCGCGGTTGACCCAGGCGTCATGCGCGCGCCATTGGTCGCCCGCGGCGTCCAGCCGCAGCGCGTAGATCCAGATGCCGGTCCAGCTGCGATGAAAGCGCAGCACGCTATCGTCGAAATAGATGAACCACTTGTCTTCCATTTCCCGCGGGATGCGGCCCTGCCGCAGGCGGGCGTACTGGCCGGCCGTGTAGGTGGCCTCAAAGGGCAGCGCGGCGCGCTTCTTCGGCGCGGGCAGGTGTTTCCAGGATGCGGCTTGGGCGTCGGGCATGGCAACCGGTTTGATTTATGCTGGCGGGATGCGCGCACGTTTGGAAGTCCGCGGGCGCGACCTCCCGCATACTAAGGCCAGATCATGCATTTGTCCCCCGCCATACCCATCCTGCGCATCTTTTCGGTCGACAAGGCGCGCGAGTTCTACCTGGATTTCCTCGGCTTCGAGTGGGACTGGGAACACCGCTTCGAACCGGGCCTGCCGCTGTACGCGCAGGTGCATCGCGGCGAGCTGGTGCTGCACCTGAGCGAGCACTACGGCGATGCCACGCCGGGCGCGGCCATCTTCGTGCGCGCCACCGGCGTCGACGATTACCAGGCCGAGCTGATCGGCAAGCAATACGGCTACGCGCGGCCCGGCGTCGAGGACGCGCCCTGGGGCCGGCTGCTGAAGGTGACCGACCCGTTCGGCAACCGCCTGACCTTCTGCGAATCGAGCGACTGAGCCCGTCAACCCCGCGGCCTGGGCCGCGCGCCTCACACGCCCAGGTAGCGCTGGGCCAGTTCGGGTTGCGCGGCCAGTTCGGCGGGCGTGCCCTGCCAGGCCACCCGGCCTTTTTCCAGCACGTGGTGGCGGTCGACCAGGGTGGCCATTTCCTTCAGATTCTTGTCGATCACCAGGATGGTCTGGCCTTCGTCCTTCAGGCGCCGCAGGCAGTTCCAGATCTCGTGGCGGATCAGCGGCGCCAGGCCCTCGGTGGCTTCGTCCAGGATCAGCAGGCGCGGGTTGATCAACAGCGCGCGCCCCACCGCCAGCATCTGCTGTTCGCCGCCCGACAGGGTGCGGGCCGACTGGCCGCGCCGTTCCTTCAGGCGCGGAAACAGCTCGAACACGCGATCGATGTGCCAGCCGGGGCGGGCCTGGCGCGCGGTGGCGACCAGGTTCTCCTCGACCGACAGCGAACCGAACACACGCCGGCCTTCGGGCACCAGGCCGATGCCGAGCCGGGCGATGCGGTGCGGCGCCAGGCCCGTGATGGGCTGGCCGTCCAGCAGCACCTGGCCGCCCTGCGCCGGCAGCATGCCCATCAACGTCTTGACGGTGGTGGTCTTGCCCATGCCGTTGCGGCCGATCAGCGACACCACCTGGCGCGGCGCGATGTCCAGGTCGACGCCGAACAGCACCTTGCTGGCGCCGTAGCCGGCCTGCAGTTGCGCGACTTGCAGCATCAGTCTTCCTCCTCGCCCAGATAGGCGGCGCGCACGTCGGGGTGGCGGCGCACCTCGTCGGGCGTGCCGGTGAAGATGGTCTTGCCGTAGACCAGCACGGTGATGCGGTCGGCCAGCGCGAACACCGCGTCCATGTCGTGTTCGACCAGCAGGATGGCGTACTGGCCTTTCAGTTCGCGCAGCAGGCCGGTCATGCGCTGCGATTCCTCGGCGCCCATGCCCGCCATGGGTTCGTCCAGCAACAGCACGGAGGCGTCCAGCGATAGCGCCATGGCCAGTTCCAGTTGCCGTTTTTCGCCATGGGCCAGGGCCGACACGCGCACGCCGGCGCGGTCGGCCAGGCCCACGCGAGCCAAGGCCGCGCGCGCCGGCTCGCGCAGGCGCGCCATGCGGCGCGCATTGCGCCACAGGTTGAAGCCGCCGGGGCTGCGCGCCTGCACCGCCATGGCGACGTTGTCTTCGGCGGTGAACTGCGGGTACAGCTGGCTGATCTGGAACGAGCGCGCCAGCCCGGCCGCCGGCCGCTTGTGCGCGGGCAGGCGGGTGATGTCGCGGCCGTCGAGCAGGATGCGGCCGGCGTCGGGCAGGATCTCGCCGCTGATCTGCGACAGCAGCGTGGTCTTGCCGGCGCCGTTGGGGCCGATCAATGCATGCAGTTCGCCGGGCCGCAGTTGCAGGTCGACGCCCTGGGTGGCGCGGACCGCGCCAAAGGCTTTCCGCAGGCCCTCGATGGCGAGCTTGGCCGGTTCAGTCATGGTGCGCGCCTCCCGTCAGCCAGCCATAGACCCCGCGCTTGCCGAACAGCACCACCAGCACCAGCACGGGGCCGAGGATCAGCATCCAGTGCTCGGTCCAGGCGGTGGCCAGTTGCTCCAGCCCCAGATAGACGGCCACGCCCAGCACCGGCCCGAAGATCGAGCCCATGCCGCCCAGGATCACCATGGCCATCAGCTCGCCGGACTTCTGCCAGCCGGCCATGTCGGGGCTGACGAACAGCGCGTAGTTGGCCCACAGCGCGCCGGCCAGGCCGGCGCCGGCGGCCGACAGCACGAAGGCGGTCAGGCGGTAGCGCAGCGGCGCCAGACCCAGCCCGGTGCTGCGGCGCGGATTCTGCCGCAGGCTCTGCAGCGCCATGCCGAAGGGCGAGTTGACGATGCGCCGGCACAGCAATACCCATGCCGCCAGCAGCGCCAGGCAGACGTAGTAGAACGTGACCGGTCCGTTCAGGTCCAGGCCGGGCAGCGTGTTGCGCGCGTCGATCGACAGGCCGTCGTCGCCGCCGTAGACCACCAGCCCCACCAGGATGAAGTACAGCATCTGGCCGAAGGCCAGCGTGATCATGATGAACTGCACGCCCGCGGTGCGCAGCGACAGGAAGCCCATCACCAGCCCGGCCAGCGCGGCGCAGGCCACGGCCAGCGGCCACATGACCAGCGCGGCCTGGCTGCCGCTCCAGCCGAACAGCGTATCGCCCTGCGCGAAGTGGTAGCCGGCGATGCCGATCACGTAGCCGCCCAGGCCGAAGAAGGCCGCGTGGCCGAAGCTGACCATGGCGCCGTAGCCCAGGATCAGGTCGAGGCTGACGGCGGCGATGGCGTAGATCAGGAAGCGGGTCATCAGGTTGACCAGGAAGGCTTCGCCGGTGGCCGAGGCCAGCGCCGGCACCAGCGCGAACAGCGCCAGCCCGGCCAGGTTTACGAGGGTTTTTCGGCTCATGGGTTTCCTAGCGAGTCGCCGGCACGAGGCCGCGCGGCTTGAACAGCAGCACGATGGCCATCAGGATGTAGATGCTGGCCGAGACCAGGCTGGAACTGGCCGAGTCCGACAGCTGCGGCGGCAGCAGGCGCGACATCCAGAAGGGGATGTAGGCGCGGCCCAGCGCGTCGGTCATGCCGATCATCAGCGAACCGGCCAGCGCGCCGCGCACCGAGCCCACGCCGCCCACCACGATGACGACGAAAGTGGTGATGAGGATGCGTTCGCCCATGCCGATCTCCACCGCCAGCAGCGGCGCCGCCATGACGCCGGCGAAGCCGCACAGCAGCGCGCCGAGCGTAAAGATCAGGGTGAACAGGCGCTGGATGTTCACGCCCAGCGCGTCCACCATCTCGCCGTCGTCGGCGCCGGCGCGCACCAGCATGCCGACGCGGGTGCGCGAGATCAGCAGCCACAGGCCCAGCGCCACCAGCACACCGGCGCCGATGAAGGCCAGCCGCATCACCGGATAGTTCAGGCCGGGCAGCAGCGCCACCGAGCCGGCCAGGAACGGCGGGATGTCCATGAACGGCGGGCTGCGGCCGAACAGCACCGTGACCAGCTCGTTGGTGAACAGCGTCAGCCCGAGCGTGGCCAGCACCTGGTCCAGGTGGTCGCGGCGGTAGAGATGGCGGATAACCAGCAGCTCCACCACCAGCCCGTACAGCGCGGCGCCAGCCAACGCGGCCAGCAACGCCGCGAGGAACGAGCCGGTGGCTGCCGCCGCGCTGGCGGCGCAGAACGCGCCCACCATGTAGAACGAGCCGTGCGTCAGGTTGATGACGTTCATGATGCCGAAAACCAGCGTCAGGCCGGCCGACAACAGGAACAGCAGCGCGCTGTACTGCAGGCCGTTCAGGACCTGTTCCAGGAACATCAGCATGGCGGGCTCCGGAGGCTACATCTTGCAGTCGGCCGCGTGCACATCGGTATGGTCGCGGGCGATCGCCTTGAGGTTCTTGTAGACCAGCTTGCCATCGGGCCCGGATTCGATGTGCAGCAGGTACCAGTCCTGCACCGGGTGCTGGTTGGGGCCGAACTTGAACTTGCCGCGCACGCTGGGGAAATCGGCGCGGCGCAGCGCCTCGCGGAAGGCGTCGGCCTTGCCGGTGATATCACCGCCCACGGCCTTCAGGCCCGAGCCGATCAGGTTGGCGGTGTCGTAGGCCTGGGCCGCATAGGCGGTGGGCGCGCGGTTGTAGGCCTTGGTGAAGGCTTCGACGAAGTGCCTGTTCTGCGGATTGTCCAGGTCGGCGCTCCACAGCGAACTCAGGTAGAAGCCCTTGCCGGCGTTGCCGGTGGCGGCCAGCATGCGTTCGTCCATCGAGTAGATGGGCGTGATCATCTTGATCTTGTCGGCCAGGCCGGAGTTGGCGAACTGCTTGGTCAGGTTGATGCCGGCGCCGCCCGGGTGGAACTGGAAGATGGCGTCCGGGTTGAGCGAGCGGATGCGCGCCAGCTCGACCGAGAAGTCTGCCTGTTCGAGCTTGGTGTAGATCTCGTCGGCGATCTCGCCCTTGTAGGTGCGCTTGAAGCCGGCCACGGCGTCGCGCCCGGCCTGGTAGTTGGGCGCCATCACGACGATGCGCTTGGCGCCCAGTTCGTTGGCGGCGATGCCGGCGGTGTCGGCGTACGAGTCGTTCTGGAACGCCACCGAGAAATAGTTGGGGTTGCAGGCCTTGCCGGCATAGTTGGAGGGGCCGGCGTTCAGGCTGACGTAGAAGCCGCCGGCGTTGAGCACGGTCGGCCCGACCGCGGCCATGACGTTGGAGAAATTGATGCCGGTAAAGAGGCGCACGCCGCCCTGCACCATCTTGTCGGCGATCTGCTTGGCGTTGGCGGGCTTGAGCGCGTCGTCCTCGACCCGCACGTTGACCGGCACCCCGCCCAGCTTGCCGCCGCCTTCCTTGACCGCCAGCATGAAGGCGTCGCGTTCGTCCTCGCCGATGTAGCCGGCGGGGGTGGACAGCGTGCCGATGAAGCCGATGTCCACGGGTTTCTGCTGCGCCTGGACGCCGCCGGCGGCCAGTGCCAGCAGCAGCGCGGCGCCGCCGCGGGTGATGCGTGTCGTCATGGTTGTCTCCTGTGCCTTCTGTTTTCTTATGGCTGGATGGGGCCCGCGAGGCAGTTCTCCACCTTCCAGCCGTAGAGCCACTGCAACGCGTCATAGAACTGGGACTGGCCGCGGCCGGTCCACAGCATGTTGCGCACGGTGCGTTCGACGCCCCGCGCGTGATAAAGGCGGCCCATCTCGCGCGTCGACCAGACCACGCGCGCGCTGCGCGGGATGCGCACCGATTCGTACAGGCGGAAGGCGGCTTGCAGGTCGTGGTCGCAGCGCTTGACGGCCTCGCCCAGCGTCACCGCGTCTTCCAGCGCCATGCAGGCGCCCTGGGCCATGTACTGCGTCATGGGATGGGCGGCGTCGCCCAGGATCGTGACGCGCCCCTGGCCCCACTGTTCGACCGGCTCGCGGTCGGCGGTGGCCCAGCGCTTCCAGGAGGTGGGGCGGTCCAGCATCTGGTGCGGGCGCGGGTGGATGCCCTGGAAGTACGACAGCACCTCTTCCTTGCTGCCTTCGCGCACGCCCCATTGTTCCTGTTCGCGGCTGTGGAAGGTCACCACCAGGTTGTATTGCTGGCCGCCGCGCAACGGGTAGTGCACCAGGTGGCAGTGCGGGCCGGCCCACAGCACCGGCGCGTTGATGCGCAGTTCCTCGGGCATGTTGTCGCGCTCGACCACGGCGCGGTAGACCACGTGGCCGGTCACGCGCGGCGGATCGCCGATCAGGTGTTCGCGGATCACGGACTTGACGCCGTCGGCGCCGATCACCGCGTCGGCCTGGTAGCGGTTGCCTTCGGTGTCGGTGACCTCGACGCGTTTTTCGTCCTGCGTGACGCTGGCGATCTGGGTCGAGGTGCGAAAGCGGATCAGCGGGTTCTGCTGCACCGCTTCCAGGATGGACAGGTGGATGTCGGCGCGGTGGATCACGGCGTAGGGGCCGCCGAAACGCTCGCGGAAGGCGGCGCCGGTGTCGATGCGCACCACTTCGCGCGCGTCGACCGCGTCCATCATGATGATGTGGTCGGTGAAGACCGCGCGCTGGCGCGCCGTGGCGCCCACGCCCAGCGCGTCGAGCGCGGCGAAGGCGTTGGGGCCGAGCTGGATGCCGGCGCCGATCTCGCCGATGTGCGCGGCCTGCTCCAGCAACTGCACCGCGATGCCCTGGCGCGTCAGCGCCAGTGCCGCGGCCAGGCCGCCGATGCCGCCGCCCACGACGATGACGGATTGGGGCGGGTTCTTTGCGGGGGTTGCGTTCATTGCGTGGTTCCTTGCGTGTTCACTCTTGGCGGCCGAGGAAGGCGCCTTGCCGTTGCAGTTGCGCCTGCAGCGCCGCCACGGGCACGTCGGCAGGCGCGTTGCCGTCGCGCAGCGCCATGGCGGCCGCGGTGCCGGCGGCCTCGCCCATGACGAAGCAGCTGCCGCTGACGCGCGCGGCCGACTGGCCTTCGTGCGTCATCGACGCGCAGCGTCCGGCCACCAGCACGTTGGCGGCCACGCCCGGGCCGCGGCGCGGCACCATCATGCGGAACGGCAACTGGTTGTAGCCGCGCGATCCGGGAATCGGCGGCCACAGCCATTGCACGTCGCCGGCGGTGTGCATTTCCAGCGGCCAGCCGTTCACGCCGATGCTGTCCTCGAAGTCGGCGCAGCCCAGCACGTCTTCCTTGGTCAGCATGGCCTCGCCGACGATGCGGCGGGTTTCGCGGATGCCCAGTTGCGGCGCGATGTCGAGCACATAGGCGTTTTCGAAGCCCGGCACCTTGGCGCGCAGGAACTTCAGGTATTCGGTGATCTGGCGGCGGCCTTCCAGCTCGCCGGCCGAGAGCGAGGCGGCGTCGGTGCCGTCGGCCGCGCTACCGTCGGCGTTGGCCAGCTGGGTGACGTTGACGCGCCACTCGTAGTCATGCTTTTGCGGCCGCACGATGGCGCCGCGCCGCGGGAAGGTGAATTCGCCGCTGGCGGCGGCCTGGTCCATCAGTTGGGGAATGGTCTTCCAGGCCTCCTGGGCGCGGGCGCCGTCGACGTTGCCGACCTTGAACATCAGCGTGGGGTAGAGCATGTGGCCGTGCGCGTCGCCCTTTTCGAACGGCAGGCCGCCCCATTGCGCGATGTCGGCGTCGCCCGAGCAGTCGATGAAGACCTTGCCGCGCACCGCGCAGCGGCCGGACTTGGTCTCCAGGAACAGCGCGTCGACACTGCCGGCGGCGTCGCGCGCCAGGCCGGTGGCCAATGCGTGGAACAGGATTTGTGCGCCGCTGTCCTGCACCATGCCGTCGGCCGCGCACTTGAAGGCCGAGATGTCGTAGGCCTGGGCGTGGATCTTGCCCAGGATCAGGTGCGGGTCGTTCAGGCCGTCCAGCGCGCGCATGCGGTCCAGAAGTTCATCGGTCATGCCATGCACCACCTGGCGGATGGCGCCGCGCACATTGGCGTGCAGGCCGCAGAAGTTGGAGACGCCCGCCGCCGTGCCCATGCCGCCGAGAAAGCCATAGCGTTCCACCAGCAGCACGCTGGCGCCGTTGCGGGCGGCGCTGGCGGCCGCCAGGATGCCGGCGGGGCCGCCGCCCAGCACGACGACGTCGTATTCGCCGTAGAGCGGCACCTGGCGGGCGGGTTCGGTGAGGGTCATGCCTTGTCTCCTTGCTTGTCCTGCTTGACTGCGAGCTGTGTTGCGAAATGCCGGGCGGCGAGGCCGCCCGTTCACAGGCCTTCTTACTGGCCCTTGATGCCGAGCTTGGTGATCAGCGGTTCCCAGCGCTTGAGCTCATCGTCCATGTAGGCGCGGAACTCGGCCGGCGTGCCGCCGACCGGGTCCATGAACTGTGCCTGCAGGCGCTTGACCACCTCGGGGTCGCGGATCGCCTGGATCAAGGCGTCCGACAGCTTCTTCTGGATGTCGGCGGGCACCTTGGACGAGATCACGAAACCGATCCAGGCCGAGCCCTCGATGCCGGGCACGCCGACTTCGGCCAGCGTGGGGATCTCGGGCAGCAGCGTGGAGCGCCTGGACGAGGTCACGGCCAGCGCCTTCAGCCGGCCGTCCTTGACCATGCTCATGACGGCGATCGGCGGCAGCGCGGCGAACTGCGTGTCGCCCGACAGCAGCGAGGTCAGCGCGGCCGGCGACGACGGATACGGCACGTGCGTGGCGCGCGCGCCGATCCGCTGCAGCAGCAGTTCCACCGCCAGGTGCGAAACGGTGCCGGCGCCGGGCGAGGGGAAGTTGTACTTGTCGGGGTTCTTCTTGAGGGCTTCCAGCAACTGGCCGACGTTGTCGATGCCGGAGTTGGCCGGCACCACCAGCACGTTCGGCTGGTGCACCGCCAGCGTCAGCGGCGACAGGTCGGTGGCGGGGGCGTAGGGCAGCTTGTCGAACAGCAGCGTGTTGTTCACCAGCGGGCCGGTGATCGAGACGCCGAAGGTGTAGCCGTCGGGCTTGGCGTTGGCGATGGCGAAGGTGCCGATGTTGCCGCTGGCGCCCGGCTTGTTCTCCACCACCACGGTCTGGCCGAGGATGGCGCCGGCCTTCTCGCCGACGATGCGCGCGACCTGGTCGGGGCTGGAGCCCGGACCGAACGGCACCAGCGCCTTGAGCGGCTGCGACGGCCAGGCGTCGGCGGCCCGCGCCGCGCCCAACGGCGCCAGCGCGATCAGCCCCAGCGCCAGCGCGCGCGCCGCGACGGTGCGCGCCCGCGCCAGGGTTGAGGACTTATGCATGCTTGTCTCCCGCGATCTTCATATTGTTGAAATAGGTCTGTTCGTTGGCGATGAAGGCTGCCACCATGGCGCGGTAGGCCGCGTCCACCACCTGGTCCAGGTTCTCGAAGCCCTGGTTGTGGCGCTCGGCCAGGCGCCGCACTTTCTCGAATACCTCGGCCTGGCGCGCCGGCGCGCTGACCTGGAAGGCGTCGCGCTTGAAGCGCGCGGCATCCTTCACGTACATGGCGCGTTCGGCCATCAAGCGCACGATCTGGTCGTCCAGCCGGTCGATGTTGGCGCGCACCTCGGCCAGGTTGGCGCACAGCGGGCGGTAGGCCGGATCGGTGTATTCGCGCAGCGGCGCGCCCTGGGTGTCGGGCTCCCGGCCCGGGGATGCTTGCGAGGTCACTTGATGTAGTCCGGTTGGTTGCCGGGCGCGGCCTGCTGGAAGGCCGGCTGCGCAAGGCAGTGGTCGTACACGCCGAGCAGGCGCGGATAGGCCGACAGGTCGCAGCCCATGCGCTGGGCATTTGCCACCTGCGGCACCACGCAGCAGTCCGCCAGCGTCGGCGCGTCGCCGAAGCAATAGGCGCCGCCGCCATGGCGCGCCAGCAGCGCCTCTACCGCGGTCAGGCCTTCGCGGATCCAGTGGTGGTACCAGGCGTTCTTCTGCGCCTCGGTGGCGCCCAGTTCTTCCTGCAGGTAGCGCAGGATGCGCATGTTGTTGACCGGGTGGATGTCGCAGGCGATGGCGTTGGCCAGTTCCAGCACCCGCGCGCGTTCGCGCGGCGCGGCCGGGATCAGGCGCGGCTCGGGGTGCGTGGCGTCCAGGTAGTCGATGATGGCGAGCGATTGCGACAGCTGGAAATCGCCTTCCGTCAGCAGCGGCACGCCGGCCGACGGGTTCCGCGCCACGTAGTCGGCGGCGCGCTGCTCCTGTTTGCGCAGGTTCACCGGCACGATGTCGACCGGCAGTCCCTTGAGCGCCAGCGCGATGCGCACGCGGTACGAGGTGGAGCTGTTGAAGAAGCTGTGCAGTTGCATGGGTGGCGGTCCTCAGGCGATCTGCACGCTGAGCGTGCCCAGGCCGTCGACGCCGCCGACCATCCGGTCGCCGCGCGTCACCGGGCCCACGCCTTCGGGCGTGCCGGTGTAGATCAGGTCGCCGGCTTCCAGGCGGAAGTAGCGCGACAGGTAGGCGATGGTCTCGGCCACCGACCAGATCAGCTTGCCGATGTCGCTGCGCTGCTTGTCGGCGCCGTTGACCTGCAGCCAGATGCCGGCGCGGTGGATGTCGCCGGCCTGCGCGGCGGGCACCAGCGAGCCGATCGGCGCGCTCTGGTCGAAGGCCTTACCCAGTTCCCACGGGCGGCCGGCTTCGCGCATCTTCATCTGCAGGTCGCGGCGCGTCATGTCCAGGCCGACGGCGTAGCCCCACACGTGTTCCAGCGCGGCGTCGACCGCGATGTTGGCGCCGCCCTTGCCGATGGCCGCCACCAGTTCGATTTCATAGTGGAAGTTGGCGGTCTCGGACGGGTAGGGCAGCGTCAGCGTGGCGTCCTGCGCCACCGGCACCACGGCATCGGCCGGCTTGCAGAAGAAGAAGGGCGGTTCGCGGTCGGGATCGAAGCCCATCTCGCGGGCGTGGGCGGCGTAGTTGCGGCCGACGCAATAGACGCGGCGCACGGGGAAGCGATCCGGGCTGCCGGCGACGGGCACGGCGACGGGGTCGGCGGGAGCAAACACGTAAGACATGAATCAACCTTTGAAGGCGGAACGGAAAGGGGGAGGGCGGGCGCCGCGGCCCGCCCGCTTCAGGCGGTGCGTTCTTCGCGCCACAGGCCCAGCGCGTCCTGCACCGGGCGGTCGGAATAGCTGAACAGGGTGGCGTCTTCCAGCGCCGCCAGCTGCACCGGCTGCCACGACGGCGCCACGAACACGTCGCGCGGGCCGAAATGGAATTCGGCGTCGCCGACGCGGGCGATGCCGCGGCCTTCTACCACGCTGTAGACGGTGGAATCGGTGCTGCGATAGGCCTTGCCCTGGAAGCCGGCCGGCAGCAGCTGCATGAAGGTGGCCATGGTGGGCATGGGGTAGCCGCCCGTGGCCGGGTTCAGGTAGCGCAGCTTGACGCCGTCCCAGGGGTCCAGCTCGCCATGGCGGTAGAGCGCGTCCAGCGCCTCGCGGCTGCGCTCGTAGGGATAGTTGAAGATCGGCGAGGTGCCGCTGGTGGCGCGGTGGCGCACCGGCGCCATGTTGTGGCCGTAGCGCGCCATGCTGTCGCCTTCGGGACGCGTGACCGGCTGGGTGGCGGACGGATAGTTCTCGGCGAAGCCGGCGTCCAGGAAGCGCAGCAGCGGGATGTCCAGGCCATCCAGCCAGACCACCGGTTCGCCGCCGTCGACGGTCTCGGCGTTGCCGTGGTCGTGCCAGGTCCAGGACGGCGTGATGATGAAGTCGCCCGGATGCATGGTGGTGCGCTCGCCGTTGACGGCGGTGTAGGCGCCGCGGCCTTCGACGATGAAACGCAGGGCCGACTGGGTGTGGCGGTGGCTGGGCGCGATCTCGCCCGGCAGGATCAGTTGCAGGCCGGCGTACAGGCTCTGCGTGATGCTGGCCTGGCCGGGCAGGCCCGGGTTCTCCAGGATCAGCACGCGCCGCACGGCTTCCTCGGCGCTGATGAGCGAGCCGGAAGCCAGCACGTCGTCGCGCACCTCGTCGTATTTCCAGATCGCTGGCATGCAGCGCGGCGCGGGCTGGCGCGGCACCAGGTTGTGCAGCGACTCCCACAGCGGGGCCATGTGCTTCTGGGCGATGCGCGCGTAATAGGCGGCGCGATCCGCGCCGGGGGGGTGACCGTCGGGCATGTCTGTCTCCTGGGGCCGGCGTCGGGGCCGGCTTCTGTGGGCCCGACGCGGCGGGCGCGGCGGGGCCTGATATGGAGACGATTATGCGTAACGAGCTATGTGTTTTGAAATGAAATTATCTTATTATCCATACCAATAACTATATGGATAAGAGACCAAAGGGGACTCCATGGACTGGACTCACCGGTTGCGCCTGCGCAACCTGAAAATGCTCCTCAGCCTGGCCCAGACCCGCAACATCAGCCACTCGGCCGCGATGCTCAACACGACCCAGCCGGGGTTGTCGAAATGGCTGAAGGATCTGGAGGACGACATCGGCCTGCCGCTGTTCGAGCGCCATGCGCGCGGCCTGCGGCCCACGCCGCATGGCGACGTGCTGATCGCGCACGCGCAGCGGGTCGAGGCGCAGCTGGACCGCGCCAGCGCCGACATGGCCGCGCTGCGCGAGGGCGGCGGCGGACGGGTGGTGATCGGAGCCTCGGGCGCGTCCGCGTCGGACACCGTGCCGCTGGCGGTGATGAAGCTGCTCGAACGCATGCCGCAGGCCCGCGTGAAGCTGGTGGAGGGCACCACCGACCGCCTGCTGGCGCAACTGGCGCAGGGCGACCTGGACATCGTGGTGGGCCGCTCGGCGCCCGAGCATCATGATCCGGCCATCCGCTTCGAGGCCCTGTACCTGGAGCCGATCCATCTGGTGGCGCGGCCGCGCCATCCCCTGTTCGCGCTGGAGCAGCCGGGCTGGCCCGAGCTGCTGTCGTACCGCTGGATCCTGTGGCCCAAGGGCACGCCGATCCGCAACGCGGTCGACGCCGCGCTGGCGGCGGCCGGCCAGGCGCCGCCGGCCGATCACGTCGAATCCAATTCGGTCACCATCAACCTCACCCTGATCAACAACAGCGACATGATCGGCGTGGCCTCGCATCGCGCCGCGCTGCGCTTCACGCAGATGAAGGCGATGCGCATCATCCCGGTGCGCCTGTCGGGCTTCGGCTCGGTGGCCATGTACTGGCGCGAGGACGCATTCAGGCCGACCGCCGTGCAGGAGGCGATGGCCGCGCTGCGCAACACGGTGGCGGAACACGCGCCGGGCGTGACGAGGCTCTGATGGCGCCATCCGGGCCCGGACTGAATGCGCTGATCGCGCAATGCCGCCGGCTGGAGGCGGCGCTGCGGGACGAGGCGGGCGCGCCGGACACGTCAGCGGCCATGCACCGCTTCGTCGCCGAGATGGATGCGCGCGCCGCGCCGCCGGGGCTGTGGTCGCCGCTGGCGCTGGCCGTATTGACGATGGTCGGCGGCATCGGCGTCGGCATCGGCCTGTTGAGCCTGCTGCTGCGGCCGGCCGGGCCGGCCCTGGCCGCCTTCGCGCTGGTGCTGGCCTGCGCCGTCACGGCCTTGGCGCTGGCGATCGGCGTGGTGGCGTTCATGGGCGGCTACAGCCTGGGGCTGGTGCTGCTCAAGCGCACCGCGCTGGCGTTGGCCACTGCCGGCGCGCTGGGCCTGATCGCCTGGTCGCAGGGCGACATGCGCGCGGTCGGCCCGGTGGTCGCGCTGCTGGGCGGCGCCGGCGCGTGGCTGCTGATGAACAGCAATGCGTTCTATCTGTTCGCCGGCTATCGCATGGCGTTGCGGGTGATGCAGGCGCAGGCGCGGCGGCCGTGAGCCGCCGTTGGCGCGGGCGAGGCGAAGACCGCCCGGCCGGCCATCACTTGGCCGTGTTGGACCAGCCCTTGGACAGCTCCACCGCCTGGCGCCAGCGCCGCATGCGGGCCTCGCGCACCGAGTCCGGCCAGGCCGGTTCGAAGGTGCGTTCGGCCTGCCACTTGGAGGCGAATTCGTCCTGATCCGACCAGAAGCCGACCGCCAGGCCGGCAAGGCCGGCCGCGCCCAGCGCGGTCGATTCGGGCACCCGCGGGCGCACCACCGGCACGCCCAGCAGGTCGGCCTGCATCTGCATCAGCAGGTCGTTGCGGGCGGCGCCGCCGTCCACCCGCAGCTCGGTCAGCGCGATACCGCTGTCGCCGTTCATGCAGGTCAGCAGTTCGGCGCTCTGCAGCGCGATGGATTCGAGCGTGGCGCGGGCGATGTGGGCGCGGGTGGTGCCGCGCGTCAGGCCCACCAGGGTGCCGCGGGCGTAGGGGTCCCAGTGCGGCGCGCCCAGGCCGGCGAAGGCCGGCACCATGAAGACGTCATCGGTGTCGGCCACGCTGGCGGCCAGCGATTCGATTTCCTCGGAGCGCTGGATGATGCCCAGGCCGTCGCGCAGCCATTGCACCGCGGCGCCGGCGACAAATACGCCGCCTTCCAGCATGTAGGCCGCACGCCAGCCGTCCTGGCCCGCGGTGGGCAAGCCCCAGCCGACGGTGGACAGCAGGTGGTTGCGCGATTGCACCGGCTTGTCGCCCACGTTCATCAGCATGAAGCAGCCGGTGCCGTAGGTGTTCTTGGCCATGCCGGGCGCAAAGCAGGCCTGGCCGAAGGTGGCGGCCTGCTGGTCGCCGGCCACGCCGGCGATGGGAATGGAGCCGCCCAGCCATTCGGGCAGGGCTTCGCCCACCACCGCGCTGCTGGGCGCGATGGATGGCAGCACGCTGCGCGGGATGTTGAGCAGCGCCAGGATCTCGTCGTTCCAGTCCTGCGTATGCAGGTCGAACAGCATGGTGCGCGAGGCGTTGCTGGGGTCGGTGCTGTGCACCGCGCCGCCGGTCAACTGCCAGATCAGCCAGGTGTCGACGGTGCCGAAGGCCAGTTCGCCGCGCTCGGCCTTCTGGCGCGCGCCGGGCACGTGATCCAGCAGCCAGGCCAGCTTGGTGCCCGAGAAATAGGCGTCCAGCACCAGCCCGGTGCGCGATTGCAGGAAGTCGGCGTGGCCGTCCTGGCGCAGCTGGTCGCACATGGGCGCGGTGCGGCGGTCCTGCCAGACGATGGCGCGGGCCAGCGGGCGGCCGCTGGCGCGCTCCCAGATCAGGGTGGTTTCGCGCTGGTTGGTGATGCCGATGGCGGCTACGTCGGCGGCGCTGGCGGCGGCGTTGCGCAAGGCCTCGCGCGCCACGTCCAGCTGGCTGTGCCAGATTTCGCCGGGGTCGTGCTCGACCCAGCCCGGCCGCGGGTAGTGCTGGCGGAATTCACGTTGGCCGATGCCGCGCACCACGCCGTCGCGATCGAACACGATGGCGCGGGAGCTGGTCGTGCCCTGGTCCAGGGCCAGGATAAATTCATTCGTCGTCACTGTTCTTGGCGCCGTTCAGGTGTGCCCCGGCCAGCGGGTCGAGGCGTCTAAAGGAGAAGACCGAAGCCGCGCACATCAGGCCGATGACGATGAAGCCGGCGATCACGTCGCCGACCGCCAGCGTTTCGGCCCCGCGCAGGGTCATGCTGATGTTCAGGGTCACCGCGGCCACGCCCACGCCCAGGCTGATGCCCAGTTGCTGCGCCATGGCGGCGAAGCTGCTGGCGCGGCTCATCCTGGCCGGGGGTATGTCGGCATAGGTTAGCGTATTTACGCCGGTGAACTGCAGCGAGCGGAAGAAGCCGCCGATCAGCAGGATGGCGATCATCAGCCAGACCGGGGTGGACGGCGTGAACGTGGCGCAGACCACGATGAAGGCGCCGGTCAGCACCGCGTTCACCGTCAGCACGCGGCGAAAGCCGAAATGCCTGACGATAGGCGTGGCGACGAATTTCATCAGCAGCGCGCCGGCGGCGCTGGCGAAGGTGATCAGGCCGGCCGAGAACGGCGACAGGCCGAAGCCCACCTGCAGCAGCATGGCCAGCAGGAAGGGCGTGGCGCCGACCGCGAAGCGGCACAGGTTGCCGCCCAGCGTCGAGATGGCGAAGGTCGGGATGCGCATCAGCGCCAGGTCGATGATGGGATGCTCGGTGCGGCGCGCGTGCCAGCCATAGAGCAGGCCGCAGGCGATGCCGACCGCGATCAGGCCCAGCAGCAGCGGCAGCGGCATCACGTCGCGGCCGATGGCCTCGAAGCCGCTGACCAGGGTCGCCAGGCACACGGCGCTGAGCAGGAAGCCGAGCCAGTCCAGGCGCGGCGCCGATTCTTCCTTGATCTCGGCCACGTAGCGCAGCACCAGCGCGATGCCGAGCACGCCGATGGGGATGTTGATCAGGAAGATCCAGTGCCACGACATGTAGGTGACCATGAAACCGCCCAGCGGCGGCCCGATCACCGGCCCCAGCAGTGCCGGGATCGACAGGAACGACATGGCTTTGAGCAGGTCCTGCTTGGGCACGGTGCGCAGCAGGATGATGCGGCCCACCGGCACCATCATGGCCCCGGCCATGCCCTGCACCACGCGGGAGATGACCAGTTGCGGCAGGTCCTGCGACAGGGCGCAGGCCACGGAACTGAGTGTGAACAGGCCGATGGCGGCGATGAAGACGCGGCGCGCGCCGTAGCGGTCGGCGGCCCAGCCGCTGACGGGCACGAACACGGCCACCGACAGCAGGTAGGAGGTGATGGCCACGTTCAGCCGCACCGGGGTCGATCCCAGGGCCCGGGCCATGGCCGGCAGGGCGGTCGCCACCACGGTCGCGTCCAGCATCTGCATGAACAGCGCGCAGCCGACGATGAAGGGAATCATGCGCGCCGCGCGTGCCGCGTCCGGGGTCGAGGGAGGAGCGGGATTGGCTGCGGCTGCTGATTCTGCGGACATGGCGGAGGAGGGCGGAGGGACCTGGAAGATTGTAACGCCGGGTCTCGGCCCCGGGTGCAGTAAACTGGCGGCATCCGAAACCCACTGAAATTGGTGCCATGGCGACCAACTACGAATCCGAGATCACCAAGTTCCTGAAAGACTACAAGCAGTCGCATCCTGGCACCGAAGAGCGCCAGCGTGAAGGCCGCGCCCGTCTCTGGGACAAGCCGCAGGACGCGGAACTGCTGGAAGGCTTCCGCGCGGCCCGCGTGCCGCAAAAGCCGTACGTGTATCAGGCCGACTGATACCGTTGCGGCAGCCATGGCCCACAACCCCTCCGTCCCGGGCGACGCCCTGGCCGCGCTAGTGGAACCGCCCGTCGACAGCACGCCCGATACCGTTGACAGCGTCGCCTTCGCGCGCCTGTACGGCGAGCCGCTGTTCCAGATGCCGACGGACCTGTACATCCCGCCGGACGCGCTGGAGGTGTTCCTCGAGGCCTTCGAGGGGCCGCTGGACCTGCTGCTGTACCTGATCCGCAAGCAGAACTTCAACGTGCTGGACATCCCCATGGCGGATGTCACGCGGCAGTACCTGTCGTACGTGGAACAGATCCGCATCCACAACCTCGAACTGGCCGCCGAGTATCTGCTGATGGCGGCCATGCTCATCGAGATCAAGTCGCGCATGCTGCTGCCGGTCAAGAAGACCGACACCGGCGAAGAGCCCGAGGATCCGCGCGCCGAACTGGTGCGCCGCCTGCTCGAGTACGAACAGATGAAACTGGCCGCGCAGAAGCTCGACGCCATGCCGCAGCTGGGCCGCGACTTCGTCAGCAGCCACGCGGTCGCCGACCTGAGCGTCGAGCGCATGCTGCCCGACGTCAGCGTGGACGACCTGCGCGCCGCGTGGGCCGACATCATGAAGCGGGCCAAGCTCAACCAGCACCATCACATCACCCGCGAACAGCTGTCGGTGCGCGATCACATGACGCACATCCTGCGGCGCCTGAACGACGTGCGCTTCATGGAGTTCGGCGACCTGTTCATGGAACGGGTGCGCGAAGGCGCGCCGGCCGCGGTGGTGGTGGTGCACTTCATCGCCATGCTGGAACTGGCGCGCGAGTCGCTGCTGGAAATCACCCAGGCCGAGCCCTACGCGCCCATCTACGTGCGCCTGGCCTACACCAGCGTCGCGGCGGTCGCGGCCTGATCCAATTCCCCCCCGGGCTGTGCGCCCAACCCCGGAGATTCCCCTTGAAAGTCGTCCACACCATCCAGGAACTGCGCGACCACCTGCGCGGCCAGAACCGCGTCTCGTTCGTGCCCACCATGGGCAACCTGCACGAAGGCCACCTGGCGCTGATGAAGCTGGCGCGCCAGCACGGCGATCCGGTGGTCGCCAGCATCTTCGTGAACCGCCTGCAGTTCGGGCCGAACGAGGATTTCGACCAATACCCGCGCACCCTGGCCGCCGACATCGAGAAGCTCGAGCGCGAGCGCGACGTCTACGTGCTGTTCGCGCCCAACGAACGCGAGATGTACCCCGAGCCGCAGAATTACCGCGTGCAGCCGCCGGACGACCTGGGTGACATCCTCGAAGGCGAGTTCCGCCCCGGCTTCTTCGCCGGCGTCAGCACCGTGGTGCTCAAGCTGTTCTCCTGTGTCCAGCCGCGGGTGGCGGTGTTCGGCAAGAAGGACTACCAGCAGCTGATGGTGGTGCGCAACATGTGCCGCCAGTTCCAGTTGCCGGTGGAAGTGCTGGCGCACGAGACCGTGCGCGCCGATGATGGCCTGGCGCTGTCCTCGCGCAACCGCTACCTGAGCGACGCCGAGCGCGCCGAGGCCCCGGCCCTGTATGCCGCGCTGCGGAACGTGGGCCAGCGCCTGGCGGCCGGCGAGCGCGACGCCGCCAAGCTGGAACGCGAGGCCACCCAGCACCTGACCGATCGCGGCTGGAAGGTGGACTATATCGCCCTGCGCCGCCAGCGCGACCTCAAGCGCCCGGAAGCCGCCGACCTGCAGGCCGGCGAGCCGGTGGTGGTGCTGGCCGCCGCCAAGCTGGGCGCGACGCGTCTGATCGACAACCTGGAGCTGTCCTACACGGCCTGAGGCCGCGCCGGGCCGGCTACGCCGTGCCGTGCCGCGCCCGGCCCCCTGGCAAAATTGCCAGCTTACGCCGCCCGCCTCGGCACGGCAGACTCTCTGCAAGTCTTCATTGCAGAACATAGAGTCCCATGCCCGTCCCCCATCCCGATCTCCCTGTCATCCTGGCCACCCTGACGCCGCGCGAGCGCGAGATCGTCGCCTACGTCGCGGCCGGGCAGCCCAACAAGGTCATCGCGATCGACCTGGCCATTTCATTGCGCACCGTCGAAGCCCATCGCGCCCGCATCTTCGCCAAGCTGGGGGTGCGCAACGCCATGCAGCTGGCGTGCCGCCTGTGCGCCTACGCGCGGCAGGGCCTGTCCCCGGTGGCGGGCTGCGGCGCGCCGGGCGAGGGCCAGGCGCCGGCCGGGCCGGCGGCGGAGCCGGCGCGAACCGGCGCGGACTACGCGGTGGCGGCCACGCCGATCGATGTGATCATCTCCGATTGTTCGGCGAGTCTCATAAACAAAGGGTTTTGGAGTAAGTAGGCGCTTACATTCGACTGGAGCATGCGCGGCGTTCCTGCCAACTGAAAAGCACAGGGCCCGGCGGACGGGGTGTCCGGCGGGCCCTGTGGTGGCAGGTCTTCGGTTCAGGCCGGGCGGATCCGGCCTGCCGGGTTCAGGGGCACTGGGGCGCCTTGGCCTTGGCCAGCTCGTCGATGGGATCGAGGTCCGGCTGGCGGGTCAGGTTGTAGTTCAGGTTCGGCGTCTGGCCGGCGACGGAGCGCACGCGCAGCACGTTATTGGCGGCGACGACGAATTCGACCCGCACGTTGCCCTGGCCGTCGAGCAGGATGACGCGGGGCGGGCGTTCGTCGGTGGCGTCCCAGCAACCTTGCTCGACCACCGGCGCGGCCTTCTTGGGGTCGTTTTCCAGGTAGGCCGTGCGACCGCGCCAGCGGCCATTGGGTGCCAGCGTCAGCGTGACGCGCTGCGCCGTGCACTGCATGGCGGGGGAGAAACACGGCAGGGTGCCCATGTAGGTCTGCGGTTGCGGCACCAGACTGTTGGCCGCGGCGCTCTGGGCAGAGGCCGGCGCCACGGGGGCCGGCGCCGCGCCGGAGGAGCCCGAGCCGCTGTCGGCGCCTTCCGGCGCGGCCTGGCCGTCTTCGGTGGTGGCGGCGCCCTGGGCCGCGGCGGCCGCCTGGCTCGGCGTCTTTTTCTGGTCGGGCTTGAGCGCGATCTGCACCTGCGACGGCGCCCGCAGCACCGTGCGGTAGCCGGCGCCGGACCCCTGGTACTGGGCGTCCGTGACCGTGCTTTCGACGGGAGGATCGTAATAGCCTTCGGTGCGCTGCTGGGCACACCCCGCGGCCCCCAGCGCCGTGCCCGCTAGCAGCAGCCCCATGATGCTGAGTTTGCGGGGGCGGGTAAGGATTTCGACGCGCGCGGCCATGGCAGCTGATCCGTAAGTTGAGTCTGTCTCCGATTTTACGCACTTATGCGAAGATTCGATACGATCCCCCCTCACCCAGAAAGGCGTTGCCGGCACTTTATGCACAAATTACGACACGGCCCCGGGCCTCATGCCCGCCGCCCCGGCGTCGAGGCCGGACAACGGCAGCCGAGGGACCGCTTATGACGACCTTGTGGCACGTCTTTCCCGTGCCGCTGGCGCCGTTCGTCGCGCTGGCCGCGCTGGCCGGCCTGTTCGCGGGGGGCTGGCTGACGCGCCTGACCCATCGTCTGCCCCGCATGATGGAGCACGAGTGGCAGGCGCAATGCCAGGAGGCGGCCGGCAAGCCGCGGTCCGCCGCCGCTTACGGCCTGCTGGCGCCGGCGGCCCACTGCCCCGCCTGCCAGGCGCCGGTCACCGGTTGGCGGCGCCTGCCGCTGCTGGGCTGGCTGGCGCTGCGGGGCCGTTGCGCCGCCTGCCACGCGCCGATCGGCTGGCGCTATCCGGCCATCGAGTCGATGACCTGCATCCTGTTCGCCGCCTGCGCCTGGCGCTTCGGCGCCACGCCGATCGCGCTGTGCGCCATGGGCTTGTCGGCGGCGCTGGTGGCGCTGGCCTGGATAGACCTGGAGACGACCCTGCTGCCCGACGCGATCACCCTGCCGCTGGCCTGGGCCGGGCTGCTGGTGAATCTGTTCGACGCGTTCACGCCGTTGTCGATGGCGGTGGTGGGCGCGGTGGCTGGCTACGTGTTCCTGTGGGTTATCTTTCATGCATTCCGCCTGCTGACCGGACGCGAGGGCATGGGCTTTGGCGATTTCAAGCTGCTGGCGGCGCTGGGCGCGTGGTTCGGCGTCGGCGCCTTGCCGATGCTGCTGCTCGCCGCGTCGGTGGCGGGGGTGGTGGTCGGCGGCGCATTGACGCTCAGTGGCCGCGCCAGCCGGGGACAGGCGCTGCCGTTCGGCCCCTATCTGGCGCTGGCGGGCGTGGCCGTGCTGCTGCTGGGCGGGGAGCAGGGCCTGGGATGGTTGCTGCACTGAGCGCGCGAAGCGCCGCCCGGCAGGAGGCGATGCGCGGAACCGGCCGAGGCAGGGCCGCGGAGGGATGAAGACTATGTTCAAGATTGGTTTGACCGGCGGCATCGGCTCCGGCAAGTCGCGCGTGGCCGACATGCTGGGCGAATGGGGCGCGGCGGTCGTCGACACCGACGAGATTGCGCGCGCGCTGACGGCGGCCGGCGGCGCCGCGATGCCGGCCATCGAGCGCGAGTTCGGGCCCGGCGCCCTGACGCCTGCCGGCGCGCTCGACCGCGACTGGATGCGTGAACGCGCCTTTGCCGATCCACGGGTGCGCCAGCGCCTCGAAGCCGTGCTGCACCCGGTCATCGGCCAGGAAACCGAGCGCCAGGCCGAGGCCGCTCACGGGCATTACCTGGTATTCGTGGTGCCGCTGCTGGTGGAGTCGATCGCGCGTTGGCGCGACCGGGTCGACCGCATCTGCGTGGTCGACTGCGATCCGGAAACGCAGGTGGCGCGCGTGCGTTCGCGCAGCGGGCTGACGGACTCAGCCATCCGGCGTATCATGGCGGCACAGGCTGCGCGGGCGAGTCGGCTCGAAGTCGCGGACGACGTCATCGACAATGGCGGCGCGACATCACCCGAACAATTGCGCGCGCAGGCGAAGACCCTGCATGACCGCTGGCTGGCGCTGGCGGCCACGACGGGCCGGCAAGCCCCGGGCTTGGCCGGCACCCCTGAATAATCTCGGCCCGCGGGCCGACCTCCGATGGGCCTGTTTACCAGCGTGATCGTTTTCGAATATCCCTTCAATGAGCGCATTCGCGCTTACCTGCGGCTTGAATACCTGTTCGACAGGTTGTTCTTCTTTGCCCGCGAGGGGGATTCACGGCAGCACCAGGTCGCGGTCAGTTCGCTGTTCGATCTGCTCGACGTGTGCGAACGCACCGACGTGAAAGGCGCGGTGCTGCAGGATCTCGAACGCCAGCGCGTGGCGCTGGTGGGGTTGCGCGATCATCCCGGGGTGGCGCAGGACGCGCTCGAAGGCATGCTGCGCGAACTCGAGAAAGTGGTGGCGGCCCTGGCCGCGCCCGGCAAGACCGGCCAGTCGCTGCGCGAGAACGAATGGCTCACCAGCCTGCGGGGCCGCCTGTCGGTGCCGGGCGGCGCCACCCAGGTCGACATGCCCTCGTACTACGCCTGGCAGCACAAGCCGGAAGCGGCGCGCTGCGCCGACCTGCAGGCCTGGCTGGCGCCCTTCATTGCCCTGCACGACGGCCTGACCCTGGCCCTGCGCCTGTTGCGCGAATCCGGCCGCAAGGCCGACATCGTGGCCGAGCAGGGCGCCTACCAGCAGATGCTGGGCGGCAAGCAATACCAGCTGCTGCGCGTCTGGATCGACCCCGACCAGGGCGTGTTCCCTGAGATCAGCGCCAACAAGTACATGATCTGGATCCGCTTTTCGACCCAGGACGGCGAGTTCAAGCCCCAGCAGGTGGCCCGCAGCATCCCGTTCCAGATGACCCTCTGCAACTCCTGACCCTGACGCAATGCCAGGGGGGGCGATACCGCCCCGATTCCTGTTGCGGCCTATTTCAGCGGCAACGGACAATGACGGAAATGTCGGCCGTCTAGGTCACAATACGGCTTTCTCCGTCAGTGCCGGAACCGTTTCCCATGTCCGATAGCCGCCCCGTTTCGTCGCCTTCCCGCTGGACCCGCCGCAGAATCATCGGGCTGGCGGTGCTTTTGCTGGTGGCGGCCGGCATCGCCTGGTGGGCGCTGCGGCCCGCGACCGCGCCAGGCAATGCCGGCGGCGGACGCCCGGGCGCGGGCGGGCGGCCCAACATGGCCGCGGCGATGGCCAATATGGCGGTGCCGGTGCGGGTGGCCAGCGCCGTCACGCAGGACATCGACATCTATCTCAAGTCGCTCGGCACCGTCACCGCCTACAACACCGTCACGGTGCGCAGCCGCGTCAGCGGCGAACTGGTGGACGTGCCGTTCCAGGAAGGGCAGCGGGTCAAGGCCGGCGACCTGCTTGCCCAGGTCGACCCGCGCGCCTTCCAGGTGGCGCTGGACCAGGCCCGCGGCACCCAGATGCAGAACCTGGCGCTGCTGGAAAACGCGCGCCGCGACCTGCAACGCTACCAGGCCCTGTTCAAGCAGGACTCGATCGCCAAGCAGCAGGTCGACACCCAGGCCGCGCTGGTGCGGCAATACGAAGGCACCATCAAGAGCGACCAGGCCAATGTCGACAATGCCCGCCTGCAGCTGGACTACGCCCGCATCACCGCGCCGATCAGCGGCCGCCTCGGCCTGCGCCAGGTCGACCGCGGCAACCTGGTGTCCAGTTCGGACACCAACGGCCTGGTGGTGATCACGCAGACCCAGCCGATCTCGGTGGTGTTCACGCTGCCCGAGACGCAATTGCCCGAAGTGCGCGCCGAACTGGCCCAGGGCCGCACCCTGGCGGTGGAGGCCTATGACCGCGCCGACACTCGCCGCATCGCGTCCGGCACGCTGGAGACGCTGGACAACCAGATCGACGTCACCACCGGCACCCTCAAGCTCAAGGCCAGGTTCGACAACCAGGACGACGCCCTGTTTCCCAACCAGTTCGTCAACGTGCGCCTGCACGTCCTGACGCGCAAGGGCGTGACCGCGATCCCGACGGCGGCGGTGCAGCAGGGTTCGGCCGGGGCCTTCGTGTTCCTGGTGCAGCCGGACGATACCGTGCAGGTCAGGCAGGTCAAGCTGGGCGCCATCAACAATGGCATGGTGGCCGTCAACGAAGGCCTGCAGCCGGGCGACCGCGTCGTCACCGAGGGCACCGACCGCCTGCGCGCCGGCGCCAAGGTCGAGGTCGTGGGAGGGGGCGAGGTGATCCCCGCCGCCAAGGACAAGTCGCTGGGCGGGGGCGCGCCGGCGGGCACCACGCCCGCCACGCGCTGATCGAGGGGCCGCCCCGTGAGCCCGTCGCGCCTGTTCATCCTGCGGCCCGTGGCCACCACGCTGTCGATGGTGGCCATCCTGATCGCGGGCTTCATCGCTTACCGCATGCTGCCGGTGTCGGCGCTGCCCGAAGTCGACTACCCCACCATCCAGGTGACCACGCTGTATCCGGGCGCCAGCCCGGACGTGATGACGTCGCTGGTGACCTCGCCGCTGGAACGGCAGTTCGGCCAGATGCCGGGCCTGAACCAGATGTCGTCGACCAGTTCGGGCGGCGCCTCGGTCATCACCATGCAGTTCAACCTGACGCTGCCGCTGGACGTGGCCGAGCAGCAGGTGCAGGCCGCCATCAACGCGGCATCCAACCTGCTGCCCAGCGACCTGCCGGTGCCGCCGATCTACAACAAGGTCAATCCGGCCGACGCGGCGGTGCTGACGCTGGCCATCACCTCGCCCACCATGCCCTTGCCGCAGGTGCGCGATCTGGTCGATACGCGGGTGGCGCAGAAGCTGTCGCAGATTCCGGGCGTGGGCCTGGTGAGCGTGGCGGGCGGGCAGCGCCCGGCCGTGCGGGTGCAGGTCAATCCGCAGGCGCTGGCGGCCAATGGCCTGGGGCTGACCGACCTGCGCGCCGCCGTGGTGGGCGCCAACGTCAATCAGCCCAAGGGCAACCTGGACGGGCCGCTGCGCTCGACCACCATCAACGCCAATGACCAGCTCAAGTCGCCGACCGACTACAACGACCTGATCATCGCCTACAAGAACAACGCGCCGCTGCGCCTGTCGGACGTGGCGCGCGCGGTCGAGGGCGCCGAGGACACGCGCCAGGCCGCCTGGGCCGGCGACAAGCCGGCCATCCTGCTGAACATCCAGCGCCAGCCCGGCGCCAACGTCATCGACGTGGTCAACCGCATCCAGGCGCTGCTGCCGCAGCTGCGCGCCGCGCTGCCGGCCACGCTGGACGTGACGGTGGTGTCGGACCGCACCCAGACCATCCGCGATTCGGTGGCCGACGTGCAGTTCGAGATGCTGCTGGCCGTGGCACTGGTGGTGATGGTGACCTTCGTGTTCCTGCGCAGCCTGACCGCGACGCTGATCCCCAGCGTGGTGGTGCCGCTGTCGCTGGTGGGCACCTTCGGCATCATGTACCTGGCCGGCTTCTCCATCAACAACCTGACGCTGATGGCGCTGACCATCGCCACCGGCTTCGTGGTGGACGACGCCATCGTCATGATCGAGAACATCGCCCGCCACATCGAAGAGGGCGAGACGCCGCTGCAGGCCGCGCTCAAGGGCGCGCAGCAGATCGGCTTCACGCTGATCTCGCTGACCTTCTCGCTGATCGCGGTGCTGATCCCGCTGCTGTTCATGACCGAGGTGGTGGGGCGGCTGTTCCGCGAATTCGCCATCACGCTGGCGGTGTCCATCCTGATTTCGCTGGTGGTGTCGCTGACGCTGACGCCGATGATGTGCGCGCGCCTGCTGCGCGCCGAATCCGAGCAGAAGCACGGGCGCTTTCACCAGGTCACCGGCGCCTTCATCGACCGCACCATCGCCGCCTACGACCGCATGCTGCAGAAGGTGCTGCGCCACCAGCCGCTGACGTTGCTGGTGGCCCTGGCCACTTTCGCGCTGACGGTGCTGTTGTACATCCTGGTTCCCAAGGGCTTTTTCCCGCAGCAGGATACCGGGCTGATCCAGGCCATCACGCAGGCGCCGCAGTCCATTTCGTTCACCGCCATGGCCGAGCGCCAGCAGGTGGCGGCGCGGCTGGCGCTGGAGGATCCGGACGTGCAGGCGGTGTCGTCCTTCATCGGCGTGGACGGCAGCAACGCCACCCTCAGCGCCGGCCGCATGCAGATCGCGCTCAAGCCGCAGGCCGAGCGCAACGGCGACCTGCGCACGGTCATGGCGCGGCTGCAGCAAGCCTTCGGCAAGCAGGACGGCCTGACCGTCTACATGCAGCCGGTGCAGGACCTGACCATCGAGGACCGCGTCAGCCGCACGCAGTACCAGATGACGCTGTCCAACCCGGACCTGAAGGTGCTGAGCGAATGGACGCCCAAGCTGATCGACCGGCTGCGCCAGGTGCCGGGCCTGAAGGACGTGACCGATGACCTGCAGGACGACGGCCTGCAGACCTGGGTCGAGATCGACCGCGACGCCGCCTCGCGCCTGGGCATCACCGCCTCCGTGGTGGACGAGGCGCTGTACGACGCTTTCGGCCAGCGCCTGATTTCGACCATCTTCACCCAGTCGAACCAGTACCGCGTGGTGCTGGAGGTGCAGCCGCAGTTCCAGATGAACCCGGCCGCGCTGGGGCAGATCCACGTGCCGACCTCGACCGGCGCCCAGGTGCCGCTGTCGTCCATCGCCCGCATCACCGAGGGCAAGACGGTGCTGGCGGTGAACCGGCTGGACCAGTTCCCGATGGTGACGGTGTCGTTCAACCTGGCGCCGGGCGCGTCGCTGTCGGCCGCGGTCGAGGCAATCACCGCGGCCGAGGCCGAGATCGGCATGCCGGCCAGCGTCGAAACGCGCTTCCAGGGGGCGGCGCTGGCGTTCCAGAACTCGCTGTCGAGCACGCTGTGGCTGATCCTGGCGGCCATCGTCACCATGTACATCGTGCTGGGCGTGCTGTACGAAAGCTACATCCACCCGATCACCATCCTGTCGACGCTGCCGTCGGCCGGGGTGGGGGCGCTGCTGGCGCTGCTGATCAGCGGCACCGAGCTGGACATGATCGGCATCATCGGCATCATCCTGCTGATCGGCATCGTCAAGAAGAACGCCATCATGATGATCGACTTCGCGCTCGACGCCGAGCGCAAGCGCGGCCTGTCGCCGCGCGCGGCGATCCATGAGGCGGCGCTGCTGCGCTTCCGGCCGATCCTGATGACCACGCTGGCGGCGTTGTTCGGCGCGCTGCCGCTGATGCTGTCCACGGGCACCGGCGCCGAGCTGCGCCAGCCGCTGGGCCTGGTGATGGTGGGCGGCCTGCTGCTGAGCCAGGTGCTGACGCTGTTCACCACGCCCGTGATCTACCTGATGTTCGACCGCATGTCGCGGCGCTGGCGCGGCATGCGCGAGGCGCGCGCCGGGAGCGCGCCGTGATCCTGTCGGCGCCCTTCATCGTCCGGCCGGTGGCGACCACGCTGTTGTCGCTGGCGGTCGTGCTGGCGGGCATGCTGTCGTTCTTCCTGTTGCCGGTGGCGCCGCTGCCGCAGATGGACATTCCCACCATCTCGGTGTCGGCCAGCCTGCCGGGCGCCAGCCCCGAGACCATGGCGTCCAGCGTCGCCACGCCGCTGGAGCGTTCGCTGGGCAGCATCGCCGGCGTGACCGAGATGACCTCCAGCAGCTCGCAGGGCTCGACCCGCGTGACGCTGCAGTTCGACCTGTCGCGCGACATCAACGGCGCCGCGCGCGACGTGCAGGCGGCCATCAACGCCGCCCGCTCGCTGCTGCCCACCAGCCTGCGCAGCAATCCCACGTACCACAAGTCCAATCCGTCGGACGCGCCCATCATGACGCTGGCGATGACGTCCGATACGCTCAGCCAGGGCCAGATGTACGACCTGGCCTCGACCATCGTGGCGCAGAAACTGTCGCAGGTGGACGGGGTCGGCGAGGTCACGGTGGGCGGCAGTTCGCTGCCGGCGGTGCGCGTGACCGTGCTGCCGGGCGCGCTGGCCAATCGCGGCGTGTCGCTGGACGAGGTGCGCACGGCGCTGGCCAATGCCAACGCCAACCGGCCCAAGGGGGTGCTGGAGAATGACCAGTACCACTGGCAGATCATGGTCAACGACCAGCTCAGCCGCGCCGAACAATACCGGCCGCTGATCGTGGCCTGGCGCGACGGCGCGCCGGTGCGGGTGTCGGACGTGGCCAAGGTCGAGGACTCCGTCGAGGACCTGTTCCAGACCGGTTTCTACAACCAGCGCAACGCGATCCTGATGATCGTGCGGCGCCAGGCCGACGCCAACATCATCGAGACCGTGGACGCGGTGCGCGCGCAACTGCCGACGCTGCTGGCGCTGATGCCGGCCGACGTGCAGCTGACCGTGGCGCAGGACCGCACCCCCAGCATCCGCGCCTCGCTGCACGAGGCCGAGCTGACGCTGATCATCGCGGTGGGCCTGGTGGTGCTGGTGGTGTTGCTGTTCCTGCGGCGCTGGCGCGCGGCCATCATTCCCAGCGTCGCGGTGCCGGTGTCGCTGATCGGCACCTTCTGCATCATGTATCTGTGCGGGTTCACGCTCAACACCATTTCGCTGATGGCGCTGATCGTGGCCACCGGCTTCGTGGTGGACGACGCCATCGTGGTGCTCGAGAACATCATGCGCCACGTCGAGAACGGCATGTCGCCGATGCGGGCGGCGCTGCGCGGCTCGCGCGAGGTGGGCTTCACGGTGCTGTCGATGAGCCTGTCGCTGGTGGCGGTATTCATCCCGATCCTGCTGATGGGCGGGGTGGCGGGACGGCTGTTCCGGGAATTCGCGGTGACGCTGTCGGCCTCCATCATGGTGTCGCTGGTGGTGTCGCTGACGCTGACGCCGATGATGTGCGCGCGCCTGCTCAAGGCCGAGCCCAAGGAACCGAAGCCGCCCGGCCGCCTGGCGCGCTGGGCGGAACGCGGCTTCGACTGGATGCAGGACGGCTACCGCCGCAGCCTGGCGTGGGCGCTGGCCCATGGCCGGCTGATGATGCTGGTGCTGGCGGCGGCGGTCGGCCTGAACGTGTACCTGTACACCGTCGTGCCCAAGGGCTTCTTCCCGCAGCAGGACACCGGCCAGCTGCTGGGCTTTTTCCGGGTGGACCAGGGCACCTCGTTCCAGGCCACGGTGCCCAAGCTGGAAGCGCTGCGCAAGGTGGTGCTGGCCGATCCGGCGGTGCAGAGCATGACCGGCTACGCGGGCGGGCGCGGCGGCAGCAACAGCAGCTTCATGCAGATCCAGCTCAAGCCGCTGGGGGAACGCAAGGTATCGGCCGACCAGGTCATCAACCGGCTGCGGGCGCGATTGCAGAACATGCCGGGCGCGCGCATGTTCCTGGTGGCGCAGCAGGACATCCGGGTCGGCGGCCGCCAGAGCCAGGGTTCCTATGACTACACGCTGATGTCCGGCGACCTGCAATTGCTGCGTTCGTGGATGCCCAAGGTGCAGCAGGCCATGGCGAAGGTACCCGAGATCACCGACGTCGATACCGACGTCGAGGACAAGGGCCGCGAAATCAACCTGGTGATCGATCGCGACGCCGCCACGCGGCTGGGCGTGAGCATGGCCACCATTTCCACGGTGCTGAACAATTCCTTCAGCCAGCGCCAGGTGTCGGTGATGTACGGACCGCTGAACCAGTACCACGTGGTGTTGGGGGTGGACCAGAGGTTCGCGCAGGACATCGAGTCGCTCAAGCAGGTCGAGGTCATCACCTCGACCGGCGCGCGGGTGCCGATGGCGGCCTTCGCCCGCTTCGAGAACGCCAACGCGCCGCTGAGCGTGCAGCATCAGGGCCTGTTCGTGGCCGACACGGTGTCGTTCAGCCTGGCGCCGGGCGTGTCGCTGGGCCAGGCCACCGCCGCCATCGACGCCGCGGTGGCGCGCATCGGCCTGCCGTCGGATCAGATCCAGGCCGGCTTCCAGGGCACGGCGGCGGTGCTGCAGCAGACGCTGGCGCAGCAGCCCTGGCTGATCCTGGCGGCGCTGGTCACCATGTATATCGTGCTGGGCATCCTGTACGAGAGCTTCGTGCATCCGCTGACGATCCTGTCGACGCTGCCGTCGGCCGGGCTGGGCGCGCTGCTGGCCCTGCTGCTGGTGCGCACCGATTTCACGCTGATCGCGCTGATCGGGGTGTTCCTGCTGATCGGCATCGTCAAGAAAAACGCCATCATGATGGTGGACTTCGCGCTGGAGGCCGAGCGCAACCAGCACATGGCGCCGCGCGAAGCCATCTTCCAGGCCTGCCTGACACGGTTCCGCCCCATCATGATGACCACCATGGCCGCCATATTCGGCGCCTTGCCGCTGGTGCTGGCCACCGGCGCCGGCGTCGAGATGCGCCAGCCGCTGGGCATCACCATCGTGGGCGGGCTGGTGCTGAGCCAGATTCTCACGCTGTACACCACGCCCGTGGTCTATCTTTACCTTGACCGCTTCCGCCTCTGGGCCGCGCGCGGGCGCGCCCGGCGCGGCGGGGCCGCTTCGATAGAACAACCATGATCCGCAACGCCAAGCTTTTCCCCTACGCATTCCTGCCGCGCGCCGGCCTGACGCTGGCGCTGTGCGCGGCGCTGGCCGCCTGCGCCGTCGGCCCCGACTACCAGCGCCCGGCGCTGGACGTGGGCGCGGCCTACAAGGAAGGACAGGTCGAGGTGCCAGGCTGGAAGCGGGCCGAACCGCGCGACGACGTCGACCGCGGACAATGGTGGCGCGTCTACGACGACGCCACGCTCAACGGACTGGTGGACAACCTGAATGCGTCCAACCAGACCATCGCCCAGGCCGAGGCCAACTACCGGCAGGCGTTGGGGCTGGTGCGTGGCGCGCGCGCCGGGTTCTTCCCCACGGTGGGCGCGGGCGCCGGCCTGACGCGCTCGGGCAGCGGCGGCAACGGTTCGTCGTCCTCGTCGGCCGGCGGCGGCAATGTGTCCAACCAGTACTCGCTGACCGGCAACGTCAGTTGGGAACTGGATGTGTGGGGGCGGGTACGCCGCAGCGTCGAGTCTTCCGAGGCCAGCGCCGCGGCCAGCCTGGCTGATCTGGCCGCCACGCGCCTGAGCGCGCAGGCCGCCCTGGTGCAGGCCTATCTGCAATTGCGCGTGCTGGATGAGCAGAAGCGCCTGCTGGACGCCACCGTGGCGGCCTACGAGAAGTCGCTGCAGCTGACGCAGAACCGCTACAACGTTGGCGTGGCGGGGCAGTCGGACGTGGCGGTGGCGCGCACCCAGGTCGAAAGCACGCGCGCGCAGTCGATCGACCTGGACTGGCAGCGCGGCCAGTACGAACATGCCATCGCGGTGCTGATGGGACAGGCGCCGTCGCGCTTCAGCCTGCCGCCGGCGCCGTTCTCGCTGCAACTGCCGCAGATTCCGGTGGGCCTGCCGTCCGAGCTGCTGGAGCGCCGTCCCGACGTGGCTGCCGCCGAGCGCCGCGCCGCCGCCGCCAATGCGCAGATCGGCGTGGCGCAGGCGGCCTGGTTCCCCAGCCTGACCCTGTCCGCCGACGGGGGCTTTCGCAACGGCCAGTTCGCCGAACTGCTGACCGCGCCGGCGCGCTTCTGGTCGCTGGGGCCGGCGCTGGCGTTGACGATTTTCGATGGCGGCGCGCGCCAGGCGCAGGTCGAGCAGGCGCGCGCATCCTACGATGCGCAGGCGGCCGCTTACCGGCAGGCGGCGCTGACAGGATTGCGCGAGGTCGAGGACTATCTGATCCAGCTGCGGGTGATGGAAAACGAACAGACGGTACAGCGCCGCGCATTGGAATCGGCGCGCGAATCGCTGCGGCTGATGCAGAACCAGTACAAGGCCGGGCTGGTCGATTACCTGAGCGTGGCGGTGGTCGACGCCACCGCGCTCAGCAATGAGCGCAGCGCGCTCAGCCTGTACGGCAACCGCCTGATTGCCAGCGTCAACCTGATCGTCGCGCTGGGCGGAGGCTGGCAGGGGCTGGCGCCGGCGCAGGGCGGCGCCGCGGCCGGCGGCCAGGCCGCTGGCGCGCCGATGGCCGGCGATCGGCCGGGCGCGGGCCAGAGCGTGGCGCCGGCCGGCGCGCAGCCGGCCAGCCAACCTTAGTAGGGATAACGCCCGACTCCTCCTTCTCCCGATTGACAAGCCGGGGCCCCGGGTTCCTAATGCGGAAAAAGTGACCGTGTGGTCACGTCGGGCGTCAGCCCACGATGCGACATCCCGCCCATGGCGAGGCCGGCCGCGTCGAACCGCGAAGTACCGATGCACCCGATTCCGTTTGATCAATCGAACACTTCACACGAAGGGGAAAGAGGATGGGCAGGTTGTTTCGTGCAGGGACCGGCGCCGCCGCGGCGTGCGCCGGCGTGATCGCGATGGCGGCAGGCATGGCCGCGCCGGCGGCCGCGGCAACGTGGCCGCAGCGGCCCATTACGCTGATCGTGCCGTTCCCGCCCGGCGGCACCACCGATATCTTCGCGCGCACCATCGCCGAGCACATGCGGCCGGCGCTGGGCCAGTCCATCGTGGTCGAGAACAAGCCGGGCGCCGCCGGCAACCTGGGCGTGGCCGCCGCGGCCCGCGCCCAGCCGGACGGCTACACCATCGTGCTGGGTTCGGTCGGCACCCAGAGCGTCAACCAGTTCCTCTACAGCAACATCGGCTTCAATCCCGCCACCGACCTGGTGCCGCTGGGCATGATCGCGTCCACGCCCAACGTGATGGCGGTCGCGGCCGGCTCGCCGTGGCGCACGTTGCAGGATGTCATGGCCGCGGTGAAGAAAGACCCGGGCAAGTATTCCTACGCCTCGCCGGGCATCGGTTCGTCGGTGCACCTGACGGGCGCCTACTTCGAATCGATGGCGGGTCTGCAGATGCTGCACGTGCCGTTCAAGGGCTCGTCGGCGGCGATCCCCGCGGTGATCGGCGGCCAGGTCGACATCCTGATGGACAACCTGCCCAGCTCGATGGCCGCGCTCAAGGCCGGTGACCGCCTGCGGGGCATCGCGGTCACGTCGGCCGAGCGCAGCCCCGCCGCGCCCGCCCTGCCCACCATGGCCGAAGCCGGCCTGCCCGGTTTCGAAGTCACCGCATGGTCGGGCCTGTATGCGCCGCGCGGCACGCCGGCGCCGGTGGTCGACAAGCTGATCGCGGCGATGAAGCAGGCGCTGCAATCGCCGGCCCTGAAGCAGTCGCTGGCGCAAGGCGGCGCCACCCCGGGCAACCTGTTCGGCGCGGATCTGGCGGCCTTCGAGGTGAAGGAGCGTGACAAGTGGGGCAAGCTGATCCAGAGCCGCGGCATCAAGGCGGACTGAGGCGGCCAGGCCGGCCGCGATCTTCCGCAAGCGCCGGCCTGAAGCGCCGGCGGTGCGAGGCCGGGACGGGCCTTCAGGCGGCCAGCGCGAATGCCGCCGGATCGACGGCGGGGCGGCGCCCGCGCATCAGGTCCACCAGCATCCGAGCGCTGCCCGCTGCCAGCGTGAAACCCAGGCCGCCATGCCCGGCGTTCAGCCACAGATTGCGCCACGGCGTGGCGCCGATCAGCGGTTTGCCATCGGGACGCGCGGGGCGCAGGCCGGCCCAGGGCTGCGGCGCGCCAGCGGGATTCAGGCGCGGGAAGAAGCGCGCCACGTCCGCCTCCAGGCTGTCGGTGCGCAGCCGGTCGATGGCCGCATCGGCGGCGCCGATATCGACCATGCCCGCGACCCGCAGCCGCTGCCCCAGCCGCGCATAGACGACCTTGCGGCCGATATCGCTGATGCTCGACATCGGCGCGACGCTGTCGGCCGTCAGGGTGTAGGTCAGGCTGTAGCCCTTGAGCGGATAGATGCGCAGGTCCAGTCCGATGCGGCGCGCCAGCGCCTGGGCGCCGATGCCGCCGGCCAGCACGTAGTTGTCGGCCCGCAGCTCGCCCCGCGGCGTGTCCAGCGCGACGATGCGGCCGTTCTCGCCGCGCAGCGCCGTGACCGGCGTGTCGAAGTGAAAGTCCACCGGGCCGGGCGTGGCGCGCAGCAGCCGCTCCAGTTCCGTGCACAGGCGCAGGCAGTCGCCGGCATCCTCGGTCGGCGTGTAGATGGCGCCGGCGATGCTGGCGCCGATGTCGGCCAGCGCCGGTTCCAGGTCCAGGCAGGCCTGGCGGTCCAGCGCGCGCTGCTCGCAACCGAGCGTGGCCTGGTAGTCCATCTGCGCCAGCGCGCGGCCATAGGCGGCGGCGTCCTGGTACACCAGCAGCTTGCCGCGCGAACTGAAATCGAAATCGGGCCGCTCGCGGCCGACCAGCTCGTGCACGCACTGACGGCTGTAGAGGCCCAGCGCCAGCAGTTCGCGCGTGGTGGCGCGGCTCTTGCCGCGGGTGCAGGCGCGCAGGAAGTCCAGGCACCAGCGCCATTGCGCCGGATCCAGCCGCGGCCGCCAGCGCAGCGGCGTGTCGCGCCCCAGCAGCCAGGCCGGCAGCTTGGGCAGCACGGCGGGGTCGGCCAGCGGCGCGACGAAGCTGTAGCTGAGCTGGGCGCCGTTGGCCCGGCTGGTGGCCAGGCCCGGGCCCGGGCTGGCGTCGACCACGCTGACCCGATGGCCTTCGCGATGCAGGTAGTAGGCGGTGGCCATGCCGACCACGCCCGCGCCGATGACGATTGTGTGCATGATGCTCCGGAAAAGGGGCGGCGTGCGCCGACGACGCCGGATGGCGGGGTTCAGGCAGCCCAGGCGGGCGTCTCGAAACCGGGCGCGGCGCGTTCCGCGCCGCGCAGCAGGCGGCCGGGCCGGGCGCCGGTGGGCGCGCCGCCTTCTTCCACCAATTGGCCGTTGACCAGCACCGCCTGGATGCCGGCGGACGGTTGCAGCGGTTCGGCGAAGGTGGCCAGGTCGGCCACCACGGCCGGGTCGAACACCACCACGTCGGCATAACAGCCGGCGCGCAGCACGCCGCGGTCGCGCAGGCCGAACTGGGCCGCCGTCAGGCTGGTCATGCGGCGGATCGCCTCTTCCATGCCCAGCACCCGCATCTCGCGCACGTAGCGCCCCAACACCCGCGAGAACGCGCCCCACAGGCGCGGATGCGGCCGCTGGTCGTGGGGCAGGCCGTCGGAACCGATCATCACGCTGCCATGGCCGATGACGCGCTTGACGTCGTCCTCGTCCATCGAGAAGTAGATGGCGCCGCCGGGCGACAGTTCCTCGGCCAGGCGCTGCGGATCCTTGCCCTCGCGCGCCGCCAGTTCGCGCAGGTCCACGCCCTGGATCTCGGGCCGCGTCTGCGACCAGGTGACGATGATCTTTTCGCCGGCCGGCACGCGGCGCGGCTCCAGGATGGTGGACGAGGCGGCGTAGGGGTAGACGTCCATGCCCAGCGGCTGGTCGGCGCGGGCGCGATCGAACAGCGCCAGCGTTTCGGCGGTGCGGCCGTGGTTGTGCTTGCCGGTGACCTTGTGGTGCGACAGGATCGCCGGCACGTCGGCGGCGCGGCCGATCAGGAAGGCTTCTTCCATGGCGTCGCAGACGTGGTCGGCCTCGTCGCGCAGGTGGGTGGTGTACAGGCCCTGCCAGGACGACAGCGGCTCGGCCACCCCGATCACCTCCTCGGTGCTGGCGTGCATCGCGGTGGGGTAGTACAGGCCGGTGGACAGGCCCGCCGCGCCGGCGGCCATGGCCTGGTCCAGCGCATGGCGCATGGCGGCGATCTCGCGCTTGTCGGCGGGCCGGTCCAGGCGCTCCATGGCCGACACCCGCAGGCTGGAATGGCCCACCAGCGCCAGGCTGTTGACCGCCGCCGGGCTGGCGTCGAGGGCAGCGGCGTAGTCCTGCATGCGGGCGTACAGTTCGCCGGTGTGCTGCGCCAGCAGGTTCAATGGCGGCGGCACCGTATCGCCGGGCGCGTGCACCGGCGCCAGGCTGATGCCGCAGTTGCCGGTGACCACGGTGGTGACGCCCTGGCTGACCTTGGGCCGCATCAGCGGCGAGCCGAGCAGGGCGCGGTCATCGTGGGTGTGGCAGTCGATGAAGCCCGGCGCCACCACCCGGCCGCTCGCGTCGATGCGGCGCCGCGCCAGCCAGCCCGAGCCGTCGCCGATGGCGGCGATGCGTTCGCCGTTGATCGCCACGTCGGCGCGGCGCGCGGGGCCGCCCAGGCCGTCGGCGATCAGGCCGCCGCTGATGATGAGGTCGTATTCCTGCGGGTCGGGTTGCGCGGGCATGGGCGTGTCAGGTCTCGGTGTCGGCGGGCGGCCGGGGTTTCTTGCGGCGCGCTTCCAGGTTGGCCAGGGATTCTTGGTTGAGCGAGTCGGGAAAACCGTGCTTGACCAGGTGTTCGAGCGCGCCATTGATGCGGTCCCAGCCTTCCTGCGTGCGCAGCGGCACGCCCAGGAAGTGGCTTTCAGTCTTGGCGCGCAGCATCAGGTACAGCACGCCCGCCAGCATCACGCTGACCACGGCGGGCGCGTCCATGTCGTCGGTCAGGCCGTCGACGCGGTCGATGAAGCCGCGCGCGGCGCGTTCGCGGCGTTCGGCCAGCGGCGCGGACACCTCGTTGCGTTCGATCAGTTCCCAGCGCCGCACCTCGCGCAGCGTCTCGTTGCCGGCCAGCGCGTCGATCTGCGCGCGCAGCATCGACAGCACCAGTTCGCCGGGGCTGCGCTGGCTGGATTCGTCGGCCGCCAGCAGACCCGGGTTGCGGGTCCAGAAATCCTGTTCCTGCATCCAGGCCAGCATCAGGCCGGGCATGCCGTCGAAATAGCGGTAGATCAGTTCCTTGCTGACGCCGGCGCGCTTGGCGATGGCGTTGATGCCCACGCCGCCCATGCCGGTTTCCTTGATCTGGTCTTCCAGGGCCTGCAGTATCTGGCGCTCGGTATTCTCACGTCGGGACATTGGCCGGTTCCTTCATGATGAGGAGGGAGCGGGCGGGGTCCGGCAGACCGGACACCCGACCGTCGGCCATGTCCACAACCAGTTCGCTGACGGTATGGCCGATATGCCTGCCATCTTGCCAGACTTCGCTGCCCAGGTAGACGGCATTGGCGCGCCGCCGCGTCGCCGGCAGCGACGGATCGGCCTGTTCGATGCCGGTGACGCGCAAGCGGTCGTCCACCAGCACCCGGTCGCGCGGGCCGGCTCTGATGGCCACGGGCGCGCGCAGGCTCAGCGCGCGGTAGGCGCCGACGCCGCCGGTCAGCAGGTGCCAGGCCAGATCGGCCATGGCCTCGGCCAGGGGCGGGCAGGGGAAGATCGAATTGTGCAGGACCGCCAGCCGGCAGGCGCCGTCGTCGCGCCAGGCCTGTCCCTGGTCGGGCCGGCGCGCCACGCGGGCGGTGTTGCCCCAGGCCAGTTGGCCCGACGCGGACAGCGCGATCAGGCCGGCGTCGACTTCCGGGTGGGCCCGCAGCGTTTCGGCCACGGCGACCCCCGCGGCCTCGCCCGCCGCCAGGCGCCGCAGCACGGCCTGGTTCAGCGGCACGCCGTCGGCGCCGGGGCGGTTGGGCAGGCGGTGGCCGGTCACCAGGCCGACGCCGTCGGCGCCGGGCAGGAACTGCGCCAGCGGTTCGGGGCGGTCGGGGCCGCTTTCGATCAGGGCGGCATGGCGCGCCCGCAGCCAATCCGGCGGCAGGTCCAGCGCGGTCACGCCGCCGCGCTGGACGGTCGCGTGCCGCGCGCGGCCCTGCTCGTCCAGCACCGCGAACACGGCGAAGCCGCCGATGGCGCCGTGCCCCAGCAGCTCGGCGCCCAGGGCGGCGGCGCGTACCGCCGCGCCGGCGTTCGGTCCGTAAGCCGCGATGCCGATGGTCATGCCTGGTTCCTAGTCCGTGTTGCTCGTCACGGGATCGACGATGTTCAGGTTGGTGATGAAGCGCTGGAACAGCATGGCCAGCGCCAGCGGCGGCAGGGCGGCCAGCATGCTGGCGGCGGCGAACAGCCCCAGGTCGGCGCGAAAGCCCGGCATCAGCGGCGACAGGCCCAGCAGCGCCGCCGACAGCGTCTGCGCCGAGGTGCCGCCGGTCAGCACGATGGCGAACAGCAGGTCGTTCCAGCCCACCAGGAAGGCGATGATGAAGGCCGCCGCGATGCCCGGCAGCGCCATCGGCAGCGTCACGTGCCGCAGCATCTGCCAGCGGGTGCAGCCGTCCATGCGCGCGGCCCGTTCGATCTCGACCGGCAGCGAGGCGAAATAGCCCATCAGCACCCACGACAGCAGCGGGATCACGGCGGTCAGGTAGACGATCCACAGCCCGAGCAGGCTGCCGGCCAGGCCGATGGCGGCGAAGAACACGTAGTAAGGAATCAGCAGCGCGATCGGCGGCAGTGTGCGCGAGGCCAGCAGCACGTACAGCAGCGGTCCCTTGAACGGAAACTCGAAGCGCCCCAGCACGTAGCCGGCCAGCGTGGCGATGGCGGTGCCGGCGGCCGCGGCCGGCAGCGCCACCAGCGCGCTGTTGACGAAGCCGGCCATGATGGCGCGGGTCTGGCCGCCGAAGATCGAATCGGAACTGGACAGGCCCAGCACCCGCAGGTAGTTCTCGAAGGTGTAGCCGCCCGCATGGTGCGCCACGCCCATGATGATGGCCGACTCGTCCATGAACGAGGCCTTCAGCGTCCAGTACAGCGGGAACAGGCACCAGAACGCCACCAGGGCCACGCCCGCGCCCACCAGCCAGGGACGCCAGCCTTCGCCGGCCACGCGGGCCGCGTCATTGCGCATGGTTGCCTCCTTGCGGGCGCTTCTTGCGGATCAGCATGAAGTAGGCGGTGGCCAGCAGCAGCGACAGCACCGTCAGCAGGAACGCGGCGGCCGAGGCCAGGCCGTACTTCGAGAACTCGAAGTTGTAGCGGAAGATCAGCAGCGGCAGGATCTGCGTCGACGTGCCGGGCCCGCCGCGCGTCAGCGAGAACAGCAGGTCGAACTGGCGCACGGCCTCCACCGTCATCACCACCAGCACGATCAGCGTGGTGTGCTTCAGGTGCGGCAGCGTGATGTGGCGAAAGCGCGCCAGCGGACCGGCGCCGTCCACCCGCGCGGCGCGGTACAGGTCGCGCGGAATGGTCTGCAGCGCCGCCAGGTAGAAGAAGCTGCCCAGCGGCGCGACGTGCCAGACGAAGGCCAGCGCCACCCAGAACAGGGCCCAGTCGCTGCTCAGCCACACCGTCCCCGGCCCGGCCAGCCCGAGCGGCGCCAGCAGTCCCGTGAGCGCGCCGAAGCTGGGGTTGAGCAGGAACGAGAACACCGTCGCCGTCACCACCTGCGACATGGCCCACGGCAGCAATGCCAGGCCGCGCACCAGGCCGCGCAGCGGCATGTCCTCGTTCAGCACCAGGGCGATGCCCAGCGCCGCCACGAACGAGCCGGCCACGCACATCGCCACGAAGCCCAGGCTGCGCCAGATGGCGTCGGTGACGGCGCTGTCGGACAGCACCTCGGCATACAGGTCGGCGCCCACGAACTCCTGGGTCCGCAGGATCGCGTTGGTGTCGTGCAGGCTGAGCCAGAACGAATAGCCCAGTGGGACGCCGATGATGAGGGTGTTGAGCGCGTATACCGCGATGATCACCGTCATCGCGAAACCCAGGTCCGACATCTCCTTGCCGCCGCGCGCGGGCAGCGGCAGGGACGCGCGTGGCAGGCTGGCGGCGCTCATGCGCGCGGCTCCTCGCCGCCATGGACCCGCAGGCCGGCGGCGTCGAACAGGTACAGGCGGGCGGCCGGCAGCGCCAGCGCGATCGGCGCGCCGACTTCGTAGCGCCGTTCCGGCGACAGCCGGGCGCGCAGGCGCGGGCCGTCCTCGCCGGCGGTGATGACGTCGACGAACTGGTCCGATCCGACCGGTTCCACCGCCCACACCTGGCCTTGCAGCAGCAGGCCGTCGCCGGCCAGCGGCGCCGGCGCCATGGCCTCGGGGCGGATGCCGATCGCCGCCTGGCTGCCCGCCGGCAGCCGGCGCGCGGCGGCCGCCAGCGCGGCGGGCAGCGGATAGGCGCCGCCCGTGGTGCGCAGCGCCGGCGCGCCGTCTTGCGCTTCCAGCGTGCCGCGCAGGAAGTTCATGCCGGGGTTGCCGATGAAGTCCGCCACTTCCATGGTCGCGGGGCGACGGTAGATGGTGTCCGGATCGGCGAACTGCAGCAGGTTGCCGCCCGACATGACGGCGATGCGGTCCGCCAGCGTCATGGCCTCGACCTGGTCGTGGGTGACGTAGATGAAGGTCGCGTTCAGGCTGCGATGCAGGCGCTTGAGCTCGACCCGCATGTCGGTGCGCAGCTTGGCGTCCAGGCTGGACAGCGGCTCGTCGAACAGGAACAGGTCGGGGTCGCGCACCACCGCGCGGCCGATGGCCACGCGCTGGCGCTGCCCGCCCGACAGCTGGTAGGGCTTGCGGTCCAGCATCGATTCCACCCGCAGCAGCGCGGCCGCCCGCTCGACCTTGCCGCGCACTTCGGCGGCCGGCAGCTTCTGCATGCGCAGCGGAAAGCCGATGTTCTCGCGCACCGTCATGTGCGGATACAGCGCGATGCTCTGGAACACCATGGCCACGTTGCGCCGGTGCGGCGGCACCTGGTCCACGCGCCGGTCGTCGATGCGGATCTGGCCGCCGGTGGGCGTGTCCAGGCCGGCGATCATGTTCAGCGTGGTGGTCTTGCCGCAGCCAGATGGCCCCAGCAGCACCACGAACTCGCCGTCGCGGATGTCCAGGTCGAGCGAGCGCACCGCCTGGAAGTGGGTGTATGACTTCTCGATGCCTTGCAGGGAGACGCTGGCCATGTCATCAGCTCCGCTTGAGGATCTTGGCGTACTTCTTGTACAGGCCGTCCCAGCGCGCGCGCAGCTCGGTGGCCACTTGCGCGGGCGTGCGGGTGCCCTTGATCAGCATGTCCTGCGCGATCATCTCATGCATGCCGGTATCCCATTCCTGGTACCAGGGGGCCTTCAGGATATTGGCGGCCACGGCCTTCTCGCGCCCCTCGAACAGCCATTGGTAGACCTGCTCCCGATGCGCCGGGTACATCCATTTCATGATGGCGGCGCGGCTTTCGGGATCGCGGTAAAGCTCGGGAAAGGGCACTTCCAGGTTGGCCTTGGCGATCCAGTTCTTGTGCGTGGTCAGTTGCCCGGCGCGGTCGCGGTAGCCGAAGTACTTCACCAGTTCCCACAGCGCGGCCTGCTCGGCGTCGCCGCGCTTGCGCGTCGACATGCACAACAGCGCATGCCCCACCAGCACGGTGTCGTGGGTGGCGCCCGGCACCACCGGGTTGTAGCTGGAGTATTCGGCGATCTGGCTCTTGGCGGGATCGTTGTAGTTGAAGCTGTAGTAATCGATGTTCAGGTGGAAGGCGTGCTGGCCCTTCATCCAGGAGCTGGAGGTCTCGGTGCCCGACCACGTCAGCACGGCGCGCTGCACCAGTTCATCGTCCCACCAGCGCTTCCAGTCGCTCAGCACCTTGGTCAGCGGCGTGTCGGGTCCGAAGGTCGCGCGCAGCTCGCCGTCGACGAAGCGCTCGCCCTCGGCGAAGCATTGCGCGATCAGGGCCCATGGCAGGCCGGTCCAGGCGTTGTACCAGGGCATCAGCATCGGGTGCTGCGCCAACCCTTTTTGCTTGATTTCGCGCGCCTGCTTTTCGACCGTGGCCCAGTCCCGCGGGTAGTCGGCGGCGTTGGCGGTGCCGCCGTAGCCCGCCTCGCCCAGCATCTTCTCGTTGCGGAACAGCGCGTAGGGGCCGCCGTTGTAATAGGTCAGGCCGAGGTAGCGGCCGTCGGTGGCCTTGGCGTCCTCGACGATGCCGGGGAACATCTGCTTCTGGATGTCCGCCAGCCCGGGCATGTCGTCGATCGGGCGGATCCAGCCGGCCGCGTACCAGCGCGAGGCCTGGCCGCGCTGCGCATAGAACATGTCCAGCGGCGCCTTTGCGGCCAGTTGGGTTTCCAGCACGGCGGCGTAGTCGCCGGGAATCGGCGACAGATTCACCGGCACGCCGCTTTCCTGCGTGAAGCGGGCGGCGCCCTGTTGCACGATCTCGCTGCCCCAGGGCCAGAAGGCGAAGGTCAGCGGCGAGGCGGCCTGTGCCAGCGCCCGCAGGGGCCAACCGCCGGCCGCCAGCCCGGCCGCGCCGGCCAGGCCCGCGGCGCCGCGCAGGATGAAGTCGCGACGCTGGGCGTCGGCCGGAACCGGGTTGGGGCGGCCATCGGGATGGAGGGGCTGGGGCATGCTGGACTTCCTTGTGGTGGGATCGACGACAAAGAAACGGTGCAGCAAAAGCGATGAAGCGGGATGGCGGCGCGATGGCGCCAGCGAGCGGGCGTCGGGATGTTGAACCCGTTGCTCCGCCTCGCGTTCGACGAGCTGGCCATCCGAAGTGACCATGTGGTCACATCAGTAGCGAAGATAGGACCTGGCCACCTTTCGCGGCAAGGGGGGAGTTTCCCTAGGACGTAAAAAACCGGCGCGGCGCGCCGGTCATGGGCAGGGCGGCGGACCGGCGATCCTGCCTGCGCCGTCCGCGTCAGATCAGGCCGCGAATGCTGGCGATGCCGTGCGCGCCGTGGCGCAGGGCCTGCGAGACGGTCTGAGTGGATTGCCCGCCGAGCGCGAAGACCGGGATGCCGGCGTCGCGGTTGCCGGCGACGAAGCCGTCCCAGCCCAGCGTCGGCGCGCCGGGGTGAGAGGGCGTGTCCAGCACCGGGCCGAGCACGGCGAAGTCCGCGCCCAGCTCGCGCGCATGCACCACCTGGGCGTTGTCGTGCGCCGAGACGCCGACCAGGGCGCCTGCCCGCAATTCGGGGCGCGAGGTCAGCCTTGCGGCGTCGGCGCTGCGCAGGTGCACGCCGTCGGCCTCGCGCCACCAGGCGGCTGGATGGGCGCTGTTGACCAGCACGCGGGCGCCGTCGGCACGGCAGCGCTTGACGATCTGCTGCAGCGCCTCGTGCAGCGAGGCCGAGGCCGGGCCGTCGGGCCACTGCGGTTCACGCAGTTGCACCAGCCTGACGCCGCGCGCCAGCGCCGCGTCCAGCCGGCCCAGGAACGCCGACAGGCCGGCGCGCGAGCCGATCGAACTGATGCCATAGGCGGTCGGCAGCTGCAGCCAGCGCAGCGGCGGCAGGGTGGCGGGCAGCAGGTCGCCGACGGACGCGGCGTTGGCCGGGTCGACCCATTCCAGGCGCTGGTTCTCCAGGCTGCGCGGCTCGCCTTCCCAGCCGGTGACGTGGCAGAACGCCAGGCGCACCGTGGTGTGCGGGTAGGCGTGTACGTAGGTCACCCACGGGCGAGATTGCGTCACGCGGATGCCGATCTCTTCCTGCAGCTCGCGCGCCAGCGCCTGCAGCACGGTCTCGCCGGGTTCGAGCTTGCCGCCGGGCAGCTCCCACCAGCCCGACCAGGGCTTGCCTTCGGGGCGTTGCCCCAGCAACAGCATGCCGTCCGGACGCAGGATCAGGCCGGCGGCGACATCGATGATTTTGTCAGACATGGCGGGCAGCCCAGTCACGGGCGAATTGATAGGCGACGCGTCCCGAGCGCGAACCGCGCTCGATGGTCCATTGCAGCGCCTCGGTGCGGGACGGTTCGATCTGGTCTTCCGGGCAGCCCAGTTCGCGCAGCCAGTGGTAGACGATGTCGAGGTAGTCGTCCTGCTTGAAGGGATAGAACGACAGCCACAGGCCGAAGCGCTCGGACAGCGAGATCTTCTCCTCGACGGTTTCGCCGGGGTGGATCTCGCCGTCGGGCTGGTGCTTGGCCTGCAGGTTCTCGCTCATGTATTCCGGCATCAGGTGGCGCCGGTTGGAGGTGGCGTAGATCAGCACGTTGTCGCCCGAGGCGGCCACCGAGCCGTCCAGCACGGACTTGAGCGCCTTGTAGCCGGCCTCGCCTTCCTCGAACGACAGGTCGTCGCAGAACACGATGAAGCGCTCGGGGCGCGCGGCCACCAGTTCGACGATGTCGGCCAGGTCGCCCAGGTCGGACTTGTCGACCTCGATCAGGCGCAGGCCGCGGTCGCCGTAGGCCGCCAGCATGGCCTTGACCAGCGAGCTCTTGCCGGTGCCGCGGGCGCCGGTCATGAGCACGTTGTTGGCGGGCTTCTTCTCGATGAACTGCACGGTGTTGCGGTCGATGATGCCCTTCTGGCGCTCGATGTGCTGCAGGTCTTCGAGTTCGATGCGGGCCACGTGGCGCACGGCGTCGAGCCAGCCGCGCGAACCGCGCTTGCGCCAGCGGAACGCGTGGGCGTTCCAGTCGATGTCGGGAGGAGCGGGCGGGAGCCAGGCTTCGAGCTGGGCCAGGACGCGCTCGGCGCGCTGGATGAGGGTGGTGAATTCGGTCGCGGTCACGGTGTGATCCTGGAAGAGCGAACGGGCGGGCCCGGCACCGGGCCCGCGTCGCATTCGCGGGCATCGTCGGAAGAAGAGGGCGCGTATCCCGCCGCAAGGCGTCGTGGGGACGCGCGCCGCTCAACGGTTGTCACCTGCCGGGGACCGCGGTGGTGCCACGGATTCCCCGGGGGCAGTGACCGGCGATGGGTAAGGCGCAGCCACTGGATTTCATTGCTGCCGCCATCCCGCGAGGCCCGGCGCGCAACTGAACGCCGTCGCTTCGCGCCCGGGGTCAGCCGGGCGGATGGCGGGTCTTGATCAGGAACGGTAGTCGGCGTTGATCGACACGTACTCGTGCGAGAAGTCGCAGGTGTAGACGGTGTCGCTGACCTGGCCGCGGCCCAGCGCGATGCGCACGGTGATCTCGGCCTGCTTCATCACGCGCTGGCCATCGGCCTCCTGGTAGGCCGGGTTGCGGCCGCCGTCCTTGGCCACCAGCACGTCGTCGAGCCACAGGCGGATCTTCGACACGTCCAGGTCGTCGATGCCGGCATAGCCCACGGCGGCCAGGATGCGGCCCAGGTTGGGGTCCGAGGCGAAGAAGGCGGTCTTGACCAGCGGCGAATGGGCCACGGCGTAGGCCACCTTGAGGGCTTCCTCGGTGTTGCCGGCCTCTTCCACGCGGATGGTCATGAACTTGGTGGCGCCTTCGGCGTCGCGCACGATCTTCTGCGCCAGTTCCAGCGCGGCGGCGGTCAGGGCCTCGCGCACGGCGGCGTAGGCGGCGTCGGATTCGGCATTGACCTCGACGCCCGACTTGCCGGTGGCGACGATGATGAACGAGTCATTGGTGGAGGTGTCGCCGTCCACGGTGATGCGGTTGAACGAGGCGTCGGCGATCTCGACCGCCAGCTTGCGCAAGAGCGGCTGGGCGATGCCGGCGTCGGTGGCCAGGAAGCTCAGCATGGTCGCCATGTTGGGGCGGATCATGCCGGCGCCCTTGCTGATGCCGGTGAAGGTGACGGTCTTGCCGCCGATCTGGACGCGGCGCGACGAGATCTTGGGCAGCGTGTCGGTGGTCATGATGCCGTGCGCGGCGCTGGACCAATGGTCGGCGCCCAGGTTGGCGATGGCGCCCGGCAGGCCGGCGAACAGGCGGTCCAGCGGCAGCGGCTCCAGGATCACGCCGGTCGAGAACGGCAGCACCTGGGCGGCGGGCACGCCCAGCAGGCGGCCGAGTTCGGCGCAGGTGTCCTGGGCCTTCTTCAGGCCCTCGGCGCCGGTGCCGGCGTTGGCGTTGCCGGTGTTGATGACCAGCGCGCGGGTCGGGCCGCCGTCGGCCAGGTGGGCCTGGCAGACCTGCACGGGGGCGGCGCAGAAGCGGTTGCGGGTGAACACGCCGGCCACGCTGCTGCCTTCGGCCAGGCGGAATACGGTCAGGTCGCGTCGGTTGGCTTTGCGGATGCCGGCCTCGGTGACGCCGATTTCAACGCCGGCAACAGGGAAAATTTCGGACTCGGAGGGGATCTGCAGGTTAACGGCCATGACTTCGTCTCATGAATGAGCAGGACGGAATCGCCGCCAGGGCAAGGCGGCGCGCGGGGGAAAGCTTCGTATTATCCCACTGCTTTGCGACAGCCGGCCGCGGCCGCCCGAAAGCCGGCTGTCAGGGGGCGGTGCGCATGGCGGCCACGTCCAGCACGCCGGCCTCGCGGTTGGACAGGATGGCGCGCACGCGGCCGTCCGGCGCCTGCAGCACCGACATGCCGGCCGCGATTTCCTTGCCGTCGGCCTGGCGCGCCGAGCGCCCGCGCGAGGGCGAGAACAGCAGGTCGCCGGGCTGCACGCCGGGCACCCGCGGGCCGGCCGTCAGCATGCGGGTGCCGGTGGGGTAGGTGATGCCGCCCAGCGCGCTTTCGCGGCCCAGCAGGCCCTCGAACGCCAGCAGGCGGCGCTGGGCATCCAGCGTCATGTCGACTTTCAATAGCGGCATGCCGGCCACCGTCAGCGGTTCGCTGCCCTCGGCGCGCAGCAGCCAGCGGGGCGCGGGGCTGGCGGGATCGGGGGCGCTGCCGCGCGCCGCCTCGTCGACCTTGAGCCAGGCGCCGGGCGGAACCGGCTGCTGGTTCAAGCTGTTGCCGATGGCCAGGTGGCAGCTGGAAAAGCGCGGCTGGCCGCCCTGCATGACGAATTCGACCCGGTGGCCGTGGGCGCAGAGCCAGCCGTCCAGGGCCTGGTCGCGGTCGATCTCGACGGACAGGCTCTCGGGCTGGCGGCTGGTGGCCGGGTAATGGAACAGGCGGGTGGCGCGCACGCCCTGCACGGTCGCCGGCTGGCCGTCCGGGAAGGTGGCGCGGTCGAACGAGGCCGGGTCGCCGGGCGTGGCCAGCCGCAGCGCCGTGCCGGTCGGCATGTCGACGCCGGCCAGCCGGGTGGGCTGGGCCAGCACCAGGTTCAGGCTGGCGCCCAGGCGCGCGTCGCGCTGGGCGGCCAGCCACTGGCCCAGTTGCTGGTAGGGAAAGATGCCGCCGACCAGGGCCAGCAGCGCCATCAGGATCGTGCCGCCGCGGCGATGGTCGCCCAGCCAGAGGCGGGCGCCGCGGCTGGTGGCCAGGACGGCCAGCCAGGTCAGCAGCGTGGACAGGCAGGCCAGCGAGACCGCCATCAGCACGTAATAATTACCGCCAGGGAGAGATACCGGAATCATGGCGGCAATTATGCGCCAAAGCGTTGCCGTTTTTTGAGGCTGGCGCCGCGTCCGGGCGACGCTGGTGCGCCGTCGGTCGGCGGGCGGCGCCGGGCGCGGCTCGGACCCGCTCAGTCCTTGGCGTTGGCCGAGCGGGTGGCGATGACCTGCAGCTTCAGTTCGCCAAGCGCCTGGAACAGGGCGTTGCGGCTGCCTTCGGGCAGTTCGCCGAACATGGACTTGACCCACGACTCGTGCGCCCGGGCCATCCTGGCGAAGCTCTTCCTGCCCTGCGGCGTCAGCTTGATGAGCGAACTGCGGCGATCGGACTCGACCTTGGTGCGCACCACCAGGCCTTCTTTTTCGAGTTGGTCGGTGATACCGGTAATATTGCCGTTGGTGACCATCATGTGGCGCGACAATTCGCCCATCTTCATGCCCTTGGGGGCGCGCTGCAATTGCGCCATCAGGTCGAAACGGGGCAGGGTGGTGTCGAATTCGTTGCGCAGCCGGCTGCGGATCTCGCCTTCGATGAGATTGGCGCAGGTCAGCATGCGCAGCCACAGGCGCAGCGCGTGGTGATCGTCGGGGGCGGCGCGGGATTCCAGGTCGGGGGCGTCTGTCATGGTCGGGAGGTTACCGGGAATGCGTGGAGAGGTCTGTATTCGTGAGTCACTGGTAAAAACCCTAGACTTGTTTTGCCGGATACTTTAAACCTAAACTATGAACCACGCCAGTTCTCCCCTTGCCGTACCACGGGATCGGCTGCTGCGGGCGCCGGTCTGACGCGCCGCCTGAACGGGCCGGCAGGCCGGGCATAGAAGTCCTTCGAATCGCAATCCCAGAAAAACACCCTCTGCGCGGCTCGCGCACGGAGCACACCACCATGCGTTTCATCACTTCCCTCGTTGCCGCCGCCGCGTTGGTTCCGGCACTGGCGCACGCCGATCCGGTCAAGGTCGGCATCGCGAATGACATTTCCGGCCCGTTCTCGGCCCTGGGCGCCGAAGCCCGCGACGGCTTCAACCTGGCCATCAAGCAACTGGGCAGCAAGCTGGGCGGCCAGCCCGCCGAATTCCTGCAGACCGACATGGGCGGCAACCCGGACCAGGCGCGCCAATTGGTCACGCGCTACATCCAGCGCGACAAGGTCGATTTCTTCACCGGCCCGATCGGCTCGAACGTGGCGCTGGCCGTCGGCCCCGCGCTGTTCGCCGCCAAGGTGCCGTACCTGTCCAACAACCCGGGCCCCAGCCAGTTCGCCGGCGCCCAGTGCAACAACTACTGGTTCGGTTCGTCCTACCAGAACGACGCCTTCCACGAAGCCGCCGGCAAGGTCGCGGCCGACCGCGGCTTCAAGAAGATGTTCATCATGGCCCCGGACTACCCGGCCGGCAAGGACGCGCTGGCCGGCTTCAAGCGCGGCTACAAGACCGCCCCGGGCGACGAGGTCTACACCAAGCTGGGCCAGATCGACTACGCCGCCGAAATCGCCCAGATCCGCGCCGCCAAGCCGGACGCGGTCTACATCTTCCTGCCGGGCGGCATGGGCATCAACTTCGTCAAGCAGTTCGTGTCGGCCGGCCTGTCGCAGAGCGTCAAGCTGATCGGCCCGGGCTTCTCGGCCGACGAGGACGTGATCCAGGCCGTGGGCGAGCCGATGCTGGGCATGTACAACACGGCGCAGTGGGCGCATGACCTGGACGTGCCGCAGAACAAGGCGTTCGTCGAGGCCTTCCGCAAGGAATACAACGGCCGCTACCCGTCGGTGTACGCCGCCCAGGCGTATGACGTCATCATGGCCATGGACGCCGCCGTCAAGCAGGCCGGCGGCAAGGCCTCCGACCGCGACGCCATCGTCAAGGCGCTGGCCAAGGCCGACTACCCCTCGGTGCGCGGCAGCTACACCTACGGCAAGAACCACTACCCGATCCAGGCCTACTACCTGCGCGTGGTCGACAAGGACGCCAGCGGCCGCATCACCAACAAGCTGGTCGGCAAGGTGTTCGACAAGTACCAGGACGTCTACGTCGGCGACTGCAAACTATAAAAGGCGGCGGGACGCGTAAAGCGTCGCGGCTACACGATGTAGCCCGACCCCGCGGGGTCGCGCGGATCCGGCTTCGGCGGTCCGTCGCGACGCCCCTTGAGGGGCAAGCGCGCAGCGCTGCTGGGGCGGGTCTACAGCAGAGGGGATTTTTCATGACGTTCACGCTCATCGTCGAGCAATTGCTGAACGGTCTGCAGTTTGGGTTGATGTTGTTTCTGATCGCGGCCGGGCTGACCCTGGTGTTCGGCATCATGGACATCATGAATCTGGCGCACGGCTCGCTCTATATGGCAGGCGCCTATGTCGCCGCCGAAACCATGCAGCGCACGGGGTCCTTCACCGCCGCCGTGTTGGTGGCCGCCGTCGCCACCGGCCTGGTCGGGGTGGCGCTGGAACTGACGCTGATCCGCCGCCTGGCGCTGCGCGACCACCTGGCGCAGGTGCTGGGCACCTACGCCGTCATCCTCATCGCCAATGACCTGGTCAAGATGATCTGGGGCCCGGCCCCGGTCATGCTGAACATGCCGGCGCTGCTGTCCGGGCCGGTGCGCCTGCTGCCCGACCTGCTGTATCCGGCCTACCGCCTGATGATCATCGTCTTCGGCGTGGCCTCGGCCGTCGGGCTGTACTGGTTCGTGACGCGCACCCGCGCCGGCGTGCTGGTGCGTGCCGGCGCCTCGAACCGGCAGATGGCCACCCTGATGGGCGTGCGCGTGCCGCTGCTGTTCCTGGGCGTGTTCGTGCTGGGCGCCATGCTGGCGGCCGTGGCCGGCGCGCTGCTGGGCCCGATCACCTCGGTGCAGGTCGGCATGGGCGAGGAAATCCTGATCCTGGTGCTGGTGTGCATCGTCATCGGCGGCATCGGCTCGATCCGCGGCGCCTTCGTCGGCGCGCTGCTGGTGGGCATGGTCGATACCGCCGGGCGCGCTTTCCTGCCGATGCTGCTGCGCCAGGTGTTCTCGCCCGCGGTCGCTTCCAGCGTCGGCCCGACGCTGGCGGCCATCGCCATCTACGTGCTGATGGCGGCGGTCCTGGTGTTCCGGCCTTCCGGCCTGTTTCCGGCGCGAGGCTGATGATGCGGACTGCTTCGATCCTCTGGACCCTGGCCCTGCTGGCCGCGCTGGCGCTGTTCCCGCTGGTGGCGCCGGCGCTTGGCCTGGATTTCTATATCTCCTTCGTGCGGCGCGTGCTGATCTACGCGCTGGCCGCCACCAGCCTGAACCTGATCCTGGGCTACGGCGGCATGGTGGCGCTGGGCCACGCGGCCTTCTTCGGCGCCGGCGCCTATGCGGTCGGCATCCTGGCGATGTCGGGCGTGACCTCGGCGCTGGTGTCGTGGCCGGTGGCGATGCTGCTGGCGGCGCTGCTGGCCTTCATCACGGGCGCGATCTCGCTGCGCACCCGTGGCGTGTACTTCATCATGATCACGCTGGCGTTCGCGCAGATGCTGTTCTACATCTTCATCTCGCTGCGCCAGTACGGCGGCGAGGACGGCCTGAACCTGCCGGGCTACTCGTCGCTGCCGGGCATCGACCTGGCCAACGACGTGGCGTTCTACTACCTGGTGCTGGTGATCTTCGCCGTGATGATGTGGCTGTTCGGGCGGGTGACGCTGTCGCGCTTCGGCACCGCGCTGCAGGGCATCCGTGAAAACGAGTCGCGCATGGAATCCATGGGCTATCCGGTCTACCGCATCAAGCTCACGGCCTTCACGCTCAGCGGCGCGGTGGCCGGGCTGGCCGGCGCGCTGCTGGCCAACCACAACCTGTTCATCTCGCCCAGCCTGATGCACTGGACCCAGTCGGCCAACCTGCTGATCATGGTGCTGGTGGGCGGCATCGGCCTGCGCTACGGCGGCGTGGCCGGCGCGGTGGTGATGCTGGTGCTGGAGGAAGTGCTGCGCCAGTGGACCGAATACTGGCACCTGCCGCTGGGCGTGCTGCTGCTGTGCGTGGTGTTCGGCGCGCCGCGCGGCCTGGTGGGCCTGCTCGGCCCGCTGTTCGGCGGTCGCGCCGCCACGCAAACCGGCAAGGCGGGATCATGAACCAGACGCATACTCCCACGCAGGCGCCCGCCCTGCAGGCCAGCAACCTGGTGCGCCGCTTCGGCGCGCTGGTGGCCACCGACAACGTCTCGATTTCGTTGAACCCGGGCGAGATCCACGCCCTGATCGGCCCCAATGGCGCCGGCAAGTCGACCCTGATCCACCTGCTGTCCGGCACGCTGGCGGCCGATTCCGGTTCGCTGGCCGTGGACGGCCGCGACGTCACCGCCATGAACGCGCACCAGCGCGTGGCGGCGGGCCTGTCGCGCTCGTACCAGATCACCAACATCTTCAAGCAGTCCAGCGTGCTGGACAACCTGGTGCTGGCGGTGCAGGCCCATGCCGGCAGCAGTTTCCGCTTCTGGAAGCCGCGCGCCGCCGAGTCGGCCCTGTACGAGCAGGCCCGCGAACTGGCGCGCGAATGCGCCATCGACGCCAGCCTGCTGGGCCGCGCCGCCGGCACCCTGCCGCACGGCGAACAGCGCAAGGTGGAGTTCGCGCTGGCCCTGGCCGCGCGGCCGCGCGTGCTGCTGCTGGACGAACCCATGGCCGGCATGGGGCCCGACGAGACCCTGCGCCTGACCGACCTGATCGAATCCCTGCGCGGCCGCGCCGCCATGCTGCTGGTCGAGCACGACATGCAGGCGGTGTTCCGGCTGGCCGACCGCATCTCGGTGCTGGTCTACGGCCGTGTGATCGCCACCGGCACGCCGGACGAGATCCGCGCCAACCCGGACGTGCGCCAGGCCTATCTGGGTGACGACGAGACGGCGCCCGCGCGCCAGGAGACTGCCTGATGCTCAGCATTGAATCGGCCCAGAGCGGCTACGGCGCCAGCCAGGTGTTGTTCGGCGTGGACCTGCAGATCGGCGCGGGCCAGGTGGTGACGCTGCTGGGCCGCAACGGCATGGGCAAGACCACGCTGTTGCGCACGCTGTTCGGCCAGCTGCCGCTGCGCGGTGGCAGGATCCATTTCGCCGACCAGGACATCAGCGGCTGGAGCCCGGACCGCATCGCCCGCACCGGCATGGCCATCGTGCCCGAGGGGCGCCAGTGCTTTCCCAACCTGACGGTGCGCGAGCACCTGACGGCCTTCGTGGCCGCGCGCAATCCCGCCATCGGCGAGCCGTGGACGCCCGAGCGCGTGTTCGAACTGTTCCCGCGACTGGGCGAGCGCGCCCGCAACATGGGCAACCAGCTCTCGGGCGGCGAGCAGCAGATGCTGGCCATCGGCCGCGCGCTGGTCACCAACCCGCGCCTCTTGATCCTGGACGAGGCCACCGAGGGCCTGGCGCCCAAGATCCGCGAAGAGATCTGGAACTGCCTGGCGCGCTTGCGCCAGGCCGGCCAGACCATCCTGGTGATCGACAAGTACGTCGAGCGCCTGTTGAGCCTGGCCGACCGCCACGTCATCCTGGAACGCGGCAAGGTGGTCTGGACGGGCGACTCCGCGGCGCTCGATGCCGACCGCGGCCTGTGGGAACGCTACCTGGGCGTGTAGCGCGAAAGCCGCAAATGCGGCGCGGGCCGCGGTGTTTCTTTCGATATAAAACGCAATAAACGCGAGGTTTGTCCGGATCGGCAGTAAATAGGCTGACCTTTGGCAAATCCGCGTGTTTACGCCTGTTTCCATTCATCCCGTGGTTCTCTACACTTAGCGCGCCGTGCGTACCGCGTGGATGCGTCACGTCTTAACAAGCTGTCAGGGAAGACTTCGCATGGCGAAATGGGGTTTGCGCAAAAAATCATTGATGGCGCTGTTGCTGGCCTGCCTGGTCGCGCTGGCGCCGGCCGCGCTGATCGGCTGGCAGGTGCTGGACGGTGTGCGCGATCACTTCGGCCGCGCCTTCGCCGACAACTTCACGCAGCTGAACCGCCAGCGCATCCTGGCCCCGGTGTCGCGCGAGCTGGCGCTGTCGCAGCGGCTGGCCGACAGCGAGGTCACGCGCCGCTGGCTGCGCAATGAAAGCGACCCGGCCGCGCGCGAACTGTTCTTCCGCGAGGCCGACGGCTACCGCCGCGACTTGCTGGGCCGGGCCTATTTCATCGCCAGCGCCGCCACCGGCCATTACTACTTCAACGACGACCAGCCGCTGTCGGAAGCGCCGCGCTACACGCTCAGCCGCCAGGCGGCCGACGACGGCTGGTTCTACAACTCGCTCAAGGCGGGCGCGCGCTACAACATCAACGTCAATCCGGACCTCAAGCTCAAGACCACGCGGGTCTGGATCAACGTACAGGTGCGCGACGGCGACAAGGTCATCGGCCTGACCGGCGCGGGCCTGGACGTGGGCGGCTTCCTGCGCGACTTCGTCAACAGCGGCCAGCCCGGCGTGACACCCATCATTGTCGACGAGGATGGCGCGATCCAGGCGCACATGGATCCGACGCTGATCGCCTACAACTCGGGCGCCAGCGGCACGCAAGGGGCCAGCGGCCACGGCATGGTGTTCAACCTGCTCGACCCCGGCAGCGGCCGCGACGAACTGCGCTCGGCATTGCATGCGGCCCAGGCCGACCCGCAATCGGTGCAGTCGGCCTGGGTCTCGATCGACGGCGTGCGCCAGCTGGTGTCGGTGGCCTACATGCCCGAGCTGCACTGGCACGTGCTGACGGTGGTCGACCTGGGCGCGGCCCGGGTGCTGGACACCGATTGGCTGTGGCCGGCCGCCATCGGCCTGGTGCTGCTGTTCGCGGCCCTGCTGCTGTGCTTCGGCTATGCCATCGAGCGCCTGATGCTGCGGCCGCTGCGCCGCCTGCAGCAATCGGCCCGCGCCATCGCCAACGGCAGCTACGACGTGCGCCTGCCGCCGGGCGGACAGGACGAGATCGGCGACCTGAGCCGCGCCTTCGGCGTCATGGCCGACAAGGTGCGCCAGCACACCGCCGAGCTCGAGAGCAAGGTGCGCGAGCGCACCTCCGAGCTGGAGGACGCCAACCGCGCCATGGCCGCCGCGCACAAGAAGATCGGCGATTCCATCGACTACGCCAGCCTGATCCAGCGCGCCATCCTGCCCGACCGCCAGCTGACGCAGTCGCTCGGCGCCCACCACTTCGTGCTGTGGAAGCCGCGCGACGTGGTCGGCGGCGATTTCTACGTGTTCCGCTCGGACGGCGCCAACTGCCTGCTGGGCATCATGGACTGCGCCGGCCACGGCGTGCCGGGCGCGCTGATGACCATGCTGGCGCGCGCCGCCATCGACCTAGCGATCACCGAGGCCGGCCCGGCCGATCCGGCCGGCATCCTGACGCGCACCGACAGCGCCATCCGCGCCATGTTGGCCGACGCCCAGCTGCCGCGGGCGCTGGCCACCAACACGGACGCGGGGCTGGTATATATTGACCGCCAATCCGGCAGCTTGCGGTATGCCGGCGCCAAGATCAGCCTGTACGCCAGCGACGGCGAGACCCTGCGCGAAGTGCCCGGGGGCAAGCGCGCGCTGGGCGACAAGCGGATCGGGACTTACCAGAACATCGAATTGCGCATGGAGCCGGGTTGGACCTATTACCTGGCGACCGACGGCTTCCTGGACCAGGCCGGCGGCGAGCATGGCTTCGGCTTCGGCAACACGCGTTTCGCCGAAATGCTCAAGAGACACGCGCGGCAGCCGTTAACCGACCAGGCGGCGGCCTTTACCGAGGCCCTGGCCCGGTACCAGGGCGAGATGCCGCAGCGCGACGACATTACCTTGCTGTCTTTCCGTTTCGAATAATCGTTATCAGGGCGGTAACTCCCATGAATGCCTCCGATCTCTACGCATTGGGCGAGCGGTTCGACCAGAATCGCACGCTGTTGTGCTTCAACGGGCCGATCTCCCGCAGCCTGATCGAGGAAATCGGCAATGCGCTGAAGAACTACCTGAACGCCGAGCATGCGCGGCCGGCCGAAGCCATGGACGTGTTCTCGGTGTATATCGAGATGATCCAGAACATCCGCCAGTACGCCGCGCAGAACGGCGACGCCGACGCCGCCGCCACCGTGGTCATCGGCCGCCGCGACGAGAGCCGCTACGTGGTCTCCGCCGGCAACCTGGTCAAGGCCGAGGACGGCCACAACCTGGTGGCCCGCATCCAGCAGCTGGCCGCGCTGGACAAGGCCGCCCTGAAGGCCGAATACAAGGCCCAGCTGCACAAGCCGCGCACGCCCGGCGTGGCCTCGGGCGCGGGGCTGGGCCTGATCGATATCGCCCGCCGCGCCGGCGCGCCGCTGGAAGCCAGCCTGACGCCCGCGGCGGGCGAGGGCCGGGCCTTCTTCAGCCTGAGCGTCGTGATCTGACCGCGCCCGCGAGCCATAGACCCTTTTCGGAGTTATTGATGAAAGACCTGAACATTCCCGGGACCCAGTCCACGCCCGCCATCACCGCCGACGCCGCCGCCGGCGTGCTGGCGATGCGCGGCGACTCCTACCCGGAGAATTCCTTCGAACTGTTCGGCCCCGTCATCGAGTGGGTGGAAGCCTACCTGCTCAACGGCACGGCGCCGCTCAACCTGGAACTGGAGTTGCTGTACCTGAACACCAGCAGCATCAAGTCCGTGATGGACATCTTCGACCTGCTGGAAGCCGCCCACGCCAAGGGCCGCGGCGTCAGCGTGACCTGGTTCTACGACATGCGCAACGAGCGCGTCGGCGAGCTGGCCGAGGAATTCAAGGAAGACTGCACCTTCCCATTCTCGGTCGTCGGCCGCCAATGAAGCCCGGCAACGCCGAGCTGGACGAACGCATCGCCGCCTTGCTGGCGGATCCTGCCTACGCCGGGCATCCGTTGCGCGAGGCCTTGCAGGACCTGTGGCGCCACACCGCCGAGCAGATGTCGCGGATCGAACGCATCACGCACCTGTCGGACGCCTACCAGTCCATGGCGCACCAGCGCGAAATGGGGCTGTGCGAGCAGTTCGACCGCCAGCTGCGGCGACTGGCGCGGATTGCGCGCATCTCCGACCACTACCAGAACATGATGCGCGACCTGAACGCGACGCTGGAAGAAACGTCGCGCCGCGATCCGCTGACCGGATTGCTGAACCGCCGCGCCCTGATGGAGCTGATCAAGCAGGAAGTGCAGCGCGCGGCCCGCGGCGGCCAGGCTTTCGTGGTCGCCATGCTCGACGTCGACCACTTCAAGGCGGTCAACGACCGCTACGGCCACGAAGTCGGCGACCGCGCCCTGGTCGAGCTGGCCGGCGCGATGCGCCACAGCGTGCGTGAATACGACCTGTGCGGCCGTTGGGGCGGCGAGGAATTCCTGGTGCTGCTGCCGGCCACGCCGCCGGAAACGGCGCAGGGCGTGATGGACCGGCTGGTCGGCGCGGTGCGCGCCCTGGCCATCGATGTCGGCGCCGACGTGCTGCGCCTGACGGTCAGCATCGGCATGGCCTATCACCAGCTCGGAGAAACCTTTTCAGAAACGCTCAGCCGGGCGGACCAGGCCTTGTACCTGGCCAAGCAGGACGGACGCGACCGCGTCGCACTTGGATTCCCCCGGCGCTGAATGAACCCGGAGCCGCTGTCTTCCGGTATGGAGCCCCTTATGCTTGATTCTCATCCAGGCGGTTCGAGCGTGGCCCCGCAGGGCGCCGCGTGGCAGGTGGGCAACTATCTGGCGACGATGGACCGGGCACTGCTGCTGTTCGACTTCGATGCCGCCGGCTCCCTCCTGAACGCGAACGACAACTTCCTGGCCGCGCTCGACTATTCCCGCGCCGATGTGGCCGGATTGCGCCACGACCTGCTGTGCGACAGCATGGACGAAGGCAAGGGCATCGCCAGCGCCGAGCAGATCTGGGCGCGGCTGCGTCGTGGCGAGTTCTTCTCGGGCACCTGCCGCTATCGCAAGCGCAGCGGGACCTCGGTGTGGATCGAGGCCACCTATCTGCCGATGCGCGACGAAAGCGGCGAGGTCCGCCGCATCGCGGTCATCTCGCGCAAGTCCATCGCCGACGCCGAGCGCCAGGAGGAAATCCGCCTGCTGCTGCTGGGCATCAACGAAACCGGCAACGCCGTGGCCGTGTCGGGCCGCGATGGCCGCATTGTCTACGTCAACGACGGCTTCCAACGCATGCTGGGCTTCTCGCGCGCCGACGCGCTGGCGCAGGAGCTGGGCGAACTGCTGGCCGGCGGCCGGCCCGACGGCGGCACGCGCGAGGAACTGGACCGCCGCATCGCCTGCCGCGAGGGCTATCACAAGGACGTGCTGGTGTATGACCGGGGCGGCAAGCCGCTATGGGTGTCGGTCATGGCCAATTCCGTGTTCGACGAACGCGGATCGCTGGTCAACATCGTCGACGTGTTGACCGACATCACGCCCACCAAGGTGCACGAGGTGCTGCAACGGCGGGTGCTGCAGGCCATGGTCAACGAGGCCTCGGTGGTGGAAGTGATGAACATGGTCTGTCGCGAGGTCGAGCGCCTGGCGCCCGAGGTCGCGGCCACGGTGCTGCGGGTCGACGAGGCCGGCAAGCTGCGCCCGCTGGCCGCGCCCAGCATGCCGCCCGCCTACGCCGACGCCCTGGACGGCGAGGCCATCGGGCCGCAGGCGGGCGCCTGCGGCACGTCGGCCTTCCTGGGGCGCCCGGTGATCGTGCCCGACATCGCCACCGACCCGCTGTGGGACAACTACCGCCACTTGCCGCTGCCGGAGGACATCAAGGCCTGCTGGTCCTCGCCGATCAAGTCGAGCGACGGTCGCGTGATCGGCACGTTCGGCTTCTACTTCCGCGAACGCCGCCTGCCGGACGATTTCCATCATCGCCTGGTCGACGTATGCGTGTACCTGTGCGCGCTGGCGCTGGAGCGCGAAGAGGCCCGCGCCCGCATCCGCCAGCTGGCGTTCTACGACGAACTGACCGGCCTGCCCAACCGCAACCTGCTGCTGGCCCAGGCCGAACAGGCCATCGCCCGCGCCGAGCCCGAGCGCAAGCGCGTGGCGGTGCTGTTCCTGGACCTGGACCGCTTCAAGCAGGTCAACGACACGCTCGGCCATCCCATCGGCGACGCGCTGCTGCGCGACATCGCCCAGCGCCTGCGCCGCCTGGCGCGCGCCACGGATATTGTCGGCCGCCTGTCGGGCGACGAGTTCGTGATGCTGATGCCCGATTTCGAGCATGGCCGCCTGACGGCCGCGGCCGAGCATATCCTGGTGTCGCTGTCGCACCCGTTCGTGGCGGGCGGCGTCACGCTCAACCCGTCGGTGAGCATCGGCATCAGCGTGTTCCCGGAGAACGGCCGCGACATGGACACGCTACTGCGCCACGCCGACATGGCGATGTACCAGGCCAAGACAGCCGGGCGCAACCGCATTTCGTTCTTCAGCGCCGAGATGAACCGGCAGGCCCAGGAACGCCTGGCACTGGAAGCGGCGTTGCGCGATGCGCTGGAGGGCCGCGCGTTGCGGCTGCACTACCAGCCGCAGGTGGGGCTGAAGAATGGCAGCCTGTATGGCGTGGAGGCGCTGGCCCGATGGCGCCATCCGACGCTGGGCGATATCTCGCCGGCCCGGTTCGTGCCGCTGGCCGAGGAGTGCGGGCTGATCGGCGACCTGGGCGACTGGGCGGTGCGCGAGGCCTGCTCGGCGACCTGGGCGACTGGGCGGTGCGCGAGGCCTGCTCGCAGCTGTCGATCTGGCGCAACAACGGGCTGCGGGTGCCGTCGGTGTCGGTGAACCTGTCGGCGACCAATTTCCACAACCTGAACCTGCCGCGGATGATCGCGGCGACGCTGGCCGAGTTCGGACTGGCGGCGTCGGACCTGATGCTGGAGATCACCGAGGGCGTGGTGCTCGACGCCACGGCGGGCACGCTGCGCACGATCGCGGAGCTGCACCGCCTGGGGGTGCGGCTGTCGATGGACGATTTCGGCACGGGCTATTCCAGCCTGGGGCATTTGCGGCGCTTGATCGTGGACGAACTGAAGCTGGACCGCAGTTTCGTCCAGGGGCTGGAGAGCGATGACGCGGCCCGGGCGCTGACGAGCGCGGTGATCCGGATCGGGGAGAGCCTCAGCCTGCCGGTGGTGGCAGAGGGGATCGAGAATGAGGAGCAGCGGCGCTTCCTGATCGAGCAGGGGTGCGCGGCGGGGCAGGGGTTTCTGTTTTCGCCGCCGTTGCCGGCGGGGGATCTTGAGGAGTGGCTGCGGGCTAGGGGGTGAGCGGTTTGCTTTTTTTCGCGGGGGGTTCTTAAGGCGCGCGTGTCGGGGTCGGTGGGGGATGGCGGGGCTACGATTGCGGTCCGGAGCGTTCGCTCCGGACTGCCCCGGGCTCAACCTCGTCCGCCTTCGGCTCCCTACGGTTTCCGCCGGGCGCATCTACACGCCCCGCCATCCCCCACCGACCCCGCCACGCGCTCGCGATGAGACGTAATGACGGTCTCTGGGGCGAGCGGTGTGCTTGGCGTTTTGGCGCACATCGGGGCTGGAGAGGAGGGTCTTGCGGGGCCCGCCGCAAGCCGGCCGCGCGGGCGGCCTTTTGCGGCTTACGCGATGTCTTGCGTCGGGGTGATGGCGCTCTCGCGTGTGGGGACGGCTGAACCGTTTGCTATTGATAGTCTGTTGGCATCCCGACGGCTTGTGGTCGGCGGGAGGACGCGTCATGCGTAACATGCCGCCGAGTCAGCACGAGCAGCCTGGCGGCGTGGGCACATCGCAATCATGCGCCAATGAAACACCGCCCGCACCACGCCTGTTTGTGGTCGGCGCGAGAGGTCGTCCCGCGCAAAATGCTTGACGCCGCGCCGACCACCACCGCCCCTCCCCCTGACGTGCGGAATCATTAGAAAACCGCCCACCGCCAGCGCGCAGCGCACCCGCCACACTTTCAAATGCACAGACGCCCATCGTGGCCGCCCGCGCGGCCGCGATGGGCAGCCCCGCAGATTCCATTCCCCGCACACAGGTCTAGCAGCGCGACAAGCCTAGACGCACGTAGCCCCTCGGGCGGGCGGACCCGGTGGCGGGCAACCTCGATGCGCCCGAGGGAATCCGAAGGCAGCCGCCGGCAGGCGGCAACGAGGATGACGAAGGGGAAGTCCGGAGCGAACGCTCCGGACCGCAATCGTGGGCGCCCGCCATCGGGTCCGCCCGACCGAGGGGCGACCTACGAAGATCAACCGACGCCAACCCCCACTGCCAATCCCCTCAGCACCCCAAACCCGTCCCCAAAATCCCCCCCCACGTTTCCCCCATTTGCGATCCTCCCATTCCAGGTATATATTTCAAGCCTAAACTATCAAGGCCTAAAAATAGCAGCGACCCGCCCCAAGCTTCCGGGCCGCACTTCTTGGAGCGTTACGGCAATGAAAATCGTATGCATTGGTGGTGGTCCCGCCGGCCTTTACTTCGGCCTGCTCATGAAGCTGCAAGACCCGGCCAACGAAGTCACCGTGATCGAGCGCAACCGGCCCTACGACACCTTTGGCTGGGGCGTGGTGTTCTCGGATGCCACCATGCAGAACCTGCGCGAAGCCGATCCGGTTTCCGCCCAGACCATCGGTGACGCCTTCAACCACTGGGACGACATCGACATCCACTTCAAGGGTCGCAGCATCCGCAGCGGCGGCCATGGCTTCATCGGCATCGGCCGCAAGAAGCTGCTCAACATCCTGCAGGCGCGCTGCGAAGACGTTGGCGTCAAACTGGTGTTCGAGAACTTCGTCCAGGACGACCAGGCCATCGCCCGCGAATACGACGCCGACCTCGTCATCGCCTCCGATGGCATCAACAGCCAGGTCCGCACCCGCTACGCCGACACCTTCCATCCCGATATCGACCAGCGCCGCTGCCGCTTCGTCTGGCTCGGCACCAAGAAGGTGTTCGATGCCTTCACCTTCGCCTTCGTGCAGACCGAGCACGGCTGGTTCCAGGCGCACGCCTACCGCTACGAAGACGGCATGTCGACCTTCATCGTCGAAACGCCCGAGGAAACCTGGCAGGCCGCCGGCATCGAGCAGATGAGCCAGGAAGAAGGCATCGCCTACTGCGAAAAACTGTTTGCGCCCTGGCTCGACGGCAATCCCCTGGTCAGCAACGCCTCGCATCTGCGCGGCTCGGCCATCTGGATCCGCTTCCCGCGCGTCATCTGCAACACCTGGGTCCACTGGAACCAGCTGGAAACCCGCCGCGGCAAGCGCGCCGTGCCGGTGGTGCTGATGGGCGACGCGGCGCACACCGCGCACTTCTCCATCGGTTCGGGCACCAAGCTGGCGCTGGAAGACGCCATCGAACTGGCGCGCTGCCTGAGCGGCGCCGAAGGCAGCGTCGAGCGCGGCCTGAAGCATTACGAGGAAGTGCGCAGCGTCGAAGTGTTGAAGATCCAGAACGCCGCCCGCAACTCCACCGAGTGGTTCGAGAACGTGGCGCGCTACGCCGAACTCGAACCCGAACAATTCGCCTATTCGCTGCTGACCCGTTCGCAGCGCATCTCGCACGAAAACCTGCGGCTGCGCGATCCGGCCTGGCTGGAAGGCTTCGAGCGCTGGATCGCCGAGCATGCCGGCGCCCAGGCGCCGGCCGGCCAGCGGCCGCCACTGCCCATGCTGACGCCGTACCAGGCGCGCGGCGTCAAGCTCAAGAACCGCATCCTGGTGTCGCCGATGGCCATGTATTCCTGCACCGACGGCGTGCCGGGCGACTTCCACCTGGTGCACCTGGGCGCCCGCGCCATGGGCGGCGCCGGGCTGGTGATGGTGGAAATGACCTGCGTCTCGCCCGACGGCCGCATCACCCCGGGATGCCCGGGCCTGTGGAACGACGAGCAGCAGCAGGCATTCGCCCGCATCGTCGGCTTCGTCCACGGCAACAGCGACGCCCGCATCGGCGTGCAGTTGGGCCATGCCGGCCGCAAGGGCTCGACGCAGTTGGGCTGGCAGAAGATCGACCATCCGCTCGCCGAAGGCAACTGGCCGCTGCTGTCGGCCTCGGCCCTGCCGTACATCGAAGGCGTGTCGCAGACGCCGCGCGCCATGACGCGCGCCGACATGGACGACGTGCGCGACAACTTCGTGGCCGCCGCGCGCCGCGCCCAGGCCGCCGGCTTCGACTGGCTCGAACTGCATTGCGCCCACGGCTATCTGCTGTCCAGCTTCATCTCGCCGCTGACCAACCGGCGCGACGACGAATACGGCGGCAGCCTGGAAAACCGCCTGCGCTTCCCGCTGGAAGTGTTCCGCGCGGTGCGCGCCGTGTGGCCCGAGGACAAGCCGATGTCGGTGCGGATCTCGGCCAGCGACTGGGTCGAGGGCGGCATCACGCCCGATGACGCCGTCGAGATCGCGCGTCACTTCAAGGCCGCTGGCGCCGACATGATCGACTGCTCGTCGGGCCAGGTCAGCAAGGAAGAAAAGCCGGTCTACGGTCGCATGTTCCAGACGCCGTTCGCCGACCGCGTGCGCAACGAGGCCGGCATCCCCACCATCGCGGTGGGCGCCATCTTCGAGGCCGACCACGCCAACGGCATCATCGCCTCGGGCCGCGCCGACCTCTGCGCGCTGGCCCGTCCCCATCTGGCCGACGCCTCCTGGACGCTGCGCGAATCGGCCCGCGTGGGCTATCGTGACGTGAGCTGGCCGAGCCAGTACTTCGCCGGCAAGCGCCAGCTGGAAACCAATTTCGAACGCGCCGCCGCCATGGCGCAACTGGACATCAAATGAGCACGTCCTCCCTTCCCTTGGCCGGACGCCACGCGCTGGTGACGGGCGGCGCCCGCGGCATCGGCCTGGCCAGCGCCCGCGCGCTGCTGGCGCGCGGCGCCCGCGTCACGCTGCTGGGCCGCGACGGCGGCGCGCTGGAGGCGGCCGTCGACAGTCTGGCCAGCCTGGGCCAGGTGCAGGCGGTCAGCGCCGACATCGCCGACGAGGCCTCGGTGCGCCAGGCCTTTGTCCAGGCCGAGGCCGAACTGGGTCCGGTGCTGGTGCTGGTCAATAACGCCGGCCAGGCCGTCAGCCAGCGCTTCGACCGCACCGACGCGGCGCTGTGGCAGTCGATGCTGGCAGTCAACCTGACTGGCACCTTCCACTGCATCCAGGCGGCCTTGCCCGGCATGCTGGCCGCCAAGTGGGGCCGCGTCATCAACGTGGCCAGCACCGCCGGCCTGATCGGCTACGCCTACGTCAGCGCCTACTGCGCGGCCAAGCACGGCGTGATCGGCCTGACCCGCTCGCTGGCGCTGGAGACGGCGCAGAAGGGCGTCACTGTCAACGCCGTCTGCCCCGGCTATACCGAGACCGACATCGTGCGCGGCGCGGTCGCCAATATCGTCGAGAAGACCGGCATGACGCCGGAAGCCGCCCGCGCCAAGCTGGCCGAGCGCAACCCGCAGGGCCGCCTGGTGCAGCCCGACGAAGTGGCCGAGACGGTCGCCTGGCTGGCGCTGCCGGCCTCGTCGTCCATCAACGGCCAGGCCATCGCCGTCGACGGCGGCGAAGTGATGACCGGCTGAGCCGCCGCCCACCCCTACGATTCCAGAACGGAGACACCATGAGCACGCAGCCCGAAGAGCACACCATGAAGCACCACAAGCGCCCGCTGGCCGGCTACCAGGCCCGGACGTTCCTGTGGCAGGTGTCGGCCGACGGCAAGGTCGCCACCATCACGCTCAACCGGCCCGAGCGCAAGAATCCGCTGACCTTCGATTCCTACGCCGAGCTGCGCGACCTGTTCCGCGCGCTGGTGTACGCGACCGACATCAAGGTAGTGGTGGTGACGGGCGCCGGCGGCAACTTCTGCTCCGGCGGCGACGTGCATGAAATCATCGGGCCGCTGACCAAGATGAGCATGCCCGAGCTGCTGGACTTCACCCGCATGACGGGCGACCTGGTCAAGGCCATGCGCGCCTGCCCGCAGCCGATCGTGGCGGCGGTGGACGGCGTCTGCGCCGGCGCCGGCGCGATGGTGGCGCTGGCCTCCGACATGCGCCTGGGCACGCCGGCCGCGCGCACCGCCTTCCTGTTCACGCGGGTGGGCCTGGCGGGCGCCGACATGGGCGCCTGCACGCTGCTGCCGCGCATGATCGGCCAGGGTCGCGCCTCCGAACTGCTGTACACCGGCCGCGCCATGACGGCCGAGGAAGGCGCCAGCTGGGGCTTCTTCAACGCCCTGCACGAGTCCGACGCGCTGATGGAGGCCGCCGCCAAACTGGCCGCGCAGTTGGCCGCGGGCCCCACCTTCGCCCACGGCGTGACCAAGAAACTGCTGCACCAGGAATGGAACATGGGCGTGGACGAGGCCATCGAGGCCGAAGCCGAGGCCCAGGCCATCTGCATGCAGACGCGCGATTTCCATCGCGCCTACGAGGCCTTCGTGGCCAAACAGAAGCCGGTCTTCGAGGGGAACTGATGATGCGCGACGCAAGCTGGCTGGACTGGCCCTTTTTCGACGACGCCCACCGCAAGCTGGCGCATGAGGTCGACGGCTGGTGCGAAAGCGCCCTGGGAGACGTCGACCACCACGACGCCGATGCGGCCTGCCGCAAGCTGGTCAAGGCCATGGGCCAGGCCGGCTGGCTGCGTTACGCGGTCGCGGGCGGCCCCGGCGGCGCCTGGGGCGGCGCGCTGCCCGAGGTCGATTCGCGTTCGGTCTGCATCCTGCGCGAGACCTTCGCGCGCCACGAGGGCCTGGCCGACTTCGCCTTCGCCATGCAGGGCCTGGGCAGCGGCGCGATCTCGCTGATGGGTTCGGACGCGCTGCGCCAGCGCTACCTGCCGCGCGTGGCCCGCGGCGAGGCGATCGCCGCCTTCGCGCTGTCGGAGCCGGATGCCGGCTCGGACGTGGCCGCGCTGGCCTGCGAGGCCCGGCTGGAGGGCGATCACTACGTGCTCAACGGCGCCAAGACCTGGATTTCCAATGGCGGCATCGCCGACTTCTATTGCGTGTTCGCCCGCACCGGCGAGGCGCCGGGCGCGCGCGGCATCAGCGCCTTCGTGGTGGATGCCGACACCCCGGGCTTCGAGATCTCGGAGCGCATCGAACTGATCGCGCCGCACCCGCTGGCCACCATCACCTTCGACCACTGCCGCATCCCGGTGTCGCAGCGGCTGGGCGAGGCGGGGCAGGGCTTCAAGCTGGCGATGATGACGCTGGACATCTTCCGCGCCTCGGTGGCGGCCGCCGCGCTGGGCTTTGCGCGCCGCGCGCTGGACGAAGGCCTGGCGCGCGCCAGGTCGCGCCGCATGTTCGGCCAGACCCTGGCCGACCTGCAACTGACGCAGGCGGCGCTGGGCGACATGGCCACGGCCATCGATGCCTCGGCGCTGCTGACGTATCGCGCCGCGTGGATGCGCGACGTGCAGAAACAACGCACCACGCGCGAAGCGGCCATGGCCAAGATGACGGCCACCGAATCGGCGCAGGGCGTGATCGACCGCGCGCTGCAGATGTTCGGCGGCGCGGGCGTGGTGTCGGGGATGCCGGTGGAGAAGCTTTACAGGGAAATCAGAGCGCTGCGTATCTACGAAGGCGCCACCGAAGTGCAGAAGTTGATCATCGCCCGGGAACTGCTGAAGGCCTGAAGAAACCATCGAGTTTCCGCTTTCGGCAGTCAACTACACCGCATCAGCAAGGGGAATTTCATGGAAGTATCCGCCCACATCGACACTTTCGCCCGGGACAATCTGCCCCCGGGCGAACAATGGCCCGAGTTCCTGCTGGACGGCCCCGACGTGGCCTATCCCAAGCGCTTCAATTGCGCGGTGGAGCTGGTGGACGCCATGGTCGGCCGTGGCCACGGCGAGCGCGTCGCGCTGCGCTGGGCGCAGGACGGCAAGCCGGCCACCATGACCTATCGCGAGCTGGCCGCGCTGACCAACCGCATTGCCCGCGTGCTGGTCGAGGACATGAAGCTGGTGCCGGGCAACCGCCTGCTGCTGCGCGGCCCCAACAATCCGATGATGGCCGCTTCGTGGCTGGCCGCCATCAAGGCCGGTCTGGTGACGGTGCCGACCATGCCGCTGCTGCGTGCCAAGGAGCTCAAGCAGATCATCGACAAGGCGCAGGTCCAGGCGGTGCTGTGCGACGTGCGCCTGAAGGACGAGGCGCAGTTCTGCGCCCAGCCGGACCACGAACACCATTGTCCGGGGCTGGCGCAGATCGTGTATTTCAACGACACGGCGCCCGAGGCGCTGGACACGCTGGCAGCGGGCAAGCCGGATGAGTTCACGGCCTGCGATACCGCCGCCGATGACGTCTGCCTGATCGCCTTCACCAGCGGCACCACCGGCGCGCCCAAGGGCTGCATGCATTTCCATCGCGATGTGCTGGCGATGTGCGACCTGTTTCCCAAGCATGTCATCAAGCCGGGTCCGGATGACATTTTCTGCGGCACGCCGCCGCTGGCGTTCACCTTCGGCCTGGGCGGCCTGCTGTGCTTTCCGCTGCGGGTCGGCGCCAGCACCGTGCTGGCCGAGCGCCTGACGCCGGAAAGCCTGCTGCAGCTGATTCAGGACTTTCGCGCCACCATCGTCTTCACCGCTCCGACTTTCTACCGCCAGATGGCGGCGCTGGTGGGCAAGTTCGACCTGTCCTCGCTCAAGAAGAGCGTGTCGGCCGGCGAGGCCCTGCCCGACGCGACGCGCCAGTTGTGGAAGGAGGCCAGCGGCATCGAGATGATCGACGGCATCGGCGGCACCGAGATGATCCACGTGTTCGTGTCCAGCCCGCCCGAGTCGGTGCGCCGCGGCGCCATCGGCCGCGTGGTGCCCGGTTATATCGCGCAGATCGTGGACGACGACATGAACCCGGTGCCCAATGGCACGGTGGGGCGCCTGGCGATCAAGGGGCCGACCGGCTGCCGCTACCTGGCCGACGAGCGCCAGCGGCGTTTCGTGCAGAAGGGTTGGAACCTGCCGGGCGATACGTTCGTGCAGGACGATGACGGCTATCTGTTCTACCAGGCGCGCAACGACGACATGATTGTCTCGGCCGGCTACAACATCGCCGGGCCGGAGGTCGAGGACGCGCTGCTGCGCCACGAGGCGGTGGCCGAATGCGGCGTGGTGGGCGCGCCCGACGACGAGCGCGGCCAGCTGGTCAAGGCGTTCGTGGTGCTCAAGCCCGGCTTCGAGCCGAGCGAGGCGCTGGTGGCGGCGCTGCAGCAGTTCGTCAAGGCCAACATCGCGCCCTACAAGTATCCCCGTGCCATCGAGTTCGTCTCCGCGCTGCCGCGCACCGAGACGGGCAAGCTGCAGCGTTTCGCGCTGCGCAAGATGGCCTGATTCCGAATCAAGGAAATTCCATGGCAGCTCCGTTCGTCAGCCAGGTTGAAGTCCGCTTCCGTCATTGCGATCCGGCGGGCATCGTTTTCTACCCGCGCTATTTCGAGATGATCAATGATTTTGTCGAGGAGTGGTTCGACAAGGGCATGGGCTTGCCATTCCACGCGCTGCACGTGGAGCGCCATATCGGCACGCCGATGGCGTCGGTGACGTGCGATTTCAGCGCGCCGAGCCGCTGGCACGAGAAGCTGCGGCAGACGCTGCAGGTGCAGCGCATCGGCGGCGCGTCGTTCAAGGCGCTGGTTCGGTTCGAGGGGCCGGACGGGCAGTTGCGGCTGTCGGCGACGCTGACGATTGTGACGGTGGATCTGCGCACGATGAAGTCGATGCCGCTGCCGGCGGATCTGCGCGAGCGCATGCAGGATTATCTGGTTGCCGCCGAGTGAGTTCGGCGGGGGCCGCCCTGGTGTTTGTTTTTTGAAAATAGGATGAGACGTTATGAAGATTCTGCAACCGCCGGATTGGATGGCGCCGCGGGGCTATTCGAATGGGATCCTGACCGAGATGACGGTGGGGAGCAAGCTGGTGTTCGTGGGCGGGCAGGTGGGCTGGAACGGGCAGCAGCAGTTCGAGTCGGATGATCTGGCCGATCAGGTGCGGCAGACGTTGGCCAACATCGTGGCGATTCTCGCCGAGGGCGGGGCCAGGCCGGAGCATATCGTGCGCATGACGTGGTATGTGACGGACAAGGATGCGTATGTGGCGGCTTATCCGGAGATCGGGAAGCACTATCGTGAATTGATCGGGAGGCATTTTCCGGCGATGACGGCGGTGGAGGTGGCGGATCTGGTGGAGGATCGGGCCAAGGTGGAGATTGAAGTTACGGCGGTGGTGCCGGCTTGATGGTGGGCCGGCCTTGACGTGTTGATGCGCGTCGAGGGGGGTTCTTGAGCCGCGGGTGAGGGGGCAGGCGGGGGGATGGCGGGGCTACGATTGCGGTCCGGAGCCTTCGCTCCGGACTGCCCCTTCGTCATCCTCGTCCTCGCCTTTGGCGACTCCTTCGGATTCCCTCGGGCGCATCTACACGCCCCGCCATCCCCCCGCCTGCCCCCTCACCCGCTCACGATAAGAATTAATGGCGGGGGCTGGGGCGATTGGGGTTCTTGGCGTTCTGATGGTCGGCGACGCGGGTTCAGAGCGATTTGCGGGGCCCGCTTTAAGGCGGCCGCGCGGGCGGCCTTTTGAAGCTTACGTGGTGTCTTGCGGGGGCGGATGACGCTGCGCGCTCGCGGGCGGGGCGCGTTATGACATATGTGTTGGCTTAACTACGTTTGTGATTCTTCGCTTGTGGCTGCGGGGGTTGGCGCATGGCGCCAGAATTGTCAGGCCTATCTGCTGGCCTGGAAGGTTTCGCGGGGAAGTTCGCCAAAGCGGTCGCGGTAGTACTCGGAGAAGCGGCCCAGGTGGCTGATGCCTACGGAGACGGCCACCTCGGTGACGCTTTCGCAGGCGCCTTGTTGCAGTTTTTCGCGGGCGGCGTCCAGGCGCAGGACGCGTAGCGCCTGCATGGGGGTGGTCTCGCGGTGTTGCTGGAACAGGCGGGTGAGGGCGCTGGGGCTGGCGCCGGCGCCGCGGGCGATGTCGGTGAGGGTCAGGGGGGCGGCCAGGTGGGCGCGCATGTAGGCTTCGGCCTGGGTGATGCGGCGGGGCAGGGCGGGGGCCAGTCCGGCGTGGCGTTGCCAGGTGTTGGGCTGGTTGTAGAGCAGGTGCAGGACGAGCGTGTCTTCCAGGTGTTCGAGCCAGGCGGCGGGGGGCCTTGGGGCGCCGTCGTCCAGGGTGGGGAGCAGGTGGATCAGGCTGGTCATCATGCTGCGCCAGGCGGCGCCGACGGGGGTGTCCAGGCGTAGCGCGGGGCTGAAGTCCAGGGGGCGGGCGGCGGCGTCGCCGAAGATGCGGTGGCCGATGGCTTCGAGCTTGCCGCGCGGGATCTTCAGCAGCAGTTGTTCGCAGCCGGCTTCCCAGTGCAGCTTCAGGGCGCGGTTGGGGGCGATGACGGCGGCGCAGTCGGGGTGGGCGTCGACGCAGTCGGTGCCGCATTCGATGCGGGCGCGGCCGCGCAGCGGCACCTGCACCAGCATGAAGTCCTGCAGGCGGTCGGGTTCGATGTGGACTTCGGCGCCGTAGCGCAGCGTACAGACGCTCAGGGCGCCGAAGCGGGCGCGGTTCAGTTCGGCGTCGACGCGGCCACCTTTCCAGGTCAGGCGGTGTTCCTTGAGCGCTTCGGAGACGCGTTCGCGCGTTTCGGCGGGCTGGGTGGAACTGAAGACGCGTCGTTTGAGCAATGGCGCCAGCTCGATGCGGGACCAGCCGTGCATGGATGCCTCCGGGACGGGAACGCTCCCGTATCGCCGTCGAGCGTAATGCAATCGTCAAGCGTTTGGAATTAAGTGAATCCCGGATAGGCGTGCGCCGATTCGGATAGAGCCGCGCGCCCGGCCGTCCTAAGCTGGGGGTTGTTGGAAGGCGGCGCCGTGGCGCGTAAGCTGGCAGTTTTCATCGGTGGCTGGGTGTACCGACGGCAGACGGATTCTGTCAGCATTGCGCCGGCGGCGCCGGCGGATACCTGCGGGGTGGCTCATGAACGGAAAACTATGGCGCCGGCGCGCGCTGGCGGCGCTGGTCGCGGTGGGCTGTATGACGGCGGCCGGCGGCGCGTCGGCGGCGGACAAGATCAAGGTCGGCCTGCTGACCACGTTGTCGGGGCCGGGCGCGGCGCTGGGCAATGAGATCCGCGACGGCTTCAATCTTGCGCTGCAGCATACCGGCGGCAAGCTGGGCGGCCTGCCGGCCGAGGTGGTGGTGGCCGATGACCAGCAGAAGGCCGATGCCGGGCGCCAGGCGGTCGAGCGGCTGCTCAAGCGCGACAAGGTCGACGTCATGACGGGGATCGTGTTTTCCAACGTGCTGCTGCCGGTGATGCCGGCCATCCTGCAGTCGGGCACGATCTACCTCAGCACCAACACCGGGCCCGAGAACTATGCCGGCGCGGGTTGCAATCCGAATTTCTTCGCGGTGGCCTGGCAGAACGAGGACATCCCGGCAGCCATGGGCAAGTACGCCGCCGACCAGGGCTTCAAGCGGGTGGCGCTGATCGCGCCGGATTATCCGGGCGGGCGTGAGTCGCTCAATGGCTTCAAGCGCCTGTACAAGGGCGGTCTGTCGGAAGAGATCTATACCCAGCTGGGCCAGCTCGACTACGGCGTCGAGATCACGCGGCTGCGCGCCAGCAAGCCGGATGCCGTGTTCTTCTTTCTGCCCGGCGGCATGGGCGTGAATTTCATCAAGCAGTTCAACGGCGCCGGCCTGGGCAAGGAGATCGCGCTGCTGGCGCCGGGCTTCTCGGGCGACGAGGATACGATCGCGGCGGTGGGCGCGCCGATCGAAGGCCTGCATAACTCGTCGCAATGGGCGGCCGACCTGGACAACCCGGCCAACCGCAAGTTCGTCGAGGACTTCAGGAAAACCTACAACCGCACCCCCACGCTGTACGCCTCGCAGGGCTACGACGCCGCCATGCTGCTGGACAGCGCGGTCAGGCAGACCGGCGGCAAGCTGGGCGCCGATGGGCTGCGCCCGGCCCTGCGCCGCGCTGATTTCAAGTCGGTGCGCGGCGAATTCAAGTTCAATCGCAATCAGTACCCGATCCAGAACTACTACCTGCGCACCATCGTCAAGGGCGCGGACGGCAAGCTGGCCAACAAGCTGTCGGGCACGGTGCTGACGCAGTATCACGACCCGTTCGCCGCCGCCTGCCAGATGAAGTAAGGCAGGCGACGCATGCATCAGCACGCATCAAGGAGAGACGCATGACCGCAACCATCACGACGCGCGAGGTGACCATCGCCTCGCACGACGGCAAATCATTCAGCGCCTACCTGGCCGTGCCGGCCTCGGGCCACGGACCCGGGCTGGTGCTGTGCCAGGAGATATTCGGCATCAACGACTTCATGCGCCGCACCGCGCAGGCGCTGGCCGAGGAAGGCTACGTGGTGCTGGCGCCGGACCTGTTCTGGCGCCAGCAGCCCGGCATCCAGCTGACCGACGGCCCGGCCGACATGCCGCGCGCCTTCGAGCTGTATCAGCGTTTCGACGTTGAGCTGGGCGTCAAGGACATTGCCGCGACCCTGGCGGCGCTGCGCGCCCTGCCCGAGCAGCAGGGCGGCGCCGGCGTGCTGGGCTATTGCCTGGGCGGCAAGCTGGCCTACCTGGCCGCCTGCCGCACCGATGCCGACGTAGCCATCGGCTACTACGGCGTGGGCATCGAGGACAGCCTGGAAGAAGCCGCCAACCTGCGCGGCCGGCTGGTGCTGCACATCGCCGAAAAGGACGGCTTCTGTCCGCCGCCGGCGCGCCAGCGCATCCTGGAGGCGCTGGGCGGCAAGCCGAACGTCGAGCTGTACGTGTACCCCGGCATGGACCACGCTTTTGCCCGCACCGGCGGCGCGCACTATGACAAGCCGTCGGCGCTGATGGCGCACCAGCGCAGCATGGCCGCGCTGCAACGCGTGATCGGGCCGCAGTTCGATTATTCGTATCTGTGGGACAAGCACTGCGAATACGAATTCGGCACGCGCGACGTGGCCGCGACCATGGCCACGATGGTGGCCGAGCCCTATGTCAACCACATCCCCACCATGACCGGCGGCGTGGGCTACCGCGAGCTGTCGCGCTTCTACCAGCACCACTTCGTCAACAGCAATCCGCCCGACACCAGACTGGTGCCGTTGTCGCGCACCGTGGGCGCGACGCAGATCGTCGACGAACTGCTGTTCTGCTTCACTCACACCACCGAGATCGACTGGCTGCTGCCCGGCGTCGCGCCCACCGGCAAATACGTCGAAATCCCGCTGGTGGCCATCGTCAAGTTCCGCGGCGACAAGCTCTGCCACGAACACATCTACTGGGATCAGGCGAGCGTGCTGGTGCAGATTGGCGTGCTCGATCCCAAGGGCCTGCCGGTGGCCGGCCGCGAGACCGCGCAGAAGCTGCTGGACGAGACCCTGCCTTCCAACACCCTGATGGCGCGCTGGAAAGACAGCGAGAACAAGTAGGAGACCGCCATGCCGTATAGCGATCAACAACTGGGCGAGATGGTGCGCGGCGACAGCGTGCACCGCGCCCTGTACACCGACCCGGCGATCTTCGAGCTGGAGATGCAGCGCATCTACGGCCGCGCCTGGGTCTACGTGGGCCACGAAAGCCAGGTGCCCAGGACGGGCGACTATCACACCACGCGCCTGGGCGACCAGGACGTGCTGATGGTGCGCGCCAGCGACGGCCGCGTGCACGTCCTGTACAACCGCTGCCCGCACAAGGGCGCCAAGGTGGTGGCCGACGGCGACGGCTGCGTTGGCAAGTTCTTCCGCTGCCCGTACCACGCCTGGACCTTCAAGCTCGACGGCAGCCATCTCGGCGTGCCGCTCAAGCAGGGGCTGGAAGGCACCGCCTACGATCCCACCGACCCCAGCTTCTCCATGCGGCGCCTGCCGCGCGTGGAAAGCTATCGCGGCTTCGTCTTCGCCAGCCAGGCGCGTGACGGCCAGGGCCTGGAGGAATTCCTGGGCGGCGTGCGCTCGTCCATCGACAACCTGTGCGACCGCTCGCCGGTGGGCGAGGTGGAGGTGGCCGGCGGCATTTTCCGCGTGATGCAGCGCTCGAACTGGAAGGTGTTCTACGAGAATCTGCACGACACCATGCATGCCCGCGTGACGCACGAATCGTCCTTCGCCGCCGCCCGCGACGAAGCCAAGGAGATCGGCGAAATGCCGTTCGAGCTGCACATCATGGACGGCAACGGCGAGCCCTACGAGTTCTGGGAAAAGCTGGAGCTGCGCGCCTACGACAACGGCCACGGCTACATGGAAGGCATCTTCAACCCGGGCGCGGCCGAACGAGACCCGGTGTCGCGCGCCCATTTCGAGGCGCTGACCGCGGCCTACGGCGCCGACCGCGCCCGCGAGATCCTCGGCATGAACCGCCACAACACCGTCATCTACGGCAGCGGCTCGCCGCACACGGTGTTCCAGCAGTTCCGCGTGATCCGGCCGATCGCTGTCGACCGCACCCTGATCGAGATCCAGACGTTCCGCTGCAAGGGTGCGCCGGACGGCGTGTTCAAACGCGCCATGCTGTACGCCAACGTCATCAATTCGCCGTCGTCCAACGTCATGCCGGACGACATCGAGCTCTACAACCGCTGCCAGGAAGGCAACGCCACCCGTGGCGGCGAGTGGGTCAGCATGCACCGCTACCACGGCACCGACCGCAGCGACGCCGACGGCATGGTGTCGGTCAACGGCACCAGCGAGCTGCCGATGCGCAACCAGTTCCGCGCCTGGAAAAACTACATGGAGGCCGGTCCCGTGGCGCCCGCCCACGGCCAAGGAGAAGGCGCATGCTGCTAGACCTGGAATTCGACGTATCCACCGCCAACCTGGCGCCGGCCGACGTGCCGGCCGAGGCCTATCACCGCATCGCCCAGTTCCTGTACCGCGAGGCGCGGCTGCTGGACGAGCGCCGCTACGACGACTGGCAGTCGCTGTGGACCGACGACGGCATGTACTGGATGCCGCGCGAGCCGGGCCAGGCCAGCCCCTACGACCATATCTCGCTGTTCTGGGAAGACCGCATGCTGCGCGACGTGCGCATCCGCCGGCTGCAACACCCGCGCAACTGGTCGCAGCAGCCGCCCACGCGCAGCGCGCGGCTGGTGGGCGCGGTGCAGGTCGAGGGCGTGGATGCCGGCGGCAACCTGGTGGTGCACTCGGCGTTCCAGATGACCGAATGGCGCAAGCGCCAGCCGCGCCAGCTGGCCGGCCGCTACACCCACAAGCTGGCCGCCGATGGCGACGGCTGGCGCATCCGCATGAAGCGCGTGGACCTGGTGAACTGCGACGACGCGCACGACGTGTTCGAGGTGTTCGTGTGAGCGCGATCGACGCCGCGGTGCTGGCGCTGCACTACCAGAACGACGTGCTGCATCCCGAAGGCAAGATCCGCGTCGGGCTGGACGCCGATGGCGCGGAGCGCCAGCGCCTGCTGCGCGGCGCCGCCGACCTGCTCGACGGCGCCCGTAGCCATGGCCTGCCGATCGTGCATGTGCGCATCGCCTTCAGGCCCGACTATGCCGACCTGCTGCCCAACTGCGATATCTTCCGCAACGTCGCCAGCATTGGCGCCGTGGCCGAGGGGCAATGGGGCAGCGCCTTCTACGACGGCCTGCAACCGCTGGCCGGCAGCCCGCGCGAGTTCGTGGTCAAGCACACCCGCATCAGCGCCTTCTACGGCACGCCGCTGGAAGAGACGCTGCGGCTGCTGGGCGCGCGCCGGCTGGTGGTGGCGGGCGTGGCCACCCACTCGGTGGTCGAGGGCACCGTGCGGCATGCGGCGGATATCGGTTTCAATGTCATGGTGGCCGAAGACGCCTGCGCTTCGGCCGATCCGGCGGTGCATGACGCTTCGCTGGCCAGCATGCGCCTGATCGCGCAGACCGGCTCGGTGGCGCAGGCGGTGCGCTGGGCGGCCACCGCGCACTGAACGAAGGACACATCATGGATTTTTCCGGCTTTCCCGGCCTGGCCGGCAAGACCGCCATCGTCACCGGCAGCACGCAGGGCCTGGGCACGGACATCGCGCGCGGGCTGGCGGCGGCCGGCGCCAACGTGGTGCTGGTGGGGCGCAACGCGCAGGCGGGGCAGGCGTTGGCCGCCGCCCTGGGCGACCGCGCGTTGTTCCACGAGACCGACATCGGCCAGGACGACCAGATCCGCCACTGCCTGAATGCCGCGCTGGCGCGCTTCGGGCGGGTCGACATCCTGGTGAACAACGCCTGCCAGTACAACGATCGCGGGCTGGCCTCCAGCCGCGAGGAATGGCACGCCACGCTCGACACCAACCTGGTGTCGGCCGCCATCTTCACGCAGATGGCGGCGCCGCTGCTGCCGCGCGGCGGCGTGGTGGTCAACCTGGGCAGCACCGGCGGCAAGTTCGGCGCGGCCGGGCGCGCGCTGTATCCGGCCTCCAAGGCGGCCTTGCTGCAGATCACCAAGAACTTCGCCGTGGAACTGGCGCCGGCCGGCATCCGCGTGCTGGCGGTGTCGCCGGCGTGGACCTGGTCGCCGTCGGTCGAACAACTGGCCGGCGGCTCGCGCGAAGCCGCCGACGCGGTCGGCGCGCACTTCCATCCGCTGGGCCGGGTCGGCTCGGGCGAGGAGATCGCGGCGGCGGTGTGTTTCGCCTGCTCCGACGCGGCCTCGTGGATGACGGGCGTGGATATCCCGGTGGACGGCGGTTTCTCGATCCTGGGGCCGGACCGCGGCATTTCGCCGCGCGCCTGGTTCAAGCAGTTGGCGCCCTGAGGCGGGCTGCCGGCCGGAGGGACGCGGGATCGGACCGCGCGGGCATGGCCGGCATCGCGCCGCGATCCCGGCGCGGGCCGGGCGGCGCCGGGGCGTGATGCCGGGGGCCGGCCAGGCCGCGGGGCGCGCGTCAGCGGATGACGATCTCGCCTTCTTCCAGGGCGGCCTTGCCTCCCACCTGGTCTTCCAGGAATTCCTGCATGCGGTTGCCCACCTGGATCTTGGTGCCGCCGCAAAAGCGCCGCGCGGCGATGATGGTGGCCGTATGCAGCGGCTGCAGGTCGCGGATCAGCTGGGCTTCTTCCTCGTCCAGTTCGATCAGGTCGCGGCCCAGCTTGGTGTGGGTGTTGCGGGCGCGCTCGACCACGTCGCCGGCGGCGCGTCCGGGGTTGGCGTGCAGGAACAGCAGCAGCTGTTCGAGCTTGGCCTTTTCCTCGTTCATCTTCAGGCGCTTGCGCGTCAGCGCCGAACGCTTGATGTCGGCATGCGGATCCAGGCCGGCCTGCACCAGCGTGGGTACGCCCGCCGGCGAACCGATGGTGCCGGCGCGCACCGATTGCAGGGCGCGGGTCTGACCGCCGGTGATGGCGGTCTGCTGGGTATTGGGCGGGCCGACGTTGACGCTGCCGCCGGCGGCGATGCTGCTCTGGCGGATCTCGCGTTCCACTTCCACGTTCTGGCCGGCGCTGATGATGGCGTTGGTGATGAAGCGGGCCCGCACTTCGCCGCCACAGACGATGTGGGCAGTGCGCGCGGCGGTGTTGGCGGCCCCGCCACCGGCGCCGTCCGCCACGGCCTCGGCCATGCCGATGATGCCGCCCTTGACCGTGACGTTGCCGCCGGCCTCGACCAGCGCGGCCTCCATGGTGCCGTTGACGACCACGTCGCCGGTCACCCGCACTTCCATGGTGGCGCTGATGTCGCCGCGCACCTGCAGCGAACCCTGGAAGTTGATGTTGCCGGTGGACAGGTCGACCGCGTCGACCTCGACCACCGGATTGACCTGCGCGCCCTGGTGGATCAGCTTGGGCGAGCCGGCGATGGCGGCGCGCAGCAGGTTGGGGTCTTCCGGATCGATCTCGACGCCGGACATCTCGGCATTGAACGGCGTGTCGGGCAGTTCATCCGGCAGCACCGGCTGGCCCAGCACGTTGCAGCCGTCGATGCCGGGCAGCGGCGGAATGCGGCGCATCAGCGGCATGCCCGGGGTCACCAGCAACAGGCTGCCGAGGTCGCGGTAGTCGATCTGGGCCAGTTCGTCGATTTCCTGCGCGCGCGGCTTCAGGCGGTCCAGCAGGCTCTCGAAGCGGGTCGGGGTGCCGCGCGTGGGCGGCGTGCCTTGCGCGATCAGCACGGTCTGCGCGCCGCCGCGCTCGACGGCTTCGGCCAGTTCCTTTTCCAGCACGCCGTGGACGATGCCCTGGTCGGCGATGGCCTGGCGCAGCACGGCCAGGGCCACCGGCTTGCCGCCCTTGGGCGGATGCAGGGTGACCAGGGCGGACATGCAGGTCGCGTCCACTTCCAGGTCGAACGAACCGTCGATCAGCTTGCCCACCGGCACCTGGACCGGTTCGGCGGCGTGGCGGCACAGGTCGATGAAGGCGATGACGGCGTGGTTGTCCAGCGCCTCCGTCGACCAGCCCTGGGCAGTGGCCAGGGCGGCCAGGGTATCCCAGCTGGGCAGGGTGGCGGCCAGCGGAGCGGCGATGACGGTGTCCGAGGCTTCGGCCGATTCGCCTTCGGACGGCGCGGCCGGGGGCGCGTTGGCGCCCTCCGGGGCGGATGGCGGCGTGTAGATCGCCGTCAGGACGTTGGTAGTGGCATCCAGCACCAGCTGGAGCGTGTTGTCTGCGCCCATCTCCGCCTCCCGCCCGGCGGTCTGCGCCGGGTTCCATTCATTTAGTAATTAAACGAAATATTGCGACATGTTAACCCATGAATCCGGGGCTACTGCGCAGTAGAAGGGGGCTGGAGCGCATAAAAAGATGTAGGTCCGGCCCTTATTTCAGACGGATTGCCACCCCAGCCGCTGGGGGCGGCGCGGGGCGCGCTCGAACCGCAACGCCAGCGCGTCCTAGTCCATAGGCAGGAGCGACAAAGCGCGCGCAGCGGCTCAGCATAGGCGTTCGATCCCGCGTCCCCGGACGCCGCCGGAGCCTCGATGCCATGTCATCCCCCTTTTCCTTCCCGTCGGCCAGGCCGCGCCGCTGTCGTGGGCGCGTGGCCGGCCTGGTGATCGCGGCCCTGGTGGCCGGGGTAGCGGCGCTGGCGCCCGCCAGCGGCGCCAGCGCCGCAGAAATTTATCGTTATAAAGATCCGTTCGGCGTCTGGCGCGCCATGAAGGTGCCCAATGGCTATGCCAAGTATTACAAGCGCGCCCAGGTCCGCACCGCGCTGCGCGGCTCCCGCCTCAAAGTCTGCCTGGACTGCGAACCGCGTGCGGGTGACGGCGCGAGCCTGCTGACCCTGGGCGATCGCGCCGCCCGTTGGCGGGCGGCGCCGCCGTCCACCGCGCATGACGAACTGATCGCGCAGGCAGCCAGGGATTCAGGCGTGGACCGGGCTTTGCTGACCGCCGTCATCGCGGTGGAATCCGGGTTCCGCAGCGATGCGCGCTCGCCCAAGGGGGCGCTGGGCCTGATGCAACTGATGCCGGCGACGGCGGCGACCCTGCTGGTGTCGGACGACATCGAGCGGGCGCTGGTGGACCCGGCCACCAACGTGAAGGCGGGTTCAAGCCTGCTGCGGCGCCTGATCGACCAGTATCCCAACCGCCTGGACCTGGCGCTGGCGGCCTACAACGCGGGCGAGGGCGCGGTGCGCAAGTACGACGCGGTGCCGCCCTATGCCGAGACCCAGCAGTACGTGCGCAACGTCACGGCGCTGTACCAGCAATACAAGACACCCTAGGGCTGGATACAAAAACGCCCCGCAAGCCCTTCCAGGGCCGCCAGGGCGTGTTGCAGCGCGTCCGGCAGGCTGGGGACCCGCCGGCGCGCCTCGCGCCGCGCTCAGACCGTCGCGAAGACCTTCTCGGCGATATCCAGGGTGGCCTGGATGACGGCGTCGTCGTGGGTGGCCGAGACGAAGCCGGCCTCGAACGCCGACGGCGCGAAATGCACGCCGTGGTCCAGCATGGCGTGGAAAAAGCGGTTGAAGCGCGCCGTATCGCAGGCCGAGACCTCGGCGAACGTGGCCGGCACCTTGTCGCTGAAGTAGATGCCGAACATGCCGCCGACCGAATCGGCCGAGAACGCCAGGCCGGCGGCGCGGGCGCGTTCCTGCAGTCCCTGTGCCAGCTTGGCGGTCTGCGCCGCCAGCTTGTCGTAGAAGCCGGGCGCGGCGATCAGGCGCAGCGTGGCCAGGCCGGCGGCCACGGCCACCGGGTTGCCCGACAGCGTGCCCGCCTGGTAGACGCCGCCCAGCGGCGCGATGTGTTTCATGATCTCGGCGCTGCCGCCGAAGGCGCCCACCGGCATGCCGCCGCCGATCACCTTGGCCAGCGTGGTCAGGTCGGGCTTGACGCCCGACAGGCCCTGCACGCCCTGCGGGCCGACGCGGAAACCGGTCATGACTTCGTCGAAGATCAGCAGCGCGCCGTGCTGCGTGCAGACCTCGCGCAGCCCTTCCAGGAAGCCGGCGGCCGGCTTGATCAGGTTCATGTTGCCGGCGATCGGCTCGACGATGATGCAGGCGATGTCGGCGCCGTGCTGGGCGAAGGCCTCGCGCACCGCGTCCAGGTTGTTGTATTCCAGGGTCAGCGTGTGCGAGACGAACTCGGGCGGCACGCCGGCCGAGCTGGGGTTGCCGAAGGTCAGCAGGCCCGAGCCGGCCTTGACCAGCAGGCTGTCGGAGTGGCCGTGGTAGCAGCCCTCGAACTTGACGATCTTGTTGCGGCCGGTGGCGCCGCGCGCCAGGCGGATGGCCGTCATGGTGGCCTCGGTGCCGGAGCTGACCAGGCGCACCTGTTCCAGCGACGGCAGGCGCGCGATCAGCACTTCGGCCAGCTCGATCTCGGCCTCGGTGGGGGCGCCGAACGACAGGCCATTGACGGCCGCTTCCTGCACCGCGCGCACCACGTCCGGGTGCGAATGGCCCAGGATGGCCGGGCCCCACGAGCCGACGTAGTCGATGTACTGCTTGTCTTCCGCGTCCCACACGTACGGGCCTTGCGCGCGCTTGATGAAGCGCGGCGTGCCGCCCACGGAGCGGAAGGCGCGCACGGGCGAGTTGACGCCACCGGGGATGCTGCGGCTGGCGCGTTCGAAAAGCTGGGCGTTACGTGACATGGCGATCAAGGCTTCAGGTTGCGGTTGATGGAGTACGGCGCGGCGCAGGCCGCGGCGGCGGCGCGGATGGCGGGCGCCTCGAACAGGCCGGTGATGACGGCGATCGAATCGGCGCCGGCGGCGGCCACCTGCGCCGCGTTCTCGGGCGTGATGCCGCCGATGGCGACCACCGCGGGGCGCGGCGCGTCGCGTTGCTCGACCAGCGCGCGGGCCTCGGTCAGGACCGACAGCGGCGCGCGCACGGTGTCCGGCTTGACGCGCGAGGCGAACATGGCGCCGAACGCGATGTAGTCGGCGCCGGCGTCGAGCAGTTCGCGGGCGCGGTCCAGGTCGTCGTAGCTGGAGCCGCCCAGGATCAGGTCGGGGCCGGCCTCGGCGCGGATGCGGGCCAGGCTGTCGTCGTCGCGGCCGACGTGGGCGCCGTCGGCGCCGACTTCCAGCGCCAGGCGCCAGTCGTCATTGATGAGGAACACCACGCCCAGCTCGCGGCACAGCGGCGCCAGGGCGCGCGCCTGCTCGGCGCGCACCGCGTCGGGCACGTCCTTGCGGCGCAGTTGCAGCGCCCGCATGCCGCCCTCGGCGGCCTGGCGCACCGCGCGCATCAGGCGCTCGGTGTCGTCCCATTCGGGGGTGACGCCGTACAGGCCGGCGGGAAAACGCAGGGCTTTCATTGCGGTTGGATCCGGTTGGGAATGCGCCGGCCCATGCCCGGCAGGAAGCTGGCGGCGACCGCCGCGTCGGCGTGGGCCAGGCCCTGGCGCACCGCCTCGGGCATTTCCAGGCCGCGCGCCAGCAGGGCGGTGATGGCGGTGGCCGCCAGGCCGCCCGCATCGCCGTTGCGGTCGGGCGGCGTCTGCCACGGCAGGGTGGTGGTCTGGCCGTTGGGGCCGAGCAGCACGTTGGCATGGTGGCCGGGCCGTTGCGGGCTGCCCAGCACCAGCACCCATTCGGCGCCGGCCGCCACCAGGGCGTGCATCGGCGACGGTGCGTCCCCGATATCGATGTCGCCGTCCGCATGCCATTGCGCCAGGCGCAGGTGTTCGACGATCAGCAAATCGGTCTGCGGCAGCACCAGTTCAAGAACGGCTGCCAGCAGATCGTCGGCCTCGTCCTCGTCGGCGGCGTCGGCCGGCACCTGGGCGCGCTGGCCCAGGTGCAGCACCAGCGGCACCTGGCTGTAATCGGCCGCTACCTGGGCGGCCACGCTTGCCGTTTCGGCGGTGTATAGTCCGCCCACCTTGATCGCCTGCACCGACATGTCTTCGAGCAGGCAGCGAGCCTGGTCGTCGAGCAGGTCGGGCGACACGGGATGGATTTCTTCGATGCCGGCGGTATCCTGCACGGTCAGCGCCGTGACGGCCGCCAAGCCATGACAGCCCAGGCGGGCGCAGGTGACGGCATCCGCGGGCAAGCCGTCGGCGCCCGAAGGATCGAGCGGGCCGAAGACCAAAACGAGAGGGGGAGTAACGGGGGCCACGTGGACAGCGCTAGAGTAAGGGTGCCCGGACTCAATTGCGAAGAATCAGGGGAACCCCTATTGGGTTTCGGTAAGATTGTCCCCATTCTAATGGATGCCTCCCGCCTTTGCCCCGTAGCGGGGACGACGGCAGGGATTTGATGTAAGAGAGAACTATGCGTACTTGGATGTGTCTGATTTGTGGCTGGGTTTACGACGAAGAGGCAGGCCTGCCCGACGAAGGCATCGCGCCCGGCACCCGCTGGGAAGATGTGCCGCCGAACTGGGTCTGTCCTGAATGCGGCGCCCGCAAAGAGGACTTCGAACTGATGGAAATCTGATCCGCAGCGCCGACGTATTCCGCCAAGGCTTGCAACGAGGGGAGGCCATGTCCACCCCGCGCTCCCGACGGGCCACGCCAGTGCGGCGGGCCCCCGGTTCTATCAGACTACCCACAGAGGGGTTGCCATGACGGAAAAACACCACGAAGAAACCACCACGCAGGCCGCCAACTTCGCCAACCAGTTCCTGATCGCCATGCCCGGCATGGTCGAGGGCAGCCTGGCCGGCTCGGTCATCTATATCTGCGAGCACTCCGAACGCGGCGCGTTGGGCCTGGTCATCAACCGGCCCACGGACCTGACGCTCGGCACGCTGTTCGAGCGCATCGACCTGGCGCTGGAAATCGGCCCGGTCAAGGACACGCTGGTGTTCTTCGGCGGCCCGGTGCAGACCGACCGCGGCTTCGTGCTGCACGCGCCGGCCGGCGACTACAGCTCCAGCATCAAGCTGGGCGCCATGGCCCTGACCACCTCGCGCGATGTGCTGCAGGCCGTGGCCGACGGCAACGGCCCGGCCCGCATGCTGGTCACGCTAGGCTACGCCGGCTGGGGCGCCGGCCAGCTCGAAAGCGAGATGGGCCAGAACGCCTGGCTGTCGGTCGGCGCCGACGACCACATCATCTTCGACGTGCCGCCCGAGGATCGCTACCCCGCCGCGCTCAAGCTGCTGGGCATCGATCCCGTGATGCTGGCCGGCGACGCGGGCCATGCCTGAAGAAACCCTGCTGGCGTTCGACTTCGGCGAGAAGAAGATCGGCGTGGCCATCGGCAATACGCTGACGCGCCACGCGCGGCCGCTGGAAATCATCTTCAGCGAAGTGCGTGATGTGCGTTTCGCGCGCATCGAGGCGCTGCTGCGGGAATGGCAACCGCATCGCGTGGTGGTCGGCCTGGCGCTCGATGCCGATGGCGGCGAGCAGCCCGCCACCGCGCGCTGCCGCCGCTTCGCCAATCAGCTGCACGGCCGCTTCGGCGTCGCGGTGGAACTGGTCGACGAGCGCGGCTCCAGCATGGAGGCGCAACGCCTGCTTGGCACGCACGCGGCCGACGATGCCGTGGCCGCGGCCGTCATCCTGCAACGCTACCTGGACAAGCCGCCGGCGCCTTGACGCCGACGCCGGCCCGCCCATGCTCAATCCGCAACTCGACCGTCGTGGCGAACTGATTCATCTGCTGACCACGGAAGGGTTGCCGCGCCGCCATGTCGAGCGGCTGCTCGACATGGCGGCGCGTTTTGCCGATGGCTCGCCGCCCGCCGCGCCCGCCGCCGACTTGCCATTGTTCCTGAGCCTGCCGGCCGGCGACATCGACCTGCGCCAGGGTTTCGAGGCCGCCGCGGGCCAGTTGGGCCTGCGGCCGGTGCCGCTCGCGGGCAGCGCGGGCGTCGATGCGGGCGTGGATCAAGGCCATGGCGTGGGCGCCGGGGCTCCACCCTCGACGCATGCTCCCGCCGCGCCGTCGCCCGCCGCCGTTGCCGCCGGCCTGCCGGCCGGCATCCTGGTGCTGCGGCATCCCGCCAGCGGCGCGGCCGTCTGTGCCGCCGGCGCCCAGGCGCCCGGCCTGCGCATCATCAACGCTGGCGACGGCGCCCATGCCGACCCGCTGCCGGCCCTTGCCCGGGTGCAGGCGATGCTGCGCGCCAAACGCGATCTGACCAACCTGGCCGTGGCGCTGGTGGGCGACATTCGCCATAGCGCCGTGGCTCGCAGCCTGATCCATGCCATGACCACGCTGGGCGTGCCGGAAGTGCGCGCCACAGCGCCGCGCACCCTGCTGCCCGATGGCCTGCCGCAACTGGGCGTACGGGCCTGCGGCACGCTGCGCGAATGCCTGGCCGACGCCGATGTCGTGATCGTGCTGCCGCTGCGCGCCGAACGCATGAGCGGCGCGCTGCTGCCGTCGGCCAGGGACTACGCGGCCGCCTGCGGAGTGACGCCGGCCCGCCTGGCCGTGGCGAAAGCCGACTTCCTGCTGTTGCCCGCCGGCCGCTTGACGCCCGGCATCGAGATCGACGGCGACATCGGCGCCGGCCTGCCCGACACCGAGGCCAGCCTGGCGCGATCCGAACGCGATCTGCGCCTGGCCGCCCTGAGCGTGCTGGCAGGAGGCGCCGCATGAGGCTGCACATCGCCAACGGCCGCCTGATCGATCCGGCCCACGGCCGCGACGGCCTGCAAGACCTGTTCATTGCCCACGGCCGCGTGGTCGCGAGCGGCCAGGCGCCGGACGGCTTCCAGGCCGACCGGCGCATCGACGCGGCAGGCCTGGCCGTGTTGCCAGGCCTGGTGGACCTGTCGGCGCGCCTGCTGCGCCAGGACAGCGGCGCGCCGGCGGACTCGCGCCTGTCCAGCGCCGAGTTGCGCGCCGCCCTGGCTGGTGGCGTAACCACGCTGGCCATGCCCCCGGATGCCGACGCGCCGCTGGACCAACCGGCCAAGATCGAAGCGCTGCTGCGCGAGGCTCCGTCCGGCCACGGCCGGGTGCTGCCGATCGGCGCCTTGACAGTCGGCCTGCGCGGCGAAACCCTGGCGGAAATGGGCCTGCTGGCGCAGGCGGGCTGCCTGGCGTTCTCGCCGGGCGAGTGCGGCATCGCCGATACGCGGGTGCTGTGGGGCGCCATGCGCTACGCCGCGGGGCTGGGCCTGGCATTGTGGCTGCGGCCGCAGGACCCATGGCTGGCGCAGGGCGCCGTGGTCGCCGCCGGCGCCTACGCCGACCGTCTCGGCCTGCCGGGCCTGCCGCCGCAGGCCGAGGCGCTGGCCCTGCAAACGATTTTCGAGCTGCAACGCGCCACGGGCGCGCGTGTCCATCTGTCGCGCCTGTCGACCGCCGGCGGCCTGGAACTGTTGCGCGCCGCGCGCCGCGAGGGACTGCCGGTCAGCGCGGACGTTTCGGCCAACAGCCTGCACCTGACCGATGTGGACATCGGTTATTTCAATACCGATTTCCACCTGCGCCCGCCGCTGCGCGGCCAGCGCGACCGCGATGCGATCCAGGCGGCGTTGCGCGAGGGGCTGGTGGAGGCGCTGTGCTCGGATCACGCGCTGGTGGACGACGCGGGCAAGGCCCTGCCGTTTCCCTATTCGCAACCCGGCGCCACGGGCCTGGAATTGCTGTTGTCGCTGACGCTGAAATGGGCCCGCGACAGCCGCCTGCCGCTGACGCAGGCGCTGGCCCGGGTGACCGCGGGGCCGGCGGCGGTGCTGCGCGGCCTGTCACCGGCCTTGTCCGGCCTGGGCGAGCTGGGCGTGGGCGCGCCCGCGGATCTGTGCCTGGTGGACCTGGAGGCCGAATGGCTGGTGGCGCCCGGCGCCCTGCAAAGCCAAAGCCGCCATACGCCGTTCGCGGGTATGATGCTGCCCGGCCGTGTCCGCGCCACCCTGGTGGGTGGCAACCCGGCCTGGGAGACCCCTGCTTGAAGCTGCTGCGCTTTGTCCTTCGCCTGATGCTGGTGGTGCCGTTGATCGTCTTCGGCCTGCTGTGCGTGGGCCTGGTGTATCCGCTGCTGCGCCCGAAGTCGCGGGCCTGGCTCAATCGAACCTGGTCGCGCTGCCTGATGGCGGCCTGTGGCCTGCGGGTCGTCTTCAAGGGCGAGCCGCGCATGACGGGTCCAGTACTGCTGGTGGCGAACCACGTTTCCTGGATCGACATCTTCGTGCTGAATTCGGCGCGGGCGACGTCGTTCGTGGCCAAGAGCGAGATCCGCAGCTGGCCGGTGATCGGCTGGCTGGTGGCGGGCGCGGGCACGCTGTTCATCGAACGCGGCCAACGCCACGCGGTGCACGCGATGGGCGAGTCGATGCAGGCGCGCTTCAAGCTGGGCGACGCGGTGGGCCTGTTCCCGGAAGGCACGACCAGCGAGGGTTTCACGCTGCGCCCGTTCCACGCCAGCCTGTTCGAACCGGCCCGCGCGGCGGCGGTCGAGATCCAGCCGGTGGCGCTGCGCTTCCTGCAACACGGCGAACGCAGCGGTTTCGCGGCGTTCGTGGGGGAGGAAACGCTGGTGGCGAATCTGTGGCGGGTGATGGGGACGACGGGGCTGTCGGTGGAGGTGGTGTTCTTGCCGGTATTGGCAACGAAGCATGCCGATGGGACGTTGCCGACGCGGTTGGAACTGTCGCATCAGGCTCGGGATGCGATTCAGGCGGTGCTTTGAGGTTTTTGTTGCTGCGGGCTTGGGGGGGATTCTTGCTTGTGGCGGGTTGTGTGTTTTTCTTGGCGTCGGCGTTGTGCTTCGTAGGTCGCCCCTCGGGCGGGCGGACCCGATGGCGGGCGCCCACGATTGCGGTCCGGAGCGTTCGCTCCGGACTTCCCCTTCGTCATCCTCGTTGCCGCCTGGCGGCGGCTGCCTTCGGATTCCCTCGGGCGCATCGAGGTTGCCCGCCACCGGGTCCGCCCGCCCGAGGGGCTACGCGTATCTAGGCTTGTCGCGCTGCTAGACCTGTGTGCGGGGAATGGAACCTGCGGGGCTGCCAGTTGCGGCCGCGCGGGCGGCCACAACTGGCGTCTGTTCATTTGAACGTGTTGCGGGTGCGCTGCGCGCTGGCGGCGAGCGGTTTTCTAATGATTCCGCAGGTCAGAGGGAGGGGCGGTGGTGGTCGGCGCGGCATCAGACATGTTGCGCGGGACGACCTCTCGCGCCGACCACAAACAGGCGTGGTGCCAGCAGACTTTCAATAGCAAACTATTCCGCCGCGCCCACACGCGAGAGCGTCACCAGCCCGACGCAAGACGCCGCGTAAGCCGCAAAAGGCCGCCCGCGCGGCCGGCTTGCGGCGGGCCCCGCAAGACCCTCCTCTCCTGCTCCGATGTGCGCCAAAACGCCAAGCACACCGCTCGCGCCAGAGACCGTCATTACGTCTCATCGCGAGCGCGTGGCGGGGTCGGTGGGGGATGGCGGGGCGTGTAGATGCGCCCGAGGGAATCCGAAGGCAGCCGCCGGCAGGCGGCAACGAGGATGACGAAGGGGCAGTCCGGAGCGAACGCTCCGGACCGCAATCGTAGCCCCGCCATCCCCCACCGACCCCGCCACGCGCGCCTCAAGAACCCAACCCCGCGACACAAAAAACCCCCGCCTCAATGCCGCCCATTAGAAGAAAAATCACAACAACTACGCGCCACCTCCGCCACACTCTCACAAAACGCATCATCAGCCCCCTTCCGGTACATTGCGCAGTACACCGATTGCGGCGCCGCGGTGCTGGTCCGCGCTATCACCAGTTGCCTGGCGCTCACCATCTCCGCGAAATAATCCCGCGGCAGGCAGCTCACCCCGAAGCCGGCCGCGGTCAGGCCCGCCATGGCGATCAGGCTGTTGATGGTGAACAGGTTGCTGGCCGGCGTATGGGGCTTGAGCCAGCCGTCGTAGATCATGTTCAGGCCCGACTCGCGGCTTTGCCGCAACAGCGGCAGGGCGGCGATGTCGGCGGGGGTGTAGACACGGCTCGGGTCGATCATGTCGGGGCTGCCCATCCAGGCGAACTCCAGCCGCTGCAACGCCACGACCTGCAGCCCGGGCTCGGCGAATTCGCCGTGCAGGAATGCCATGTCCAATTGTCCGGCCTGCAATCGCTTCTGCAGGTCCGCGCCCAGGTCGATATGCGGCTCCAGCGTGATGCGCGGATAGTGCGCGCGCAGCAGGCGGATCAGGGCCGGCAGCCAGGTCATCGCGGTGATCTCGGTGATGCCGAAGCGGAACGTGCCGGTCAGCGTGTGCTGGCCCTTCAGGCGCACCAGCAGCCGGTCGCGGTGGCCCAGCATTTCCTCGGCCAGCGCATAGACCTCGTGGCCGCGCGCGGTCAGTTCGGCGCGGTGCCCGGAGCGGTCGAACAGGGCCACGTCGAAGTCCGCCTCCAGCTCCTGGATGCGCTTGGTGATGGCCGACTGGGTGGTGTGCAGCTTCTGCGCCGACGCCGAGAACGTGCCCAGGCGCACGGTCCAGTAGAGCGCCTCGATCTGTTTGAAGGTCAGCATGCGGGGTTCCGCGAGACAGTCTGATTCATTCCGAAATTTCCGATAAGGGCTAACCCCTATATTCCTAAAAGGGATGAAGTTCGTGGAAATTTAATCCCTTTTTCGGATTGCCGAAAGCGCCGACCATTCGGTCTGACTCATTCGATTCAGGACTACGCAGACCGCCATGGCCACCCTCATCACCGGCACGCGCATATTGCCGGCCGCTCCCGTTGCCCCCGATTCCATCCTGCAGGCGCTGGCCGGCATCGTCACGCCGCATCTCAGCGACAACCTGGCGCGCCGCGAAGGCATCGCCGGGCTGCATCGCTACAACCGCGCCGGCAAGCTGGTCGGCACCGCCCTCACCGTCAAGACCCGGCCGGGCGATAACCTGATGATCTACAAGGCCATGATGCAGGTGCAGCCCGGCCACGTGCTGGTGGTGGACGCCGGCGGCGACCTGTCCAACGCCGTGCTGGGCGAGATCATGAAACGCTACCTGCAGGCGCACGGCTGCGCCGGCGTGGTGGTGGACGGCGCCATTCGCGACGTCGGTGCGTTCGAGGCCGACGCGTTTCCCTGCTATGCGCGCGGCCACATCCACCGCGGCCCCTACAAGGACGGCCCGGGCGAGGTCAACGTGCCCGTGTCCATCGGCGGCCAGGTGATCCACCCCGGCGACATCGTCGTGGGCGACGAGGACGGCCTGGTGAGTTTCGCGGCCGACGAGGCGCCTGCGCTGATCGCGGCGGCGCGCGCGCATGCCGACAAGGAGGCGCGCATCATGGCCGAGATCGACGCCGGCGCGCGTACGCAAAGCTGGATGCAGGCTGCCTTCGCCGCCAAGGGGCTGGCATGAGCGGCGCCGATACCTTGCTGCTGGCGGCGCGCGCCCGCGCCATCAAGCCTTCGCCCAGCATGGCGGCCAAGACCCGGGTGGATCAATTGCGGGCGCAAGGGCGCGACATCATCGACTTCACCGTGGGCGAGCCCGACCTGCCGACGCCGGCGCACATCGTGCAGGCCGGCATCGATGCGCTGAACAGCGGCGACATCCGCTACACCGCGTCGGCCGGCTCGCGGCCGCTGCTGGAAGCGGCGCGCGCCAAGTTCCAGCGCGAGAACGGGCTGGATTATGCGATCGATGAGTTGATCGTCGGCGTGGGCGCCAAGCAACTGCTATACACCGCGCTGGCCGCCACCGTGCAGGCCGGCGACGAGGTCATCATTCCCGCGCCGTACTGGGTCTCGTATCCCGACATGGTGCTGGTCAATGACGGCACGCCGGTGGTGGTGGCGTGCCCGGAGGCCGACGGCTTCAAGCTCACGCCCGAGGCGCTGGAACGCGCCATCACGCCGCGCACCAAGTGGCTGCTGTTGAACACGCCATCCAATCCGACCGGCGCGATGTACAGCGCGGCGGAACTGCGCGCGCTGGCCGACGTGCTGGCGCGCCATCCCCAGGTCTGGTTGATGACCGACGAAATCTACGAACACCTGGCCTACGGCGACACGCGTCATGCGTCGCCGGCCGCCGTCGCGCCGGAACTGGCCGGGCGCACGCTGACCATCAATGGGGTCTCCAAGGCCTACGCGATGACCGGCTGGCGCCTGGGCTATGCCGGCGGCCCCAAGACGCTGGTCAAGGCCATGGCCACGCTGATCTCGCAAAGCACCAGCTGCGTCAGCGCCATCAGCCAGGCCGCCGCGCGCGTGGCATTGAGCGCCGACCAGGCCTGCGTCGGCGAGGCAGCCGCCGTGTTCCACGCGCGCCGCGACCGCATCGTGACGCTGCTGGACGCGGTGCCGGGCATCCGCTGTCCGCGGCCGCAGGGCGCGTTCTACGTCTACCCCAACGTCGAAGGCCTGTTGGGACGACGCACGCCGGCCGGCGCGTTGATGCGCACCGACCTGGACGTGGTCATGTTCCTGCTGGACGAGGCCGGCGTCGCGGTGCTGGACGGCACGGCCTACGGCCTGTCGCCCTACCTGCGCCTGAGCTTCGCCACTTCGATGGACAACATCGAGGAAGGCTGTCGCCGCATCGCCCAGGCCTGCGGCCGGCTGACCTGAATCCGACGGCCCCGCGCAGGGGCCGCCATTGTTGGCAGTACCCATACCTATATTTCAAGGGAATCGACATGAAGCACTGGATCATCACCTGCGCGGCCGCCATCGGCCTGGCCGCCACCCTGGCGCCCGCGGCCCACGCGGACACGCTGCAGGACATCAAGGCGCGCGGCAAATTCATCTGCGGCACCATGGGCACGGCCGAACCGTTCAGCTTCCAGGACCCCAAGACCCGCGCCATCGTCGGCTACGAGGTCGACATGTGCCAGGCGGTGGCCGACAGCCTGGGCGTGCCGCTGGAACTCAAGCTGATCGCGGTCGAGGCCCGCATTCCCGAACTGATCGCCGGCCGCGTCGACGTGGTCGCGGCCAACCTGGGCTGGAGCCCCGAGCGGGCGCAGCAGATCGACTATTCGCATCAGCATTTCGTGAGCCTGCAGAAGGTGCTGGCGCGTGAATCGGACAAGGACCTGAAGGCGCCCGCCGACCTGACCGGCAAGCGCGTCAGCGCGGTGCGCGGCTCCTCGTCGGAACAAGGCGCGCGCAAGTTCATCCCCAACGTCGAGCCGGTGACCTTCAAGGACCCCAGCGGCGCCTTCCTGGCGTTGCAGCAGGGCAAGGTCAGCGGCTTTGTCGGCTCCGAGCTGATGCTGGTCAAGCTCAAACAGCAGGCCGCGACCAGCGCAGTGCCGGCCAAGATCCTCGAACCCGCGCTGTTCGTGGAGCCGTGGGGCATGGGCGTGCGCCGCGGCGATACCGCGATGCTGAACCAGGTGAACAAGGTGCTGGACGGCCTGGAAGCCTCGGGCAAGGCGACGCAGATCTTCGACAAGTGGTTCGGCGTCGGCACCCAGTTCAACATGAAGCGCGACTTCCGCATCGAAGCGATCAAGGGTTGACGCGCCGCGCGCGCCGGAGCCTTCGCCGATGCATTACGTCTTCGACTTCTCCGCCATCTTCCAGGGGGAGTACCCGGCCTGGCTGCTCAGGGGGCTCGTCACCACCCTGGCGCTGGCCGGACTGGCCTGGATCCTGGCGTTCCTGGTGGGCAGCCTGCTGGCGGTCATCCGCCTGACGGGCTCGCCCGTGGCCAACGCGTTGATCGCGCTTTACGTGGCCTTCCATCGCAACGTGCCGATGCTGGTGCACATCCTGTTCTGGTATTTCGGCGTGCCGGCCCTGCTGCCACAGGTCGCCACCGACTGGCTCAACACACATGGCAGCGAGTTCATCCTGTCGTGCATCGCCATCGGCCTGGTGATGTCGGCCTATGTCTGCGAAGACCTGCGCAGCGCGGTGCGCGGCATCCCGCCGGGCCAGGTCGAGGCGGCGCGCGCGCTGGGCCTCGGTTTTCTGCGCACCATGCGCTGCGTGGTGCTGCCGCAGGCCTTCCGCATCGCCATCCCGCCGCTCTTGAACCAGACGCTGTTGCTGGTCAAGAACACCAGCCTGGCCATGGCCATCGGCGTGGCCGAGCTGACCGCCGCCGGCCGCGAGATCGAGAACTACACGTTCCGCACCTTCGAGGCCTACGCGGTGGTGACGGCGATCTACCTGCTGCTGTCGTTCCTGATCATGGGCGGCGGCGCGCTGCTGCAGCGGCGCTACCGTCCGCTGGGAGGCCATTGAATGTGGGATATCCTCAAAGACAACTGGCTGCTGCTGCTCATCGGCCAGTATCCGCATGGCCCGATCGGCGGCCTGGCCGCCACGCTGGGCCTGGCCGCCGTCAGCCTGGCGCTGGCCCTGCCTTGCGGCGTGCTGCTGGCGCTGGGCCGCATCAGCCCATACCGGGCGCTGCGCTGGCCGGCCTCGGCCATGGTGTACCTGGTGCGCGGCCTGCCGCTGCTGATGTTCATCTTCTGGGCCTACTTCTTCGTGCCGCTCATCATCGGCCGGCCGGTGGCGGGCACCACGACGATGGTGGTGGCGCTGGTGTGCTACGAAAGCGCCTACCTGGCCGAGATCATCCGCGCCGGCATCCAGGCGCTGCCCCCCGGCCAGCAGGAGGCCGGCCGCGCGCTCGGCCTGTCGTACATGCAGACCATGCGCCGGGTGATTCTGCCGCAGGCGCTCTACAACATGCTGCCCAGCATGCTGAGCCAGTTCGTCTCGACCGTGAAGGAAACCTCGCTGGCCTACGTGATCAGCGTGCAGGAACTGACGTACGCCGCCAACCAGATCAACAGCGTGCTGCTGACCAAACCGTTCGAAGTGTTCGCGTTGCTGGCGCTGACTTATTTCATCCTGAATTTCGGCCTGAGCGCCCTGGTGCACCTGACCGAAAAGCGCATCGGCAGCCGCCGCGCCGGCCGCGCACCCGTTCCCAAGGTGGTCCCGACATGATCCGATTTTCCGAAGTGCAGAAGTGGTACGGCGACTATCAGGCGCTGGCCGACGTGACCGCGCAGGTGCGCCGCGGCGAGGTGGTGGTGGTGTGCGGCCCGTCCGGATCGGGCAAGTCGACACTGATTCGCACCGTGAACCGATTGGAGCCCATCCAGAAGGGCGTGATCGAGGTCGATGGCCAGGACATCTACGGCGGCAAGGTGCACCTGGACACGCTGCGCAGCCACATCGGTTTCGTATTCCAGCAGTTCAACCTGTTTCCGCACCTGTCGGTGCTGGAGAACCTGATGCTGGCGCCGCTGCAACTGAAACGCGCCCGCCGTCCAGAGGCGCGCGAACGGGCGATGCAATTGCTCGACCGCGTTGGCCTGGCGCACAAGGCCGAGGCCTATCCGGCGCAGTTGTCCGGCGGCCAGCAGCAACGCGTGGCGATCGCGCGGGCGCTGGCGATGAATCCGCCGGTGATGCTGTTCGACGAACCGACCAGCGCGCTGGATCCCGAGATGGTGGGCGAGGTGCTGCAGGTGATGAAGGGCCTGGCTCGCGACGGCATGACCATGGTGTGCGTGACGCACGAGATGGGGTTTGCGCGGGAGGTGGCCGATACGGTCTGGTTCATGGATGCGGGGCGGATTGTGGAGGTGGCTGGGCCGGAGGCGTTTTTCGGTCGGCCGGAGACGGAGCGGGCGCGGAAGTTTCTGGCTGAGATTCGGAGGTGAATGGGGTGTTGCGCTTGGGGTTGGGTTCTTGAGGCGCGCGTGTCGGGGTCGGTGGGGGATGGCGGGGCTACGATTGCGGTCCGGAGCGTTCGCTCCGGACTTCCCCTTCGTCATCCTCGTTGCCGCCTGCCGGCGGCTGCCTTCGGATTCCCTCGGGCGCATCTACACGCCCCGCCATCCCCCACCGACCCCGCCACGCGCTCGCGATGAGACGTAATGACGGTCTCTGGGACGAGCGGTGTGCTTGGCGTTTTGGCGCACATCGGGGCTGGAGAGGAGGGTCTTGCGGGGCCCGCCGCAAGCCGGCCGCGCGGGCGGCCTTTTGCGGCTTACGCGATGTCTTGCGTCGGAATGATGACGCTCTCGCGTGTGGGATAGGCCGAATCGCTTGCTATTGAAAGCTGCTGGCACCACGCCTGTTTGTGGTCGGCGCGAGAGGTCGTCACGCGCAAAACGCTTGACGCCGCGCCGAGCACCACCGCCCCTCCCCCTGACGTGCGGAATCATTAAAAAACCGCACGCCGCCAGCGCGCAGCGCACCCGCAACACAGTCAAATGGACAGACGCCAGTTGTGGCCGCCCGCGCGGCCGCAACTGGCAGCCCTGCAGGTTCCATTCCCCGCACACAGGTCTAGCAGCGCGACAAGCCTAGATACGCGTAGCCCCTCGGGCGGGCGGACCCGGTGGCGGGCAACCTCGATGCGCCCGACGGAATCCGAAGGAGTCGCCGAAGGCGAGGACGAGGATGGGGCAGTCCGGAGCGAACGCTCCGGACCGCAATCGTGGGCGCCCGCCATCGGGTCCGCCCGACCGAGGGGCGACCTACGAAGATCAACGACGACGCCAAAAAAACACCAAACCCCAAAGCAGCAGCAGAAAAAACCCGCCACCAAGCACAATCACTCAGCCAACGGATCCTGAAACTGCGAACACTTAACCTGCACCAGCTTCCGATCCTGCAACCGCAACGCCGTCAACGCCCCACCCCATACGCATCCCGTATCCAGGCAGATCACATCCGGCCGCACCATCAGCCCCAGCGTCGACCAATGGCCGAACACCGTCGTCACGTTGCGCGTCGCGCGGTTCGGCACGTCGAACCACGGCACCAGGCCCGCCGGCCAGGCGCCCGGCGTCACCTTGGTCGCGAACTCCATATGGCCATTCGGCGTGCACAGGCGGATGCGCGTCAGCGCATTGATGATCACCCGCATCCGCTTGCCGCCCTTGTGGTCTTCCTTCCACGTGGCCGGCTCGTTGCCGTACATCTTCTGCAGCGCCTTCTGCCAGTTCGGGCCGCGCAGCGCATCCTGCACCTCGGCCGCCAGCGACAGCGTCTTGGCCACGTCCCACTTGGCCAGCGTGCCCGCGTGCACCATCAGGTGCTCCTGCTCGAAATGCGCCAGTGGCCGCGAGCGCAGCCAGTCGATCAGCTCGGCCGAATCCGGCGCCCGCAGGATCTCGTCCAGCGTGTCCGACTTGGACGGCTTGCGTACGCCCGCGGCGGCCGCCAGCAGGTGCAGGTCATGGTTGCCCAGCACCACCGTGGCGCGGTCGCCCAGGTCGATGATGCGGCGCAGGGTCGCCAGCGATTGCGGGCCACGGTTGACCAGATCCCCGGCGAACCAGAAGCGCGACTTTGGATCGCCGACCAGTTCGGGGTGGGACAGCAAGCGATCCAGCGGCGAGCAGCAACCTTGCACGTCGCCGATCATCCAGATACTGCCGTTCATGCGGGACTCTTGCTCCAGGGCCAACGTTGTTGGACGATACGGGTGATGGTGTGGCGGTACTCCATATAGCTCATGGCGCCCAGCGCCAGGGCCATGGCGCCGATGTTCGGCCCCAGGGCGGTGAGCCAGGGCGGCCACTTGCCCAGCATGCCTACGTTCAGCGCCAGCTGGTTGAGCATGAAGAAGCCCACGCCCAGCAGGATGCCGATGAACACCTTGGCGCCCACGCCGCCACGGCGCGTCTGCATCAGGCCGATGGGGGCGGCGATGGTGATCATCACCAGCAACGTGAACGGATACGCCAGTTTGCGCCACAAGGCGACCACCTGTCGACCATATTGCAGCTGGTTGTTGCGCAAATAATCCACATAGTCCAGCAGCGTCACGATCGACATGCGCTCGGGGGTCAGGACCCGCGCCAGCAGGCGTTCCGCGCTCAGGGTGGTGTCGACCGTGCGCTCGGGCAGCTTGACCACCACCGCCGGGGGATTCTTGGGCGGACGGGCGTCGGCCAGCGTTTCGGCGGCGTTGTCGTCCAGGCGGGTTTCCGAGACGTCCTTGAGGACCAGGTCGCCGTGGGCGAACAGGCCATTGGGCGCGGTCGACAGCACCGACAGCGTCAGGTCCTTCTTGAATTCGTAGAGGGTAACGCCGGTGACCTGGCCGTCGCCCTGCAGCGCGGCGATGTTGATGATGCGGGTGCCGCCGTTGGCCGTGGGTTCCTTGAACCAGTAGCCGCTGTTCAGGCGGTCGCCGCCGGCCTTGCCGCGGAACATCAGGTTGGCCTCGCCGGATTTCATCTCGGCCCAGGGGGTGACGTACTCGGACAGCAGGGCGGCCCCGATCATCAGCGGGATGGTGACGATCCAGAGCATGCGCAGCAGGCGCATGCCGCTGACGCCCGAGACCCGCAGGATCACCAGCTCGTTGCGCTGGGCCAGGCCGGCCAGGGCCAGGATGGCGCCAATCAGCAGGCCGATGGGCAGCAGGTCGTAAAGTCGGGTCGGGATGGCCAGCGCCTGCATGTACAGCAGGGCCATCATGGAGAACTTGTCACCCACGTTGTCCAGGTCGTCCACCAGTGCGAAGAACGTGAAAAGACCCAGCAGGGCCATAAGGACCACTGCGCAAGAGCGATAGATCTCGCGGGCCAGGTAGCGACGGGCGGTACGCATGTAAGGGACGAAGGAGCGCGTAAACGTGAAAGCTTAACAAATCCGGCCGCCCAAGGTGGGCGGGAACCGGTCCGGATGGCGGGTTTCCGTATCAGGGGATGTCGACCATCTGCATCCGCCGGGTCAGGGTGTACACGCGCGAATTCAGGTAGTTGGAATTGCGGTGGCTGTCATAGAAGCGCGGATTGGGCAGCATGGCCGCCAGACGGGCCGACTGGCTGGCTCCCAGGTTGGCCGCCGGCACGTTGAAATAATGCCTGGCGGCCGCCTGGGCGCCGAACACGCCGGTGCCCCATTCCGCCACATTCAGGTACAGCTCCAGGATGCGTTCCTTGGTCATGACGTGTTCGATCATGTAGGTCAGCACCAGTTCCTGGCCCTTGCGCAGGTAGCTGCGGGAGCTGGACAGGAACAGGTTCTTGGCCAGCTGCTGGGTGATGGTCGAGCCGCCGCGCATCTTGCTGCGTCCGGCCGCTTCCTGTTTCTGGTTGTATTCCCAGGCCTTGCGGATGGCATCCCATTCGACGCCGTCGTGTTCCGTGAAGTTGGAATCCTCGGACGCTACCACCGCCCGCTTCAGGTTGCGGTTGATCTTGTCATAGGGCACCCACTCGTACTTCAGCTGGAAATCGGGGTTGCCGTCGCGCAGGCGCGCCAGTTCCTCGCGCATGATGGCGCTGCTGCCGGGGTTCTGGTAGTTGTACCAGACCACCAGCCCGAACAGCCAGAACTGGTAGAGCAGCACCGCGCACACCAGCGCCATCAGCGTGCCGGTGATGATACGGAACCAGGAGCGGCGCTTGCCGCTCTTGCCGCGGGCGGCCATGCCCTCAGGTCCCGGCCATGAGCGCCTCGCGCAGCGCCGTCAGCACCGGGGCGGGGTCGGGCCGCACCCCGTGCCAGATGAAGAAACTCTCGGCCGCCTGGCCGACCAGCATGCCGAGGCCGTCGGCCGTCAGCGCGGCGCCATCCTGGCGCGCCTGGCGCATGAACGCCGTCGGCTGGGCGCCGTACATCATGTCGTAGGCGGCGGCGCCTTCGGCGTACAGGCCGGCGGGCAGATCGGGGGCGGCGTCCTGCAGCCCGCTGGCGGTGGCGTTGACGACCAGGTTCCAGCCGCCGGGCAGGGCGGCGTCGGGCAGGCCGCCGGCGGTAACGCGGGTCTGCGGCTCGGCGCCCGTCTCGCGCCAGCTTTCGGCCAGCTCCAGGGCGCGGGCAGCGGTGCGGTTGACGATATGGATGCGGGCGCAACCGGATTGCGCCAGCGGTTGCAGCACGCCGCGGGCGGCCCCGCCCGCGCCCACCAGCAGCACCGAGGCGCCGCTCAGGCGCACGCCCAGGCGCAGCAGGTCGGAAACCAGGCCGACGCCGTCGGTGTTGCAGCCGTGCCAGGCGCCGTCGCGCCAGGACAGGGTATTGACCGCGCCCGCCAGCCGCGCGCGGCTGGACAGATGCCCCGAGGCCAAGGCATAGGCTTCCTGCTTGAACGGCACCGTTACATTCAGCCCCAGGCCGCCCTCGGCGGCGAACCCGGCCACGGCCGCCGTGAAGCCGTCCACCGGCGCCAGCAGGCGCTCATAGCGCAGCGGCTTGCCGGTCTGGTGGGAAAACAGGGCGTGGATCTGGGGCGAACGGCTGTGCGCGATGGGGTTGCCGATCACGGCATAGCGGGCAAGAGGGGGCGCCTCGGTCATGGGGCTTCGGTTTCCAGGGTGTCGTTGACGAAATGCCAGGTGCGGGTGATGACCAGCACATCGGTGTCGCGCGCGATGTCGGGCGGGAACGGCGGAAACGGCGCGGCCAGTTGCACGATGCGGCGGGCGGCCTGGTTCAGCACCGCGTGCGGCGACGGCTGGTCGATCTCGACATTGGCGATGCTGCCGTCGGCCCGCACCGATACGGTGATGCGCAGCGAACCGTAGATGCGGCCGCGGGCTTCGTCGGGATAGTGCTGGGTGCCGACCGCCTCGATGCGCGCGCGCCAGGCATCCAGGTAGGCGGCGTAGCGCGAGGCCTGGGCGGAGGGCGCCACGAACTGCTTGCGCGGTTCGGCGTTGTATTGCTGGACCTTGGCCGCCAGGGCGGCGACCTGGGCGTTCTGGATGACGCTGGCCTGGTCCTCGGCGTCCTTGCCCCGCTCGTTGCCGTCTGGCCAGGGGTTGACGGCCTGGCGCTCGGCGCCGGCCTTGTCGGCGGCCCGCAGCTGGGTCATCAGGCGGGTCTGCTCGGCCTCCAGCTGGACCTGGCGCTTGCGCATGGCCTCGAGCACGATGGTCTCGGCCGAGGCGCCGGTCTGGGGCAGCGGGGTGGTGGCCAGGCCGCGTTCGGCGTTGCCGCCGCCGCTCATCTGGTTCTGCGCCTGGGCGCGCGGCGTGTCGGGCGGGGTTTCGCTGCGCGCATTGAGCAGCACGATTTCCAGGCTGGTGGCCGGCGGGCGCGACAGGGCGGGCGCGCCGAAGCGCCACGCCAGCGCGCCGGCGTGCACCAACAGCGAAATCGCGATGCCGATGCGCAGGTAGTGCTGGGCGGGCGCGCCCAGCCACCGCAGCGGCCGGCTCAGCGGGAAGGGGGAGTCAGCGAGGCGTTGCACGCACGCATTGTAGAGCCACTCCGCCCGCCGCCGTCACCCTACTTGGCCGGGCGCGGGAACACCCACACCTTGCCGGCCGGCAGCGCCAGGCGGCAGGGGCCGGGTTCGCGGCCCTCGGGGCCGTAGGCGCGCAGCGCCAGGGTATTTGCCGGATCCGCGTCGGGGGTGCGGAACAGGTATTCCCAGCGGTCGCCCAGGTACATGCTGGTCAGCAGCGGCATGTCGATGTGGTTGCCGTCGGGATCGTCCGCCAGGCGGACCTGTTCGACCCGGATCACGGCGGTGGCGTCCTGGCCCGCGGCTACCCCTTCGCCGGCCTGGCCCCACAGCGCCCAGCCGCGGCCCTCGATGCGGGCGCGGCCATCACGCACTTCGGTGACCTTGCCGTCCAGGCGGTTGTTGCTGCCCATGAACTCGGCGGTGAACAAGGTCTTGGGCGCGCCGTACATCTCCTGCGGCGTGCCCTGCTGCTCGATCTTGCCGTTGTTCAGCAGCAGGATGCGGTCGGAAATCGCCATGGCTTCGCTCTGGTCATGCGTCACCATCAACGCCGACAGGCCCAGGCGGATGATCAGCTCGCGCAGGAAGGCGCGGGCCTCCTCGCGCAGCTTGGCGTCCAGGTTGGACAGCGGCTCGTCCAGCAGGATCACGGGCGGGCTGTAAACCAGGGCGCGGCCGATGGCCACGCGCTGCTGCTGGCCGCCGGACAGCGCGTGCGGATGGCGCTGGCCCAGCTTGCCCAGGCCGAGCTGGTCCAGCACCGCCTGCACGCGTTCGCGCACTTCGCCCGACGGCACCTTGCGCAGCTTGAGCGGGTAGGCGACGTTGTCGAACACGGTCTTGTGCGGCCACAGGGCATACGACTGGAACACCAGGCCCAGGTTGCGCTCCTCGGCCGGAATCTCCTGGCGCGCCGCGCCGTCGTAGACGGTGCGATCGCCGATGGTGATGCGGCCGCGCTTGGGGCCTTCCAGGCCGGCAACGGCGCGCAGCAGGGTGGTCTTGCCGCTGCCCGAGGGGCCCAGCAGCGACACCACCTCGCCCTGGCGCAGTTGCATCGACACGCCCTTGAGCACCGGGTTGTCGCCGTAATCCAGGTGCAGGTCTTCTACAGAAAGCTCAATCATGAAGTTTGACTCCGAATCGCAGGGCGATGCCCAGGCCGATCACGACCAGAACGATATTGATGAAGGAAAGCGCGGCCACGATGTCGATGGCGCCCGAGGCCCACAGCGATACCAGCATGGAGCCGATGGTCTCGGTGCCGGGCGACAGCAGGTAGACGCCGGTGGAGTATTCACGCTCGAAGATCAGGAACATCAGCAGCCACGAACCGATCAGGCCGTACTTGGCCAGCGGCACGGTGACGTGGCGCGTGACCTGGCCGCGGCGCGCGCCGGCGCTGCGGGCGGCTTCTTCCAGTTCGGGGCCGACCTGCAGCAGCGTCGACGAGATCAGCCGCAGGCCGTAGGCCATCCACACCACCGTGTAGGCCAGCCACACGCTGAAAATGGTGCTGCGCATGGCGCGCAGCCATTCGACGAAGTTCTCGCGCGCCCACTCGGCAAACGGCAGTCCCGACAGCCAGCCGCCCAGGTCGGCGTCGAGCGCGTTGTCCAGCCACATCGGCACGAACAGGAACACCCACAGGAAGGCCAGGCCCGCCAGCAGGCCGGGCACGGCGCGCGGCACCAGCACGCTGTAGTCCATGAAGCGCGTGACGTTGTCCGGCTTGCGATGCATGGCCAGGCCGACGAAGGTGTAGCAGATCACCGCCAGCGCGCCGCCGAACACGCCGATGGCCACCGAGTTGACGATCGCGCGCATCAGGTTGGGTTGCGAGAACACGGTGCGGAACGCGTCCAGCGACAGCACGTCGAACAGCGACACGCCCATGCCCCAGTTGGACACGAAGGCGCGCAGCAGCACGCCCAGCAGCGGCACCACGATGGTGACCAGCAGCCAGAACGCCACCACGCCGCCGGCCACCCAGCGCCACTTGCCCAGCGGCAGCGGACGGGCGCGCGAGGCCTTGCCCTTGACGGTGACGAAGCGGTTGGCGGTGCGCATCAGGCGGCGCTGCAGCATGACCAGCGGAATCGTCATGCAGATCAGCACCACGGCCACCGCGGCCATCAGGTGGTACGAGGGGATGCCGAGCTTGTTGGTCAACTTGTACAGGTAGGTGGCCAGCACCAGGTTGCCTTCGGGGTCACCCAGCACCAGCACCAGGCCGAACACTTCCAGGCCCAGGAAGAACAGCAGCACGGTGGCGTACAGCATGGCCGGCCGCACCATCGGCAGGCTCACCGACACCATCACGCGCAGCGGCGAGGCGCCGCTGACGCGCGCCGCCTCCTCGACGTCCGAGCCCATGCTGCGCAGCGCCGACGAAATGTACAGGTAGGCGTGCGGCACGTGCGTCAGGCCGGCGATGATGACGATGCTGGTCAGCGAATAGACGTTCCAGGGCACGAAACCCAGGATGTTCTGCGCCCAGGTCGAGAAGAAGCCGACCGGGCCCGCCGCCACCACGTAGCCGAAGCCCAGCACCATTGGCGACACGAAGATCGGCACCAGGATCAGCGGTTCGATCCAGCGCCGGCCCGGCAGGTCGGTGCGGATCATCAGGAACGCCAGCATGCCGCCCAGCGGAATGGCGATGATGGCCAGCCCGAACGCCAGGATGAAGCCGCTTTTCAGCGCCTTGTAGAAATCGGGGTCCGCGAAGATGAAGCGGAACGCATCCAGGCTGAAGACCTTGGACGGCGTGAAGAAGGGCGCGGATAGAAAGCTCTGGATGATGATGAACGACAGCGGCACGTAGATGGCCAAGGCTGTGATCAGCACCACCACGCCGCGTGGCAGGGACTGCCATTTTCTGCGCAATGACTGCATGGGGAAATCCTGTTATCTCGATAGACGCGGGCCGCGCCCGTGGGCCATGAACACCCGGCCCGCGGGCGGCCTGGCGGGCGGCGGTGCTACGCCCGTCCGCGTGCTTGCGGCCGGGGGCGCGCGGCCCCCGGCTGTACCGGCGACAGCCTTATTTGCCGGCGGCGGCGCGCCAGTCCTTGATGAACTGCAGGCGCTTGTTCTGCTCCAGGTAGTCGAGCAGGGTCTCGTTGACCGGGATCGGCTTGAGCGAGGCGCCCAGCTTCTTGGTCATGCCGTCGACGTCGTTGTCGCCTTCGATGTCGTCGCGGACCGACGCCAGGTCGGCCTGGTTGGCCATGATTTCCTGGCCCTTCTGCGACAGCAGGTAGTCCATCCACAGCTTGGCGGCGTTGCGGTTCTTGGCCTTCTTGCTGATGAACGCCACGCGCGACAGCACCAGCGCGTAGTCGGTCGGGTAGGCCACGCCCAGCGACGGATCGGTCTTGGCGCGGGTCTCGGCGTACGAGCCCAGGATGTTGTAGCCGACCAGGTTCTCGCCCGACGAGACGCGTTCCATCATGGTGCCGGTGGACGACTGCACGATCAGGCCGCCCTTGGCGATGTCCTTGAGCGTCTCGAAGTACTTGGGATCGTTGGCCTTGTCCTGCACCGCCAGCATGAAGCCCACGGCCGACTTCTCGATGTCGTAGGTGGTGACCTTGTTCTTGAACTTGTCCGGCTGGCTGGCGATCAGCTTGGCCAGGGCGCCGTGCGTGGTCGGCACTTCGTTGGCCGGGATCAGGCGCTTGTTGTAGATGAACACCGCCGGTTCGTAGGTGGTGCCGTAGGCCGAATCCTTCCACACCGCCCAGGCCGGCAGCTTGCCGATCTCGGGCGACTTGTACTGCAGCGCGTAGTCGGTGGCCAGCTTGAGGGCCGAGTCCATCGACGAGCTCCAGACGATGTCGCCGCTGCTGCCGCCCGCCGCCTGCTCGCTGATGTAGCGGTTGTACAGCTCGGTGCTGTTCATGTCGTTGTATTCGACCTTGACGCCGGGATACAGCGCTTCGAAGCCCTTGATGATGGGGCCGGCCGCCTTGGTGTCGGTGGTCGAGTAGATCACGACCTTGCCTTCCTTCTTGGCGCCGTCGAGGATCTTCTGGTAGTCGGCCGGGTAGCCCGCGGGCACTTGCTGGGCGTAGGCGCTGCCGGCGGCGATGGCGAAGGCTGCGGCGCAGGCGGCCGCCAGTCTGGACTTGGCAAGCATGTCTTGTCTCCGTTTGGAATTGGTATCGACAGGCGCATGGACCTGTTGGCGTCCATCTTAGGATTCGGCGTCTGTCGTCGTCCTGTCATGGGGCGACAGCCGGGGTAGGGGTAATCCCGGTGTTCGCGCAAGCGGCCGATCTTTTGGGGGCGGCCATTCGCCTGCCTTGCCGCGCGCGAGTCCGGGGCCGCCGCGTCCTACGGCCGTTCGGGCGTGTCGGTGACCAGCCGGATCCAGTTCTGCACGAAGCGCGAATGGCGCCGCTGGTCCAGCCCCACCAGCAACGCCGGCGACAGCACCACAGGCTGCACGATGCCCTGCGAGCGCGCCAGCACCGCCTCGGAAGTCCAGCGGCCGGGCGTGTCCTCCATGATCGAGCCGAGCGCCGCGTGGCTGGACGCCACCTGCTGGCCGGCAGGCGACAGCAGCCAGTCGACCAGCGCGCGCCCCAGGTCGGGGTTGGGCGCGCGCCGCGCGATAAGCACCGAGCGCGCCAGCACCAGCACGTAGTCCTGCGGGAACACCACGCCGATCTTCGCGCCCGCCGCCTGGCGCGACAGGGCGTACGATCCGAGGATGTTGTAGCCCAGGTCCATCTCGTCGTTCTCGATGGCATCGAGCAGTTCGGCGCTGGTGGCCGACAGCCGCACGCCAACCTGGCCGAAGGCGTTGGCCAGGCCCCAGAAGTTCGACGACACCAGCTCGTCCTGCTCGGCCATCAGGTAGCCCACGCTGCTGCGCGAGATGTCGTAGGTGCCGACGCGGCCATGCAGCCGAGCGCGGTCGTGCTCCAGCGTGCGTAGCAGGTCCTGGCGCGAGCGCGGCACCGTGGCCTCGGTGTAGCGCTTGGGGTTGTAGACGATCACGGCCGGCTCGAAGGTGAAGCCGTAGACCTCGTTGCGCCACACCGCCCACGATGGCAGCCGCGCGGCATAGGGAGAGGTGTAGCGCTGCGCGTAGCCGTCGTTGGCCAGGCGGATCTGCAGGTCCGAGGCCGAACTCATCAGCACGTCCACGTCCTTGAGGCGGTCCTCGATCGCCGCTTCGTACAGTTCGCGGCTGCCCATCTCGCGGTAGACCACGGTGACGTCGGGCCGCTGCGCCTGGAAGCCGAGGATCAGCGGCGCCACCACCGGTGTGTCGGTGGGGCCGGCAATGGTCAGCACGCGTGATGACGGCTGCGGCGCGGGATAGCGGGTGACGATCTCAGGGACCTCGGCGGCGCGCACGTCTGCCGGCGCGGCGGACAGCAGCAGGAACGCCGCGCCGACTACGCCTATCCATCCCGCCAGCCCGCGTCCCGTCCGCTGGCGCGCCAGGGGCAGGATGACGCGCGCCGACAGGCCGCCGCCGGCCCGGTCCTGCAGCCATAGCGAGCCGCCGTGCGCTAGCGCGACCGATCGCACGATGGCCAGCCCGAGGCCCGAGCCGGGCTGCGATTCACCGGTGCGCCCGCGCGTGAAGCGTTGCTGCACGGCTTCCTTTTCATCGTCGGCGATGCCGGGGCCGCGGTCGGACACCGTCAGCGCCACGCGATACCCCGCCACCGGCGTCGCCTGGATGTCGACGTTGCCCTGCGGCGCATAACGCAGGGCATTGTCCACCAGGTTGCGCAGCATCTCGCGCAGCGCCACGCGATCGCCCGCGATGCGGGCACGGCGCACCTCGGGGGCGATCTCGATGCGCAGGCGCTGCGCCTCCAGCGGCCCGATGCGGCGCCGGGTTTCGTTGATGGTCTCGGCCACGCCCACCGGCGCGCGCGCGCCCTTGCCCAGCCGGTGTGTGATGGTGGCGTCCATCAGCAGCTGGTTGATGAGCTGGCTGGCGTGGGTGGCATTCTGGTGGATGCGGCCCAGGCGCTCGTGCAGGCGCTTGGGGTCGGTTTCGTCCAGCGCCACTTCGGCCTGGGCGCGCAGCGAGGCCAGCGGCGTGCGCACCTGGTGCGCGGCATCGGCAACCAGGGTGTTGAGAGTGTCCATGATGCCGGACAGGCGTTGCATGAAGGCGTTCAGGGCCTCGACCAGGCGTCGCACCTCGGTCGGCACCGGCGTGACCAGCGGCGCCAGGTCATCCGGCGCCCGGTGCCGCAATTCGCCTTCGACCACGGCCAGCGGCGCGAAGGCGCGCTGCACGCCGAACCACAGCAGGCCCAGCGCGACCAGCGACACCACGATCAGCGGCAGCACGCTGCGGCCCAGGATCTCGTCGGCCAGCTCCTCGCGCGAGCCCAGTGTCTCGGCCACGCGCACGGTGACCCAGCCGGCGTGTTGGCTGGCTGACACCAGCCGTCCCACCGTGGCCACGCGCACCGGCTCATCGTGATAGCGCAGATAGGCGAACACCGGCGTGGCCGACTGCGCCAGCGGCAGGCCGGGCGCCAGGTCGGCATAGCCGGTGATGAGCCGGCCGTTGGACGCGCGGGCTTCGTAGAACACCCGTTCGCTGCCCGACAGCATGGCCAGCGACGATACCGGCGGTTCGACCGTGACGCCGTTGTCCTCGATCTGCACGGAGCCGGCAATCGTCAGCGCCGACGCCGCCAGCAGCCGGTCGAAGGCCTGTTCGGCGGCGCGTTGGGCATAGTCGCGCAGGAAGAACACCAGCCCGATGAGCGCGCAGGCGAGCAATGCCGCGCCCAGCGTGAAGACGCGGCGGCGGATCGAGAAGCTGTCAGGCAGGGTCATGGCTGCGGGCCTGGTAGCCGACGCCGCGCACGGTGACGATATCGATGGAGGCGCCGGCCAGTTTCTTGCGCAGGCGCGAGATCAGCAGTTCCAGCGCGTTGAGGGAACCGTCGTCCAGGTCGAACAGCTGGTTCATGAGCCGTTCCTTGGCCACGGTCTGGCCCAGCTTGCCCAGCAGGATCTCCAGCAGCCGGAACTCGCGCCGGCCCAGTTCCAGCGGCGCGCCGGCCAGCGTGACGTGGCGATTGGCCAGGTCCAGGCTCAGGTTGCCGTAGGCGGTGACGCTGCTGGTCTGCCCGGCCGGGCGCCGCAGCAGGGCGCGCAGCCGCGCTTCGAGTTCGCGCAGGTCGAAGGGCTTGACGAGATAGTCGTCGGCGCCCAGGTCGAGCATGTCGATCTTGTCTTCGATTTCGGAACGGGCGGTCATGACCAGCACGGGCGCTTCCAGCCCGGCGGCGCGCAGTTCGCGGATGACGCTGAAGCCGTCCTTGCCGGGCAGGTTGATGTCCAGCACCAGCGCATCCCATGTTTCGTCCAGCCCCCAGCGCAGCGCGGCGACGCCGTCGCGCACCCACTGTACGCTATGGCCCGCCGAACGCAGTTTGCTCTCCACGGCATCGCCCAGGTCGAGGTTGTCCTCGACCAGCAGAATGCGCATGTCCGTCCTCCGATATCGATTGTGATTTTTTCGGGAGTTTAACGGGAGGTTTTGGTGCTGTCGCTGTCGGGGGGGGTAGTGTTCTTTTGGCCGCCCGTGGCGTCGGCAGCCGGTGGGGCGCGGGGCTACGATTGCGGTCCGGAGCGTTCGCTCCGGACTGCCCCTTCGTCATCCTCGTTGCCGCCTGCCGGCGGCTGCCTTCGGATTCCCTCGGGCGCATCTACACGCCCCGCGCCCCACCGGCCGCCGACGCCACGGGCTACAGCGTGATCACTTCACCGGCGCGGGGGCGAATCGTGTGCTTGGTGTTCTGGCGGCAGACCGGGGCGGGACGGAAGATTTGGCGGGGCCGCCAAAACCGGCCGCGCGGGCGGCCTTCTTTGGCGTTTGGGGGGAAGGTCGGGCGAGATGCGGAGGAATCGGTGAGGCAATGCCGGCGGTCCTCCGTTTGGAAGAATCCGGGATGCATCGCCAAGCATCTTCCCCGTCAGCCGTTCTTCCTCAGATCAGGCGCGCGCCAAGCCCGTCACGCGCAAGCCAGCCCCCATCGCGCGCCGCCACTCTCTTCCCCCCGACTGGACGGCACCCCAAGCAAGCAACCCGCCACCCGCGCGCAGCGCCAACGCGCCAAACCAAGACACCGCGTAAGTTGCGGGCGGCCGCCCGCGCGGCCACCCGCAACGGGCATCAGCAATCTCGTGAAGTTTCCTCGCTCTTGCAGCGCCACAGGCCAAGAAAAACGTAGCTCGTCTGGCGGGCGGCCCGGGCGGCGGGCAACCTCGATGCGCCCGACGGAATCCGAAGGCAGCCGCCGGCAGGCGGCAACGAGGATGAGGCAGGGGGGGGCCGCCGAGGCCAGTCCGGAGCGAACGCTCCGGACCGCAATCGTGGGCGCCCGCCGCCCGGGCCGCCTGCCAGACGGGCGGCCTAAGAAAGACCCTCCGAAGTCAGCGGAAAAAGCCCAAAGACAGGCAGACCAACCGCCACCCTAAGCAGCAGCCTCTTCAGCCGCCGGCCCCACCTGCCCCACATACCGGCAATCCAGCTCCAGCGACAACTCATCCATCCCCAGAATCTCCACCTCCACCGCCGTCCCGCGCTCCAGCTCGGGCATCCCCCCGATCCGGGTGACGAGCGGGCAGTTGGCGAAGCGCACCAGGTCTTCGCGCAGCACGTGCGCCACGGTGCGGGTGATGTTGTGCTGCTTGAGCCAGCGCAGGCACCAGTAGCGCTCCATCGCGCTCTGGAACTCGGCCCAGGCCGCGTATTGCGCGTCGAACGCGCCGATGATCGCGAACAGATCCGCGTCGCGCGGCTTGAAGGGGGCCACCAGGCGCGCCGAGACGCCGTGCTCGACCGCGGCGATCAACTGCCACTGGTTCACCAGGTCGACGTAGCGGCGCAGCGGCGACGTGCTCCAGGCGTATTGCGGCACGCCAATGGCTTCGTGCGGCAGCGCCTGCGTGCTCATGCGCACGCGGCCGGCCTGTTGCGAGCGGTAGATGCCCGGCACGCCATGCTGGTTCAGCAGGCCGCCCCACAGATTGTTGGCCAGGATCATGTACTCGGCCACCATCCGGTCCAGCGGGGCGTTGCGCTGGCGCGGCACCAGGCGCACCGGGGTGTCGGGATCGTCGGGGTCGCCGTCCAGGTAGAAGCTGTACTCCACCCGCGAATTGTTCTCGGGCTTGCCGCGCACGTTCTCGCGCTGCGCCGACAGCGCCTGCGCCAGCTTCCACAGCGGGCGCAGCCAGTGGCCGTAGGGCAGGTCAGTGGAAGTGTCGTTCAGGCTGTCTTCGGTGACCTGGGCGTCCAGCATGTTGTGGCGCAGGTTTTCGCGCACCACCACGCGCTCCAGGCGCGTGTCGGATTCGATGACCTCGCCGGTCTCCGGGTTGGCCACCACGTACAGCGACAGCACCGGCACCTCGCGGCCCGCGTCCAGCGAGAAGGCCTTGATGACGTTGTCGGGCTGCATCGGGATCTTGTCGCCCGGCATGTAGACCGTGGACAGACGCGCGCGCGCCAGCTTGTCGAATTCGCTGTCGCGCGTCACCGTCAGGCCGGGCGCGGCCACGTGGATGCCGACGCGCAGATTGCCGTCGGGCAGGGTGGAAACCGACAGGGCGTCGTCGATCTCGGTGGTGGTGACGTCGTCGACCGAATAGATCTCGGCGTCCGACAGCGGCAGTTCGCGGTCGATCGGCGGCAGTTCCAGCTCGGGAAAGGCCAGGCCCCGGGGAAAGTTCACCGCCAGGAAGCGGCGCTTGTGCAGCGCCAGGGCGTGCGGCCAGGCGCCCAGTTCCAGCAACAGGCGGTCGGGGCTCTTGCCGAGCCTGGCGCAGGCGGCGTCCAACGCCTTCCATTGCTGCGAATTCTTGTCGGGCCGGATCAACAGCGATTCGGCGACCTGGGCGATGGGCTCGGGCAGGCGGCCGGCGGCCATCTCGTCCACCCATTCCTGCTGCTGCTCGGCCTGGCGCTGTTTCTTTTCCAGCGCGGCCAGGGCGGCGGCCAGGATGTCGGGCGGGGCAGGGCGGTAACTGCCCTTGCCGCGGCGGTGGAAATAGGCGGGCGCGCCATGCAGGCGCATCAACAGGGCGGCCTGCTCGACCGGGGTGGGGGCGTGGCCGAAATAGTCGGCCGCCAGGGCCGGGGACTCGAATTCCTCCTGGGGCGCGCATTCCCACAGAAATTGCAGGTCCAGGGTTTCGGCCAGCGCGGCCGCCTGGGCCATCAGCGCGGCGGGTTCGGGCGCGGCGAAATTGAACAGCGTATTGGCGCGCTTGATCTTGCTGCGCTTGCCCGACTCCGACTCCACCTGGAGGCTGGCGTCGGTTTCGGACAGGATATGGCCGGCCTTGAAGCTGCCGTCGTCTTCGTAAAACACATACATGGTGAGGGTCGTCCTGGGCGGCGCGCACGCGCCGCCTTGCGCAGCAATATAAAGAGTGTTGAGAGTTATCTGGGGTCGGTTGGAGCGCAGCCAAGGGCGAATTCGAGCACCTCGGGCATCCAGTCGGCGAAATCCGACAGGCCATGGTCGCTGCCGGCCACGATGCGCTGCCGGCAGCCCGCATAGCGGTCACGCATTTCGCGCCAGTCCAGCACCTCGTCGCCGGTCGCCGCCACCAGGAAATACCGGTCCGGCTGGCTGATCCGGCTGACGTGCAGGGCGGCCAGTTCCTCCACGTATCCGGGCAGGAACTGGAATGGCGCGTCGGAATGATACATGCGGTGTTCGCCCACCTGGGTCGCCAGGTCCCGAGCCGCCTCGACCGCCGGGTTGAGCAGCACCGCCTTGCAACCCAGTTGCTCGGCCAGCCAGGTCGCGTAGAAACCGCCCAGCGACGAGCCGACCACGGTCAGCGCGCGCGGCTCGGTGGCACGCGCCAGTTGCTGGCGGGCGATGCCCAGCGCCAGATCGACGGCCTCGCGCGGGCTGGCCGGCAATTGCGGGCAGGCCCAATCGCCTTCCCGCCCGCGCGCGGCCATGGCGTCGGCCATCATGCGGGCCTTGAACGACGTCGGCGAGGAACGAAAGCCGTGCAGGTAAAGGATCATTTCGTGCCTTTCCGAGGGATCTGCCTGTTGCGCGGCGGGGGCGCGGCCGTTCAGCCGCGCGCCTCCAGGGCCGTCAACAGCTTGCCGTGGATGCCGCCGAAGCCGCCGTTGCTCATCACCAGCACCTGGTCGCCAGGCCGGGCGGCCTGCACGACGGCCGCCACCAGGGCGTCGATGTCATCGTAACTGGAGGCGCGGTCGCCCAGCGGCGCCAGCACTTCGGCCGGGTTCCAGCCCAGCGCGTGCTTGCCGGCGCGGGCGCCGAAGCAGAACACCAGGTCGGCGTCGCGCAGGGAATCGGGCAGCCGGGCCGCCATGGCGCCCAGCTTCATGGTGTTGGAACGCGGTTCCAGCACGGCCAGGATACGGGCCGGGCCGACCTGGCGACGCAGGCCTTGCACCGTGGTGGCGATGGCGGTGGGGTGGTGGGCGAAGTCGTCGTAGACCTTGACGCCGTTGACCGTGCCGCGCAGTTCCATGCGGCGTTTCACGCCGCCGAAACGGCTCAGGGCCGCCACGCCTTCGGCCGCCGGCACGCCGGCGTGTTCGGCGGCGGCCAGCGCGGCCAGGGCGTTCATGCGATTGTGCTCGCCGCCCAGGGCCCAGCGCACGGTTCCCACGGCGGCGCCATTGCAGCGCACCTCGAAGGCGCCGTCGGCATCGGGCGCGTCGGCCTGCCAGGCGCCGTCGGCGCCGAACGTGACGGTTTCGGACCAGCATCCGCGCGCAATCACCCGGTCCAGCGCGTCGGAGTGGGCGGGGCGGATGATGCGGCCGGAAGCCGGGATGGTGCGTACCAGGTGGTGGAATTGGGTTTCGATGGCCGCCAGATCCGGGAAGATGTCCGCGTGATCGTATTCCAGGTTGTTCAGGACGGCGGTGCGCGGGCGGTAGTGGACGAACTTCGAACGCTTGTCGAAGAAAGCCGTGTCGTATTCATCCGCCTCGATCACGAAGGGGCGGCGCGCGGGGTCGTAGCGCGCCGATACGTGCAGGTCCGGCGCGACGCCGCCGATCAGGAAGTTGGGGGCGAGCCCCGCGGCTTCCAGGATCCAGGCCAGCATCGAACTGGTGGTGGTCTTGCCGTGGGTGCCGGCCACCGCCAGCACATGGGCGCCGGGCAGGATGTTGTCGCCCAGCCATTGCGGGCCCGATACGTAGCGGGCGCCGGATTCCAGGATGGCTTCCATCAGCGGATTGCCGCGGCTGACCACGTTGCCGATCACGTACAGGTCCGGCTTGAGGGCCATCTGTTCGGGGCCGAAGCCCTCGATCAGCTCGATGCCCTGTTCGGACAACTGGGTGCTCATGGGCGGATAAACGCCCGCGTCGCAACCCGTGACCTTGTGGCCGGCGGCGCGCGCGATCAGCGCCAGGCCGCCCATGAACGTACCGCAGATGCCAAGAATATGCAGATGCATTGAAAAATCTCCTGCCTGCATTGTATATATAGGCAGCGGTCAAGCGCCGTCCAGGCCGCGGCGGCGCAAACCGGCCGCAACGGTTATGATCGCGCCATGAATCGACGCCTACTCCTTTCCGCCGCCGTGGCCGTGGCCGCCACGGTCGCGGGTGGCTACACCCTGCTGGGCCGCAACAAGCCCCAGCCCGCGGCGCCCGCCGCCGAGGATCCCGTCGCCGCCCTGATGCAGTTGCAATTGCCCGACCTGAACGGCGCGACCCAGTCGCTGGCCGCCTGGAAGGGCCAGCCCATCGTGGTCAATTTCTGGGCAACCTGGTGCGCGCCTTGCGTCAAGGAAATGCCCGAACTCGACGCGTTGCAGAAAAAATATCCGCAAATCAAGTTTGTCGGCATCGGCGTGGATTCTGCCGCCAACATGCAAAAATTTGTCGAGAAAGTACAGGTTTCCTATCCGTTGTGGGTCATCGGCGCCGGCGCCATCGATACCTTGCGCAAGCTGGGAAATCCGAGCGGCGGCCTGCCGTTTACCATTGTTTTCAACGCAGATGGCAGCATTAACCGGAAGATATTGGGTGAAATCCAGCCCGATGACCTCGACCGGACGCTCTCTGGTTTAAAGGCGTAAGTCTGTTGGACAAATAGTAGGAATTGGCGTAAAAAGCTGGTTTATCGGCTGTTTTGCCAACAATTGGCAATCCACTCATTGGCAAGCGCATGGCGCAAAACATACTGGTATTGCATGGCCCGAATCTGAACCTGCTCGGCACCCGGGAACCTCACATCTACGGCAGCCTCACGCTGTCCCAGATCAACGAGGGCCTGGAGCGGCTGGCCGGTGATTTGGGCGCCACGCTGAGCGCGTGGCAAGGCAATCACGAAGGCGCGCTGGTTGACCGCATTCAGGCGGCCCGGCAAGACGGCACCGATTTCATCATCATCAACGCGGCGGCATATACGCACACCAGCGTCGCGATCCGCGATGCGCTGGCCGGGGTCGCGATCCCATTTATTGAAGTACATTTGTCCAACCTGTATAAGCGAGAGCCCTTCAGGCATCACTCATACCTGTCCGACTTGGCGGTAGGCCTCATCAGCGGCCTGGGCGCGGACGGTTACGAAGCGGCTCTGCGTTACGCAGTGCGGCATTGATCTCGCACCAACTCTCAGCTTTTACATCTTATATGGCGCGGACCCGACGACCGGGACGTTGCCGACACTATCTCGGGAAGCAGCTTCTATGGACCTTCGAAAACTCAAAACCCTGATCGACCTGGTGGCTGAATCGGGCATCGCCGAGCTGGAAATCACCGAAGGCGAAGGCAAGGTTCGCATCGTCAAGTTCTCGCAGACCCTGCAGCCGGTGGCCTACCACCAGCCGGAAGCCGGCGTCGCCGTCGCCCCGGTTGCGCCCGCCGCCCCGGCCGCGCCCGCCGCCGCCGCGGCCGAAGCCGCTCCGGTGATCCAGGGCCACGTGGTCAAGGCGCCGATGGTCGGCACCTTCTACCGCTCGCCGAACCCGGGCGCCGCGCCGTTCATCGACGTGGGCCAGTCGGTCAAGGAAGGCGATCCGCTGTGCATCATTGAAGCCATGAAGCTGCTCAATGAAATCGAAGCCGACAAGTCCGGCGTCATCAAAGAAATCCTGGTCGAAAACGGCGAGCCCGTCGAGTACGGTCAACCCCTGTTCGTCATTGGCTGATAGCTGAAAATGTTCGAAAAAATCCTGATCGCCAACCGGGGCGAAATCGCCCTGCGCATTCAGCGCGCCTGCCGCGAGCTGGGCATCAAGACCGTGGTGGTGCACTCCGAGGCCGACCGCGAAGCCAAGTACGTGCGCCTGGCCGATGAATCCGTGTGCATCGGGCCCGCGCCGTCGCGCGAAAGCTACCTCAACATGCCGGCCATCATTTCGGCGGCCGAAGTCACGGATTCCGAGGCAATCCACCCGGGTTACGGGTTCTTGTCCGAAAATGCCGATTTCGCCGATCGCGTCGAGAAAAGCGGCTTCGTCTTCATCGGCCCGCGTCCCGACACGATCCGCCTGATGGGCGACAAGGTCAGCGCCAAGCGCGCCATGATCGAAGCCGGCGTGCCGGTGGTGCCGGGTTCCGAAGGCGCGTTGCCCGACGATCCGCAGGAAATCATCCGCGTTGCGCGCGAAGTCGGTTATCCGGTCATCATCAAGGCCGCCGGCGGTGGCGGTGGCCGTGGCATGCGCGTGGTGTACACCGAGGCCGCGCTGCTGAATGCCGTCACCATGACGCGTTCGGAAGCGGGCGCCGCGTTCAACAACCCGGAAGTCTATATGGAGAAGTTCCTCGAGAACCCGCGCCATGTGGAAATCCAGGTGCTGGCCGACGGCGGTCGCAACGCCGTGTGGCTGGGCGAACGCGACTGCTCCATGCAGCGCCGCCACCAGAAGGTCATCGAGGAAGCGCCGGCCCCCGGCATCGCGCGCCGCCTGATCGAGCGCATCGGCGACCGCTGCGCCGACGCCTGCCGCAAGATGGGCTACCGTGGCGCGGGCACGTTCGAGTTCCTGTATGAAAACGGCGAGTTCTATTTCATCGAAATGAACACCCGCATCCAGGTCGAACACCCGGTCACCGAGCTGATCACCGGCGTCGACCTGGTGCAGCAGCAGATCCTGATCGCCGCCGGCGAGAAGTTCACGCTGCGCCAGCGCGACATCACCTTCAAGGGCCACGCGATCGAGTGCCGCATCAACGCCGAGGATCCGTTCCGCTTCGTGCCCAGTCCTGGCCGCATCACCAACTGGCACACGCCGGGCGGCCCGGGCGTGCGCATCGATTCGCACGCGTTCAACGGCTATTTCGTGCCGCCGAACTATGATTCGATGATCGCCAAGGTCATCACCTACGGCGACACGCGCGACCAGGCGCTGGCGCGCATGCGCACCGCGCTGTCGGAAATGGTGGTGGAGGGCATTTCCACCAACATCCCGCTACATCGCGAACTGCTGCAGGATGCCCGCTTCGTCGAAGGCGGCACCAGCATCCACTATCTGGAAAACAAGCTGGCCCAGCGTCCCTGACCAGCCGATAGCAGGGGGGCTCAGGCCCCCCTTTTACTGCCTTAACCGGCTGACCGGGCCGCGGCGTTTGCCGCGGCCCGTTGGCCAGATGGAAGAATCATCATGCGTGAACTCGTGCTCCACTGCCAGGAGGCGCAAGCCGAAGCCCTGTCCGATGCGTTGCTGGAGGCGGGCGTGCTGTCGGTGTCCGTCGAGGATGCCGACCTGGGCACCGATGATGAGCGTCCGCTGTTCGGCGAGCCGGGCACCGAACCCGACGTGCAGGCCTGGGAACGCAACCGCGTCGTGGCCCTGCTGCCGGACGGCGCCGATCCCGCGCAGATCATGGAAGAAGCCGCCGCGGCGGGCGAACTCGATCCCGCGCTGTTTGCCGGCTGGAGCCTGCGCGACGTGCCCGACGCCGACTGGGTGCGCCTGACGCAATCGCAGTTCGGCCCCATCCACATCGCCGAACGTCTCTGGATCGTACCCAGCTGGCATCGCGACAGCCCGGACGTGCCGGGCCTGGAAACGCCCGCCGCCGAGGACGGCGCCATCCACATCGAACTCGATCCGGGCCTGGCCTTCGGCACCGGCAGCCATCCGACCACGCACCTGTGCCTGGCCTGGCTGGAAGCCGAACTGCCCAAGGGCGCGACCCTGCTGGACTACGGCTGCGGCTCGGGCATCCTGGCGATTGCCGCGCGCAAGCTGGGCGCGGGCCCGACCCAGGCCGTCGATATCGACGCCCAGGCGGTGCAGAGCACGGTCTTCAACGCCGAGGTCAACCACGTCGAGCTGCAGGCCATGCTGCCCGACGGCCTGGCCGACGGCACCTTCGAGGTCGTGGTGGCCAACATCCTGTCCAACCCGCTCAAGGTGCTGGCGCCCATGCTGGCCGGCCGGGTCGCCGCGGGCGGCCACCTGGTGCTGTCCGGCGTGCTGGAACGGCAGGCCGAGGAAGTGGCCGCCGCCTACGCGCCCTGGATCGCCATGTCGGTCTGGCGCGCCCGTGACGGCTGGGTCTGCCTGCACGGCCAGAAGGCCTGAGCCCGGTTCCGCAGGATCCCGCGCCATGGCCCTGACCACCCGCTGCCCGCAATGCGGTACATCGTTCAAGGTGGTGCCCGACCAGCTTCGGGTCCGCAACGGCCTGGTGCGCTGCGGCGCCTGCGCCACCGTGTTCGACGGCCGCGCCTGCCTGCTGCCCGAGACGGGCGCGGGCATGCCGGCCGCGGCCATTCCCGCCTCGAACACGCCAATCGCGCGGCCTGCGCCCGCCGCGCCGCAGGCGATCGCCGCGCCGGTCCTGGTGACGCCGCCGGCGCCGCCTGTCGACGACGGGGCGCCGCCGCCGGTGCGGCGTCCGTCTGTCGAACCGCGCGCGGTCGCGCCCTGGGACGACCTGCCCGATGAGCCCGCCTCGCCGGGCATTCATCCGGGAGCCAGCGGCGCGTCCCCGGCCGCCGCCCCGTCAGTCGCGCCGACCGAGGAACCGGCCCCCCGGCCTCTCGCGTCCGCCGTGCCGCCCGCCGTGCTGCGCGGCCGTGACGACATCCGCCGCCGCATCGAACCCGACGCCGCGCTGGCGGAAGAGGGCGACGATGACGAAGACGAAAATGAAGACCTGGATCGCTACGACGACGAACCGCGCCTGAGCCATGCGCCGCCGCGCTGGCCGGCGCCGGCCGCGCCGCGCGACGAGCCCATCGTGGCGGTGCGCGACAGCGCGAACCACGAGGCGCCGCGCCATGCCCGGCCCGCCGAACCGGTATTCGTGGTGCGTGACGACGCGCGGCCCACGCCGCCCGGCGATGACGATGAGATCGGCCTGCGTCATCCCGATGACGATGATCAGGACGCCGATGACAGGCGCGACCTCGACGGCGCCGCCGAGCCGATCCTGGGAGACACGCGCACGCGCTATTCCAGCGCCACCGACGTCGGTCGCGCGCCGCCCGAATTCCTGGACCAGGATCGCCAGGAGCGCCATGGCCTGCTGCGCAAGCTGTGGGGCTACGCCTGCCTGATCGGCCTGCTCGCGCTGGGCTTGCAGCTGCTGTACGTGTACCGCATCGACATTGCCAATTCCGTGCCGGTGCTGCGGCCGGCGCTCGAAGCCGCCTGCAAGCCGCTGGGCTGCACGGTCGGTTACGCGCGCCGCCTGGAGCGCATCGCCATCTCTTCGTCGTCGTTACAGCCGCCCACGGGCGCGGCCGCCATCGATGACGGCCGCACGCGGCTGGTGCTGAACCTGGTGCTGCGCAATCGCTACGACAAGCCGCAACATTGGCCGGCGCTGGTGCTGGACCTGACTGATTTGTCGGACACGGTGGTGGTGCGCCGCGTGCTGATGCCCGAGAATTACCTGACGCCCGAACAACTGCGCGGCCCCTTCGGGCCGGCGGGCGAACTGAAGATTTCCGTGCCGATTGAAGTGACCGGTGTTCAAGTCAACGGCTATCAACTCGACAAGTTCTTTCCTTGAAGGATGACATTCATGGCGACCCCCGTTCTGGTCTGCGGTTCGATGGCGTTCGACACCATCGCGGTGTTCGAAGGCCGCTTCAAAGAGCACATCCTGGCCGACCGCATCCAATCCCTGAGCGTGTCGTTCCTGGTGCCCAGCATGCGCAAGGAATACGGCGGTTGCTCCGGCAACATTGCCTACAACATGAATCTGCTGGGCGGCAAGCCGGTGCCGGTGGCCACCGTGGGCGAGGACGCCGGTGAATACCTCGAGCGCCTGACCGGCCTGGGCATCGACGTGAGCCGCGTCAAGGTGGTGCCGGGCACGTTCACCGCGCAATGCTTCATCACCACGGACCTGGACGACAACCAGATCACCGCGTTCCACCCGGGCGCCATGTCGTTCTCGGCCAGCAATGACCTGAGCGATGCCAAGGCGAGCTGGGGCATCGTCGCCCCGGATGCCAAGGAAGGCATGTTCGCCCACGCCGAACGCCTGCACCGCAGCGGCATCCCCTTCATCTTCGACCTGGGCCAGGCCATGCCGCTGTTCGACGGCGCCGACCTGGAACGCATGCTCGGCCTGGCCCAGGCCCTGACCGTCAACGATTACGAGGCCGGCGTGGTCGAGCAGCGCACGGGCCGCAGCATGGCGGACATCGCCACCGGTTTGCAGGCGGTGGTCGTCACCCGCGGCGCCGAAGGCGCCACGCTGCTGACCGAAGGCAAGAGCTTCCAGATCGAACCGGTGCGCGCCACCCAGGTGGTCGATCCCACCGGCTGCGGCGACGCCCAGCGGGGCGGCCTGCTCTACGGCTTGACCAGCGGCTGGAATTGGGAAGACAGCTGCCGCCTGGGCAACGTCATGGGCGCCATCAAGATCGCCTCGCGCGGTCCGCAGAACCATGCCCCGTCGCGCGCCGAGATCGACGCCGTGCTGCACGCCACCTACGGCATCCACCTGCCGGCCTGATCCCGTTTCGGGTTGGCGATCCGGCCGCGGCGGGAACCCGGCCGCGTGGCAATGGTCGAATAGCCGGCAAAAACAGGCCGTGGCGGTTTAGCGCCGCGGCCGGTTCGCAAGCTGGTTTTCCGCCCGTGGCGGTGCGTTTCAGTGTGTTGCACGTTAGGCTGCAGTCCCCGTAGGGCGGAGTATTATCAGATCGTCGGCTGTGCCCGATCGAGGAGTCCAAATGAACCAAAGCAAAACCTTTTCCTTGTTGACGCCGCGTACCGGCCGGTGGCTGGCCGTGGCTGCCGTCGTGACCTCGATGGCAGTCCTGGGCGGTTGCGCCAATCGCAGCGCGTCCAGCGGTGTGTATAGCTATGATCAAGCCCAGCGCGAACAGATCGTCCGCACGGGCACGGTGACGGGCGTGCGCCCCATCGTCATCCAGAACGACAAGTCCAGCGGCGTCGGCATGCTGGCTGGCGGCGCGCTGGGTGGCGTGGCAGGTAACGCCATCGGTGGCGGCACGGGCCGTACCATCGCCACGGTCGGCGGCGCCATCCTGGGCGCACTGGCCGGCAACGCCGTGGAAAACCAGGTTGGCAAGAATTCCGGCTACGAAATCACGGTGCGCCTGGATAACGGCGAAACCCGCGTCGTGGCCCAGGAAGCCGATGTGCCGATCAGCGTCGGCCAGCGTGTGCAGGTCATCAGCGGCGCCGGTCCGACCCGCGTCACGCCGATGTAATCCTTCTGGCGCCTGCCACCACCCGAAGCCCGCGCATGCGGGCTTTTTTTCGTTCCGGCGGGCGGCTGGACAATCGCCTTGGTGGCTGGGGACAGGGCAGTCAGCGCGGCGAGGAGGGGATTCTGTCGCTCCGCTGCAACGCAACACCCGGGATTTACCCCAAGGCGTTACCTTTTCGAGCCATTTATAGCGATTTGGTCTGTAAGTTTCATGGCGATTCAACGGTTGAAGTGCCATGATGGCACCCGTGAACGAAGTCGCCGCGTGAATTTGATGTAACCAAGTGCATCGGCGGCTCCTTCCGGAAGGCTGAAATCTGTCAGACGACTTTCAGCTGATTTCTATATACTCGCCGTCCAGAAACTCGGGGCGGGGATGATTTTGCCAACGAGGCAATGTAACGCCGTACTAGCTATGCACACCGAGCAAGAACTCCACACCAAGATTGGCGCGATCGTCGAGTCGATCGTCATGAAGAAAGTCACTCCCGATACACAACTGATTGCCACCGGCCTGGTCGATTCGCTCGCCGCCGTGGATATCACGCTGGCGGTCGAGGCGGAGTACGGCTGCAGCATCCCGGCTCCCGAGATCGCCGAACATCTGCAGTCGGTACGCACGCTCGCCGGCTATGTCGCTGCCAATCTTTCGTAATCCCCGCCTGCTGTCCCACGCCGCGGCCGCCATCACGGCGGCGGCGCTGGCGTACGGGGCCTTTTGCGGCGCGGATGACGTACTGTCCCGGATTGTCCGCCCCGTTTCCACGGTGGCGTCGGACAAGAACAACTATCTGCCCAACCTGGGGCCGGATTGGGGCACGCAGCACGTCAACCTGAATCGCCTGGGCAATGCGCTCAGCGACGGCACGTTGGTGGTGCTGGGTTCGTCCGAGCTGTCCAGCCACGACTTGCGCTTCGTTCCCTACCGTTTCTTCCCCGAAGAACTGAAGGTACCGACGCTGGCCTATGGGCACGCGATGTTCCAGTCCTACGGCATCGTCAGCGTGCTGGAATCCGTCGCGGATTCACTGACCCCCAACACGCGCCTGGTGATCATGGTGTCGCCGGCCTGGTTCGCCTCGGGCGGCCAGCTGCCTCGCAGCGCGTTCGCCGAACACGTCACCGGCCCGGTCTGGGATCGTCTCTGGGACAAGCCCAGCACGCGCGAACAGATGCAGAACTGGATCAGCGACAACGCCAACTGGGGCTTGCTCTGGCTGATCGCCAACGGCCAGGTTGCCGAGCTCAAGGACAAGCTGTCGCTGTGGTGGAACGCGCGCAAGGAACCCGCGCCAGATCGTCCGCGCAGCAAGCTGTCGGTGCCCGCGCATCGCTTCGTGACATGGCCCTCGTCAGCGCGGCTCAACCCGGGCCAATGGTCGCGCCTTACGCACGAGGCGCGCGAAGTCGAACACCAGCTGGGCGGCAACAACCCCTACGACGTGCGCGACGACTACTACAAGCAATACCTGGCGCCCTTGTATTCGCCGGCGCGAAACGAGTTCGCCGACGTCGATCCGCTCACGCGCACCGAGCTGGGCGACCTGTCGCGTGTCATGGCCCTGTTGCAACGGCGCAAGGTCAAGGCCTACTTCGTGATCCAGCCGTTCAATCCCAAGCTCATCCTCGACGTCGAACGCTTCGATCCGGTGGTGGCCGCCATTACCGGCATGTGCCAGCGCTACCAGATGGGTTGCCTGGATATGTACAGCATTCCCTTCGAGCCGGGCATGGTGCGCGATGACATGCATCTGGCCGAACTCGGTTGGGCGATGGCGGACCAGGGCATTGCGGAGTACTTTTCCCGATGAATCTCATTCCAGGCGCCGATGCGGCGCAAGGCGAAGCCGGCCAGAAGCAGGACGCCCGCAAGGCGGCCAAGGCCTGGGGGCGGCGCTTCTTCTGGCACCTGTGCCTGTATATCGGGGTGATCCTGGTGTTCGTGCTGCAGGCGCAGCCCACCACGGGCAGCGGCGGACCTATCAAGGTCGAATTCCAATATCAACAGTTCTGACCGCAGCATGGAATTGTTCGCAAGTTTGAGTTTTTTCGGCGGCGCCTTGTTCGGCGGGCTGGGCCTGTTGGCCTACCGTTCGGTCGGCATGCCGCTGCGCATTGGTTATCGCCATATCATCGGCGTGATCTGCCTGGGCGTGTGGATGGCGGTGTTCTGGGCGCGTCCCTACCAGCCCATCGCGCTGCTGGCCATCTCGGGCAGCGCGCTGTGGGCCATGCGCCGCAACTACATCCCGACCTGGCTGGCCGTTGTCATCACCATGACGCCGCTGCTGCTGGTCAAGACCGGTGTGTCGCACCTGGGCGCGATGCTGGGCCTGTCGTTCGCCACCTTCCGCGCCATCGACGTGCTGCTGTTCGCGCCGCGCAACGAGCGCGTGTCGCCGCTGGACTACTTCATCTACCTGTTCTTCCCCCTGACGCTGCTGGCCGGCCCGATGTACCGCTGGCGCAATTTCCAGGCCGACCTCAAGCGCGGCTATGAAGGCGTCAACCTGAACACCTGGCTGACCGGCCTGGAACTGATCATGCTGGGCGTGATCCAGAAGTTCGGCCTGGCCGAGCTGATCTGGCGCTACGGCCTGTCGACCCTGGACGCCCACGATTATTCGTTCACCGGCGTGGCGCTGAACGCCTCGCTCTACAGCGCCTACCTGTTCTTCGATTTCGCCGGCTATTCCACCATGGCCATCGGCATCGGCATGCTGTTCGGCTTCACCTTGCCGATCAACTTCCGCAACCCGCTGGCGACGCTGAATCCGCAGGACTTCTGGCGCCGCTGGCACATCAGCCTGTCCGAATGGCTGCGCGACGTCGTGTTCATGCCGATCTACAAGGCGCTGAGCAAGACCTCGTTCTTCTCGCGCCACCGTCTGGCGGCGCAGAACATCGGCATCTTCGCCACGCTGCTGGCCATGGGTGTGTGGAACGGGTTGTCGGTGCACTACATCGTCAGCGGCCTGATGTTCGGCGCCTATTCGGTCGGTCACAACCTGCTGATCAACGCCGCCCGCACCCGGCCGGCGCTGCAGGCCACGCTGGCGCGGCCCGTCATGCGTTTCCTCGGACGCGTGCTCACCCTGATCCTGGCTGCCCTGGCGCTCTACGTGTTCAGCGGCCGCAGCCCCATCTGACGCCGGGAGTTTCGGCATGCGTTTCGACCTGAAGACATTCCAGTTCATTGACTCCGCGCGCGCGCCCGACGCGCTCGCGGTGGTCGGCGCCGACCGCAGCCTGACCTGGGCGCAACTGCGCGAGGAGGCCGAAGCCTGGGCCGCCCAGGCGCGCGAACATGGCGCCGCGCCGGACGTGCCGGTGGCCATCTATGGCCACAAGGAAGCGTCGTTCTTCGTTGCCATGGTTGGCGCGCTGCTGATCGGCGCGCCATTCGTGCCGGTCGATACCATCTACCCGCCGGAACGCCTGCGCCGCATCGTCGAGATCGTGCGCGCCGCCGCCGTCTACGACGCCGCGGCCCAGGGCTTCGAGCCGGGCGAGGGCGCCGAGCTGGCCGAGCGCGGCCTGGCCTACATCATGTTCACGTCCGGCAGCACCGGCGACCCCAAGGGCGTGCAGATCGGCCGCGAAAGCGTCGGCCTGCTGGGCGACTGGATGCTGGGCAGCTTCGGCCTGGGCGAGGCGCCGGTGTTCATGAACCAGGCGCCGTTCAGCTTCGACCTGTCGATGTACGAGGTATTCGCCACGCTCGCCGCCGGCGGCACTTGCGTGCTGAACTCCCGCGAGCAGATCGGCGCGGCCGCCACCTGGATGGGCCGGCTGGCGCAGAACGGCGTAAGCGTGTGGGTGTCGACGCCGTCGTTCGCGCACCAGCAACTGGCCAACCGCGACTTCTCGCCGGCCACGCTGCCGACGCTGCGCACCTTCCTGTTCTGCGGCGAGCCGCTGCCGGCCGCGCTGGCGAAGAAGCTGCGCCAGCGTTTCCCGGACGCGGTCATCCTGAATACCTATGGCCCGACCGAGGCCACCGTTGCCACCACCTGGATCGCCATCACCGATGCCGTGCTGGCGATGCACGACCCGTTGCCGGTCGGCCACGCCAAGCCGGATTGCGAGCTGCGCATCCAGGACGGCGAGATCTGCATCATCGGCGACCACGTCATGCGCGGCTACCTGAACCGCCAGGACCTGAACGAGACCAAGCTGTTCGTGGCCGAGGATGGCCGCCGCGGTTTTCGCACCGGTGACCTGGGTGAGTTGGGCGCGGACGGGCTGCTGTTCTGCCGTGGCCGCATGGATGACCAGATCAAGTTGAACGGCTATCGCATCGAGCTGGCCGAGATCGACGAGGCCTTGCATGGTCTGCCGGGCGTGGCGGGCGGCGCCTGCGCGGTGCTGCGCCGGCCCGATGGCACGGCGGTGCGCCTGATTGGATTCGTCGCCGGCACGGCCGCGGGGCGGGATGATGCCTGCCTGCTTGAGCAGGATGCGCTGTCGGGTTGGAAGGAGCGACTGGCGCAGCGCCTGCCGCCCTATATGGTTCCGTCCGAGCTGGTGGCCTGCGTGGTGCTGCCCATGTCGAACAACCACAAGATCGACCGCAAGAAGCTGATCGATATCTACGCCGCGATTCCGGCGTAGCGCGCCGGTTGCGGCGCATGGCGGAAAATGGCCCGGGCGGTATTGCCGGGCCGTTTCCGTTTTTTCAGACGCCCATCAGGCCGTAGCTCAGGCGCGCCAGGACCATCAGGAGGACCTGCGCCACGATCAGCAGTACCAAGGGCGAAAAGTCGATCGAGGTGCGCGGCAGCAGCCGGCGGATGGGGTCCAGCATCGGCGCGGTCAGCGCCTGCAGCAGCGGCATCATGGGCGCCATCGGGTTGACCCACGAGAGCACTGCCTGGATCAGGGTCAGCCACACGATCAGGTTCAAGGCCCACTTGAGCGCCATGAGCAGCGCCGACAGCATGGCCGAAGGCAGCAATACGGCCGGGATCAGCGCGCCGATGGCGACCAGCCAGATCAGCACCAGATAGACCAGCGCCGACAGCCAGGTTGCCACCAGGCTGGTCCAGTCTATCTTGTTGCCCGCGGGAATGATCTTGCGCAGGGGCAGCACCAGCCAATTGGTGGCCTGGTAGATGACGCGCGCCAGCGGGTTGAAGGGATGCAGCCGTATCGCGTGCATCCAGGCGCGGGCGATCAGGGCCGCGCCGAACAGCGTGAATGCGATTTCGAGCAGGAAGCGGAGGATTTCACCGAGCATGGACGCTATCTACCTAATGAAGACGGCTTTTATTGTCTCACGGCAATGCGGCAACGGTGGCGTCCTACCCCTCGAGCGGGCGTTCTTTCTTGCGGTAGGCGCGCCAGGCGGCCCGAAATAAAAACCGCCTGGCCAAGGCCAGGCGGTTTGAGGCACTGCTGCCGTTGTGACCGGTCCGATTACGGACGGCCACCCGTCGGGAACGGCCACGACGCGGCGGGGTTCAGCGCGGTCTTCGCGCCCGGAGCGGCTGCCGTGGACGGCGGCGTGACGGGCTTCTTCGGAGCGGCTTTCTTCGCAGCCGGCTTCTTGGCAGCGGCGGGCTTCGCAGCCGGCTTGGCAGCGGGCTTCTTGGCGGCCGGGGCCTTCTTGGCTACGACTTTCTTGGCAACCGCCTTCTTGGCGGGGGCCTTCTTGGCAACCGCCTTCTTGGCGACGGCCTTCTTGGCTACCGCTTTCTTGGCGACGACCTTCTTGGCAACCGCTTTCTTGGCGGGGGCCTTCTTGGCTACCGCTTTCTTGGCGACGGCCTTCTTGGCAACCGCCTTCTTGGCGACGACCTTCTTGGCCGCTGCCTTCTTGGCTACCGGCTTCTTGGCCGCGACTTTCTTGGCGACGGCCTTCTTGGCTACCGCTTTCTTCGCGACCTTCTTGGCGGCCGGCTTCTTGGCGGCAACCTTCTTCACCGCCGGCTTCTTGGCGGCGACCTTCTTGACGGCTACCTTCTTGACGGCAGCTTTCTTGGCCGGAGCGGCCTTCTTAGCTACTGCCTTCTTGGCGGCGGGCTTCTTCACCGCTTTCTTTACGGCTTTCTTGGCTGTTGCCATGGTCATGCTCCTTAGGTTCAGGGGTCCCAGAACTTAAACCCGTGCCCCGATCCGCCAACAAGGCGAACCGTGCCCGGGCTATTCATCGGCGCATGCCGCTGTTCTGTGCGAGCAACAGCTACTACGGTTTGCGCTAATGAATTCGGCACAGCCATTTGATATGGCCCCCGCTCCTTTGGCGCGAGCCATTTCAAATGGCGCCGGTGGGCAGCCTGATCACAGACCGCCTACCGCTTGTTCTACGTGTTCGAAAACACCCTGACCTGGGAGATCGCCCTCAAGGCCTGGCGCGAACGCGACGCTCTTGCAAGAGCGTGCCCGCGCCGGGCCCGAAGGCGAACTGCGTTACTCCCAGCTCAGCGTGCCACCGGTTTGGTATTCGATCACGCGAGTTTCAAAAAAGTTGCGTTCCTTCTTAAGGTCGATCATTTCCGCCATCCACGGGAAGGGATTCTCTTCCTGCGGGTACAGCGGTTCGATACCGATTTGCTGGCAACGACGGTTGGCGATGAAGCGCAGGTAGGATTTGAACATGGGAGCGTTCAAGCCCAACACACCGCGCGGCATCGTGTCTTCGGCGTAAGCGTATTCGAGTTCGACCGCTTTGCGGAAGAGTTCTCGAATTTCTTCGCGGAATTCCGGCGTCCACAGATGCGGATTTTCCAGTTTGACGGTGTTGATCAGGTCGATGCCGAAATTGCAGTGCATGGATTCATCGCGCAGGATGTACATGTACTGCTCGGCCGCGCCGGTCATCTTGTTCTGGCGACCCAGCGCCAGGATTTGCGTGAAGCCAACGTAGAAGAACAGGCCTTCCATCAGGCAAGCGAAGACGATCAGCGACTTCAGCAGCGTCTGGTCGGCTTCGGGCGTGCCCGTCTTGAAGTTGGGGTCCGCGATCGCGTCGATGAACGGAATCAGGAACTCGTCCTTGGCGCGGATGGACGGCACTTCGTTGTAAGCGTTGAAGATCTCCGCTTCGTCCAGGTCCAGGCTTTCGACGATGTATTGATAGGCGTGCGTGTGGATGGCTTCTTCGAAGGCCTGGCGCAGCAGGAACTGGCGGCATTCGGGGGCCGTGATGTGGCGGTAGGTGCCCAGCACGATGTTGTTCGCGGCCAGCGAGTCGGCCGTGACGAAGAAACCCAGGTTGCGCTTGACGATGCGGCGTTCGTCCTCGGTGAGCCCGTTCGGGTTCTTCCAGAGGGCGATGTCGCGCGACATGTTGATTTCTTGCGGCATCCAGTGGTTCGCGCACGTGGCCAGGTATTTCTCCCATGCCCACTTGTACTTGAACGGCACCAGCTGGTTGACGTCGGTCTGGCCGTTGATGATGCGCTTGTCGGCGACCTTCACGCGTTGCGAGGTGGCGTTGCCGCTGGCCGTCAGGCCGGCCGCATGCTGCGGCGCGGCCGGGGTCGGCATGGCGGTGTCGCCGAACACGCCGGTCGCCGCCCGGACTTCGGGCGCAGCCTGCCCGCCCGCCGCGGGCGCGGGGGCTTGTGCAGGTTGCGTGGCGAGGGTGTCGTCTTCCCAATTAATCATGATTCATTCTCCGGAGGCGGTTATTGGCAGGCTTCGCACTCTTCGAAGCCGGGGTCGCCCGGCCGCATGGTGCAAACCGCCCCGAGAACTTCGGGTTCCGGCAAAACAGGTGCAGCGGACACGGGGGCGGCGGCGGAAGTGCCACCGGCGCTGACGGCGTTCAGTTCGCCGCCGCGTCCCGTCGACTTCTCGGCGCTGGTGGCGCCAAGGGTACGCAGGTAATAGGTCGTCTTCAGGCCACGCTTCCAGGCCAGCTTGTAGGTGTCGTCCAGCTTCTTGCCGGAGGCGCCGGCCATGTAGATGTTCAGCGACTGGGCTTGATCGATCCACTTCTGGCGACGCGAGGCGCATTCCACCAGCCAGCTCGGTTCGACTTCGAACGCGGTGGCGTAGAGTTCGCGGAGTTCGGAAGGTACGCGATCGATGCGGGACAGGCTGCCGTCGAAGTACTTGAGGTCGGCGACCATGACTTCGTCCCAGAGACCGAGTTTCTTCAGGTCACGCACGAGGTAATCGTTAACGACCGTGAACTCGCCGGAGAGATTCGATTTGACGTACAAGTTCTGGAAAGTGGGTTCGATGCACGCAGATACACCAATGATATTGGAAATAGTCGCGGTTGGGGCGATTGCGATGCAATTGGAGTTGCGCATGCCATGTTGTTTGATGCGCGCGCGCAACGCATCCCAATCGAGCGTGCTCGATTCATCGACCTCGACATGACCACCGCGTTCGTCACGCAGCATCTTCAACGTGTCTTGCGGCAGGATGCCACGCGACCACAGCGAGCCTTCGTACGATTGATAGCGGCCACGTTCTTCGGCCAGCAGGCTCGAGGCCCAGTAGGCGTGATAGCACACCGCTTCCATCGAGCGGTCGGCGAATTCAACGGCGGCTTGCGACGCGTACGGCACGCGCATCATCTGCAGGCAGTCCTGGAAGCCCATGATGCCCATGCCCACTGGACGATGGCGCGCGTTGGAGTTGCGGGCCTTGTCGACGGCGTAATAGTTGATGTCGATGACGTTGTCGAGCATGCGCATGGCGATGCTGACGGTGCGCTTGATCTTCTCGTGGTCGAGTTCGAAACCGCCGCCAGCGGCCGGCTTCATGTGCGCGACCAGGTTCACCGACCCCAGGTTGCAAACCGCGATTTCCGATTCGTTGGTGTTCAGCGTGATCTCGGTGCACAGGTTCGAGCTGTGGACCACACCGACGTGCTGCTGCGGCGAACGGATGTTGCACGGATCCTTGAACGTGATCCACGGGTGGCCGGTTTCGAACAGCATCGACAGCATCTTGCGCCACAGGGTCAGCGCCGGCATCTTCTTGAACAGCTTCAGGTCGCCGCTGGCGACGCGCGCTTCATAGCCGACGTAGGCTTCTTCGAAGGCCTTGCCGTACTTGTCGTGCAGGTCGGGGCAGTCGGACGGCGAGAACAGGGTCCATTCGCCGCCTTCCATGACGCGCTTCATGAACAGGTCGGGAATCCAGTTCGCCGTGTTCATGTCGTGGGTGCGACGACGCTCGTCGCCGGTGTTCTTGCGCAGTTCGAGGAATTCCTCGATGTCCAGGTGCCACGATTCCAGGTAGGTGCAGACCGCGCCCTTGCGCTTGCCGCCCTGGTTCACCGCCACGGCGGTGTCGTTGACGACCTTCAGGAACGGGACCACGCCCTGGCTTTCGCCGTTGGTGCCCTTGATGTGGCTGCGCAGCGCGCGCACCGGGGTCCAGTCGTTGCCCAGGCCGCCGGCGTACTTGGCCAGCAGAGCGTTTTCCTTGATGGCGTCGTAGATGCCTTCCAGGTCGTCGGAGACGGTGGTCAGGTAGCACGACGACAGCTGCGAGTGCAGGGTGCCCGAGTTGAACAGCGTCGGGGTCGAGCTCATGAAGTCGAACGACGACAGGATCTCGTAGAACTCGATGGCGCGGGCTTCGCGATCGGTCTCGCGCAGCGCCAGGCCCATGGCCACGCGCATGAAGAACACCTGCGGCAGTTCGATGCGGGTGCCGCGGATGTGCAGGAAGTAGCGGTCGTACAGGGTCTGCAGGCCGAGGTAGCCGAACTGCAGGTCGCGCTTGGCGTTCAGCGCCTTGCCCAGCTTGGTCAGGTCGTAGCCGGCCAGGTCGGGCGACAGCAGGCCGCCTTCGATGCCGCGGGCGATGAAGGTGGGGAAGTACTCGGCGTAGCGGGCGGCCATGCCGTCCTGCGAGACTTCCTCGCCCAGCACTTCCTTGCGGATCGTGTGCAGCAGCAGGCGGGCGGTGACTTGGCTGTAGGCCGGGTCCTTCTCGACCAGCGCGCGCGCCGACAGGATGGCGGACTTGAACACTTCGTCGACGGGGATGCCGTCGTACAGGTTCTTGACCGTTTCCTTCAGGATGGCTTCGGAGTCGATGAATTCGGCCAGGCCTTCACCGGCGGCGACGATGGTGGCGCGCAGTTCGGCGATGTCCAGCGGACGGCGGACACCCGCGTCCGTGACGTGCAGCACGTTTTCCTGCGGCACGGCGTCGACCTTCTGTTGGCCTTCGGCGGCCGCGGCGGCGGCGCGTTCCTGGGTGCGCTTCTCGCGGTAGAGCACGTAGGCGCGGGCGACGTCGTGCTGGCCCGAGCGCATCAGGGCCAGTTCGACCTGGTCCTGGATGTCTTCGATATGGAAGGTGCCGCCACCGGGGCGGTTACGCACCAGCGCGTTGACGGCCTGGGTCGTCAGTTGTTCAACCAGCTCGCGCACGCGGGCCGAGGCCGCGCCCTGGCCGCCGTTGACGGCCAGGAAGGCCTTGGTCATGGCGATGGCGATCTTGCCGGGTTCGAACCCGACCACCGAGCCATTGCGGCGGATGATGTTGTAGCTGGCCCATTGCCCGCCGTTGGCGTCGGCAGGGGAATCGGTTTGCGAGGGCGGCACGGCCGAGGGCCGGGTCACAGAGGCGATCGTAGTCTGCATGGAAGCTCCTGTGCGAAAAGCGCGTAGATAGCGACATGACGACGTCATGTCAGGTACGAAATTGGATCTTATTGAGGGGGTCGCAACGCTTGGACGGACGAATCCGCATGGCGTGGCCGACGAGTATCAGCGGTTAGGCGACCACAAGATGTAGTGTAGCACCCCTCGTTGGACACTAATTCTAGTGATCGAGTACGACAGCTACAAGAAGAAGATAGGATCAGGTTCCCAAAACATTGTTACTAAATGCACTGGGCGCGCCTAGCAAGGCGCGCCCAGGAGAATGCCGCTCAGCGCGAGTGTTTATGCGGTTTTCCGCAGGGGTACATCGCGCGGGGCAGGCGCCGTATAGCTTTGCATCAAGCGGGCCAGCTCCGTCCTGTACTTCTCGACGTTCGCAGCCTTCACGTGGCCGAAGCCGCGGATGGTTTCTGCAAGGGCGGCGATTGTAGCCGCTTGCGCCAGGTTGTCGCGGTTCAACCCTGCGAGCAACTGGTCTATGGTCTGGCGGTACTCGCCCACCAGCGCGCGCTCCATCTTGCGTTCGGCGGTGTGGCCGAACGGATCGAACCAGGTGCCGCGCAGGCGCTTGAAGCGAGTCAGCAGCTTGAGCGCGGTCATGGTGCGCGGGCCCAGCATCACCTTGCGCGGTACGCCGGTGCGCGGGTCCTTGCGCGCGAAGATCGGCGGCGCCATGTGGAAGCGCAGGCTGTAGTCGCCCTCGAACTGGCCCTTGAGCTGGGCCTGGAAGGCCTCGCTCGTATAGAGGCGGGCGACTTCATATTCGTCCTTGTAGGCCATCAACTTGAACAGTCCGCGCGCCACCGCCATGGCCAGGCGCGGCGTCCTGGCGTCGGGCGCCAGCTCGCGCTCGCGCGCGGCGACGCGTTCGACCACCTCGCGGTAGGCCTGCGCGTAGGCGGCGTCCTGGTAAGCGGTCAGGTCTTCGACGCGGCGCGCCACGGCGCGCTCGAAGGTTTCCGGCACATGCAGTTGCACCACCTGGGCGCGCGGGCGCAGCGCGCCTTCCAGCGCTTCGGGTTGGTGCGCGGCCAGGCGGCCGCTGTCGAAGGCCGCGCGGTTGGCGGCCACGGCGACGCCATTCAGTTCGATGGCGCGGTTGATGGCGGCCTGCGACAGCGGCACGCAGCCGCGCTGCCAGGCGTAGCCCAGCATGAACATGTTCGACAGGATGCTGTCGCCGAACAGCGCCAGCGCGGCCTCGTGCGCATCGATGGCGGCGGTGTGCTCGTCGCCGGCGGCGTGGCTGATCTTGGCCAGCAGCGCTTCCGGCCGCATGGCGGCGTCCGGGTTGCGGGTGAAATCGGACACCGGGGCGACGTAGGTGTTGACGGTGACCTGCGTGTGGCCGCGGCGCAGCGCGCCGAGCGAGTCGGGCGCCACGGCGGCGACCGGATCGCACAGGATGGCGGCGTCGGCCTGCTGCCAGTCCAGGCGCACCGGGCCGGCGGCCGCGCCCGCGGGCGCCAGGCGGATGTGGCTGACGACCGTGCCGCCCTTCTGCGCCAGGCCCGTCAGGTCCAGCACCGCGGCCGACAGGCCTTCCAGGTGCGCGGCCATCGAGACGATGGCGCCGATGGTGATGACGCCGGTGCCGCCCATGCCCGCCACCAGCAGGCGGTAAGGGCGTTCCAGCGCCGGCGGTTGCGGCAGCGGCAGTTGCTGGATCAGGCGCTGCAGGCGTTCCTGGTCGGCCTTGGGCGCCGCGCTCTTTCTGGGCTTGCCGCCCATGACCGAGACGAAGCTGGGGCAGAAGCCTTCGGCGCAGGAATAGTCCTTGTTGCAGCTGGACTGGTCGATGGCGCGCTTGCGGCCGTAGGGCGTTTCCAGCGGCACCACCGACAGGCAGTTCGATTTCACGCCGCAGTCGCCGCAGCCTTCGCACACGGCGCTGTTGATCAGCATGCGGCGGGCCGGGTCGGGGAACTGGTTCTTCTTCCTGCGGCGGCGCTTTTCGGCGGCGCAGGTCTGGTCGTGGATCAGCACGGTGACGCCGGGGATCTCGCGCAGCTCGCGTTGCAGCGCGTCGAGGTCGCGGCGGTGGTGTACCTTGATGCCGGCGCCCAGGTCCACGCCCTGGTATTTCTCGGGTTCGTCGCTGGTGACGACGATGCGGGCGACGTTCTCGCCGCGCAGCTGCTGGCAGATCTGCGGCACCGAGATCGGCCCATCCACCGGCTGGCCGCCGGTCATGGCGACGGCGTCGTTGAACAGGATCTTGTAGGTGATGTTGGCCTTGGCGGCCACGGCCTGGCGGATCGCCAGGTAGCCGGAGTGGTAATAGGTGCCTTCCCCCATGTTCTGGAAGATGTGCGGCATCTTGGTGTAGCGCGACAGGCCGATCCAGTCGACCCCTTCGCCGCCCATCTGGGTCAGGCCGCCGGTGTCGCGGTCCATCCAGGCGGCCATGTAGTGGCAACCCACGCCCGACAGCGCCTGGCTGCCTTCGGGCACCTTGGTCGAGGTGCTGTGCGGACAGCCGGAACAGAAATAGGGCCGGCGGCGCATGCCGTCGGCGTCGTTGGACAGCATGTCCTGGCAGTCGAAGGTGGCCAGGTCGACGCCGGGCTGCAGGCCGGCGCTGCGCGACAGCCATTGGGCCAGCGGCCGCGCCAGCAGCGACGGGCGCAGCTGGCCGGCGGACGGCACCAGCGTCTCGCCGTCGAAACCCTTCTTGCCGACCACGGTGGCGCGCTCGGGCAGGTTGAACAGCAGGTCCTTGAGCTGGGTCTCGACCACGGCGCCTTTTTCCTCGATCACGAGGATGTGCGACAGGCCGCGCGCGAACTCGAGCATGCGTTCGGCGTCCAGCGGCCAGGTCAGGCCGGGCTTGTAGACGCGCACCGGCGCGTTGGCGGTGACGGTGTCCACGCCCAGGCGCGCCAGCGCTTCCATCGCGTCCAGGTGGGCCTTGCCGACGGTGACGATGCCGACGGTGGCCTTGGGCGCGGGACAGGTGAGGCGGTCGATGCTGTGGCGGCGCGCGAAGGCGGCCACCGCCTTCATGCGCAGGTTCATGCGGGTTTCGACCGCCAGCGACAGGAAGTCGCGGGCGGAGTATTCCAGCGCTTCCGGCGGCAGGTCCGGATCGGCCGGCATGTCGTAGCTGCGCACCGGCGCGGGCGTGAAGGAGTGGCCGCTCTCGATGGTCTCGGACACGGCCTTGAAGGCGACCCAGGTGCCGGAGTGGCGCGACAGGGCCCAACCCCACAGGGCGAAGGTTTCGTATTCGTCGATCGAGGCCGGGTGCACGATGGGCATCTGCCAGCCGATCAGCGAGGCCTCGCTGGCGTGCGGGATGGAGGAGGAGACGGCGGTGTGGTCGTCGCCCACCACCACCAGCACGCCGCCATGGCGCGAGGCGCCGGCGGCGTTGCCGTGGTGCAGGGCATCGCCGGCGCGATCCACGCCGGGGCCCTTGCCGTACCACATGGCGAAGACGCCATCGACGTTGCGGTCGGCACGCATGCCGGCCTGCTGCGTGCCCATGACGGCGGTGGCGGCCATGTCTTCGTTGATGCCGGGCAGGAACGAGATCTGGTTGGCGTCGAGCGCCTTCTGCGCCTTCCACATCGCCATGTCGACGCCGCCCAAGGGCGAGCCGCGGTAGCCGGAGACGAAGCCGGCGGTGTTCAGCCCGCGCTCGCGATCGACGCGGCGCTGGGTCAGCATGATGCGCACCAGGGCCTGGGTGCCGGTCAGGAAGATGCGGCCGGTCTGGCGGGTGAGGTTGTCGGCGAGCTGGTAGTCGAGGTCCAGCGCGGGCTCGGGGGCGGGGGGGCCGTCCATCATGAATGCTCCTGTAGTCGGCACCATGATAGGTTCGCGAGGCATCGGGTTTATTGCGTTTTCGGATCGTGCTATCCCTATAATTCGCAATGAATATTTCGTGTTCGCGGAATTTCGACCCAAAAAGGAGACAAGACGATGGACAAGACCGATATCGGCATCCTCAAGGCCCTGCAGGAGGATGGCCGGGCCTCGGCACAGCAGCTGTCGGACAAGGTGGGGCTATCGGCGGCGCCGGTGTGGCGGCGGGTGAAGGCGCTGGAGGCCAGCGGCGTGATCCAGGGTTACAGCGCGCAGGTGGATCGCAGCAAGGTGGGGCTGGGTTGCATGTTTGCGCAGATCAGCCTGGAGCGGCATTCGGCGAATACGGTGGAGAACTTCGAGCGGTCGGTGCGGGATGCGCCGGAGATTCTCGAATGCTATGCGGTGACGGGGGATTCGGATTTTCTGCTCAAGATTCTTGTGGAGAGTCCGGAGGCTTATGACCGGTTCTTGCATCGGTTCTTGTTCAATATGCCGGGGATTCGGCAGACGCGGACGATTGTGGCGTTGCGGGAGATCAAGCATGAGTTGAAGTTGCCTTTGTAGGGGGCTTCTATGTGGGCTCTTGTGGCGGGTTGGGTTCTTTAGTCGCGGGAGCCGGGGCAGGCGGGGGATGGCGGGGCTACGATTGCGGTCCGGAGCCTTCGCTCCGGACTGCCCCTTCCTCATCTTCGTCACAGCCTTCGGCTGTTCCTTCAGATTCCGTCGGGCGCATCTACACGCCCCGCCATCCCCCGCCTGCCCCGACTCCCGCTTTTGATGAGACTTAACGGCCGGGCTTTGGGGCGAGTTGTGTGCTTGGCGTTCTTGCCGTCAATCTGGGGGGAGGGAGGATCTTGCGGGGTCGTCAAAAAGCGGCCGCGCGGGCGGCCTTTTTTGGCATTTGGGTGTCTTGCGTCGAGGCGAGGACGCTGCGCGCTGCTGGAGAGAGGGGTGTTGCTCGGGGGCAATGGCGCGGCGCGATCGTGATGGGAGGGGCTGGTGAATCCTGCGTCATCGCGCTTGATTCGATGGGCGCGATCTTTTGATGGTCTCTATATTGCGGCGCCCTCTATATATAGAGGGCGTTTCTTTATTTGCTGTGGGCGGTTACTGCGGCTGGATGCCGGAGATCTTGATCCATTCCTTCCAGCGGGCGGTGTCTTCCTTGACGAAGGTGTCGAAGCGGGCGGTGTCCATGGCTTCGGGGGTCAGGCCGAGGGCGCGGAGTTTGTCGGCGGTGGCGGGGTCGTTGACGGCGGCCTGGGTGGCGGCGTTCATCTTGGCGACGATGTCGGGCGGGGTGCCGGCGGGGGCGGAGATGCCGAGCCAGCCGGCGACGACGAAGTCGGGGTAGTAGGTCGACATGGTGGGGACGTCGGGCCAGGCGGGGTGGCGCTGGGCGGCGGTGACGGCGAGGGGGGTGAGGCCCTTGCCGTCGATCTGGCCCATGGCGGTCAGGTAGTCGACGAAGGCGAAGCCGATCTGCTTGCCGCGCAGGTCGGTGATGATCTGGGTGATGTTCTTGTAGCCGGCGGCGCCGATGTTGATGCCTGCGCGTTGCTTGAACAGTTCGGACGGCACTTGCGAGGACGAGCTGTAGTAGCCGAAGAAGACTTCGCCGGGATGCTTCTTGGCGTACTCCACCAGTTCCGGCACGGTGCGATAGGGGCTGTCGGGGGCGACGATGCCGACGGTGCCGAAGGTGCCGAGCATGCCGACCTGCGCGAAGTCCTTTTGCGCGTCGTAGGGCAGGCGCTTGTAGAGGAACTGGTTGGCGGCGTGGGTCGAGTTGGTGGACAAGAGGAAGGTGTAGCCGTCGGCGGCGGCGTTCCTGGCGGCGTTGGTGCCGACGATGCCGCCGGCGCCGGGGCGGTCTTCGACGATGACGGTCTGGCCGGTCTGTTTGCCCAGGAACTGGGCGAAGGTGCGGGCGGTGAGGTCGGCGGCGCCGCCGGCGGCGGATGGCACGATCAGCGTGATGGGTTTTTCGGGCCAGCCGGCGGCGTGCGTGGTGGCGGCCAGCAGCAGGCTGGCGGCGGCGAGCGCATGGCGCAGGAAGGCGCGGGGCGCGAGGGCGGTGAGGGTCATGCTTGTCTCCTGGGGCGGCGGTGGCGCCGTCATGTTCTATGGCTTGCGGGGTGTGTCATGGCGCGCTGAGCGCGGGCCGGGTGGATCTGCTTGGGGTTCGTTGGCGGATGTCGATGGTGTCCGGCGTGGGCGGGCGTCGCGGGTCAGCCGAACTGCTGGCGATACCAGTCGAGGATCGCGTCCGCGCCAACCTGCCATTGGTCGCCGTACATCATGCAATGGGGCTGTCCGGCGAGGACGGCGTGGGAAAAGCCGAACAGGCGCGCGATGGCGTGGTCCTGGCCGGGGGGATGGCGGTCGTGGGTGTCCAGGCCTGCCTCCAGGCACAGTCCGGGAGCGGCAATGGCGGCGGGGTCGACGGGCACGCGCAGCAGGTAGCGGTCGTTGAGCACGCGCGGGCTTTCGGGATTCAGGCGTTGGGTGACGGCGCTGACATCGCGTGTTGGAGTGGTGGCCAGGAAGCGGGCGCGGATCTCGCTGGCGGCGGGCGTGGCGCGCACGGCGTCGGCGGGCACCGGCGGCAGGCCCAGCGCGCCGGGCAGGTTGGCGGGCGGCGACGGCGCCATCAGCACCACGCCGGCAACGCGGCGTTGGCTGGCGGCCAGCAGCGCGGGCAGGGCGCCCATGCTGTGGCCCACCAGGACGGTGGGCGCGTCCAGCAGGTCGAGCGCGCTGACGACGTCGGCGGCCAGGTCCGCGATGCCCGTGTCGACGAAGCCGGGCGGCTGCGGTAAGGGGCCGTGGCCGCGCAGGTCGATGGCGGCGCAGGCCAGGCCGGCGCGGGCGAAATGGTCCAGGTAGTGCGCGTAGCACCAGGCGCCGTGATAGGCGCCGGGCACGAGCAGCAGGCCGGGCCTGCCGTTGGGCGCGGCGGCGGTCAGCAGCCGGCCCTGGCCGGCAACGCAGGCGGGCAGCCGGTCGGCGAGGCTGAAGTCGAGCGGATCGACGGCCTGGGCGCGGGCGGGGGAGAGAGTCGCGGTAGTCATTGCGGCCATGTTAAGTGCCGCCCTATGATGAGAAAACTTTATTTTTCCTATGGTTTGATAAGTTCATCAAATCGACTGCCGCGATGCCCGCCTTGCCCGAACTCTCGATTGCGCACTACCGCCACTTCCTGCTGGTGGCGGAATTGCGCAGCTTTCGCGCCGCCGCCGCGCGCGCGTTCCGCTCGCAGCCGGCGCTGTCGCTGTCGATCCGCGAAATGGAGCAACGCCTGGGCCAGCCGCTGTTCGAGCGCGGCAATGGCAACGCGCTGACGCGTTTCGGCCAGGACTGCCTGCCGCTGGCGCGCGAGCTGGTCGAGCACCACGATCGCGTGGCCGGCACGTTGGCGGGGCTGGCCGGCAACGAGGCCGGCACCCTGACCATGGCCTCGGTGGCGACGGTCGCGATGCACTGGTTGCCCGAGCTGGTGGCGGCCTATCGCGAGCGCTATCCGGCGGTGGCGCTGCGCCTGTTCGACGACAACTCGGAGGGCGTGGAACGCATGGTGCTGGCGGGCGAGGTGGAACTGGGGGTGTGCAGCCCGGTGCTGCGCGACCGACGGCTGGCGTTCGAGCCGCTGCTGCGCGACGCATTCGGGCTGGTCTGCCATCGCGGCCATCCCCTGGCGGGGCGCAAGTCCGTGACCTGGCGCGAGATCGCCGGGCTGCCGCTGGTGGGCACGGTGGCCCATCGCCAGTTGGCGGACTATCCGCAGGCCGCATTCATGATGGAGCGCCAGGTGTTCGTGTCGAACATGATGTCGCTGTTGGCGATGCTGGAGCGCGGCGTGGGCGTGACGGTGCTGGCGCGGTTGGGGGTGCCGCCGGATTCGCCTGGTCTGGTTTTCGTGCCGCTGGCCCGGCCGCGCATCGAACGCGAGCTGGGCATCACCCGGCTGGCTGGCCGCCACCTGTCGCCGGCCGCCGCGCGCATGGAGGAAATGCTGCGCGCCAAGGCCGCGCGCGGTGGTCGCAGTGTCGCTTGAAACCAACGCATTTTTGCGCGTTGAGGCCTTAAAACACGGGGTTTTCGGCAAGGACTGTTGCGCAATTGCACACGCCGCCGATCGTCGTTGATTCTTCACCAGCGCATCTTTAGAGTGCGTGATGTTTGCTGCGCGGGGGCGTGCCGGTTTGAGCGGCGCGGCGCGTCGACAGACGTGTTGAGGAAGTCATGAGCAGTGTGTATTTGCGTTCGGCGGGCGTGGCCTGCGCCCTTCTGATCCTGGCCGGCTGCGCCGCCCGGAAACCCGCCTCCATCACCGAGGCCCAGCCGGAGGGCCCGCCCAAGCCGGCCGCGTGCGTACCGGCGAAAAGCGGCGATCCCATGATAGGCACCTGGTATTCGAACTCCAGGCCGAAGGGCGTCAGCGGTGACTTCCAGGCGCTCACGGTGCTGTACGCCGACGGCCGCATGGCCTACGAAACCCAGCTGAAGATCGGCCGCAAGACGCGCCCGGCGCTGCGCGAGACCGGTTGCTGGAGCGTGGTGGACGGCGTCTACACGATGCAGACCACGCAATCGAACGGCGAGATCGTCGACGCCGCCGATCCGATCTACGTCAACCGCTACCGTGTCGAGAAAGTCGAGCAGGCCAAGCTGACGCTGCGGGAACTCAAGAGCGGCGGCCAGGTCGTTACCGCGCGCCGCATGCCGCAGGGCTACCGCCTGCCGTATTGATCCCGGTCCGGCCGGCCCGGCCGGCAACCCGACGTTGCGCCGGACGGACGGAATCCGCCGGCCGGCGTCGCCAAGCGGGCGCGCCTGCGGTAAGGTGCGGACTTCGTCCTCCATCCCCGCCGGCCTTCCATGCCCGCCCTCTCTTCCGAAGCGCGCGCCATCGCGCTGCTCGCCCTGGCCGCTTTCGTCAGCGCCAGCGCCTTTCGTATCTGTGATCCCATGTTGCCGCAGTTGGCCGCCGAGTTCGGCGCCACCACTGGCCAGGCCGCGCGCGCGGTGACCGCGTTCGCCGTGGCCTACGGCGTATTGCAGATGTTCTTCGGCCCGGTGGGCGACCGCTACGGCAAGTATCGCGTGGTCAGCGTGGCGACGTTTGCCTGCGCGCTGGGCAGCGCCGGCGCGTTCGTGGCCGAGTCGCTGGACGTGCTGGTGTTCTGCCGCGCCCTGTCGGGCGCGGCGGGGGCCGGCATCGTGCCGCTGTCGATGGCCTGGATCGGCGACACCGTGCCGTACGAAAGGCGCCAGGCGACGCTGGCGCGCTTCCTGACCGGGACCATCCTGGGCATGGCGGCCGGACAACTGGCCGGCGGCCTGTTCGCCGACACCCTGGGCTGGCGCTGGGCCTTCGCGGCGCTGGTGGTCGGCTACCTCGTGGTGGGCACGCTGCTGCAGCTGGAGGTGCGGCGCCAGCGCGCGCTGGGATTGGGCGTGGTCGACCCCAACGCGCCGCGCCAGGGCTTCGTGGCGCAGGCGCGGCTGGTGCTGGGCACGCCCTGGGCGCGGGTGGTGCTGGCCACGGTGTTCATCGAGGGCCTGCTGGTGTTCGGCGCCCTGGCGTTCGCGCCGTCGTACCTGCATGAGCGCTTCGATATCTCGCTGACCGCGGCCGGCGCCCTGGTGGCGGTGTACGCCGTGGGCGGGCTGCTGTACACCGTGGTGGCGGGCCGCGTCCTCAAGCGCCTGGGCGAACGTGGCCTGGCGGTCGCGGGCGGGCTGGTGCTGGGCGTGGCGTTCCTGTCGTACCTGCTGGGGCCGGTGTGGTTATGGAGCCTGCTGGCCAGCGTGCTGGCGGGCTTCGGCTACTACCTGCTGCACGCGACGCTGCAGACCAACGCCACCCAGATGGTGCCGTCGGCGCGCGGCACGGCGGTGGCCTGGTTCGCGTCCTGCCTCTTCATGGGGCAGGCGGCCGGTGTGGCGCTGGCCGGTTCGGTGGTGGACGAGGCCGGCGCCGCGGTGCTGTTCGGCGGCTCGGCCGTGTTGCTGCCGCTGCTGGGCGCGTTCTTCTCGCGGGCCTTGAAGGCGCGTCCCAAGGCCGCCTGATACACCCTCTGCGCGATGAAAAAAAGCCCCGAACGGCCAGGCCGGACGGGGCTTTTTCGCGGGCGGATGCCCGCTCAGATCGCGGCCAGGCGCTGGAGCACGACGTCCTTGCCCAGCAGGGCCAGCACCGCGTCCACCGCGGGCGTCTGGGTCTGGCCGGTGACGGCCACGCGCAGCGGGATCGCCAGTTGCGGCATTTTCAGGCCGCGATCGGCCAGCACTGCCTTGATCAGCGCCGAGATGGCCTCGCGGGTCCAGTCGGTGCCCTGGGCGCGCCGGGCGAAATCGGCCAGCGCCTCGCGCGCGGCGGCGGTCAGGTGCTGCTCGACCAGCTCCGGCGCGGCCGGCTGGAAGGCGCCGCAGAACAGCATGGCGCCGTCGGCCAGCTGTTCCAGGGTCTCGGCGCGGTCCTTGAGCAGGCCCATCACCCCCGGCAGGTCGATCTTTTCCGGATGGCCGCCGCGATGGGCGACGCGCGGCGCCACGCGTTCGGCCAGTTCGGCGTTGTCCATCTGCTTGATGTAGTGGGCGTTGACCCAGTTCAGCTTCTTCGGATCCCACTGCGAGGCCGACTTGGACAGGTGGCGGGTGTCGAACCATTCCACCAGCTGGTCGCGGCTGAAGAGTTCGTCGTCGCCGTGGCTCCAGCCCAGGCGCGCCAGGTAGTTGATCATGGCCTCGGGCAGGTAGCCCTCGTTGTCGTACTCCATGACATTGACCGCGCCGTGGCGCTTGGACAGCTTTTCGCCGTCCGGGCCGAGGATCATGGGCACGTGGCCGTATTCGGGCAGGGTGGCGCCCAGCGCGCGCAGGATGTTGATCTGGCGCGGGGTGTTGTTGACGTGGTCATCGCCCCGCAGCACGTGGGTGATGCCCATGTCCCAGTCGTCCACCACCACGCAGAAGTTGTAGGTGGGGGTGCCGTCCGGGCGCGCGATGATCAGGTCGTCCAGCTCGGTATTGTCGAAGCTGATGGGGCCCTTGACCATGTCGTTCCAGGCGGTGGCGCCGTCCTGGGGGTTCTTGAAGCGCACCACCGGCTTGCGGCCTTCGGGCACCGGCGGCAGGGTCTTGCCGGGCTCGGGGCGCCAGGTGCCGTCGTAGCGCGGCTTGTCGCCGCGGGCGCGGGCTGCTTCGCGCATGGCCTCGACTTCCTCGGGCGAGCTGTAGCAGTGGTAGGCGGTGCCGGCGGTCAGCATCTGCGCCACCACTTCGCGGTAGCGGTCCATGCGCTGCATCTGGTAGAACGGGCCTTCGTCCGGCTGCATGCCGAGCCAGTCCATGCTGTCCAGGATGGCCTGCACCGCTTCCGGCGTGGAGCGTTCGACGTCCGTGTCTTCGATGCGCAGCACGAAGGTGCCCTTGTGGTGGCGCGCGAAGGCCCAGGAGAACAGCGCGGTGCGGGCGCCGCCCAGGTGCAGGAAGCCCGTGGGCGAAGGCGCGAAGCGGGTACGGATGGGGGAGGAGGCGTTGGAAGTCATAGGTGGCAATGATAGCGGCTGCGGCGCCGCGAATGCGGCGTCGGACTGGCCCGGATCAAGCGGACGGCGGGGTTGTCTTGTTACGATGGACGCTATTTTAGATTAGTGCCTGTTCCCGCCATGCTGCGACACGCTCTTGCCCCGATGTTCGAACCCGGTTCGCTGGTGATCGTCGCCGATCGGCCGCTGCCGGCGGCGACGTCGCTGCCACCCGCGCTCAAGGCGAAAACCACGGTGGTGGCCTGCGACCCTGGCGCCGCGCCCGACTTGCCGGAGACGCTCCAGGGCTTGGCCGCTGGCGAGCGGCCCGATCTGGCCCTGGTTTGCGTTTCGCCGGCCGTGCTGCCCGAGACCCTGCGCCGGCTGTCCCCGCTGGCCCCGCGCTCGGTCATCCTGTTGCCGCACGAGCTGCCCGACCCTTACCCGCGCGGCACGCTGGCGTTGTGCCGCGCCTGGGCCGAGGAAAACCGCTGCGAATTGCTGGGGCCGCGCTCGTTCGGCGCCCAGCGCCCGCATGCCGGCCTGAACCTGAGCCAGCATCCGGTGCTGGCGCGCGCCGGCCGCGTGGCGCTGCTGGCGCAGTCGCGCTCCATCATGGCCGCCGTCATGGACTGGGCCGAGGACGTGCATATCGGCTTTTCCACCGCCGTGTCGCTGGGCGACGAGGCGGTGGTGGGCCTGTCCAAGGTGCTGGACTACCTGGCCAGCGATCCTCGCACCGACAGCATCGTGCTGTACCTGGAAGACGTCGGGCCGGCGCGCGAGTTCATGAGCACGCTGCGGGCCGCGGCCAGCGTCAAGCCGGTCATCGTGCTCAAGGCCGGCCGCGCCGACACCGACAGCGCCGACGCCATCTTCGACGCCGCGCTGCGGCGCGCCGGCGCGGTGCGGGTGCGCTACTTCGTGCAGCTGTTCTCGGCGGTCAAGGTGCTGGGCTACACGCGCCGGCCCAAGGGGCGGCGGGTGGCGCTGATCTCCAACGGCAGCGGGCCTCCGCAGCTGGCCATGGACCTGATCGGCCCGGACGCGGCGGTGCTGCGCGCCGAGCTGGCGCCGGCCACGCAGCGCGCGCTGGCGGCAATGCTGGAGCCGGACGCGGCCAGCGCCAATCCTGTCATCACCTACGTGCCGCTGACGCCGGAACGCATCCGCGCCATCCTCGACGTGGTGCTGGACGACGCCGGCGTGGACGGCGTGCTGGTGCTGCTGGCGCCCGACGCGCTGGCCGACATGCCGGCGGTGGCGCGCGAGCTGGCGCAGATCGCGCCCAAGGCCAGAAAGCCCGTGGTCACCTGCTTCATGGGCGACGCCGGCATGCGGCCGTTGCGGCGCATGCTGGACGACGCCGGCACCTCGGCGTTCCGCACGCCCGAGTCCGCTGCCGACGCCTTCGGCGTGCTGGCCACGCACCACTACAACCAGCAACTGCTGTTGCAGACCCAGCCGCCCGAGCCGGCCACCCATGTGCCCGACCTGGCCGCCGCGCGCGAGATCCTGGCGCGGGTGCGGGCCGATTGCCGGCGCGAACTGAATACCTCCGAGGTCCGCGCGCTGCTGTCCCTGTTCTATGTCCCCTTGCGCGACATGCCGCTGGACGTGGCGGCGGCCGAACCGGAATCCCGCCCCATGGCGATCCGCGTACGGCGCGATCCGCAGTTCGGGCCGGTCATCCGCTTCGGCGCCGGCGGCCCGGACGCGGTGCTGTCGCAATCGGACCGCGGCATCGACCTGCCGCCGCTCAACGGCTTCCTGGCGCGCCAGATGATCGAGCGCAGCCGGCTGTGGCGCCGGGTGCTGGCGCCGCGTGTCGGCCACCTGGCCGCCGAGGCCTTGCAGCAGGCGCTGGTGCTGGTCTCGGAGATGGTGTCGGAGCTGCCGGACATCGAAACGCTCGACATCGACCCACTGTATGCCGGCGAGACCCATCTGCGCGCCGGCGGCCTGCGCATGACGCTGGCCGAGAAGCCGGGCTGCGAAACGCCCCAGACCGCCGGCTATCCGCACATGGCGATTCACCCGTACCCGGCGCGCCTGGTGCAGGTGCGCCGCTTCGCCGATGGCATTCCGTGGGTGCTGCGGCCGATCCGCCCCGAGGACGGCCAGCCGCTGCAGGATTTCATCCGCGGCCTGTCGGAACGCTCGCGCTACATGCGCTTCGTGTCGATGATGCGCGAGCTGACGCCGCGCATGGTGTCGCGCTACACCCAGGTGGACTACCACCGCGAGCTGGCGCTGGTGGCCGCCACCCAGGTGCCCAACCCGGCCAACCGCGGCCATCCGCACGAAGTGCTGGTCGGCTTCGCGCACTACCTGCGCAACCCCGACGGGCGCGGCGCGGAATACGCGCTGGTGATCGGCGACGACTGGCAGCGGCGCGGCCTGGGCCGCCAGCTGATGACGGCGCTGATCGACGCGGCGCGCGAGCAGGGGCTGGAATACATCGACGGCCTGGTGCTGTCGACCAACCGGCCGATGCTGGCGCTGATGACCAGCCTGGGCTTCACCAACGATCCGGATCCGGAAGACCCGACCATGCGGCGGGTCTGGCTCAACCTGCGCTGAGCGCCGCGGCCGGCGCGGGCCCGCGCCCGGCCGTGGCCATGCCGGCTTCAGGCCGTCTTGCGCGCGGCCTGGGCTGGCCGCAGCCGCGTCGCCACTTCATCCACCGACAGCACGTCGCCGAAGAACAGCAGCCAGCCATGCAGGGCGTTTTCGTGTTCGGCCGGCGTCACCGCGGCCAGCGCGTCGTCCACCATGATGGTGCGGAAGTCGCGCATCATCGCGTCGCGCGCGGTCGATTCGCAACAGACGTTGGTGACCGTGCCGGCGATCAGCAGCGTGTCCACGCCGCGTCCGCGCAGCAGCGGCTCCAGTTCCGACGAGCCTGTGGCCATGGCGCTGTAGAAGCGCTTGGTCACGCGCAAGTCGCTGTCGGCCGGCCGCAGGTCCGGATGCAGCGCGAAACCCGGCGCATCGCGGCGCAGGGTTTCCAGGCGCCGGGCGCTGCGCTCGGGCGTCAGCATCACGCCATGGTGGTGCGACCAGAAGGCGTCGGCGTTGTCGGACGCGGTCTGCACCCAGACCACCGTGCCGCCGGCCGCGCGCACCGCGTCGCACAGGCGGTTGACCGGCGCGATGATGTCGCGCGCCGCGGCGCATTCGCCCTGGTAGCCGGGCAGCGTGAAGTACTGCTGCATGTCGATCACCACCACCGCGGTGCGGGCGCCGGGCAGGCTGTCGTAGGGATGCAGGCAGCCCTGGCGGGCGATGACGCGGTCCTGCACCCATTGCGGAATCTGCATGGCGGTTCCTTATCCGTAGCGCCGCGCCACGGCGGCTTCGATGCGGTACACCACCAGGTACATGACGCTGGAGATCAGCGCCAGCATGGCGATGGCGGTCATGACGATGTTCAGCTTGAAGACCTGGCTGCCGTTCATGATGAGAAAGCCCAGGCCCGAGTCGGCCGACTGGAATTCGCCCACGATGACGCCCACCAGCGCCAGGCCGATGTTCATCTTCACCGCGGCGATCAGGGTCGGCACGCTGCCGGGCAGCACCACCTTGGTCAGCACCTGCCAGCGGCTGGCGCCGAAGGTGCGGGCCAGCTTGACCTTGTTCAGGTCGATGGCGCGAAAACCGGCGTACACCACCATGATGGTCACGAACACGGCGATTGCCACAGCCATGCCGTAGACCGCGTAGTCCGACCCCAGCCACAGGTAGAAGATCGGCACGAAGGCGATCTTGGGCATGGCATTGGCCACCACCAGGAACGGATCCAGCACCTTGTACAGGAAGTCCGACCACCACAGCGCGGCGGCGACGATGATGCCGATCACCATGCTGAGCGTGAAGCCCACCAGCGTGGCCGACAGCGTGGTGGCGATGTGGCGCGCCAGGTTGCCCTGGCTCCACAGTTCCAGGAAGGTCGGCCACAGCGCGCTCGGATAGCTGGTCAGCAGCGGGTTCAGGATGTGCATGCGCGGCAGGATCTCCCAGGCGCACAGGAACACCACCAGCAGCAGCGCCTGGGCGATGCGGATGTGGCGCCGGCGGGCGCGGTCGCGCCGCAGGTAGTCCAGGTACTTCTGGCTGGGCGCGGGCACGGCGCGCAGCGGCACGGTGTTGGCGATCGGTGCGTTCACGGCTCAACCCTCCACATGGACGTCCAGCTCGTCCCAGAGCTGCTTGAAGTAGGCATTGAATTCCGGCCGCGAGCGGGCCTGGAACGGCGTGGGGCGCGCGCCGTCGCCGTAGTGGATGCGGTACTGGCTCTTGAGCCGGCCGGGCCGGCGCGACAGCACGATGACGCGGTCGGTCATGGCGATGGCCTCGCCGATGTCGTGCGTCACCAGCACCACCGTCTTGCCCTCGCGCCGCAGGATGTCGACGACCTCGTCGGAGATCGCCAGCCGGGTCTGCGAATCGAGCGCCGAGAATGGCTCGTCCAGCAGGATCACGTCGGGCTCGGTCACCAGCGTGCGCGCCAGCGCGGCGCGCTGGCGCATGCCGCCCGACAACTGGCGTGGCGTATGCGACAGGAACGCGCCCAGTCCGCACTTTTCCAGCAGGTGCACGGCCCGCGCCTCGCTGCGCGCATCGCGCCGGCCCTGGATCTCGGCGCCCAGCATGACGTTGTCCAGAATGGTGCGCCACTCGAAAAGATAATCCTGCTGCAGCATGTAGCCGATGCGCGGATTGGGTTCGGTGACCGCCTGGCCGTCGATCATCACCGTGCCCGAGGTCGGCGCGTGCAGGCCGGCGATCAGCGACAGCAGCGTGCTCTTGCCACAGCCGCTCTGGCCGATCAGGCTGACGAATTCGCCCGGCGCCAGCGCGAACGACACCTGCGACAGCGCTTCGGTCTCGCCTTCCGGCGTGAAGTAGCTCAGGCAGACATCGCGCAGTTCGATCTTGGCGGTGGCCGGGTCCGGCTTGAGGTTGTGGACGACGGCGCTCATCACGGCACCTTCCTGGCGAAGTCCGCCACCACCACATCCTCGTATTTGACCCGGGCGCCGTCCTTCATCACCGCGCTGGCGACCAGCATGTCCTGCAGCCGGTTCATGGCCTCGGCCGTCACCAGCGGCGTGGTCTTCCAGATCTGGTACTGCTTGTAGCGCTCGATCGCGTCGGTCACCGCGGCCGCATCCATGCCGGGGAAGTAGCTCATGATCTGCGGCGCCAGCGTGGCCGCGGGCGTGTCCTTCACGTACTTTTCCGCGCGCGCCACCACGTTGGTCCAGGCCTGGATCACCTTGGGGTTGTCGCGGATGTACTTGTCGGTGGCGGTGAAGACCGTGTAGTCCACCTGGCCGACCTCATGGCCGACCGAGGCCACGATGTAGCCCTTGCCGTTGCGCACCAGCTCGCCGGCCTCGGGTTCCAGGAAGATGCCGTACTCGCCCTGGCCGGCCATCCAGGCGCCGGCGCGGGCGGGGATGCCGATGTTGTTGAGCAGCTTGACGTCCTTCTGCGGGTCCAGGCCGTGCTTGCGCAGCGCGGTCTCCAGGAACACGATGGGGTTCGACCCGGGCCGAAAGCCGATCACCTCCTTGCCCTTGAGCATGCTCCAGTCGAACTTCTCGACCGGCTTGCGCGCCAGCAGGAAGAAGCCGTCGGTGGCGGTCAACCCGGCGAAGATCTTCGGCTTGACCGGCGATTCGCTGTTCTGCACGTAGATCGAGGCCTCGGGGCCGATCAGTACGATGTCGGCGCTGCCCGAGAGCAGGGCGGTCATGCCCTTGTCGGTGCCCTGCGAGGTCTTCATGGACACGTCCAGCCCGGCATCCTTGAAGTAGCCCTGCGACAGCGCGACGTACTTGGGCACGTACAGGATCGAGCGCACCACCTCTTCGTAGCGCACCTTTACCGGGGGATTGAGGGCTTCGCCGTGGCTGGCGAACGGGGCGAGGACGGCGGCAAGCAGCGCCACCGCTGCCAGGCGAGGCAATGGCAAGGGCTTCACGGGACTTTCTCCTGCGTCTGAATGCCTCGCCGAAACCCGGCGCGACACGGCCAATGGGATGGATCGACTGCAACAACAGGGAAGCCCGAGGCGATTGCGATCGGGCCGATACGGCTTGGATTGAATACTATATTCAACCTAGGCGAGCAGCAAGCGTTTTAGTATTGTCGTTTTTCTCTATGGACGAGCGAAGCCGGGCCCCGGAAAATTCGGGGCTGGAATACCACTTGGTATACAAAGCAGGGAATCCCCGTGCGAACGGCCCGGAGAATCCGGACCCGGGGGAGGGTGGCGGCGCGGCGCGCGCCGCCGGAGTTACACCAGCACCTGGTTCAGAAAGCGCGAGATGTCGGCCACTTCCTCGGCGCAGACCGAATGCGGCATGGGGTAGGTGTGCCAGCGCACGTCGTAGCCCAGCCGTTCCAGTTCGGCCCGCGAGGCCTCGGCGCGCGGCAGCGACACCACCGGGTCATACAGGCCGTGGGCCAGGAAGATGGGAGTGCGCTGGTTGGCGGGAGCGCGCTCGGCCTCGGCGCTGTCCAGCAGCGGCAGGTAGCCCGACAGGCCCATCATGCCGGCCAGCTTGTCCTGCAGACGCAGGCCGGTGTGCAGGGTCATGGCGCAGCCCTGCGAGAAGCCCGCCAGCACGATGTTCGAGGTCGGGATGCCGCGCGCGTTCTCGCGCGCGATCAGCTTGTGGATCGCGGCCTCCGAGGCGCGGATGCCCTTGGCGTCTTCCACCCGCACCAGATCCATCACCAGGATGTCGTACCAGGAACGCATCGCCATGCCATTGTTGATGGTGACGCGCTGCACGGGAGCGTTGGGAAATACGAAGCGCACGCCCAGGCCGGCCGGCAGGTCCAGTTCCGGCACGATGGGCGCGAAGTCGTTGCCGTCGGCGCCCAGGCCGTGCAGCCAGATCACGGCGTGCGTGGGATTGGAGGCGGTTTCGATCTCGATGCAATCGAGCAGGTCGGTGGGGGCGTTCATGGACGGCGGGCGCAATCAGTGGGTGAGGGTCTTGAGGGCCTGGAACAGGGCGCGATAGTGCTTCTTCTGCGGTTCCTGGCCTTGCAGCAGCGAGGCGTTGGCCAGCTTTTCCTTGCGGGCGGCGCGAATCACCGCGCGTAGCTGCTGCACATCCGCTTGCGGATTGTCGTTCAGCAGCTTGGTCAGCGCGTCGTCGTCGTCGAGCAGGCGGTCGCGCAGGGTTTCCAGGCGGTGCATGGCCGCGGTTTCCTCGCGCGAGCCGTTTTCCCACACGTCGAGCTGGGCGCGGATCTCGTCGGCGGGGGCGTCGCGCATCAGCTTGCCCACGAAGTGGGTCTGGCGGCGGCGGCCTTCGCGGCTGGTGGTGCGCTGCGCCTCGCGGATCGCCTCGTAGAGGCGTTCGGCCAGGGGCAACTGCTTGAGGCGTTCGGGGGACAGTTCGATCAGTTGCTTGCCCAGGTCCAGCAGCGCGTGCATTTCACGCTTGACCTGGGACTTGCTGGGACGATCGTAGCCGTTCTCGTCGTAGCCGTCGGAGGATTCTTCTTCGATGTGGGAATTCATGGAAAACTGCGCAATGACAGACTTGGCTATGATAACCGTCTCTGCAAATTGGACAGCAATGGTCAAATCCTCCTCCTCCTTGCCGCTGGCGGCCAATCACGCGCGTTTTTCCGAACTCGTCGAGCAAACCCTGGCCTACGCGCGCCAGATCGGCGCCTCGGACGCCGCGGCCGAAGTCTCCGAAAGCCTGGGCCTGTCGGTATCGGTGCGCAAGAACGACATCGAGACCGTCGAACAGACCCGTGACCGCTCGCTCGACCTGACGGTCTACGCCGGCCAGAGCCGCGGCTCCGCCTCGACCTCCGACTTCTCCGAAGCCGCGCTGCGCCAGACGGTCGAAGCCGCCTGGCACATCGCCCGCCACACTGCCGCCGATCCGGCCGCCGGCCTGCCCGACGCCGACCAGTTGGCCACCGAATTCCCCGACCTCGACCTGCATCGCGCCTGGACGGTTTCCACCGAGGAAGCCGCCGAGCTGGCGCTGCGCGCCGAACGCGCCGCGCGCGAGGTCGATGCCCGCATCACCAATACCGACGGCGCCACGGTCGGCACCTACGAAGGCCAGTTCGTCATGGGCAACACCCGTGGCTTCCTGGGCGGCTACCCGTATTCGCGCCACAGCCTGTCGGTGGCGCCCATCGCCGGCCGCGGCAACGGCATGCAGCGCGACTACTGGTACACCTCCGAGCGCGATCCGGCCAAGCTGGCCACGCCCGAGGCCGTCGGCCGCTACGCCGCCGAGCGCACGCTGTCGCGCCTGTCGGCGCGCCGCATCCGCACCGGCAAGTTCCCGGTCCTGTTCGAGGCGCCGCTGGCGCTCGGCCTGGTCGGCGCCCTGACGCAGGCCGCCAACGGCGGCGCGCTGTACCGCAAGGCCAGCTTCCTGCTCGACGCCCTGGGCAAGCCGATCTTCCCCGAACACATCAACCTGACCGAAGACCCGCACATCCGCGGCGCCATGGGCAGTTCGCCGTTCGACGACGAAGGCGTGCGCACCCGCAAGCGCAACGTGGTCTCGGCTGGCGTGCTGGAAGGCTATTTCCTGTCCTCCTACACCGCGCGCAAGCTCGGCATGCAGACCACCGGCAACGCGGGCGGTTCGCACAACCTGGTCTTCAGCTCCACGCTGACGCGCCGTGGCGACGATTTCGAGGCGATGCTCAAGAAGATGGGCACGGGCTTCCTGGTCACCGAGCTGATCGGACAGGGCGTGAACTACGTCACCGGCGACTATTCGCGCGGCGCGTTCGGCTATTGGGTCGAGAACGGCCAGATCCAGCATGCGGTGCAGGAAGTCACCATCGCCGGCAACCTGTCGGACATGTTCCGCCAGATCGTCGCGGTGGGCGCCGACACCATCTCGCGCGGCACCAAGACCACCGGTTCGATCCTGATCGAACAGATGGCGATCGCCGGCACCTGACCCGGCAACCGCGTCACAACGCTCTTTGCAATCCTTGACCGCTCGGGAATTCCTCTAGCCGTCAGCGGCGATGGCAACGTGTAATATCCGGCGGGTATTGCTCAAACTGGTATCGCTGTAGAGGAGCAAAGAGATGCAACGACGTTCATTCTTGAAGCAGGCCGGCCTGGGCGCCGTGGCGGCGGGGGCGGCGGTCAGCGCTCCCGCCCTGGCGCAGGATTCCCCCTCGATCAGCTGGCGCCTGGCGTCCGGCTTTCCGGCGGCGCTGGACCTGCGCTTCGGCGCTGGCGAGATTTTCCGCAAATTCGTCTCCGATGCCACCGGCGGCAAGTTCAGCATCAAGCAACTGGCCGAAGGCGAGGTCGCGCCCGCGGCGCAACTGATGGACGCGGTCGGCGCCGCCACGGTCGAATGCGCCCACGTGTCATCAGGCATCTACTTCGCCAAAAACCCCGCCTTCTGCTTCGATTCGGCGGTGCCGTTCGGGCTGGACGCGGGCCAGATGAATGCCTGGATGCTCGAAGGCGACGGCCTGCGCCTGATGCGCGAACTGTTCAAGGCGCAGAAGATCATCAACTTTCCGCTCGGCAACACCGGTTCGCAGATGGGCCTGTGGTCCAACCGCGAGATCAAGCGCGCGACCGATTTGAAAGACTTGAGGATGCGCGTCGACGGCCTGGCGGCGCAGGTGCTGGCGCATCTGGGCGTGCTGCCGCAGCAGACCGGCGCGGCCGCGCAGGCCAATGACGGGAAGGGCGCCGAGGCCGCCCAGGATGCCAAGCCGGCAGAAGCCGCCAAGGATCCCAAGGACGCCAAGCCGGCGGAGGGCAGCAAGCCGACCGAGGCCGCCAAGTCCGCCGACGCCGCCAAGTCCGCCGACGCCGCCAAGCCCGCCGAGGCCGCTGCCAAGGCGGGCCCGGACGCCGTGGCCGGCGCCGGCGCCTACGACGACGGCAAGCTCGGCCTGAACAAGGCTGCCAGGTTCTATTACGGCCCCAGCTGGTGGGCCGCCAGCGAACAGCTGTCGCTCTATATCAATGAAGAGGCCTGGGCCAAGCTGCCCAAGCACTACCAGGCGGTGGTCGAAGCCGCCGCTCTGGCCGCGCATGCGCGCACCACGGCGGCCTACGCCGCCCGCAATCCGGCCGCGCTGGCCCAACTGGTCGCGGCCGGCGCGCAGGTGCGCGCCTTGCCGCGCTCGGTCATGGATGCCGCGTTCGAGGCGACCCAGCAGGTCTACAAGGACCTGGGCGAGAAGGACCCGAAATTCAAGGCGATCCACGACAACTACATGGGTTTTCGCGACAACGCGATGCCCTGGCTCCGCTTGACCGAGGGCGCCTACGACCAGTACCTGGGCGTGGCGCTGTCCGCTCGCAGTTGATGGCAGGTCCGGATGCCGAATGGCATTCGGTTGGAGGTGGGGTTTTCGCTGATAACCCCGTGTTTTTTACAAAAAAATGGGCGGTTTTGCTCCTTTTGTTGAACGGCATTCGAGTTTCGGCCTGATACAAAGGAGTAATATCCCGGGTCTTGACGCGCAAACGTGACGCCTTCAGGCGCCATTGGACGTCAATCCGGCGGGAACATCCCGGCCTGGATAACCAACATTCCGAGACAGACTTTAAGGTGGTATCAACCATGCAATCCAAGACCAAGAAGCTGCTGGCCGCGCTGATCGCCGCCGGTATCGTCCCGGCTGCCCATGCGGCCGACATCAAGCTGGGCGTGGCCGAGGCCCTGTCGGGCGGCGCCGCTCAGTACGGCGTGTCGATCCGCAACGGTTTCCAACTGGCCGCTGACGAGATCAACGCCGCGGGCGGGATCAATGGCAACAAGATCGTGCTGGTGGTCGAGGACGAGCAAGGCAAGAAAGAAGAAGCCATCAACGTCTTCAAGAAGCTGATCTTCAAGGACAACGTCCTGATGGTGTTCGGCCCGACGCTGTCGAACTCGGCCCAGGCCGCCGACCCGATCGCCCAGGCCGCCAAGACGGTCGCCTTCGGCACCTCCAACACCGCCGACGGTATCACCTCCATCGGCAACTACGTGTTCCGCAACTCGGTCACCGAAGCCGACGTGCTGCCCGCCACCATCTCCACCGTCAAGGCCAAGACCGGCCTGAAGAACGTGGCGGTGCTGTACGGCAACGACGACGTCTTCACCAAGAGCGGCTACGACAACTTCAAGAAGGCCCTGGAAGACCAGAAGATCCCGGTCACCACGACCGAAACGTTCGCCAAGGGCGACGTCGACTTCAAGGCCCAGCTGACCAAGATCAAGGGCACCAACCCCGACGCCATCGTGCTGTCGGCGCTGTTGGCCGAAGGCGCCCCGATCATGGTGCAGGCCCGCCAGCTGGGCCTGAACGTGCCCGTCATCGGCGGCAACGGCATGAACTCGGTCAAGATCTTCGACCTGGCCCCCGGCGGCGCGTCGAACAACCTGTGGATCGGCAGCCCGTGGTCGATCGAGAACAAGGCCCCCGAGAACGTCAAGTTCATCGACGCCTACAAGGCCAAGTTCAACGGCGCGCCCGACCAGTTCGCCGCGCAGTCGTACGACGCCATGTACATCGTCGCCCAGGCCCTGAAGAACACCAAGATCTCCGGCGAACTGGCCAAGGACCGCGCCGCCCTGCGCGACGCGCTGCCCTCGGTGCAATGGACCGGCGCCACCGGCGCCTTCAAGTTCCGCCAGGCCACCGACCGCGCCGGCAAGCCCGCCGGCTACGACGCCGACCAGGCGCCGATCGTCAGCGTGACCAAGGACGGCAAGTACGTCATCGAGAAGTAAGCAGTCAGCATCCCCGCGCGGGGGGATGCGCCTTGCGGACGGCGGCCAGCTGTCGTCCGCAAGGCGCTTTTTATCGTAGGACTCCCCAGGAATAGAACGGCTCTCTCAGGGCGGCAGGTCCACGCAATGCGCGGCGTGGAAGGCCTTACACAGGCCTGCCCCGAGTCCCGAAGCCGTGCCTGGCGAGCGGCAAGTCCACGCAGGGGGCGCGGCGTGGGGGCTCTTTTTTGATTTGGAATATGTCCCATCATGTTGGAACAACAATTCGTTAACGCCTTGTCGCTGGGCTGTGTGTACGCACTGTTCGCGCTGGGCTTCACGCTGGTATTCGGCGTGCTCGGGGTGATCAACCTCGCGCATGGCGCCGTCTTCATGGTGGGGGCCTACGCGGCGCTCTCCGTGGTGCAGCATTTCGGCCTGCCCCTGTGGGCGGCGCTGATGGTGGCATTTTTCGTCGCCGGCTTCACCGGGGTCATCATCGACTACCTGGTGCTCAAGCCGCTGCGCAAGCGTAATGCCCCCCACCTGATCCCCATGATCGCCACGATCGGCGTGGGCATCATCCTGAACAATGGCGCGCAAGGCATCTTCGGCGCCAGCAACCTGCGCTTCCCGCACGGCACCGTGCCCGAGGAAGTGATCGAGATCGCCGGCCTGCACCTGACCGTGATCGAACTGGGCATCATCTTCCTGTCGTTCGCGCTGATGGCCCTGCTGATGTTCGTGATGCGTCGCACGCAGTTCGGCCGCGCCCTGCGCGCCATTGCCGAATCGCCCAAGGCCGCCTGGCTGCTGGGCATCAACGTCGAAAAGCTCTTCATCACCACCTCGTTCGCCGCCGCCGCCCTGGGCGGGGTCGCGGGCGTGCTGATCGGCCTGTACTCGAACGCGCTGTTCCCGCTGATGGGCCAGCCGATGCTGCACAAGGGCATCGCGGTCATCATCCTTGGCGGCATGGGCGACATTCGTGGCGCCATGCTGGGCGGGCTGTTCCTGGGCTTCGCTGAAGTGCTGTCGGTGGCCTATATCGGCTCCACCATGCGCGACGCGGTGGCATTCGGCCTGCTGTTCCTGATCCTGCTGGTGCGCCCGCAAGGTCTGTTCGGCAAAGTGGTTCAACGCAAGGCTTGAGTATGAGCGGATTCGAAAACTTCTGGGCCATCTATGGCAACCTGGTGCTGACGCTCGGCACCAACGCCCTGCTGGCCCTCTCCATCTGGCTGACGCTTGCCTGCGGCATGCTGGCCATGGCCAATGCGGCCTTCATGGGCATCGGCGCCTACGCGGCGGCGTTGCTCACCATGAACTACGACGTCTCGTTCCCGGTCGCGCTGGCCGGTGGCATGGCGGCGCCGGCCCTGGTGGCGGCGCTGATCGGCTTGCCGACCTTGCGGCTGTCAGGGGTCTATCTCGCCATGGCCACGCTGGGTTTCGGCGAAGTGGTGCGGGTGACGGTGCTGAACACCGAGTCGATCACCGGCGGCGCGCTGGGCCTTAACGGCATTCCGCAGCTGACGCAGTGGTGGCACGTCATCCTGGCGGTCGTCATCGTGCTGTTCGTGCTGTGGCGCGTGCGCGCCTCGAAGATCGGACGCGCCTTCGAGGCCATCCGCGGCGACGAGACCGCGGCCGGCCTGATGGGCATCGACGTGCGCGCCAACAAGATGCTGGCCTTCGTGGCTGGCGCGATGATCGCCGGCCTGGCCGGTGCGCTGAATGCGCACCTGACCTTCTTCATCGGCCCCAACGAATACGGCTTCGACCGTGGCGTTGAAATCCTGACGATGGCCATCCTGGGCGGTATCGGCGGTCTGGCCGGTCCGGTGCTGGGCAGCTTCATCATCACCGTGCTGCCCGAGCTGCTGCGCGGGTTCGCAGATTTCCGCCTGGTCATCAACGGAGTGATCCTGGTGGTGATTGTGCTTTTCCTGCCGCAAGGCATCTGGGATCCGGCGCGCTTCAAGCGCTGGATGCGTCAAGGAGGCAAGCGCCATGCTTGAGCTGACCTCCGTTTCCAAGAGCTTCGGCGGCCTGCACGTGCTGCATGACGTCAGCCTGTCGGTGCCCGAAGGCGCGATCTTCGGCCTGATCGGCCCCAACGGCGCCGGCAAGACCACGGTGTTCAATCTGATCACCGGCCTGCTGCCGCCCAGCGGCGGCGGCATCGCCTTCAATGGCGAAAGCCTGCTGCGTCGCAAGCCGCACGCCATCACCCGCATGGGCATCGCCCGCACCTTCCAGAACATCCGTCTCTTCAAGGAGATGACGCTGCTGGAGAACGTGGTGGTGGGCGCCTACCGCCACATGAACTACGGCTTCCCCAGCCTGCTGCTGGGCCTGCCGGGCTACCGCGAGCACGAAAAGCGCGCCCGCGAGCGCGCCCACGAGTTGCTGACGTGGATGCGCCTGGACCACAAGGCCAACGACCTGGCCGACAACCTGTCGTACGGCGAGCAGCGCCGCCTGGAGCTGGCGCGCGCGTTGGCCACCGAGCCCAAGCTGCTGCTGCTGGACGAGCCGGTCGCCGGCATGAACACCGGCGAGCGCGCCGAGCTGATGCGCGAGATCCTGGCGATCCGCGACCGCGGCTACACCATCCTCATGATCGAGCACGACATGCGCTTCGTGATGGGGCTGTGCGAGCGCATCGCGGTGCTGAACTTCGGCAAGATCATCGCTTGCGGCGGGCCTGAAGAGATCCGCAACAACGAGCAGGTCATCGAGGCCTACCTGGGCCGCGAGGACGACGACGACATCGACAACGCGGAGGCCGCACAATGAGCAGCGCAATGCTGGAAGTCCGCGGACTCGAGGTCAACTACGGCCATATCGAAGCCGTCCGCGGCATCGACCTGGACCTGGAAGCCAAGGAAATCACCGCCCTGGTCGGCGCCAACGGCGCCGGCAAATCGACCACGCTGCTGGCGCTGTCGGGCCTGCTGCCCAAGGCGCGCGGCAAGATCCTGTTCGAAGGCGAGGACGTCACCAACCTGGCGCCGCACCAGCTGGTGGCGCGCGGCATCGTCCAGGTGCCTGAAGGCCGGGCCATCCTCACCACCATGACCGTGTTGGAAAACCTCGAGCTGGGCGCCTACCGCCGCGGCCTGAAGAACATCGATTCGGACCTGGAATACGTCTTCAACCTGTTCCCGCGCCTGAAAGAGCGGATCACCGGCATCGCCGGCAACCTCTCCGGCGGCGAGCAGCAGATGCTGGCGATCGGCCGCGCCCTGATGGCCAAGCCGCGCCTGTTGCTGCTGGACGAACCGTCGATGGGCCTGGCGCCGATCGTGGTGCAGGAAATCTTCCGCTCGCTGCGGGCCATCAACGCCGACGGCCTGACCCTGTTCCTGGTCGAGCAGAACGTGCGCCAGGCGCTCAAGATCGCCCAGCACGGCTATGTGCTGGAGAACGGCGCCATGGCGCTGTCGGGCACCGGTCGCGGGCTACTGGGCCACCCGCGGGTGCTGGAAGCCTATCTGGGCGCATGATCCGCGCGGCGGAACGGGCAAGGGGCGCCGGAGCGCGCTGGCGGGGTTCCCGGCGGCGCGCACTTGCGTCCCCTTTAAAAATGCGACAGTCGTTTCCCTCGGAACGGCTGTCCATCCACCTGGATTCGATCGCGGCTGCCCACTTTTTGAGCATCCGTGGTAGAATTTCAGGCTTTCCCTCATTTTGACCATTGCACGGGCGGGTAATAACGCTTAGGCGGGACGTCGATAGGGACCGTGGGTTGGCTGAAACCCGGCACTGAAACCCAGTTGCTGGAAAGATGCCGGCTCCATTGTCTAGTTGAGGGAAAAAGCCTGGCTGGATCGTCCAGTCAGAGACCATTTTTCATATCTAGGAACCATCATGAAGACCTTTGTGGCCAAGCCGCATGAAGTCCAACGTGACTGGTTTGTGATCGACGCCAAGGGCAAAGTCCTCGGTCGTGTGGCCAGCGAAGTCGCACGTCGTCTGCGTGGCAAGCACAAACCTGAATTCACGCCGCACGTTGATACCGGCGATTACATCGTCATCATCAACGCTTCCGATATCGTCGTTACCGGTACCAAGGCGAAGGACAAGAAGTACTTCCGCCACACCACGTACCCGGGTGGTATCCGCGAAACGAACTTCGAGAAGATGCAAGAGCGTTTTCCCGGTCGCGCCATTCAGAAGGCCGTCAAGGGCATGCTGCCCAAGGGTCCTCTGGGCTACGCCATGATCAAGAAGCTGAAGGTCTATGCCGGTGCCGAGCACCCGCACACCGCCCAGCAGCCCAAGACGCTGGATATCTAAGGAAACGCCATGATCGGTAACTGGAACTACGGAACCGGCCGTCGCAAAACTTCGGTGGCTCGCGTTTTCATCAAGAAGGGCACCGGCAAGATCGTCGTCAACGGCAAGCCCGTCGACGAGTTCTTCGCCCGTGAAACCGGCCGCATGGTCGTGCGCCAGCCGCTGGAACTGACCGGCCACCTGGAATCGTTCGACATCAAGGTCAACGTGCACGGCGGCGGTGAAACCGGCCAGGCCGGCGCAGTCCGTCACGGCATCACGCGTGCCCTGATCGACTACGACGCGACCCTGAAGCCCGCGCTGTCGCAAGCTGGTTTCGTGACCCGCGATGCCCGCGAAGTCGAACGCAAGAAGGTCGGCTTCCGCAAGGCGCGCCGTCGCAAGCAGTTCAGCAAGCGTTAATCGCTGCGAAAAAAGCCCGCCTCGTGCGGGCTTTTTTTTACATCCCGGGGCCCAGGCCCCGCCCAGGCCCGCGGAACTCCGCGGGCTTCGTCCGGTCGGACATCGGTCGCCGCGCGGTTTCCGGCGTGGCGGCAAGGCCGGTTGTCCGAGCGATACAATCGAGCCTCGTTCTACGAAGAGCACACATCATGGCCCAAGCATCGAACTCCCGTATCAAGGTTGGTATCGTCGGCGGCACCGGTTACACCGGCGTCGAACTGCTGCGCTTGCTGTCGCAGCATCCCCATGTGGAATTGACCGCCATCACGTCCCGCAAGGAAGACGGGCTGCCGGTGGCCGACATGTACCCGAACCTGCGCGGCCGCGTGCAGATCGCCTTTTCCTCGCCGGAAAAGGCCACGCTGACCGACTGCGACGTGGTGTTCTTCGCCACGCCCCACGGCGTGGCCATGGCCCAGGCCCAGGAACTGATCGCCGCCGGCACCAAGGTCATCGACCTGGCCGCGGACTTCCGCCTGCAGGACGTGCCCACCTTCGAACGCTGGTACAAGATTCCCCATACCTGCCCGGACATCCTGGCTGAATCCCAGTACGGCCTGGTCGAGCTGAACCGCGAAGCCATCGCCAAGGCGCGCGTGATCGGCAACCCGGGCTGCTACCCGACCACCGTGCTGCTGGGCCTGGCCCCGCTGCTCGAGGGCGGCAAGCAACTGGTCGATGCGCAGACCCTGATCGCCGACTGCAAGTCGGGCGTGTCCGGCGCCGGCCGCAAGGCCGAAGTCGGCTCGCTGTTCTCCGAGGCATCCGACAACTTCAAGGCCTACGGCGTGGCCGGCCACCGCCACCATCCCGAAATCGTTGCCCAGCTCGAGAAGATCGCCGGCGGCAAGGTCGGCCTGACCTTCGTGCCGCACCTGGTGCCGATGATCCGTGGCATGTACTCGACCATCTACGCGCGCATCAAGCCCGAGGCGCGCGACACCGACTTCCAGGCCCTGTTCGAGCAGCGCTACGCCGACGAAGCGTTCGTCGACGTCATGCCCGCTGGCAGCCTGCCCGAGACGCGCTCGGTGCGCGCTTCCAACAACCTGCGCATCGCACTGTCGCGCCCGGGCGGCGGCGACCAGCTCATCATCATGGTGGTGCAGGACAATCTGGTGAAGGGCGCGGCCGGCCAGGCCGTGCAAAACATGAACCTGATGTTCGGCTTGCCCGAGACCGTCGGCCTGGACCAGGTCGCGATCCTGCCCTGATGTCCGGCCGGGCTGGCGGTTTGCCGCCGGCCCGCTCCCCATGTCCAACGATTCCTCCGCGACGCCTCGAACTTCCCGTGCCGGCCTCGGCCTGCGGGTCGCCGCCGGCGTGCTGGCCGGTGTGCTGGCGGGCGCGGCGGCGGGCTATTACTACGCGCGCGGCGTCTACCAACCCAAGGACGCCGTCGTGCTCAGCGCGGCGCAGGTCGAGACGCGCGACGAAGCCATGCGCCAGCAGGCGGTGCAATTGCGCTACCTGCGCGGCCAGCTCGATACCGCCGACGGCGAGCTGGTGATCGAGCGCTCGGCGCGCCAGGAACTCGAAACCCAGCTGCACGCCGCGCAGGCCGAGATCGGCCGCGTGCGCGACCAGTTGGCGTTCTATGAACAACTGCTGCCGCCGGGGCCCGAAGGCACCGTGGACATCCGTGGCGCCCAGATCGACCGCGAAGGCGGCGGGCTGCGCTACAAGGTGCTGCTGATGCGCAGCGGCCGCAATGGTGCCGCCCCGTTCGCCGGCACGCTGCGGTTCCAGGCCGTCGGCACGCTCAAGGGCGAAACCGTCACCGTGGACCTGGCGCCGATGCAGGTCAAGGCCGAAAGCGGTCCCGTGCCCGCCACCGGCGAAACCACCACCGCGGCGTCGCTGGCCTTGCAGTTCGACCAGTACCAGCGCAGCCAGGGCGTCCTGGCCGTGCCCGAGGGATTTGTCCCCGAAAGCGTCACCATCAGTGTCCTGGAGGGCGATGTGGTCCGCGCCTCCCGCAGCGTCAAGCTCGAACTTTGAGTCCGGGCGGCGCTGCGCTATAGTGACTACATGCGAGCGGCGCAGCCGCTCATCGGAATACGGCCCCAGCGGCCAGGAGTGAATCATGAATGCAGTGACCGAAACTGTCGACCTGCAGGCCGCCCCGCCTGCTCCCCTGGTGTTCACCGACTCGGCTGCCGCCAAGGTCAAGGACCTGCTGGCCGAGGAAGGCAACCCCGAGCTGAAGCTGCGCGTGTTCGTGCAGGGCGGCGGCTGTTCGGGTTTCCAGTACGGTTTCACGTTCGACGAAGTCGTCAACGAAGACGACACCGTGCTGGACAAGGCCGGCGTGCAACTGCTGGTTGACCCCATGAGCTTCCAGTACCTGGTCGGCGCCGAGATCGACTACAAGGAAGACCTGGAAGGCGCCCAGTTCGTCATCCGCAATCCCAACGCCAGCACCACCTGCGGCTGCGGCTCGTCGTTCTCGGTGTAAGCCGGTAGCGGCATTGCGCCGCGATGGCGGCGGGCCACGCCCGCTCGGCCACAAAAAAAGCCCTTCGGTTTTCCGAGGGGCTTTTTGTCGTGCGGGCGGCGCGCGTCAGGCGGGATACAAGGCGCCCAGGATGCGCGCGCCACGCGCACCGGTGACGCCGGGCAGGCCGGCGGGGCGGCGCGCCAGGAAGGCCTGGGCCAGCCAGGCGAACGCCAGCGCCTCCACCTGTTGCGCCGGGACGCCCAGCGCGTCGGTGGCATGCACCGGGCGCTGCAGGCAATACGCCAACTCACGCATCAGTCCGGGGTTGCAGGCGCCGCCGCCGCAGACATAGAGCTCGCGCACGTCCGTGCCGGCGGCGTCGATGGCGTTGGCGACTGTGCGGGCCGTCAGGCGTTGCAGGGTGGCCTGCACGTCCTGCGGCGCCGGCCTGGGACCATCGTAGGCGGCCAGCCGGTCGTCCAGCCAGCGCATGTTGAACAGGTCGCGGCCGGTCGATTTGGGCGGCGGCAGCGCGAACCACGGTTCGCTCGCGATCAGTTGTTCCAGCAGCGGCGCCAGCACCTGGCCGCTGGCGGCCCAGCGGCCGTCGGCGTCATAGGACTGGCCCAGGTGCCGCTGGCACCAGCCATCCAGGAAGACATTGGCCGGGCCCGTGTCGAAGCCGCGTGGCGGCTGGTCCGGCGCCAGCAGCGTGACGTTGGCGATGCCGCCCAGGTTCAGCACCGCGCGGCCTTGCGGCGCGCCGAACACGGCCGCGTGGAAGGGCGGCACCAGCGGCGCGCCCTGGCCGCCGGCGGCCACGTCGCGGCTGCGGAAGTCCGCCACCACGTCGATGCCGGTCAGCTCCGCCAGCAGGGCGGGCGCGTTCAATTGCACGGTATAGCCGCTGTCGGGGCGGTGGCGTACCGTCTGGCCATGGGCGCCGATGGCGGCAACGTCCCGCGCTTGCAGCTTGGCGCCGGCCAGCAGGTCCGCCACCACCTGCGCATACAGGCGGGCCAGTTCGTTGGCGGCGAGCGCGGCGCGGGCCAATTCGTCGTCGCCGGCAAGGTTCAGGGCCAGGAACTCGGCCCGCAGCGCGGCGGGCATTGACAGGCTGGCGCTGGCCAGCACCTGCGGCGGCTGGCCGTCGCGCAGTCGCGCCAGGACACCGTCGACGCCGTCCACGCTGGTGCCAGACATCAGGCCGATGAAATGCTGGGGTGTCGTCATGTCAAAAGCCGCCTGTAAAAAAGCGGCCCGGCATCGAGATGCGCGGGCCGCCTTGCGGATGCGTGATGCAGGTCCGGCTCAGCGGCTGGCCACGTTGGTCAGCGCGTCCGGCAGGGTCTGCTGGAATTCGGTGAGCAGCTGGATCTGCTGCTTGTACGGCGCCACGGCCTGATTGAAGGCGCGGATTTCGGCCGGTTCCAGGGCGCGGGCGACGGGCAGGTCGACCGACAACGGGTCGATCGGCTGGTTGTCGACGCGGAATTCGTAGTGCAGGTGCGGACCGGTGGCCCAGCCGGTGGCGCCGACGTAGCCGATCAGTTGCCCTTGCGAGATCTTGCTGCCCTTGGTGATACCTTCGGCGATGCGGCTCTGGTGCGCGTAGAGCGTCGAGTACTTGCCGTGGTGCTTGACGATGACCACGTTGCCATAGCCGTTCTGCCAGCCGGCGAATTCCACCGTGCCGTCGGCCGTGGAGTGGATCGGCGTGCCTGATGGCGCGGCATAGTCCACGCCCTTGTGCCCCGTCCAGGTCTTGTGGATGGGGTGCATGCGCATGCCGAACGTCGAGCTGATGCGGCTGAACTTCAGGGCGGTGCGCAGGAACGCGCCGCGCAGGCTGGTGCCGTCGAAGTCGTAGTACGAGCCGGTCTTGTTGTCGGCGCTGAACCAGACGGCGGAGTAGGTCTTGCCGCCGTTGATGAATTCCAGGGCCAGCACGCGGCCGGCGCCGGCGTAGCGGCCATCGTGCGAGCGCACTTCGTAGACCACGCGGAACTGGTCGCCCTGGCGCAGGTCGCGCAGGAAGTCGATCTTGGCGCTGAGGATGTCGGCCATCTGCATGGTGACCGAATCGGGGATGCCGGCGGCATCGGTGGCGCCGAACAGCGAGGACCGGATCGTGCCCACGGCGACGCGGGTTTGGCGATCGGTGCTTTCGGTGATTTCCTCGGCCTTGTAGCCGTCGTCGGTGCGCGCCACGTGCAGCATGCGGGTGACGACCTGGCCGTCGGCCTCGTTACCCGGGGTGTGGATGTAGCGCAGCCAGATCAGGTTGCCTTCGGCGTCGGTCGCGGCCTGCACCGACCGGCCCGGGTACAGCTTGTAGATGCTGCGCGCGCTGGCGTCGTGGGTCAGGAAGGTCTGCAGGTCCGGGGAGTCCAGCTCCAGGCGCTGCAGCACGGCGGCCAGCGTGTCGCCCGCGCGGATGCGGGTTTCGCTGATGTAGGGCGCGGCGCTGGGGGTGCTGACTTCGACCTGTTCGGTGGTCAGCGGCAGGATGCTCTGGATGACGCGGGACGGGGGGAGTTCGCTGCGGTCGGGTTGCTGCACCATGCCCAAGGCGGCGGCGCCGGCAAACAGACCCATGGCGGTGACGAGGAGAGTGCGGCGGAAAAGTCCCGAGCGATGCGGCTTGGGCTCGACGGGCGCAAATACGGCGGCAACTTTGCGTTTGATGCTACTCGCCAGGTCGTGGAGGCCACGATTCATCGTGAAGATACCCTCTCAGGTGGCATGAGCTCGCAGGGTGCGTGACACGAACGGCCCCCGCGCGCCACGTTTTCCGGGGCAAGGGCTGGCGCGGGGCGCATCTTGTGAACAACGGGTGGTAACCGGAGCACAACTGCGTATATATGACAGTTGCGTATGATTAGGGCGGTATCCTAGCTGATTCGGCTAGAATTTTCGATAGTTTTCGTCACTTTTTACACCTTTTTATCGGCTGAAGCCGTTGCGGCCCCCCAAAAATGTCACCCTCCGAAGCCCCCATCACCCCCGAAGTCGAAGCCGATCTGCGTATTGCCAAGCGCGGATGCGATGAGTTGCTGGTCGAAGCCGAATTCGCCCGCAAGCTGGCCCGCAGCCGCGCCACCGGCGTGCCGCTGCGCATCAAGCTGGGGCTGGACCCGACCGCGCCGGACATCCACCTGGGCCACACGGTGGTGCTCAACAAGATGCGCCAGTTGCAGGACCTGGGCCATGAGGTCATCTTCCTGATCGGCGACTTCACCTCGACCATCGGCGATCCCAGCGGCCGCAACAGCACCCGCCCGCCGCTCACGCGCGAGCAGATCGAGGCCAACGCCAAGACCTACTATGCGCAGGCCAGCCTGGTGCTGGATCCGGCGCGCACCGAGATCCGTTACAACTCGGAGTGGTGCGACCCGCTGGGCGCGCGCGGCATGATCCAGCTGGCGTCGCGCTACACCGTGGCGCGCATGATGGAACGCGAGGATTTCACCAAGCGCTTCAAGGGCGGCATCCCGATCTCGGTGCATGAATTCCTGTACCCGCTGATGCAGGGTTACGACTCGGTGGCGCTGAAGTCCGATCTGGAGCTGGGGGGCACCGATCAGAAGTTCAACCTGCTGGTCGGCCGCGAGCTGCAGAAGGAGTATGGACAGGAGCCGCAGTGCATCCTGACGATGCCGCTGCTGGTCGGCACCGACGGCGTCGAGAAGATGTCCAAGTCCAAGGGCAACTACATCGGCATTTCGGAGTCGCCCGATTCGATGTTCGGCAAGCTGATGTCGATTTCCGACACGCTGATGTGGCGCTACTTCGAGCTGCTGTCGTTCCGCTCGCTGGAAGACATCGCCGCGCTGCGCCAGGAGATCGACGGCGGCCGCAATCCGCGCGACGCCAAGGTCATGCTGGCCCAGGAAATCATCACCCGTTTCCACTCGGCCAAGGCGGCCGAGGACGCCCTGGCCGCGTTCGAGGCGCGTTTCCGCGACGGCGCGATTCCGGAGGACATGCCCGAGGTCAGCATCGGCGGCGCGCCGGTCGGCATCCTCAAACTGTTGCGCGAGGCTGGCCTGGTGGCTTCGGGTTCCGAGGCGCAGCGCAACGTCGAGCAGGGCGGGGTGCGCGTCAATGGCGACCGGGTCGAAGACAAATCGTTGCAACTGCCTGCGGGGACTTACGTGGTCCAGGTGGGCAAGCGCAAGTTCGCGCGTGTTAAGTTGAACCCATAATCGCGAAGATTTTGATACGCTGGAGGGACGTTCAAGGCTGGGATGCCTTCGCAGCACTTCAAGGAGCACGACATGAAACTTTCGAGTTTGTCTTTTTCCGATAACGAGTCGATTCCGGAGCGCTACGCCTTCGGCAAGATCGATGCGCAATCGCACGTCGCGCTGGCTGACAACTACAACCCGCAGTTTTCCTGGGACGACGTCCCGGCGGGTACGCAGTCGTTCGCCTTGATCTGCCACGACCCGGACGTTCCCTCCAAGCCCGACGACGTCAACCAGGAGGGCCGTGAAGTGCCGGCCGATCTGCCGCGGGTCGATTTCTTCCATTGGGTGCTGGTCGACCTGGCGGCCGACATGCGCGAAATCGACGAAGGCGCCTTTTCCAGCGGCATCACGCCGCGTGGCAAGGGCGGCCCGCTGGCGCCGCTGGATGCCCGTCAGGGCATCAATTCGTACTCGTCCTGGTTCGCCAACGACCACGACATGAGCGGCGACTATTTCGGCTATGACGGCCCGTGCCCGCCCTGGAACGACGCACTGGTGCACCGCTACGTGTTCACACTTTACGCGCTGGACGTCCATACGCTGAACCTGCAGGGTTCGTTCACCGGCGAGGACGCGCTGCGCGCCATCCAGAAGCACGTGCTGGCGCAGGCGTCGCTGACCGGCACCTATACGCTCAACCCGAAGCTGGCGCCCAAGCAGATCGGGGCGACCTCGGCGTCCTGATTCCTCGCGATCAGTAAAAAGGGCCGCATCAATGCGGCCCTTTTTTATTTCCCGGCCATCCGCCGGATGCGCGGCGCCTTCAGGCGCCGGCGCGTTTCAGGCGCAGCAGCGCCACGCCGAAGGCGACGAACACCGAGCCCACTACCCGGTTGATCCAGCGCAGCGCGCGTGGCTGCTGGAACAGGCGGCGGGCGCGGCGCGCCAGCAGGCCGTAGGCCAGCAGCGATGGCAGCGACAGGCCCATGAAGATGCCGGTCAGGATGAAGAACTGCGGCAGCAGCGGCTCGGCCGCGTTCAGGAACTGCGGGAACAGCGCGGTGAAGAACAGGATGGGCTTGGGATTCAGGCCGGCCACGAGGGTGGCCTCCAGGTACAGCGCCAGCGCGCCGCGCGGCGGGCGGCCCTGGCTGTCTGGCGGCGGCGCGGCCACGCTGCTGCGGCCCAGCAGGTGGCGCAGGCCCAGGTAGATCAGGTAGGCGGCGCCGGCGATCTTGAGGATGGCGAACAGCAGGGCGGACGATTGCAGCACTACGCCCAGGCCCAGCATGGCGGCGCCGGACAGCAGGAACAGGCCGGTGATATTGCCTAGCGACGACGGCAGCACGGCGCGCAGGCCGCCGGCGGCGCCATTGCGCATGGCCAGGATGCTGGCGGGGCCGGGGGTGACGACGCTGACGGCGGCGACCAGGGTGTAGGCGAGCAAAGTCTGGGTTTGCATGAAAGTTTCTCAAGTCGGATTGAGAGGGTTTTCCTGCCACGGATGGATCGCGGAAATTTCGCGCCCTTGGCGGGAATTTTGCCGCCATTCGGGGCATTTTGGCGACAGGGAAAGCGGCGGTACGCGGTAAACTATTCGTCATTATCCGGGTTTACCCACCCGGGCGCAGTTTTCTCCTCTCTTACCGCCTCAGGAACCCCCCGTCATGTTTGACCGCAACCTCACCCTCTCCAAGGCTGACCCGGACGTCTGGGCCGCCGTCCAGAAGGAAGACGTTCGCCAAGAGCAGCACATCGAGCTGATCGCTTCGGAGAACTACGCCAGCCCGGCCGTCATGGAAGCCCAGGGCACGCAGCTCACGAACAAGTACGCCGAAGGCTACCCGGGCAAGCGCTACTACGGCGGTTGCGAATACGTCGACGTGGTCGAGCAGCTGGCCATCGACCGCCTGAAGCAGATCTTCGGCGCCGAAGCCGCCAACGTGCAGCCCAACTCGGGTTCGCAGGCCAACCAGGGCGTGTACATGGCCGTCCTGAAGCCGGGCGACACGGTGCTGGGCATGAGCCTGGCCGAAGGCGGCCACCTGACGCACGGCGCGTCGGTCAACGCCTCGGGCAAGCTGTACAACTTCATCTCGTACGGCCTGGACGAAAACGAAGTCCTGAACTACGCCCAGGTCGAGCAGCTGGCCAAGGAGCACAAGCCCAAGCTGATCGTCGCCGGCGCCTCGGCCTACGCCCTGCACATCGACTTCGAGCGCATGGCCCGCATCGCCCACGACAACGGCGCGCTGTTCATGGTCGACATCGCCCACTACGCCGGCCTGGTCGCCGGCGGCGCGTACCCCAACCCGGTGCCGCACGCCGACTTCGTCACCTCGACCACGCACAAGTCGCTGCGCGGCCCGCGCGGCGGCGTCATCATGATGAAGGCCGAATACGAGAAGATCATCAACTCGGCCATCTTCCCCGGCATCCAGGGCGGTCCGCTGATGCACGTCATCGCCGGCAAGGCCGTGGCCTTCAAGGAAGCGCTGGAACCCGAATTCAAGACCTACGCGCAACAAGTGGTCAAGAACGCCAAGGTGCTGGCCGACACGCTGGTCAAGCGCGGCCTGCGCATCGTTTCGGGCCGCACCGAAAGCCACGTCATGCTGGTGGACCTGCGTGCCAAGGGCATCACGGGCAAGGAAGCCGAAGCCGTGCTGGGCCAGGCTCATATCACCGTCAACAAGAACGCCATCCCGAACGATCCGGAAAAGCCCTTCGTGACCAGCGGCATCCGCCTGGGCACGCCGGCCATGACGACCCGCGGCTTCACCGAAGCCGAGGCCGAGCTGACGGCCAACCTGATCGCCGACGTGCTGGACAACCCGCGTGACGAAGCCAACATCGCCGCCGTGCGCGCCAAGGTCAATGAGCTGACCTCGCGCTTGCCGGTGTACGGCAAGAAGTGATGCGGCGGCGGATCTTTCCCGCCGGCACATGACGAGGACGGCTCCGCAAGGGGCCGTCCTTTTGTTTTCGGGCCAATGGCGCTTGCGCGCCAGCGGTCATCGTGGCAAAAATAATAGGGACGAATTTGTCATGGTCGCCACGGATCGACTGTCGCCTCGTTACAATGTGGGCGAATTATTGCTTTCCGTGTTTTCAGGGATCACACATGCGGTGTCCATTTTGCGGCAACTCCGAAACGCAGGTCGTCGACAGCCGTGTCTCGGAAGAGGGCGACGCCATCCGTCGCCGGCGCCGCTGCCAGTCCTGTGACAAGCGCTTCACCACCTACGAGCGGGTGGAGCTGGCGATGCCGTCCGTGGTCAAGCGCAACGGCAGCCGCAGCGACTACGATCCCGCCAAGCTGCGCGCCAGCCTGAGCCTGGCGCTGCGCAAGCGCCCGGTCAGTACCGAGGACGTGGACGCCGCCGTCGCCCGCATCGAGGAACAACTCCTGGCCAGCGGGCTGCGCGAAGTGGCTTCCGGGCATATCGGCGAACTGGTCATGAACGAGCTGCGCAAGCTCGACAAGGTGGCCTACGTGCGCTTTGCGTCGGTGTACAAGAGCTTCGAGGACATCGGCGAATTCGTCGAGGCGATCCGCGAGATGCAGGGGCCGGTGCTGCCCGCCAAGCTGCGCAAGGAATGAGGGCGCTGCGCGGCGCCTGAGGGGCGCGGATTGACTCGCAAGGCGCGCTATAGCGCGGGTGTCCGCGCCATGCTGGGCGTCTGCGGTTGGAACCTGCGCCACACGCGGCGCAGGTGCTGGGCCGAGCCGAAGCCCGATTTCTCCGCCACCAGCTCCAGATTCAAGCGCGTTTCGCGCAGCATGTCGCGCGCCAGCGCCACGCGTATCTGATACAGGTAGTCCATGGGCGTGCAGCCTGCGTGCTCGCGGAACAGCCGCGTCAGGTGGCGCGGGCTGGTGTGGGCGTGTTCGGCCAGCGATTGCGCCGACCACGGCGCCGCCGGGTTGCGCACCACCGCGTCCTGCACGCGGTGCACGCCCGGATGCATGTGGTTGCGGTGTTCAAGCCAGGGCGACAGCGCCGAGTCGGTGCCGGCGCGGCGCTGGTACACCACCATGTCGCGCGCCACTTCGCTGGCCACGCGCGGGCCGCAATGGCGCGACACCATGTGCAGCGCCAGGTCGATGCCGGCGGTGATGCCGGCGCTGCTGACCAGGTTGCCGTCCTCCACGAAGATGCGGTTGTCGTGCACCCGGGCGCTGGGATCCAGGTCGGCCAGTTGCGCCAGGCAGCTATGGTGGGTAGTGCATTCGCGTTGACGCGTCAGGCCTGCCGCCGCGGCGAACAGGGCGCCGGCGCAGACCGTCATCAGCGTGAAGCCGTCGGCCGGATGGCGCTGCGCCAGCCAGTCGATGATTAGACGGGCCTCGGGTTCATCCAGGCGGATGTGCTTGCCGACCACGCCGGACACGATCACCAGCGCCTCGGGCGGCAGTTTCTCGGGTAGCGGCTGGATCCGGGCCAGGTGCAGGCCGGGAATGCCGCTTTCGACTTCGGTGGACGGGCCGCAGAAATGCTGGGCGAAGGCGTCCGGGCACAGCTTGTTGGCGACCCGGAACGCCTCGGCCGGCCCGGCCACGTCGAGCAGCACGATTCCCCGCGGCAACACGAAGTACACCGGAATCATGGCGGCGCGTCGTTATTGCGCGTCGGCGAAGACGTCGGCGGCGCGGGCGATGCGGGCGAAGCGGCCCTGCAGCACCAGTTCGGTGGCGTCGCGGATCTCGGCCGGCGTGTAGTGCTTGCCCGACGGACTCTGCATGGCGAAAGTCAGCGTGGCGTCGGTCGGGAACACCACCTTGAAGCCGTCGTCGCTGGCATGGCGGGTGGTGGTCTCGCAGCACTGTTCGGTGCGGATGCCGCTGACGATGACGCCCTCGATGCCGTGCTTGCGCAGCCAGTCCCGCAGCGTGGCGCCGTCGGCGTCCTTGGCGTAGAGGGACGAATGCACGGTCTTGTGGAACACGGCGTCGGGCTCGATGCGCAGTTCCTTGAGCGTCTTGACGTGGCCGGATGCCAGCGAGAACGGATTGGCCGGGTCGTTGGCGGCGCTGATATGGAACACCTGCAGCACCGGGATGTCGCGGGCGCGGGCGGCGTCGATCAGGCCCTGGAGTTGCGAGACGAATGCCGGATATTCCGACTCGTCCCAAAACGGACGCTGGCGGAAGGAATCCTGGACGTCGATGACGATCAATGCTTGTTTCATGGCGGCGGGCTCCGTGCCTTGGGATTTCGAGAGATACGTGGCGTATTGTGGGCCTGCCCCGGCGGCGGGGCGAGGCCGTCCCGAGACCAGCATCGGCCCAAAACGGACATGGCTGCCGGGCCGCTTGAACGATCATAGCGCGCCGGCGCGGGACGGCTAGCGCGGCGTGCCGGCGATCCGCCGCGGACATACAATCCGTGCATGATGAAGAACCCCAGCGAATCCGACGACCTGTCCTGGATGCGGCGCGCCCTGGCCCTGGCGCAGACCGTCATGTACTCGACGGCGCCCAACCCCCGGGTGGGCTGCGTCATCGTGCGCGATGGCCGCGTGCTGGGCGAGGGCGCCACCCAGCCTCCCGGCGGCCCGCATGCCGAAGTGTGCGCGCTGCGTGACGCGCAGGCGCGCGGCGAATCGGTGGCGGGCGCCACCGTCTACGTCACGCTGGAGCCGTGCAGCCATTTCGGCCGCACGCCGCCCTGCGTGGACGCCTTGCTGGCGGCCGCGCCGGCGCGGGTGGTGGTGGCGATCGGCGATCCCAACCCGCTGGTCAATGGCAAGGGGTTGGCGCGCCTGCGCCAGGCCGGTATCGCCGTCACCACCGGCATCTGCCGCGAAGAGGCGCTGGCCCTGAACGCCGGTTTCATTTCGCGCATGAGCCGCGGGCTGCCGTGGACCTGGCTCAAGATGGCGACGTCGCTGGATGGCCGCAGCGCCCTGCATAACGGCCTGTCGCAATGGATCACCGGCCCCGAGGCGCGCGCCGACGGGCATCTGTGGCGCGCGCGCAGTTGCGTGGTGCTGACCGGCATCGGCACCGTGCTCAAGGACGATCCGCAACTGACCGTGCGCAGCGTGCAGACGCCGCGCCAGCCGCGCCGGGCGGTGGTCGACGGGCGCTTCGAGATTCCCGAGGACGCGCGCCTGTTCGACGGCGGCGAGGTCATCGTGTTCACGGCGCGGGTCGACGCCGCCAAGCAGGCGCGGCTGGAAGCCAGGAACGTCCGCGTGGTGTCGATGCCCGCCGCCGAGCCCGACCGCGTGGACCTGCCGGCGATGATGCGCTGGCTGGCCGCGCAGCAGTTCAACGAAGTCCACGTCGAGGCCGGCGCCGGTTTGAGCGGCGCGCTGGTGGCGGCCGGCTGCGTCGACGAACTGCTGATATATATGGCGCCGATGTTGCTGGGCGACGCCGCCGGCGTGGTCAGGCTGCCGCTGCTGGAGCGGCTGGACGCCGCCCCGCGCTACGAATTCATCGAGGCGCAGCGGGTGGCGGCAGACCTGCGCGTGCGCGCCCGGGTGCCGGAGCATTGGCGCGGACTGTTGCGGCGAGTCGAATTGCCCGCCGTTCAGACGCCCTAGCGCTTGCCGCCGCGAGCCGCCGGGGTGGCGCTGCGCCAGGCCCACAGCGCGGCGCCGAGCGCCGCCAGCGCAAGCAGGCCGCCGGCCAGCAGCAGGCCCGGATGCTGCTGGCGCGCGCGCTCCCAGGCTTTCCATGCCTGGATGTAGTGAAAGCGCGCGGCCGACTGGAAGTCCGGTTCAGGGCATTCGCGGCCGAAGGTGTCGCTGAAGGGCACCCGGGCGCCCTGGTCCACGTAGCGCAGATAGATGGCGGAGGCGCGTTCCGGCGTGTCGTCGATGACGTACCGCGCGCCGCGGCACAGCACGGCGGCGAAGGCCTGCGAGCGGCTGGGCAGTTCGTCGGCCGCCTTCATCGCGTAGTCGGCGGCGATCTGGCGGTAGTGGTAGCGCACGTTGGGGCGCGCCTCGCTGGCGGCATAGCGCTTGCGTTCTTCCTGTGTCACATAGGGGCCCGGCAGGTCGGCCTCGGCGCGCTGCAGCGGGGTATCCAGCGGCATGCCGGCGTCGGCGCGGGCTTCGCGCCACCACGGGTTGGCGTCGCGACCCGCGCCGGCTGAATAGTTGCCGTCATAGACGGCGTAGTCCGGGCCCTGTTCATAGCCCATGATGCGGATGCCGTCGCGGCGCGCCAGCGTCGCCGCCTGGTACCAGGCCTGGGCACGGGCGGTGCGGCCCCAGGCGCTGCCTGCCGCTCGCAGGGCGTCGCCGTACCGGGCGGCGCGCTGGCGCACGTCGGACTCCTGGATCTTCCATGCGCCGTCGTCGTAGCCCCCGCTGGCAAAGCGCGGATCGGAATCGGCCGGAAAGTAGGGCAGGGCCTCGGCCACGCGGCCCTCGCGCACCAGGCGCCGCGCTAGCAGCTGGCGCAGGCGGTCATGCGCGGGCGGCGGATTCAGGCGGCTCCATTGATAGAACTGTTCGGGCGTATAGCGGCTGAAGCCGGCCGGACGCGCAGGCGCCGGCGCGGGCGGCGGCAGGCGGTCGACATAGGCCTTGAGCTCCTCGGTCGTGAGCACGCGTTCGGCCACGTAGGCGGCATCGTTCCAGTAGGGCGACAGAGGCCAGCCGTCATCGGCCGGGCTGGCGCCGTCGCGGGTCGCGGCGGCGCGGTACAGCTGGTCCAGCGCTTCCACGTACTGGCCGCGCGACAGCGACAGCACGCCTTGTTCGGCCTTGAGCAGGGAGGCCGATCCAGGTTCGAGACTGCCATCGGCCCGCGGGAATGCCGCGATCGCGCGGGCATAGGCCTGGGCGGCGAGTTCGTTGTCACCGCGGCGGATGGCCAGTTTGGCGCGCACCCACCAGGCCAATGCCGTGTCGAGCCGCTCGGCCAGGGTCTGGGCGAGATCGTAGCGGCCCACGCGATAGGCCAGCGCCGCGACCCGATCGGCATCGGCGATGCGTTGCGGGTCCTGGGTCTGCAACGCGGCCACGAGCGATTGCAGCGCCGGGTTGGGCGCGACGTTGGGCGCGCCGCCGGCGGCATCGGCCAGGCTCAGGCGGCCGGTCTGTTCGAAGTTGGCGAACGGGTCGCGGGCGCTGTCCGGCTTGCCGTCGACGATATCGCCGATACGGGCCAGGCCATACGCCACCAGCAGGCGTTGGCCCACCGGGTCGTCGATCAGGCGGCCGGCTCGCGCCGCCGACGCCAGCGCCCAGTCGGCGATCAGGCGCAGCGATTCGCGCCCGCTGATCGAGTCGCGGGCGGCCTGGGCGGCGTACAGGCGCACCGCCTGATGCAGGCCGGCCGGGGCGATGGCGTCCAGGCAGGGCGTTGCATTGACCACGTCTTCATACGCGCATTGTCCCAGGCTGCCGGTCAGCGACAGCCGCGCCTGCTGGCCGTAGCTGGCAACGGCCAGGCCGAGCGGATCGGGGGCGCCTTGCAGCGCCATCTCGCGCACGCGCGCATAGTCCTGCGCCGCCGAGCCCGGGTCCCCGGTTTCGGCCAGCATGTAGGCGGCCCAGACGCTGCGCGTCGCCGCCTGCTCGGCGGGCAGCGCCAGGATTGCCCGCAGGCGCTGGCGCGCCCGTTCCCAGCGCTGCTCGTGCGGGGCCTGCGGCGCTGTGTGGTAGTCGACCGCGGCCGCGGCATAGAGGCGGACCGCTTCAGGCAGGCCGGCGCCCGCGGCGTACGCCTGCTCGCCGTCCGGACGGGTGCGCATCAACCGCAGCTGGTCGAGCTGTGCCGGCGTGAGCGCGGGGTCGTAGGCTTCCGGGATGGCGTCGGAGCGGTAGCTGCCGTCCGGCAGCAGTGGTGATTCATTGGCGCGCAGCGAGTCCGTGGCGGGGACCAGGCGCATCGCCTCGTAGGCGAACGAATTGGCGGGCGTGCCCTGCAGCGTGCCGGCGCGGTCGTCCAGCAGTTGGGGCGGGAAGTCGGGACCGCAGGCAATGACGATGCCCGCGCCGGCCAGCAGCAAGGCGGCGATCAGCGATTTACGGTTGTACATGGAAGCTCGGGGTTGCGGCGTCACAGCGGATCCATCCTATGGCGCGTTCGGCGCCGGCGCGCAGCAGGCCATCCCGCGCGCGCCGAAGATACCCGCCCTGCCGATCATATTCAAGGGTATAGCCGTTGATGCCGTCGGCGGCGCGGCAGCGGGCGTCCAGCCTGACGATGAAGGGCAGCGGCGCATCGGTGTTGCCACGGTTGGACAGCAACACGTCGCGCGCCCCGCCCGGCCCTGGCGCAGCGGCCGCGACCGCGAGCGCCGGCGTCAGGGGGTGGCGCGCCAGCACCGCGCGCCAGGTCGGCAGGCTCCAGGCGCGCGTGTCCGCCTGGGTCGGCAGGCGGAACCAGGCGATGCCCGCCAGCCCGGCCGGCCGATCGCGGTCGAGCGTGGCGACAAAGGCCGCGATGGTGTCGGGCGCGACCAGCAGTTCCGCCGAACGGCCGCCCGGTATCAACGCAGGCCGTTCGCTTTCGACGGCGACGATCTGGCCTTGTTCGTCCCACGCGACGCGGCTGCCGTAGGCCGGCAGCGCCACCCGCCAGGGCTTTGCGGTGCGGTCGGCGTAGGCAGCGAGCCAGGCGCGCGCGCGCCTGGCGTCGAACAGCGACCCTTGCGCCGGATTCAATACGGCATGGACCTGTAGCACGGTTTCGTCCGGCACCGCCAGCAGCTCGGTCAGCGCGGCGCTTTCCAGCCAGGTGGGCAGGGCGGTGATGGACAGCCGCACGTTCTGTGGCAGGCGAGCCTTGAGCCTTGCCAGCAGCGCGGTGTAGGCCGGCAATCGCGCCGTGGGGCAGTCGTAGTCGATCTCCAGGCCGGCCAGCGCGATGCCGGCGCCGCGCCAGGCCGTGAGCATGGCGGCCGCGCGCGCGTCGATGTCGGCCTCGCTCAGGGCGCCGGCGCGACCGTCGAGCCGCAGTACCAGCACGACGGGACGCCCGGTTGCCGCCAGCGCGGCCAGATCGGGCGTTGCCTCGAACCAGGCGCCGTCGGCGCGCAGTTCGGCCGCCAGCACGCGCCACGCGCGCAGCATGTCGGCGCTGTCAGCCAGTGCGTGGTTCAGCGCGGGCGTCCAGCGCCGCTGCCAGACGTAGGCATCGTTGGGCAAGGGAGGGGCGTTGCGTTCGCAGGCTGCCAGCAGCAGCAGTCCGCACAGAACCGCCAGACGCCAACAGCGCATCGAAGCGTGGGCGATGCGCGGCCGATCCGGGACAGGGCGCGGGCGTGGCAACATGATGTGCGGACGGTGTTTGAAAAAGCGGCGCGCGGCTGCTGCTGCGGTGGCGTGATTCTATCCTCGACGGCGCCAGGGGTATTAGCACTCTCATCCCTCGGCTGCCAATCGATGCCGCGATAGCGCAGCGCGATCGGGTCGATAGCGTTTGCCCGCGCGGCTTGCGGGGTGATCGCAGCAAGTTTGAGAGCGATTTCCCGACGCCGCTCCAAGGGTTGTCGATTGGTATTTTTTTACCGTGGCGCCCCAAATGAATTGCCACAAAACCGTCAATTAGGCTTAAGCTAGGCCATGACTTGGCGCTACGCGCTCATGGCCCGATCCATAACCCGCCACGCGCCCTCGTCACCACGGATTCCAGTGTCGCGTACCGGCGCTTTCACACACCGGACCGATACTTGCTGAACGTAGTCGCTTTGCGCCGTTCAGACCGTTCGCTGCCATCGCATAGCGAACGCACCGGACCTGTTGTCCGGATCATAAGAATCCACCGGGATATCTCATCCCTTCAAATCATTGCTGACCATTTCATGCGTGGCTGCATCCTGCGCCCGTTCTACAGCAATATGCTGAAGGCGTACGAGTGAACTTATTCACGTTGGTTGCAATCCCTGACGGAACTTGTGTCCGAAGGGTGCAGCCTAAACGGAAAGGGCCCGATCGTGCTCTTGGTTGATGTGTGGCGAAAGCAACATACAACCGTGCCGAGATTGCTTATAGCGCGTTGACCCTAGTCACGCTGAAGCACTGAGGCACACAATGGGGACACGTAGGGACGTCATGGCTTTTTCGCGTGTTGTAGGAGGTTTCCGTGCAAAACATCGTCGAAGGCTTCAAGTCGCAGTATGCAAGAGAGCAGGAGTCGGAACTTTCCCTCGAGGAATATCTGAACCTCGCCAAGCGTGACCCGATGGCATATGCCAGCCCCGCTGAGCGCATGCTGGCGGCGATTGGCGAACCTGAAATCGTGGATACGCGCAACGACCCACGTCTTTCCCGTTTGTTTTCCAACCGGACCATCCGACGCTATCCGGCGTTCCAGGAGTTCTACGGCATGGAGGACGTCATCGGGCAGATCGTGGCGTTCTTCAAGCACGCCGCGCAGGGACTGGAAGAGCGCAAGCAAATCCTCTATCTGCTCGGGCCGGTGGGCGGCGGCAAGTCGTCCATCGCCGAACGCCTGAAGGTGCTGATGGAAGTCCACCCCATCTACGCGCTCAAGGGCTCGCCGGTGAACGAGTCGCCGCTCGGCCTGTTCCATCCGGAACGCTTCGGCGACACGCTCGAAAAGGAATACGGCATTCCGCGCCGCTATCTCACGGGCATCATGTCGCCGTGGGCGGTCAAGCGCCTGAAGGAGTTCGACGGCGACATCTCGCAATTCCGCGTGGTGCGCCTGAACCCGTCGGTGCTGCGCCAGGTGGCGATCGCCAAGACCGAGCCGGGTGACGAGAACAACCAGGACATCTCGTCGCTGGTCGGCAAGGTCGACATCCGCAAGCTCGACCGCCATTCGCAGGACGACCCGGACGCCTACAGCTATTCCGGCGGCTTGTGCCTGGCCAACCAGGGCCTGCTCGAGTTCGTGGAAATGTTCAAGGCGCCGATCAAGATGCTGCATCCGCTCTTGACGGCGACGCAGGAAGGCAACTTCAAGGGCACCGAGGGTTTCTCGGCGATCCCGTTCAACGGTTGCATCCTGGCGCACTCGAACGAATCGGAGTGGCAGACCTTCCGCAACAACAAGCACAACGAGGCGTTCCTCGACCGTATCTATATCGTCAAGGTGCCTTACTGCCTGCAGGTGTCGGAAGAAGTCCGCATCTACGAAAAGCTGCTGCATCACAGCTCGCTGTCGACGGCGCCGTGCGCGCCGGGGACGCTGGACATGATGGCGCAGTTCTCGGTGCTGACGCGGCTGAAGGAGCCGGAGAATTCCAGCATCTACTCGAAGCTGCGCGTCTATGACGGCGAAAGCCTGAAGGACGTCGACCCGAAGGCCAAGGCGCTGCAGGAGTACAAGGACTACGCCGGCACCGACGAAGGCATGAACGGGGTCTCGACGCGCTTCGCGTACAAGATCCTGTCCAGCGTCTTCAACTACGACCAGACCGAGGTGGCGGCCAATCCGGTGCACCTGATGTACGTGCTCGAACAACGCATCGGGCGCGAGGACTATCCGGAGGAAATCCGCCGGCGCTACCTGGAGTTCATCAAGGGCTTCCTGGCGCCGCGCTATGCCGAGTTCATCGGCAAGGAAATCCAGACGGCGTACCTCGAGTCGTACTCGGAGTATGGGCAGAACATCTTCGATCGCTACGTCACGTTCGCCGACTGCTGGATCCAGGACGAGGAATTCCGCGACCCGGAAACCGGCGAGAGCTTCGACCGCAGCGCCCTGAACGACGAACTGGAGAAGATCGAGAAGCCGGCCGGCATCGCCAATCCGAAGGACTTCCGCAACGAGATCGTGAACTTCGTGCTGCGGGCGCGCGCCAACAACAACGGCCGCAACCCGACCTGGACCAGCTATGAAAAGCTGCGCGAAGTGATCGAGAAGAAGATGTTCTCGAACACGGAAGACCTGCTGCCGGTGATCTCGTTCAACGCCAAGGCGTCGGCCGAGGACAAGACCAAGCACCAGAGCTTCGTCGACCGGATGGTGGAGAAGGGCTACACGGAAAAGCAGGTCAGGCTGCTGTGCGAGTGGTATCTCCGTGTGAGGAAGTCTTCCTGAGCGAGGTGAATCATGAATTCACTGATCGATCGCCGTCTTAACGGGCGCAACAAGAGCGCCGTTAACCGGGAGCGCTTTCTGCGGCGTTACAAGGACCAGATCCGCAAGGCGGTCCACGGGATGATCCGCGACCGCTCGATCCAGGACATGGATCAGGGCGGCGAGATCAACCTGCCCGCCCGCGATATTTCCGAGCCGACGTTCCGGCACGGCGCGGGCGGCGACCGGGAAATGGTGCATCCGGGCAACCGCGAGTTCGCCAAGGGCGATACGTTCGACCGGCCCCAGGGAGGAGAAGGCCAGGGCGGTTCCGAGCCCGGCGAAGGCGAGTCGGTCGATCAGTTCACCTTCAGCCTGTCGCGGGCGGAATTCCTCAACCTGTTCTTCGAAGACCTGGAACTGCCTCACCTGGCCCGCAACACGCTCGGCGAGGTCAGCCAGAAGAAATGGCAACGCGCCGGCTACACCACCACCGGCTCGCCCAGCATGCTCAGCATCAGCCGCACGCTGAAGTCGTCGCTGGCGCGGCGGGTGGCGTTGAGCGTGAAGGCGCGGGCCGACCTCGAGGACGCGGAGGAGCGCCTGGCCAAGGCCAAGGCGGCGGGCGCGCCCGCGGACCAGATCAAGGCCTTGGAACAGGATGTCGAGGACTGCCGCGAGCGCCTGGCCCGCGTGCCGTTCCTGGACGACCTGGACCTGCGCTACCGCAATCGCGTGTCGGTATCGATCCCGATGGCGCGCGCGGTCATGTTCTGCCTGATGGACGTGTCCGGCTCGATGGACGAGGGCAAGAAGGACCTGGCCAAGCGTTTCTTCACGTTGCTGTACCTGTTCCTGTCGCGCAAGTACGAGCACGTGGACCTGGTCTTCATCCGCCACACCGACAACGCCGAGGAAGTGGACGAGCAGACCTTCTTCTACGATCCCAAGAGCGGCGGCACCATCGTGCTGTCGGCGCTGGAACTGATGCGCGAGATCGTGGAAAAGCGCTATCCGCCCTCGGCCTGGAACGTGTATGCGGCGCAGGCCAGCGACGGCGACTCGTTCGGCGCCGACGCCGGCAAGAGCGCGCGCTTCCTGGCCGAGCACCTGTTGCCAGCCACGCGCTACTTTGCCTATATCGAGGTTCCCGACTCGCAGGAGGCGCGCAAGAGCAGCCTGTGGGCGGAGTATGAACAGAAGCTGGAGCCGCATTTCGTGATGCGGCGGATTTGCGAGCGCGGGGAGATCTATCCCGTGTTCCATGACCTGTTCAAGAAGGAAACCGCATGAATGCCATCCTGGGCGCACTGGTGGAGCCGGAATCGGCCGACAGCCCCCGGCCGTTGTCGCAAGGTTCCGAATGGACGTTCGAACTGATCCAGTCCTATGACGAAGCGATCTCGCGGGTCGCGCGCGAGTACGGGCTGGACACCTATCCGAACCAGATCGAGGTGATCACCTCGGAGCAGATGCTGGACGCGTATGCGTCGGCGGGCCTGCCCATCGGTTATCCGCACTGGTCGTACGGCAAAGAGTTCATCCGCAACGAGCAGTTCTACCGGCGCGGCATGCAGGGCCTGGCCTACGAGATCGTGATCAACTCCAACCCGTGCATCGCGTATCTCATGGAAGAGAACTCCATGACGATGCAGGCGCTGGTGATCGCGCACGCCTGCTACGGCCATAACTCGTTCTTCAAGGGCAATTACCTGTTCCGCCAGTGGACCGACGCCGACGGCGTGCTGGACTATCTGGTGTTCGCCCGCAAGTACGTGATGGACTGCGAGGACCGCTACGGCATCGATGCGGTGGAGGCGCTGCTGGATTCCTGCCACGCGCTGTCGCACCATGGCGTGGACCGCTACAAGCGGCCGACGCCGATCTCGTACAAGGAAGAGGCCGCGCGCCAGGCCGAACGCCAGGAACACGCGCGCCTGCAATACAACGACCTGTGGCGCACGCTGCCGCGGCTGGAGGCCGACAAGGACGAGCGGGTCGCCGCGTCGGTGTTCCCGCCCGAGCCGGAAGAGAACCTGCTGTACTTCATCGAGAAGTACTCGCCCAAGCTGGCGCCGTGGCAGAAGGAGCTGGTGCGCATCGTGCGCAAGATCGCCCAGTATTTCTATCCGCAGACCCAGACCAAGGTCATGAACGAGGGCTGGGCCACGTTCTGGCACTACACCATCCTGAACCGGCTGCACGAGAAGGGGCTGGTCAATGACGGCTTCATGATGGAGTTCCTGCAGAGCCACACCAACGTCGTCAGCCAGCGCGGCTTCGACGAGCGCGGCTACGGCGGCATCAACCCGTACGCGCTGGGCTTTGCGATGATGTCGGATATTCGCCGCATCTGCGAAAAGCCCACCGACGAGGACCGCCGCTGGTTCCCCGACATCGCCGGAGGCGACTGGCTCAAGACGCTGGACTTCGCCATGCGCAACTTCAAGGACGAGTCCTTCATCTCGCAATACCTGTCGCCGCGCCTGATCCGCGAGTTCCGCTTCTTCGCGATCTCGGACCACCAGGCCAATCCCAAGCTGGAAGTGGCCGCGATCCACGACGACGAAGGCTACCGCGACATCCGCCGACTGCTGGCCGCGCAGCACAACCGCGACAACCAGGTGCCGGACATCCAGGTCACGCGCTTCAACCGCGACACCGATCGCTCGCTGGTGCTGCGGCATCTGCGAAGCCGCGGCCGGCCGCTGGCGGCCGAGGACGCGGAGCAGGTGATGAAGCACCTGGCGCGGCTGTGGGGCTTCCGGGTGCGGCTGGAGGAAACCGAGCCGGACGGCACGGTCAGCTCGTACCGCGAACAGGACCCACCGAACGCCTGAGCGAGCATGGCCGCTCCGGACGAGCGCGGGATGGCGGCCGCGGGGCGCGCAGCGGAGCCTGCGGCAAATGGGGACGCAATAACGTCCCCTTTTTCTTTACCCCGTTCCGCCAATGCAGCTTTCCTGCCGATCTGCTAGAATCGCGGATTCGCATTTTCAGGAATGCGTATCCAGATCAGGACAGGTGGCCGAGTGGTTGAAGGCGCACGCCTGGAAAGCGTGTATACGTCAAAAGCGTATCGGGGGTTCGAATCCCCCTCTGTCCGCCAAGATTTCTACAAGAGTTGCCAAGCATTGCCCGGAAACCCGCATGAACATTGGTTCTGCGGGTTTTTTCTTGCCCAGGCTTGCCCAGCGAGCACCACTAGAAGCAACCCCATAAATCGGGTACTTTCGCGGGTATCTCGGCCCAGGTGGGCCAAATTCCGAAAAAAGTACCCGTTTTTCATAGGGGAGATATGGCCACGCTCGCCAAGCTGACAGATACCGCAATTCGCACGGCCAAGGGCAGGGAGAAGCCCTACAAGCTGGCCGATGGGGGAGGACTCCACATCCTGGTTAAGCCGGACGGCACGCGGTACTGGCGGTACAACTTCCGACACGCCGGCAAGGATCGAACCATGGCCTTCGGTGTGTACCCTGAGGTCACCGTCAAGGTTGCGCGGGAAAGGCACGCTGCTGCGCGGGCGCAGCTGGCCGCAGGCCTGGACCCCATGGCCGAGCGCAAGCAAGAAAAGCACGCCACCAGGGCAGCCGCGGCTGATGACTTTGAAGGCATCGCGCGGGAAATGTGGGCAAAGAAACTGGCAACCGGCAAGTCAGTGGGCTATGTCGAAGAAGTCGTTGCCAAGCTGGAGAAAGATGTATTTCCATGGATCGGTCGGCGGGCGATAGCGGGCATCACGGCGGCCGACATCCTGGCAATCCTGGAGCGGGTCGAGGCGCGGGCGCCGGAAACCGCGAGGCGGCTTCGCGGCTTCATCGGCGAAGTGTTCCGACATGCGATCGCACGTAATAAGGCGAAGGGCGACCCCACGCAAGCGCTGCGCGGGGCGGTCATCACACCGAAGACCCAGCATTTCGCCGCCATTACCGACCCGGCAGCCTTCGGTGAGCTGCTACGCAAGATGTATGCATATCGCGGCGAGCTGGTCACACGCGCGCTATTGCGGATGTCGCCGCTGGTGTTTCAGCGGCCATCAGAGTTGCGCGAGGCACGATGGGATGAATTCGACCTGGCCGGAAAGAACTGGGGCGCGCCCATGTGGGAAATTCCTGCCGAGCGCGCGGAGGCCGAAGGGGACACAAAAATCACCCGCACTGGCTGGGAATCGCACCTGGTGCCGCTGTCGCGCGAGGCGGTCAGCATCTTGGAAGCCCTGCGGCCGGCAACGGAGCACACGGGGTGGGTGTTCAAGTCGAACAGAAAGACGGATCAGCCCTTGTCTGAGGGGGCCATCCTGGCCGCGTTACGGCGCCTGGGGTATGCCAAGAAGATGACCGCGCACGGTTTCCGCGCCTCGGCGCGGACACTGGCTGCCGAGCGGATGAAAGCCGATGAGCGCGTGCTTGAGCTGCAGATATCGCACAAGGTTGTAGACGCGATGGGGCGCGCCTACAACCGTACTGCCTTCCTCGATGAGCGCATCGCGTTCATGCAGCAGTGGGCCGACTACATCGAGACGTTGGCGAGGCATCCCGCCTCGCCGTTGGTACTCGTAAAGGCAGCTTAGGATCGCGCCTTCGGTGCCTGGTAGCCTGCGGGATCATCAATCCAGCGTAGCACCTCGGCGCCACGATATTTCACCCCTCGCTCACCCGTCTTTACCTTGGGCGGGGCGGTGCCGTCCATGACGCGGATGCGCCAGGTTTCCCGGCTGACGCGGACAAACGTCTCTATCTCGGTCCAGGAATACAGCGCACCGGGCAAAAGGCGGTCTGGTAGAAGCAGGCGCTTTTGGCGCCGCCTCTTCGGTTCGCCGGTGGGGTGAGTCTCATGCCGCTGGAGGGCCTGGTATGCGCGTTCACCCATGGTCCTGGTCTCCACCGCGCACGGCAAGCGCCGTGATGATAGGGCGCACCCAGATAGGAGCGGCCGACAGCTGGAACGTTTCGCCCGTCCGAGACAGCAGGATGGCGCGGCCGATTTCCTCGGCCATGGCCTTGGCCGCCTTCCTGGGTACGGCGTTGCCGATGCGCTCGCGGTGTGCGCTGTCGGACGTGCCGTCCATCTGGAAGGGCTCGCCGTTGGCCTCGGCCTCGGCGTAGTCGTCGGGGTCGTAGATGCTCTGCAGGGCCGCCAGCTCAAGTGTCGTGAACGGGCGGTGCCAGGTGCCGTCCTCGGCGATGATGCGGCATACCAGTTTGTCGTTGGCCGCAGGCAGCGCCCGCGGATCAGCCACCGACCATGAGCCATTGTCATGGCAGGCCGACGCTGACACCGCGCCGACGTGCTTATCCCATGCTGCCACGCCATAGTGTCCGGCGGTCAGGTAGTGATCGCCCCGCTCGCGGGCCAGGCCTGGGCGTGGGTCAGCGATGGACATCCATCCGCCCTGCACGCCCTTACCGCCGGCGATAACCGCACCCGCTGCCCGCTGCCAATCCACAACTTTGAGGTTGTTGCTGTGCCGATGCCAACCCGTGCGCGGGTCTGCGACGCATTGCCCTGTTCCGTGCGCGCCCGTGACGGCGCGCGCCGTGTCTTCGTAGCGCACGATCCGGAATTCGTTGCTGTGCTTGGCGGGGCCGTGGTGGCGCGGGTCCGCTACGCTGTATGCGCCTTGTCCCGGCCCCTGCTGGCCCGCAATTGCACCGGTAGACGCCTCCCAGCGGCGCACGCCGTAGGCCTGGCCGTCCTTCCACGCCGCCGACGGATCGAAGCGCGGATCAGCCACCGAGAAGGCACCATTCAGCGGATGGCTCCGGCCGGCGATGACGCCGGCGCTATCCTGCATCGAATGCACGCCCAGGGCGCCGCGATGCATTTCCGGCACCAGCAGGAAGTCACGCAGGTAGCCGTCCTGCACGGCCAAACGGTTCAGGCTGCGCCAGTCGCCGCCGGCTTGGACGAACGCCAGCCGCACCCAGGTTTTCCAGCTCAGGTTCGGGATGCGGTGCATAGGGCCGGCGCGCAGGTCGCCTGGCAGGTGCATACGGCCCAGGATTTCGCCCACGGCGCGCAGCGGGCGCTTCGGCGGCTCGTAGATGAACGCCGGCACTTTCTCGGCGTGGCGGGCGATCAGCAAAAAGCGCTTGCGGCTTTGGGCCAGGCCGCCCAGCTCGCCGCAGTCGTGCGCGGTTTCGCGCACCACATAGCCGTAGTGACGCAGCAGCTGGACGATCTGATCAAGGAAGTGGCGCCCGCGCGTAGCGATGCGCGGCACGTTCTCAAAAAGAATCACCTCCACGGGATCATCCTTCCATGCCTCAAGGCACAGCCAGATGCCGCGCAACGTCAGCTCATTGAGCGCTTGGTACTTGGCGGTCAGGCTGCGGGCGTGAGACAACAGGCCCGAGAATCCTTTGCACGGGGCCGAAAGAAATAGGATGTTCGGCCGGAGGCCACCAGCAGCTGCGCGCATGTCGGCGGGCAGTGCCTCGGCCCAACCCTCGGGCGGTTGATGCCCGTGAAAGGCGATGTACTGGTTTCGGCTGAACAGGTCGCGCACCGTGCAGCGAACGCCCGTGAAGCGTTGGAAGTCGGCTGCGCCGGCGGGGTCTACGTCGATTCCCCCCAGGCAAACCATGCGGCCGCGCAGGCCAGGGATTTCCGGTTGCGCTTGCTGCATTCCGGCCGCGCCAATGCCTGATCCCGAGAATACGCCGAAGTGAGTGATTTCCGAGTACTTCATTAGAGTTCGTCCTTGTCCGCCGCGCTTGCTCGTTTGAAGTCGCGGCACAGTTGTTTCTGATGGTCGGTTGCCTGCAGAGGGGATACGGACGGCGGGGCGGCTGGCGGCGGTCGAAGTTGGCCGGCGCGTGGCTGGGTCATAGCTTGCGCTGTAATTTCAAGGCAGCGGGCGAGCGCCGGTGAGCGCAGGGCATCCGCGAGCGTGCCGCGAAGGCGCGCGGCCGCGTGCGCCTGCGCGAGCTGGGGAAGGGTAGGCTTGTGCATCGTCATGCCCCCTTCCGGAAGACCCAGCAATGCACCGTCGTGGCCTTGGTGGCGCCGGCCTGGCTCGCGTTCTGACGAATGCGGCTCTTGACGGTCTTCACCTCCAGGAACTTGTGCTGACGGCTGGTGCGTAGCACCTTCTTCAAATCGCTCAACGCTGGCACCTGCTGGCGGTGCGTGGCTGCGGCCTCGATGAAGTGATTCAGGTTGACCGCGATCTCTTCGTCGTTGCAAGAATGGTTGAGCTGGGGCGCCATCTCGTCGTCGCCGTTGAGATAGGTGTAAGCCTCCCAAAATCCCTGCACGATGGGATGGTCCGCATTGATGACCTGCTGCCGCTCGGCCGCCATCGTGCCGATGAGGTCGGCGGCCGCCTGGTATTGCTCATCGGTCAGCCGAACCACCAGGCGAAGCGCATCCAGGACCGCTAGCAGCTGCGCGTGGCATTTCATGATGCGGGTCATCTTGATATCGCCACGCTCGCGCAAAGCGTCAACGTGATCCTGGTAGCGCGAAAACACGGTCTCCAAGACTTTTGCCTCGCGCTTGGTCGCCGCCAGAATGAAGCCGGATACATCGCTGGTAGGCGTGGTCTCCAGCGCGACGGCGGCGGCCAACGTCTTGGCGTTCTGGCCGGCCCGGTCGATGTTGATATGCACGATGCGAGACAGGATGGCTTCGGACGCGTTCACCTCGTTGTTTTGCGAGATGACAATGGATCCTCGGAACGGCGGTTCGTAGGTCTCGTTGCCGCCGTTGGCCACGCCGCGAGAACGGATGCTGCGGCCGTTGTAGGCGGTTTTCAACTCGTCCCAATCAAACGACTTCACATGCGATTTCTCTTCGCCCAGGCGCTCACGGTCGGATTCGATCAGCACCACGGGCAGGCCTGCGACCTGGGCGAAGTTGCGCGCGCGCGCCGGTGTCGTGGACTTGGACGGGTCGAAGCCCTCGTAGTCGGTCCGTCCGAACAGCTTCCACAGGAATTCAATCAGTGTTGACTTGCCCGAGCCTGCCTCGCCCACGACTTCCAGAAAGGGATAGCTTTTTTGGTGCGCGCGTATTTGTTCTGCGAACAGCGAGCCGAACCAGAATGCCAGTGTCACGATGCCCTTAGCACCGAAGGCGGTCCAGACATGCTGCACCCAATCCTCCTTGTATTCGTGCGGGTCGCCGTTCACAGTCAGCGTGACGGATTGATTCAGGCTTTTGACCGAAAGGCGACCAATGTCGAAGAAGTCTTCTTCGTTGACCTCGTAGATCGTGCCGTCCTTCACCGCCAGCGCGCCCAGGATGTACGCGCCATGCTCGCGGCTGTAGCCGATGAAATCCACCGTTTCCACGCGCTTGATGTTGTATAGGCGGCGCTCCATCATCCTGTCGAGGTGATGGCCTTGGCCGGAGAACATCGCACCCGGGGCGATGGCCAAGAGGCGCTTCTTGAACTCGCTGGCGGTGGAGACCTGGGACGATGTGAAGGTGTTCTTCACGGGCGGCCCGTCATGCGGGAATTCCACGCGGAAGTAGTACCAGCTTTCGTCCGTGAGCTTGTTTTCCTGGAAGTACAGAGGCGTGGGGTAGCAGTTGGAAATGGTGCGGATGCCGCCCGCCTCGCGCAGCGCGAGCGCGCGCAGCTCGTCCTGTGCAAGCTGCTCCTTTGCTTCGTTGCTGATCCGATCCATCGCCTTTTGGTAGGCGTCGATATCCATCCGGAACCAGTACAGGCGCTTGCCGAACTCGAAATCAAACTCGGTCCGGCTGTTGTCGTGCTCATACAGCAGCAGCGCCTTTTCGGTGGCACTACGCGCCAGCAGCACCGCCCCATGGTGCAGGTACAGCTTGCGGCCTTCTTGGGACAGGCGGCGCGGGGCGCCGTCCGGTGCGTGCTGGTCGAGCTGGTAGAGGTCGTTCCAGTCGCGTTTACGCTTCCCGTCCTGCGGGATGATGGCCGCCTTGCACGTCCAGCCGTCTTCGGTAGCGCGTTCGGCGTGCTTGCGCGTGAAGCGCCGGCCGGCGGCGTCGCCGTCGAGCGCCCAGACCAGGTGCGGCAAATTGTTGGGGCGTGCGTCTGCCAGCGCGCGCAGTGCGACGGATGGATAGTTGTTGCACGACATCGTGGCAGCGGCCTGGACGCCAACCAACCATAGGGCGATTGCATCAAAGATGCCTTCGACCAGCCACAGTTCGGTGACCTTGGCGGGGTCGAAGCCGGGCGGCGTCCACCACTCGCCCATGTAGCTGCCACCGGGCTGGAAACGGGCCTTTTGCTTACCGAAGCGCCCCGGCTCATCAATCAGGCGTTCCCAATAGGTGCGGCCAACGGGGAAGCGCACCGTTGCGGAAACGAGATTGCGCGCGCGGTCGTGATAGGTCTCTTGCGTGTAGCAGCCGGCCAGCCGGGCCACGTCGAAGCCGCGGGCGTGCGCCAGGTAGGCGTCAGCGGCCGCGTGCGGGTTGGTCTTCATGTCCTCGGCGTAGCGTTTCGACCAGTGTTCGAAGATGTCCGAGAACAGCTCTTTTACATGGCCCTCCCAGCCGCATTTATCGAGACGGCCGCAACGCAGCACCCAGGGGTGGTCTGCGTGCGTGTAAACCTCGCGCTTCTTGCAAGCGGGGCAGATGCCCTGACGAAGCCAGCCTTGCCGCTCTTTGAACTCAAAGTCCGCGAGGCGGGACATAACGTCGCGGTGAATATCGGGCTTCATGATTACGCCATCAGGTTGCGTTCGCGCAGGGTGCGCATGGCGGCGGCGTGAACGGCGCAGGCGGCGGTAAGCATGTGGCCGGACAGAACGGTATCGCCGGCCGAGGCCGTCAAGAAGAGGGATTGGCCGGGCTCATAGGCGCCGCGTACGAGATATTCGGTGAGCGTGGCCAAGGCCTTCACCTCGTCATCGTTCATGTGTGTTTCGATGCGGGCATGCACGGGGATGGCAGGCATATTCGATTCCTTCGGAAAACAGTTCCCCGCGACGGGCGCAGATGCGCCCGCCGGCAAGGCGGTATGACGTGGGGTAGGTAGAGGTGCTACAGCGCCAGGGCGGCGGCTTCCTGGGCGCTCAGGAGGTGGGCGATTTCGACCGAGGAAAGAACGCGAGTGCGGCCGGAGGCGCGGTCAACGACAAACAGCGCGTGGCTGGTGCTGCGGTCCATGTCGAAGTTGACCGGGCTGGACCGGCTGCCGATTTCAGCGATGGCCTTCGCCGCTTCGGTCTCGGCGGTGCGTTGCGAGCAGTTGGCCACGGCCATCAAGTGCGCAACGCAGCGCTCCAGCAACTGGTTGTCACGCGGCCCGGGCATCGTGGCGCCGTTGTCCTTTTCCACCGCAAGAAACTGGTGTGCCTGGTCGGCGAGAAAGGGGCGGCTCCAGTTGGTGGCGGAACCATTTACAAGGGCAAGACGTTGGCTATTCATCATGGTCTAGGCTCATTTGGCGTGGGTCAGACTTCGCGGCGGCAGCAAGCCGCAAGGACGTGCTGAACGGGGACAGGGGCAACTGAATATCGGGCCTGGCTTGGGACAGGGCAGATGGTGAAATCGCGGCCACTGCTTCTATGTGTGCCTTCCAGGTGAAACCGCAGTGCAGATTGCGGCATTGGAAGTAAGCGGCGCGCACCAGGGGGGACAGCTGTTCGCTGGTGCGTACCGTTGCCCAGGTCTCGCAGTAGGGGCAGGCCATCCCAAAGCGATTCATTTGGGGGTCCTCTTCCGGCGGCCCCGCGTCTCGCCCTGGCGCTCACTTTCGAAATGCTCCAGGCCTTTGAGGGCGAGCATTCGAATGAATGAGGAATGCGTGCGTCGTTGCTCAATTGCATATGTGACGCAACGCTCGAAATCATCCGCCGGGATTCGAAATCCGACCATCTTTTGCGCCTCGGCATCAGGAGGCAGGCCGGTCCGGGCCTTCTGGCTTGGTGTATGTTTCATGCTCATTGGCAATTGATAGCAAGTGTGAGCCTCAATTATTTATCCAAATGGATATTTAGTCAATGGGACATATTCAAATGAGCATAGGAAATAGGCTCCGGGAGGAGCGCAAGCGCATCGGTCTGGATCAAGGCCCGTTCGGACAGATCGGCGGCGTGCAGACGGTCGCCCAATCGAACTACGAGAACGGCAAACGCATGCCCGATGCCGCGTATCTGGAAAAAATCGCCGCTCACGGCGCCGACATTCAGTACATCGTTACGGGTGTGCGGGCCATCGCACCTCAAGACCTCGCGGACGATCTCAAAAGGTATGGTGACGCCTGGGAGACATTGGAAATGGCTCTGGAAGCCGCAGGGCGCGACCTAAGCCCGGCGAAGAAGCGCAAAGCGGCTGACGCGCTGTATCAAGCGAGCAAGGCGCAAATGTCGATGGACAAAGACAAGCTGACCGAATTGGTTCTGCAGCTGGCGGCCTGATTGACCGTCCCATAAAAAGGAGAAAGAGGTGTTCAGAGTTGGATTTGCAATGGCCCTGATGGCGGCCACGCCGCTGGCGAATGCCGCTGGCGAATGGTACGAAGGCGGCACGCTGCACAGTGCCACGCTGAAGCAATGGGCATCCGCCACGACACAAAACAAAATGGCCACCATGGCAGATATGGTGGTGGCGGCGAAACTGGCAAAACGACCGATGGAGGTTGTGGAGCAATCCGTTAGGGCCGCGTCCTGCATTGACGAGGTGGCCAGCGAGAAAGCGGCCCAGGGCCAGGAAGTGGCCACGGTCGCCGCCATGTGCATGATGAACGGAAAGAAGGGGTAGCGCCCGCTGACTGACTGAACCGGGTATATGAGGCCTTGGGGGGTGCCGGTTGCCCTACATAGCCGGCAAGGGCTGCGGCTGTTCGCGTGTGCAGCCGTATGGAGCCGGCGAACGCACAGGAAATATAAGAAATGCAGAAGCCTCAAGACCCCGGTTCAAACGTTCATTTTCTCAACTTGCCTGCGGCCGAAGTGAAAGCGGGCGACGTGCTCGGAACCCTCTTCCATGCGCTCAAGGGTGCGAAGGAACGGAGACAAGATAACGCCGCCGCGCCGGCCTCTAATGATCAGCAGATCAGCGGTGACGGCAATATCCAGATGTCCGCACAGGCAATGCCAAACCAGTCGATAACCGGCAACAACAATATCCAGATCGGCGCGGTACAGCTGGTTGTGCAAGTAACGATGAACGTGAAGCGATAGGACACAGCGCGCTATTCCGCGCCGTCCTCAATCGTGGGCAGGTCGCCGTCTGATTGATCATCATCGGTCTTTCGTGCGTCTGCCGTTTCTCCCTCGCAACTGGTGGTAAGGCCGCCGTCGTCCAGCTTGTGCGTGACCCGAGAAAGCAGCCAGACCGTGGAGCTGATAAGCGCCTTGGTGCCGAGCATGCGCACCTTGGTTTGTGGTGCCAGGTCGGGCCGGCCATAGGCCAATTCAAAACGCAGCGTGGCCGTGCCGCGCTGCAGGCGCGCCCATTCCGCGCGAGCCGCCTCAAGGGCGTCCTCTTCGCTCGCATATAGCTGCCGCAGGCGCTTGGCGTTGCCGATGACGCCCGCCAGGACGTGGCGGCGCTTCGCCTTACCCTTGTCCTGCCATGAGGCGTGAACGCCGGTGTATGAATCGCGGTCCGCGACCTGGTAGCGGATGGCGTCACCATCGCGCCGCGTCAGCTCGATGGTTGGCATTTCCTTGCCGCTGGCGGTGTCTCCCTTGCCAATGGGCAGGAACAGGAGCTTTCCCTCTTTGATGGTGGCCACGGCGTCGTAGCGCTTGCCGATGCGGTTCAAAAATGCCAGGTCGGATTCGTCGGTCTGATCTATGTGCGCGATCTTCGTCCCGCCGAACGTGCCAACCACGGGCGCGAGCTTGTGCGCCTTGGCGATGGTCTCCACGATGGCCTTGATGGTCGTCTTGTGGAAACTGCGCGTGGCGCGCGTGCGTAGCGCGTTGCTCATGTCTGCGCTGCGGGCGCGCAGCGTGACGACATCTGGCGGCCCGGAAAACTCCACTTCGTCCACCTCGAACGTCCCTTTATCGACCATGCCGCGCGAATCGCTCCAGCCGAGAAAGACCCGCACGACCACGCCACGGCGCGGCAGCTCCAGCAGCCCATCATGGTCGCTCAGGGTGATATCGAGTTGGTCGGCCTGTTCCGAACGACATTCGGTGATGGAAAGGCTGATCAGGCGCGGCGCGAGCTTGCCGGTGACGTCCTGATCGCCAAGCAGGACGCGCCAGCGCGGTGCCAGGTACTCGGTGCGGCCGCGCTGCAGGCCATCGGATAGGGCGGCGAACATCAAAGCCCCCAGCCGGCGATAGAGCCGTCCATGGTGTCGATCGGAATCTGCAGGTCATCCAGCAGCGGCCGCGCCTGCGAATCGTCAACGCACTTGAGCGTGAGGGTGAAATCCGTCTTCTGCGGCAGGCCGTTCACCACGAACATCGACCCCTCTTCATCCAGGCCGGTGATGATGAAGGCGCCGTAGACGGTGCCGATGCCATCCACCATGACATAGGCCTTGCCCGTGTCGCCCATACGGCGCAGCAAGCGGATGGCGCCGGTTGTGCCGAACAGCTGGGGGATGATGGTTCCCGACAGGGTGATGGTGTCTTCTCCCTTCCCCACAAACTGATAGGCCGGGCCCGCGCCCATGCGCGAGTTCGACGGATGCCGCCATTCCGTCTGCCGTTTGAGGGTCTGGTAGGCGGCTGTGGGCAGGCCAAAAATAAACATGCCAAGGGCCATCATCATGGTGGTGGTCTCCTAATCGTTGTCGTAGTAGGCGGAGCGCAGGCGCGCGGCCTTGTCGGCATCGCGCCGGCGCAAGGCATCGTCCACCGCGCGGGCAATGTCTTGTGGGCCGGCCCCGGTTCCGTTGATATGGATGGTGATCGTGTCGCCCTGGATCGTGATTGAGCGGCCGCCCGCTGCGTTGGCGGCCATGGCCGGCCGGTGATCGATGCGCGCCAGGGTGCCAGCATCGGTGACCATGCCGGCGGGTGCTGCCAGCAGGCCGCCAGAGGCCGCCAGAGCGCCTGAGGCAGGCAACATGGTCCCACCTATGGCCACGGATGCCGCGAGCGCTTGGGCGGCCTTTACGGCGGCCGGCTGGCCCGCCTCGATGCCGACAGCGGCGCCTTCGGACACAAAGCCGCCCATCTGGGCAAATACCCGGCTGGGCGAGTGAATGCCAAGTTTTTCCTTGAACCAGCCGACGATACCCGTACCGATGTTGGAAATCGATTCCTTGAGCGCCCCGGCCATGCTGGAAATGCCGTTGATCAAACCCTGGATCAGCATCGAGCCGAATTGCGTGAAGTTGCCGGGCAGCTCAACCCCCAGCGTACCCAGCGCGCCGGTGATCGCCTGGTACAGCAGGCCCAGCGGTGACCAGTTCACCAGCAGCGCACCGATGCCGGCAAGGCCGCCATCGAAGGCCACCTTCACGGACTCCCAGATGTCGGAAAAGAACGTCGTGAGGCCGTTCCATGCGGCGGAAAGTATCGGTATGGGGTTCAGGGCAGCCAGCAGCTGGCCCAGCCACGCCATGGCCGAATCAAACGCCGCGGTGACCTGCGCCCAGAGGCCGGAGAAAAACGCCTTGATCGGCGTCCAGTACTGGTAGATGAGATACGCGGCGCCAGCGATGGCCGCGACCGCCAGGACGATGGGATTGCCGAGCAGCAGCTTTCCCACGGACACGATGGCGCTTCCCAGCAGCCCAAAGCCGCCCTTGGCCAAGTTGAACAGCACGCCAATCAGACTGCCGCCCTGGATGCCAAGCATGGACAGCCCGTAGCGCACGACGATGAACGGCCCCAGCACGGCGGCCAGCGCCAGGGTGAGCGCGCCGAAGGCCGCGACCAGGCCGGCGATGACGGCGGCCGTGGCGGTGAGCGCGCGGGCAATCTGCGGGTTGGCTTTCATCCACTCGCCCACGGCACTCACGACGCCGGCCAGGCCCTTGGTGAGGCGGCGCAGCGTCTTATCGTGCAGTTCTTCCGTCTGGATGCCGACATCCTCCCAGGCGCTTTTCAGTTCGTCCAGGTCGCCGGTGAGGTTGTTGGCCATGGTGCCGGCCGTCTTGTCCGCTTCGCCGGCGGCCTTCTTCAGTATGGCGATGAACTTCTGCAGCTCGCCCGTGCCGGCTTGCTCCACCAGCACCTGCAGGCCGCTGAATGCTTCTTCGCCGGCGATGTGCTTGAAGAACCCCGACCGTTCGGCGTTCCCCATCTTCGCCGTCTTCTGGTGCAGTTCGGCCAGAATGTCCGGCAACTGCCGAAGGTTGCCGTTCGCGTCCTTGGTCTTGATGTTCAGCGCGTCCAGCGCGTCGGCCGCCGCTTTCGGCGGCGCGGCCAGGCGGCCGATGACCGCCCGCAATGCGGTGCCGCCCATGCTGCCCTGGATACCTGCGTCGCCCAGCTTGCCGGCCATGGCCGCCACGGTCTCGATATCCTGGCCGACGCCGGCCGCCACGGGCGCCACGTACTTCATGGTCTCGCCCAGCATGTACAGGCTGGTATTCGAGCGCGTGAAAGCGCCGGTCAGCACGTCGCCCACGCGGTTCATCTGTTCGGCCGGGAGCTTGAAGCCGGTGAGGATGTTTGAACCAATGTCGGCGGTCTGAGCGAGATCGGTGTCGCCGGCTTTGGCCAGGGACAGCATGCCGGGCATGGCGTCCTGGATGGCCTTGGGGGTAAAGCCCGCCATGGCCAGGAAGCCTTGCGCGTCCGCCGCCTGCGTCGCGGAGAACATTGTCTTAGCGCCGAGGTCTCGCGCCTGCTTGCGCAGCGCCTGCATCTCGGCGCTGTCCTTCTCGATGCGGGCCAGCGCCTGAACCTTGCTCATCTTGGCGTCGAATTCGACACCAGGCCGGATGAAGCGCGATTCCGCGTACAGGGCAGCGCCGCCGGACGCCAGGCCAGCGGCGCCGGCGCCGGCCATTGCGCCCACGGCCGCCTTGCCGTTGCCGTACTTCTCTTTGGCCGTGGCCAGTTTCTGGTGGTGTGCGGCGGCGGCCTGCAGCTTGCGCGTCTGCCGGTCCAGCGCCTGCGACGTGTTGTCGATCTTCTGGCGCAGGTCGCGTTCGTCGCGCGCCAGGTTCGATGTAGAAAGGCCGGCGCGCGTCAGGTTATCTCGCAGGCGTTGAAGCTCTACGGACTGCTGGCCGTGTCGCTCTTTCAGCTGCTGGGCCGCACGCACCGCCTGGTTGAATTCCCGCGTCATGGCACGGGTGGGATTGGTTGCCCCCTGCATCTGCTGGGCCAGGGCGGCTACGCGCTGCTGCGCCGTCGCCAGTTCAGCGCGGGTGGTCTGCAGGCCGCGCGTCAGCTCGCGGAATTGCCCTACCTCGCGCTGCGCCGCCGTCAGCTGCTTGAGCTTTCCGCGCAGATCGGCGACGCCCTGGGCGGACGCGCCGGCTGTGCTCTTGATCTTGCGAAGCGGCCCCGACAGCTTGTCCTGCAGGGCCGCGATGACGCGAAGCTGTAACGCCTTGTCCATCTGTTACGTCTCGGGTTGGTAGCGCACGCGCGCTCGCTCGCGCCAGTCGGCCAGCTCGGTCAATTCCATTGAATCCATCTCGGCCGGCGGCCAGTGAAAGACCATGGCGATATCCGCCATGGCGTCTTCTACGCAGTTTGGATAGCCAGCCGTTCCGCCTTGCTCATAAAAAAACTGGCGACCGTGGCCCCCACGTTCAACAGGTCGGCGGGGTCCAGATCCCTGATTTCGGCCGGCGTCAGGATGGGTTCGCAAACGCGCGGCAGTACGGTGGTCAGCGCCTGCACGTCGACCTGCACCAGAGCCATGAGCGTGACGCCGCGCAGGGCGCCGGACTTCGGCTTGCGGATCAGCAGGCGGGCGATGTCGCCGCTGGCGCGCTTGATCGGCTCATCCAGGTCAACAGATTTCAGGTCGAGAGTGTCGATGATGCCGGCGCCGTCGCCTTGGGCTTGCTGGTCGAGGTTCGGGGTGGTCTTTTGGGTCATGATGGTTCCAGGAAAAGGGGGTTACAGGCCGATGGCGGTTCGGATGGCCTGCATGGTGTCGATCTCGCCGACCATGTGAATCATGTTCACCAGGTCGATTTCGAAGACCGTCTGGCCGTCGTGCGATTCCTTGTAGTAGACGCACTCGGTGACGATCTTGAATTCGGTGTCATCGCCGACTTTCGACTCGCCGCGGTCGATCTCCGAGTGGCGGCCGCGCACGATGATTTCCACTGCGGTCACTTCGTTGGTGTCGTCGCGTTGGTAGGCTTGGGCAAAACGCAGCTGAACGCCCGCAACGTCGACGGCGCCGTACTGCTGCAGGACTTGCTTGACGTTACCGCCGCAAGTCCATTCGACTTTCAGCGCGTCGTCATCCAGGCCGAAGTCAGCCTTGATGGCGCCGGCGACGCCGCCGGCGCGAAACGCTTCCATCTTGCGCGTCAGCTTGGGCAGGGTGACGGACGTGGCGACGCCGGCGTAACTGGTGCCGTCGTTGTAGACGTTCATGTTTTTGAGCTTGGTGGGCAGTCCCATGGAATTGGCTCCGAATGTGCAGATGGCCCAGCGCGGGCGTGCGCTGGGCAGGATGGGTTACGCGGCGATCCGCTGCGCGAAGTCCAGCAGATAGCGGTCGGTGATGCGCTGGCGGAAGCCCAGGTCTTCCAGCGGCGGCACGGGCGTGTAGTCGTAGTCGAGCACCAACTTTCCGCTCTTGAGCGATTCCTTGGTGTTCGGCTCTTCGTCGTACCAGGCTTGCCCGTCGATAATCAGGCCCAGGGACTTGAGCTGGCGGAATTTGGCGTTGATGCCTTCCAGGATGTCTTTGATCAGCGATGCATGCAGGGGCGCGTCCACAGCCCACATGTGCGCCTCGGCCATCGTGTCCGCCAGAATCTGCGCGGTCCGCGTGTAGTTCTCGAACGGGAAGAGGCTCGAAGGGCCGGCGCATGTGCGGCTACCCCAGAAGCGAAAGCCGGTGCGGTTCACCAGCGTGGTGATGTCCTTCTCGTTCAGGTAGCCGGCATCGGTGGCGGGGTCTTGCAAGTCCCAGAAGACGTCCTTGCTGATGCCCGTGACGCCGTTGACTGCGACGTTGGACAGCACCTTGTGCCAGCCGATGTCCTTGTCCAGTTTGGCGCGCAGGCCCAGCGCGGCGGCCGACGCGGTGATGATGCCTTCGGCGTTCGCGCGCGTGTCCCATCCCAGGAACTCGGGCCAGATCAGCATGAGTTCGCGCTGTCCGAAACCTTCGCGGAACGCTGCGGCGTCTTCCTTGGTCTCGCAACCCTTCATGCTGGCATAGCCGAAGCCGCGCAGCTTCTGCGCGGTCTCGGCCAGCGCCGCCGTGGTGGCGGCGTTCTCCAGGCCCGGGATGCCGATGATGCGCGGTTTCAGCTTGGGGCCGGAGTTCTGCGCAGCCAGCAGCGCTTTGAGGCCGGTGTAGCGGCCGTCGCTGCCGGCGCCGCCGATAACGTTGGACGTGGTTTCAGCCTCGGTGGCGCCCTGGGCGACGCGGACGATAACCGTAGCGGGGTTGGTCTGGGCGCCGATGGCATCCAGCGAGCGCGCCAAGGTGCCCTTGGTGCCGGCCTTGCCGGCGGCCGCCAGAATGTTGGTGGCCAGCACCGGCGTATTCAGCGGGAAGGTTTTCGGGTCTGCATCTTCGGCCGTGGCCACCAGGCCGACCACAGCGGATGAGACAGTGCGGATGGGGCGCGTGCCGTCGTCGGCCTCGATGACGCGCACGCCGTGGTGGTATTGATCAAGTGCCATGAAAAAGCCCTCAGAGAGTTGAGCTGAATCCCGCTCTACCTCGGGCGGGGATCGCTCAAATTCTGGGGGCTTGGTCTCGCGCGCGCACGAAGTTCACCTTGTCCGCGCGGTCAATACAACAGCTATCGACGTTGGCTAGTAGTGCGTCGGCTCCTCCTGCAGGGCGGCCGGCTTTTCAGCCTGCCATTCCCCATCCCAGAAGTACCACCCCGCTTTGACCTGGGAAGGAACTTCCTGGAATTCGGTGAGCAAAGACGGGTGGTATCGATCAGACAGCTTGTACCCGTTGACAGTTTCTGGGACGACATCCACTGCCTGGAAGTTCACTACACGCGCATATTGCTTCATTGGATTCACCATTCGATTGCGATACCGCCATTGCCACCGCGCGAAGCCGGGGTAGATTGCCCACCTTCCCAACCACCACCGGAACCACGAACATTCGCCGCAGCCGCCTGTCCTTTTCCTGCCAGGCCGCCACCGTTTCCACCACCGCCACCGGCTACTGAATCCCCGCCGTCCATTCCAACTGCAAGGGCGGCCTGATCCGACGAGCCGATTCCACCGGGCAGACCGTAGGCGCCTTGCGGCGTTCCGCTTGATGCTCCCCCTCCTGCGCCGCCGGATGAGCCCGCTCGGCCGTGGACAACGCCCTGACTGGAGGACGGTAGGTAGTCTGCCCCAGCCCCGCCGGGTCCATACGGAGAGCCAGCGCCACCGCCGCCAGTTCCAACTGCGTCCGTGTTGAAAATTGCGCCTGTGCCGCCCATGCCACCCGGGGCAATCCTTGGACCATAGCCGCGACCACCGCGAATTCCCACTCCGCCCGTGGCGGACACAAGCCCCCCGAACGATGAGGATCCACCATTCGCACCCGTGAGGCCGCCAGCGCCGACAACGTAGGGAATTCGTTCACCGGGCTCGACAGAGAACGTGCCGCCGGCGAAGCCGCCGCCGCCACCGCCATGCAGCCCATTGAAGCCTGCTCCGCCTCCTACAACGCGAACTCGTATGCGAGTGACGCCGGCAGGCACAGCCCATACCCCGGAACCAGGAACGGTCAACAGTTCCTTGTTGCGGGCGCCGAATGTGCCAAGCGCCCAATCGTCGGGGTTCAACTGAGTGACTTTTGCCGCCACGGAAATGTCCTTGGTGCCATCGAAAGTCGCTTCGCCTACAACATCCCCTTGGAGAGATATTCTTCGCGGCGTAGCGATCTTTTCGGCCGCTATTGCAGTTCCATTCTTATCAAGCTTCTTTGCCAGTTCTCGGTCCGCATATACCCGGACCTCAATTGCCTTCTCGTCAACATATGCCCGCGTGGCCAGCACCACGGCCGGATCAATCTTGAGCGTGAAATTGCTGGTGCTGGAAACCTGTAGCACCATGCGCACCACCTGCGTGCGCGCCGACCCCTCCGCCATCTGCGGCTTGTACGTGGGCGGGCAATTGGAGACCGCAATGAGGTCACCGTCCGCGTCGCGCAATCCCAGCTCGCGCGCCCACCAGCCGCCGAATTGCTCGGGGATGACCTGTTCTACCACCAGCCACGCCGGGTTGTTCGGATCAACGAATATCCGATTGATGGGCGCGCGATGCTTGGAGCCGATCAGCGATGTCTGCTCGCGGTCCGGGACGGGCAGGACGCCGCCGCCGTCGCCGACTTCCATCTCGGCGATTTTCACGGGAACGCCCAGCGCCTTGGCGTTGGCTTCTTTGGCCTCGCCGATCTTGGTCAGGATTCCGAAATAGGTAGTCATGGGTATACCGTCAGGGTGTCGATGATGTGCGTGGCCAGGGCGGCCGGCGTGGCGGCCGCGACTTCCACGGGTTGGGGTTGATAGGGGTATACGGTCATCTCGTCGCCGTCATAGGACGCGATGCAGTGATTCAGGGGCGCCCGCACTTCCACCGCGATGGCCAGGCCGGTCATGTGCTGGCTCAGGCGCTTGGTGCTGTCGATGAGGCGGCCCAGCTCGTAATACATCGCTTCGGAAATGCCGCCATCGAGCACGCCGATAGTGAGCCGGAACGTTCCGCGCCGACCTTCTGGTGCCATCTGGTGCCATTCCGTCACCTCCAGCAGATAGCCCAGCGGCTCTACCACGCGACGCAGCGCGCCGATGGTCCCTTTCAGCTGGTGAATCTTGAAAGAATTGGCGATGGCCTTACGCTTGGCCGCTTCTGACCAGGTATCGTCCCAGCGGTCCACCGATCTTTCCCAAGCCAGCCAGGGCAGCAGCAGGGCGGGCGTGGTGCTCGCGCGGCGCAGCTTGCGCAAGGGCAAGGGGATTTCCTCGATGTCGGCGCCGACCTGGGCAAGCTTGCGCTCAACCGGGGTGGATGAGGGCGGCAGCAGAGTAGGCTTTTTCGCCATTTCAACCGCCGGGCGCAATGGAGACTTCCACCGCCACGCATGTGGCGGCCTGCGTGGAGTCGAGAACCAGGTTGTCCGCCGGCTCGATCAAGTCGAGATGCGCGACGCCTTCGACATGCAGCGCGGCATTGATAGCGGATCGCCAGACCGATACGCCGGCGCGGCGGGGCCGGTTGACGTAGGCGCGACACGCGCGCGTGGCGGCCTCCAGCGCGACCGACCGGCCCGGGCCTTCGCCTTTCATGTGGAGAACCGCCCGCACGCTGTAGGTGATGATGCTGCTGGATTGGACGGTCAAGCGGTCGCCCATGGGGCGGGTGTCCTCGTCGTTGAGCTTGGCGCGTACCTTGTCCAGCAGCTCGGCCGGCGCGGTGCCGTCGCCATCGCGGGCGAGTACGCAGATGCGCACATCGCAAGGCTCGGGGCTGGTGGCGGTCGCGTCCGCGACCTGTCCGTCCGCGGTCAAGGCATGGAAGACGTAGCCATCGCGCGGGCCTGCGGTTGACAGGCCTTCCCATGCCAGCTGCGCGCGCTCGCGTAGTTCGTCGTCGCTTTCGTAGACGGCTTCGACCGGCGGCACGGCGACGGGATCGGCCGGCCGGATGACCAGGCGGCTTACGCCATACTCGGCTGCGATGTGTTCCAAGTCGGTGCCTCGCGCGAATGCCAGCAGGACGGAGCGCGCGGCATCGTTGATGCGTTGGCGCAAGATGACTTCGCGCTCGGCGTTTTCCTGCAGGGTGATGACGAGCGGCTCCGACTCCAGCGCCAGCGCCTTGGCCACGGCGTCGCGGTCTTCTTGCGCGAACAGGGCGAGATACCGCGCCTTGCGCGTCTCCAGGATTCGTTCGTAGTCCAGCGTTTCCACCACGTCCGGTGCGGGAAGCTGGGAAAGGTCGATGATGTTCGGGCTTGCCATGTCAGGCGCTCAAGGTGGTGGAGAGGGACACGCTTTCGGTGCGGTCGCCGGTGTCGGCTTCGCCGATGATGTTCAGCACGACGGCGCCGGGCCGGTTTGCGCTGACGCTGGCCGACAAGCTGCGAACACGCAGCCGGGGTTCCCACAGCATCAGCGCCGTGGCCGCCGCCGCGTAGAGCTGCAGGACGGCGGCGCCATTGGTGGGGGTGTCGATCAGGTCGGCGGCCAGTGCGCCGAAGGGGCGGCGGCGAATGCGTGTCCCTATCGACGTCGTGAGTATCTTGGTCACGGACTGATTCAGGTGTTGGCGGCCGCTGATTCGCAGGCCCGTATTGGCGTCCATCCCGATGTAGGTCATGCGGTGGCCTCCGGTGCGTCAGTCTGCGCCCCTCCCCGCAATACACCGCCGTGGGGGTGCTTATGCAGGATGACGCCATGGGAGGAAAGGTCGCCATCGGTGTGGCGAAGGTCGCCGGTGATAGTCGTGTTGTTCCCCTTGCCGTTCTTGCCGCTCATGCCGGCCTGATAGGTAAACAGACCCGTCACGGTCACATTGCCGTCAAGGGTGATTTCCGGGCATTTGAGGGTGGCCGACTCGCTGGCGGTGACCGTTGCCGTCTTGATGCCTTCAGCCGTGAGCTGGCCGGCCTCGTGGTCGTACACGATGCGGGCGCCGTCCGGGTAGCGCGTGACGTGTTCCGCCGCGCTGGCGGACGGGGCGGGTATCGCATCCGAGTTCAAACCCATCAGCACCACGCCGGCGGCGGGGTCGCCGTCAGGACACAGCAAAACGACTTGTTCGCCGATGGTCGGCGGGTTCCACGTCGTTGTCGTGCCGGCGCGCAGCTCCAGCCACGGCAACCAGTTGCTTTGAAGGTCGCCCGACGCGACGCGCACGCGCGCCGGCTGGCTGGCCAGATCAACGGCGAAAACCGTACCGATGCGGATCAGGTTGGAGATGAGGCGGAAGAGTTCGGCGATTTCATGCATAGCGGCCATGTTGCCGGGCCGCCTTCGCGCGCGCACGGGGCGCGCCTTGTGCTTCGGCGTGCTACAGGCCTTGGCCGGCCAGATGCCGCGCCAAGGTGTCGAGCACCATTTCACGGGTGCGTTCGGTGAATCCCAGCAGCTTGCGGCGCGGGTAGCGCACGGGCTTCTGGCCGCGTGCCGGACGGTCGCTGCGGCCTTCCTGGTGAACCAGGGCCAGGCGCGCTACGCGGCCGCTGTAGCCGACCACCGCGTCGGTGTCGCTGGCCTCTACGCGCAGATATCGCGCGGTGCGCAGCCGGGTGAACATCTTGCGACGGATGGCGCCGCGCTTGCCACGCAGGTTCTTGGTACGCCTTGGGGCGTAGGGCGTGCCGTCCGGGTTCTGCTGGGCCGCAATCCGCTGGCCCTCGGTGCGGCGCAGCTCCACGGCCACAGCGCGATTCACGCGGCGGCGTTCGGCTGGCCGCAGCTGCGCCAGCAGCGCCGACGCCCAGGCCTGCACGTCCGAGAAATCGTCACTCATCGGGATGGCGCCACGCCGGGACAGTGACGGTAACCGGGGCCGCGCCCGGGATGACGATGGTGATTTCCTCATCTTCGGCCGGCAGTTCGGCGTCGGCAGGTTCGTCGGCATGCTCGGCCACCAGGGCGCCACCGGCGCCCGATGGCTTCACCACTACGCGCTCGGTGAGCGGCAGCTTGATTTCAATGTCCGCCGACTCATGGCTCAGCAGCTCAACATCAAACTGGATTGCGCTGGCGCGTCGTTCCGGGTTGATCAGCAGTTCGGGCTGCTTGATGCGAAGCCAAGCCAACAGGGGCAGCATGATGGTGTCGGCCTGCCCCGCGTAGTCGGTCACCACGATGGTGAGGGTGTACCGATATTCGTGCGAGAGGTTACGCGTTCCCGTGCAATGGATGCTGCCGTCGTCAACGAAAACATGCAGCCTGTCCGGGTTCGTGGACAGAAACTCGTTGTGCCGCGTCAGGTATTCGCGCAGCTCATTGGCCTTTCGCATGGCTCGCCTCGTCCTGGCATTTGATGATGGTGTCCACCTTGGCCGCGCACATAGCCCAGGCGGCCTCAAGGCGGTCTATCAACAGGTTCAGATCGCCGTCAGTCCTTGGCGCCGCCGCCGGCAGACTGCACGGGGTCACGGGTGCGCAGGTATTCAGCGTAAGCCGCGGCCCCGGCGAGGGCAGGGCGCTGGCGCAGCCTTGCAACAGGATCAGGCAGCACAGTATCAGCCCAGCTGCGAACTTGCGGATTTTCATTCTTGAGCCTTTCAAGGTCGAACGTGCGCTGGTCCAGCGCGTTGCGGAAGTCGTCTTGCGTGCGCTCCAGTTGCGCCAGGTCCAGGCGCTGGGTGGTCATGCGGTTTCCCAGGTCCGCCAGGTCGCTGGCTTGGCGCTCGATCACCTGGCCATAGGCGGTGATGGCGACATCCTGGCGCGCGATGTCGCCACGCTGGAACCAAACCACCACGGCCAGGATGGCGGTTGCCGCATAGGGCGCGATGGCTCGCAGGAACGTGTTCATGCTGCCTGCCCCGCGTCTTTTTCGGAGAATCGCGCGTAGGCGCGCTCCAGCTTCACGTCATAGAGGTTTTCAGCGTAGGCCGGGCCGTTGTAGCCGCGCGCGAATGCCGCCCACTTGCGGCCGGCCAGAGCTTTATGCAGACCCGGATCGGTCTCGATGAAGCCCACGAAGGCGGCGAGCTGCGCACCCTCGCTTTCCTGTTGCGCGGCAACGAATGCTTCCACGCTTTCAAACCCCAGCCGGCGCCAGTGGTAGCCCATGATTTGAAAGGCGCCCCAGCTCGCGGCCTCCAGCGCTGCAGGGCGGCAAATCTGGATCGCGGCAGCGAGGCGGACGTACTCGGCCGCGCCGCCCGCGTAGCCGCCGCGCTTGGGATTGACGATGGCAGGAAGGCGCGCGGTGTGCGGTGCCGGGTCGATGCCATGCTCGCGCAGGCGTTCATGGAAGACATGCCGCTCGAACAGGATTGCGGGGCGCCCATCGGGCAGAAAGCCACGCCCGTTCGCTTCCACCTCGTTCACGGCCTTGATGCTGGCCAAGGGGACGCCCAGGCGCTCGGCGGCCGCGATCAGGTCGGGTTCCCGCAGAAAGCGCGTCACATCGTAGTGTGCCAGCGCGGCGCGGCTTTTCGGCCCATAGACGCCATCGACCACCAAGCCGGTGGCCCGCTGCAGCGCTGCCACCGCGCCGCGCGTGGCGTCGTCGTAGATCGCCGTGCGTTCAACCTTGTATCCGGCACGCTGCAGATCGGATTGAAGGTCGGCCACGGCCTGGCCGATGGCGCCCTTGCGCAGAATTTCAGACATCGGGGTTTCCTCGGGTGAACGTTGCCAAGTTGCCGCGTGCGCGCCAGGCGCCGGCGAACAGCAGGGCGGCGATGACCAGCTCGGACAGGCTGGCCGGCGAGTGCAGCAGCAGGATTTCGACGGCGCGGCAGAACAGCGCTGCAATCAGAGCAGTGGCCAGACACGACAGCACACGTCGATGGCGTGCGCCATTGGGCTGATACCAGAGGAAGCGGCTCGCCGTGCCGGCGTACAGAAGGGCGCAGGCCACCGCGATGAGGGACAGCGCAGGGGTGGGGTGCAGGTCGATCATTTCTTTTCCCCAAAGCCTCGGAAAATGCTTCCGAGGTCGAAGTCCGGTGCTTTGGCCAGCAGCTTGAGCGCCAGCGGCACGATGACGATCGCGCCAATCAGCGCCGGCAGAAAGGATTCCTTGGCCAGCTCGCGGGCGACGATTTCGCCGGCGCCGCCGTAGCCGCACAGGCCCGAGACCAGGAAGGAAACGAAGCGCTTCCAGGAGGTGAGGTCTTTCTTGGTACTCGCCACCAGGGCGGCGCCGATGACAGCGCCGAAGGCCGCGTTTGCGTCGATCAGCGGCAGGATTTGCGACAGGGCCGCGCCAGATACCAGCGTGGTAGCCACGGCGCTTGATACGGTCGAGGGTTCGGCCATTGGGTTCAGTCCCAGAGTTTGACGGCAGGCGCCGCCGTAGGTTGAGGGGCGGCATCCGGCAGGACAACCACATGACCGTGCGGCAGCACCGCGCCGAGGTCGGCCAGGCCGGGATTGAGTTCGTAGGTGGCTTCGACCACGTCCCGTGTCGTGCCGAGGTGGCGCCAGCAGAGCGCATCCACGGTGTCGCCTTGTTGAGCGCGGACTTTCATCAGATGAGGTCCACGATATTGCGCTTGGCGCCGACGACATCAGCGATGGCCCAGCGCGCGTTGCGGCGGTGGTCGCTGGGCGCCTCGTCCAGCCATTCCGCCCGTTTCTGGCCGGCGGCCGTGGCGTCGTAGTCTGTCATGCGTTCGATCAGGTCGGCTTTGGCCAGGCTGTAGACGGCGCGGCGGTAGGCGTGTTCCAGGCGGGTGGCGCCGTCGATCTTTTCCGCCGGGACTTCCTGGAGCTGGGTGTAGCCTTTGGCGCGCTGGATAGCCTTCCATGCGGCCAGGCTATTGCCGGCTTCCAGCATGGCGCCAACGAGCGCGAAGCGCAGGCGCGGTGCGGTCACCGTGCCATCCAGGCGCAACGTCTCGCGGGCGTCGGCCAGGTCGATATCCGGGAAAAAGCCATCATTTCCGACCGTTTGCGGCGGTTCGGTGCGGGGCGCGGGTGCGGTTGCGATGAAGCTCATGGCCTGTTCTCATGAAATCGGCGGTGGGCGGGCATCCAGCCGGTCTGTGACCGACCTTCCGCCCGCGCCGCCGTGCGCTTGGGGGCACTCGGTTAGCCGGCGTCGCCGGCGTTCTTGATCTTGCGTTCCAGCTGTTCGATGAGCTTTTTCGCGCCCACGCCGCTGTGCAGCTCCACAGCGCGGCGCAGTTGTGCGACGCTGGCCCGCGCCATTTCCAGCTGCGGGCCGCGCGGCTCCTCGCCGGCCTGGGCCGCCAGCGTCTTGCCCAGGGCCAAGTGCAGCTTGGCGCGGGCTTGGTCCGGCGCGTCCTGACCGTCCACCAGGCGCGCGACTTCCTGCAGCACCTGCATGGCTTCGTCGGGTTTGGACACTGCGCCGTTGGCGACCTGGCCGGCCACCTCGTCCAGCAGCAGGGTGGCCGTGTTGCGCTTGAGCCGTTCCGGCAGTTGCAGGTCATGGCGCAGTACGTAGTCGGCGAGCTGCAGGCCGGGCGCGAATGCGCCGATGTCGAAGTGCCACACCATCAGCGTGGTCACCACTTCATCAGGCTGGCCGCCATCGCCCGCCAATACACCCTGCAGGTAGTCGGCGTACTCGGGGACCAACTCGCGTTTCACGGCTACCTTTCGCTCCACGGACTGGATATCGTGCAGGCGCCGCCGGTCCTGGGTCAGCTTGGCCATCATCTGACCGTAGATGCCGCCCATGACGGCCGGGGCGTCGCCATCGGCAGCGCTTGCGCGGGCGGCCAGCACCCGCGTGCGGTGTTGTTGTGCGGGGCTGGTCATGGTCAGGCCTGCACCAGCTCGATGTTTTCGACCATGGCGGCTTGGCCGTAGTCTTCCACAACGTAGTCATCGTTCGAGCTTTCGTAGGTGTCCACCCGGCTGCGCTTGGCGTTTTCCTCGATGTGCCGGCGGCGGCCGCCAATCTGCCAGTACAACGACAGGTTATCCAGAGTGGTGATGAGCACCTTCTTTTCCGGGAAGAATGGCGCCTGCACCGCCGGCAGGCCGCCGATGCGCTTCTGGCTGATGATCAGGTCTGCCGCCAGCGTGTCGGTGGCGCGGCTGTCCTGGTTGACCAGCGGGAAATACTTGTCATGCATGAGGCCACGGCCGACGATGGCGACCAGGCCGGCGCTTTCGCGGTGCCACGGGTCCAGCAGCGTGATGGCGTCGTAGACCAGGGCGTCCAGGTTCTTGTAGTCGCCGCTGGCGCCCACTTGGACCTTGCCCGTCGTCTTGCCCTCGTTCATGACGCGCTCTTCCGCGTACTCGCGCATCTTCTGCAGCCAGCCCTTGTTCACGTCCTGCAGGAGCGGGTTGGCGCTGGGGTTGGTCGTAGCGGCTACGCTGGTGCCGTTGAAGCCGATCATGATGCGGTCGAGCGCCTGGCGCTGGACGAGCAGATCGCGGATGCGGGTCTCGAAGTCCTTGAAGTGCGCCCAGGCGTCCAGCTTGGCGTAGGGAATGAACGAATCGAAGTTGGTGTGACGGCAGTAGTAACCGTTCACGTCCAGCGTGGTCAGGTCGCGCGGCTCGCGGTCCTTGGTCTGGGTGTCGGTGCGCGAGGCGATGGGGCCGGACAGGTTCAGGCCCAGCTTTTCGCCTTGCTGTTCGGTGACGCCGATCATGTTGATCTTGGTCAGGAAGGCCGAGCTTTCCTGGATCTTGGTTTCCATCGTCTGTTGCACGGTCGGCGCGACGTTGAAAGTGTGGGCGACACTATCGACCTCGTTGAGTTGGGCCAGGTTGTGCAGATAGTCGTTGAAGAGGACGCGGGTTTCGTTGCGCATGTTGTGGTTCCGGTTGATATTGATGGGGCAGGGGCGGCCCGCGTTAGCAGTCCGTTTTCACGCGGCCGTTACCGCCAGCGGCCGGCGGGCGCTGCGAGTGGTTGCCGGGCGTCTTGTCGAGCTGGGCGCGCAGCTCGGCCAGTTCCTTGGCCGTCGCAGCGTTCTTCTTGAATTCCTCCATCTCGGTCCTGACCTTGGTCACGGCGTCGGCCAGGTCTCCGGTGGTCTTCTTGATCGCGGCTTCCAGTGCGTTGAAGGCTTGTGTTGCGGCGGCCACGTCAACCGGCGCGGTGGCCACCTGCGGGGGCTGCGGTGCTGCGGCTTGCGGCTGGCTCGGCAGCAGGGAGCGGAAGAAGGCGGCGAACCCCTGCAGGGCTTTGGCGGTGTCGTCGGTGGGCTTGGCCTCTTCGTCGAAGTTCAGGGGCGTTTCCAGCAGGCTGGAGAACAGGTTTTCCGGCGACTGCTTGCGGCCAGCGAGCGGGTTGGATGCAGGATTCTTGGCGGCGAATTGCAGGATGGAGGTCCCCAGGCTGGCCGGGCTGTCGGTGACGCCCAGGCCGACCAAGCCGCACTTGCCGGTGCCGGCGAAGTCTTCTTGAAGTTCGATGGACGTATAGATTTTCTGGCGGCCCTTCGTCATGGACACCAGCGCGGGAGTGGGGTCGAGCTGCGCTTGCAGCGTGAGCTTGCCTTCATCGTTCTCTTCGGTGCGCACGGCCAGGACATCGCCATAGGCGCAGAACGGGCTTTCCGGCACGACGCCGCGAATGTGTTCCATCCAGATGCGCGCGCCGTACTTCTCGCGGTTGTAGGTTGCCGCGATCTCTTCCAGCCAGGTGCGCTGGATGTTGCGGCCATCGGTGGTCTGGCCTTCGGTGGCCACGGTAAACCAGCGGTCTTTTTTCATAGGGTTTGGCTCGTCGGTGGTGTTCGGGTGTTGCCATACTGGCCCCCGCCGCCCGGCCACTCAACGGCGCGGCGTTGTGCGCGTGCGATCCAGAAGAGACGGCTTCACGCGCGCGCGGAGAAGCCCGGCAGGATGGCGGCATGTTGCAATCCACCGACCACATCGACCCGCGCCGCGTCGCCCGTGACCTGTACTGGCAGGGCTGGCGCATCTCGTCCATTGCCCGCCACCTGAGCGAAAAGCGCACCACGGTTCACAGTTGGAAAACGCGCGACGGCTGGGACAAGGCTTCGCCGGTCGAGCGCGTAGAGACCGCGCTTGATGCGCGCCTGTGTACGCTCATCGCCAAGACTGAGAAGGACGGGCGCGACTTCAAGGAAATCGACCTGCTGGGGCGCCAGCTTGAGCGCACGGCGCGCGTGCGCAAGTTCGATGAGGACGGGCGCGATTCCACGTTGAACCCCGCGCTTGACCGGCGCAATGCTGGGCCGAAGCGCAAGCCCGAGCGCAACGCGATCAGCGACGAACAGGCGCAAAAGCTGTCACAGGCGTTCCGCGATTCTCTCTTCGACTATCAAAAGGTCTGGCTACGCAACGGCGATCAGCGAACCCGGATGATCCTCAAGTCGCGGCAGATCGGGGCAACCTGGTACTTCGCGCGCGAGGCGCTGGACGATGCGATCAGGACGGGCCGAAATCAAATCTTCCTGTCCGCCTCGAAGGCGCAGGCACACGTCTTCAAGCAGTACATCGTTCAATTCGCGCGAGAGGCCGCGGACGTCGATCTCAAGGGCGATCCCATCGTCCTGCCGAACGGCGCGCACCTGTACTTTCTGGGGACGAACGCACGCACGGCGCAGAGCTACCACGGCAATTTCTACTTCGATGAGTTCTTCTGGGTGCCGAAGTTCGCCGAGCTGAACAAGGTGGCCAGCGGCATGGCGCTGCATAAGCACTGGCGCAAGACCTATTTTTCTACCCCGTCCAGCATGGCCCACGAAGCCTATCCACTTTGGACTGGCGACGTGTTCAACAAGCGCCGCGCCAAGCGCGATCAAGTGGCCATTGAGCTGGCGCACTCGATTTTGAAGAATGGCCACCAGTGTGATGACCGCATCTGGCGGCAGATCGTCACCATCCTGGACGCCGAGGCTGGCGGCTGCAACCTTTTTGACATCGATGAGCTGCGGCTTGAGTACAGCCCCGATCAGTTCGAAAACCTGCTGATGTGCGGTTTCATCGATGACACCGCATCCATCTTCCCGCTGTCGGTGCTGCAGGGCTGCATGGTGGATTCCATGGTCGAGTGGGTCGACGTGCAGAAATTTCTGCTGCGGCCCTACGGACACTGGCCGGTGCTGGTGGGATATGACCCGTCGTTGTCGGGGGATTCCGCCGGTTGTGTCGTGTTGGCAGCGCCGCGCACCCCCGGCGGCAAGTTCCGCGTGCTGGAGTATCACCAGTTCAGGGGGATGGACTTCGCAGCGCAGGCCAAAAAGATTGAGGAAATCACGAAGCGGTACGCCGTTGCCTACATCGGTATCGACGCGACCGGCATGGGGCAGGGCGTGTTCCAGCTGGTCAAGCAGTTCTTTCCCGGCGTTCGGTCCTACAGCTATTCGCCCGAGGTCAAAGGCCGCCTGGTGCTCAAGGCGGGGGACGTGATCCGCAATAAACGCCTGGAGTTCGACGCCGGCGCCACCGACCTGGCGCAGTCGCTCATGGCAATTCGCAAGACCACAACCGCCAGCGGGCGCAGTGTCACATACGACGCCGGCCGGGCCAGCGAGACCGGACACGCCGACTTGGCCTGGGCGCTGATGCACGCGCTGGATTGGGAACCCCTGGAAGGCGCCGCAGGCGTCGGAAAAAGCTTCATGGAGATTTACGGATGAAACGGAAAAGCAAGGCGGCCAGCGCTGCGCCGGCGCCCATGCCTGAAAAGGTCGAGGCCTTCACCTTCGGCGACCCGGTGCCGGTGCTTGATCGGCGCGAGATACTGGACTATCTGGAGTGCTGGCGCAATGGGCGCTGGTATGAGCCGCCGATCAATTTCGGCGGCCTGTCCAAGACGTTCCGGGCCAGCCCGCACCACAGTTCGGCTATCTACTTCAAGGCCAATATCCTGGCCTCCACGCTGCTGCCGCATCGTGCGTTTGGCCGTGATACCTGCCTGAAAATGGCCATCGACTTTCTGACCTTCGGCAACACCTACGCGGAGCGGCTGGACAGCATGACGGGCAAGCTGATCATGATGAAGCATGCGCTTGCGAAGTACACGCGGCGCGGCGTAGAGCCTGGCCGCTTCTTCTTTCTGCCCAGCTCCGGCCAGGAGCATGAATTCCGCGCCGGCACGGTGTGCCAGCTGATGCAGCCCGACATCAACCAGGAAATCTATGGACTGCCCGAATACCTGGCCGCGCTCAATGCCGCATGGTTGAACGAGTCGGCGACGCTGTTCCGGCGCAAGTACTACCACAACGGCAGTCATGCGGGATTCATCATGTACGTGACGGACACCCTGCCGGATGGTGGCTATGTCGATGACATCCGCGAGGCGATGAAGAACTCGAAGGGGCCGGGCAACTTCCGCAACCTCTTTGTCTATGCACCCGGCGGCAAGAAAGACGGCATGCAGATCATCCCGGTTAGCGAGGTGGCCGCGCGCGATGACTTTTTCAACATCAAGAACGTGTCGCGCGATGACGTGCTCGCCGCGCACCGGGTGCCGCCGCAGCTCATGGGCCTGGTGCCGACGAACTCGGGCGGCTTCGGCACGCCGATATCGGCGGCGAAGGTGTTCGCGCGTAACGAGCTGGAGCCGCTGCAGGCCAAGTTCCTGGAAATCAATGACTGGCTGGGCGATGAGGTTGTGCGCTTCAAGCCCTACATGATCCCCGGAGAAGGCGACGAGTAGTGCGCCCAAGCCACAGGCATCAGCCCCGCATCAGCGGGGTTTTTTTTCGTCCGCGCCGCGCGCTGGTCTGCAGGCCTGGCCCTTACCGACGCTCGCCGCGCTTGCGCCCCTGTTTTACTGCCAGCGGCTCGGTCAGACAGGGTTCGCCCTGGATGTATTCCAGCAGGCCGGTGACCTGGTCAATCACATCCTGGCGATGGCGCAGGTTTGCCGCGTTTCGCATGCCGGCTTCCAAAGCGATCAGAACGCGCTGCAGGCGCCAGATTTCCCAGGCCATGGCGCAGGTCTCGGTGGTGGGGTTGCGGGCGTACAGCTCGCGTATGCGCGCCGCAGGCATGGGCGTAGGTGGGGGACGGTCGAGCAGGGTCATGTTGGGCACCTCATAGTACTGTACAAATATACAGTAGATCGACCCGTCACCACCTCTGGCGCGCAGTCTTCCCCCCTCCACGCCTGCGCGCTAAATGGGCAAAAAAAGACTCACCCCTGCGTCACCCTCCACTGCCAAGCTTTAAGCGCCTCAGCGGCCCGATTTGGGGCCTTGTCGGTTGACGCAAAGCGACGCAGTAGGGACGCGGATTGATGCCCTGGATGTGCGACACAAGGCGACTTGCTCAACTTCTGCGCAGATTGGGGGAGGGGCTGGGAAAAACCTAACCTTCCTAACCGGGCCTGAAAATGATGGGTAAAGCGTTGATTTGTATGGACAATTTTGGTTAGGTTCAAAACCTAACCTGACCTAACCTGAAACCTAACCTCTCCGTAAGTCGTTGATTTATATGGATATCTATTTTTTATAAGGTTAGGGTATAGAAACCTAACCGGGTTAGGCTTTGGTTAGGAAAAAGTTAGGTTTTCCGAAACGTCGGAAACCCGCATGAATAAAGGCGCTCCGCCCGATTCGCTATGTCTGGTTAGGAAGGTTAGGTTTTTCCCAGCCCCTCCCGAAATATTGAAAAGGCGCTCTGCCACGCCGGTTTCTGGTGCGCTCGCCGTCGTCGCTCAGATTCCTCGATCGCGCTCCGGCGCCGGCCGGCGCGCTGGCTAGGTGCTGGCGCTGCAGGTGGTGGCGGACGTGGCCAGCAGCGCGCGGCCGCCGGCGGCGCGCTGGCCAGGTGCCGGCGCTGCAGGTCGTGGTGGACGTGGCCAGCAGCTCGATGCGGCCGCCGGCGGCGCGCTGGCCAGGTGCCGGCGCTGCAGGTCGTGGTGGACGTGGCCAGCAGCTCGCAGCGGCCCCTGGCGGCGCGCTGGCCAGGAGCTGGCGCTGCAGGTGGTGGTGGACGTGGCCAGCAGCGCGCGGCGGCCGCCGGCGGCGCGCCGGGTAAGTGCCGGCGCTGCAGGTCGCGGTGGGCATGGTCAGTAGCTCGATGCCAACCCGCGCTTCCAACAGGTATAGGGTATTTTTGCGGGTATCTATCGTTTTCAAACTTTGAAAACGCAGTGTTTATACGGGTCTCCGCAAAGTGTACGGGTGACCCTCTGTCCGCCAAGATTTCCCCAAGCCCTTGCCCGGCCTTGCCGGCAATGTCACAAACCCGCATGAACATTGGTTCTGCGGGTTTTTTGTTGCCCGCTGTTGTTTGCCTGCCTCAGTTTCGCGCCACGCTGCGAAAGGCCGCCGAGAGCGCGGCAAGCGCGTCGCGCGCCCGGCTGTCCCTGACCCTGGTATGAAGCAGAATGGGCAGGCGCGGCAATTCCGGCAACCCCAGCCTGGGCCCGACGTCGACCGCCCCGAACGGCACCATGCGCGCGGAGAGCGCGGCAACGCCGAGCCCGGCCATCACGGCGGCCGCGACCGCCATCACGCCGCCGCCCACGAATACTTCCGTCCAGGGTATGCCTGCCTCGTCGAGCAGCTGTCCAGCCATGGCGCGCACGCCGCAAGGTTCGGCCATCGTGGCCAGCGGCAGGGGCGTTCCCGCGCGATGTTGCCAGCCCGGCATGGCGAACCAGCCAAACTTCTCTTCGGCGAGGAGGTCTCCATCGCCGCGGCCCGCGTGGAAGCGGACGATCACCGTGTCGAGTTCCCTGCGGTCGAAACTCTGAAGCAGCTCCGCTGACGATCCGATGCGGATTTCGATCAGCAGTTGCGGGTCCTGCGCGTTCATGCGGGCAATCAAGGCGGGCAGTTCCGGGCCGGCGACATGGTCGCTGATGCCGATGGCGAGACGCCGCCGCGTTTGCGCGACAACCGAGACCGCCCGGTCATGGGCCTGCATGAGTTCGCGCGCATGTTCGAGAAAGGTCGCGCCCTGTGCAGAAAGTTCCACGCTGCGAGGCGTGCGTTCGACAAGCCTGAATCCCAGCCTGTCTTCGAGCCGCTTGAGCCGCAGGCTGACCGCCGCCTGCGTGGTCTGCAAGGCTTCGGCGGCGCGGGTGAAACTCCCGAGTTCCGCAATGCGGATGAAGGCTCGGACGGCTTCCAGGTCGAGGGCGCGCTCAGTCATTTCAATAGTTTATCGTTGAAATAAAGATCTATACGTTATCAGAATAGATAACATGAAGGCTGACAACCATGGAGGAATCCACGATGCCGCTCGCTCATATCTCGTTGCGTACCGGAAAGACGGAGGCTTACAGGCAGGCGATCTTCGATGGCGTTTATCGCGCGATGCGCGAGACATTCGATGTTCCCGAAGACGACCAGTTCATGTTCCTGACCGAGCACGAGGCCGCGAACTTTCGCTACGGTGCGACTTACCTCGATGTCGCCCGCAGCGACGATCTCGTGTTCATTCAGATCACCGCGAACAACACGCGCGGCGTGGAGCAGAAGAAGGCGTTGTTCCAGCGGATCGCGGCATTGCTTGGCGACAATCCCGGCATCCGGTCCGAGGACGTGTTCGTCAGTCTCGTCGAGGTCGTGAAAGAAAACTGGTCGCTGGGACGCGGCCTGGCGCAGTACGCCTGATCTGGCCCGCGACAGGCCGTAATCTGGAAAGCCAGTTGAAAGTTGTGTTGACCCGGTGGCCGGGTTTCCCAGGGAAGTCCGCAGGGCGCGTGTTTCAGCATGGCGCTTTGCATTTCGACTGATTGCAAATACATGGACGCCAAATGCGGCGATTCATACACTCCGCCTGCGCGTCATCCCGCGCCCGCTTGCGCGGCCCGGCAAACGCGCCGCGCGGCGGCGGGATGCCGCGTTGTGCGAGCCTGCCGCCGCGCTGTCGATCCGACGTTGCCGGTACGCCCGCTTTACCTCATCTTGAAAAGCGTGGCGCAGCATGTTCGATTGGTTTCGACGCAAGTGGTTCGGGTGGTCCGCGGAGCAGACGCGCGTGGTGCCGAGCTTTCCGCGGGATACGGGGGCGCCGGACCGGCGTGGCGGTGACGCCACCGGCGTGGTGGTCGCGTTCTTCACGCGCGACAGCATCTACGAGACGGAAAAGAACCGTCTGCTGCGATCGGCGCAAAGATTGGGACTGGCCGTCGACGCCGAGCCGATCGAATCCACCGGGTCCTGGGTGCGCAATGCGTCCATGAAGCCGTCGGTGCTGGTTGCCATGCGCCGCAAGCACGCGGGCCCCATGTTGTACGTCGACGTGGACGCGGTGTTTCATCGCGACCCGTGGCCGGCGCTGGCCGCGATGGACTGCGATATCGCCGCCTACTACGAGCCGCAGGGGCATCTGCTGAGCGGCACGCTGTTCATCAACCATACGCCGGCCGCCACCGCGTTGTTGCAAGCCTGGGCGCAGGCTTGCGCGGAGAATCCGGATGAATGGGATCAATTGGTGCTCGAGCGGCTGCTTGACAGCGACGCCGCCTGCGCCGAACCGCGCTATCGGCTGGCGCGGTTGCCCGTTGCCTATTGCTGGATCTTCGACAAGACCGACAATGCGCCGTGCGACGAGATCTACGTCGAGCATCTGCAGGCCAGCCGGGAAGCCACGCAACGCAAGCGCGTGTTCGGCAGGCCGGTCCGCGCGGTCAGGCGCCGGCGGGACCGGGTGCGCGCGATCGAGCGGATCCTGTTCGAATGAAGGGGCGCGTCAGGCCACGGCATAGATGATGTGGTCCAGCAGGCATTCGACCTGCCTGTCCGCCTGGCGCCGGCAGCCGGATTTGCCCTGAATCCCTGGCAGGCCCAGGGCTTTTGCATGGCGGCGCGCGGCAATGTTCTACGCTAATCGCCTGTTCCCGGAGATTGCCATGCCCAAGATCACTATCGATTTCGTGTCCGATGTTGCCTGCCCCTGGTGCGCGGTGGGCCTGGGCGGCCTGCTGGCCGCGATGGAGCGGGTGGCGGGCGAGGCCGACGTCGAACTGCATTTCCGGCCGTTCGAACTCAATCCCGACATGCCCAAGGGCGGGCAGAACACCATCGAACGGCTGATGGCGAAATACGGCTACAGCCGCGAGCAGGTGCAGGCCAATCGCAAGGTGATCAGCGAACGCGCGGCAGCCGTCGGCATGCGCATGCGCATGGAGGATGACAACCGCTCGTTCAATACCTTTGATGCCCATCGCCTGTTGCATTGGGCCGGATTGCAGGGCCAGGCCGGCCAGACCGCGCTGAAGAAGCGCCTGCTGGAGGTCTATCACTACGAGAACCACGACACCAGCGATGCCCAGGTGCTGGCGCGGGCCGCGGCCGACGCCGGACTGGATGAAGCGCAGGCGCGCGAGGTGCTGGCGTCCGGGCGCTATGCCGACGAGGTGCGCAAGGAAGAGGCCGACTGGCGCGACCGGGGCATCACGTCCGTGCCGTCGGTGATCCTCAACGGCAAGTACCTGGTGTCCGGCGGCCAGCCGGCCGACGTGTTCGAACAGGCGCTGCGCCAGGTGGCGCGCGAGGGCTGAGGCGGCGCCCTTGCGGGCAGCCCGGCCGCCGCATTCCGTCGACCGCCTTCAAGCCCGCACGATCGGGCCCACGTCCAGCACGTACATCTGCCGCTCGCCTTCGTGCACGGAATCGATGCAGACCTGGGTGCCGTCGCGGCTCCAGCGCGGATGCAGGTCGCAGCGGTTTTCCTTGGACAGCGCGGGATCGGCGTAGAAACTGCCGAGATCGTGGCGTTGTCCGGTGCGCATGTCGTACAGGAACAGGATGCGTTCGTGCGTGACGGGATCGGGATAGGTATCGCTCAGCAGCCAGCGGGTGTCCACCGGCGAAAAAGTCATGTGGCCGTTCTCGGTGAGGATGCCGTCGCCGACCACTTGCACCTGGCCGCCGTCGGCATCCTCGTACAGGTGGTAGTGGATGCTGCCGGCGTGCGGCCCCCACACGATGATCGAGCGGTCGTCGCGCCACAGCGGGTGCGAGATCTGGTATTCCGACTTCTCGTAGTCGAAGGTGCCGACCGCGTTCGGATCGAAGTCGGCGGCCAGCTGCGGTAAGGGATGGTCGGAGCATTCCAGCAGGCGCATGTCGCTGCCGTCCGGATTCATCGTGATGAGGCGGTGCAGGAAGCAGGTTTCGTCCTCGACCCGTTCGGTCCAGCGATGCAGGAACAGGATGCGGGTCGATGACGGGTTGACCTCGATGTGGCTGACCCAGTGGATGGCGCGCTCCATCGAGGCGCGCGGGTGGAAGTTGCGCAGTTCGGCATAGCTGACCAGCAGGCGGTGGTCGCCGCTGTCCAGGTCCAGGGCGTGGATGCCGTCGTCCGCCGGGGCGTTGGCCACCGGGCCCGGCGCGTGTTCGCTGTAGCCGATGGTCTGGTGCGTGATGTAGAGCCGCCGGTAGTCCACGCACAGCGCGTAGCGGCTGTTGGGCGCGGCGACGTAGATCGGCAGCGGCAGGTAGCGGGTTTCGCCGGTGCCGAGATCGTGCACCGCCGAGCGCAGGCCGGGATAGAAACCGCTTTCGTCGTCGCGGCGGCAGTTGTAGATCAGCTGCGGTTCGGCCTTGCCGTCCAGCCATTGCAGTTGGCAGCCCATCTGCCAGTTCCAGGCGGTGGTGGCGCCGACGGCGTGGTAGCGTCCGCCGTCGCGCAGGTCGAAGTAGCCCACTTCGGCCTGCAGTTGCGGGGTGAGCACCGCATCCTTGAACGCGGTGCGATTGGCCAGCAGATAGCGGCCGTCACGGTGCCAGACGGTCTTGTTGTAGTAGCCGAAGAAATGATGATGCGGCGCGGCGCCCAGGCGGCGGCAGGCGATGGGTGTGGTCATGCGAGTCATGGGTCGGGAAAAAAGGTTCAACCGGCGCTGATGTGTTCGGCCTCGATGACCTTGTTCCAGCGGGCGCGTTCGCGTTCGACGAAGGCGCGCGCCTCGGCCGGGGTGTTGCCCACCGGGGTCATGCCCAGGCGTTCGAGCCCGGCGCGGAACGCGGGGTCGGCGTAGACGCGGCGCAGGTCGGCGCTGATCTTCTCGATCAGCGCGTCGGGCACGTCCTTGCCGGCGGCCAGCGTGGTCCAGGAGGTGACCGTCAGGCCTGGCAGGCCGGCCTCGGCGGCGGTGGGAACGTCGGGCAGCGCGGCCGAACGCGTGGCGCCGGTGATGGCCAGCGCCTTGAGCTTGCCGGACTGGATGTAGCCGATGGTGGTGGGCACGTTCTCGAACAGCAGCTGGATCTGGCCGCCGAGCAGGTCGTTGAGGGCGGCCGAGCTGCCGCGGTACGGTATGTGTACGATCGGGGCCTGGGAGGCGGTCTTGTAGAGTTCGCCTACCATGTGTACCGAAGAGCCCACGCCGGCCGAGCCGAAGTGCAGCGTTTCCGGCTTGGCCTTGGCCTGCGCGGTAAGCTCGGCAAGGGTGGTGGCCTCCAGCGCTGGATTGGCTACCACGACGTGCGGCATCTCGGCGACGATGGTGATGAGCTTCAGGTCGTCGGCGGGGCGGTAGTTCAAGGTCTTGTAGACGCCATAGGTGGCGTGCAGGCCGATGGAGCCGAGCAGCAGGGTGTAGCCATCGGGCCCGGAATCGGCCACGTATTTGCCGCCGATATGGCCGCCGGCGCCGGGCCGGTTCTCGACCACGACGGACTGGCCATAGAGCTTGCCCAGGTGTTCGGCGAGCAGGCGCCCCTGGATGTCCGAACTGCCGCCGGCCGTGAACGGTACGATGATCCGTAACGGTCGGTCGGGATAATTGGCTTGGGCCTGCACGGTGAACGGCAGGGCCGCGCCGGCGAGGGTCAGGCAAAGGGCTTGCAGGACGCGGCGGCGCCAGGGACGGCATGAAAACATGGTAATTCCCCACAGCAGTTGGATTTCAAGAGGGGCGCGAGTGACCACACCCTGGGAGCCACGAGTGTAGGAGTGGCGAGGGTATTTGAAAAAATTCTTTTTTCGGCATAGGCTATGCAGGTTTGCAATACCCTGTGACGCCATGAGCCGACCGCTGAATTTCCGTCAGATCGAAGCCTTCCACGCGGTAATGCTGGCCGGCACCACCACGGGTGCCGCGCAGATGCTGCGCACCACCCAGCCGTCGATCAGCCGCCTGCTGGCGCAGGCGCAGCAGGCCAGCGGCCTGAAGCTGTTCGACATGGAGCGTGGCCGCCTGCGTCCGACACGCGAGGCCAAGGACCTGTTCGACACCGTCAAGCGGCACTTCGTGGGCCTGGAGCGCATCGAGGATCGCGTGGCCGCCATGCGCCGCAGCGGCAGCGGCGTGCTGCGGCTGGCCTGCACGCCGGCGCTGGGCCTGGGCATGTTGCCGGGCGCGGTCGAGGAATTCGCGCAGCGCTATCCCGACGTGCACATCAACATGCAGACCGTTGGCAGCCAGTACCTGCGCGAAGGCCTGCTGCATGGCACCTACGATGTGGTGGTGACGACGGTGCCGCTGGACGGCGCGCACCTGGCGCTGCACAGCCTGCACGAGAGCGCGGCGGTCTGCGTGATGCGGCCCGACCATCCGTTGGCCGCGCTGCCCGCCATCGGCATCGCCGACCTGAACGAGCGCCGGTTGCTGGTGTTGAACGCGGACGACGACGTCTACCTGCAGCTGCGCGGCGCCATGCTGGCGCACCAGGTGCAGCCGGTGTCCGAAATCGAGACCACCTATTCCTCGACGATCTGCGCGCTGGCCGCTGCCGGCACCGGCCTGGGCATCGTCAATCCGTACATTGCCGACGTGTTCGCGCAGCAACTGGCGATAAGGCCGTTCACGCCGAGCCTGCCGGTGCGCGTCTGCATGGCTTATCCCGCGCAGACGGCGCCGTCGGTGGTGACGGAAGCCTTTGTCGACATCCTGACGCAACGCTTCCGGGCCATGGCAGACGTCGCCTGATCCGGGGCCTGGCGGAACGTCCGCGCAATTCGTGTTACTAAGTCTGCACTGCGTCCATTGTCCCTGGAGAATTCGCCCCATGTCTGCCGCCATCCCTCGAGTCCGGCATCGCCCCGCCGCCATCCGCCCGGGCGGAGCGGCGCGATGACGCCGCTCGCCGGACGCACGCTGGGGTTGGAGATGGAAATGGCGGTGGCGCGGCACGATACCGGCGCCAGCCACCCGGTGGCCGGCTACTTCGAAGCGCTCGCCGCGATCAAGGCCGCGCGCGGCGAAGCGCCGGACCTGGCGCGCATTGGCGAGCGGGCGGTCGGCGTGTCGGTGGCGGCGGGCGAGAGCGGGCTGGACAACGGCTTCAACCTGCTGGAAACCGCGTTCGCCCCGGTGTCCGAGCAGGAAGGCGGATTGGCCGAACTGGCGCGGCGCATCACGCGCGAGCTGCGCGATGCCTGCGCCGCGCTGCAAGCGGAAGGCGCGGTGCTGTTGAATGCGTCGGAACATCCGGATTGCACGCTGGATCCGCAGTGGTACGCGGCGGTGCACGTGCCGCGGCCGATCTATCACGAACTGGTCGGCCACCGCGAATGGCTGCACCGCGTGGGCATCGACGCCAAGGCCCAGAACAGTCCCTGCACCTCGGTGGACGTGTCGCAGGCGGCGCGCGCGCTGAACGTGGTGCTGGCGCTGGCGCCGGCCAGCATCGCGATCTTCGCCAACAGTCCGCTCGCGCAGGGGCGCGTGACCGGCCTGAAGGAAAACCGGCTGACCGTTTGGGACCGCATGTTCCGCCATTCGCGCTATGCCGGTGATTACTACCTGCAGCGGCTGCCCGAAAGGCCGTTCGTGGACCTGGGTGATTACTTCCGCTGGATGTTCGCGCCCGGCACGGCGAGCCGTTGCCTGCCCTTGGCCGTGGACGAGGGCTACAAGTCCGCCGCTGGTGTGTATCTGCACGGCGCGCCGTCGCTGTCGGCCTTCCTGGCGTCGGATGGCTGGCCGGGCCGGCGTTCGGACACCGGTGAAACGGTGACCATGACGCCGCAGGGCGGCCATTTCGAGTATTCGCAGTTCGCGCATTTCCTGGATGCGCGCTGGCGCTACCGGCTGGCAACGCCGCCGCCGCTGGAAGCGCTGCGCGAGGCCTGGCGGCGGCCGGGCGGTATCGAGGACCTGTACGCGGGCCTGGGCGCCATCGGTTATATCGAAGGCCGGGCGCCGGGCGCCGGGTTTGCCGACGCGCAGTTGCTGCGGGAGGCGGGGGCGTCGGTGGCGGCCACGCTGGTGATGGCGCCCTCCGCGTTGCAGCTGGGCCTGATGCGCAACCTGTCGCAGGCGGAAGACTTGCTGCGTTCGTGGGGTTGGTTGCGATTGCGCACGATGCGCGCCGATGCCATGCGCGACGCGCTGCACGATCCCGCCGTGCGGGCCTTGGCGGGCGAGGTGCTGGCGGTGGCCGAGGGCGGGTTGGCGCCGCACGAGCGCCCTTGGCTGGCCTATGCCCGCTATGCGGTGGACGCGTGCAGCACCGGCGCCGACCGCATGCTGCGCCTGTGGCGCGAGCTGGAAGGCGACCCCAACCGGTTGGCGGCGATCTGCCGCGCGCGGGCCGTGGTGCCGCTGTAAGCGGCAGTGGCAGCGGCAGACGGCGGGGCAGGCCTTGCACGGGCCGCCCGCTACTTGCGGACGGCGCGCTTCAGACGCGCAGCAGCATGGGGTCCAGTCCCGGCGTCCGGTCCAGCAGCGCCAGCAACTGACGCTGCAAGCCATCCGGCGCGGCGCCCGTGCGCAACGCCTGCTTTTCATCGTCGGTCAACAGCCCCGCCAGTTCCTCCAGGCTGCCGCATTCCATCGAGTAGGCTTGCTGGGTGCGGGCGTCGATCTGCTCCAGCGATTTCCAGGCCGACAGCATATGGGCCTGGTGCTGGGTCTGGTCGCTGATGTTCGAGGTCAGCGTGCCAATGCCGCCATGGAACACCGGCAGCGCATTGGGACCGGCCGCCCACACCTTGCGCTGGTCGGCGAGATCCGCGTCCGCCTGGTTGGGATGGCCGGTGACCAGGTTGACGAAAAACGAGGTGATCTTGCCCAGCGCGCCCGGCGCCGGCCGCTGCGGCGGTCCGCCGTGCATGATCTGGTAGGCCTTGCCGTTCTCGTCGAAGGTCAGCAGCAGGGTACGGGCGCGGGCCTGCGCCATCTCCGGGCCGGCCAGCGGGACCCGAACGCCGTGGGCGTTGACGGGCCGTGTGAACACCTCGGAAGGCATGTTGCTGCCGATGCCGCCATCGGCATAGACCTTCCTGCCGCCCTCCGCGGTTTCGATCGACACGGCCTTGAATGCGATCGGGAACGCCATCGAGATGCGCGCGGCATACGCCACCGGCATGTCCGGATGGGTGTCGGCGTCGAAGTACGTTTCGCCGGGCGGGGTCTTGCCCCAGCCGGTCAGCGTCAACTGTTTGAATTTGTCAGGCGCCAGCTGGTTCAGCAATTTCAGGTCGCCGAACGTGACCATGTTGTCCTCGTGCGGCTGATCGAAATCGGGCGTCTGCTGCAAAAGGGAAAGACGGGCGAGTTGCCGGTCGTCCAGCCGCCCCTGGTCCGCCAGGGCCACCAATCTGTCCTGGAATGCCGGGGTGTTCCAGTGTTCCGTCAGATAGCTGCGCACGCTTTGGGCCGTGGTCTGATCGATCACCTTCAGCGACGCGAAGGCGGGCGCCAGGCCACCTTCCATCCGCACGCCGGGATAGATGCGCGCGGCGTCGGCGCCACCCTTGAGCGCATCCAGCATGCCGGGGCGAAACAATGCGTCGGCCGGGCCTTTCTCGAATTGCGCCGCGCTCAGGCCGGCCGCCAGGCAGGTGGCGGTCAGCGCGCCCGCCGAGGAGCCCGCCAGGTGCTTGATACCCGCCAGCATGCCGGCTTTCTCCAGCTGGTCCAGCCCGGCGCTGTAGCCGATCCCCTTGGCGCCGCCGCCTCGCAGCACCATGTTTTCCAGCTGGGGCGCGGGACGGATGACCACGAACTTGTCGCCGCGTGGAATGATCTGCGGGCGGGTATCGACCGGGCCCAGATTGGACAGCAGTTCGGCGCGGGCGGCGTCGACCTTGAGCCGGTCCAGGGCCATGACGGCCTGCTTGCCGGCGGACTTCATGGCGTTGGCGAAATCCTTGCCGGCGACGGAGCCGTCGTCCTTGCGCGCAAGGGCGTCGAAGGTGCGCCGGACGATGGAATCGAAACGGGTCTGCACGTCGCTGGCAAAGCCCTCGATGCCCTTGGCGCCCATCATGTCGGCAAGCGCGCTGGTCTCGCGCAGGAAGTACTGCTCGAAGGACTGCCTGGCCGAGTCCACATGCGCGGCGTTGCTGTCGGGGGTGACGAACAGGCCTTTCAGCTGGCCCAGCAGTGATGCGGGTTGTTGCGCGGGCGGCTGCCAGACGGAGGCGGCGGCGCTGTTCTGGATGGCGCTGGAAATTCCGTTCATGCCAGGGCTCCCGGTGTGGTCGTGCCGGCCACGGCGGCCGCCGTGCCATACGCGATCTGCGCGTCTTCCAGCGCCAGGTTGCGGACCAGGGCGCGCGTGTCGCTCGCCTGTGCCACCTGGTATTGCAGCCAACGCGGCCACGTGTCGTCGTCCAGGCTTGTGAGCGCGATACGGCCGGTCGCGGTGATGAACTGGCGGCTGTCCAGACCGACCACGTAGGCGTGGCCGCGCAACGCGTTCTGGTTGATCAGCAGCGCGCTCTTAATGACCGCGCGGCGCAGGGCGCCTTGCAGGGCGGCGGCGTCGTGCAGGAAGAAGTCGGCCAGCAGCAACCGGTTGGATGGGTGCAGCGTGATGCGGCCGGGCAGATCGTCGAACAGCAGATCGAACTGGCGCGCGCCGATGGGCAGGGCGTCCAGTCCACAAGCCCGGGCCAGGCGCGCCAGGTCGTGCTCGGCCTGGCGCGCATCGCCTTGCGGCCCGCGCGGCAGCGCCGATGCGGAGGATGTGTCGTGCGCGAGCGGTCGCTCGAGGCGATCGAGTTCGCGCAGCAGCGCATCGGCGGTGTCATGCAGCGCCTGGGCATCGCAAGGCGAATACAGCGCAATGCTGAGACTCGGGCCGAGTTCAGGGGAAATGCCGCCGATCAGGCCTGCGCCCAGCCGTGTATCGAAGCCGCGACGCAGCAGCGCTTCGCCTTGCGGATCGTCAAAGCCGGGGGCGTCGTTGAAGGCGTGGCGCCAGGCCGTGAGGACTACGCTGCCGTCATAGGCATTGCGGGCCATGCCCACCTGATGGTGGTCGTCCACCGGCGCGACCCACTGCGCGGGCTGTTGCGTGTCGTCGGAATGGAAATGCGCGTGCGTGTATTGCGCGGCCGCTTGCGCGATGTCGAAGAGGGAGTTTTGCGCCATGAAGAGCTCGCCGAGTGGAAATCACTCCCTGAGTAACCGCGGACCCTCTCCGGGTTCCCAGTCGGGGCTGGGATTCGCGCGATGCGGGTGCCATAATGGCGGTTCTTCAATTTCGTGCCTACGGCCAGCCGCGCAAGACGACGCCGGTATCGCCCTCCATCATCGTGTCAGACTCCCACTTCGCCCAGGCGCTTTCCGAACTTGGCCAGGCGCTGGGCATTCCCGCCTTGGCGCCGGCCGAGGGCGGGCTGTGCCAGCTGGCGTTCGATGGCCGCCACCTGGTGCAACTGCTGGCGCACGGCGCGCGCGGCCAGATCCTGCTGTCATGCGCGGTGGGCGGCGGCAAGATGGACGGGGCGCAGGCGCTGTTGGCCGCGCAGGGCAACTTCCTGCAGGCGGGCGGCGGCGTGGTGGCGTGCGCGGCGCCGGACGGCCGCATGCATCTGCAGCTGGGCGTCCCGCGCGAACAATGCAACGCCCAGGCGCTGCTGGCGGCGATCGATGCGCTGCTCAACCAGGTCGAGGCCTGGGAAAAACGCGGCGCGCGCGCCGAACCGGACGCGCCGCGGCGCACCCCCACATTCATGCGGCAGTCGGTATAGCGCCGGCGGCCGGCATGCGCCGGCCGGACGGGTCAGCTGGCTTTCTGAATCACGCCCTTGAGCGAGTCGGCGATCTGCTTGGTGATCGTGCTCTGGATTTCGATCAGCATGGTCCATTGCTGCACTTGCTGCTGCATCTTCAGCATGTCCGCCTGGGACACGCTGCCGTCGGCGTTGGTGCGCATGGTCGACAAGGTCGTCTGCAGGTTGCTTTCCTGCGAGCGGATGCTGTCGTAGATCGTGTTGTTCACGCTGTTGAAATTCAGGCCGGACGAGCCGGTCAATCCGTTCAGTGCCATGGTGCGTCTCCTAGCGGGTCGAGCGAGAGAAGGGGGAAGGCGGCGCGGCCGTGCGCGCCGTTGAATCAAGCGTCATGCCGGCCAGCACCTCGCGCGCCGCGGCGGCGGCCTGCGCCACCGCCTGGCATTGCTGGAAAGCGACGGGCACCAGGCCCGAGTCCAGACGCTCGCGGGCGGCCTGTTCGAGCGTGGCGAGCCGTTGCGACAACGTGGCGCGCAGCTCGGCGCCGCCGGGCGCGGCAAGGCGTTGTTCCAGTTCGGTCAGGGCGGTCGGTGCGTTCATGGTTGCGAAATGGGCGGTTCAGGGGGTCAGCGCGTCACGATGGCCGTGCGCGGGCCTTCGAAGATGATGCGGGTGTTTTCCACGGCCACCAGACGGTACTTGCGGTAGACGCCGCCCACCAGCAGCTTGCTGCCGTCTTCGAGCACGACAAAGGGTTGGGCGCCGCCCACCACGCTGCGGATCACGAAGGGCACGCTGTCGGCCGCCGCGGTGGCGCTGGCGGCGGCCAGCCTGGCCACGCCGAGATGGCTTTTGTTGAAGTCGTCGAGCGTCTCCTGCAGGCGCGCCTGCTGATCGTCGTCGAGCGCGCCGGCGGCGATTTCGAGGTGATCGGGTTTCCAGGTCAGGGTGACGCCGGAAAGGCCGGCATCCACCAGCCTGCTGGAGAGCGTGTCGCTCACCTGCTGGGCCAGCGCGATATCGTTGCCCAGCACGGTCATGCCGGGCAGCTGCGCCCGCAGCGCGTCCAGCGCCGAGGCGCGCTCGCGCGCGCTGCTGGCGATGCCGGCGACAATGAGGCGGCCGTCGCCCTCGTAGCGCGGCTCATAGCGCACGTTGAAGGCGCGCAGCGCCGTGCTCGCGGTGCGCACCGCGGCGTCCTCGTTGCTGATGCGCATGGCCGGCATCGGCCAGATCTGCGACAGCGCCGCCGCCACGGCGTCCTGCTCGGCGGCGTTGCGCACCCAGCCCGATACCGTCACCACGCCGTCGCGCGCCATCGAGACATGCAGCCGCGAGGCCAGCCCCATGCGTTCGAAGACCGCGGATATCTGCCCCACGGATTTTTCCGCCGCGGCCAGGCGCGGATCGACCTGCGGCGCGCGGCTGGCGGTGGACTGCGGCATCCATGCCAGGAAAATGGCGACGACGACGGTCAGCACCACGGCCGCCAGCCCGAGCAGCACCGGCCAGGAGTCGCGTTTGCGACGTCGGCCTTGTATCGGCGGCAGCGGCAGGCGTCGCTCCAGCAGACGTTCTTCGTCCGGGTTGGGCGCCACCGCCGCGGGCGCGACGGACGGCGCGGCCGCATCGTCGGCGGCCGCCACCACCACTGCGCCGCCGGCCAGCGCATCGTTGGCGGCGTCGGGCGGATTGGCCCAGGGGTCGCCGCGGCGGGCGACGGTGATCCAGACCGGACCCAGCGGCACGGGACGGTTGAATGGCGTGCGCGGCTGGCCGCCGGCCGGATCGGCCGGCGCGCCGTCATCGGTCGCCAGGTCCCAGCCGGTCTCGCCGATGCGCAGGCGGGCGGCGCGCGGACCCATGCCGTCGTCGGCCAGCACGATGTCGCAGGCCGGGTCGGCGCCCAGGACCGCGCCATCGGCGGCCAGGCAGCGGGCGTCGCGATGCAGGCCGGACAGCACGCGCAGTTCCAGTGCTTCGCTCATGAGGGGGCTCCGGTTGCGGGTGTCTTCACAGATCCACCCGGGCCAGCGGCTGCACGTTGATTTCCTGGGTCAGCTCCTGGTAGGACAGCACCGGCAGCTCGTACAGGTCCTGCTCGATCATCTTGCGCAGGTAGCGCCGGATGTCCATCGAGGTCAGCAGCACGGGCTTCTGGGCTGCCGCCGTCAGGTCGCCGGCGACGCGCTTGATGTTGTCCACCAGCTTCCTGGAGGCATTGGGGTCGAGCGCCAGGTAGCTGCCGGCCGAGGTCTGGCGGATGGCGCCGCGCACGGTTTCTTCGACGTTGGGCGCCAGCAGGTAGGCCGGCAGGATGTTCTGGCCGCTGGAGTACTTGTAGCTGATGTGGCGCTTGAGAGAGACGCGCACGTATTCGGTCAGCAGCACCGAGTCCTTTTCCTTCTGGCCCCATTCGATCAGCGCTTCCAGCACCGCGCGCAGGTTGCGCACAGAGATGTCCTCGGACACCAGCCGCTGCAGGATCTCGGCGATCTTCTGCACCGGCATCACCCGCAGCGCTTCCTTGACCAGGTCGGGGAAGCGGTCTTCCATGGCCGTCAACAGGAAGCGCGTTTCCTGGATGCCGATGAAGTCCGACGAGTATTTCTTCAGCACGAAGGCCAGGTGCCAGGTCAGCACCTGGTGCGGGTCCAGGAACGGGATGCCGGCGGCCGTCAAGGTGGGCGCCAGGCCGGCGTCGACCCAGAGCGTCGGGACGTTGGGCAGGAAGCGCTTGTCGGTTTCGTAGGGCACCTGCAGCGCCTGCAGGTTCTGTTCCGTGTCGCGCACCAGCACCGCGCCCGGCCGCAGCTTGCCCTGGGAGATCGGCACTTCGGACAGCAGGATGTTGTAGCTGTCCGCCGGCAGCGCGTCGTTGAAGCGCAGCTGGATGCCGGGGAACGGCACGCCCAGGTCGAAATAGAGCGCGCGGCGGATCTTCAGCAGTTCTTCGTTGAGCTCGTCGGCGTCGAAGCTGCGTTGCAGCGCGGCGGCCACGTCGATCATCAGCGGCAGGGTGGGCGCGAACTCGGCGCTGCCGTCGGCGCGCGGCCTGGCCTGCGGCTTCTGGCCATCGGCCGCCAGGGCGGGGATTTCGGTGATCTCGCCGGTCTTCTCGTCCACCACCTTGCGCGTGCCGCGCAGCAGCACGAAGCCGATGGTGCCGACCACCGCGGCCAGCGCCAGGAAGGTCAGGGTCGGCATGCCCGGGATCAGGCCCATGCCGATCGCGATGGCGGCGGCGATCAAGAGCGCGCGCGGTTGCGCCAGCACCTGGGCGCCGATGTCCTTGCCGACGTTGGAGGGGCCGTCGCCGGTCTGCACCCGGGTCACGATGATGCCGGCGCAGATGGCGATGAACAGCGCCGGGATTTGCGCGATCAGGCCGTCGCCGATGGTCAGGATCGAGTACACCTGCACCGCCTCGCCGGCGGACAGGCCGCGCTGCATGGTGCCGATGAGGATGCCGCCCAGCAGGTTGACCGCGACGATGATGAGTCCGGCGATGGCGTCGCCCTTGACGAATTTCATGGCGCCGTCCATGGCGCCGTACAGCTGGCTTTCCTTTTCCACCACCGAGCGGCGCTTGCGCGCCTCGTCCATGTCGATGGTGCCGGCGCGCAGGTCGGCGTCGATCGACATCTGCTTGCCGGGCATGGCGTCCAGCGAGAAGCGCGCCGCTACTTCGGCCACGCGCTCGGCGCCCTTGGTGATGACCACGAATTGCACGATGGTGAGGATAAGGAACACCACCAGGCCGACAATGAGATTGCCGCCCACCACGAAGTTGCCGAAGGTCTCGATGATGTGGCCGGCATCGCCCTGCAGCAGGATCAGGCGGGTGGTGGCGATCGAGATGCCCAGGCGGAACAGCGTGGTGACCAGCAGCACCGACGGGAACGACGAGAACGCCAGCGGCGATGGCAGGTACATGGCCACCATCAGCAGGATGGCCGACAGCGTCATGTTGGCGCCGATCAGCACGTCGACCAGCGTCGTGGGCAGCGGCAGGATCATCATGAAGATGATCGAGACGATCAGGACCGCCAGGACGATATCGTTGCGGCTGGTGGCGGCGGCGACGACGCGGTTCAGGGCTTGCATGGGGCGGCTCAAGTCGTTTCTGCTTCGGTGGGCGCGGCCGCCGGGGCGGGGCGCAGGGCAACGTAGGCGCGCATGGCCGCGGCGGCCTCGTCGCGCCGCTCCAGGGCCAGCAGGGCCTGCGAGCGGATCAGGTGGAACGAGGCGTCGATGCCGCCCTGCATGGCCAACAGGTCGAGGGTAGCCAGGGCGGCTTCGGATTTGCCGGCGCGCAGTTGGGCCAGCGCCAGGGTGGCGAGCTGGCGGTTGTCGGCCAGGCCCAGTGTGCGCAGCGCATTCAACAGCACCGCGCTCTTTTCCGGGCGGTTGTTTTCCAGATAGACATAGGCGAGCAGGCTGAGCAGTTCGCGGGCGTCGGGCGTCAAGGACATGGAGGCGTTCATCCCTGGTACAGCGCGCTGCGATACATGGCGACCAGTTCGCGCAGGCCAGCTTCGTCCTTGAGCAGGCGCACCGCGCGGTTGAGCGCGCGGGCGTCGTCGGCGCTGCGCTCCGGGCCCTGTTCGGCCGCGGCGCTCAGGCCTTCCAGCGTCGATTGCAGGGCCTGCGCGAACTTGCCCGGCAGCAGCAGGTCGCGGTTGGACACCGTGGGACGCAACTGGTTGTCGAGGTAACGGTCGATGTTGGGCGTGTCGAGCAACTGGGCCAGCTGCGCCTTGACGCCGTCCGCGGGAGGCGCCAGTTCCTGGCGTTCCGGCAGGTGCTGGCCCGCCGCCTCGCGGCCGGCGTAGGAGATGCCGTCCAGGCCGCGGTCGAAGGCAAAGCTGTTGATGCGCATGTCGGACATGATTCGGGGTCTCCGTCGTGGGTCAGTCGGTGCGCGTGTCGTCGAGCCAGCGCGCAAGCTGCTCCACCGTACGCCGCAGCGCCGGCGCGTCGGCCTGTGCCGCGGGCAACCGGGCCAGCGCCAGCAGCCGCGGGATACCGTCCTGGTCGCGCAGGGCAGCCTGCACCGCCAGGCCCTCCAGGCGCGAATGGTGGGCCCGCCGCCAGGCGCGCAGCAGGCGCTGCGCGGCGTCGTAAGGCACCGGTTCCGAGACATAGACCAGCACTTCGTCGCCGATGGGCTCGATGGCAAGGCGGCGTCCCGAATCCAGTTGCAGGGCCAGGTTGCCGCGCGCGCCCAGCGCCAGCCGCTCCAGGCCGATGCTTTCACCGAATGCCCCCAGGGCGCCATCCAGGCCATTCATTCGTATTCCTCGTCGATGGCCGCATCCAGGGCCAGTTGCGCCGCGCCCAGGACCGATTGGCGTGCGTCGGCGTCCGGGTACATCGGCACGGGCAGATCCTTGAGCACGGCGCGCACCCCGCCCAGGAATGCGATGCGCGCCGCCACGCTGTCGACGCCGTGGCTCGCGGCCAGCGCCGCGAAGCGGGATTCGGAAATCCACTTCTCGTTGCTGATATTGACCAGATCCTGCATCAGGCGGTCGGCCGCCAGCGGCTTGCCGTGTTCATGCGCCATTTTTTCGCCCAGTTCGCCGCAGCCGTCCAGCACCGTGACCGCCACGCCGAGCTGGTACAGGTCCTGCATCAGGGCCTGCAGCCGGTCGGGGCTGGTGGACGGGCGGGCGGCTGCCAGGTCCTGGCCCAGGGCCTGGATCAGTTGCTGCAGGCCGCGGCCCACGTCTTTGCCGCCGAATCGTTCCAGCGCCAGCGACAGGGTTCTGGCCAGCGAGGCCTCCCCCAGCACCACATCCTGGTAGGTGCGCTGGAAATCAGCCACGCCGCGCGCGTCGTCGGCATAGCCGGCCGCCGCCCCGACGGTGTTCAGGCTGGCGCGTATCTGCGGGCCGCTTTCCAGTTCGAGATCGGCCAGGGCTTCGCGCAGTCCGTCCAGGATTTCTTCGGATGCGCCCTGCTGTTCACCTTGCCGCAGCGCGTATTGCAGGCCCAGGTACTGGCGGGCCGCATCGCCGAACGCCCGGGCGGCGCCCTGGCGCGGATCGGCCTGGCCGGTCAGCAGGTGGCGGGCCAGTTCCACCAGTTTTTCCTGGGCGTCGGCGTCATGCGATTCGGCCAGGTAGGCCATGATCGCCTCGGCGCCGAGCAGCTGCTGCGCGGGGTCCCGGCCAATCCTGCGTTCGGCGTGATGCTTGTCCTCGGTCTTCTCGGCCATGTGCAGGCTGAGTTCCTCGGCCGAATCCGCCAGCGAGATCTCGCCCTCCACCGTCACGACGGCCTGGCCCAGCATCGTGCCGACCTGCTGCTGGCCGTGCTGGACGTCGGCATGCGAGGTCGTGGATGAGAAGGCGGAGGCGGGCAGGCCGGCGTCGATACGGTTCATGGGGGCGCGAGGAAAGGCGGCCGGAGGCCGCGCACAGTCAGGGGTAGTAACGGTTGGGCTGGAAAAGTTCCATCTACTTTGCATGGAACCAAGGCCCGGCGGCCGTTACGTACAAGGGCAGGCCGCGGATTCCCCGGAATCCGGATGAGCCGCGAGAAATTTCAGGGTTAACCCGTGCCGTCCGATTGCCGCGTGGTGACCGGGAGGGGCGATCAAGGAGAAAGGAATGTCTACGGTTTCCGGAATGGGAGTAGGGGGTGTTGCGGGCATGGATCTGGCCAGCATGGATCTGGAGACCGCGCTGATGGCGGTGCAGACCCAGCGCTCGCAGATGCTGGAGGACGCCTTGCGCCAGCAGCTCGATTCGGTCAATGGGCGCAATGCGCAGATGGCCGGCCTGAACGAGGCCATGAACGCCAAGAACGCTGAAAGCCTGAAGCTGGAATCGTCCAACGTGACGCTGCAGGGCCAGATCGATCAGCTCAAGGACCTGCAGGGGCGGCTGTCGGCCAGCAAGTGTCCCAACCCCGAGGGATGGTACGGATTGTCCTGGGGGCAGGGTGACGACAAGGCGCTTTCGCACGCCACGCTGGACCAGATCAAGGCGGCAGGACTGACGATCCCGACTGGCGACGACGCGCCCCGTGATGTTGATCGCAACGGGACCATGGATGCGAAGGGACGGGTGGTGCAGGGTTTCGTCGATCAGCTCGGCGCCAAGATTTCGGCGCTCGAGGCCCAGGTCGCCAACAACGCCAAGGCCATCGATGCCAATAGACAGGCGGTCAACGAGATCAAGAGCTCGCTCGACAACCTGAGCAATACCCAGCAGATGGAAATGTTGCGGCTGCAAGGGCTGACCGGCAAGCGCAACGAGGCCTTCGACGTGATGACCAACTTCATCAAGAAGATGCAGGAGAGCAGGTCGTCGATCATAGGCAACATGCGCTGATGAAATAAACGGGGGCGGATTATGGCCAGACCGGTCAACGGCAGTCAGCCCAGCCTGGGAGGCGTGGGCCTGGAAAGTTCCAGTGGCGTTCGTGGCGCCGACCTGGTGGGCGCCGACCAGGACACCGCGATGCTCAGTGTGCAGGGCGAGCGTGGGCGCCTGCTCGACAAGCAGATCGAGACGCAGATCCGGGAATTGCGGGCGCTTAACCGGCGCCTGGAGCTGCTCAACATCGTGCAGGCCGGCCTGAAAGCGGTACAGGCGCAGTTCAATGCGAGCGCCAAGTACGACAAGGAATGGGATGACGCCAGTGGTGGCTGGAGTTTCCGCTTGGCTGACCGCATCAATCGGGCGGCGGCCGAGGCGGGCATCAACCTGGGCTTCGCCGCCGACAGCAATACCTGGCGCCTGTTCGGCCACATGGGCGACATGAAGGACTTTGCCCGCGCCTATTTGCCCTCCGGGCAGGCCGACCTGCTGGCACAGTGGCGCGACAAGGGCGACCTGCGGGGCCAGTTGCTGGCCGCGCAACTGGTTGACCGGATGGCCGGCCGTGATGGCTTCATGGCGCCCGACTACCCCGGGCAAACCCTTAACCGCTGCCCTGGCGGCATTCGCTACGACTCGGAATACGGTGAATTGCGCAAGGCCGTGACCCGGGTCCAGGGCGCGATCGATGAGGCTTCGAATCTGCAGCAGGACCAGATGCTGCGGTTGCAGGCACTGATGAATCGCCGCAACGAGTCCGCCGACATGCTGACCAATTACATCAGGAAGATGCAGGACAGCCGGATGGCGATTTCCGAAAAGATTCGTGGAACCTGACGCCGGATTCCGTTACTTACGCTGCATAGTCGGTCAACCGCAACATCGAAACCAGGCGATCCGCCCGGACCAGGAGTCTCTCTCATGAGCGTGAACATGAACCCCGCCGGCGTTGGCGCCATCAACATAACCGATATCTCCGGCATGGATATCGAGACTGCCCTGATTATGGTACAGAGCGAGCGCACCAAGCTGCTGGACCGCCAGCTCAAAAGTCAGATCGAGGAAGTGCAGAAGCGCAACGAGCTGACCGGCGCGCTGAACGACATGCAGGCCAAGCTGAACGGCATGAAGGCCACGCTGGAGTCCAAGGACGCCAAGCCGGGGGACAAGGTAAGCGAAGGCGCTGGCACGCCCACCAACAAGACGCTGGCCACCGAATACGCCACGCAGGCGTTCAAGCTGGGCATGGATCCGGCGCCTGTGACGGCCACCCCGATCAAGGATGCCGCGGGTAACGTCGTTGGCGCCAATGTGACCGGCATGCCGACCCGCGAAGGTCTGGAGAAGGCGATCCCGGATCTCAAGAGCAAGCTCGATTCCGCCAGCAATAGCCAGCAGATGGACATGCTGCGCTTGCAGAGCCTGTCGAACAAGCGCAATGAAGCCTTCGACACTATGACCAACTTCATCAAGAAGATGCAGGACAGCCGTTCGTCGATCATCGGCAACATGCGCTGAGCCCCTCCCACCTGCCCGCAATCCGGAGAACGGCAATGGCCGACACCCAATATCAGAACATTCAGGACCTCATCGAACGCGCCGAAGCCGCCGTGCGCGAGGCCCAGCGGTCCCTCGAATCATCCGACGACAACCTGCGCAAGTTCGGGTTGGATCCGGACAAGGTGCGCGCCACGTTGCTGGCGCAGCCGATGGACGAGCGCCAGCGCCAGCAGGCCGAGGCGCTGTTCCGTCAGGACATGGAGGCGGTCGACCGCGAAGTCGAGCAGGAAGCCGCCTACGCCCGCCAGCGCAGCACGCCGCGCGCCTCGGGCGCGCCTGTCAAGCGTCCGCGCACGATGGTCTGATCCTGACGCCAGGGAGCCCGCCATGAATACCGCCACCCAGGCGCCGATGACCGGCGCGGAGTATGCAGCGTTGCACGACCAGATCGTCGATCAGATGGCCCGGGGTGGCAGTCTGCGGCAGCTCAAGAGTATGACCGCCGACGAATGCGAGGCGCTCTACGCGCTGGGCTACGGCTTGTATGAAAAGGGGCGCTACGCCGATGCCCTCAAGGTGCTGGCCTATCTGGTGACTTTGGACCACACGGAGCATCGCTATCTGATGGCTCTGGGCGCCACCGCGCAGGCCATGGGCAAGCATGCCGACGCGCTGCAGCAGTACATGGCCGCGACGCTGCTCGATCCGCTAGAACCGGCGCCCGTGTTCCATGCGGCGCAATGCCTGCTGGAAATGGGCCAACCCGCCGCCGCCCTGCAATCGTGCGACCTGGCGTTGGCCATGTGCAAACCGGATCGCCACGCCGCGCTGGCCGAGCGTGCGCGCGGCTTGCGTGATCTGCTGGCGGCGCGTGGCGCCAAGGAGAATTGAGATGATCAACGTTAACACCCCGGGCGCCATCAACCCGGCGCTGCTCGATCCGCTGGCCGGCGTCGAAGGCGCCAAGTCGGCGGTTCCCGGTTACACCGCACTGGACGCCGCTAAGTTCGTTGGCAAGGGGGGCGGGGCCGACAAGCTGGCCGCGCTGGGCCTGCCGCCACCCGTGAGCGGGGCCTTTGCCGGCGCCACCGATGCACTGAACAAACTGATGAGCAATGCCGACACCGATATGTACGCCGTGATGGCGTTGCTGCAGAAGATCTCGCAGGAACAGCGCAATGCCGCCCGTGCCGATCGCGCCGCGTCGTTGGACGCGCAGACGCAGTCGTTGCTGGCCGCGGCCGACAAGATCAAGGAAGCGGCCGAGGAGCGTTTCAAGGGCGCTCTCGCGCAGGGCATCAGCCAGATCGTCGGCGGCGTGATGCAGGCCGGCGTCGGTGCCGGTGGCGTGGCCGCCATGGGCGCCTCGGCCCGCATGACCACCACCTCCAGCCCGCTGACCGCGCAGCAAACCGTGACGCAAGCGCGCCTGGATGGCTTTGCCAGTAATTCCTCCGGCATCGGCCAGGGCTTGAGCGGCATGGCCGGTGGAATCGGCGGCATCGTCCAGGCGGCCTACGACCGCAAGGCGGGCGAGGCCGACGCGGTCAGGGCCCAGCTGGAGGCCCAGGCCAAGGTGGCCGAGTCGGGGGCGCAGCATGCCAATGACATGATGCAGCAGATGATGGACATCATCCGCGACATCCGCGAAAAGCTCGGTGCGATCGAGCAGAGCCGTAGCGAGACCAATCGCGGCATCGCCCGCAACCTCTGAGTCCGCCACAAGAGGAGCCGACACCATGGACATCCGCCCTTCGACCGGCAACGCCGGATTGACGCCGACCCCGGATGCGTCCGGCGCTGGAGCCGCCGGCGCGGCGGCCGAGGCTGTGCTGCGTGCGGCCAGCGGCTTGGACCTGGCCGCACTGGCATCGCAGTGGGCATCCAGCGTCGCGCAAGCTCGCAGCGGCGGCGACGGCGTGACCAACGCCAACGGCAAGCCTGCCATCACACCACCGAGCCGCGAGTTCTCGGCCGCCGAAATGGTGGACTTGTTGCGGGCCCTGCAGGGCAAGACACAGGATGCGCAGTTGCGCAGCGCCAAGGAAAACATCGAAAACAACCGCATCGAGCAGGCCAAGAACAACGAGGAGCAGGCGCGCAAGGTCGACGAATGGATCCAGAAGAGCAAGGAAGCTGAAAAGGGTGGCATCCTGGGCAAGATCTTCGGCTGGATCGGCGCCATCGTGGCCGCAATCGCCGCGGCGCTGATGGTGGTGGCGGCGGTGGCGGCCACGGCCGTCACGGGCGGTGCGGCGGGTCCGGTCATGGTGACGCTGGCGGCCATCGCGGTGGCGGGTGCGGTCAGCCTGCTGGCCAATCAGATATCGGCAGAATGTGGCGGCCCCGAAATCAGCATCAGCAATCTGATCACCCAGGCTGTGAGCAAGTTGCTGCAGGCTTTTGGCGTGGAGCCGGATCTGGCGGAGAAGATCGGCAATATCGTCGCCGGCGCCTCGATGCTGATGACTGGCGCAATCCTTATCGAACCCGGCGCGCTGGGCAAGATGGCCGGCGCCATCGCGGTGGTCGCTGGGGCCGATCCGCAGACCGCGGGCTATATCGCGATGGCGGTCGGCCTTGCCGCGACGATCACGGTCGGGGTGGTGATGGCGGTGGCCTCGTTCGGCGCCGGGGCGGTATCGGCCGGGGCCAACGCGGCCGCCAATGTCGGCTCGCAAACGGCGCGCACCGTGGCCGACAGCGTCAAGACTGCCGGCCAGGTGGCCTCGGGCGCGGCAGCGGTGGCCAAGGGCGCGGGTCAAGTCATTACCGGCGCCGAAACCATCAAGTCGGCGCAGGCGCAGGAGGCGGCCGACAAGGTGCTGGCCGACAAGAAGGCGCTCGAGGCGCTGCTGGTCAAGCTGCAGGCCTCAATGGAGGAAGACCGCGAGAAGATCAAGAGTGTGCTGCAGGCCATGGACGAGTCGATGCAGATGGTCAGCAAGATGATCAATGCGGCGGCCGAGAGCATGAGCCAGGTCACCGCCAATATCGGCAAGCGCGCCATGGTCTGACTGGCGTCAATATCGGAGAAAACCAAGTGTCCCAATTCTCATCCGCGGCGTCGCGCAGCCCCTTCGGGCAGCAACTTTATGACGGTTTGGCGGCATTGCCGGGCAGCCAGCGGCTCACCGCCGACCAACTCGAAGTGATCTACGCCATGGCCTATGCGCACGTGGCGCAGGCCCAGTATGCCCAGGCATTGCCGCTGTTCGCCTTTCTGTCGCAGTACGGCCCCACCCGCAAGCATTACCTGGCCGGCCTGGCCCTGTGCCTGCAGATGCAGGCGCGCTACGAAGAAGCGATCCGGATCCATTCATTGATCGGCGTTCTGTATCCGCTGGCGCCGGAGGCGACGCTGCGCGTGGCGGAGTGCCAGTTGGCTCTGGAGCAGGCCGAGGAAGCACGAGAATCGTTGCAGCTCGTGATGGCCGTCGCTCAGGGTGACGACAGCTATGCCCAATTGGGGGCGCGGGCGGCAAGCCTGCTGGCACTGACCGGAAAAGGAGTCTCCTCGTGAGACGCAAACGCCATGATCGATAGGGGGGGTGCAGGCACCGCAACGGCCGTCTCGGATGAGACGGCTTTTGTGCTTGATGCGGACGATGCCCGCATCCTGGCCGAAGTAGGGTTTCTGGCCGCCGGCCGCGGCGACGTGGCGCATGCCGATTCCATCTTCCTGGCGTTGCGCGCCTTGCGGCCGGGCCGAGCTTACCCCTGGCTGGGATTGGCTGTGGCGCGGCTGAATGCGGATAGCGCGGACGAGGCGGTACGGCTGCTTGAGCAGGGCGAGGTCAGCGCGCCCGGCGAGCGCGCACTGTTGACGGCCTGGCGCGGCCTGGCCCTGCAACTGGCTGGCCGCAAAGCCGAAAGCACGCGCCTGTTGCGGGCCTGCGCGCAAGGCGGAGAGGGCGACGAGGGCGCCGCACTGGCGCGTTCGCTGCTGGGATTGCAGAACGAATTGAATGACGACAGATCTAGGTAGGGGAACCATGGAGATCACCGCGCTTTCCGCCGTAATGGCGCCCGTGCTGGACACGGTCAAGACCACGCCGTCCGAGCTGGTCACGGAACGCTTTGCCCAATTGATGGCTGCGCCCGAAGCCGGAACGCCCGCGCTTACCGGCCTGCAGGCCGCGCTGCAAACCGCCTTCGCGCCTGCTGTAGACGCAGCCCCCGCCACGCTCGGCAACCAGATCCTGGCCAGCCTGCGCAGCACCACGACGGAGTATTCGGAGAAGTGGCAGAACATCTCGGGCCGCCTGGACGCGATGTCGTCCGCGCCGGCCATCGCCGACATGCTGCGGCTGCAGGCCGACCTGGTGCAGGTGTCGGTGCAGTACGAGCTGGTCGGAAAGGCCGTCTCGCGCACCACCCAGAACATCGATTCGCTCGTCAGGATGTCCTAATGCAAGCTGTTCCAATGCCGTCTTCTTTCGCCGTCGATGGCCGCGCCCATGGCGGACCGCTGTCGCGCCTGCGCTGGCTGCTGCTGGGCCTGGCATTGCTCCTGGCCGCCTGCGGCGCCCGCGTGGAGCTGTTTTCCGCCGCCAACGAGAGCGAGGCCAATGAGGTGCTGTCGGTGCTGCTGGATGCCGGGATAGCGGCGCAGAAGGCCACCACCAAGACCGGCGTGGCGGTGTCGGTCGACGGGCAGCAGGTGGCCCGCGCGCTCGACATCCTGCGTTCCCGCGGCCTGCCGCGGGAACGCTTCGACGGCATGGGACAGATTTTCCGCAAGGAAGGACTGGTGTCGTCGCCCCTGGAGGAACGCGCCCGCTATATTTATGCGCTGTCGCAGGAGCTGACCAACACGCTGTCGCAGATGGATGGCGTGCTGGCCGCCAGGGTGCATGTGGTCTTGCCGGAGCGTGGCGGCGTGGGCGAGAACACCACGCCATCCACCGCCGCGGTGTTCATCAAGCACCAGACCGGCTACAACCTGGACGCGTTGCAGCCGCAGATCCGCAAGCTGGTCACCCACGCGATTCCGGGGCTGACGGAAGACCGGGTCTCGATCGCCCTGGTGTCGGCGCAGCCGGCCGCGGCGGCATCGGCTGTCGCCGGCGGTAGCCGTCACGTCCTGGGCATCGAGGTCGGCGAGGGATCGTCGGCCACGCTGATAGCCTGGATGACGGCGCTGGTCCTGCTGGTGCTGTGCCTGGCCGGCGGCCTGGGCTACCTGCTGTGGCGCCACGGCATGCCGGGCCGCGTCCGGCCCGAGCGCCGCGAACCCGTGACCGAGGCGCGCTAGCGATGGTCTCGGCATCGACGCTGCTGGATCGCAGGTTGGTCGAGTTCAACCAACTGCCCAGTCGCACCCTGCATCCCAGCCGGCACGCCGCGTATGCGCCGCGCCCGGCATTGGCGCTGGTGGCCGCCGCGCCCGCGCTGGCGCCGGCGTGGCACCGGCACTGGTCGCGCGAGATCCTCGAGACGCTGGGCTTGCGGCAGCGCCCCGTGACCGATCCGGACCATCCGGAGCTGGCGCTGGCCTTGCTGGCGCCGGACGCGATGATGCGATGCGCGCGCCAGTTGGGGGCGGTGCTGTGCGGCCCGCGCCTGCGCCGCGCCATCGCCGGCGACGAGGTGCGCGCCCTCATCGCCGACCTGGGCGGGGACCTGCTCGCGTTCTCGCGCCGCACAGCCGCCAGCCTGCATGGCGGCCTGGCCGACAGCGTCGCCTGGACCCTGGCCGACACCACCGCCGCGATCGACTCGCTGGGACTGGGCGCGCTGCGCGCCGCCTGGAGCGGCGCCGGCCCCGAACTGGCGCGCCGCGCCGAATTGAAACTGCCCGACGTGGCCACGCCTGCGCCACCCCTGCCGGCGCCGCAGGCTCTGACGCTGGGCTTGTCGCTCCTGAAGCAAACGGATCCCACATGGCTTTCCTCATTCCCCGCGATCCGCTGACGCCGCGCAGCGCGGACACCGACGCCGCGGGCCGCATCGATCCGGCCACGCGCGTGCTGCGGGCCGCCGAGCTGTTGGCCTGGGCCGACGCGGAGCGGCTGTTGGCGCATGCGCGGGCGCAGGCGGACGCGATCATCAGCGGCACCCAGGCGGCCTTCGAGGCGGAACGCCAGCGCGGCTACGATGAGGGCCACGAGGCGGCGCTGCTGGACCAGGCCGAGAAAATGATCGAGACCGTGGGCCGGACGGTGGATTATTTCGCCGGCGTCGAAAACGAGATGGTCGAGCTGGTGATGTCGGCGGTGCGCAAGGTGGTCGACGGCTTTGACGATCGAGAGAAGGTGATGGTGGTGGTGCGCAATGCCCTGGCCGTCGTGCGCAACCAGAAGCAGATGACGCTGCGCCTGAATCCGGCGGAAGTCGATACGGTGCGAGAACAGATCAACGAGCTGCTGGCGGCCTATCCCGGCGTGGGCTATCTCGACATCCTGGCCGATGGCCGGCTGGCGCGTGGCTCCTGCATCCTGGAAAGCGAGATCGGCATGGTCGAAGCCAGCCTGGAAGGGCAGATCCAGGCCTTGCGCCAGGCCTTTCAGCGCACCCTGGGCAGCCGCGTATAGCCATGCGTCAGTTCGACTACATCTCCGAGATGATGGCGCTGGCGCTCCAGGACACGCCGACGCTGCGTATCAAGGGCCGTGTCACGCAGGTGATCGGCACCATCATCAAGGCCGTGGTGCCGTCGGTGAAGGTGGGCGAGGTCTGCATCCTGCGCAACCCTGGCGAGAATTTCGAGATGAAGGGCGAGGTGGTGGGATTCGCGCGCGACGCGGCGCTGCTCACGCCGATCGGCGACATGTATGGCATCTCCACCGCCACCGAAGTCATCCCCACCGGCCGTGCCCACATGGTGCCCGTCGGCCCGGGCCTGCTGGGCCGGGTGCTGGACGGGCTGGGCCGGCCGCTGGACGAAGCCGAGCGCGGGCCGCTGGAGGCCAGCAAGTTCTATCCCGTGTTCGCGGAGGCGCCGGACCCGCTCAAGCGCCGCATCATTTCACAGCCGCTGGAACTGGGGGTGCGCGCCCTGGACAGCGTGCTGACCTGCGGCGAAGGCCAGCGCATGGGCATTTTCGCGGCCGCCGGCGGCGGCAAATCGACGCTGATGGGCATGCTGGTCAAGGGCGCGGCGGTGGACGTGACCGTGGTCGCCCTGATCGGCGAACGCGGCCGCGAGGTGCGGGAATTCCTGGAACACGAACTGGGCCGCGAGGGCCGGCGCAAGAGCGTGATCGTCTGCGCCACCAGCGACAAGTCGTCGATGGAGCGGGCCAAGGCCGCTTATGTGGCCACCGCCATTGCCGAATACTTCCGCGACCAGGGCAAGCGTGTGCTGTTCCTGATGGATTCCGTGACCCGGTTCGCCCGGGCGCAACGCGAAATCGGCCTGGCGGCCGGCGAGCCGCCGACCCGGCGGGGTTATCCGCCGTCGGTGTTCGCCACGCTGCCCAAGCTGATGGAGCGTGCCGGCATGAACGAGCATGGCTCCATCACCGCGCTGTACACGGTGCTGGTGGAGGGCGACGACATGACCGAGCCCATCGCCGACGAGACCCGCTCCATCCTCGACGGCCACATCGTGCTGTCGCGCAAGCTGGGCGCGGCCAATCACTATCCGGCGATCGACGTGCTGGCCTCCGCCAGCCGCGTCATGAACGCGGTCATCACGCCGGAGCACAAGCGCGCCGCCGGCCGGCTGCGCGAGCTGATGGCCAAGTACCAGGAAGTCGAATTGCTGGTGAAGATCGGCGAGTACAAGCGCGGCGGCGACGCGGTCACCGACGAGGCCATCGACAAGATCGGCGCGATCAACCAGTTCCTGCGGCAGCGCACCGACGAACGCGCCACGCTGCCCGAGGCGCTGGCGCAGATGACCGGCATCGTGGGGGCGGCATGAGCGTGTTCGACGAGCTGCTCGCCATCAAGCGCTTTCGCGAAGGCCAGGCCGAGATCGCGGTGTCGCGCCAGCGCCTGCGGCACGCCGAGGCCGATGCCGCGCGCCTGGCGTCGGAGCAGGCGCTGGCCGATTTCCGCGACGAATCCGAGCGGCGCGAGCGCGCCATGTACCGCGACCTGTGCAGCCGCGTGGTGCGGGTGCGGGAGATCGAGGACGTGCTGCAGGGCGTGGCCGGCCTGCGCGAAGGCGAACGCCAGCGCGAACAGGCCTTGGAGCAGGCGGCGCAGCGCCTGGGCGACGAGGCCCGGGCGCTGGCCGAGCGTCGCGATCAGCACCAGCAGGCGGTGCGCCTGACGGGCAAGTTCGTGGAGCTGGCCAGCCTCCATCTGGCCGAGCACCTGAAGGCGCTGGAGCACAAGGAAGACATGGAAATGGAAGAGGCCGCGTCGCTGTCCCGCGATCGCGAGGATTGGGAACAGCACGAGGAGTACGAGCCGGCATGAGCATCGACCGCCGCATCGGCCTGGATACCGCGATCACCCACGGCTCGGGCCTGGCCCAGTCGGATGCCCAGACGTCCGGACGCCAGGCCAGCGACGCCGATCGGCGCGCATTCGAGCAGGCCATGGCGCAAGGCGGCGACGAATCGAGCCCGGCGCCGTCCGCGGCGCCCACGCCGTTTTCGCTGTTCGGGGCCGCCGGCGCGCAGGCCGTTGTGCCCGCCGACGCGCCGTCCCGGGCACTGGCCGAGGCCCTGCTGGGCGGCGCCGAGCAGTTGCTGGTGGCCGACGGCAGCCAGGGCCGGCGCCAGGTGCGCGTGGAGTTGAAAGACGAGGTGTTGCCGGGCGTGAGCGTGTCGGTCTACGAAGCGGAAGGACGCGTCGTCGCCGATTTCGTCTGCGCCAACGAGACCTCGCGTGAACGCCTGGCCACTCTGGCGCGGCCGCTGGCCGAGCAGCTGGCCGAGAACCTGGGCCGGCCGACGCGCGTGCGCGTCGGCACCGATGACCCGGAAGACCCCTGCCTGACGGAGACCGACGCCGATGCGCCGCTCCGTTGATCCCTGGAACCCATGACCGCAAGTACGTTTTCCCCCTCGTCTCCGCTCCCGCTGCCGCGCCTGTCCGGCAACGAGGCCCGCGCCCGTTCGCTGATCGCGCGCCATGGCGCCGACCTGGCGGTCACGCTGGCGCCACTGGCCGGCAGTGACGCCGAACCCGCGCGCTGGCGCCTGGGCTTCACGCCCGGGGCGCCCGACGCCGTGCAGCGCTCGGCCACGCTGTCGGCCGACCTGGAATGGGCCGGCGCGCGGCTGCGCCTGGGCCTGCCGGCCGGCGCGGCCCAGGCCTGGCTGGCGGCTCGCTGGCCCGACCTGGATACGGGCGAGCTGCCTCCCGCCCTGGTGTCGGCCGCCATCGAAACGCTGCTGGCCGAGGTGGTCGCTGCCCTGGGCGAAACTTCCCCAGGCGGCCCGCTGCGGGTGGTCGCCCGCGACGCGCCGGCGGCGGCGCTGGCGCATGCCTGGACGCTCGCCGCGCGCCACCCTGCCAGCGGCGAGACGATTTACGCCACGTTGGCCGCGGACGGCCTTGGCCTGATGCTGTTGGCGGGTTTGATCGGCCGCGCCGCGCCGGCAGCCAACGAAATCGATGCCGACGCCGTGCCGGTGCGCATCGCCGCCTGCCTGGGCTGGACCGAGCTGGACGCGGCGCAACTGCGCAGCCTGGCGCCCCGCGACACGGTGTTCCTCGATCACTGCCTGGTGTCGCCCGAGGGCGAACTGTGGCTGGGCGCCGGCGCCCAGGGGCTGCGCGTGCGCCGCCAGGATTCTTCATACCTCGTTACCCAAGGCTGGACTTCCCTCATGACCGAGACGCCGCAATCGCCGCAGGATGCCGACGCGGGCGCCCAGACGCCGCTCGATATCGACGCCATCCCCGTCCGACTGACTTTCGAACTGGGCGAGCGCCTGATCACCCTGGGAGAGCTGCGCCAACTGCAGCCCGGCGAGACCTTCGATCTGGCGCGGCCGCTGGCCGAGGGGCCGGTGCTGGTGCGCGCCAACGGCGCGCTGGTCGGCAGCGGTGAATTGGTCGAGATCGACGGCCGCATCGGCGTCACGCTGCATCGCCTGGGCAAGGCGGGCGCATGAACGGCGCGGATCCGATCAGCCTGGCGGTTGTCCTGGCGCTGCTGGCGCTGGTGCCGCTGGCCGCCGTCATGACCACCTCGTTCCTGAAGATCGCGGTGGTGCTGACGCTGGTGCGCAATGCCCTTGGCGTGCAGCAGGTGCCGCCCAACATGGCGCTGTACGGGCTGGCGCTGATACTGTCCGCGTATGTCATGGGGCCCGTGGTGATGCAGATCGGTGATGAGCTGCGCGCGCCGCCGGCCGTGGCGGCCCCTGGCACGCCCGAGCCGGACCGGCTCGAAGGCATTCTCGACGCGGTGGCGCGCGGCGCCGAGCCGATGCGCGCCTTCATGCTCAAGAACAGCCGCGCGGAGCAGCGCGATTTCTTCCTGCGCACCGCGCGCGGACTGTGGGGCGAGCAGCAGGCCCGCAACCTGAAGGAAGACGACCTGCTGGTGCTGATTCCGTCGTTCCTGCTGTCGGAACTGACCGCCGCTTTCCAGATTGGCTTCCTGCTCTACCTGCCGTTCGTCATCATCGACCTGATCGTCTCCAACATCCTGCTGGCGATGGGCATGATGATGGTGTCGCCGGTCACGATTTCCATGCCCCTGAAGCTGTTCCTGTTCGTCATGGTCGACGGCTGGACGCGGCTGATCCAGGGCCTGGTGCTGTCCTATACCTGAGGCCGCCATGGGAACCGTCGACCTCGTTTCGTACATGACGCAGGCACTCTACCTGGTGCTGTGGCTGTCCCTGCCGCCGATCGCCGTGGCGGCGATCGTGGGCACGCTGTTCTCGCTGTTCCAGGCGCTGACGCAGATCCAGGAACAGACGCTGTCGTTCGCCGTCAAGCTGATCGCGGTGTTCGCCACCATCATGCTGACGGCGCGCTGGCTCAGCGCCGAGCTGTACAACTTCACGATCTCCGTGTTCGACCTCTTCTACAAGATCCACTAGGAGCGGCGCGCAACCATGACCTCGGGCATCAACTTCGTCGAAGCGAAAGTCTTCCTGGGCACGCTGGCGCTGACGCAGCCGCGGATCCTGGCGTTGTGCGCGATGTTGCCCCTGTTCAACCGCCAGCTGCTGCCCGGCATGCTGCGCTACGCCCTGTGCGCGGCCATCGGCCTGGTGCTGGTGCCAGCCCTGGCGCCGCGCTACGCCGTGATTGACCTGGACGCGGTCGAGCTGGTGCTGCTGGTGGCCAAGGAAGTCTTCATCGGCCTGGTGATGGGCTTTCTCGTGGCGATCCCGTTCTGGATCTTCGAGGCGGTGGGCTTCGTGGTCGACAACCAGCGCGGCGCCAGCCTGGGCGCCACCATCAACCCGGCCACGGGCAACGACTCGTCGCCGCTCGGGATCCTGTTCAACCAGGCCTTCATGGTGTTCTTCCTGGTGGGCGGCGGCTTCATGCTGATGCTGACGATGCTGTACGACAGCTTCCGCCTGTGGGACCTGTGGGACTGGGCGCCCACGCTGCGCCGCGAAAGCGTGCCGCTGATGCTGGACCAGCTGGGCCGCTTCCTGCGGCTGACGCTGCTGTTCGCCGCGCCGGCCATCATCTCCATGTTCCTGGCCGAAGTGGGGCTGGCGCTGGTCAGCCGCTTCGCGCCGCAGTTGCAGGTGTTCTTCCTGGCGATGCCGATCAAGAGCGCGCTGGCGTTGCTGGTGATGGTGCTCTACATGAGCACGCTGTTCGAGTATGCCGCCGAGGCCACGGGCCAGATCGGTTCGGCCCTGCCGTTCCTGGACAACCAATGGCGGGCGCCATGAGCGGCGAAAAGACCGAACAGCCCACCCAAAAGAAGCTGCGCGACGCGCGCCAGAAAGGCGATGTCGCGCACAGCAAGGACTTCACCCAGACACTGCTGGTGCTGGCGTTGTTCGGCTACCTGCTGGGCAACGCCCATGGCATCGTCGAGGCGCTGGGGCGGCTGGTCCTGATCCCGTCCACGCTGGTGGGACAGTCTTTCGAACAAGCGCTGCCAATCGCACTGGACGCGGCCCTGCGCGAAGCGGTCTACCTGGTGCTGCCGTTCGTGCTGATCGTGCTGGTGGTGGGCATGTTCTCCGAATTCCTGCAGGTGGGCGTGGTGCTGGCGTTCGAGAAGCTGAAGCCGTCGGCCAAGAAGCTCAACGTGATGAGCAACCTGAAGAACATCTTCTCGAAGAAGAACCTCGTGGAACTGCTCAAGTCCATCATCAAGATCGCCTTCCTGTCGGTGCTGGTGACGCTGGTGGTGCGTGACGCGCTGCCGGAATTGATGGCGGTGCCGCACAGCGGCCTGGCCGGCCTGGAAGCGGGCGTGGGCGGCATGATGCGCGCGCTGATCGTGAACATCGCCGTGGCCTATGTGGTGATCTCCCTGGCCGATTTCGTCTGGCAGCGCATGCAGTACCGCAAGGGGCTGATGATGAGCAAGGAAGACATCAAGCAGGAATTCAAGGAGATGGAGGGCGATCCCCACATCAAGCACAAGCGCAAGCACCTGCACCAGGAAATGGTGATGCACGGCGCGGTTGCCAGCACGCGCAAGGCCTCGGTGCTGGTGACCAACCCCACCCACCTGGCGGTGGCCATCTACTACGAGCCCGACGAGACGCCGCTGCCGGTGGTGCTGGCCAAGGGCGAGGGCGCGCTGGCCGAGCAGATGATGCGGGCGGCGCGCGAAGCCGGTGTGCCGGTGATGCAGAACATTCCCCTGGCGCGAGCGTTGATGGCGTCCGCGCTGCCAGACCAATACATTCCCAGTGAACTGATCGAGCCGGTCGCCGAAGTCCTGCGACTCGTCAGGAAGCTGGCCGGCAATGCGGACGATCCGACATGAACGCACCCCAGCATCCCCTGATTGCCGCCTATGCGGCGCGCCATGGCCTGGCGCCGTCGACACGCGCCGACGGCCGCATCACCGTGGTGATCGACGACACCTACCGCGTCCATCTGCAGCCGGTGCGTGACGGCTGGCTGGCCATGTCCGCCCGCCTTTGCGCCTTGCCGGCCGGCGACGCCGACCGTGACCGGCTGGTGACGGAAATCGGCAAGCTGGCCGCGGGCATGCTGGCAAGGCATGCGGCCACCTGCGTGGTGGATCCGCAGGGGCGGGCGCTGTGGCTGCAGCAGTCCTTGCAGCCGGGCAGCGGGGAGCTGGCGCTGGACGAAGCCATGGGCGCGTTCGCCAATGCGCTTTCCTTTTGGGCCGGCGCCGCGCGGCGGCTGGCATGAACACGCGTGACGGGCATTCCGCCCGAGGAGAAAGAGTGTTGAAGCGGATGATTCTGGCGACCGCGTTGTCGCTGGGCCTGGCGGCCGGCGCGCAAGCCGCGCCGAACTGGCCCAACGTGCCCTACAGCTACTATGCCCGCGACGAGAACCTGCAGACGTTGCTGCGTGAATTCGCCGGGGGCTTCAGCCTGTCGCTGCAGATCGGCCCCAATGTCACGGGCACGGTCAATGGCAAATTCAACGCCAATACGCCGACCGAGTTCATGGACCGGCTGGGCGGCGTGTACGGCTTCAACTGGTTTGTCTACGCGGGCACGTTGTTCGTCAGCCGCACCAACGACATGAAAACGCGCTCGGTCAGCGCCATGGGCAGTTCCATCAGCGCCTTGCGCCAGGCCTTGCAGCAGCTGGGTGTGCTGGACCCGCGCTTTGGCTGGGGCGAATTGCCCGACCAGGGCATTGCACTGGTGTCGGGCCCTCCGGGCTACGTGGACCTGGTGGAACGCACCGTGGCCGCGCTGCCGATGGGCGCCGGCGGCCAGCAGGTGGCGGTGTTCCGGCTCAAGCATGCTTCGGTCAACGACCGCACCATCAGCTACCGCGACCAGAAGGTGGTGACGCCCGGCCTGTCGACCGTGCTGCGCAACCTGATCACCGGCGGCGGGGGCGGCGCCAATAACGAAACCCTGGCCGCGATCGCGGCGCCGTTGCGCGACAATCCGCCGGCGTTCCCGCAGGTGGCTGGCGACGGCGCCGCAGCGCCGGCCGGGCAGGCGGGCAATCAGCCTGCCGCGCCTGCCAGCACGGGCAAGTCGGGCTTGCGCCTGCGCGAGCCCACGGTGCAGGCCGATGCGCGCCTGAACGCCATCATCGTGCAGGATATCCCGGACCGCATTCCCATCTACCGCAGCCTGATCGAGCAGCTCGACCTGCCCAGCACGCTGGTCGAGATCGAGGCCATGATCGTGGACGTCAACTCCGACCTGGTCAGCGAACTGGGCGTGACCTGGGGCGCGCGCGCCGGCTCCACCACCTTCGGCTATGGCAACCTGGGCCTCGGTCCCAGCGGCGGCCTGCCGCTGGAAAGCGGCGCCGCCCTGTCGCCCGGCACCATCGGCGTGAGCGTCGGCAACACCCTGGCGGCGCGCCTGCGCGCGCTGCAGACCAAGGGACAGGCCAACATCCTGTCGCAGCCGTCGATCCTGACCGCCGACAATCTCGGCGCCATGATCGACCTGTCCGACACCTTCTATATCCAGACGCGCGGCGAGCGCGTGGCGACCGTGACACCGGTGACCGTGGGCACCTCATTGCGCGTGACGCCGCGCCATATCGAATCGAAGAACGGCGCGCGGGTCGAGCTGACGGTCGACATCGAAGACGGCCGCATCCAGGAAGAGCGCCAGATCGACAATCTGCCTACCGTCCGAAAGAGCAATATCAGCACCCTGGCCATCGTCGGCAACGACCAGACCCTGCTGATCGGCGGCTACAACAGCAGCCAGAATTCGGAGCAGGTCGACAAGGTGCCGATCCTGGGCGACATTCCGGGCCTGGGATTGCTGTTCTCCAACAAGTCCAAGACCGTGCAGCGGCGCGAACGCCTGTTCCTGATCCGGCCGAAGGTGGTCGCGATCAACGGCGAAGTGGTGGCCACGCCCGGCGCCGCGGGCACCGGCCCCATGCTCAACGCCACATGGGGAGGAGACGGGCGCATGACGGCGGGGCAGTATCTCGACCTGGCGCAAAGCCAGCGCACGCGCATCGTCTTCGGACCGAATGTGGAGTTGCGTCGCAGCAGCGGCCCGGTGCGGGCCTCCGAATGGCTCGATGGCACGCCTAGCGCCGCGCCGGTGCTGGAAGGCAAGTCCAACGCGCAGCAGGGGCCGGTGATCCAGGTCGAGCCGGTGGCGGCGCCGGGGACGGGCAGGGCGCCCTAGTGTGCTGTCCCGCAGATACGGCACGGCACATTAGCGGACAAGCCGCGAAGGGGGCGGCCTGGGCCGCCGCGGCTCAGGCGTCGAGCCGCAAGCCCTTCTGTGCCAGCTTGTCGCGCAGCGCGGCGCGTGCGCGCGACAGGCGGCTGCGCACGGTGCCCACCGGCACTGTCAGCAGGGCGGCCGCGTCCTCGTACGAGATTTCGTCGATGCCCACCATCAGCAGGATGTCGCGCATGTTTTCCGGGAGTTCTTCCAGCGACTCCTGCAGCAGGGCCAGGGTCTGGTTCTGTTCCGCCACGCGGTCCGGAGACAGGTCGTCAGCGGCATGGTCGGCCAGCACGCTGTCGCTGACGAAGTCGTGGCGCCGCTCCGGCGCGCGCGAGAGGTGGTTGCGCACCAGGTTGAGCGCGATGCCGTACAGCCAGGAGGACAGTTGCGATTCGCCGCGGAAGCTGCGGTACGAACGGGCCGCTTCGACGAAGGCCTGCTGGGCCAGGTCTTCGGCCTCGCTGCTGTTGCCGATGTGCTTGACGATGAAGCGTTGCAGCCGGGTGGCGTGTTCCCGCACCAGGTCGCGCAGCAGGTATTCCTCGCCCGTGTCCCATCCCTGCCCTTCGCCGTCAGGGCGAATGGGAGGCAAATCCGCTTCCGGGGAAGCGGTTGTGCAATCGCTCGGATTGGTCATGGGTTGGGAAAAGAAACGTGTATTAAGCTACAAGTTACTACCGGCATGGCGCGAATTATCGCAGCTTACCTCTGTCACAATATTTCGAAAATCGAAATATTGAGGCAAAAGTAGCGTTTTTTAAGTCAGATATGTAAAAACAAGTAAACCGCGCGCGAGGATATTCCGGGGAGCGGAATCCTCTGCCGGCATGCGCTTCAGGCGGACTTGAGCAGGTCGCGCAGCCAGCCCGCCGCGGTGGCCAGGGAAACCGGGCTGTGGCCGGATTCGGCCGCCTGGTCGAAGCGCGCCTGCATGGCCTGGTCGAGCGCGCCGCGGCGCCCGGCGTCCAGGCCGGAGGGCGCCACGCCGGCGTCGCGACAGGCCTGCTGGAAGGCCGGCGCGTCGTTGGTGGCGGACAGCGCCAGGCGTGTCATGAAATCAACGCCCGACAGGGCGTCGCGCGAGGTTTGCGCCATGTCGAGTGCGAGCGTGACGGTGCGCGCCGACAGCGGCTTGCCCGGATTCGGTTCAAGTCCCAGTTCGCGCGACACCGCGCTGGCGATGCCCTGGCCGTAGCTGCGGGCCAACGCCTGGGCGAACATGCCGGTCGTGTCGACATTGGGCGCCACCCATGCCACGCTGCGGCCGCCGGGCGTGCTGCCCACGCCGAGAACCCGCAGCGTTTCGCCCGCGATGTCGACGTAGACGTCCTCGCCGCTCTGCGCCGCCTTGGCGAAGGCATCGAGAGAGACGAACGGCGATGATGGGGTAACCGATGAAATTGTCATGCAGCCAATAAATCCGGCGTGTCCGAGATCGGGCCCAGAGGAGATTCAACAGCCCCTGTGATTGAGTAACCCGGGTGGCGTTTTAGTTCCGTTGCCACGACACGTATGCGGATTTTATGCGATTGCGCGATTTCAGGCCGGCGCCGGATACAGGGGGTTACCGCGCCTCGTAGACTTCGTCGGCCGCCAGCAGGATGTCCACGGGCGGATCGAAGCCGATCACGCGGGCGGTCTGCAGGTTCAAGGCGATCTTGGCCGGATCGATCCAGACCTGGCTCAATTCGCGCGCCTTGGCGCCGTTGAAGATGCGCGCCATGGTCTCGGCATAGAACAGGCCGACGTACGAATAGTCGGCCTGCGCCAGGCTCAGCAACAGGCCATGCTTGACCTCTTCGGAACCCAGCATCGAGAAGCTGGGCACCCGCGCCTGCCGCAGGATCTCGGCCACCGTGTCGATCGACGTCGGGGTGACGCCGCGATGCACCGTGACGTAGGCCGCGTCGATCTGCGGCGCCAGCCTGGCATAGCATTCCAGCGCATTGCGGGTGGCCACTTCGGGCGCGATGCCATTGGAGGGCGCGTTGCAGCTCAGCACCTTGAAACCCTGTTCGCGCGCCACCTGCTCGACCGCCTCGACCGCGCTGTAAGTGCGGCCTTCGGGGCTGTCCTCGTATACCAGGCCGAGCCGCTTGAACGGCACGATCTCATGGAACAGGCGCACTTGCCGCTGATAGCGCTCAGGCTGGACCCGCGCGTGCAGATTGTCCAGGCCGCTGTCCTGCACCGAGCGGGTGATGCGGGCGCCGACCGCATCGCTGGTCGAGGCCACGATCGTAGGCACCGGCGCGCCCAGGCCCGCCATGTCCTGGCCAGCCCAGGTGCCCATGGCGATGATCAGGTCGATGTCCTTCCTGCCCTCCAGGCGCTGCTTGATCGATTCGCGCACGGCCGGCCGCTGCGCGGCGTCGAAGTTGCCCGGCTGCCACCAGGCGTCGCGCACGAATTCCAGCGTGTCGCTGCGGACGTTGTCGGCCAGGTATTCCCACATCTGCCTGCCATTGAGGCCGTCGGGGATGGCGGGAACGGTGATCCAGCCCAGCTTCTGCAGGCCATCGACGGTGACGCGCAGCGTGCGCGGATATTCGCTGTAGTCGCCGCTCTCGAAATAGCCGATGCGCCATTTCCTGCCGTCGGGGCGCGTCACCGGCTTGGTGGGAAACACCTGTGGTGTGGCGGCGGGCGGCGTGGCCGCGGCAGGACCGGCGGTGGGGGCCGCCGCCGCGGCCTGGGCCAGGCTCGCGGCGGGCGCCAGCAGGGCCAGGCTCAGCAATAGGGGGGACAGCGATGTCTTCATGGGCGGCGGATCACGATCAATGTGATGTCATCGGATTGTTCCGCGCCGTCGGCGAAGGCCTGCACGTCTTCCAGCAGACGCTTGGCCAGGCTGGCCGCCGGCACGGGGGGATTGGACAGCACGGCCAGCAGGCGCGGGTCGCCGTACTGCGCATTCTGCGGATTGACGGCCTCGGTGATGCCGTCGGTGTAGCCCACGAACATCTCGCCGGGCCCCAGCACGGTCGACAGGCAGCGGTACTCCAGGTTCTCCTGGACGCCGCAGGCGGGGCCGCTGCGGCCTTCCAGCAACCGCACCACGCCGTCGGCGCCCACCACCGCCGGCGGCAGGTGGCCGGCGTTGGCCCATTTGAGTTCGCCGGTGGTCATGTCCAGCACACCGACCAGCAGCGTGACGAACATCATGTTGGGATTGTTTTCGGACAGGCGATTGTTGATCTTCTGCATCATCAACGCCGGATCTGTCTCGTCCTCGGCGGTGGCGCGGATCAAGGTGCGCGTCACCGCCATGAAGAGTGCCGCCGGCACCCCTTTGTCCGAAACGTCGCCGATGGCCAGGCACAGCCGGCCGTCGGGCAGGGTGAAGTAGTCGTACAGGTCGCCGCCGACTTCCTTGGCCGGCAGCATCACGGCATTCAGGTCGATCTGCTCCCGCGTAAGCGGCGACAGCGGCACCGGTAACAGGCCGAGCTGGATGGCGCGCGCGATATTGAGCTCGCTTTCGAAGCGTTCGCGGGCCGTGGTCTCGCGCATCAGCCGGGAGATGTTCTCGCGCAGCTTGCGGTCCATGAACAGGAACGATGCCGCCAGCCGGCCGACCTCATCCTTGTGCCTGTCCGGCAGCGCGGCGATGTAGGCGGGCACGCTGGATGCCGCGGTCAGGTCCTGCTCGGGCAGCAGGCGGGCATAGTGGGTCAGCGTCTCCAGCGGGCGCACGATGCGCGCCGCCACCAGCCAGGCGCATACCAGCGCCACCAGCATCATGCCGACGAAGATCAGCGCCTGCCGATTCAGCAGCTCGCGCGCCGGCGCCGTCAGGTCGCTTTCGGGAACCACCGCCACCACGGTCCAGCCCAGCGGCGCGAAGCGGGCGCTGTCGATTTGCCAAGGCCCGTCGCCGCCCTCGAAGCGCAGGCTTTGCAGCTTGCCGCCGCGGTCCTGGCGCGCCAGCAGCGCGCGCAGCGTTTCGCCCTGGCCATCCTTGGCGTCGAGCAGGCCGGCGCGCGCCTCGGGAGGCGCCACGACCATGCGGCCGTCATCGGCCGCGATGAAGATGAAGCCCGATTGCGCCAGCGTCAGTTTCGACAGCGTGTCGCGCACCGAGTTTTCCAATTGCGCGCGGCGCGTCTCGATCTGCTCGATCACATCCTGGGCGCTGTCGGAGATGGCGAAGACCCAGTTCCAGGGACGGAAGTAGCCGAAATAGGCGTAGCGCGTTTCGCCATCGCCACGCTGGGCCGACGGCGGCCAGCGGTAGATGGCAAAGCCATAGCCCGAGCTGCGGCTTTCCTCGAGCAGGGCCTGGGCCAGCGGCCGGTTCTTGAAGTCGGACAGCGACGACAGGTCGCGGTCGATCATGTCCGGGTTGCCGCTGGCCAGCACCTGGAAGTCGGCGTCATAGACGAAGGCGTAGCGGCGATCGTCGAGTTTCAGGCGATTGATCCAGGCGCGCGCCATGCCCTTGGCCGCGCCGGGCGTCATGATGCCGCGTTCGGCCATGTCGGCATAGGCGTTCAGGGCCGCGGCCACCACCGTGCCGCTCTGCATCAGCTGCCGCCGGCCGCTGCGCACCGTGGAAATCTTGTCCGCCAGCAGGGCGCCCCAGCGCGCCTCGGCATCCCGCAGCACCAGTTCCATCACGTTGCTGACGGCGTGGCGCTCGCTGTTGACCACCGTGCGCGTGACATTGCGCTGGGTGGTCAGCATCACGAATGCCGCGACCGCCAGGAGCAGCGCTACGACCAGTAGAAAAATCTTGCTACGGAGCGAGCGCAACGACATGGGGGCGATAGGCGGCGGATGAGGTGAAGGCGTGAAATAAGATGCAATTTGCATTAATTGTAAATACCATTGGTGCCCGTGTGTAAATACTTTGCGGCGGCGGGGCCCCATGCGTAGCGAACCAATACAAATAGTGCTCGATGGGTTGCGTCGTCGCCCCGTGCTTGAAGTCACGTTGGCCTGTCTGGCCGTGCTGCTGCTGGCGCAGGCATTGATCGGCGCGCTCAGCCTGTCCGCGCTGAACCGGCTGGTGGTGGATACCACCGCCGACCGCGTCGAGGTGGTGGCGCGCCGCGTCGCCGGCAATATCGAAAACGGCCTGCGCCTTGGCAAGCCGCTTGAACAGTACTTCGGTCTGCGCGACACGTTGCGCGATGGGGCCGCGGGCTCGCGCGGCGTGCAGGGCGCCGCGGTGCTGCTGGCCGATGGCCAGGCACTGGCCACGCAGGGCGAGCTGCCCGAAGGCGCGGCGCGGTTGGCGCGCACGCTGGATGCGGGCGGCCCGCTCGCGGCGGGCCTGGCGCGCCGTGGCTCCGGCGCCCTGGTCGGCGTTGCCGACGACGGGGTGACGGTGGCCGTGCCGCTGAGCGCCGCGGGCGGCAAGGTGGTGGGCGCCGTGGTGCTGTCCGCTGCCAAGGACGGCGAGGCCAGTCGCCGGCTCATCATCGACAACCTGCAGGTGCTGTTGCTGGTTACGGTGCTGGTCGGATTGGGATTGGCGGCGGTCTTCAAATACGTTGTGCCGCTGACCTCGCTCGCCGCCGGCGGCCGGGCCCGTTTCGTGGTGCCGTTGCTGGCGCTGGTGCTGGCACAGGGCGTGTACGCGGCCTACACCATTTCCACTTTCCGCAGCGGCTGGCTCGACGTGACGCGCAATAACGTCGGCCTGTTGGCCGAGGGCCTGCAGCGCGACCTGAACCGGGTGCTCGGCTATGGGCTGGAAGTGGACCGGCTGCGTGGCGTCGAGGCGCCGTTCAGCCGCCTGGCCGGCACTTTCCCGGCGGTGGCGCAGATCGAACTGGCCGACCGCAACGGCCGCGTCCTCTACGGCGCCGATGCGCGCGGGGCGCTGGACGTGTCGCAGTTGCCCGTGAGCCGGCCGCAGGCCGACGACCTGACGCTGGTGCTGCCCCTCGGCGCGGCACTGGCCGATCCCAAGGCGCATGGCGACCTGGTGCTGCGCCTGTCCGGCGATGTCATCGCCGCGGGCGTGCGCAGTCGTGCGCTGGATGCCGTGACGGTGGTGGCGGTGGCGCTGGTGGCCGCGATCGAGATGCTGTTGCTGCTGGCGCTGCTGATGAACCGCGCCTTCGCCGCGCGCGCCACCCTGGCCGACGGCAGCCGCGTCGGTCCCGACGATGAATCCGAAGTGGGACGCATCGCGCGGCCGGTGATGTTCGGCTTCCTGTTCGCGTGGGCGTTGCCGCTGGGCTTCCTGCCGTTGTATGCGCGCAGCCTGCCGGCCGGCGGCCTGGACCTGCCGGCCAATCTGTTGCTGGCCCTGCCGATCTCGGTGGAAATGGGCTGTGGCCTGCTGACCTCGCTGCTGGCCGGCCGGCTGACCGACCGCAGGGGCTGGCAGGTGCCGGTGCTGGCGGGCCTGGGCGTGTCCGCCGCGGGCATGCTGGCCTGCGCCGCCGCCGCCAATCTGCTGATGTTCAGCGCCGCGCGCGGCCTGGTGGGCCTGGGCTACGGCCTGACGTGGATGGGGCTGCAGGGCTTCATCGTGACACGCAGCCCGCCGCAGTATCGTGGCCGCAACATGACCGGCGTGATCGCCGGCCTGTTCGCCGGGCACTTGTCTGGCGCCGCGGTGGGCGCGATGCTGATGGAGCAGGTGGGCTTTCGCGCCGTCTTCGCGGTGGGCGCGGTGATGCTGGCGATGCCGCTGGCGGGCGTGTTGGTGCTGATGCGCCCCTACATGGACCGCGGGCGCAAGCTGGCCGCGCAGGCGGCGGGACGCGTCCACGCGCATTTCACCGATACCTTGCGCCTGCTTTGCACGCGCGACTTCGGCCTGTTGCTGCTGGGCAGCGTGATTCCGTTCTCGATCGCCCAGGTCGGCCTGCTGTCCTTCGCCTTGCCGCTCTATCTCGAAGCCGAAGGCGTGGCCGCGTCCAGCATCGGCCGGGTGCTGATGATCTATGGCCTGTGCGTCATCTACGTCGGGCCGCTGATGGGGCGGGTGGTGGATCGCAGCAGCATCAAGAAAAGCTGGATCGTGCTGGGCGGCCTGGTGGGCAGCGCCGGCATGCTGGGGTTGTACTTCAACAGCGGCCTGCTGGCCGCCGCCGCCGCGGTGCTGCTGCTGGCGCTGGCGAGCTGCTTCGCCGGCGCGTCGCAATCGCCCTACATGCTGGCCCTGCCGGATGTGCAGCGCTACGGCGCCGCGGGCGCCACCAGCGTCATGCGGGCTGCCGACAAGCTGGGCCAGATGGCCGGTCCGCTGGTGGTCGGCGCGATGTTCGGCGCCGCGGGCATGGGCGCGGGCCTGGCCGCGACCGGCGTGATCTACCTGGGCGCGACGCTGGTGTTCCTGTTGTTCGCGCCGGCCAGGCCGCGCGAAGAAACGGCCTGACGCCAGCGACGGTACCGCCGTGGCGCGCCGCGCCGCGGCTTGCGTCGGGGAGGCGCCGCGTGTCCTGGGCGCCGTCATTCAGCGCGTGGCGCCGGCCAGCGCCACCGGCACGCGCGCGCTCAAGCCAGTCAGCAATTGCGCGGCGATGGTGCCCGCGGCCATCGCCACTTCTTCGACCGGCGGGCCGTCCGCGCCCCACAGCGTCACGGGGGAACCGATGGCGGCTTGCGGGATGGGATCCAGGTCCACCGCCATCATGTCCATGGACACGCGTCCAAGTAGGCGGGTGCGCACGCCGGCCACCATCACCGGTGTGCCGGTGGGCGCATGGCGCGGATAGCCGTCGGCATAGCCGCAGGTAACGATGCCGACGTCCATGGTCGCCGGCGCCACGAAGGCGCCGCTGTAGCCGACGCCGGCGCCGGCCCGCACGCGCTGGATGCCGACCACCTGCGAGTGCAGCGACATTGCGGGCCGCAATGCCAACTGTGCCGCGCTGCGGTCGGCGAAGGGACTGGCGCCATACAGTGCCAGGCCGGGGCGCACCCATTGCGTGCCGGCGGCCAGGCCGGCATGTCGCAGCACGGCGGCGGAATTGCTGGTGGACACCGGGCCCGGCAATCCGCGGACCACCTCGCGGAAGTGCGCGTCGGCCTGGTCGACGCCGTCGGCTTCATCGGCGCGGGCGTAGTGGTTCAAGTGGCCGATTTCGCCGACCAGGCCGCGCGCGGCCAGCTGCCGGGCCTGTTCGAAGGCGGCGCGATAGTCGTCCGCGCAGAAGCCGGTGTGATGGATGTCTCCGGCGAAACGCAGCCAGATCGCCGGCCGCTCGCGCGCCGGCGATTGCGCCAGCCATTGCAGCTGCGCGGCGTGGGTGATGACCAGGTGCAGGTCCGACGTGTCCAGCAACAAGGTGTCGGCGGGAGAGTACAGGCCGCCATAGACCAGCACCGGTCCGTTCCATCCGAGTTGCCGGCAGGCGCGGGCTTCGTCCAGGTGCAGCACGGCCAGGCCGTCGGCGTCGCGCAGGGCCGGCAGCACGCGCGCCAGGCCGTGGCCGTAGGCATCGGCTTTCACCGTGGCCCACAGCCGTGGCGCGTCGCTGTCCGGCAACGCGGCGCGCAAGCGCGCGAGGTTGTGGGCCACGGCGCTCGCGTCGACGCGGGCATGCAGGGGGCGGGCAAGCAATCCTTCTGGACGATAGGGAGCGTTCACGGGCGGCATCTGAGCGGGGGCCACGCGCAACCGGCGCGCAGTCTATGCATGAGTGACAGATCACCGGGTTTCGTTCGGTACTTTCTGTCTATGCATTGCAAGTTGTCGATAGCGCGTCTTGATGGGACGCGCCGGTGAGTCACGCGGCGCGCATCACGAGGGTCAGGCGATTGCGGCCGCCGTCGCGCGTGTAGCGCAGGTCGTGCAGATAGTGCTGCATCAGCCGCACGCCATGGCCGCCGATCTCGGCGTCGTCGAGCGTAGCGGCCAATGGGGGAGGCGCTGTCTTGGTGGGATCGTACGGTCGGCCATTGTCGATTATCTCCAGCGATATCCATTCGTCATCCTGGCGGCAGGCCAGGTTGACGCGGGCAGGATCGGGCGCGAGCAGGGGATCGTCGAAGGCATACGAAACGATGTTCGTCAGCGCTTCGTCCAGGCTCAAGGACAGACCGAAGCTCAGCTTGGGTGACCAGCCGTCGCGCTCGGCGATGGCCTCCAGCCATTCGATGGCGGAAGCGACGGCGCGGGCGTCGGGGACGAGGTCAAGCGTATCGGGCTGAGAGGGCATGGTCGCCTTGCGTTCAGTGGTACACGTGCAGGTGGAAGTATGCCCGAATGCGCGCCGACGGCGTACCGGCAGGCTATGGCGCGCGCGTTTTGAAGTTTGCGTTTGGCTGCGCGGGCGCCTCGCGTATCATCTCGGCATCGCGCCGCCGCCCGCAAGCGCCGGGATCGGGGCGCCGGTCAATTTCCGGGAACCACTATGAATCTCGCAATCGAGAAAGTCGGGGAAGTGCTGGTTGTCTCGCCCGAAGGGCAGATCAACAGCGGCAACGCCGCGGGCATCGAAGCGGACCTGTTGTCGCACGTGGAAAAGGGCGAGCACCGCTTCGTGCTCGACATGTCGAACCTGAACTACATCTCCAGCGCCGGGCTGCGCGTGGTGCTGGTGCTGGCCAAGCGCCTGAAGCAGAGCGCTGGCGCGCTGGCGCTGTGCGCGATGCAGCCGCACGTGCGCGAGGTGTTCGACATCAGCGGGTTCCTGGCCATCCTGACGGTGGTCGACACGCGCCAGGAAGCGGTGGCCAAGGTCGGCTGACGGCCCGCGCGCGGCGCCCCGGCCGGGGGGGGGGGCGCGCAGCCTCAGGGCTTGCGGTTTTCGTACGAGGTATCGAGCAGATCGTCCTCCGGCGTGATGATGCCGGGATCTCCGGGTGGCTCGATGGCGCGGCCCTGCCGTGGCATGCCGGCGACCGTGGGACTCTGGTCGGGCATCGGCAGCACGCCGGTGCCCTTGCGTGGGTCGACGGTGGCAGCCTTGTCCTTGGCCGGTTCCGGTTTGGTCGCGGCGGCGGAAGAATCGATGACGGTTTTCAGCATGATGACGTCTCCGGTTGTGGGCGTCCCAGGATGGCGACGCGCCGGGGATTTCCCTTCATCTTAGGGCTGCCATCGGCCCGCGGCGCCATTTGCGTTGTCACGTTTGCAAGGGGCTGTTGCAACGTCCTGGCCCTTATAATGCCGAGCGCGTTGCGACGTTGCCAGACCACGAATGTCCTGGCCTCGCGACCTCCCTCCACAGCGCCCGGTTTCCTTCATTTCCAGCCATCCACCTTGACCGAATCCGTCGAACGCTCCGTCCATGCCGAACTCGTCGCCGTCCTGGTCGCCGTCACCAACGGCGAGCCGCGCGTCCTGACCACCGATGACGCGCGCGCCTTGCCGGCGGGGCCTTTCGAACTCTCGCACCGTTCGCTGCAAGCGGGCTTGCGGGCGTGGGTGGAGGCGCAGACGCATCATCCCCTGGGCTACGTCGAGCAGCTCTATACCTTCGCCGACGGCGATCGTTCCGACGAGTCGGGTGCGCGGGTCATGTCCGTCAGTTATCTCGGCCTGACTCGCGAGGCGGGCGAGACCGGCGTGGCGCAGGTCGGTTGGCAGGACTGGTACCGCTATTTCCCGTGGGAAGACCGGCGCGCGGGCACGCCCTCGGTGCTGGACGAACTGATCGTGCCACGCCTGCGGGCGTGGTGTGAAGGCGCTTCCGACACCGCCATGCGCAACCGCCGCGGCCAGCGCGTTGCCATCACCTTCGGGCTCGATGGCGCTGCCTGGAACGAAGACATGGTGCTGCAGCGCTACGAGCTGCTGTTCGAGGCCGGCCTGGTGCCCGAGGCGGGGCGACGCCACGCGGCGGGGCAGGCCGCCGCGCTGCCGGGCGAGCCGATGCGCCATGACCACCGCCGCATCCTGGCCACCGGGATCGCGCGGCTGCGCGCCAAGATCAAGTACCGGCCGGTGGTGTTCGAACTCATGCCGGCGCAGTTCACGCTGCTGCAGTTGCAGCAGGCCGTCGAGGCCCTGGCCGGGCGCGGCCTGCACAAGCAGAACTTCCGGCGCCTGATCGAGCAGCAGGCGCTGGTGGAAGAGACCGGCGAAATGGCAACCGGCACGGCCGGTCGTCCGGCCAAACTGTTCCGCTTCCGCCGCGATGTGCTGCTCGAGCGCGCCATCGCCGGCAGCAAGTTGCCCGTGTCGCGCGGACTCTGACGCTTGACAAGCTTATATACTCATCTTTAGCATAAGTGCATGCGCAATTGGAGCGCGCCTTTTTTTAACCAACAAATACTCAAAATGAGCATTAATGCTGAAGCCCCGTTTGCCCGATTGACCATTCCCTCCCTGCCGGATGTCATGCTGGAGCCGCTGGTGCGCGCGGCCCTGCTCGAAGACCTGGGACGGGCCGGAGACCTGACCACCGACGCCATCGTGCCGGCCGATGCCGTGGCGCAGACGCGCCTGGTGGCGCGCCAGGATGGCGTACTGGCCGGTCTTGACCTGGCGCGCCTGGCGTTTCGCGCATTGGACCCCGCCATGGAGTTTCGCGTGGCGCAACGCGATGGCGCCGAGCTGGCGCCCGGCACCGAAATCGCGACCATCCGCGGCAACGCCCGCGCCATGCTCAGCGCCGAGCGGGTGGCGCTGAACTTCCTGTGCCACCTGAGCGGCGTGGCCACCGCAACGGCTTCGATCGCCCGCGCCATCGCCGGCCACGGCGCCCGCGTCACCTGCACCCGCAAGACCATGCCGGGCCTGCGCGCGGTGCAGAAGTACGCGGTGCGGGTGGGCGGCGGCAGCAACCACCGCTACGGCCTGGACGACGCCGTGCTGATCAAGGACAACCACATCGCGTTGGCCGGCAGCGTCGAGACCGCGGTGCAGCGGGCCCGCGCCAGCGTCGGCCACATGGTCAAGATCGAGCTGGAAGTGGACACGCTGGCGCAGCTGGAAACCGCGCTGGCGCTGGGCGTGGACGTGGTGCTGCTGGACAACATGAGCCTGGACGAATTGCGCCAGGCGGTTGCCATGGCGCGCGGCCGCGCCATTACCGAAGCCTCCGGCCGCATCACGCCCGACACCGCCGCCGCGGTGGCCGCCACCGGTGTCGACCAGATCGCCGTCGGTTGGGTGACGCACAGCGCCAAGGTGCTCGATATCGGACTGGACGCCTGAGTCCGGCCTTTTGCCAGGGATACGCATCATGAAACGCGCCCTTCGATTTTGCTTGCTGCCGCTGGCCCTGGCGCTGGGTGCCTGCGGCAATCCGCCATCCGGCGATCCCGTCGCGGACGCGACCTATCCGACCCGCCCCATCACCATCGTGGTGACCTTCCCGCCTGGCGGTGGCACCGACCTGTTGGCGCGGCGGCTGGGCGCCGACCTGCAGGAACAGTTCGGCCAGCCGGTGGTGGTCGAGAACAGGCCGGGCGCCAGCGGCAACATCGGCGCCCGCGTGGTCGCCGAATCGCCGCCCGACGGCTACACCTTGTTGATGGTCAACAGTTCGTTCGCGATCAATCCCGGTGTGTACCGCAGCCTGGGATTTGCGCCCAGGCGCGACTTCACGGCGGTGATGAATGTGGCGTTCGTGCCATCCGTGTTCGTGGTGCCGGCGGCCTCGCCGCTGCGCACCCTGGATGACGCGCTCAACGCGGCCCGACCCGAGCGTCCGCTGCCGTTTGCCTCCTGCGGCAACGGCACGCCGCAGCACCTGGCGGGTGAAATGCTGGCGCGGGCCACGGGCGCGCCCTTGCAGCAGGTGCCCTACAAGGGCTGCGGTCCGGCCCTGACCGATGTGATGTCCGGCCAGGTCGGCATGGGCGTGGTCACGGCGTCCAGCGCCGCGCCCTTGATCGCGGCGGGCCGCCTGCGCGCGCTGGCGGTGACGTCGCCGCAGCGTTCTCCCTTGCTGCCGGCCGTGCCGACCGTGGCCGAGCAAGGCATCAGCGGCTACGCGCTGGACCAATGGCACGGCCTGCTGGCCCCGGCCGCCACGCCGCCGGCGGTCGTGGCGAGGCTGAACGCCACGCTGGCGCGCATCATGCTGCGGCCCGACGTGCAGGCGGCATTGCGCGAGCAGGGCTTCACGCCGACGACGAGCTCGCCAGGCGCGTTCCAGGACATGATCAACGCCGATATCGACCGCTACACGGCGCTGACTGCCGCAATCGGCCTGCATGCCGATTGACAGGACATGAAAACGGCGGGGCCGGCGGTTGTGCCGCTGGCCCCGCCGCTGCGGGCTGGCGCGACGCGCCCGCCGTCAGGCCGCCGCGCGCGCGTGCTGTTCCAGCTGTTCCTTCAGCCCCGGTTGCAGCTTGAGCTGGCGCGCCAGTTCGTCCAGGTAGGCGCGCTCCATGTAGCTTTCCTCGTCGACCACCAGCAGGCTGGCCAGGTACATTTCGGCGGCCATTTCCGGTGTCTTGGCCGACTGCGCGATCACGGCGGGATCGAGCGGGCGCGACAACTCGGTTTCGAGCCAGCGATGGTCCTGCGCATCGCTGGACAGCTTGGCCAACTCGGTTTCCAGCAGGGCGCGTTCTTCAGGCCCGATATGACCGTCGGCCTTGGCCGCCCCGATCATCGCGGTCAGCACCGCCGTGCTGTGCTGTTCGGCCTCGGGCGCGGGCAGGCGGTCCAGCGTCTGCGGCGGGGCGGCGGGCGCGCCGGCCTGCTTGCGCTGCCAGTCGCCATAGGCGCGGTAGGCCAGGGCGCCAAGCGCGGCCATGCCGCCGTACATGGCGACCTTGCCGCCGATCTTGCGGGCCTTCTTGCTGCCCAGCAGCAGGCCCAGCGCCCCGGCGCCCAGGGCGCCGCCGCCCAACCCGGTCAGGAAGGACGATCCTTTGCCGCCCGTGGCTCCCTGCACCTTGGAACCGGCGTCGGCCAGCAGGCCCTGGCCGGATTGCAGTAATTGGTCTAGAAGTTGTCTGGCGCTCATGCGGTCTTCCTGTTGAATGCAAACGATCTTGCGGACAGCAATATCCGACCAGCGCCGAGGCTGGAAGTTCAGCTTACAGTCAGAAATGAGTGTTGCGGAAGCCCGATAGCCGGCCGCGGATGCTACAAACGGGGCAGGAGCGGCCCGTCGTGCCGCCCGCAACGCGAGGAACCCCGCCCATGACCATCCACGTGCGCCAGAACGCGCCCAAGACCCTGCAGTTCACCGCCACGGCCGAAGGCCACGACCTGCCGCTGGACATGCCGCAGCCGCAAGGCGCGGGCCCCGATCCCCACGATTACTTCGATACGGCGCTGGGCGGCTGCAAGGCCATGACGCTGATGGTCTACGCGCAGCGCAAGGGGCTGCCGCTGGAGTCGGTGGGCGTTGACGTGGTGCGCGATGCCAGCGAGGAACGCAAGGGCGTCTATCGCCTGACCGCCAAGCTCACCTTGCATGGCGAACTGTCGGACGCGCAGATCGACGAATTGCTGGCGGTGGCCGAGAAATGCCCGATCCACAAACTGATGACCGCGGTGGACGTGCAGGTGTCCACGCTGGTGGTGCGGCCGGCCTGAGGCGCCGGCAGCCCGGGCGGAAGACCCGCCCGGGGCGCAACGGCCGGGCGGCGCGCCCGGCCCGCCAACGGAATTACTCTTCCATGCCCGGGACGATGGTCGAGAAACCGGCGTCCACGTGGGTGATTTCGCCGGTGACGCCGGCGGCCAGGTCCGACAGCATGAACGCGGCGACGTTGCCGACGTCATCGATGGTGACGTTGCGGCGCAGCGGCGCCTGGGCCTCGACGAACTTCAGGATGGCCGAGAAGTCCTTGATGCCGCTGGCGGCCAGCGTCTTGATCGGGCCGGCCGAAATGCCGTTGGCGCGGATGCCGCGCGGACCCAGCGCCGTGGCCAGGTAGCGCACGCTGGCTTCGAGCGAGGCCTTGGCCAGGCCCATGGTGTTGTAGTTGGGCACCACGCGTTCGGCGCCCAGGTAGGTCAGCGTCAGCACCGAGCCGTTGCGGCCTTCCATCAGCGGCAGCGCGGCCTTGGCCATCGCGGCGAAGCTGTAGGCGGAAATGTCATGGGCGATGCGGAAGCCTTCGCGCGACAGGCCATCCAGGAAATTGCCGGCGATGGCTTCGCGCGGCGCGAAACCGATCGAGTGCACCAGGCCGTCCAGGCCGTCCCAGCGCTTGGCCAGCTCGGTGAAGGTGGCTTCGATCTGGCTGTCTTCGGCGACGTCGCAGGGCAGCACGATGTCGCTGCCGAACTCGGCGGCGAATTCGGCCACGCGGTCCTTGAAGCGGTCGCCGACGTAGGTGAAGGCCAGTTCGGCGCCCTGCTGATGGCAGGCGCGCGCGATGCCGTAGGCGATGGAGCGGTTGGAAAGCACCCCGGTGACCAGGATGCGTTTGCCGGCGAGAAAGCCCATGTGTGTGATTCCTTTGATTTTTTCCTGCTGGAGACCGCCTATTTTAAGGAGTTTGGCGGTTTCGCGGACAAAACAGAGCGGCGCCCTTGCGGGCGCCGCTGCATGAAGCGTATCGATCGCGGGGTCAGCCGCGAGCGTTGGTGCCCGGCACGCGCAGCTGGGTGCCGATCTTGAGCGCGCTGCCCTTGAGGTTGTTCAGGGCGCGCAGCGCGTCCACCGAGGTGCCGTATTGTTTGGCCAGCGAGAACAGCGTGTCGCCCTGGCGCACCTTGTGGGTGCGCACGTTGGGACGGGCATTGGCCCCGCGGGCGGCTGGCGCGGCGGCCTTGCCGCGCGGCGCCGGCGTCTTGCCGGTGCTGACGGGAGCCGAATCCAGCGCGCCCACCGGCGCGGCCAGCGAGGCCAGCTGCACGCCGCCGGTGCCCGGGTCGCCCGGCACCAGCAGCGACTGGCCCGACGCTACCTTCTGGCGCGAGCCTATGTCGTTGGTTTCGCGCAGCTTGGCTTCGGTCACGCCAAAACGCTTGGCGATCGAGGCGTAGGATTCGCCGCGGCGCGAGTGGTAGACCTTCCAGGCGCTCAGGTCGCCCTTGTAGTTGGTCAGGTTGGCGTTGAAGATCTCGACGCGGTCGGCCGGCAGCAGCAGGGTGGGGGCGTGGTCGCCGCGGATCACCGGGCGGTTGAACGACGGGTTCAGCGCCTTGAATTCGTCCAGCGGCATCTCGGCCAGCTTGGCGGCGATTTCCAGGTCGATGTCGCTGTTCTTCTGCACCGTCACGAAGTAGGGCGTGTTGCCGACCGGCGGCAGCGCCACCGCATAGCGCTGCGGGTCGGCGATGATGTTCTTGATGGCCTGCAGCTTGGGCACGTAGTTGCGGGTCTCGTCCGGCATGTTCAGGGACAGGTAGTCCGTGGGCTGGCCGGCGGCCTCGTTCTTGGCCATGGCGCGCTGCACCGAGCCTTCGCCCCAGTTGTACGAGGCCAGCGCCAGGTACCAGTCGCCCTGCATCTCGAACAGCTTTTCAAGGTAGTCCAGCGCCGCGTTGGTCGAGGCGATGGGGTCGCGGCGCTCGTCGCGCCACCAGTCCTGCTTCAGGTTGAAATGCTGGCCGGTGGCCGGCACGAACTGCCACAGGCCCGAGGCCTGGGCGCGCGACAGCGCGGTGGGGTTGTAGGCGCTTTCGACGAAAGGCAGCAGCGCCAGCTCGGTCGGCAGGCCGCGCCGGTTGATCTCGTCGACGATGAAATACAGGTACTTGCCGGCGCGCTCGGCCATGCGCTGCACCGCCTCGGGGTGGGACGCGTAGTAGTCGGTCCACTGCTGCGAGAGGTCGGTGTTCAGGTTGGGGATGGCGAAGCCGCGGCGGATGCGGTCCCAGGCGTCGACCGGCGGATTGGTCAGGTCGACCGTGCGGGACGTGTCGCGGGCGATGTAGCGCCCTTGGGAATTGGTGGTGAGGTTCTTGCTGTCGTGGGATTTGGTTCCTGCGCAACCGGCGAGGACTGCCAGCAGAAGTGGCAGAAGGAGTCGGGAGAAATTCATCGGGCGGTCACTTGAAATCGTTCTTCCATTCACGAAGGGAGGCAAAAACCTCTACCGGCGTCGGGTGGTCGTGGCCGGCCCAGTTGTCTGCGGCGCGGACGACGTCAGCTTGCTGCGTACGCAAAAACGGATTGGTCGCGCGTTCCTGGCCGATGGTCGACGGAAGCGTGGGGAGACCTTCTGCGCGTAATTGCCGGGCCCGCTGATACCACTGTTGCAGGGTGCGGTTGGCGGGTTCGACCGCCATGGCCCAGCGCAAGTTCGCTAGAGTGTACTCGTGTGCGCAAAAAACCTGTGTATCTGGCGGTAAAACAGAAAATTTTTCCAAAGAATCAGACATTTGCGCGGGAGTGCCCTCGAAAAGCCGGCCACAGCCCCCGGCAAACAGGGTGTCGCCACAGAACAGCACAGGCTGTTTTCCCGCCGCCCGCCCGGTGTAGGCGATGTGGCCGGCGGTATGTCCCGGCACGTCCAGCACGGCCAGGTCCAGGTCCAGTTCGGGCAGCACCACGCGGTCGCCTTCGACCAGCGGCACGTCGCAGCGCGGCAATTTTTCGCGCGCCGGGCCGTACACCGTGATGTCGCCGATGCGGGACAATTCGAGAACACCGCCCACATGGTCGCCATGATGGTGCGTGAGTAGAATGGCGCGCAGTCGCAGGCCTTCGCGGGCCAGCCATTGCAGCACCGGGCCGGCTTCGCCCGGGTCGACCACGGCGGCCTGGCCGTCGCGGACGATGGCCCAGATATAGTTGTCGGTGAAGGCGGGCAGGGGCAAGACCGCGGCATTGCGTTCGCGGCCGCCTGCGGGGGCGGTCAAGGCTTGCATGGGATTCGAAGGAATAGGACGTGGCAGAAGAGACTCCGCCGATTGTAGAACTGGCCGAATGGTTCCAGACTCCGCCAGGGCAATACGCCCTGGCCTGGGAGCGCGCGCAGTTCGACGCGGCGGTGGCGGACGTCTTTGGATATTACGCCTGGCAGGTCGGCCTGGCCGACCTGAACCTGCTGCGCGCCAACCGCATGCCCTTCAAGGGGTATGTCGGCACCGAAACCCCGACCGCCGAAAGCATCGCCGGTTGGCAGTCGCGGGTGGTGCTGGCGCAGCCCGAGGCGCTGCCGTTCGAATCGCAGAGCGTGGACCTGCTGATCCTGCCGCACGCCTTCGAATGCACCAGCGAGCCGCACAACGTGCTGCGCGAGGTCGAGCGCGTGCTGGTGCCGGAAGGGCGCGTGGTGATCTCCGGCTTCAACCCCTGGAGCATGTGGGGCGCGCGCACCCGCATGCCGGGCATGGAGCCCTGGCTGCCGCAACCACCGTCGTCGCAGGTGTCGCTGCCGCGCCTGAAAGACTGGTTCAAGCTGCTGTCGCTGGAGGTCGAGCAAAGCCACTTTGGCTGCTACGCGCCGGCTTGCCGCAGCGAAAAATGGCTGCAGCGCTGGGGCTTTCTGGAATCGGCCGGCGCGCGATGGTGGAGCGTGGGCGGCGCGGTCTACCTGGTGTCGGCGGTCAAGCGCGTGGCCGGCATGCGTATCATCGGCCCGGCCTGGAAGACCAAGCCCAAGCGGGCCCGCGCCGCGTCGGTGGTGGTCAACCGCCAGGCCGACGACGGCTTCGACCGCTCCTGAGCGGCCCGCCGCATTCACATCGAGAGTACAAGGACATACAAGCAGCACCATGCAGGACAACAACGCGAACGACCAGAAAGTGGAAATGTGGACCGACGGCGCCTGCAAGGGCAATCCCGGTCCGGGCGGCTGGGGGGTGCTGATGCGCGCCGGCGTGCACGAAAAGACCATGCACGGCGGCGAGGCCCAGACCACCAACAACCGCATGGAACTGCTGGCCGTGATCGAGGGGCTGCGCGCGCTCAAGCGTCCCTGCGCGGTCACCATCCACACCGACTCCCAGTACGTCATGAAAGGCATGACCGAATGGCTGGCCAACTGGAAGCGGCGCGGCTGGATGACGGCCGACAAGAAGCCGGTCAAGAATGCCGAGCTGTGGCAGTCCCTGGATGAGCAGGTGCGCCGTCACACCGTGTCGTGGCGCTGGGTGCGTGGCCATGCCGGCGATCCCGGCAACGAGCGCGCCGACCAATTGGCCAACCAGGGCGTCGAGTCGGTCCGACGCGGCTGAACGACCCGCCGGGGCGCCGCGGCGTCCGCCAACGGCTCTGTGTTTTCACCGATGCGGGCGCGCTGCGGCGGCCTGCCGCATCGGGAAATACCCTGGGTCGGCCGGTTTAGTGCTTTCAGTGCGCTTCAGGATTGTTCCAGGTTGTAAATCCGGTGCTAAAGTGCCAACCCTTGATCCTGTTCCTGCGGCGCCGTCCCAGCGGGGGATGCCTGGCACGCGCCGCGATACCGCCACATTCGCATGAAAAAAGCAGCATTGCTGGCCGCTATCGCGGCGGGAGTGGCCGCGGGGGCCGCTCTGGGCGTATTCGTGCCGCGCTGGCTCGCGCCGGTCGCCACGCAGGCGGCCAGCGCCGCCGCGCCCGCCAAACCCGTCTCCAAGGCGGCTCCAGTGCGGGTCGAAGTCTCCGCCGTCACGGAAATTCCGTTCGCCCGCGGCCTGTCGGCGGTGGGCAGCCTGCGCTCGGATGAGGCCGTGATGCTGCGGCCCGAAGTGGCCGGCCGGATCCAGTCGATCGAATTCAAGGAAGGCCAGCCGGTCAAGCGCGGCCAGGCGCTGATCCGCCTGGATGATTCCGTGCCGCGCGCCGAACTGGCGCAGGCCCGTGCCAACCTGGCGCTGGCGCAGAGCCACTATCGCCGCGCCGTGGCGCTGCAGGCCAAGGGCTTCGTCAGCCAGCAGGCGCGCGACGAGTCGGCCAGCACGCTCAAGGTGCAGGAGGCCGCGGTGGCGCTGGCGCAGGCGCGCCTGGACAAGATGACCATCAGCGCGCCGTTCGCCGGTTTCGCCGGCCTGCGCAGCGTGTCGGTGGGCGACTACGTCAACCAGGGCCAGGACCTGGCGCCGCTGGAAGCGATCGACCCGCTCAAGGTGGATTTCCGCGTGCCCGAGATGTATCTCAGCAAGGTCGGCGTGGGGCAGCAGCTGACGCTGCGCCTGGATGCCTTGCCGGGCCAGGAACGCCCCGGCCTGGTGTACGCGGTCAGCCCGCTGGTCGATGCGGGCGGGCGCTCCATCCTGCTGCGCGCCACCGTGGCCAACGCCGATTCGCTGCTGCGTCCGGGCATGTTCGCGCGCGTGCAACTGCTGTTCAACCAGGACAAGGCGCTGGTCGCGCCCGAGGCGGCGCTGTCGCCGTCCGGCGAGACCCAGTACGTATACCGCGTCAAGGACGGCGTGGCCGAGCGCCGCGAAGTCACCATCGGCGAGCGCCGTGAAGGCAAGGTCGAGATCCTGACGGGCGTGGCGGCGGGCGACCAACTGGTGGTCTCCGGACTGCAGCGCGTCACCGACGGCGGCCCGGTGCAGGTCGTCAACAACGGCGCCTGACGCCACTATCCCAGCGAGCGGCGGCCTTCATGCGCATTTCGGAAACCTGTATCCAGCGGCCGGTGTTCGCATCGGTGCTGTCACTGGTCATCGTGCTGATCGGCCTGATCTCGTATTCGCGCCTGACGGTGCGGGAATATCCCAAGATCGACGAGCCCATCGTGTCGGTGGACACGACCTACAAGGGCGCCTCGCCCGAGGTGATCGAGTCGCAGGTGACCAAGCCGCTGGAAGACCAGCTGGCCGGCATCGAGGGCGTGGACGTGATGACCTCCCGCAGCCGCTCCGAGCGCAGCCTGATCAACATCAAGTTCAACCTGTCGCGCAATCCGGACGCGGCGGCGGCCGAAGTGCGCGACAAGGTCTCGCGCGCGCGCCGTTTCCTGCCCGACGAGATCGACGAGCCCATCATCGGCAAGGTCGAGGCGGATTCGCAGCCCATCATCTACATCGCGGTCGAGTCCGGCTCGTATTCGGCCATCCAGACTTCCGACTACATCAACCGCTACATCAAGACCCGCCTGTCGGTGCTGCCCGGCGCGGCCGAGGTGCGCGTGTTCGGCGAACGGCTGCCGTCCATGCGCATCTACGTCGACCGCGACAAGCTCGCGGCCTATGGCCTCACGGTGCAGGACGTCGAGTCGGCGCTGCGCAGCCAGAACGTGGAGATTCCGGCCGGCCGCATCGAGTCGCGGGCGCGCGAGTTCTCTGTGGTGTCGTCCACCGACCTGCAGACCCCGGCGCAGTTCGAGAACGTCATCGTCGCCAACGTGAAGGGTTATCCGGTGCGGCTGCGGGACGTGTCCAAGGTGGAGATCGGGGCCGCCAACGACCGCATCCTGTCGCGCTTCAACGGCAAGCCGGCCATCAACATCGGCGTCACGCGTCAGTCCACCGCCAACCCGCTGGAGCTGTCCAAGGCGGCGCGCGAGGAAGTGGCGCGGCTGAACGAGAACCTGCCCGCGGGCATGAAGCTGACCATCGCCTACGACTCGTCGGTGTTCATCGAGCGCTCCATCGACTCCGTGTTCCACACCATCGGCGAAGCCATCGTCCTGGTGGTGTTGGTGATCTTCTTCTTCCTGCGCAACCTGCGCGCCAGCATCATTCCCATCGTCACCATCCCGGTGTCGCTGGTGGGCGCCTGCGCGCTGATGTACCTGTTCGGCTTCTCGATCAACACGCTGACGCTGCTGGCCATGGTGCTGGCCATCGGCCTGGTGGTGGACGATGCCATCGTGGTGCTGGAGAACATCTTCCGCCACATCGAGGACGGCATGCCGCGCAAGGAAGCGGCGCTGCGCGGCTCGCGCGAGATCGGCTTCGCCGTGGTGGCCATGACCATGACCCTGGTGACGGTGTACGCGCCGCTGGCCTTCGCCACCGGCCGCACCGGGCGGCTGTTCATCGAGTTCGCGCTGGCGCTGGCCGGCGCGGTGCTGGTGTCCGGCTTCGTGGCGCTGACGCTGACGCCCATGATGTGCTCGGTACTGCTGCGCCACCAGAGCAGCCACAGCCGCTGGTACAACCTGATCGAAGGCTGGCTCGACGCCATGAGCAATGGCTACCGGCGGACACTGGCGCTGGCGTTGCGCCATCGCTGGCTGGTGGTGGCGATCGGCATCGCGGTGGCGGCGGCCAGCGGCGTGCTGTTCAAGGTGGTCAAGAGCGAGCTGGCGCCGGTCGAGGACCGCGGCGTCGTGTTCGGCATCGTCAGTTCGCCGGAAGGCGCGACGCTGAACTACACGCTCGACAGCATGCTCGGCATCGAGCAGTTCTACGCCGCCATTCCCGAGGCCAGCGGCAGCCAGGTCACCGTCGGTTTTCCCACGGTCACCGACGGCACCGCGATCCTGCGCCTCAAGCCCTGGGAGGAGCGCGGCCGCCGCCAGCAGGCCATCACGCAGGAACTGCAACCGCTGTTCTCGTCGCTGCCGGGGGTGCGGGCGTTCCCGACCAATCCGCCGTCGCTGGGCCAGTCGGCGCGTTCCAAGCCGGTGGAATTCATCATCATGAGCCAGGCCTCCTACGAGGAACTGGCGCGCCTGACCGAGGTGTTCCTGACGGAACTGCGCAAGTATCCCGGCCTGCTCAACCTGGACACCGACCTGCGCCTGAACACGCCCGAGTTGCGGGTGCGGGTGGACCGCGACAAGATGGCCGACGTCGGGACCAACGTCGACACCGTGGGCCGCACCCTCGAATCGATGCTGGGCGGGCGCCAGGTGACCCGCTACAAGGACCAGGGCGAGCAGTACGACGTGATCGTGCAGGTCACGCCGCGCGACCGCGCCACCCCTACCGATATTTCCGGCATCCACGTGCGGGCGCGTGACGGCAGCATGGTGCAACTGGACAACCTGGTAGCCGTGCACGAAGGCGTGTCGCCGCAGTCGCTGGACCACTTCAACCGCCTGCGCGCGGTCAAGATCGACGCCGCCGTGGCGCCGGGCTATGCGTTGGGCGAGGTGCTGACCCACATGCACCAGGTGGCGCGTGACGTGCTGCCCAATACGGTGGTGACGGACCTGGACGGCCAGTCGCGCGAGTTCCGCGATTCGTCAGGCAGCATCTACCTGGTGTTCGCCATGGCGCTGGCCTTCATCTACCTGGTGCTGGCGGCCCAGTTCGAAAGCTGGCGCAACCCCTTCATCATCATGCTGTCGGTGCCGCTGTCGATGACCGGCGCGCTGCTGGCGCTGTGGCTGACGGGCGGCACGCTGTCGATCTACAGCCAGATCGGCCTTATCACGCTGGTGGGCCTGATCACCAAGCACGGCATCCTGATCGTCGAATTCACCAACCAGCTGCGCGACGAGGGCAAGGCCCTGTTCGAGGCCGTCACCGAGGCCAGTGTGCTGCGCCTGCGGCCGATCCTGATGACCACCGGCGCCATGGTGCTGGGCACCGTGCCGCTGGCGCTGTCGTCGGGCGCGGGCGCCGAATCGCGCCAGCAGATCGGCTGGGTCCTGGTGGGCGGGCTGATGCTGGGTACACTATTGACCTTGTTCGTCGTGCCGGTGGCCTACACCCTGATCGCCACCGCACGCAGGAAACCCGGCCCGGCCGGCAGCGCAGCGCATCCCCCGGCCGGCCCGGCGGATGGCAAGACGCCGTCGGCGCCAGCGGCCCAAGCGTCGGAATAGCTTTATGCGCCAGATCATCTTTGACACTGAAACCACCGGGCTGGATCCCGCCCAGGGACACCGCATCGTCGAAATCGGCTGCGTCGAACTGGTCAACCGGATGGCCACCGGCAACAACCTGCACATCTACCTGAACCCGGACCGCGACAGCGACCCCGAGGCGCTGGCGGTGCACGGCCTGACCACCGAGTTTCTGTCCGACAAGCCGCGCTTTGCGGAAGTGGCCGACGAGTTCGTCAAGTTCATCCAGGGCGCCGAACTGATCGCGCACAACGCGGCGTTCGACGTGAAGTTCTTCAACGCCGAGCTGGCCAAGACCGGCCGCGGCCCGATCACCGAATACTGCGCGACGGTCACCGATTCGCTGTTGCACGCGCGTTCGCTGTTCCCGGGCAAGCGCAACTCGCTGGATGCGCTGTGCGACCGCTTCGGCATCTCCAACGCGCACCGCACGCTGCACGGCGCGTTGCTCGACTCGCAACTGCTGGCGGAAGTCTGGCTGGCCATGACCCGCGGCCAGGATGCGCTGCTGATCGATGTCGACGACAACGACTCGGGCGCGGGCGGCGGCGTGGTGCTGGCCAGGTTCGACGCCTCCGGCCTGCCGGTGGTGAAGGCCAGCGAAGCCGAACTGGCCGAGCACGAAACCTACCTGGCGGCGCTGGACAAGTCGGTTGGCGGCGAATGCGTGTGGCGCAAGCTGGACGCGCCGGTGGCGGCCGCTTGAAGTTTTTTCGAGGCGACTTGCACACTTTCAAAAAAGCGTGCTAATATTTCGCCTCTTTCGGGGTGGTTAGCTCAGTGGTAGAGCACTGCCTTCACACGGCAGGGGTCACTGGTTCGAACCCAGTACTACCCACCAAAGACCCTCGAAGAGCGCCGTCAGGCTGAAAAGCCGGCAGTCGCGACTCGAGACCGGTGCAAGCGCTTTGCGCAAGCAAAGACGCAAACCCGAGCGACAATGAAGCCAACCTTAGCCGGTTGGCTTTTTTGTTTTGCGCGCGGCCTTGATATGCCGCAAGCGCGACCGCCGGATTTGGGCGCCATCGTGCCCCGGGTTGTCTATGATGAAATCTGAAGTCGCAATTTTGGCCCAAAGCTCGACCCAAAGCTCGACCCAAAGCGCGTGGCCGGGCCGCGGCAACCGGATGTGGATGCAAAAGCAAGAGCAAAGGCAAACGCAGACTGAGACGCGAAACGCGTCGTTTACCGGGAGACCTTCATGCACCCCAGCACCAACACCATGTTGATCATCATCGTCACGGGCGTGGCGCTCATGCTGCTCGGGTTTGGGCTGCGGGATCGCAACATCGGCATGGGGCTGATGGGCATCGGCCTTATCACGGCCATCGGCACCATCATCTACAAGGCGTACATCACGTTCTATTGACGCGGCCGGGCGCATTGCCCGCGTCGTTCAGGCCTTGGGCGCGGCCAGCCGCGCCGCGCGCGCCAGCAGGGTGTCGAGCTGGTTGGCGAAGGCCTTGCGGTCGGATTGGCTGAACGAAGACGGTCCACCCGTGTCCACGCCGCTCGCGCGCAATTCCTCCATCATGTCCCGCAGCGCCAGCCGTTCACGGATGGTCTCGGGCGAATAGCGTTCGCCGCGCGGGTTCAGCGCCATGGCGCCTTTTTCCAGCACCTGCGCCGCCAGCGGGATGTCGCCGGTGATCACCAGGTCGCCGGCCACCGCGCGTTCGGCGATGTGAGCGTCGGCCACGTCGAAGCCGCGCGGCACCTGCACCGCCCGGATCAGTGGCGAAGGCGGCGTATGCAGCGCCTGATTCGCCACCAGGGTCACCGGCACCTGCCAGCGCTGCGCGGCGCGGAACAGGATGTCCTTGATGACCCCGGGGCAGGCGTCGGCGTCGACCCAGATATGCATCAGCCCAGGGCCTTCTGCAAGGCTTCGGCGATGATGTCGTTGGTGCTCAGGCCGCGTTCGGCGGCGGCCGCGCGCAGCTGGTCCGCCTGCGCCTGCGACAGCTTCAGCGGAAACGGCACCAGGCCGGCGGCCTGGTCGAGCTTGCGCTGCTCGCGGCGGTCGGGCACTTGCGAGGCGGTGCCGAAGCGGTCGGGCGTGCCGGCTTGCTTGAGTTGGCCGGCCAGTTTCAGCGCCTGGTTCTTCTGCAGATCGAATTTGTTCATGAATATTCCTGATTGGGAGCGCCATCATAAGCGCAAGCGCGGTCAGCGGGGGTTTGCGTTCTCCAGCGCGGCCAGGCCTTCCTCGGCGCCGTCGTGCAACGGCACGGTCAGGCCACGCCGGGCGTTGGCGATATTGACCTGGGCGCCCTGGGCCGAGCCGGCGGCCAGCAGGTCCTGGCCGGTCTGGTAGACCGCCCGCACCACCTGCAGGGCCTCGTCGCGCGTCAGGTCGGACGTGGTCAGCAGCAGCGCCGCGGTGCCGATGGTGGCGACCGGTTCCGATTGGTTGGGATAGGTGCCCGCCGCGATTTCCAGGGGCATCAGCGCGTTGTCCTGGGCGGCCAGCGTCTTGACCGCGGCCGGATCGAGCGGCAGCAGTTTCAGGTGGGCCTGCGTCAGGGCGTCGCGCAGGGGCGTGGCGGGAATGCCGATCACCTGCGCCGCGGCGTCGATCAGGCCGGCATTGAGCGCCGGCAGCGAAGCCGTGAAGGGCGTGGGAACCGCCTCGTAGTCGCGTCCAGGCTGCAGCCCATGCGCCGCCAGCACCGCTTCCAGCGTGGCCCGCACCGCCGAACCCTGCGCGCCGAGCGCGATCTTCTTGCCCTTGAGGTCGCGCACGCCGCGCAGCTTGGCGTCGTCGCGCACGACGATATGCACCATTTCGGGATAGAGGCTGCCCAGCGCCCGCAGGCCGGCGAACGGCCCTTGCGACGCGAACGGACCGCGGCCCTCGTACGCCAGCTTGGCGGTATCGCCCTGGGCCAGCCCGACCACGGCGTCGCCGCTGCGCAGCAGGGCGATGTTCTCGGCGCCGCCGCCGGTGATCAGCGGCGTGACGCGGATCTGGCGCGCCTGGCCCACCGCGCCCAGCGCGCGCGCGAAGGTGACGTACTCGCCGCGGTCCGGCCCGCCGGCCAGCGGATAGCCCTGCTGCATGCGCGCCAGCCGGCCATTGATGCGGGCGACCGAGCGTTCCAGTTCCTGTTGCACCACGTGCTGCGCGGTGCTGGAGGCGCTGTAGGCAACCGAATGGGTGATCTGGTCGAGCGTGTCCAGCAGCCGCTGCGTCACGGGCGGCGGCGCGCCGGTGTCCAATGAGGGCGCCTCGGCGGCCTTGAAGCCGGAGGGGGTCACCAGCGTCCAGCCTTCGCCTTCCTTGCGGTAGATGGCGCTGGCATGCGCCACGATCTGGTCGCCGGCCTGGTTGCCGCTGGATTTCACGCCGCTGATGCTGCGCGGGCCCGCGCCCAGCAGCGTTACCAGGGCGGCGGCGCCGGGTTGGTCCCAGGCGCCGAGCGCGATGTCGCGGGTCACTTCCAGCCGCAGGTCGTAATAGACCACGCGGCGGGTTTCGCCTGCCGGAGCGCTGCTGTCGGTGGCGGAGCCCATTCTCTTGAGCTGGTCGATGCGGAACAGGCCCGCGCCGTAGGTGGCGGCCAGGCCGCGTTCGACGTCGGCGAGCAGCGCGTCGGTATCGGGCGCGCGGCCGCAGGCGGCCACGAGCAGGCACAGGGCCATAAGGAGGATGCGCTTGAGCATGGTCACATTCCTCCCACGAACGGCAGCGAGATCAACGAGGTCAGCACGATCACGTTGAGGATGTCCACCAGGAATGCGCCGGTCACCGGCACCACGATGAAGGCTTGCGGCGCGGGGCCATGGCGCCGCGTCAGCGCCTGCATGTTGGCGATGGCGGTGGCGGTGGCGCCCAGCGAGAAACCGCAGAAGGCGGCCGACATGATGGCGGCCTCGTAGTCGCTCTTGAGCAGGCGGAACACCACCCAGGCCGAATACAGCGCGCAGAACAGCGTTTGCACCGCGAGGATCAGCGCCAGGGGCCCGGCCAGGCGCGCCACGCTGGTCAGGTCCAGCGTCATCATGGTCATGGCCAGGAACAGCGACAGGGTGATGGTGCCGATGATCTCGGTGGCGCGGTCGTCCAGTTTCAGGCCCAGGCGTTCGCCGCCATTGCGGATCAGCACGCCGGTCGCCAGGCACCAGAGGAAGTTGGGCAGGCTTACCGGCGCGCCTTCCACCAGCGTGGCCAGGTAGCCGCCCGCCACCAGGCAGACGAAGGCGGCGGTCATCGAGGTGATGAACGAGGCGGCCGTCGACGGCGCCTGCGCTTCGCTCAGGTCCGGCGCCTCGTGGCCCGCCGCCGATTGGCGATCCAGGCTGCCGGCCAGCTTGTGGCGGCGCATCAGCCATTCCGCCACGGGGCCGCCGACCACGCCGCCCAGCACCAATCCTATCGTCGCCGCGGTCATGGCCAGCGCCATCACGTCCTGGATATTGTTGACGTCCGCAAAGCGGGTGGCGTAGGCCGCGCCCGTGCCGTGGCCGCCGACCAGCGTGATGGTGCCGCCCAGCAGCCCCATCAGCGGATGCATGTCCAGCAGCCAGGCCATGCCCAGCCCGACCGCGTTCTGCAGCACCAGGAACGGGATCAGCGCCAGCAGGAAGGCGATCAGCCGCGGGCCGCCCTTGGCCAGCAGTTTCAGGTTCGCCGTCAGGCCGATGCAACCGAAGAACAGCAGCAGCAGGGTCGGCTTGATGCTGGTTTCCAGGGAAACGGCATGGCCGCCCCAGGTCGACAGCGCATAGGCGCCGATCGCGAACAGCAGGCCGCCGACGATCGGGTCCGGAATGCTGTAGCGCGCCAGCACGCCGATGCGGGTGGTCAGGACGCGGCCGATGGCCAGCACCAGGCAGCAGGCCAGCAGGGATTGGACGGGCGAGAGTGAAATCATGGAAACCTTCGCGCCCGCGGGCGCAGCGAAGTCAGGCTGTGGAAACCGTTGCCGCCATGTCTTTCCGGGATTGCGTTCCCATCTTAACGGGACGCCGGCGGCGCGGCATGCGCGCGGCAACGAACGAAGGCGGGCCGTGCCGCGCCGGTCAGAGCGGAAAGGCGCGCGCCATGTAGCTGGCCTGGGGGCCGTAGCCCTCGAGTTTGTCGGCCAGTTCGCGGCCGCCGGCCGCGACGGGCGCGTAGCCATGCCGCGTCCAATAACCGACCGCCGAACCCAGCGACACCAGGCTGGCGCGTTGCAACCCGGTTTGCGCGGCATGGCCGGCGGCCGTGCGCAACAGCGCCTGTCCCACGCCCAGCCCCTGGGCCGAGGGCGCCACCGCGCAATCGTGCAGGAACCAGTGGTCCGGCCGCTCGGGCAGGGCGGCAAGCGGAGCGTCCAGCGTGGGCGGCAGGCCGGCATCCCACGGGTACGACACCAGATAGCCGAGCAGGTGCGGGGAATCCGGCGTCGCGTCGGTCTGCGCCACCCAGCAATGGGCTGGCGCCAGCGTCAGCCGGTTCAGGAAGAAATCAGCGCTCTCCAGCAGGAAACCCGGATAGGCGCCGGCCTGGATTGCCAGGATGCCGTCCATGTCGCCGGCCAGCATGGGGCGGACTCGATATTGCATAACCACCTTTGAAAACAAGAGCTTCGCGCATTTTACCGATGCCGGGGCCGGGGCCGCTTTACGCCCTTTCACAAATCGGGGACAGAGGTTTACGGAGCCTAAACGGCGCTTCATACATTTGGCCGCATGCCTGCCTAGAATCGCCTCGATTGCGACGAGTCCGATACCGAAAGCATTTCATGAAAATTCGACGAGGGCTTGCGCATACTGCCGGGCATAACGTCCCGCATTCCAGTTCCAGAGCCTTATGCACATTCAATTCCGGTCCGAGCCCATGGGGCAGCAAGTCCTGGCCAAAGCGCTTCCCGTGGAAGCGATCTGGCGCACGGCCGCTGCCAACGTGCCTTACGACGCCTGCGTCACCTGCGTCATTCCCTGCCTGAATGAATGCGAAAACCTGCGCGTGCTGTTGCCGTTGCTCCGCAGCCGGCTGGCGGCCCTGTGCACCGGCTGGGAAATCATCGTGGCCGACGACGGCAGCACCGACGGCACCGAGGCCCTGATGGCTGAATGGACCCAATACGACGGCTTCCGCTACGTGCAGCTGTCGCGCAATTTCGGCAAGGAGGCCGCGCTCAGCGCCGGCCTGGAAAGCGCCACGGGTGACGCCATCATCTGCCTGGACGCCGACATGCAGCATCCGCCGGCCCTGATCGAGCAGATGCTGGCGCGCTGGGCCGCCGGCGCCGAAATGGTCTATGCCGTGCGCGAGACCCGCGCCGACGAATCCTGGCTCAAGCGCACCGGCGCCCGCTGGTTCTACAAGCTGCTCAGCGGCGCCCGCGGCGTCGAGGTGCCGGCCCACGCCGGCGACTTCCGTCTCATGAGCCGCAACGTGGTGGACGCGCTGAACGCGCTGCCCGAGCGCACCCGTTTCATGAAAGGCCTGTACGCCTGGGTCGGTTTCAAGGGTGAAGCGCTGCCCTATACGCCCGACGAGCGCATGCATGGCGACAGCCGTTTCGGGGGCATGCGCCTGGCACGCCTCGCGCTGGATGGATTGACGGCGTTCACGACCTGGCCGCTGCGCCTGGTCAGCCTGGTGGGCGTGCTGTTCGCGGTGCTGGCAATGGCCTATGCGAGCTATCTCGTGATCGATTACCTGGTCTCCGGCAATGCCGTGTCGGGCTGGACCACCATCGTGACGGCCGTGCTGTTCTTCGCCGGCGTCAACCTGATCTCGCTTGGCGTGGTAGGCGAGTACGTGTCGCGCATCTTCGACGAGGTCAAGGGACGGCCGTTGTTCGTGGTGCGCCGCCGCCAGGGGCGAGCCTCCCATTCTGACAAGGTCGCATCCTGATGGCCGCCGCGATGCAACGGCCGGCGCGTTCCGATTGGATCCCGCCGGCGGGATGGTTCCTGCTCGCGGTCGGCGTCTGGCTGGCGTTCCTGGCCTGGGTGCGGCCGCTGACGCTGCCTGACGAAGGCCGCTATGCCGGTGTCGCCTGGGACATGCTGCGCAGCGGTTCGCACGCCGTGCCGTTGCTCGATGGCATGCCTTATTTCCACAAACCACCGCTGTATTACTGGTTGACCGAACTGTCGTTCACGGTGTTCGGCGTGCATCCCTGGGCCGCGCGCCTGCCGTCGCTGCTGGCGGCATGGGCCGCCGCCGCCGCGCTGTATGGTTTCCTGCGGCGCCATCGCGATGCCGCCACCGCGACGCTGACCGTGCTGGCGCTGGCGACCCTGCCTTTCTTCTACGGCGGCGCGCAGTTCGCCAATCTCGACATGCTGGTGGCCGGCATGATCACCCTGTGCGTGCTGGCCGCGGCCGACACCGTGCTGCGCCTGGAGCGCGGCCAGGCCTATCGGTGGATGTCGCTCGCCGCCGCCGCGCTGGCGGCCCTGGCGGTGCTGGCCAAGGGGCTGATCGGCCTGGTTCTGCCCGGCGCCATCCTTTTCATCTGGCTGGTCTGGGGGCGCCGCTGGCGCGCGCTCGGGGCGCTGTTGTGGCCGCCCGCGCTGCTGGTGTTCGCGGCGGTCGCCGTGCCGTGGTTCGTCCTGATGCAGGTCCGCTATCCGGGCTTCTACGACTATTTCTTCGTCTACCAGCATTTTCAGCGCTTCGCCGCCACCGGTTTCAACAACGCCCAGCCGTTCTGGTTTTACCTGCCGGTGGTGGTGGGACTGAGCCTGCCCTGGTCGCTGTGGGGCGGCGGCATCCTGCGCAAGGCGTTCTGGGCGGCGGGGCCGCAGCGCGATCTGCGGCGCCTGGCGCTGGTATGGTTCGTGGTGGTGGTGGGATTCTTTTCGCTGCCGAATTCCAAGCTGGTGGGCTATGTGTTGCCGGCGGTGCCGCCGCTCGCCTTCCTGCTGGCCGAAGTGATCGTGGCCGCGAGCCGCGACAAGGCCGACGCCCTGGCGCCGCGCCTGGTGCGCATCTGCGCCGGGGTTGGCGCCGCGATCTGTGTGTTGGCCATCGGCATTGCGGCCCATTCAGCCCGCGGCAGCGCGGGCCCGCTGGCCGCGATGGTCCGTCCGCTGGCCAAGCCCGGCGATACCTATGTGTCGCTGCACACCTATCCGTTCGACCTGGCGCTGTACGCCCAGGCGCCCAGGCCAACCTGGGTGGTGGACGACTGGCTCAATCCGGAAGTGCCGGTGCGCGACAACTGGCGCAAGGAACTCTACGACGCGGCCAGGTTCGAGCCCGAGGTGGGCAGGCAAGTGTTGATCAGCCCGCAGGAATTCCAGTCCCGCCTGTGCGCGGCGCCCGAAGGCGCGCGCTACTGGGTCTGGGGCACCCGGTCGGACGCGGGCGCCTATCGGGCGTTGGCGGGCCTGGAGCCGGTCGCGAACAGCGTGAAATACGTGATCTGGCAGGTCGTGTCGGATGCCGCCTTCAAGCAGCGGGTCTGTGGCGGAACGCCCACAGCCGGCTCGTGATGAAGGTGACGATCGCCAGCGCAATCAGGATCAGGGCCAGCAGCACGTCATAGGGAACCGCCGTTACCCGCAGCAACCAGGCGTAAGCGGATTCATTGATGATGAAGCCGACGGCTGAAATGAAGAAGAAACGGCGTGCTGCTATGGTCCAGGGTGTTTTCGAATGTCTGAACGTAAGCCGGTAGTGTCCGCTGAAGGAAACGACGAACGCCACCAGCCAGCCGAGCAGGTTGGCCAGGAGCGGAGCGGCGCCCAGGCCTTCGACGCAGGCGACCGCGACGCCCCAGTGGGTGGCGGCCGCTGCGCATCCGACGGCGATGAACAGGCTGACTTGTTGAAGCAGGGCGCGCATGTGGGGCGTGTCGAAGAAAGAAAGCGAGGTGAGAACTTGACCAAGCGCATCGTGGTTTGCGGTGATGATTTTGGCATGAATGCCGACATCGATGAAGGCATGATCGCGCTGGCGGGCATGCGTCGGCTGAGCGCCATCAGCTGCCTGTCGTTGGGCCCGACCTTCGTGGCCAACGCGCCGCGGCTGGCGTTGATGGACGCCGATCTCGGCCTGCATGTGAATCTGACCGAACGCCTGGGCGATGGCGATGCGGACCTGCCGTCTTTGTCCCGGCTGATCCTGCGGGCCTACACCGGCCGGCTGGACGCCGCCTGGGTCGACCGGCACCTGCAGCGCCAGTTCGACGCCTTCGAGGCCGCATTCGGACGCGCGCCGGATTACGTGGACGGGCATCAGCACGTGCACCAGTTGCCGGTGGTGCGTGATCGCCTGCTGCTGGCGCTCAAGCAGCGCTATGGCGCGCACCGGCCCTGGCTGCGCCAGACCGCGCCGGGCATGCTCTGCGGCATTCCGCTCAAGGAATCGATCAAGGCTCGCATCATCGGCGCGCTGGGCGCGGCGGAACTGGGCCGCCGGGCTGACCGCGAGGGTCTGCGCACCAACCGCCGGTTGCTGGGAGTGTATGGCTTCGACGGAGGCCGCCGGCGCTATGCCGACCTGCTGCAGAACTGGCTGTTCAACGCGCGCGATGGCGACCTGTTGATGTGCCACCCGGCCAAGGATGCCCGGGGCGGCGGCGCCATGGCGCGCCAGCGCCGTGCCGAATACGACGTGCTGGCCTGCCCCAAGCTGGGCGACTGGATGCTCGCCAACGGCGTGCGTATCTCGCGCCTGCCCTCGGGGGCGCGCTAGCGCCCGGGTAGTTGGCTGCGCCTGCGAGGCGCCTTTCAGCGTAAACAGGCCCTAGGCCCGCGTGAGGCTTTGCAGCAGCCACGCGCCGGCCGGCCCCAGCGGACGGCGCGTCGACCACACCGCGTCGACGCGGATCTGGCGCGGCCAGCCCGGCACCGCCAGTTCCACCAGCTGTCCGCGCCCGAAACGGTGCAGCATCCAGCGCGGCAACTCCGCCCAGCCGAATCCCAGCGTGGCCATTTCCAGCAACATCAGATAGCCCGGCGCCGACCAGGTGGACTGCGATGGCGCGGGGGCCTTGTCGTCCAGCTCGTAGGTGCTCAGGCGCAATTCACGTTCGGTCTTCAGGTGGTCCTTGGTCACCCCGGACAAGGTTGCCAGCGGATGGCCGCGGCCCACGCACAGCACGATTTCCGAGGCTTCGCGCAGCGTCGCGTGAGCCATGTCGGGCGGGTAGTCTTCCTGGGCCGCCATCAACCCCAGGTGGGCGCGGCCCTGCTGCACCAGCGCCACCACGTCCTCGTATTCCGCGATCAGGCATTCGAAGCGCAGTGCCGGATAGCGCTGGTCGATCTGGCTGAGCATGTTCTCAAAGGTTTCGGACTGAAACGTATCCGACAGCACCACGGTCAGGCGCGGTTCCAGCCCCGCCGACAGCTGGCTGGCGCTGCGGTTCAGGCGGTCGTTGGCCGCCAGCACCTGCAGGGCCTGGCCCAGCAGCACCTGGCCGGCCTCGGTCAAGGCCGGCTGGCGCTGGCTGCGGTCGAACAGCGTCACGTTCAGGTCGACCTCCAAATTGGCGATGGTCTCGCTGACGGTGGACTGGCTCTTGCCCAGCTTGCGGGCCGCCGCCGAAAACGTGCCCTCGGCGGCCACCTGGGCGAAGGTGGCCAGGGACTCGAGGGAGTGGCGCATGGCGGCGGGCGTTTTCATTATCGGTTTTTCCGATGGATATTATCTTTATCGTACCGGAAATATCGTCGAAAATCCCCCGGTCACTGAAACAAACGACCTCAGAGGTGGGTCATGACGCAAGCCAAGAAAACCATCAAAGAGCGCTTCATCCACGCTTTCCTGTTCGAAATCCTCGCCATCGGCCTGTGCGCGCCGGTGGCCGCCTGGGCCATGGGCAAGTCGCTGTTCGAAATGGGCGTGCTGACCGCCGTGATCGCCTGGATCGCGCTGGTCTGGAACATGATCTACAACGCCGGCTTCGACCGCCTGGAGAACCGCCTGGGCATCACCCGCAACCTGCGCGTGCGCGTGATCCACGCGTTCGGCTTCGAGCTCGGGCTGATCCTCATCGTGATCCCGCTGGCCGCCTGGTGGCTGAACATCAGCCTGTGGCAGGCCTTCGTGCTGGACATCGCGCTGGTGCTGTTCTACCTGCCGTACGCCTTCTTCTACAACCTGGGCTACGACCGCGCCCGCCCGCGCGTCATGGCGTGGCTGGCGCGCGGCGCCAAGGACGCCGCCGCCCCGGCCGCGAGCGCTACGCGTCAATCACCTTGCGCGTAAACATCTCCAGGTAGTCCATCAGAGAATCCGCGCCCCGGATGGCCGCCGCTTCGTCGCCCGTGGCGATGCCGGCGGCCATGGCCATGTGGCGGCGCGCGCCCTCGGCGATGTCGCCTTCGTGCTGGTAGGCGTACCAGAAGCGCCGGCACTGGATAATCAGCGGTTCCACCGCGTTCACCGCCGACACGTTGCGGCAGGCGCTGTGGCAGACGTGGTCGAGCAACTGGTCGGCCTGCATGTAGTCGTCCAGGTTGCCGCCCTCGGCCGCGCGCACCATCTGCGTCGCGCATTCGACGATCTGGGCGCGTTGCGCCGGCGTGGCGCGGCGCGCGGCGCTGGCGGCGATCAACTGCTCCAGCGCCCGGCGGGTCTGGATCAGGTCCATGTGGTCGGCCAGCTGGATCATCGACACCCGCAGGCCGCGCCGCGGCTCCTGGCGGATCAGCCCGGCCGCCACCATGCGCAGCAGGGCTTCGCGCAGCGGGGTGCGGCCCAGGCCGGTCTTTTCGACCAGATCGGCTTCCACCACCGCGCTGCCCGGCTGCAATTGCAGGGTGGCGATCATGCTTTCGATCTGGTCATAGGCGACGTCTGCCGCGCGCCTTTTGGGTTCTGCTCCTGCCATCAACGGTTGTTTTCCTTCGTTTTGCGCCACTGCGTGTAGGCCAGCCATTCGCCGACGAACCCGCGCCGGAAGAACGACACGCACAACACGAAAATCAACCCGATGACGATGGTGACGACATCGCCCAGGGTGGCCAGGTAGTTCTGCAGGCTGACGACCAGCGTGGCGCCCACCACGGGACCCCACACGGTGCCGATCCCGCCCAGCAGCGTCATCAGCAGGACTTCGGTGGAGGTGGCCAGCGACACGTCGTTCAGCGCCACCAGCTGCAGCACCAGCGCCTTGAGCGAACCGGCCAGGCCGGCCACCGAGGCCGACAGCACGAACGCCAGCAGCTTGCACCGATCCGTATCGTACCCCAGCGAAATCGCCCGCGGCGCGTTGTCGCGGATGGTCTTGAGCACCTGGCCGAAGGGCGAATGGATGACCCGGTAGACGAACAGGAACCCCAGCACGAACACGCCCAGCGTGAAGTAATACATGTTGGTGTCGGCGCTCAGGTCGACCAGGCCCAGGAACTTGCCGCGCGGAATGCCCTGCATGCCGTCCTCGCCGCGCGTCCAGCGGACCTGCACCGCCATGAAGTAGGCCACCTGCGACAGCGCCAGCGTGATCATGGCGAAATAGATGCCGGTGCGGCGGATCGCCAGCCAGCCAATCGCGTAACCGATGGCGGCGGCCATGGCCACGCCGCACAGCATGGCCAGTTCCGGCGGCAGGCCGGCCGCGCCGTACAGGATCATCATCTCGCCCGCGGCATAGCCGGCCCAGCCGAAGAAGGCCGCATGGCCGAACGACACCAGGCCGGTGAAGCCGGTCAGCAGGTTGAAGGCCAGCGCGAACAGCGCGAAGCACAGCACCTTCATGACGAAGACCGGATAGACAATCTGCGGGAACCACGGAACCAGCAGCGCCGGCACCAGCAGCAGCGCCAGGATGCGGATGGAAAGAGGAAAGCGCGACACCTTATTTCTCCTTGCCGAACAGGCCCGCGGGGCGCGTCAGCAGCACCACCGCCATCACGATGAATACGACCACGGTGGACGCTTCGGGGTAGAACACCTTGGCCAGACCTTCCAGCAGGCCCAGCGCCAGGCCGGTGACGATGGCGCCCATGATCGAGCCGAGGCCGCCGATCACCACCACCGCGAACACGATATTGAGCAGGTTGGAGCCCATCAGCGGATTGATCTGCATGACGGGCGCGGCCAGCACGCCGGCCACGCCGGCCAGCGCCACGCCGAAGCCGTAGGTCAGCGTGATCATCACCGGCACGTTGACGCCGAAGGCCTGCAGCAGCCGGGCGTTCTCGGTGCCGGCGCGCAGCAGCGCGCCCAGGCGGGTGCGCTCGAACAGGTACCAGGTCAGCAGGCACAGCAGCAGCGAAGCCACCACCACGAAGGCGCGGTACGCCGGCAGGAACATGAAGCCCAGGTCGAAGCCGCCCTGCAGGATCTCGGGCGGCTCGTAGCCCACGCCGGATATGCCGTAGAAGTAGCGGAATCCGCCTTCCATCATCAGCGCGATGCCAAAGGTTAGCAGCAGGCCGTACAGGTGGTCCAGGTGGTAGAGCCGCTTGAGCAGTGTCTTCTCGATGACCACTCCGACCGCGCCGACAATCAGCGGCGCCAGCACCAGGGCCGCCCAGAAGTTGATCTGCGCGCCCGGGCCCAGCAGTTGCGGCAGCTGGGTGAAGCCGATCCACGCCAGGAACGCCGCCATCATGAACTGGGCGCCATGGGTGAAATTGACGATGTTGAGCAGGCCGAAGATGATGGCCAGCCCCATGCTGAGGATGGCGTAGAAGCAGCCGTTGATCAGCCCCACCAGCAGTTGGGCGAGCAGGGCGGGAAGCGAGATGTCGAACATAGTGGGCGGCGATCGGAAACGGGACGCGTCGGTTTGCGGGAGGCGCGCGTTGCCGCGCGCCGCGGGCGGATCGAACCGGCGCCGGGCGCAAGCCGCCCGGCGCCAGCGGGCGTCAGGACTTGTTCAGCGCGCAGGCGGCCTGCGGCTTGGGGAAGACCTCGTCGCCCTTGAGCACCGACTTCACGTGGTAGTAGTCCCACGGCGCCTTGGACTCGGCCGGCGCCTTCACCTGCAACAGCAGCATGTCGTGCACCAGCGCGCCGTCCGCGCGTAGCTTGCCGTTGCGGATCACGGCGTCGTTGATGGTCATCTCGCGCAGCTTGGCCATGACCGCCGGCGCCTCGTCGGTGCCGGCCGCCTCGATCGCCTTCAGGTACGACAGCGTGGCCGAGTAGACGCCGGCCTGCGATGCCGTCGGCATCTTTTTGGTCTTCTCGAAGAACTTCCTGGCCCAGGCGCGCGAGGCGTCGTCGTAGTCCCAGTAGAACGCTTCGGTCAGGTACATGCCCTGCGCCTTGGCCAGGCCCATGCTGTGCACGTCCGAGATGTAGGTCAGCAGCGGCGCCACGATCTGCTTCTTGGTGATGCCGAACTCATTGGCCTGCTTGACCGCGTTGACGGTGTCGTTGCCGGCGTTGGCCAGGGCGATCACGTCGGCCTTGGAGGCCTGCGCCTTCAGCAGGAACGACGAGAAGTCGTTGCCGGGGAAGGGGTGGCGCGAGACACCGGCCACGCTGCCGCCGTTTTCCTGGATCACTTCGGTGGCGTCCTTTTCCAGCGAGTGGCCGAAGGTGTAGTCGGCGGTGATGAAGTACCAGGTCTTCTTGCCCTCCTTGACCAGCGCGCGCGCCGTGCCGGCCGCCAGCGCATAGGTGTTGGTGGTCCACTGCGCGTTCAGCGGCGAGCACTTCTCGCCCAGGATCGCGGTCGACAGGCCGGCGGACGGCATGGTCACGCGGTTCTTCTGGCGCGCGATCTCCATCACGGCCAGCGCGGTCGACGCGGTGGGGAAGTCGGTGATCATGTCGACCTTGCCCTGGTCGAACCATTCGCGCGCCAGGTTGGCGGCGACGTCGGGCTTGTTCTGGTGGTCGGCGGCCACCACCTCGACCGGCTTGCCCAGCACCTTGTTGCCCATTTCCTCGGCCGCCATGCGCGCCGCGACCACCGAGCCGTTGCCGGCCAGGTCGGAATAGACGCCCGACAGGTCGGTCAGCACGCCGACCTTGACGATGCCGTCGCTGATGCCGGCCTCGGCGTGGGCGACGCCCGCCAGGCCGATGGCGCACAGCGCCGCTGCGATTCGATTCAATTTCATCTGACTACGCTCCGTATGGGAATGGGGGGACTGCGGTCGGAAGCACCACGGGAACTGCAACGACGGGGAACTGCGCGCGACGGCCTTCAGATGCCGAGCAGGGCGTTGAGCCGGTCCTGCGACCGCTCGACCTCGGCCCGCTCGATCACGGCGGCCACCTGGCCATGCTCGATGACGTAATGGCGGTCGGCCAGGTGCCGGGCGAAGCGGAAGTTCTGCTCGACCAGCACGGTGGTGTAGCCGCGCTCCTGCAATTGCCGGATCACCCGGCCCAGCGCCTGCACGATGACGGGCGCCAGGCCTTCGGTGATTTCATCGAGCAGCAGCAGGCGGGCGCCGGTGCGCAGGATGCGCGCCATCGCCAGCATCTGCTGCTCGCCGCCCGACAGCCGGGTGCCGGGGCTGTGGGCGCGTTCCTTCAGGTTGGGGAACATCGTGTAGATCTCGTCCACCGACATGCCGTCCGGCCCCACCGTGGGCAGCAGCATGAGGTTTTCCTCGGCGGTCAGCGAGGCATAGATGCCGCGCTCTTCGGGGCAGTAGCCGATGCCCTGGCGCGCGATCTTGTGCGGCGGCAGGCCGATGGTTTCCTGGCCTTGCACCTTGATGGAGCCGCTGCGCCGGCCCACCAGGCCCAGCACCGACTTCAGGGTCGAACTGCGGCCGGCGCCATTGCGGCCCAGCAGCGTGATGCACTCGCCCGCCTTCACGTCCAGGTCGATGCCGTGCAGGATGTGCGATTCGCCATACCAGGCGTGCAGGTCGCGGATCTCCAGCATGGACCGCGCCGGGGTCTCGTCATTCATCTTCCGCTCCCATGTACGCTTCGCGCACCGCGGGGTTCGCGGACACCTCGGCGTACGGACCCTCGGCCAGGATCTCGCCGCGTTGCAGGACGGTGATGGTGTCGCAGATGTCGGCCACCACCTTCATGTTGTGTTCCACCATCAGGATGCTGCGACCGGCCGAGACCTGCTTGATCAGGTGCTTGACGCGGTCCACGTCCTCGTGGCCCATGCCTTGCGTCGGCTCATCCAGCAACAGCAGTTCGGGCTCCAGCGCCAGCGTGGTGGCGATCTCCAGCGTGCGCTTGCGGCCGTAGGGCAGGTCGCCGGCGGCCACGTCCAGCTGCGCGCGCAGGCCGACCTGGTCGAGCAGTTCCTCGACCCGCGCATGCAGGCGCTCCAGCGAGCGCTCCGAACGCCAGAAGCAATAGTCCACGCCCAGCTTGCGCTGCAAGGCCACGCGCACGTTCTCGCGCACCGACAGCTGCGGGAACACCGCCGAAATCTGGAACGAGCGCACGATGCCGCGCCGCGCCGTCTGCGCCGGCCGTTCGCCGGTGATGTCGACGCCGTCGTAGACGATCTCGCCGCGGGTGGGGATGTGGAACTTGGTGAGCAGGTTGAAGACCGTGGTCTTGCCGGCCCCGTTGGGACCGATCAGCGCATGGATCGCGCCGCGCCTGACGCTCAGGTTGACGTCGTTGACCGCCACGAAGCCGCGGAATTCCTTGGTGAGGCCCCGGGTCTGAAGGATGATGTCGCTGTGCATGGTGTCCGAGAGGCTGGCGGGTGGACGGCGCGCCTGGCGGGCGCGCCTGTCCTGCTTCGGGCTGGGTCGTTTACTTCGACTGGTATTGCCGCGGCCGCTTGGCCAGCGCCGCTTCGATGATGCCGGCGCAGCGCTCGCGCTCGGCGCCCACCAGCGGCAGGCGCGGACGGCGCACGTGCTCGTTGCCGACGCCGGCGAGGGTCTCGGCCAGCTTGATGTTCTGCACCAGCTTGGTCGACACGTCCAGGTGCAGCAGCGGCGTGAACCACTGGTACAGCGCCAGCGCTTCCTGCCATTTGCCGGCCTTCATCAGGTCATACAGCGCCACGGTCTCGCGCGGGAAGGCGGTCACCAGGCCGGCCAGCAGGCCGTCGGCGCCCAGCGCCAGGGCTTCGAACGACAGGTCGTCGACGCCGATGAACAGCTGGTAGCGGTCGCCCAGCTTGTTGCGCAGGTCGGTCACGCGGCGGATGTCGTCGCTGCTTTCCTTGATCGCCACCAGCCAGGGGCAATCGGCCAGCTCGGCCATGTGCTCGGGCTTGAGGTCGACGCGGTAGGCGACCGGGTTGTTGTAGATCATGCAGGGCTTGGCGGCGGCCTCGGCCATGGTGCGGATGCTCTGCATCGCCTCGCGCGCATCGGCCACGTAGATGAGCGACGGCATCAGCATGAAGCCGTCCACGCCCAGCTCGACCGCGGCCTTGATGAAGCGCAGCGCCTCGCGGGTGCTGGTCTCCGACACGTTGGCCAGCACCGGGATGCGGCCGCCGCTGACTTCCACGGCGCAACGCGTCACCGCCAGCTTTTCCTCCAGCGTCAGGGTGCTGGCTTCGCCCAGCGAACCGCAGGTGACGAGGCCATGCACGCCGTTGTCGATCAGGAAGCCGAAATGCTTGCGCATCGCTTCGAAGTCGAGGGTTTCGTCGGCATGAAACTTACTGGTTACGGCAGGAAAGACGCCCTGCCAACGCACGTTACTCAACTGGATTCTCCTCGGATGGCCGGCGCCGCGAAGGAAGGGCGGCGGGTGGGAGAAAGTCTAATATCTGTTAAATATATTTAGAAGATATTTTGATATGGGAGTTTCCCGAGAGCGGGTTTCCCCGGGGAGAACCGTGCGGGCGCCTTATCAGGCGCAGGGGAGTGGGCCGGGAAGGGAACCGGCGAACGCCGGGCGCGCCTGCCCGACCCGGGAAGGATTCGACGGATGGCCCCGCCCCTGGTCGCGGGGCGCGAGGGTCAGCCGGCCTTGCGTTGATAGGCGCGACTGGCGTCGCGCATGAAGGTCTTCACGGCGTCGTCGTACTGTTCGCCGCTGCGGAACGCGCCCGAATGCGTCGCGCCCTCGATCTTGACCAGCCGCTTCAGTTCGGGCGCCACCCCCCGGGCGGCGGCGTAGAGTTCGTCGCTCATCGTGTGCGGCACCACGCGATCCGCGGTGCCATGCATGAACAGCATCGGCGTGTGCAGTTGCGCCAGCGTCTGCACCGAGTCGAACGGTTGCGTGACCAACAGGCTGGCGCCGGGCACGCGGCCCCACTTCATGGTGGCCAGCATCGCGCTGATGCTGGTGAAACTGGATTCGACGATCAGCCCGGCGAAGTCCGGTTGCTCCGGGCGCGCCGCCAGGTTGATGGCGATGGCGCCGCCCAGGCTGTGTCCGTAGATGAAGCGGCGCGCCGGGTCCGGTTGCAGGCGGGCCAATTCCTTCAAGCCCGCCATGGCGTCCTCCAGCGCGCTGGCCTCGGACGGCAGGCGCGGCGTCGACGCGCCGAACCCGCGATAGTCGATGGCCAGCACCGAATAGCCCTTGCGCGTCCAGCCGTCGATGCGGAAGGCGCTGCCGTTCAGGTTCCAGCGCGCGCCATGCAGGTACAGGACTGTGGGCGCGTTGGCTTGCGGGCTTTGCCAGTACCAGGCCCGCACCTTGTCGCCATTGGCCAGCGCCAGGTCGTAGACCTGCGTGCCCTTGGCTGGCTCGCGCCACCAGGTCTGAGGTTCGGATTGCGGCGAAAAAATGGTCTGGCGCTGCCAGGAGTCAAGCTGCGAACAGCCGACCACGCTGGCGGCGGCGAGCACGGCGGCGCCGAACAGGCGGCGGACGGTGAAGCGGGGCAGGGCGGGCATGATCAATGAAACCCGCGCCGACGGGCGCGGTCGCGCCGCCAGCATACAACGCGGATTGTTGGCGCATCGCTTCAAGCCGTGTCCGGATGCATCTCGCGCGCCAGCGCCAGCCAGGCCTGCGCCGCGGGCGACAGGTAACCGCCACGCCGCCACACCAGTCCCATCTCCCAATCCGTATGGGCATCGCGCAACGGCACCAGCGCCACGCCCGCGTGCCGTTCTTCCTCCGCCTTGACGCGCGGCAGGAAGGCCACGCCCAGCCCGGCGCTGACCAGCGCCACGATGAAGTCGATCTGGCCGCTCCTCGCGGCGATGGCCGGCGCAAAGCCGGCGCGCCGGCAAGCCTCCTGGATGATGCGGTTCAGGGCGAAGCCGGTCTCGAACAGGATGAAGGGGGAGTCGCGCAATTGGTCGAGGCCGACGGTGGCGGCCCGGGCGTGCGGGTGATCGGCCGGCAGCAACGCCACCAGCGGCTCGCGCGCCACCGGTTGCCAGTCGAAATTGTCGGAGTCCGGCCGCAGCGACGCCGCCAGCTCGATCCCGCCGGCCATCACCATTTCTTCGAGCCGGTGGCCGCCGTGTTCCAGCAGGCTGATCTCGATGTGCGGATAGCGGCTGCGAAAGCGCGCGAACATCGGCGCGAACAGCGTGCTGCTGCCCAGCGGCGGCAGGCCCAGCCGCAGCACGCCGCGCTTGAGGCCGCGCAGCTCGTCCAGTTCGGCGTACAGATCGTCGCGCTCGGCCAACATCTTGACGGCGCGCCGGTAGACGATTTCACCGGCCTCGGTCAGCCGGGGCGGCTGCGCCTGGCGGTCGAGCAACGGCATGCCGATCTCGTCTTCCAGCTGGCGCACGGCCTTGCTGACCGTGGGCTGGGTGGCGAAAACCGCTTTCGCGGCCTGGGAGAATCCGCCCTGGCGGACCACTTCCACCAGCGCGCGCAAGGGGCGCAGATCCATGGGGGTATGCCTGTTTGGAATGGGATGAATTCGACAAATTCATTTTATCTATGGTCGCGCCGAGCGTAAAACGTTTCCTGTCCGCTGGAAATTCCATGTCTCGCCCTCGCTATCCCATCGTCCTGCGCAGCCTGCTGCGCCGCAGCCGCGTGCTGCAGATCGTCCTGCTGATCCTGTTTTCCCTGCTCGGCCAGGTACTGGCCAACGCCGCCGGCCTGCCCATACCGGGCGGCGTCATCGGCATGGTGCTGGTGCTGGCCCTGCTGGCCGCCGGCCTGTTGCGGGTGCGCAATGTGCACCGAGGCGCCAGCTGGCTGCTGGGCGAGATGCTGCTGTTCTTCGTGCCCGCGGTGATGTCGCTGCTGGACCATCGCGAATTCCTCGGCGTGCTGGGCGCGAAACTGCTGGCCGTGATCCTGCTGGGCACGGCCCTGGTCATGCTCGGCACCGCGCTGACGATCGACCTTTGCTACCGCTGGATGAACCGCCATGCGGGCTGAATTCAATCTGCTGTTCTGGCCGCTGGCCACGGTGCTGGCCTATGTCTGCGCGCGCCTGTTCTATCGCCGCTATGCCTATTGGTGGACGTCCACGCTGGTGGTGGCGCCAGCCCTGCTGCTGATGCTGGCGTTGCTGCTGCACACCGGCTATCGCGACTACATGTCCGGCTCCCACTGGTTGATGATGATGCTGGGGCCGGTCATCGTTGCGTTCGCGTTGCCGCTGTATGAGCAGCGCGCGCTGATCCGGCGCTATTGGCCGGTGCTGTTGGCCGGCGTGGCGGTGGGCAGCGCTATCGCCGGCGCCAGCGCCTGGCTGCTGGGTAGTCTGCTGGACCTGCCGCCGGGCCTGCGGTTGAGCCTGTTGCCGCGTTCGGTGGCCACGCCGTTCGCGGTGGCGGTGTCGTCGCACGTTGGCGGCGTGCCGGATCTGACGGCGGTGTTCGTCATTGTCACGGGGGTGTTCGGCGCGGCCATCGGCCAGTTCATGCGACGCTGGCTGCCGCTACGCTCGGCCCTGGCGCGCGGCGCGCTGTTCGGCATGGGCGCGCATGGCGCCGGCACCGCCAAGGCGCGCGAGCTGGCGGCCGAAGAGGGCGCGGTGGCGGGCCTGGTGATGGTGATGGCGGGCCTGTTCAACGTGCTCGTCACGCCCGTCGTGGTGGTCGCCCTGCTGGCCTGAGGCCAGGGTCAGTGCGTCACGAGCATCGCGGCGCGCCGGCCCCCGGCCATGTCAGTGCAGCGCTTCCAGCGCCACCGGATACAGCGAGGCCACCAGCAGCAGGGCCATGGTGATGTTGAAGGCCCGGATCGCCCAGGGTTTGTGCAGCACCCGGCGCAGCGCCGTGCCGAAGGTGACCCAGATGCCGATGCTGGGCAGGTTGACGAGGCCGCAGACCAGTGTGGCGATCACCAGGTTGGCGAAGAAGCCGGCCTGCGGCGTGTAGGTGGCGATGATGCCCACCGCCATCACCCAGGCCTTGGGGTTGACCCACTGGAAGGCCGCTGCCTGCAGGAAGGTCATCGGCTTGCCGCGCGCTTCACCCTCCTCCACGCCGCCGGAGTTGGCGATCTTCCAGGCCAGGTACAGCAGGTAGGCGGCGCCCACGTACTTCAGCACGGTGTACAGCACCGGCGCCTGCTGGAAAACCGAGCCGAGCCCGATGCCCACCAGGAAGATCATCAGCGTGAATCCCAGGTTCACGCCAAGCAGGTGCGGCATGCTGCGGCGGAAGCCGAAGTTCAGCCCGGAGGCGGCCAGCATGACGTTGTTCGGCCCGGGCGTGATCGAGCTGACCAGCGCGAACAGCGCCAGGGGCCCCAGCAGGGACAGGGAAGCGAGCGGCACATCGGCCAGGCTGGAAGGGAACAGCGTCATTTCTTGACTCCAACGATCGCGCGGCGTCCACCGGCGATCACAACGATAACGGCGGCGGCAAACAGGAAGGTGATCATGTCCGCCGATTCGCCAAAGAACAGGGTGGCGGCCAGTACCGTCAGGAACGGTTGCAGCAGCTGAATCTGCCCGACACGGGCAATGCCACCCACGGCCAGGCCGCGATACCAGGCGAAAAATCCCAGGAACATCGAGCCGAATGCCAGATAGGCGCTGGCCCAGATGACGTCGGCCCCAGGCCAGGCCGCCTGTTGCGCGGCCATCCAGCCCACCGGTGCGACCAGCACCGGGGCGCTGATCACCAGCGCCCAGCAGATGGTGCGCCAGCCGCCCAGCGTGCGCGAGGCGCGCGCGCCTTCGGCATAACCCATGCCGCCCAGCAGCACGGCCAGCAACAGCCAGAAATCGCCCATCACCAGGCTGCCCTGGCCCTCGCGCAGCGCAAATGCGCAGACCAGGGCGGAGCCCACCATGGCCCAGCCCCAGAACGCCGGCGATGGCCGTTCGCCGCTGCGCCAGGCCGCGAAAACCGCCGTGGACAGGGGCAGCAGGCCGTTGAACACCGCGCCGTGCGAAGACGCCACGGTCTGCATCGCCAGCGACGACGCCAGCGGCCAGCCCACCACGATGCCGATCGCGGCCAGGATGACGCCGGGCCATTCGCGGCGATCGGGCCGCCGGCTGCGTGTCAGCCACAACAGCGCCAGGGCCGGCACGGCCGCCAGCAGGGCCCGGCCCAGGCCCACCAGCAACGGCGGCAGCTCGGCGACGGCGACGCGGGTCATCGGCAGAGTCAGCGAGAACACCACCACCCCCAGCAGGCCGTAGCCATAGCCTTCCCAGGAGGAGACCGCGGACGCGGCGGGAGCGACCTGGGGCGAGGGATACAGCACGGAACGGCTCATCGGTGGACATCCGGAAGAAGGGGCGGTCCACAGGGCTTGCGGGTTGGCGCCATTGCTGTCACTCTACGCATAGTCATCGGTACAGTACCGGTACACTTTTGCATGTCACTTTAACCACTGGCCTGGTGAAATCCCCATGACAGTTGCCTCCCCCTCCATGCCCTGGCAGCCGGTGCGCCAGGCCGACGCCACCTTGGTGGCGCAACTGGCCGACGGCCTGGCCCGCCGTATCGACGAGCAGGGCCTGCGTCCCGGCACCCGCCTGCCCTCCATCCGCAAGATGGCCGAGCAATCCGGCGTCAGCCGGTTTACGGTGGTGGAGGCTTACGACCGGCTGGTGGCGCGCGGCCTGGTGCAGTCGCGCCGCGGCGCCGGTTTCTTCGTGCGGGCCCGCAACGGCCCGCTGGCCGCGGCCGCCGCGATTCCCGAAAGCCAGGGGTTCACGCCGCCCGCGCGGGTGGATATCGCCTGGCTCTTGCGCAGCATGTTCCGTGAAGGTGGCGGCCCCGGCATGCCGGGCGGCGCCGGCCTGTTGCCGGCCGACTGGCTGGATCCGGACATGGTGGCGAGCGCGGTACGCGCCGTCGGGCGCTCGGTGCGCGGCCATCTGGTGTCCTATGGGCATCCGCAGGGCTTTTCGCCGCTGCGCCAGCAGATCGCGGCGTCGCTGCAGAGCGAAGGCGTGCCGGCCCATCCCGATCGCAACCTGCTCACCACCAACGGCGTCACGCACGGCCTGGACCTGATTGCCCGCCTGCTGGTGCAGCCCGGCGACACCGTGCTGGTCGAGGATCCGGCGTGGTTCGTCATCTTCGGCCGGCTGGCCGCGTTCGGCGCGCGGCTGATCGGCGTGCCGCGCGGTCCCGATGGTCCCGACATCGCGCAGCTGGAACAACTGGCGGCGCAGCACAAGCCCAGGCTCTTCATCGTCAACAGCGCCGTGCACAACCCGACCGGCCATACCCTGTCGGCCGGCGCCGCCTACGACATCCTGCGCATCGCCGAGCGCCACGATTTCATGGTGGTGGAGGACGATACCTATGGCGATCTGCACCCCGGCGGCGCCATGAAGCTGGCGGTGCTCGATCGCCTGAACCGCGTGATCCTGGTCAGCGGCTATTCAAAGATGCTGGCCGCCAGCCTGCGGGTCGGCTACCTGGCCGCCAATCCCGACATCCTGCAGAAACTGGCCGACCTGAAAATGCTGGCGGGCCTGACCTCGCCCGAACTGGGCGAACGGGTGGTGCACCGGGTGCTGATGGAAGGCCAGTACCGGCGTCATATCGAGCGTGTGCGCCAGCGGGTGGACGAAGCCCGCCAGCGCTGCCTGAAAGGCCTGTTGAAGCTGGGCCTGACGGTCCCTCACGAGCCGCAGGCAGGCATGTTCGTCTGGGCCGACTGCGGCCGCGACAGCGAGGTGCTGGCCCGCGCCGCCGCCGACCGCGGCATGCTGCTGGCGCCGGGCACGCTGTTCTCGCCATCGCAGGCGCCATCCACCATGTTGCGTTTTTCGGTGTCGATGGCGGACGAACGCGGGGCCTGGAGCGTATTGGAAAAACTGTTCGGCTGAAACGGCACCTGCAATAATAGGATCCAGCCCTCTCTACCTCGCCATCAAGGAATCGCCATGTCCGCACCGATCAAGCCCCTGACCGACAATTTCGCCGTCGCCCCGCAACTGGGGCCCGACGACATGGCCGACGTGGCGGCCGCCGGCTACAAGAGCGTCATCATCAACCGTCCCGATTTCGAGGGCGGCCCCGACCAGCCGACCGCCGCCGATGTGTCCAAGGCCGCCGCTGCCGCCGGTCTGAAAATCGAATACCAGCCGGTCGTCGGCAGCGCCATGACCGCCGCCGACGTGGTCCGCTTCGCCGAACTGCTGCGCACGCTGCCGGGCCCGGTACTGGCGTACTGCCGCACCGGGACGCGCTGCACCAACCTGTTCGCGGCCGCCCAGCAACTGGGTTGACGCGCATCAAGGACCCCGGGTTCGCTTGATGTGAACCTGGCGGGTTTCCGGTAGCATGGAGCTTCCTCTCAAACAGGAGCAGGCAAGATGTTCAAGAAGATCCTGATTCCCACCGACGGCTCGCCGCTGTCGGCCCAAGCCGCCAACGCCGGCATTTCCTTCGCGCGCTCGGTGGGCGCTGACGTCGTCGCCCTCTACGTGACGCAGCCGTTCGCCGCCACCATCGGTTTCGACGGCATGGCCGCGGCCTACGCCATCACCGACGAAGACTACGAAAAGGCCTCGGCCGAACAGGCCGACAAGTACCTCAAGCAGATCACCGATCGCGCCGACACCGCCGGCGTGAAGTCCGAGGCGCGCGCCGTGTCCAACTTCAACGTGGCCGACGGCATCGTCCAGGCCGCCGCCGACGCCGGTTGCGACCTGATCTTCATCGGCAGCCACGGCCGCAGCGGCCTGTCGCGTTTGCTGCTGGGCAGCGTCACCGCCAAGGTGCTGTCGCTGGCCAGCACCGCCGTGCTGGTGTACCGCGTCAAGGAAGAAAAGAAGTAACACCGCTGCCCGCCGCCGGTGTCAGGCCGCTGTCAGGCCCGCCGGCGTCGACGCATGCCAGGCCCCTCCCGCCGAGGGGCTTTTTCATGTCCGCGCCATTCCCTATGGCGCTTATGGCTAAAGCTTGTAAACCGGCTCGCGGCGCGTAATATTCACGGATAGTGCGGGCGCGGTTTCGCAATCCCCGAGCACACCTCTCAACGCGGCATGGCGCCCGCCGCGGCAGTATCCGGTCGGACCTGCCGCCCATTCCTGGTGATTACTGCAAGGAACGAGGCCATGACTCGCAAGACGCCTATCGAGCTATACCGGAACATCGGCATCAGCGCCCACATCGACGCGGGCAAGACGACGACCACCGAGCGCATCCTCTTCTATACCGGTATCACCCACAAGATCGGCGAAGTGCACAATGGCGCCGCCGTGATGGACTGGATGGAACAGGAACAGGAACGTGGCATTACGATCACGTCCGCCGCCACCACCGCCTTCTGGAAAGGCATGGCCGGCAACTATCCCGAACACCGCATCAACATCATCGACACGCCGGGCCACGTCGACTTCACCATCGAGGTCGAGCGCTCCATGCGCGTGCTGGATGGCGCGGTCATGGTCTATGACGCGGTCGGCGGCGTGCAGCCGCAATCCGAGACCGTCTGGCGCCAGGCCAACAAGTACCGCGTGCCGCGGCTGGCCTTCGTCAACAAGATGGACCGCGTCGGCGCGGACTTCCTGCGCGTGCAGCGCCAGATCAGCGAACGCCTCAAGGGCGACGCCGTGCCGGTGCAACTGCCGGTGGGCGCGGAAGACGGCTTCGAGGGCGTGATCGATCTGGTCAAGATGAAAGCCATCATCTGGGACGACGCCAGTCAGGGCGTGCGCTTCGAGTATCGCGACATTCCGGCGGCGCTGCAGGCGCAGGCGCAGGAGTGGCACGACAAGATGGTCGAGAAGGCCGCCGAGGCCAACGAGGCGCTGCTGGAGAAATACCTGGGCGGCGAGGCGCTGACCGAAGCCGAGATCAAGCAGGGCCTGCGCCAGCGCACGGTCGCCAACGAGATCGTGCCGATGCTGTGCGGCAGCGCCTTCAAGAACAAGGGCGTGCAGGCCATGCTGGACGCGGTCATCGACTACCTGCCGTCGCCGGTCGACGTGCCCGCCATCAAGGGCCACGACGAGCGCGACCACGAGATCGAGCGCCATCCCACCGACAAGGAACCGTTCTCGGCGCTGGCCTTCAAGATCATGACCGACCCGTTCGTGGGTCAGCTGGTGTTCTTCCGCGTCTACTCCGGGGTGGTCAAGTCCGGCGACTCTGTCTACAACCCGGTCAAGGAAAAGAAGGAACGCCTGGGCCGCATCCTGCAGATGCATGCCAACGAGCGGCGCGAAATCACCGAGGTCTACGCCGGCGACATTGCCGCCGCGGTGGGCGTCAAGGACGTCACCACGGGCGACACGCTGACCGATCCGGCGCACGTCATCGTGCTGGAGCGCATGGTGTTCCCCGAGCCGGTCATCTCGCAGGCGGTCGAGCCCAAGACCAAGGCCGACCAGGAAAAGATGGGCATCGCCCTGGGCCGGCTGGCGCAGGAAGATCCCTCGTTCCGCGTGCGCACCGACGAGGAGTCCGGCCAGACCATCATTTCCGGCATGGGCGAGCTGCACCTGGAAATCCTGGTCGACCGCATGAAGCGCGAGTTCGGCGTCGAGGCCACGGTGGGCAAGCCGCAGGTGGCCTATCGCGAGACCATCCGCAAGACCTGTGACGAGGTCGAAGGCAAGTTCGTCAAGCAGTCGGGCGGCCGCGGCCAGTACGGCCACGTGGTGCTCAAGCTCGAGCCGCAGGAGCCGGGCAAGGGCTACGAATTCGTCGACGCCATCAAGGGCGGCGTGGTGCCGCGCGAGTTCATCCCGGCGGTCGACAAGGGCATCCGCGAGGCGCTCAACGCCGGTGTGCTGGCGGGCTACCCGGTGGTCGACGTCAAGGCGACACTGTTCTTCGGCTCGTATCACGACGTGGATTCGAACGAGAACGCCTTCAAGATGGCCGGTTCGATGGCCTTCAAGGAAGGCATGCGGCGCGCCGATCCGGTGCTGCTGGAGCCGATGATGCAGGTCGAGGTGGAAACGCCCGAGGACTTCACCGGCAACGTCATGGGCGATCTGTCGTCACGCCGCGGCATGGTGCAGGGCATGGAAGACATCGCCGGGGGCGGCGGCAAGGTGGTGCGCGCCGAGGTGCCGCTGGCCGAGATGTTCGGCTACTCCACCTCGCTGCGCTCGCTGACGCAGGGCCGCGCCACCTACACGATGGAGTTCAAGCACTACGCCGAAGCGCCGCGCCAGGTGGCGCAGGAAGTGATCGCGGCCCAGGGCACGGGCCGCTGAATCCGGAGCTGCCCGTAACGAGGGCCACCCGCGCGGGTGGCCCTTTTTTCTTTCTCGCGCCTCAGGCCGGCGCGGCGGCGCCGGCCGTCGTCGTCCGCATGCGCAAGGACGCCAGTTTCACGCCCGACAGGATCATCACGAAGCCATAGGCATGGAATAGCTGCGGCGCCTCGCCCAGCAGCGGCCAGGCCAGCAACGCCGCATACACCGGCACCAGGAACATCGACAGGCCCGCGGTGGCGGGGCCGGCGCGGCTGATCAGCCGGCCGTAGACGTAGTACGCGCCCAGGCTCGGCACGACCGCCAGGAACAGCAGCACCGCCGCCAGGCGCGGATCGCTCCAGGGGGGAGTGGCGCCGGCGGCGGCCTCGATCCCGGCGAAGGGCGCCAGCGCGATCGCGCCGCCCAGCATCATCGCCGCCAGCCGCGCGCCGTCCGGCACGGCCGGCAGCGTCAGGCGCTTCTGCAGCACCGTATAGAACGCCCAGCCGGTGGCGGCCAGCAGCACCCACAGGTCGCCCTGGCCGAACGCCAGCCGCGCCAGCGCCCAGGCGTCGCCGCGCGTCAGCACCACCAGCACGCCGCCCAGCGCCAGCGCCAGCCCGGCGGCGCGCAGCGGCGAGAGAGGCTTGCGCCAGATGATCGCTTCCAGCAGCGCCACCAGGATCGGGCTGCACGAGAAGATCAGGGCGATGTTGGTGGCGCTGGTGCTCTGGGCGCCGATGTACTGCGGCGCCACCGCCACGCCCATGCCCAACACCGCCAGCGGCAGCAGCGTGGGCAGGCCGCGCCACAGCGCCTGGCGATGCCGCAGCAAGGCCGGCGCGGCCAGCGGCAACAGGATCAGGAAGGCGATCAGCCAGCGGCCGAAGGCCAGGAAAACGGGGGGGAGGGCGGCGTCGTGGGCCCAGCGGGCGGCCACCATGTTGGAGGCGAATAGCGCCGGCGCGGCCAGGAGCATGGCGGTGCCGGACAGGCCCAGGCCGGTTCTTGCGGGTACTGCTGCTGCGTGAGACATGATTTCCCGCCGCGCGGATCGGCGCGCGGCAACTGCGGTGGACTACACCGGCGCCAAGGCCGGGTTGTGCCGCGGCGCAGGCGCTGGATCCGACGGGCGGGGTAATGCCCGTCTTGCTGGAAAGTCTACGACCGGGTCGGGAAAATAGGTTTCCTGATTCCCGCCATTTCCGTAGAGATAGAGGAATATATATCCTATAAAATTAAGTTTTACAGGGATATTCTCTTCTGCGGATTCTCAGCCGTGTCCACCCCGCCCAAAATCGACGAAACCGACCGCAAGATCCTGCGCGCGCTGCGCACCGATGGCCGCCTCACCAACCTGAAACTGGCCGAGCAGGTGGGCCTGTCGCCCACGCCCTGCTGGAACCGGGTCAAGGCCTTGGAGGACGCGGGCGTGATCGAGGGCTACGCGGCGCTGTTGAACCAGAAGGCGCTGGGCCTGCCCGACACGGTGATGATCGAGGTCACGCTCGAACACCACGACGACGACACGCTGGCGCGCTTCGGCGAGGCGATCACGCGCCTGCCGCAGGTAGTGGAGGCGTTCCTGGTGACGGGCGAATACGACTACCTGATCAAGGTCGCGGTGGCGGGCACCGAAGGCTATGAGGAATTCCTGCGCAAGCGGCTCTACAAGCTGCCCGGCGTGCGCCACAGCCGCTCGACCTTCGTGCTCAAGCGCCTCAAGCACACGCCGTCGGTCGAACCCTGACGGCGCGCGGGGTCAGCCGCGCAGGAACGATTCGATGGCGCCATTGAAGGCGCGCGGGTTGCCCAGGTTCATGCCGTGCGACGAGCCGGCGATGTCGACGCGCCGCGCCTGGGGCAGCCACTGCGCCAGCGCGTCGAGTACCGCCGGGTAGGGCGCGGGGCTGAGCGCGCCGCCGATCAGCAGCGTCGGCAGGGCCAGCGAACCGATCTGTTCCGGGCTCAGGGTGGCGGGCGTTTCGCGGGCCTGGCCGAACAGCGTGCCGGCGTTGTCGCGCACCATCTCCTTGAACCAGGGCACCATGCGCTGCCAGGTGTCCGGCCCTGTCACGGTGTCGACGAACAGCGCCAGGCCCTCTTCGAGCGCGCCGTCGCGGATCAATTCCAGCGCGCGCTGACGGAAGCCGCCGCGCAGATCGTTGTCTCCGGGCAGCGGCAGGCCCGGGTCGGCCAGCGTCAGGCTGCGCAGCGCGTCGGGGCGCGCCAGCGCCGCCTCCAGCGCCACGCGGCCGCCGCGCGAATGGCCCACCAGGTGGGCCGGCTGGCCCGCGACCTGGTCGATGAAGGCCAGCACGTCGGCGCCATGCTGCGCCACCGAAAACCCCTCGCCTTCGCCATCCCAGGTTTCGGGCCAGTAGCGCCGCAGGCACACCGCCAGCACCCGGAACGAGCGGCCCAGCGGCGCCATCTGCGACTTCCAGTAGCGACAGTCCGACAGCGAGCCGTGCACCAGCACCAGGGGCTCGCCCTCGCCGTATTCGGTGTAGGACATGGCATAGCCGCCGATGTCGGCGGTTTGCAGGGGCAGGACGGGTTCTGAACGCATCGGATCGGGTTGGGAAAGCCAGGCGGGCATTCTAGCCGGTTCGCTCCCCCGCCCACGGCACGCCCGCGCCCGCGGCGGGGGCATTGGCGGGGGCTGATAAACTCGTTTCCCGATCTTTTTTCCCTTGAACGGAGTTCGCCAGATGTCCCCCGCCACCCCCGCCGATCTTCCCGAGTCCGCCCAACGCGTCGCCCGACTGCTCGCCGAAATGGGTCATGACAAGCCGGTGGTGGTGCTACCGCAGACCGGCAAGACCTCGGCGGAAGCGGCCGCGGGGCTGGGCTGCGAAGTGGCCCAGATCGCCAAGTCGATCATCTTCCGCCGGGCCGCGGACGATGCGCCGGTGCTGGTCATCGCCAGCGGCGTCAATCGCGTCGATGAGGCCAAGGTCGCGCAGCAGGTCGGCGCCCTGGCCAAGGCCGACGCCAAGTTCGTGCGCGACATGACCGGCTACGCCATCGGCGGCGTCTGCCCCATCGGCCACGCGGTCAAGCCGGTCATGCTGCTCGACCAGGACCTGTTCCAGTACGACAGCCTGTGGGCGGCGGCGGGGCACCCGCACGCCGTGTTCAACCTGACGCCGCAGCAGTTGGCCGCCATGACCGGCGCGCCGGTTGCGGACGTCGCGCAGCGCGCCTAGCGTTGCCTGGCCGCCGGACCGCCGGCCTCAGGGTCCCGCGCGGGACGTAGCGGTCAGTGCGGACGCGCTTCCAGGTCGTCGATCAGCACCTGGAGCCGTCCGCGCGAGCAGGCTTCGACCCGGCCCTGCACTCCATATACAGCCGCCAGCGACGCTGGCGTGATCACCTCGGCAGGCGCGCCGGCGGCGGCCAGCCTGCCGCCATGGATCATCACCGCGCGGTCGGCATGCTGCAGGGCCACGTTCAGGTCGTGCAGCACGATCACCGTGATCAGCCCGTGCTGCGCGGTTTCCTGCCGCAGCAGCCGCATCACGTGGAACTGGTAGTTCAGGTCCAGCGCCGACAGCGGCTCGTCCAACAGCAGCACGCGCGGACGGCGCACCAGCGCCTGCGCCAGCCCCACCAGCTGCTTCTGTCCGCCCGACAGGGCGTCCAGGTAGCACAGCGCCAGGTGAGCGATGCCCAGCCGCTCCAGCAGCCGGTCGATCCCGTGCAGATCCGCCGGCGGTCCTTCGGCCTGGCTGGCGCGGGCGGCCACCAGCACCGATTCGAACACCCGCAGGTGCACGGCGGCAGGCAGGCTTTGCGGCAGGTAGACAAGATGGCGCGCGCGGGTCGCGAAATCCATCCGCGTCAGATCGAGGTGGTCCAGCCGCGCCTGGCCGGCGCGCGCCTTCACCAGGCCCGCCAGCGCCTTGAGCAGCGTCGATTTGCCGCTACCGTTGGGACCCAGCAGGGCCGTGACTTCGCCCGCGTCCAGCCGGGGCAGCGACAGATCGTGCAGCACGTCCGTGCCGCCATAGCCGGCGGTGATGCCTTCGATCGCCAGCGCCGGCTGCGGGGCGGCCGTCATGGCAGCCTCCGGCGCAGCACTACCGCCACGAAGAACGGGATGCCGATCAGCGAAGTGACGATGCCCACTGGCACGATCACGCCTGGCGCCAGGTTCTTGGAGGCGACCGAGGCCAGCGACAGGATCACGCCGCCGACCAGCGCGCTGCCCGGCAGGAAGAAGCGATGATCCTCGCCCACCAGGCGGCGGGCGATGTGCGGCGCGATCAGGCCGATGAAGCCGATGGTGCCGACGAACGCCACCGCCAGCGCCGACAGCAGGCTGACGCGCGCCAGCGCCGTCACGCGCACGCGGCGCACGTCCACGCCGAAGCTGGCGGCGCGTTCCTCGCCCAGCCGCAGGGCGGTCAGCTTCCAGGACTGGCGCAACGCCAACGGCAATGCCACGGCGAAGGCCAGTCCAAGCGTGGCCACGGTGGTCCAGCTCGAGCGCGCCAGGCTGCCCATGGTCCAGAACACCAGGTTTTGCAGCGCCTCGGCGCTGGCGGTGAACTGCACCAGCGACACCAGCGCGTTGAAAGTGAACACCATGGCGATGCCGAACAGCACCACGCCCGACGTGTTCATGCCGCCGCGCCGCGCCACGCCGTCCAGCATCAGGGCGGCAAGCAGGGCGAACAGGAAGGCATTGCCGGCGATCAGCCAGCCGTCGGGGATGCCGGGTACGCCCAGGTGCAGCACGATGGCCAGCGACGCGCCGAAGGCGGCCGCCGACGACACGCCCAACGTGAATGGGCTGGCCAGGGGATTGTTCAGGATGGTCTGCATTTCCGCGCCCGCCAGGCCCAGCGCCATGCCGACCAGCGCGGCCATCAGCGCGTAGGGCAGCCGGATATCCCAGACGATGACGCGCAGCGTCGGATCGGCCGACGCCGGCGCGCTCAGCGTGCGCCACAACTCGCCCCAGCCCAGGCCCGAGGGACCGAGCGTGAAATCGAGCAGCAGCCCAATGCAAATCGCCGCCAGCAGCAGGGCGATGAGCCCTGCCCGGCGGCGCAGGATGTGCCGGTAGGCGGCGACCGCGGTTGCGGCTTCCGCCATTACTGCAGCAGTTGCAGGCGGCTCTTGGCCGTGTTGGCGGCCGGCGTGGTCGGGTAGTCGCGCACGATGCGCTGCAACGTGGTCTTGGCGCCGGCGCGGTTGTTCATCTCGATCTGGCTGCCGGCGATGACCAGCAGGGCGTCAGGGGCGCGGGCGTTGTCGGGCGCCTTCTGCACCATGGCGTTCAGTTGTTCGATGGCGCCCTTGAAGTCCTTCAGCGCGTAGCGGCTGCTGCCCAGGTAGAACTGGGCGCTGGGCGCGAGCTGGCTGGCGGGGTAGAGCGCGGTGAAGGCGGCCAGCGATTCGGACGCTTCCTTGTACTGGCCCTTGCGGAACAGGTCGATGGCGCCGTCGTAGGCGGCCTGCTCCTGCGGATCGCCGGCCGTCGCGCCCGGCGGGTTGGCGCCGCCGGCGGCGCCGCCCGGCTTGTTGGCGCTGGGCTGTTGGCGCGACACCAGCTCGAGCTGGTCGCGCAACTGGGCGACTTCCTGCTGCAGGGCCTGGATCTGATCGGCCAATTGCAGCTTGGCCCGTTGGCTCTGCTCGTTCTGCTGCTGCACCTGCTGGCGCAAATCCAGGATGGCCTTGCGGGCCTCGTCATCGGAGAAAGCGTGGGCGGGGGCCGCCAGGGCCGCCAGCACCAGGCCAGTGGCCGCCATCAAGGGACGCAGGGACAGAACGTAATCGCGCATGAAAATTCCCGGGGATAAAAACAAACGTCGGGACGGCCGGCTGACCGTCCCGACGCGTGGTGGGGCACTTAACTATACGAAAAGCTTAACGCTGATAAACGATATCGGCGCGGCGGTTTTCCGCAAAGTCGGCTTCCGACGAGCCAGTCGCCTTCGGCTTTTCTTTACCGAAGCTGATGGTTTCGATCTGGTTGTCGCTGACGCCCAGCAGGGTCATCATGCGACGCACGGCGTCGGCACGGCGCTGGCCCAGGGCCAGGTTGTATTCGGCGCCGCCGCGTTCGTCGGTGTTGCCTTCGATCTTGATTTTCTGCTGCTGGTGCGAAGCCAGGTAACGGGCGTGGGTTTCCACCAAGCCGCGGTACTGGTCGGACACCGTGTAGCTGTCGAAGTCAAAGTATACCGAGCGCTGTTGCGCCAGGATGCTTTGGGGGTTGAAGGGATCAAGGATCTGGCCGGAGGCCGAGGATCCTTGGCCAGCGCCTCCGCCCTGACCCGCTTTATCGTCGAGAGGGACGGAGCTGCAAGCTGCCAGGGTGGCGGCCAGAGCGGCGATGGTTAGGCTTTTGGCAATGCGCGACTTCATGATAGTTCCTTTGCAAAGAGAGTCACACGTGTTATCGGGTAAATGGGCCCCAAGTCGGTTCACGTATTTCCCCGTTCAGTACCGAAAGCGTCTGCCGTACGCGACCATCGCTCGAAACACCTGCAAGCACGCTACGTCCGTTTTGGATCGCGGCGTAGAGGACTTGCATGCCGTTCGGCGCGAAGCTTGGCGACTGATCGTCACGACCATCGGTCAACAAGTTCTCCGAGCCGGAGGACAGGTTCAACGATGCGATTCGAAACGCGCCGTCGCGTCTGGCAACGTACAGCAGCGTCGATCCATCGGGGGAAATTCGGGGTGAGATGTTGTAACCACCATTAAACGTGAGGCGGCGAGCATCGCCACCGTCCAGGCCGGTTTGGTAAATTTGCGGCCCGCCGCTGCGGTCACTGGTAAAGATAATGGAACGGCCGTCCGGCGTAAAGCTCGGCTCGGTGTCAATCCCGGGAGAACGCGTAACTCGCTTCATATTCGAGCCCCCGGCCGCGCTAACGATGTAAATTTGCGACAGACCATCACGCGTCAGGGCCACGGCAAGCTGGGTGCCATCGGGCGACCAGCCGGGGGCGCTGTTGTTGCCCTTGAAGTTGGCGACCGGCACGCGGGCGCTGGTGGCCAGGGTGTGCACGTACACCACCGGCTTGCCGGATTCGAAGCTCACGTACGCCAGCTTGGAACCATCGGGCGACCAGGACGGCGAGATGATCGGCTCGCGCGAACGCAGGGCGACCTGCGGATTCTGGCCGTCGGCGTCAGCCACCTGCAGTTCGTAGGTGGCGCCTTGCTTGAGCACGTAGGCGATGCGGGTCGAGAACACGCCGCGCACGCCGGTGATCTTTTCATAGATGCGGTCGGCGATCTGGTGGGCGACGCGGCGCAGTTCCTGCTCGGTGCCGGAGAACGCAACGCCATCCAACTGGCCCTTCTTGACCGTGTCGGCCAGGCGGTAGCGCACGTCGTAGCGGCCGTCGTTGCCGCGCACGATGCTGCCGTAGGCGATGAAGTCGGCGCCCTTGGCGCGCCAGTCGTCATGGGCGATGGGCGAATCGACGTTCAGGCCCGATCCGGCGGCGCTGATCAGGCGGAACTGGCCGGTGCGGGTCAGGTCGGCGCGAATCACTTCGGCCAGGGCGCGGCCATGGGCGTCGTCCACCGCGAAATCGGCGATGGCAACGGGGTATTGGGTGGCGCCGGTGCCGGAAATGTCGACACGCAGCTGGGCCTGGGCGGGCTTGAGGGCCATCAGGCAGGCCAGCGCCAGCAGCAACAGGCCGAATCCATACGATCGCCAGAGAACGAGGGGGGAAGCTCGTCGGCTATGGGCGGGAGTCATAATCAGCAATCTCCTGTCAATCATACATTCTGTACACAACGTCAATGATGGGCTCGTAGCGGCCGGTCGAAGGCTTGGGGAAGGGGTTGCAGCGGCGGATGCCGGTCTCGACCGCGCGGTCGAAGCCCGCGTTGCCGGAGGAACTGGTCAACGTGACCCCGTTAACCTTCCCGTCAGAACCTAACTGTACCCGGTATTGGGCCGTCGGATTGTCCGAGCCGCTGCGCGGCGGCGGCGGGTAGGCCACGCCGGGTTGCACGCAGGCACGCACCTTGGCGCCATAGCCGCTGTCGCGCCCGCCACCGGCCTGATTGCGGTCGGCGGTGCCGCCGGGAATGCCGGCCGCGCCCAGGGCGTCGTTGCGGAACGCATCCTTCAGGGCCTTGTCGGCCGCGGCCTTCTTGGCGGCTTCTTCCTTGGCCTTCTTTTCGGCGGCGGCTTTTTCAGCGGCGGCTTTGTCGGCCGCGGCCTTTTCAGCGGCGGCCTTCTCGGCAGCCGCCTTTTCAGCCGCTGCCTTCTTGGCGGCGTCTTCCTTGGCCTTCTTTTCGGCAGCGGCCTTGTCCGCAGCCGCCTTCTCAGCCGCAGCCTTGTCGGCGGCGGCCTTCTCGGCCGCCTGGCGTTCCTGTTCGAGGCGCTTCTTTTCCTTCAGCTCGGCCTGCTTGCGCTCTTCCTCCAGGCGCGCCTTTTCCTTGGCGGCCTCGGCGGCCTGGCGGGCCTGTTCTTCCTTCTCTTTCTTCTTCTTGGCTTCCTGCAGCGCGATCTCGGGATCGACCTCGTCGGCCTTGGGCTGGGCCTGCGGCTCCGGCTTGGGCGGGGGCGGCGGCGGCTCGGGCTGCTTTTCCGGCTCGGGCTCGGGTTGCGGCTTGGGCTGGGGCTTGGGCGGTTCGGGTTGCGGTTGCGGCGGGGGCGAGACCGGCGAATTGCCGTCGGCCCACAGCTGCACTTCCACCGGTCCCGGGTTTTCAGTGCGCCAGTTCAGGTTGAAGATCAACACGGCCAGCAGCAGCGCGTGCACCAGCAACGCCAGGACCAGGGCGATCCGGTTGTCGTTGTTGGGCGGCGTGGCCGGGGGGCCGCTGTGGTGTCGAATGATGGGTGGCGTCATGAGCGTTGCAGGCCGGCGGCGCCGGCGGAGGACGTCGCGTTAGCGTTTTTTCGCGGGGGCGGGCTGGTTGCCGCCGGCGGACTGGTCCACCAGCAGGCCCAGGCGGGTGATGCCATTGGTACGCAGTTCGTCCATGACCTTCACGACCGTCTCGTAGGGCACCTTGCCGTCGGCCGCGATCACCACCGGCGTTTCCGCCGTGATGCGCGAACGCACCTGCGCCACCAGTTCGGGACGGGCAATGTCCTGCATGGTGGCGCCGGGTTCGCGCATGCGCAGCGCGATCTTGCCGTCTTCCGAAATCTGGACTTCCAGCGGCTTGACGGGAACGTCGGACGCGGCGCCCACCGACGGCAGCTGGATCAGGCCCGGCGTGATCAGCGGTGCGGTCACCATGAAGATGACCAGCAGCACCAGCATCACGTCGATGTAGGGCACCACGTTGATGTCGGCCTTCATGCGGCGGCCGGACCTGCCGCGCGAGCTTACCGAGGGCATTAGCGCACCTGCCGTTGCAGAATGTTCAGGAATTCATCGACGAAGCTGTCGAAACGGATCGAGATGCGATCGATGTCGTTGGTGAAGCGGTTGTACGCGACCACCGCGGGGATGGCGGCGAACAGGCCGATGGCGGTGGCGATCAGCGCTTCGGCGATACCCGGGGCCACCGAGGCCAGCGTGGCCTGCTGCATGTTCGACAGACCGATGAAGGCGTGCATGATGCCCCAGACCGTGCCGAGCAGGCCGATGTAGGGCGAAACCGAGCCGGCCGAGGCCAGGAAGTTCAAGTGGGATTCCAGCGCGTCCATTTCGCGCTGGTAGGCGGCGCGCATGGCGCGGCGCGGGCCGTCGAGCACGGCGGTGGCGTCATTGCTGGCGTTGCCGCGGCGGGCCTTCAGGAACTCGGTCATGCCGGCATCGAAGATGCGGGCCAGCGCGCCTTGCTCGTCGCGGCGCGAGGCCACCGCCTGCTGCAGCATCGACAGGTCGCCGCCCGACCAGAAATCGTCTTCGAAACGGCGGGTCTGGGCGTGGGCGCGCTTGATGGCCAGCCGCTTGGCGAAGATGTACGTCCAGGACATGATCGAGATGCCCAGGAGCATCAGCATGATCAACTGGACCGGCACGCTGGCGTGCGAAATCAACGAAAGCAACGACATGTCGTTGGTGGCTTGCATGGTTATTCCTGAATTGATTCCAGTTTGGCGCGGACGTCGGCCGGTAATTCCACCGGCCGCATGTTGACGGCATCGACGCAGCAGACTTGGATATTGCCTTCGGCAAGCAGTTCCCCGTCCCGTTCTGCGCGCTGCGCGAAGTGTATCGAAGCGCGGCCCAGTCGTGTGACCCGGCTGCGTATCGTAAGCAAATCGTCCAGCTTGGCCGGTTTGCGATAAGACATGTCCAGGGCGCGGACAACGAACAGGCGCTGCTCGCCGACGGCCAGGTCGGATTGATTGACTCCCAGGTCGCGCAGCCATTCGGTGCGGGCGCGCTCCAGGAATTTCAAATAGTTGGCGTAGAAAACCACCCCGCCCGCGTCCGTGTCTTCGTAGTAGACACGGACCTGCAGGAGGGATTCGGTGGACTTCGGATCGGTCACGATGGGAGATTCGATGATGCGGGTCGGGACGCGAAAAGTCCGTAGTTACTTTAAGGTTTACAGCGTGTCGAGTTTCGTCAGCACGGTTTCAAGCGCGGACTCTACCGGAATCTTGGCCGCTTCGGTTTCCCGACGGGCCTGCAATTCCACCACACCGTCGTTCAATCCGCGTTCTCCAACTGTTACACGGAGCGGCGCGCCGATCAATTCCCATTCGGCAAACATGACGCCGGGGCGGGCGTCGCGGTCGTCCAGGATGACGTCCACGCCGCGCGCCAGCAGCGATTCGTACAGCTTCAGGGAGGTGTTACGCACGGTTTCGCTTTTGCCCCAGCCCACCGGGCAGATGACGACTTCGAACGGCGCGATGGCGCGCGGCCAGATGATGCCGCGGTCGTCGTGGTTCTGCTCGATGGCGGCGCCGACGATACGGGTGATGCCGATGCCGTAGCAGCCCATTTCCAGCACGGCCGGCTTGCCGGTTTCGTCCAGGAAGGTGGCCTTGAGGGCTTCGGAGTACTTTTTACCCAGGTAGAAAACGTGTCCGACCTCGATGCCGCGCTGGATCGACAGCGTGCCCTTGCCGTCCGGCGAGGGGTCGCCGGCGACCACGTTGCGCAGGTCGGCCACCTGTTCGGGTTCGGGCAGGTCACGGCCCCAGTTCACTCCCTGGATGTGGAAGTCTTCGCGGTTGGCGCCGCAGACGAAATCGGCCATGTTGGCCACGGTGCGGTCGGCGATGACGTGCACCGGGCGCGCGGTCCGCACCGGGCCCAGGTAGCCGGGCTTGCAGCCGAAATGCTCGACGATTTCGCTTTCGGTGGCGAAACGGAAGCCGGCCAGGCCGGGCAGCTTGCTGGCCTTGATCTCGTTCAGTTCGTGGTCGCCGCGCAGCAGCAGCAGCCAGATCTCGACCTTGCCCTTGTCGCCATCGGTGGCCAGGACGATGGACTTCACCGTGCGCTCCAGCGGCAGTTCCAGCAGGCGGGCCACGTCTTCGCACTTGGCGGCGCCCGGGGTGGCCACGTCGGCCATGGGCTGGGTGGGCGCGCCGCGCTCGGCGTACAGGCCGGGCGCCTCGGCCAGCTCGATGTTGGCGGCGTAGTCGGAATCGGCGTTGTAGACCAGCAGGTCTTCGCCGGTGTCGGCGATCACCTGGAATTCATGGCTGCGGGTGCCGCCGATGGAGCCGGTGTCGGCCGCGACGGCGCGGAATTCCAGGCCCAGGCGGCCGAAGATGCGCATGTACGCGGCGTACATGTTGTCGTAGCTCTTCTGGGCGCCGGCTTCGTCGCGGTCGAAGGAGTAGGCGTCCTTCATGGTGAATTCACGGCCGCGCATCAGGCCGAAGCGGGGGCGGCGTTCGTCCCGGAACTTGGTCTGGATGTGATAGAAATTCAGCGGCAGCTGACGGTAGCTGTGGATCTCGTTGCGGGCGATGTCGGTGATCACCTCTTCCGAGGTCGGCTGTAGCACGAAATCGCGCTGGTGCCGGTCCTTGATGCGCAGCAGCTCGGCGCCGTACTGCTCCCAGCGGCCCGATTCCATCCAGAGTTCGGCCGGCTGGACTACCGGCATCAGCAGTTCGATCGCGCCCGAGGCGTTCATTTCCTCGCGGACGATGGCCTCGACCTTGCGGATGATCTTCAGGCCCAGCGGCATGTAGGTGTAGATGCCGCCCGCGAGCTTGCGGATCATGCCGGCCCGGGTCATCAGCTGGTGGCTGGCGACTTCGGCTTCGGAAGGGGCTTCTTTCAGGGTGTTGATATGGTAGTTGGATGCGCGCATGTTTAAAGGTGGCAGCAGATACGTATAATCGACTGTAATTGTATTGAATTCGGTGGGGGTGGCCCATGCTTGACCGCGAAGGCTACCGCCCCAATGTCGGCATCATTCTCGTCAATAGCAGAAACGAGGTCTTTTGGGGCAAGCGTATCAGGGAACATGCCTGGCAGTTCCCGCAGGGCGGCATCAAGTACGGCGAAAGCCCGGTGCAGGCCATGTATCGCGAGCTCCATGAAGAGGTGGGCCTGAAGCCCGAGCATGTCCGTATTTTGGGGCGTACACGCGATTGGTTACGTTATAACGTGCCCGATCACTTCGTCCGGCGTGAGTGGCGTGGCCACTATAAAGGACAAAAGCAGATTTGGTTCTTGTTGCGCCTGGTGGGACGTGACAGCGACGTATGCCTGCGCGCGACGCAGCATCCGGAATTCGACGCCTGGCGCTGGAGCCAGTACTGGGTGCCGCTGGATGCCGTGATCGAGTTCAAGCGGGACGTCTATACCCAGGCGTTGAACGAGTTGTCGGCAATCCTCTTTCGGCGTCATCACGAAACCCGCTACCTGCGTCAGCGCGTGCATGGGCAGCGGGCGGCGGAGAACTTGCCCGAAGGAACGGACGGTCATGCGCATATTGTTGGTTGAAGATGAACGGGACATGGCGTCCTGGCTGATGCGCGCGCTCGCGCAAAGCGGCTTCGTGCCGGACCACGCGGCCGACGCGCGCACGGCCGAGGCCTTCATGGCGGGCACCGAGTACGACGCCATCGTCATGGACCTGCGCCTGCCCGACAAGCACGGCCTGGTGGTGCTGCGTGAGATGCGCAACCGCGATGACCGCACCCCGGTGCTGCTGCTGACCGCCCAGGGCGCCCTGCAGGACCGGGTCCGCGGCCTGAACCTGGGCGCTGACGATTTCCTGACCAAGCCGTTCGCCCTGGAAGAACTGGAAGCCCGCCTGACCGCGCTGGTGCGCCGCAGCCGCGGCCGCCAGCATCCGCGCCTGCAGTGCGGATCGCTGTCGTACGACAGTGAAAGCCGCGCCTTCACGCTCGACGGCTCCCTCCTGTTCCTGACCCCGCGCGAGCATGCCGCCCTGGCGGCGCTGCTGACGCGCAGCGGCTACCCGGTGGACAAGTCGCAACTGTTCGGCAAGGTCTTCACCCACGATAGCGAGGCCAATCCGGACGCCATCGAGGTGGTGCTGCACCGCCTGCGCAAGAAGCTGGCCGGCAGCGACGTGCGCATAGTCACGGTGCGCGGGCTCGGCTACATGCTGGAAAGCGTCGCCAGCGAAGCCGCCGACTCCTGACGCCCTCGTGAGCCTCCGGATCCCTGGGTTGCCGCGGGTCGGCATCCGCGCGCTGCTGATCATCCTGTTGCTGCCCGGCGTGGTGGCGCTGCTGGTCATCGACAGCCTGAACGACTACCGCACCCTGTCCGAGATCACCAACGAGGCCTACGACAGCGCGCTGGTTGAGCCTGCCCGGGTCCTCGAAAGCAGCCTGGAATTCACGCCCGACGGCTCGCTCCAGGTGGCGACGCCGCTGTACGCCCAGGTCATGCTGGAATCGCGCGCCGGGCTGCGCAAGTATTTCCGCATCGAACAGATCGATCCGCCCTTGCCGGACGGCGCGCCGGTGCCCCTGGAGCAGGGCAAGACGCTGCTGGGCATGCCCGAACTGCCGCGCCCGCCAAGCTGGCCGCGCTCCAACGGGCCGCCGGTGTTCTACGACGGGGTCTACCGCAATGACCCGGTGCGGGTGGTATCGCTGGTGCGCGACCTGTATTACCAGGGCGTGCATCGCCAGGTGTTGGTGCTGGTGGCCGAAAGCACGGGCAAGCGCATCGAGGCCGAGAACAGCGCCCGGCGCCAGGAAATCCTGCGCGACGCGCGCATGCTGGCGCTCGTGGTGCTGCTGGTCTGGTGGGGGGTGTCCTGGGCCTTGAAACCGCTGCGCCGCCTGCGCGCCGACATCCGCAACCGCAGGCCCGACGACCTGACCCCGCTCGATGCCTCCCGCGTGCCCAGCGAAGTTGCGCCGCTGGTCGACGCCGTCAATCACCACATCGCCCGTTACCGCCGCGTGCTGGAAGAGCAGTCGCATTTCCTGGCCGACGCCTCGCACCAGTTGCGCACGCCGTTGGCCATCATGCTGACGCAGGCGCAATACGCCTTGCGCGAACGCGATCCGGCGCGGGCCCAGGAAGGCTTGCGCGCCATCGTCGACCAACTGGGCCGCACCCGCCGCCTGACCGAGCAATTGCTGTCGCTGGCGCACGCCAACCAGGCGGACCAGTTGCCGCGCCAACTGCTCGACATGAACGCGGTCTCGCGCGAGGTGGTGTTGCAGTACCTGCCGCTGGCGCACGAAAAGCAACAGGACCTGGGCTGGGTGCAGGCCGTCAACGCGCAGGGCCAGGAAATCGGCGCGCCCGTCTCCGGCAGCGAAGCCGAATTGCATGAGGCCTTGTCCAACCTGGTCCACAACGCCATCCATTACGCGCCCGTCGGGGCGCGCATCACGGTATCGGTCAGCCGGGTCGAAAACCGTGCCGAGGTGGCCGTGTCCGACAACGGCCCCGGGCTACAGCCGCTCCTGCGGGCCCGCGCCTTCGCCCGCTTCGAGCGTGTCGGGACCGACAAACCGGTGGCATCCTCCGGTTCGGGCCTGGGACTGGCCATCGCCCGGGCCTATGCCCGCCGCAACGATGGCGACATCGAATTGCGCGACGGCGAGCCCAACGCGCAGGGCGGGGTCGGCCTGGCTTCTGTGCTGTGGCTGCCGCTGGCCACGACCGTCTCGCAGTATCCGCGTCCCGCCGACGTCGAGTTCACCGGCGAACAATAATTCCGCCAAGCTTTCATTCCATCGCCCCGAGCCGCGTGGCGCGACGCATCTTTCTCCATCAGGGATAACCCCCGGATTCAGGATCGCGACAGCGCATAGAAAGCGAATTAGCAGCTTCCTTCCGTAATCTGCCAGCCGGCTTGTTGTAAAGAGCCGGATGGCGCACGCTCTTGGCGCCATCCCGAGGGCCCGCACGGCCCTGCTCCAGGAGGATGGAAGTGCAAAAAACAATTAATAGAAAGGACTACTACGGCGGCGCGCTGATGGTCCTTGTCGGGTTGGGGGCGATCTACGGTGGTACGGACTATCACATCGGAACGCTCAGTCACATGGGGCCGGGGTTCTTCCCCGCGGCACTGGGCGGCCTGCTGGCGCTGACGGGGATCCTGATCGCGATCTCGGCGCGCTCCGGCGAATCCACGCCGCCCGCGCCGGGCGATGGCCACGCGCACGGCCTGCCGGACCTGCGCGGCAGCGTCTGCATCCTGCTCGGGACGCTGGCGTTCCTGCTGTTGGGCCACTACGGCGGCCTGCTGCCCGCCACGTTCGCCATCGTGTTCATCTCCGCCCTGGGCGACCGCAAGAACACGGTCAAGCAGGCATTCGTGCTGTCGATCGGCATGTCCGTGATCGCGGTGGTGGTTTTCTGGTGGGCGCTGCAACTGCAGCTGCCGCTGTTTCGCTGGGGTTGATACGCCATGATTTCTCAAGCTTTGACCGATCTCTGGTACGGCTTTGGCGTCGCGTTCCAGCTCCATAACCTGATGTGGTCGTTCTTCGGCGTGCTGGTGGGCAACCTCATCGGCGTGCTGCCCGGCATGGGCGCGCTGTCGGCCATCTCGATCCTGCTGCCGCTGACCTACGTGATGCAGCCGGTGCCCGCCATCCTGATGCTGGCCGGCATCTTCTACGGCTCGCAGTACGGCGGCGCCATCGGCGCGATCCTGCTCAACCTGCCTTCGCATCCGCCGCACGCGGTGACGTGTCTAGACGGGTATCCACTGACCAAACAGGGCAAGGGGGGAACGGCGCTCGGCATCACGATGATCTGCTCGTTCTTCGCGGCCTCGGTCGGCATCATCGTCATGATCTTCGCCTCGCCGCTGCTGGTCGAGGTGGCCTTCAAGTTCGGCCCGACCGAGATCTTCTCGATCATGCTGCTGGGCCTGCTGGCCGGCGCCACGATGTCGCGCGGCTCGCCGCTCAAGGGCGTGGCCATGACGCTGTTCGGCCTGATGTGCGGCGTGGTCGGCACCGACGTGAACACCGGCACCATCCGCTTCTCGTTCGGCCTGCTGGACCTGTCCGATGGCCTGGAACTGGTGGCGATCTCGATGGGCCTGTTCGGCGTTGCCGACTTCCTGATGAGCGTCAACCGCATGACCATCATCGGCAGCGGCGCCAAGCTGCGCCTGCGCGACATGCGCCCCAGCAAGCAGGAAATGAAGACGGCCTTCTGGCCGATGGTGCGCGGTACCGCGGTGGGTACGCTGTTTGGCGCCATGCCCGGCACCGGGCCGACCATCACCACCTTCGTGGCCTATGCGCTGGAGCGCAAGATCTCCAAGACGCCCGAGAAGTTCGGCACCGGCATGATCGCGGGCGTGGCCTCGCCCGAAGCCTCGTCGCACTCCAAGACGCAGGTCGACTTCATCCCCACGATGAGCCTGGGCATCCCCGGCGACGCGGTGATGGCGCTGATCCTGGGCGCGCTGCTGATCCAGGGCATCCAGCCCGGCCCGCAGCTTATCACCGAGCATCCGGACATCTTCTGGGGCCTGATCGCCAGCTTCTGGGTCGGCAACGTGCTGCTGATGGTGCTCAACGTGCCGCTGATCGGCGTCTGGGTCAAGCTGCTGCAGGTGCCGTACCGCTACCTGTTCCCGTCGGCGCTGTTCTTCATCGCGGTGGGCGTGTTCAGTACCCAGAACAGCCTCTTCCAGATCTGGGAAGTGCTGGCCTTCGGTGTGATCGGCGCCATCCTCATGACGCTGGAATTCTCGGTCGCGCCCATCCTGCTCGGCTTTGTGCTGGGCCCCATGGTCGAAGAGAACTTCCGCCGCGCCTTGCTGTTGTCGCGCGGTGACCTGGCGGTGTTCGTGCAACGCCCGATCAGCGCCTGGTTCATTGCCGCCAGCGCCTTGCTGATCCTGCTGCAGTTGTGGGCCTTCGCGCGCCGCAGCCGCGGCAAGAACAAGCCGCAGTTGCCGCAAGCGGCCTGACCCCCGGCATTGTCCGCAGCGCAAACGGCCCGGCGTTCACGCCGGGCCGTTTGATTTGTGCGCCGTCTTCCCCCATGCTTGCGATTTCCCGAGCCCGTCCGGATCTACGCCATGCATATCCTCTTCGCCTGCCCCCTGCACGACCCCGACGTCTGGGTCCCGCGCCTGCAAGCCGCCATGCCCGGCTGTCGCATTTCCGTCTGGAATCCCGACGGCCCGCCATCCGGCGCCGAGGTCGCCCTGGTATGGAAGCCGCCGGTCGAGCTGTTCCAGCACGAGACCGGCATCGAGACGCTGTTCAACCTGGGAGCGGGCGTGGACGCCTTGCTCAAGATGAAGGAGATTCCGCCGCACGTGCGCATCGTGCGGCTGGAGGACGCCGGCATGTCGGTGCAGATGGCCGAGTACGCGCTTTACGCGCTGCTGCGCGTGTCGCGCGATTTCCAGGCCTTCGACGAGTCGCAGGCGCGCCAGCACTGGGATACCCGCGAAGGCACGCGCCAGGCCGATTGGCCGGTGGGCGTGCTGGGCCTGGGCCAGGTCGGCGCGCGCGTGGCGCAGACGCTGGCCGAGTTCGGTTATCCGGTGGCGGGCTGGTCGCGCACGCCGCGCGAGATCCCCGGCGTGGAGTCCTTCTCCGGGCAGGACGCCTTGCCGGCCTTCCTGGCGCGCACCCGCTTCCTGGTGAACGTGCTGCCGCTCACGCCCGACACCCGTGGCATCCTCAACCGCGGCACGCTCGGCCAACTGCTGCCCGAGGCGCACCTAGTCAACGTCGGCCGTGGTGAACACCTGGTCGAGGAAGACTTGGTGCAGATGCTGGAAGAGGGCGAAATCGCCGGCGCCACGCTCGACGTGTTCCACACCGAACCGCTGCCCAAGGATCATCCTTTCTGGCGCGATCCGCGCGTGCATGTCACGCCGCACATCGCCGCCCGCACGCTGCGCGACGAAAGCATCGAGCAGATCGCCGGCAAGGTCGCCCGGCTGATGCGCGGCGAACCCATCACCGGCGTGGTCGAGCGCGAGCGCGGCTACTGAGCGGCGGGCGCCGTGGCGCCTTGCTTCTCCAGCCGCTGATAGGTGGGGGGCAGGCGCTGCGACAGGAAATCCAGCAGCGTGCGCACCGCCGGCATCATGCCGCGCCGCGACGGATAGATGCAGTGGACGATGCCTTCCGGCGATTGCCACTGCGGCAGTACCGGCACCAGTTGGCCGCGGCGCAGTTCTTCCTGGGTCGCGATCGAGGGCAGCAACGCGATGCCGCGGCCGCGCACGGCGGCTTCCACCAGCACGATGAAGTCGTTGCACGAGAGCTGCGGCTTGAGTTCGATGTGCACCTCTTCGCCCTTGTCGTTGCGCAGCGGCCAGCGCACCTCGTTCTGCGGATCGCTGAAGCTCAGGGTGGTGTGCGAGGCCAGGTCCTGGGGCGTGTCGGGCGCGCCGTGGCGCTGCAGGTAGCCCGGGCTGGCCACCAGCGTGCCGCGCGCCGTGCCCAGGTGCCGCACCACCAGTTCCGCGTCGGTATCGAGCTTGGTGCGCACCCGCAGTGCCAGGTCCACCCCTTCGCGGATCAGGTCCACGCGGCGATTGGTCACCAGCAACTGCACCGAAATGGCCGGCCAGGCGTCCAGGAATTCCGGCAATAGCGGCGCCAGCACGTCCTGCGCGATAGAGACCGGGCAGCTGACCACCACCGGGCCGGTGGGTTCTGACTGCAACTGGCGCATGGCGTCGTCGGCCGCGCGCGCCGAGGCGGCCATTTCACGGCAGTAATGCAGATAGCGTTCGCCGGCGGCCGTCAGGCGCAGGCGGCGGGTGGTGCGTTGCAGGAGCCGCACGCCCAGGCTTTCCTCCAGGTGCGAGATGCGGCGCGACAGGCGTGATTTGGGAATGTCCAGGGCTCGCGCCGCCGCGCTGAAACCGCCTTGTTCGACGACTTGGGAAAAATAGTAGAGGTCGTTTAGATCTTGCATGATTGTTCTATGCCTGGAACGAATAGTTCATCATACCCGGGTTTATGTGATCAATTAAGCGGTCTACAGTGACGCCATGCATTCAGGACCCGCGCCCTTCGCGGTCCGCACTGGAGATCACGTCATGAAGACCCTCGTCATCCTTTCCTCGATTCTCGGCAACCGCTCGCACAGCAAGGAGCTGGCCGATCACATGGTGGCCCGCATCAAGCAGGCCAATCCCGCTGCCGTCATCACCACCCGCGACATCGGCGCCGAGCCCTTGCCGTACTTCGACGGCGCGACCGCCGGCGCCCTGTTCACGCCCGCCGATGCGCGTACGCTGGAGCAGCAACGCATCGTCGAACGCAGCGACGCGCTGGTTGCGGAACTGCTGCAGGCCGATCGCATCGTGTTCGCGGTGCCGGTCTACAACTTCAACCTGCCCGCCCAATTCAAGAGCTATCTGGACCACGTGGCCCGTGCCGGCGTCACGTTCCGTTATACGCCGGAAGGCGTGGCCGAGGGCCTGGTGAAGGGTAAGCAGGTGTTCGTGCTGACCGCGCGCGGCGGCAAGGCGGAAGGCACGCCCGCCGATACCATGACGCCGTACCTGCGGCAGATGCTGGGCTTCCTGGGCATGGATGAAGTCACGTTTATCGCCGCCGAAGGCATGGCGATGGGCGAAGTCGCGGCGCTCGAAGGCGTGGCACTGGCGCGCCAGCGCATCGACGCGCTCGACCTGGCGCCGTCGCAAGTCTCGCGGCAGGCCGCCTGACGCCACGAAAAAGCGGACCCGGCAGGTCCGCTTTTTTCATGTCGGCGGGCGTTCAATCCCGCAGGCGCTTGATCAGGCTGGAAGTATCCCAGCGGCCGCCGCCCATTTTCTGCACGTCGCCGTAGAACTGGTCCACCAGCGCCGTCAGCGGCAGGCGCGCGCCATTGTGGCGGGCCTCGGCCAGCACCAGGCCGAGATCCTTGCGCATCCAGTCCACCGCGAAGCCGAAGTCGAACTTGTCGTCGACCATGGTGCCGCCGCGGTTTTCCATCTGCCAGCTCTGCGCCGCGCCCTTGCTGATCACGTCCAGCACCAGCTTCATGTCCAGGTCGGCTGCCTGGCCGAACGCCACGGCCTCGGACAGGCCCTGCACGATGCCGGCGATACAGATCTGGTTGACCATCTTGGCCAACTGGCCGGCTCCGGGCGGACCCACGCGCGTCACGGCGCGGCCAAAGGCCTGAGCCACCGGCTTGATGGCGTCGAACACGGCCTGTTCTCCGCCGCACATGATGGTGAGAACGCCGTTGACCGCGCCGGCCTGGCCGCCCGACACCGGGGCGTCGATGAAGTTCAGGCCAAGATCCTTGGCTTGCGCGTAAAGTTCGCGCGCCACGTCCGCCGAGGCGGTGGTGTGGTCGACGAACACCGCGCCCGGGGCCATGCCGGCGAAGGCGCCGTCGGGCCCCAGGGTGACGCTGCGCAGGTCATCGTCGTTGCCGACGCAGGCGAACACGATCTGCGCGCCCGCGACCGCCTCGCGCGGCGTCATGGCGCTGCGGCCGCCGAATTCAGCGGCCCAGGCCTGGGCCTTGGAAGACGTGCGGTTGTAGACGGTGACGTCGTGCCCAGCGCGGGCCAGGTGGCCGGCCATGGGCAGGCCCATCACGCCCAGGCCGAGGAATGCGACTTTCTGGGCCACGACCGCGTCGTAGCTCTTGGTACCGATCGATGCCATGCAGGGGACTCCGCTGTGGAAAGGAAAACCTGAGGCAGTAACCTTAACGCAATCAATAGCCGGCGGCGAGTCCATCGCGACGGCTGTCGCTGGCGCTGACGTAGCCGTCGACGGCGGGATCGCCCAGGCGCCAGATGAACTGGCCGGAGCCGAAATCCATGTACGGGTCGTCGATGCCTTCAAGCACGTGGCCGCGCGCGCGCAGGCCCTGCGTCACGGCGGCGGGCATCGAGGTCTCCACGTCGACCGCCAGCCCCTGGTTCCACTTCCAGCGCGGGGCGTCGCAGGCCGCCTGGGGCTGCTGGCCGTAGTCGAGCATGCGCACCAGCGTCTGCACCTGGCCCTGCGGTTGCATGTTGCCGCCCATCACGCCAAAGCTCATCACCGGCGCGCCGTCGCGCATCAGGAAACCGGGAATGATGGTGTGGAATGGGCGCTTGCCGCCGGCCACCGCATTGGGATGATCGGCCTGGGTGCTGAAGCAGTGGCCGCGGTTCTGCAGGCTGACGCCGGTGCCCGGCACCACCACGCCCGAACCGAAGCCCATGTAGTTCGACTGGATGAAGCTGACCATCATGCCGCTTCGGTCGGCCGCGGTCAGGTAGACCGTGCCGCCCTGCGGGGCGTGGCCGCAGGCGAACGCCTGGGCGACGTTGGGATCGATCAGCCGCGCGCGCTCGGCAAGGTAGTCGGCGCGCAGCATCTGCTCGGGCGCCAGGCGCATGTGGCGGGCGTCGGCGACGTGGGCATAGACGTCGGCAAAGGCCAGCTTCATGGCCTCGAGCAGCAGGTGCTGCGTGTCGGGATGGTCGATGGGCCGTGCGGCCAGGTCGAAGTTCTGCAGGATGCCCAGCGCGATCAGGGCGGCGATGCCCTGGCCGTTCGGCGGAATCTGGTGCAGGGTGTGGCCGCGGTACGACTGGCTGATCGGCGTCACCCATTCCGGCGCGAAATCGCGCAGGTCGGCCAGCGTCATGGCGGCCTCATGGGCCTGTGCGTGGGCCACCAGCTTGTGGGCGGTTTCGCCCTCGTAGAAATCACGGCCGCCGCTTGCGGCGATGCGCTTGAGCGTTGCGGCGGCGCCTTTCAGGATGAAGTGCTCGCCGATCAGCGGAGCCCGTCCACGCGGCAGGAAGTGTTCCGAGAAGCCTGGCTGCGGTTGCAGCACGTCGGCCTGCGCCGCCCATTTCCGATGCACCATCGGACTGACGGCGAAGCCGCGCTCGGCGTAATCGATGGCGGGCGCGAGGACGTCGGCGAACGACAGCCGGCCCAGTTTTTCATGCAGCGCCGCCCAGCCCGCGACGCAGCCCGGCACCGTGACGCTGTCCCAGCCGCGGGGCGGTATCGCGCCCTGATGCCTGCGGCGGAAATAATCCGGGTTCCAGGCCATGGGCGCGGGACCCGATGCGTTCAGGCCGTGCAGTTTCGAGCCGTCCCAGACGATGGCGAAGCAATCCGATCCCAGGCCGTTGCTGACCGGCTCGGTCAGCGTCAGCGTCGCCGCCGCGGCGATGGCCGCATCCACCGCGTTGCCGCCGTTGGCCAATACGCGTAGCCCCGCCTGCGCCGCCAATGGCTGCGAGGTGGCGACGATATTGCGGGCGAAGACCGGTGTGCGCGTCGTGGGATAGGGGTTGTTCCAGTCGAAATTCATGTCGAATCGTCGCGTGGGGTAAACCCGTAGCTTAACGTAGATGCCGGTGTTTGCGCGCACACCTTGTATTGGGTTGTAGTGCTTTGTTTCGTATGCCGGCTCGCGCCGGCGCCGGCCCGCCAAGCCGCGCGCGCAAAGAAAAACCCCCGGCAAGCCGGGGGTCGGTAGGGGACGCGATGCCGCCGCGCGCGGCGGCATTGTCCTCAATCTTCTTCGACGAAGGTCTCTTCGCGCTTCTTGCGGATCGCCGGCAGGGCCACCAGCACCACCAGGAACAGCGCCACGGCCAGCAGCGAGGCCGACAGCGGGCGCGTCACGAAGGTGCTGAAGTCGCCGCGCGACAGCAGCAGGGCACGGCGGAAGTTCTCTTCCATCATGGGGCCGAGCACCAGGCCCAGCAGCAGCGGGGCGCCTTCGCACTTCAGCTTCGACCAGACGTAGCCGATGATGCCGAAGATGGCGGTGGTGAAGATGTCGAACGTGTTGTAGTTCAACGAATACACCCCGATCGTGCAGAACACCAGGATCGCCGGGAACAGGATGCGGTAGGGCACCTTGAGCAGCTTGACCCACAGGCCGATCAGCGGCAGGTTCAGCACCACCAGCATCAGGTTGCCGATCCACATCGAGGCGATCAGGCCCCAGAACAGCTCGGGGTGGCTCGTCATCACTTGCGGGCCGGGCTGGATGTTGTGGATCGTCATCGCGCCGACCATCAGCGCCATCACGGCGTTGCCCGGGATGCCCAGGGTCAGCAGCGGGATGAACGAGGTCTGCGCGGCCGCGTTGTTGGCCGATTCCGGGCCCGCCAGGCCGGCCGGGTGGCCCTTGCCGAAGCGTTCCGGATTCTTCGAGATCTTCTTTTCCAGCGTGTACGACGCGAACGACGACAGCACCGCGCCGCCACCCGGCAGGATGCCCAGGGCCGAACCCAGGGCCGTGCCACGTATTACGGCAGGCGCGGCTTCCTTGAACTCCTGCTTGTTCGGGTACAGCGAACCGATCTTGTCGGTGATGTCGACGCGGTTTTCCTTCTGCTCCAGGTTGGTCATGATTTCGGCGAAGCCGAACACGCCCATGGCCACGATGGCGAAGTCGATGCCGTCCTGCAGTTCGGGGATGCCGAAGTCGAAGCGGGCCACGCCCGAGTTGACGTCGGTGCCGACCATGCCCAGCAGCAGGCCCAGGATGATCATCGCGATCGCCTTGGGCAGCGAGCCCGAGGCCAGCACCACGGCGCCGACCAGGCCCAGGCACATCAGCGAGAAGTACTCGGCGGGGCCGAACTTGAACGCGACTTCAGCCAGCGGGGGCGCGAAGGCGGCCAGCAGCAGCGTAGCCACGCAGCCCGCGAAGAACGAGCCCAGCGCGGCGATCGCCAGGGCGGCGCCGGCACGGCCATTGCGCGCCATCTGGTGACCGTCGAGCACGGTCACCACCGCGGACGTCTCACCAGGCAGCGCCACCAGAATGGCCGTGGTCGAGCCGCCGTACTGGGCGCCGTAATAGATACCCGCCAGCATGATCAGGCCGGCCACCGGGGGCAGCACGTACGTGATCGGCAGCAGCATCGCGATGGTCGGGACCGGGCCGATACCCGGCAGCACGCCGATCAGCGTGCCCAGAATGCAGCCCAGCAGGGCGTACAGCAGGTTCTCGGGCGTGAACGCCACCGAGAAACCCATCATCAGGTGATCAATCAATTCCATGGCCGCTTGCTCCTTAATTCATGCCCAGAAACGACGGCCACAGCGGGAAAATCAGCCCCAGCCCCTTGACGAACGCCAGATACGAGAACACCACCAGGAAGATGCCATTGGCGACGGCGACCTTCAGGTTGAACTCGTGGCTGGCCAGGCTGCTGATGACGACCAGCAGGAACACCGAGATATAGATACCCAGCAGTTTCAGGACCAGGCCATAGAAGACCACGGAGCCGACCACCAACGCGACGATGCGCCAGTCGAACTTGTCGACGTGGGTTTCATGGGCCTTCTTGGACAGCGAGCCCAGCAGCACGATGGCACCCAGCAATGCGAGAACAATGCCCAGCCAGAAAGGAAAATACCCGGGGCCCATCCGGGCGGCAGTACCCATTTGGTAGCTGCTGGCTTGCCAGGCGAATCCCAGTCCAAGGGCGATGAACATCACCCCCGACCAGAAGTCCTGTCGATTGCGTAGCTGCATGATTGGTTGGCTCCTGTTTACAGCATGTAGATAAAAAGGGCTTGTGGTCCGCCACGCCGCCCGAAAGGCGAGTGACAGGCACAAAAAAGGCACGTCTGGGGTGCCCTTGGGTTCTTCTGAAAGCGTCGGCGAGGCTTCTTGAAAGGGCGAATGGTAATGGACGCCCGCGGCGATGCAAACCCTGTAAGCTAGGTGAAAGCCTGGGGTTTTCCCTAAAATTGGGGAACTCCCGATCCCCAGTTGTAACGGGGAGGGCCAATTGAGGGTTTTTTGAAAGCTAAGTGAAAGTTGATAGAAAGAAATGCGAAAGCGGTCGTGGTGTGGTCGTCGCGTTCCTGCCGCGCGGGGGACTTTTCTAGTCGGGCTCGATCGGTTATGTTGCCCGCCGCCGGCATGACCGCCGCATTTCCTACTGAATATTGCCGTGTTTCTCACCTTGCGTGAAGAGGCCCGATTCCCCACTGGATGGTTTACGATAGCGCCCATGCTGCAAGACCTAGACCAACTCGCCGCCCGTATCGGGCAACTGGTGCAACGCACCCGGCAACTCCACGCCGAGCGTGACGCGCTGCGCGCGCGCCTGAACGACTCCGAAACCGAGCAGCGTGTGCTCAAGCAACGCGCCGCCGAGCGTGATGCCGACATCGCCGCGCTGCAGGCCAAATTGCAGGACAACGACGGCGCCGTCACCGCGATGCTTGAGCAGGCGCAACAGGCCGAAGCCGCCTTGCGCGAACAGCTCGCACGCGAAACCGCCGAGCGCCAGTCGCTCGAGGCGCGTTTCTCCGCCCGGGAAACCGAACTGCAGGGCAACCTGCAACGCAGCGACACCGAACTACAGCGCCTGCGCGTGGCGGCCGCCGCCGCCCGCGAGCGCATCGACGCCGTCCTGGCCCGTCTGCCGGGTGCGCCGTCCGGAGAGCAACACTGATGGAACGCGTAGATGTAACGATACTCGGGCGCGACTACTCGCTGGCGTGCTCGGCCGAGGAAAAGCCCACGCTGCTGGCCGCGGTGCGCCACGTCGACCAGCTCATGCTGCGCATCCAGGGCACCGGCAAGGTCTCCAGCAACGAGCGCATCGCCGTGATGGCCGCGCTGCAGGTGGCTGGCGAGCTGCTCGCCATGAAAGCGCCGGATGGTCCGCTGGGTGGTTTGGCGGTCGGCGACTTCAAGCGTAGAATCGAGGACATGAACGCAGTCCTGGACGACGCCCTGTCAGGGCAAGAAAAGCTGCTCTGACGTTCATACGCGGTTTTCACCAAGGTTTTTCAGTATTTTCAGTTTGTCCCTGCCGTGTCCGTGACCTGGCCATACATTCTCTGAACCTATGTCTTATGGCATATTGGTTGCGGGAGTGCAGAGCTGGAGCGATTGTCTCTCGTAGACGAACCCGACGCTCTTCGGAACGCGACCACCTTGAACCTCAGGGTTCGAGATGCCGGCCTTGACGGCACAGGCGGGGCATCTATCCCAGCGGGCCTGCCACGAGCGCAGGTCCGCGTCGGGCGCCTCCCCATCGTCCTCCCTCATAGGACCAGTCCATGTCGAAATCCCCCGTTTTTTCGCTGACCAAACTTGGCGCGGCGTGCGCAGCCGTGGCCGCTCTGTCCATGGCGCAGCCCGTCTTCGCGCAGGCCCAGGCGCCGGCTCCCGCCACGGCGCAAGCCACGGCCAACCGGTCGCCGGAGCTGACCTTGCAAGCCACCGCGTCGTCCGAGGTCAAGCAGGACACGGTGCGCATCTCGCTGTCGGCCGAGACCGAGGCCGCCGACCAGCCCACCGCCGGCAAGAAGCTGACGGAGATGCTGGACGACGTGGCCAAGCGCGCGCGTGACACCAAGGGTGTCGAGGTGCGCACGGGCAGCTTCAACGTCTGGCCCAATTCCACCAGCAGCAGCAAAGGCAAGACCAGCACCACCTGGCGTGGCCAGGGCGAGATCATCCTCGAATCCAAGGATTTCGCGGCCGCCGCCGCGCTCGCGTCCAAGCTGTCCGACAAGACCGCCATTTCCAACATCAGCTTCTCGCTGTCGCGCGCCGTGCGCGAGGCCGAGGAACGCAAGCTGCTCAAGGAAGCCGCGCAGGCCTTCAAGGATCGCGCGCTGGCTGCCGCCAACGCCTTCGGCTTTTCGGGCTACCGCCTGAGCACGCTCGAACTGGGCGGCTCCGGCGGCGTCACGCCTATGCCGCGCATGATGGGCGCCATGGCCAAGGACGCCTCGGGTGGCGCGGGCTTCAGCGCGGACGTCCCCCTGGAAGCGGGAGACGTCACGGTCAGCGTCGCCGTCAACGGGACGATCGTTTTGCAGTAAGCGCGAACATGATGGCGCCCAGGGCGACCATCGGCAGGGACAGCCACTGTCCCATGCTCAGTCCGCCCGCGAGCAGGCCCAGGAAGTTGTCCGGCTCGCGGGTGAACTCCACCAGGAAACGGAACGTTCCGTAGCCCATCAGGAAGACCGCGCTCACCTGCCCCAGCGGGCGCGGCTTGCTAGAGAACCACCACATCAGCGCGAACAGCACGATGCCTTCCAGCCCCAGTTCATACAACTGGGACGGATGGCGCGCGATGCCGTCGCCGCTGCTCGGGAACACCATCGCCCACGGCACGTCGGTCGGGCGGCCCCACAGTTCGCCGTTGATGAAATTGCCCAGGCGGCCGAAGCCCAGCCCCAGGGGAATCAGCGGCGCGATGAAGTCGCTGACGGCGAAAAAGGGCAGGCCTTTCTTGCGCGCGAACAGCAGCATCACCACGATCACGCCGATCAGCCCGCCGTGGAACGACATGCCGCCTTCCCACAGGTAGGCCACTTCCAGCGGATGGGCCAGGTAGTAACTCGGCTTGTAGAACAGCACGTAGCCCAGCCGCCCGCCCAGCACCACCCCCAGCACGCTATAGAAGATCAGGTCTTCCAGGTCGCGCACGTTCAGGGACGTGGTGTGGCCGCGGGTGATGCGGCGCCGGCCCAGCAGATAAACCAGCGCAAAGCCCACCAGGTACATCAGCCCGTACCAATGGATGGACAGCGGCCCGATCTGCAGGGCAACGGGGTCGAATTTTGGATATTGCAGCATGTTCCGCCCGACACAATGAAGTTGAATGATAATAACCGGCGAGCCCTGCGGTAGACCCGCGTCCTGACGGCCGACAGGAGACAACAGACCATGTCGCACAACGAACGTTCCCGCCATATCACCCACGGCGTCGCCCGCGCGCCCAATCGCGCCATGTATTACGCGCTCGGCTACCAGGAGGCCGACTTCGAGAACCCCATGATCGGCGTGGCCAACGGCCATTCGACCATCACGCCGTGCAACAGCGGCCTGCAGCGCCTGGCCGATGCCGCCATCGAGGCCATCCGGGGCGCCAAGGCCAATCCGCAGGTGTTCGGCACGCCCACCATTTCCGACGGCATGTCCATGGGCACCGAGGGCATGAAGTACTCCCTGGTGTCGCGCGAGGTCATCGCCGACTGTATCGAGACCGCGGCCCAGGGCCAGTGGATGGACGGCGTGGTGGTCATCGGCGGCTGCGACAAGAACATGCCGGGCGGCATGATCGCGCTGGCGCGCACCAATGTGCCGGGCATCTACGTCTATGGCGGCACCATCAAGCCGGGCCATTACCAGGGCAAGGACCTGACCATCGTGTCGGTATTCGAGGCCGTCGGCGAATACACCATGGGCCGCATGGCCGAGGCCGACTTCAAGCAGATCGAAAAATGCGCCATTCCCGGCTCGGGTTCCTGTGGCGGCATGTATACCGCCAACACCATGAGTTCGGCCTTCGAGGCCATGGGCATGAGCCTGCCGTATTCCAGCACGATGGCCAACGAAGACGACGAGAAAGTCGCCTCGGCCGCGGAATCGGCCCGGGTGCTCGTGGATGCGGTCAGGCGCGGCCTGCGGCCGCGCGACATCATCACGCGCGAATCCATCGAGAACGCGGTGTCGGTCATCATGGCGACGGGCGGCTCGACCAATGCCGTGCTGCATTTCCTGGCCATCGCCCACGCCGCCGAAGTGCCCTGGACCATCGACGATTTCGAACGCATCCGCCAGCGCGTGCCGGTGCTGTGCGACCTCAAGCCCTCCGGCAAATACGTGGCGACCGACCTGCACCGGGCCGGCGGCATTCCGCAGGTCATGAAGCTGTTGCTCAACGCGGGCCTGCTGCATGGCGATTGCATCACCATCACCGGCCAGACCGTGGCGCAATCGTTGGCCGACGTGCCTGATACGCCGCGCGCTGACCAGGACGTGATCATGCCGCTGGACCGCGCCCTCTACCCCCAGGGCCATCTGGCCATTCTCAAGGGCAATTTGTCGCCGGAAGGCTGCGTGGCCAAGATCACCGGCCTGAAGAATCCGGTGATCACGGGCCCGGCGCGGGTCTTCGACTCCGAAGACGACGCCATGGCCGCCATCATGGCGCGCCAGATCCGCGATGGCGACGTGGTGGTGATCCGCTACGAAGGGCCGAAGGGCGGACCCGGCATGCGTGAAATGCTGGCGCCGACTTCCGCGCTGGTGGGGCAGGGCCTGGGAGAAACCGTCGGCCTCATCACCGACGGCCGCTTTTCGGGAGGCACGTGGGGCATGGTGGTGGGCCACGTGGCGCCCGAGGCCTTCGTCGGCGGCCCGATCGCGCTGATCCGCGAGGGCGATTCGGTTACCATCGATGCCCACAAGCTGCTGTTGCAGCTCAATATCAGCGACGAAGAGATGGCGGCTCGTCGCCAGGCCTGGGTCCAGCCCAAGCCGCGTTATACACGCGGTGTGCTTGCCAAGTTCGGCAAGCTCGCCAGCACCGCGAGCCGTGGGGCAGTAACCGATGCATTTGATACGTAGTCTGTTGGCGGTCGCCGCCGGCCTGCTGGTCGCCGGCGCGGCCCAAGGGCAAACCACCGGCCTGGATCTGGCCAAGAGCAAGGCCTGCATGGCCTGTCACCAGGTCGACGTCAAGCGCGTCGGGCCGCCGCTGGCCAGCGTGGCCGAACGCTACGCCGGGCAGGGCGACGCCATGGTGGATTACCTGGCCGGCAAGATCCGCAGCGGTGGCCGTGGCGCCTGGGGCGCCGTGCCCATGCCGGCGCAAACCCATGTCAGCCCGGAAGACGCCCGCCTGCTGGCCGAATGGATCCTGTCACTGGCGCCGGCCAAGAAGTAGTCGTATCGTTTCTGGATAGTTTCAGCAAAGGAATCGTCATGGCAGAACTCCCCTCCCCGGGCAATGAGGTCGCCGTTCTCGGCGGCGGCTGTTTCTGGTGCGTCGAGGCGGTCTTCACCGACCTGCGCGGCGTCAAGAGCGTGCTGCCCGGCTACAGCGGCGGACACGTCGACAATCCCAGCTACGAGCAGGTCTGCGGCAAGGACACCGGGCATATCGAGGTCGCGCGCGTCGAGTTCGATCCCGCCGAACTGTCCTACAGCGACCTGCTGCGCGTGTTCTTCGCCACCCACGACCCGACCACCCCGGGCCGCCAGGGCAACGACATCGGCCCGCAGTATGAATCGGCCATCTTCTGGCAGAACGAAACCCAGCGCGAGCAGGCCGAGGCCGTGATCGCCGAGGTCGAGGCGCAGAAGGTCTACGACGCGCCCATCGTGACCAAGCTCCTGGCGCCCGCGCGATTCTGGCCGGCCGAAGACTATCACCGCGATTATTTCGCGCTGCATCCCGAGCAGGGCTATTGCCAGTTCGTGATCGCGCCCAAGGTCGCCAAGTTCCGCAAGCAGTTCCAGGATCGCCTGAAGAAATAGGCGGGACGAAAAAAAAACCTCGCGCAAGGCGAGGTTTCAAGGCCAGCGCCGGGCACATGGGTACCGGCGCTGGAGGGGGAAGCGGTCAGTCGACGGCCTTCACCACGCCGCGGCGCATCTGGTCCAGTTCGATGGATTCGAACAGCGCCTTGAAATTGCCTTCGCCGAAACCGTCGTTGCCCTTGCGCTGGATGATCTCGAAGAAGATCGGGCCGATCTGGTTCTCGGTGAAGATCTGCAGCAGCAGGCCGCCATCGGGGGCGCCGTCCAGCAGGATACGGTTCTTCTGCAGGCGCGGCACGTCCTCGCCATGGTTGGGCAGGCGGCGGTCCAGCAGCTCGTAGTAGGTTTCCGGCGTATCCAGGAATACCACGCCATTGGCGCGCAGCGCCTCGATGGTGCCGTAGATGTCTTCGGTGGCCATGGCGATGTGCTGGATGCCTTCGCCACGGTACAGGTCCAGGTATTCCTGGATCTGGCCCTTCTCCTCGGTGCCTTCCTCGTTGATCGGAATGCGGATGTTGCCGCAGGGCGAGGTCATCGCCTTGGACTTCACGCCGGTCACCTTGCCTTCGATGTCGAAGTAACGCACTTCGCGGAAGTTGAACAGGCGCTCGTAGAACTCCGACCACTCGGCCATGCGGCCCTTGTGCACGTTGTGCGTCAGGTGGTCGACCAGCGTCAGCCCGGCGCCGCGGTGGTTCAGGTCGGCCTGCGCGTTCTGCGGATCCACCGGCACGAAGTCGACGTCATAGATGCTGATGTCGCCGATGCCGCCGTGGCCTTCCTTGCCGTTCCAGCGGTCCACCAGGTAGATCAGCGAATCGCCGATGCCCTTGATGGCGGGGATGTTCAGTTCCATCGGGCCGCTGTGCGAGTCGAAGCCCCAGGCGCCCAGCTCCAGCGCGCGCTTGTACGCGGCGGCCGCATCCTGGACACGGAAACCGATCGCACAGATCGACGGGCCGTGCAGGCGGGCGAAACGCTGCGCGAAGGAATCGGGTTCGGCGTTGATCAGGAAATTCACGCCGCCCTGGCGGTACAGCGTCACGTCCTTGTGGCGGTGCTTGGCGATTGCCTTGAAGCCCAGCAGTTCGAACACCTTGCGCAGCGCGGCGGGGTCCGGCGCGGCATATTCGATGAATTCGAACCCGGCGGTGCCCATCGGGTTGTCCCAGGGTTGGAAAGCGCTGCTCATGAGTCTGCTCCCTTGAGTCGTTGTAGAGGCGACTTGTCGTTCAAGTCTAGGATGAAGATTGTAGGGAGGAAAGGCAGGCAGACAATTGCAAACATGTCGCGAAAGTGGCAAGGTTGAGCAATAATATTGCCCACGATAAAAAATATGGGGCTGAAAATGTCTGACATGGAGCTAGATAGGACAGATATAAGGATCCTGGCCGAATTGCAACGGGACGGCCGCCTCAGCAACCAGGAGCTGGCGGACCGCGTATCGCTGTCGCCCAGTCCCTGCCTGCGCCGGGTGCGGCGGCTGGAAGAGAAGGGCTTCATCAAGAAGTACGTGGCGCTGATCGACGCCGACAAGGTCGGGCTGGGCCTGCTGGCCTACGTCAACATTCGCCTGAACAAGCACAGCGGTTCCAGCCACGCGCCCATGAGCGACTTCGCCCGCGACGTCCAGCTCTGGCCCGAGGTGGTCGAGTGTTATGCCATGTCGGGCGACATGGACTACCTGCTGCGTATCCAGGTCGCGGACCTGGCGCATTTCTCCAAGTTCGCCATGGACACCCTCATGCGCCATCCTGCCGTGGTCGACATGCGGTCATTCTTCGCGCTCCAGCAGATCAAGGAAACGACGGAGCTGCGGCTGTAGCGAGCGGGATGAGCCCCTGCCTGCCTGGTCTTCCATATAGGTGTCTATATAGAGATCGGAGAGCGCCGCGGTCGGCTGGATGCTTCCCGTCCGTGATGCTCTGTATATATAGGGTGTCATCAGGAAGAGGGGGCTAGGTAGATTTCCACCGAAACATAAGTGGGGCCAAAAACGGGAACGCCTATCTACTATCTATATAGGGACGTATATCCATCTCGGCGCGCTGTGGGAGCCTTCAGCCAAGGGGCAATCCAGAGGGAGCAGCCATATGGATACGTACTCTATATAGAGCGAATGGCGCAGAACGGATGACTTTCCCATGGCAAATGCGGGGTGCGTCCCCGGAAAACATCATCTTTCTGCAAAATGGTTGTCATGCCGGCGTGACAGGCCGAAATTCTGTGCTATAGTCTCGCTCCTTCGCAGTTCAAGCGGTTTTGTTGAGCGGCGAGGCCAGGCAAGTGCAACGGATCCGAGTGCTAAGGCAAGCAGATCTGCCGCAGGGCAGCAAGGCGGTGAGTCAGCGATGATTCTCTCGAACCGGCGGTCAGCGAGTTTTGCATAGGATGGTGCGAATCAGGCAGAAGCCAGTTGCACGATCTGCAAAAATTGTGCTATAGTTTTGGGCTTGGCTGGTGACGGCGAATCAGGGTTTACCCGGTAGGGTGGTCTGGTCAGCGTTGCAAGCCAGCTGGGGCGGTAACCAACCTCCGAAGCGATTCGGGGCTGCTGCGAAGTGAAGCGATTCACGAAGCGGTGGGGTTGCAAGATAAGGTGCAAGTTAGGCAAAAGCCGGTTGCATAATCTGCAAAAGTTGTGTTATAGTTTCAGGCTTGGCAGTTACCGAAAACTTAGGGTTAACCCTGATATTTCGATAGCTGCTAAAGAGAAAGCCGGGTGCGAGCCTGGTGAGGCCTGAAGGGGTCGTAGGCAAGGCGGCGAAGTGAAGCAAGCGACGCTGACTTGACAAACGATAAAAACTTCTTCATAATCTCGTTTCTCTGCTGCTGACACAGCGATCGACGCGAAAGCGAAATCGCCGAAGAAAGCAGAAGATGCAGTAAGTAGTTTGGTAGTACAGAATTTGGCAGTACCGCTCTTTAACAATTAAACAACCGATAAGTGTGGGCGCTTGATGCGAGTGCACAGTGATTGGGTTTTAAACCCTTTCACAAGCACAATGAAATCAAGTGCTCACTAGAAGTGAAGTACCTTAGATGTCAAGTCTAAGCACATACCTCACTTCCTTTGAGTAGCGACGTATGACTCGGTTCTTCGGAACTAAGAAATACGAAACAAATACAGAGATTAAACTGAAGAGTTTGATCCTGGCTCAGATTGAACGCTAGCGGGATGCCTTACACATGCAAGTCGAACGGCAGCACGGACTTCGGTCTGGTGGCGAGTGGCGAACGGGTGAGTAATGTATCGGAACGTGCCCAGTAGCGGGGGATAACTACGCGAAAGCGTAGCTAATACCGCATACGCCCTACGGGGGAAAGCAGGGGATCGCAAGACCTTGCACTATTGGAGCGGCCGATATCGGATTAGCTAGTTGGTGGGGTAACGGCTCACCAAGGCGACGATCCGTAGCTGGTTTGAGAGGACGACCAGCCACACTGGGACTGAGACACGGCCCAGACTCCTACGGGAGGCAGCAGTGGGGAATTTTGGACAATGGGGGAAACCCTGATCCAGCCATCCCGCGTGTGCGATGAAGGCCTTCGGGTTGTAAAGCACTTTTGGCAGGAAAGAAACGTCGCGGGTTAATACCCCGCGAAACTGACGGTACCTGCAGAATAAGCACCGGCTAACTACGTGCCAGCAGCCGCGGTAATACGTAGGGTGCAAGCGTTAATCGGAATTACTGGGCGTAAAGCGTGCGCAGGCGGTTCGGAAAGAAAGATGTGAAATCCCAGAGCTTAACTTTGGAACTGCATTTTTAACTACCGGGCTAGAGTGTGTCAGAGGGAGGTGGAATTCCGCGTGTAGCAGTGAAATGCGTAGATATGCGGAGGAACACCGATGGCGAAGGCAGCCTCCTGGGATAACACTGACGCTCATGCACGAAAGCGTGGGGAGCAAACAGGATTAGATACCCTGGTAGTCCACGCCCTAAACGATGTCAACTAGCTGTTGGGGCCTTCGGGCCTTGGTAGCGCAGCTAACGCGTGAAGTTGACCGCCTGGGGAGTACGGTCGCAAGATTAAAACTCAAAGGAATTGACGGGGACCCGCACAAGCGGTGGATGATGTGGATTAATTCGATGCAACGCGAAAAACCTTACCTACCCTTGACATGTCTGGAATGCCGAAGAGATTTGGCAGTGCTCGCAAGAGAACCGGAACACAGGTGCTGCATGGCTGTCGTCAGCTCGTGTCGTGAGATGTTGGGTTAAGTCCCGCAACGAGCGCAACCCTTGTCATTAGTTGCTACGAAAGGGCACTCTAATGAGACTGCCGGTGACAAACCGGAGGAAGGTGGGGATGACGTCAAGTCCTCATGGCCCTTATGGGTAGGGCTTCACACGTCATACAATGGTCGGGACAGAGGGTCGCCAACCCGCGAGGGGGAGCCAATCCCAGAAACCCGATCGTAGTCCGGATCGCAGTCTGCAACTCGACTGCGTGAAGTCGGAATCGCTAGTAATCGCGGATCAGCATGTCGCGGTGAATACGTTCCCGGGTCTTGTACACACCGCCCGTCACACCATGGGAGTGGGTTTTACCAGAAGTAGTTAGCCTAACCGCAAGGGGGGCGATTACCACGGTAGGATTCATGACTGGGGTGAAGTCGTAACAAGGTAGCCGTATCGGAAGGTGCGGCTGGATCACCTCCTTTCAGAGCTTAGTGCTCGTGTTAAGCGTCCACTCTTATCGGTTGTTTGATATAGCTGGGATCGGTTGTGGGCTTGGGTAGAGGGACTCCTCCCTGTGTCCATGACTTCTGACTACTGATCCGGGAAGGTTTTGGGTCTGTAGCTCAGTCGGTTAGAGCACCGTCTTGATAAGGCGGGGGTCGTTGGTTCGAATCCAACCAGACCCACCAAGTATTCGCAGGTAGAGATGCCGTGGATATGGGGGTGTAGCTCAGCTGGGAGAGCGCCTGCTTTGCAAGCAGGATGTCATCGGTTCGATCCCGTTCACCTCCACCAAGACCTGTGCCTGGTGGGATGTAGAGGCTAACTCATAACACTGCGAGCAGTGCTATGAGTTAGGTTTTACCTGACAGCTATATTTGTTCTTTAACAATCTGGAAGAAGCACAACGAAATGTGCTCATCGAGTAATCAGCTTGCTGATGAAGATGGGTACGGGTTGTGATTGCATTAATTTTGTTCCAAGTTCTCAAGACTGGGGTGAATAACCTCAGACTGCTTTGAAACTTATGAACGGCACAAACGCTAATACTCAGGTCCTATAGCCTACAGCGTTATAGGATCAAGCGACTAAGTGCATATGGTGGATGCCTTGGCGATCACAGGCGATGAAGGACGTAGTAGCCTGCGAAAAGCTGCGGGGAGCTGGCAAACAAGCTTTGATCCGCAGATATCCGAATGGGGAAACCCACTGCGCAAGCAGTATCCCTGACTGAATACATAGGTCAGTGGAAGCGAACCGGGTGAACTGAAACATCTCAGTAGCTCGAGGAAAAGAAATCAACCGAGATTCCGAAAGTAGTGGCGAGCGAAATCGGAAGAGCCTTCACGTTTTAGCATGCAAGATAGTCGAACGGAATGGAAAGTCCGGCCGTAGCAGGTGATAGCCCTGTAGACGAAATTTTGTGTGTGGAACTAAGCGTGAGAAAAGTAGGGCGGGACACGTGAAATCCTGTTTGAAGATGGGGGGACCATCCTCCAAGGCTAAATACTCGTGATCGACCGATAGTGAACCAGTACCGTGAGGGAAAGGCGAAAAGAACCCCGGAAGGGGAGTGAAATAGATCCTGAAACCGTATGCATACAAACAGTAGGAGCCTCCTTGTGGGGTGACTGCGTACCTTTTGTATAATGGGTCAGCGACTTACATTCAGTGGCAAGGTTAACCGAATAGGGAAGCCGTAGCGAAAGCGAGTCCGAATAGGGCGATTCAGTCGCTGGGTGTAGACCCGAAACCAGATGATCTATCCATGGCCAGGTTGAAGGCACGGTAACACGTGCTGGAGGACCGAACCCACTAATGTTGAAAAATTAGGGGATGAGCTGTGGATAGGGGTGAAAGGCTAAACAAATCTGGAAATAGCTGGTTCTCTCCGAAAACTATTTAGGTAGTGCCTCAAGTATTACTGCGGGGGGTAGAGCACTGTTATAGCTAGGGGGTCATGGCGACTTACCAAACTATGGCAAACTCCGAATACCCGCAAGTACAGCTTGGGAGACAGAGCACCGGGTGCTAACGTCCGGACTCAAGAGGGAAACAACCCAGACCGCCAGCTAAGGTCCCAAATTATCGCTAAGTGGGAAACGAAGTGGGAAGGCATAGACAGTCAGGAGGTTGGCTTAGAAGCAGCCATCCTTTAAAGAAAGCGTAATAGCTCACTGATCGAGTCGTCCTGCGCGGAAGATGTAACGGGGCTAAGCGATAAACCGAAGCTGCGGGTGTGCACTTTGTGCACGCGGTAGGAGAGCGTTCTGTAAGCCTGCGAAGGTGGCTTGTAAAGGCTGCTGGAGGTATCAGAAGTGCGAATGCTGACATGAGTAGCGATAAAGGGGGTGAAAAGCCCCCTCGCCGTAAGTCCAAGGTTTCCTGCGCAACGTTCATCGGCGCAGGGTGAGTCGGCCCCTAAGGCGAGGCAGAGATGCGTAGCTGATGGGAAGCTGGTTAATATTCCAGCACCGTCGTACAGTGCGATGGGGGGACGGATCGCGGAAGATCATCAGGGTGTTGGATGTCCCTGTTGACGTATCGAAGATGGCGCTTAGGCAAATCCGGGCGCGTAAATCAAGGGTACGGCACGAGCGAGCATTGCTTGCGAAGTGATTGGAAGTGGTTCCAAGAAAAGCCTCTAAGCTTCAGCTGTACGAGACCGTACCGCAAACCGACACAGGTGGACGGGATGAATATTCCAAGGCGCTTGAGAGAACTCAGGAGAAGGAACTCGGCAAATTGATACCGTAACTTCGGGAGAAGGTATACCCCGGTAGTGTGAAGCGCCTGCGCGCTTAGCATGATGGGGTCGCAGAGAATCGGTGGCTGCGACTGTTTATTAAAAACACAGCACTCTGCAAAGACGAAAGTCGACGTATAGGGTGTGACGCCTGCCCGGTGCCGGAAGGTTAAGTGATGGGGTGCAAGCTCTTGATCGAAGCCCCGGTAAACGGCGGCCGTAACTATAACGGTCCTAAGGTAGCGAAATTCCTTGTCGGGTAAGTTCCGACCTGCACGAATGGCGTAACGATGGCCACACTGTCTCCTCCTGAGACTCAGCGAAGTTGAAGTGTTTGTGATGATGCAATCTACCCGCGGCTAGACGGAAAGACCCCATGAACCTTTACTGTAGCTTTGCATTGGACTGTGAACCGGCCTGTGTAGGATAGGTGGGAGGCTTTGAAGCGTGGTCGCTAGATCACGTGGAGCCATCCTTGAAATACCACCCTGGTTTGTTTGCGGTTCTAACCTTGGTCCGTTATCCGGATCGGGGACAGTGCATGGTGGGCAGTTTGACTGGGGCGGTCTCCTCCCAAAGTGTAACGGAGGAGTTCGAAGGTACGCTAGGTACGGTCGGAAATCGTGCTGATAGTGCAATGGCATAAGCGTGCTTGACTGTGAGACTGACAAGTCGAACAGGTGCGAAAGCAGGACATAGTGATCCGGTGGTTCTGAATGGAAGGGCCATCGCTCAACGGATAAAAGGTACTCTGGGGATAACAGGCTGATACCGCCCAAGAGTTCATATCGACGGCGGTGTTTGGCACCTCGATGTCGGCTCATCTCATCCTGGGGCTGTAGCCGGTCCCAAGGGTATGGCTGTTCGCCATTTAAAGAGGTACGTGAGCTGGGTTTAAAACGTCGTGAGACAGTTTGGTCCCTATCTGCCGTGGGCGTTGGATACTTGACGGAGCCTGCTCCTAGTACGAGAGGACCGGAGTGGACGTACCTCTGGTGTACCGGTTGTCATGCCAATGGCATTGCCGGGTAGCTAAGTACGGAAGAGATAACCGCTGAAGGCATCTAAGCGGGAAACTCGTCTGAAGATTAGGTATCCCGGGGACTTGATCCCCCTAAAGAGTCGTTCGAGACCAGGACGTTGATAGGTCGGGTGTGGAAGCGCAGTAATGCGTTAAGCTAACCGATACTAATTGCTCGTGAGGCTTGATCCTATAACACTGATGGTTATGACCTGGTGATATAGCGTTCCAAGTGTCGTTCAATACAAAATCTGGCTGCCCCGTCAGCAGCCAGCCAACACCAATTACACCCACTGTGCGTTGATCATCGAGTCACACTCTGATCACCACACGTTGCGCTTCTTCCAAGATTGGAGCGGTTGTCCCTCAAAGACAATCTCTCAACCCGTTACGCCTGACGACCATAGCAAGGTGGTACCACTCCTTCCCATCCCGAACAGGACAGTGAAACGCCTTTGCGCCGATGATAGTGGACGGACGTCTGTGAAAGTAGGTCATCGTCAGGCTTTTATTGCTCAAAACCCCACAGGCTCGCGCCTGTGGGGTTTTGTTTTTGCCCCAAAAGAACCCCCGTGCGGCTGGCGCCGCACGGGGGTTCTTGTTTGTTGGGTCGATGGTTCGCGAAGCCGGTTTCAACTCGGCGATGCTCCCTTCAAGGCGGCCCGACAGCTCGCGCAATCGACGTTCCGGCGATCTTCCCGACGCTGAAAATGGACAGCCAAAAGCTCCTCGAGCAAGCCTGCAAGCCGCGCCAGCATTGAATGTGCCTAAATAACAACGCTCGTGGGCCGGCTGGCTTTGTGCGGTAAGATTGACCGAGTCAATTGTTGGAGCGTAATCGTGAGTGATACCCAGACCCCCGCGCCCGGTACGGCATTAGACCTGCGCACGCTGACCCATGTGGCCTATGGCTTGTTTGCCCTGGGCTTTCTGACCAGTGGTTTCCTGGGCATTGCCACGCTGGCGGCCGTCGTGCTGATGTATCTGAAGCGCTCGGATGCCGCCGGCACCGTCTACGCCGCCCATTTCGACTGGCTGCTGCGCACTTTCTGGTGGGCGCTGTTGTGGCTCGCCATCAGCGGCCTGGCCCTGGTTATCTATATTGGATGGATCGGCGTGGTCGCGACGGTGGTCTGGGGCCTGTATCGCCTGATCAAGGGTTGGCTGGCCCTGCTGGAAGGTACCGCTCCGACCAGCTACGCCTGATCCCGGGCGATTTCCGTAGACAGGCCGACGTCACCGTCGGCCTTTTTCATTTACAGCGAGCCCGGGGAATCGTGTTTGCGCAAGCCAGGGCATGTCGCCCGCCGTCCCGCCAGGAACGCCTGGCTCAGTTCAAGACGACATACAGCGCCACCAGCAGCATGGAGGTGCCAAGCACCGCAGCCTGAATCCGTAATGCGCGGGGCGATTCAAAGCGTCCAAGTATCACCTTGCCGCCGTAGATCCACGGGAAATGGCAGAACAGGCCCAGTACGACGAAAGCGACGCTGAGCTGGCCGACCTGCGATGACAGGTTGGCGTCGGGCGCCAGGAACTGCGCGAACATGACCGCGATCATCGAATGGATCTTCGGGTTGAAGAGCACGCAGATGAAGCCGTCGATGAAACCGAGCCGCTTGCCGCCGGCTGCCTGGTTGGCCGGTTTGGCGCTGGCGCGGAAGAACCCCCATGCCAGGTAGAGAAGGTAGGCGACGCCGGCCCATTTCAGGGCCGTGTGTATCTCCGGATGCTCATGCAGGGCACCACCCAGGCCCAGGCCGTAAATCAGGCACAACGCCAGGTTGGCTGCCTCGAAACCCGCCCAGAATGGCACCGAGCCGCCGACGCCGTGGCGGCCTCCCGCAGCGGCCAGCAAGGTATTGCCGGGACCCGGGCTGATGATCATGGGTACCGCGTAGCCCAGGAATGCCGCCCATATCTCCCAACCTGCCATCGCCGCTCCTTTTTGTGTATGAGCCGGCACGCGGGGATTCGGTTGCCGGCGGAGCCGTCATTAGAAGAGGCTTATCCGGCGTGGCCAAACGATCTATTCTCATGCCTTCGATAACTCCAGCTAATCGACCATGCGACGCCTGCCTCCGTTGGGTGCGTTACGCGCTTTTGAAGCCGCTGCGCGGCACCTGAGTTTCACGCGCGCGGCAATGGAGCTATGCGTGACCCAGGCCGCCATCAGCCACCAGGTCCGACAGCTCGAACAATGGCTGGGCAGGCCGCTGTTCGAAAGGCGTGGCCATGTATTGGTCCTGACCCGCAAGGGCGAGACCTACCTGGATGAGCTATCGCTCGCGTTTGATCGGATGGCGGCGGCGACCGAGCGGGTGCGGGAGCGCCGTGACGGGCCTTTGCGGATCACGGTGTTGCCATCTTTTGCGTCGCGCTGGTTGCTGCCGCGGTTGCCGGCGTTTCGCGAACGTCACCCCGAGATTGAATTCCGTGTTTCCAGTGCGACGCGATTGTGGGAGGGCAACGATGAATTCGATCTGGGGATACGGTCCGGCCTGGGGCGCTGGCCAGGTTTGAAAGCCGATTTGATCGCACGGGAATATCTCAGTCCGGTATGTCATCCGGACCTGGCGCAAGGACCGCCTGCTTTGACCGAACCGGCCGATCTTGCGAAGGTCATGCTGCTGCATGACGAACCGCGCGCAGCCTGGCGTCTATGGTGCGAACTGGCTGGCGTGTCGCTCGATCTGGAGCAGGGAGTGCAATTCAGCGATGCCGCGCTGGTGTTGCAGGCCGCCGCCGATGGCGCAGGCGTGGCGCTGGGACGCCTGCTGCTGGCGGCCGACGATCTGCGCGCGGGCCGCCTGGTCCAGTTGTTCGACACGGTGCTGGCCAATGACTACAGCTACTGGCTAGTCTATCCGCGCGCGGCCTTGCAACGGCCGCAAGCCATGGCATTCCGGAACTGGTTGCTGCAAGAGGCGCAGCAAGCGCGTTTGCCGCCACATCCAGGGAAAGTTGCATGAGCCAGGCGTGGCGCGGCTTTGCGGCAATTCGTGCGATTGCTTGCGGAGCGTGGCGAAGTCATTGCGGGTGTGCAATGGCGCACTGACGACACGGCTCGCGCGCTGCAATTGCGCATGATGATGCGTGGTGGGCGGAAAAGTTGGGGAGTTTGGCCATGTACCCATTGCGTGTATGGCACTGGCGCGGCAAAGCGGGGATGCTTGCCTGGCTGTGGCGTGGAGGTGCCACAGGAAGTCGGTTCCGCCCGGCGTTCAAGCCAGGGCGTCGCGACAGTATCGAGGCAGGGACGTACGGGGTACGCCCTTTGCCTGCTTACTTCAGATGTGCGTTGACCAGCTTGGTCAGTTCGAACATCGTGACCTGATCCTTGCCGAAGATCGGGCGCAGCTTGGCATCGGCGTTGATGTTGCGCTTGTTGCTCGCATCTTGCAGGTTGTGCTTCTTGATGTATTCCCAGATCTTCTTGGTGACCTCGGTGCGCGGCACGGCTTCCGAACCGATCACAGCAGCCAGTTCGGCGCTGGGAGTCAGGGGCTTCATGAATGCAGCGTTCGGCTTGCGCGCGGTCGCGGGTTTGGAGGTTGTGGCCATAATGCGGCGCTCCTTCTCTGGCTGTTGGAAAAATTGTCCTGCGGCCGGAGCATAACGTGTCTCTCCCGTAAAGACAAAGGCATTTATCCTCTGTAGCAACTAAAATATCCCAACCGTCCCCCTTCCCACGTCATTCTGTAACCTCCTATGTACGCACGTTCTCCTTTGGAATCAATTCGCCTGTTTCATGACGAATTGACGGCGCTGAGGCGCGACTTGCATGCCCATCCTGAATTGGGCTTCGAAGAAGTCCGGACCTCCGGGATCGTCGCGGGAGCGCTGGAAGCGCTGGGAATCGAGGTGCACCGGGGCATTGGCAAGACCGGCGTGGTGGGCGTGATCCGCGGCAGACGCTGTGATAGCGGGCGCATGATCGGCCTGCGTGCCGACATGGATGCCTTGCCGATGACCGAAGACAACGAGTTCGGCCACAAGTCGACCAAGCCGGGTCTGATGCATGGCTGTGGTCATGACGGCCACACGGCGGTCCTGATCGGCGCGGCCAAGTACCTGGCGCAGACCCGCAATTTCGATGGGACAGCCGTGCTCATCTTCCAGCCGGCCGAGGAAGGTCGAGGCGGGGCGAAAGCCATGATGGAGGACGGGTTATTCGATACCTTCCCCTGTGACGCGATCTATGCGTTGCACAATTGGCCGGGCCTGCGGCCCGGCACCATCGGCATCAATCCAGGCCCCATGATGGCGGCGGCCGACCGGTTCGAGATCCTGATCACCGGTCGCGGCGGACACGGCGCGCATCCTTATCAGACCATTGACCCGGTCACCATCGCCGGCCAGGTCATCACGGCATTGCAGACGATCGTGTCGCGCAACGTCAATCCGCTGGATTCCGCGGTGGTGTCCATCGGATCGCTGCAGGCCGGTCACCCGGGCGCGATGAGCGTGATCCCGCGCGAGGCCCGCCTGGTGGGCACGGTACGCACTTTCCGCAAGTCGGTGCAGGAGATGGTCGAGACACGCATGCGCGAGTTGGTCACGGCCATCGCCGGCGCGTTCGGCGGCACCGCCGAACTCACCTACGAACGCATCTATCCCGCCACGCTGAATACGCCGCAGCATGCCAATCTGGTCGCGGATATCGCGACCGAGATGATCGGCAAGGAAAACGTGGTGCGCGATCTGGTGCCTTCGATGGGATCGGAGGATTTTTCCTTCATGCTGCAAAGCAAGCCTGGCGCCTACTTCCGGCTGGGCCAGGGCGGAGCCGAGTCCGGCTGCGTACTGCACAACTCGCATTTCGATTTCAACGATGCCGTCATTCCCCTGGGGAGCGCGATGTTCTGCGCGCTGGCCGAACGGGGCATGCCGCTGGCAGATTAAGAAGCTTCCATATGTCTACGCAAAACACGACCCAACTGACGATTACCCGCCCCGACGACTGGCACCTGCACCTGCGCGACGGCGCGGCGCTGGAAGCGGTGGTGGCGGATACGGCGCGGCAATTCGCGCGCGCCATCATCATGCCCAACCTGAAGCCGCCGGTGACCACCACCGAGCAGGCGCTGGCCTACCGCGGCCGCATCCTGGCGGCGCTGGCCAAGGCCGGTGGCAAGGTCGACGCCTTCACGCCGCTGATGACGCTGTACCTGACGGACAATACCTCGGCCGAAGAAATCTTTCGTGCGCACGAATCGGGCCAGGTCTATGCGGTCAAGCTGTATCCGGCCGGCGCCACGACCAACTCCGACGCCGGCGTGACCGACCTGCTGGGCAAGTGCGCCAAGGCCCTGGAAGCGCTGGAAAAATGCGGCATGCCGCTGCTGGTCCATGGCGAAGTGACTGACCCGTCGATCGATGTGTTCGACCGCGAAGCGATCTTCGTCGAGCGCGTGATGAAGCCGCTGCGCCGTGCGTTCCCGGCCCTGAAGGTGGTGTTCGAACACATCACCACCAAGGAAGGCGCCGAGTACGTGCGCGATGCCGAAGGCCCGATCGCGGCCACGATCACGCCGCAGCACATGCTGTACAACCGCAACGCGATTTTCCAGGGCGGCGTGCGGCCCCATTGGTACTGCCTGCCGATCCTCAAGCGCGAAACCCATCGGCTGGCGCTGGTGGAGGCGGCGACCAGCGGCAGTCCGCGCTTCTTCCTGGGCACGGACAGCGCGCCGCATGCGCGCGGCCTGAAGGAGCATGCATGCGGCTGTGCGGGCTGCTATACCGCGCTGCACGCGATGGAACTTTACGCCACGGCGTTCGACGCCGTCGGCAAGCTCGACAAGCTGGAAGGTTTCGCCAGCTTCCATGGTCCGGATTTCTACGGCCTGCCGCGCAATACCGGGACCCTGACGCTGGTGCGCGAAAGCTTCCAGATTCCCGAAGAGCTGCCGTTCGGCAATACCGCGCTGGTGCCCTTGGCGGCGGGCGAGACGCTGACCTGGCGCGCGGCCATCTGATCGCGCCGGCCGCCGCCCTCTATATATAAGAGGGCGGTCGAGTCATCTCAGAGGGCGCCTTCGCGGCGCGCCTCGAGCAATTCCCAGCGCGCGAATCTTTCCTCGAGTTCGCTTTCCAGCTTGGACAGCTCGGCGTTGATGCGTTCGACTTCGGCGGGCGCATCGCGGTACAGGCTGCCGTCCGCCAGTTTGCCGGCCAGTTCGGCCTGCTGCGCCTCAAGCGCGGCGATGGCATCGGGCAGGCCTTCGAGTTCGCGCAATTCCCACGAATTCATCTTCGCCGCGCGCGCCGGTTTCGGCTTGGCGGCCTTGGCGCGGGCCGCGGCTTCGTCCGCCGCGCGCGCCGCCTTGGCGGCATCGTCGTCCGCGCTGGAGGCGGGCGCCGGGGCGGGGCGCTGGGCGACCCATTCGTCGTATCCGCCGACATAGTCGCGCCAGTGGCCGTTGCCTTCGTAGGCGATGGTCTGGGTGACGACGTTGTTCAGGAATGCGCGGTCGTGGCTGACCAGCAGGACGGTGCCCGAATATTCCTGCAGCAGTTCCTCGAGCAGTTCCAGCGTTTCGATATCGAGGTCGTTGGTGGGCTCGTCCAGCACCAGCACGTTGGCGGGACGCGCGAACAGGCGGGCCAACAGCAGGCGGGCGCGCTCGCCGCCAGACAGGCTGCGCACCGGAGAGCCGGCGCGGGCGGGCGAGAACAGGAAGTCGCCCAGATAGCTCATGACGTGCTTGCGGGTGCCGCCGATCTCGACCCATTCGCTGCCCGGGCTGATGATGTCGACCAGCGTTGCGTTCTCATCGAGCTGGGCGCGCATCTGGTCGAAATAGGCCACCGACACGTTGGTGCCGGTGCGGGTCTTGCCGCTGTCGGGCTGCATTTCGCCCAGGATCAGCTTGAGCAGCGTGGTCTTGCCGGCGCCGTTGGGGCCGATGATGCCGATGCGGTCGCCGCGCAGGATGGTGGTGGAGTAGTCGTCCACCACGATCTTGTCGCCGAAGCGTTTGCCGACGTGTTCCAGCTCGGCCACCAGCTTGCCGGAGCGCTGGCCTTCGGCCAAGGCCAGCGATACGTCGCCGACGCGTTCGCGGCGCTCAGCGCGTTCCACCCGCAGGCGTTCCAGGCGCCGCACGCGGCCTTCGTTGCGGGTGCGGCGGGCTTCCACACCCTTGCGGATCCAGACTTCTTCCTGGGCCAGCAGCTTGTCGAAGCGCGCCTGTTCGAGGCGCTCGGATTCCAGCCATTGGGCCTTGCGTTCCTGCCATTGCGAGAAGTTGCCGGGGAAGCTGAGCAGCCGGCCGCGGTCGAGTTCGACGATGCGAGTGGCCACCGAATCGAGGAAGCGGCGGTCGTGGGTGATGATGACCGCGGCGCCCTTCCAGGCGCGCAGCATTTCTTCGAGCCAGGCAATGCCGTCGAAGTCGAGGTGGTTGGTGGGCTCGTCGAGCAGCAGCAGGTCGGGCTCCTCGACCAGGGCGCGGGCCAGCGCGACGCGCTTGCGCGTACCGCCCGACAGGCCGGCGATCTGGGCGTCCGCGGGCAGGCCGAGCTTTTCCAGCATGGCGCGCACGCGCGACGGGCGTTGCCAGTCTTCGTGGTCGCCTTCGACGTTGCAGACCACGTCGAAGACAGTGGCGTTTTCGTCCAGCTCCGGCTCCTGTTCGACCGTGGCCACGCGCAGCCCCGAACTGCGGGCGATGTCGCCGTCGTCGGGAACGGTGCGGCCGTCCAGCAGCCGCAGCAGCGAGGACTTGCCTGCGCCGTTGCGGCCGATGAGGCCGATGCGCTCGCCGGCCTGGATGGCGAAGTCGGCGTGGTCCAGCAGCGGATGGTGGCCATAGGCCAGCTGGATGTCGGTCAGGGTGATGAGCGTTGCGAGGGCCATGTAGTGAGGTCGTTCTTGCGGCGGATAAGCGGATCAGGCCGTATTGTCGCAGGAACCCGGGATGGTGTTCGGGGACGGAGCGGAGAGCTGTACTAGAATACGCACCGCAGGGCGGATCGGGCGATCGCGGTGGATGCAAGTCCATCGAGGAAGGTCCGGACTCCACAGGGCAGGGTAGCGGCTAACGGCCGTCCGGCCGCGTTTTCGGGCGCGGCCGAGGAATAGGGCCACAGAGACGAGTCTGCGGGGCGGGCGCGCCAGTCGCGCACAGATACGGCCATCTCCGTATCGCGCCGGCCGGTAACGGTCGGCGGCATCGCAGGGTGAAACGCGGCAACCTCTACCCGGAGCAACATCAAATAGGCATGCGTGCGGCTTTCGGGCCGCGAAGGGCGGCTCCGTCCGAGCATGCGGGTAGGTGGCTACAGCGGCTCAGCAATGATCCGCGCAGAGGAATGATCGTCCGCCAGGGAAACCTGGTGTACAGAATCCGGCCTATAGATCCGTCCTGCATTGGATTTCAACCGGCGCGCGGCGCCTCGGGGGCTTTTTTTTCGCCCCGACATCCGCCACCTGGCGCGCAACGCCCGCCAGTCTTCGGCAAGCGGGCTGGGTAAAACAATGCAAAGGCATTGTTAGCCGCCACTTCTTAAGAAGCACTTTTAGATAGTGACGCAACCTCCTGATTTATTGGGAGGTTTTTCTTTTTGCGTATTTACAAGTTGCTCTAAGTCCTTGTTGTGATTGAAAAAATTGCAACCGCGCGCTTGACCGCCCCATTGCCATACCGTAGAGTGGGAAATAGTAGGAAATTGTGCAATTAAGTGGGGTAAAAGTGGTGTTTCAGGGAAGCAGCGCGCTCACGCTGGATGCCAAGGGACGGATCTCGATTCCGACCCGGCATCGTGACGCGCTGATGGCGCAGGCCGAAGGCCGCCTGACCCTGACCCGCCATCCAGACGGCTGCCTGCTGGTGTACCCGCGGCCCGAGTGGGAAAAGAAGCGCGAGCAGATTGCCGCCTTTCCCATGACGGCGCGCGCGTTGCAGCGGCTGTTGCTGGGCAACGCTCAGGACGTGGAACTGGACGGCTCCGGCCGCGTCCTGATCGCGCCTGAACTGCGCAACGCTTCCGGTATGACGCGCGATGTGATGCTGCTCGGTCTGGGCGCTCATTTCGAGCTGTGGGATGCCGCTACCCTGGCGAGCCGCGAGGCTGAGGACCTGGCCAAGGGTATGCCGGATGTGTTGAATCAGTTTTCGTTCTGAAAGAGTTATGGAATTCGAACATCGGCCCGTCCTGCTGGAGCCGACGGTGGACGCGCTGTTGCTGGCCGATTTCGGCGGCAAGGGCGCGGCACGGTCGCAGCCCGGCGACGAGCCGGCTGCGGCTACGCGAGCGGAACGGGGTGTCTTCGTCGATGGCACCTTCGGTCGCGGCGGCCACAGCCGCGAGCTGCTCGGCCGCCTGGGACCGACGGCCCGCCTGGTGGTGTTCGACAAGGATCCCGAGGCGATCGCGGTGGCCAATGCGTTGGCGGCGGCGGATTCCCGGGTGACGGTGGTGCATGGCGGCTTTGCCACCATGGCCGAAGAGTTGCGGCAGCTCGGCATCGACAAGGTCGATGGCGTGATGCTGGATCTGGGCGTGTCGTCGCCTCAGATCGATGATGCCGAGCGCGGCTTCTCGTTCATGCGGGATGGCCCGCTCGACATGCGGATGGACACCACTCGTGGACCCACGGTGGCGGATTGGCTGGCGCAAGCCAGTGTGGATGAGATGCGGGAGGTCATAGCGGATTATGGCGAAGAACGGTTTGCTTTTCAGGTTGCAAAGGCGATTGCTGCTCGCCGCGCAACAAGGCCGCTGCGCACCACGCTCGAGCTTGCCGAGTGCGTCGCCAGCGCCGTCCGCACGCGCGAAAAGGGGCAGCATCCGGCCACACGCACCTTTCAAGCTCTACGGATTTACATCAATCGGGAACTCGAAGAGCTCGCGCGCACCCTCGCGTCAGCTCTAGACCTGCTCGCCCCGGGGGGGAGGTTGGCGGTGATCAGCTTTCATTCGCTTGAAGACCGCATGGTCAAGCAGTGCATCGCGGCGGCGGCTCGTCCGGCTGCCGCGCATGCGCGCCTGCCCCTGCGCGAAAGCGAAATGCCCCAGCCGGTGCTGCGTTCCCTGGGACGCGTGCTGGCCGAGGACGAAGAGGTTTCGGCCAATGCGCGCGCCCGCTCGGCGGTGCTGCGCGTTGCCGAACGCACCGCCACGCCCTTGCCCGCCGAGGGCGGCATGGCTTTCGTGAAAATCGGTTCGCTGCCCGGCAGCGACCTGGCTCCGCCGCCGCGCCGCGGCGGCAAGGGAGGGCGCCGCTGATGGGTCGCGTCAACCTGATCGTTGCGGCTCTGCTGATGCTGTCGGCCATTTCCCTGGTCACCAGCCGGTATCAGTCGCGCCAGCTTTTCGTGGAGCTGGGCCGCGATCAGGCGCAGGAGCGCGACCTGGAAACCAACTGGCGGCGGTTGCAGCTGGAACGCGCCGAACTGGCGCGCAACGCCCGGGTCGACGTGATCGCCCGCGACAACCTGAAGATGATTCCCATCGTGCCTGACCGCACGCTGTATCTGAATCAGGCGCCGGTCCCGGCCAGCGGAGGTGCCCAATGAAGCGCGTTCCGTTCTTCGACAATCCGGTGCTGCGCGGACAGCTGCCAACCTGGCGCGCGCGCCTGGTGCTGATCCTGCTGTTCGGCGGATTCACCGTGCTGGCCGGCCGCGCGCTGTTCCTGCAAGGGTTGTCCACGGAATTCCTGCAGCAGCAGGGCGAGCGCCGCTACGAGCGCACGCTGACGCTGGCCGCGACGCGCGGCAAGATCATGGATCGCAACGGCGCCGTGCTGGCTTCCAGCGTGCCGGCGCGAGCCATCTGGGCGATCCCGGAAGACCTCAAGCAGGCCACGCCCGCCCAACTGGATACGTTGGCCAAACTGCTGGAAACCCCGGTGGCCGACCTGCGCCGCCGGGTGGAAGAAGACAAGAATTTCGTCTACCTGAAGCGTCAGGTGGCGATGGACGTGGCCGACAAGATCAAGCAGCTCGGCCTGCCGGGCGTGCACCAGCAGCCCGAGACCCGCCGCTATTACCCGGACGGCGACGTGATGGCCCACGTGGTGGGTTTCAACAGCGTCGAGGACCAGGGACAGGAAGGCGTCGAGCTGACCTTCAACCAGCAGCTGTCGGGCCGGCCGGGCAGCCGCCGCGTCATCAAGGACCGGTTGGGCCGCGTCATCGAGGACGTGCAGGCCGTGACGCTGCCGGTGGACGGCCGCGACCTGCGCCTGTCGATCGATACGCGTCTTCAGTACCTGGTGTTCAAGGAACTGAAGGACGCCATGGACAAGCATCAGGCCAAGGGCGCCACCGCCGTGGTCGTCGACGTGCATACCGGCGAGATCCTGGCGCTGGCCAACGTGCCGACCTTCGATCCGAACAAGCGCGAGACCTTTCACGGCGCCAACCTGCGCAACCAGGCCATCACCGACACGTTCGAGCCCGGCTCGATCATGAAGCCGTTCACCGCCGCGCTGGCGCTGGACCTGGGCCGCATCACCACCTCGACCCTGTTCGAGACCGGCAATGGCCGCTTCACCTACCAGGGCAGCACCATCAGCGACGTCAGCCGCAATGGTACGCTGGACGTGGCCGGCGTGCTGCGCAAGTCCAGCAACATCGGCATGACGATGATCTCCGAGAAGCTGGAATCCCGTGAAATGTGGGATCGCTTCACAGAACTGGGCCTGGGCCAGGCGCCCCAGGTGGGCTTCCCCGGCGCGGCGCCCGGCCGCCTGCGTCCGTGGGATCGCTGGCGCCTGATCGAGAAGGCCACCATGGCCTACGGCTACGGCCTGTCGGTGTCGCTGCTGCAGGTGGCGCGCGCCTACACGGTGTTCGCCCGCAACGGCGACATGGTGTCGCTGACCCTGGTCAAGCGCGACAGCGATCCGACCAGCGTCAAGATCTACACGCCCAAGACCACCGCGCTGGTGCGCGGCATGCTGGAAGCGGCTGCCGGCCCGGAAGGCACCAAGGCCGCCCAGGTCCAAGGCTACCGCGTGGCCGGCAAGAGCGGCACCGCGCGCAAGATCGTCGACGGCAAGTACAGCATGCAGCGCTATCGCAGCTCGTACGTCGGCTTTGCGCCGGTGTCCGACCCCAAGATCGTGGTGGCCGTCTCGATCGACGAGCCCACGGTCGGCGGTTATTACGGCGGCGCGATCGCCGCGCCCGTGTTCTCCCATATCGTCGGTGGGAGTCTGCGGTTGATGGGGGTGCGGCCGGACGCGCCCTTCGAATCGACAATTGTTGCTGGTATCAAGGAGCCAGGCAGATGAGCGCCAAGGGCTTCCTCTCATCCCCCGCCGCCACGGTCGAACAAGCCGTGGCGTGGTTGCATTCGCGCGTGTCGTTGACCGCGCACCTGAAGCTGGACTCGCGCGAGATCGAGCCGGGCGACGTGTTCGTCGCCTGCCCGGGCTTGTCCAGCGACGGCCGTCTATATATAGAGAAGGCGCTGGCGCTGGGCGCCAGCGCGGTGCTGTTCGAAGCGCCCGCGACCGCGGCCATCGAGGCCGCGGCCGCCGCCGGCGATACGCCGATGCTGCCGGTGACCGGCCTGCGCGCCCTGCTGGGCGAGCTGGGCGACACCTGGTACGGCCGGCCGTCGTCCACGCTGGCCGTGGTGGCCGTGACCGGCACCAACGGCAAGACCTCGTCGGTGCAATGGATCGCCCACGCACTGGGCCGCAACGACAAGCCCTGCGGCACCATCGGCACCCTGGGCGCCGTGCTGCCCGACGGGCAGACGCTGGGCGGCCATCTTACGACCCCGGATGTGCTGACCGTGCATCGCCTGCTGGCCGCCATGCGCGATGCCGGCGCCAAGGCGGTGGCGATGGAGGCATCGTCGATCGGCATCGAACAGGGTCGCATGGACGGCGTGCGGGTGGCGCTGGCTGCCTACACCAACCTGACCCGCGATCACCTCGACTATCACGGCACCATGGAACGCTACGAGGCGGCCAAGGCCAGCCTGTTCCGCTGGCCCGGCCTGAGCGCTGCGGTGGTCAATGCCGATGACGAAGCCGGGCGCCGCCTGATCGCTTCGCTGCCGGCGGACCTGTCGGTGATGGGCTACAGCCTGAGCGCGGATCCCGCGATTCCCGCGGCGATGCGCGCGCGCGACTTGCAGGCCACCGCGCAAGGCCAGATCTTCACGCTGGTGTCGCCGCATGGCGAGGCCCAGATCGTGACGCGCCTGCTGGGGGCGCACAACGTCTCCAACCTGTTGCTGGTGGCGGGCGTGCTGTACAAGCTGGGCCTGCCGTTCGCGCAGATCGCGCGCGAACTGGCCGCGACCGATCCGGTCGACGGCCGCCTGCAGACCGTGGAACCGGTTGCCGCCAGCACGCAGGCCCATGCGGGCCGGGGCGCGCTGGTGGTGGTGGACTACTCCCATACCCCCGATTCGCTGGCGCGCGCGCTGATGGCATTGCGCCCCGTGGCCCAGGCGCGGGCGGGCCGCCTGGTGTGCGTGTTCGGTTGCGGCGGTGATCGCGATGCCGGCAAGCGCCCGGAGATGGGCCGCATCGCCGCCGAATTGGCGGATCATGTGGTGGTGTCCAGCGACAACCCGCGCAGCGAGTCGCCCGACGCCATCGTGGCGCAGATCCTGGCCGGCATTCCGGCGTCGGTGGCGGTCGAAGTGCAGGTCGACCGCGCCCGCGCCATCATGCAGGCCATCTGGGCCAGCGCGCCCGAAGACGTGGTGCTGCTGGCAGGCAAGGGCCACGAGACCTATCAGGAAATTGCCGGCGAGAAGCTGCCCTTCGACGATCGCGAGTGGGCGCGCCTGGCGCTGCTGCTGCCGCTGGTCAAGGGCGTCTCCACGGATACGCGACGCATTGGCGCCGGCGAGTTGTTCGTGGCGCTGGTGGGCGAGAACTTCGACGCGCACAACTACCTGGACCAGGCCGCAGAGCGCGGCGCTTGCGCCGCGGTGGTGGCGCACGCGGTGCCGGAATCGAGCCTGCCGCAGCTGGTGCTGGGCGATACGCGCGTGGCGCTGATGCGCATCGGCGCGGCCTGGCGCGCCCGTTTCAAGCTGCCGGTGGTGGCGGTGACGGGCAGCAACGGCAAGACCACCACCAAGGAAATGATCTCGGCCATGTTGGCCGGCTGGCGCGGCGAGGCCGGCCGCCTGGCCACGGCCGGCAACCTGAACAACGACATCGGCGTGCCGTTGACCGTGCTGCGCCTGCGCCCGGAACATCGCGCCGCCGTTTTCGAGCTGGGCATGAATCATCCGGGCGAGATCGCCCAGTTGGCGGCCATCGCGGCGCCGAGCGTGGCGCTGGTGACCAATGCCCAGCGCGAGCATCAGGAGTTCATGCACACCGTGGAAGCGGTGGCGCTGGAAAATGGCGCCGCCATCGCGGCGCTGCCGGCGGACGGCGTGGCGGTCTATCCGGGCGACGAGCCTTATGCGGCCATCTGGGACAGGCTGGCCGCGCCGCGCCGCGCGCTGCGTTTCGGCCTGCAGCCCGGCCTGGATGTCTACGCCGAGCAGATCCTGGCGGACGTCGATTCGACGCGCTGCCGCGTGGTGACGCCGGTGGGCAGCGCCGACCTGACGCTGCCGGTGCCCGGCGTGCACAACCTGCGCAATGCGCTGGCGGCGATCGCCAGTGCCATCGCCGCGGGGGCGCCGTTGGACGTGGCGGTACGGGCGCTGGCCGGTTTCAGCCCCGTGGCGGGCCGCATGCAATACAAGAAATTGAGTGACGGAACGTTGCTCATCGATGACACCTACAATGCCAACCCCGACTCGGTTCGCGCGGCCATCGACGTGCTGGCGCGTATCGCCGGAACCCGCGTCCTGGTACTGGGCGACATGGGCGAGGTCGGGGACAACGGCCCCGCCATGCATGAAGAGGTGGGCAATTACGCGCGCGAGCTTGGCCTCGACGCGCTCATCACGCTAGGCGATGCCAGCCGGGCGGCCGCGGCCGCGTTCGGCACGGGCGCGCACGCCTGCGCATCGGTAGACGAAGTCGTTGCCGCATTGCGCGGCCTGCGCGCGTCCTGCGTATTGATAAAGGGATCGCGCTTTATGCGCATGGAGCGGGTAGTGACGGCTTTTACTTCGAATGACGGACAGGCGTCCAAGGGGCAGGGGGACAACCATGCTGCTTGAGATCGCCCGCCTGCTTTCCGATGATGTGCGCGCCTTGGGCGTGTTCGAGTACATCACGCTGCGCGCGGTGCTGGCGTGCGCCACCGCGCTGCTGATCGGCCTGGTGGCCGGCCCGCGCGTGATCCGCAAGCTGACCGAGATGAAGATCGGCCAGGCCGTGCGTTCGTATGGCCCGGAAAGCCACCTGGTCAAGACCGGCACCCCGACCATGGGCGGCGTGCTGATCCTGATTTCCATCGCCATCAGCACGCTGCTGTGGGCCGACTGGACCAACCGCTTCGTGTGGGTGGTGCTGCTGGTGACGTTCGGCTTTGGCTGGATCGGCTGGATGGACGATTACCGCAAGGTGGTCTATCGCGATCCGGAAGGCATGCCGGCGCGCCAGAAGTTCTTCTGGCAGGCGTCCATCGGCCTGGTGGCCGCGGTCTATTTGGCGTTCGCCGTGTCGGCGCCCGCCAACACCGAGCTGTGGCCGCTGTTCAAGGCCTGGGTGGGCAGCGGCTTCACGATGTCGCTGCCGACGCGCGCCGACCTGATCGTGCCGTTCTTCAAGACCGTCAGCTACCCGCTGGGCGTGCTTGGTTTCGTGGCGTTGACGTGGGCCGTGATCGTCGGCACCAGCAACGCCGTCAACCTGACCGACGGCCTGGATGGCCTGGCGATCATGCCCACCGTGATGGTCGGCAGCGCGCTCGGCATCTTTGCCTACGTGGTCGGCCGTGTCGACTATTCGAAGTACCTGCTGTTCCCGTACATCCCCGGGGCATCGGAATTGATGGTGCTGTGCGCGGCGATCGGCGGCGCGGGCCTGGCATTTTTGTGGTTCAACGCGTATCCGGCGCAGGTCTTCATGGGTGACGTCGGCGCGCTGGCGCTGGGTGGCGCGCTGGGCACCATCGCGGTCATCGTGCGCCAGGAGATCGTGCTGTTCATCATGGGCGGCGTGTTCGTGGTCGAGACCCTGTCGGTGATGATCCAGGTGACGTGGTTCAAGTACACCAAGCGACGTTATGGAACAGGTAGACGCATATTCCGCATGGCTCCGCTGCATCATCACTTCGAAGTTGGCGGCTGGAAGGAAACCCAGGTGGTCGTGCGTTTCTGGATCATCAGCATGATGCTGGTGCTGATTGGCCTCTCTACCCTGAAGTTGCGATGAACACGATGGAAACCTCCCGCGCCGATGCGCCGCTCGTCCTGATCCTCGGATTGGGCGAGTCGGGCGTGGCCGCCGCACGCTGGAGCGCCCGCCAGGGCGCCCGCCTGCGCGTGGCCGACACGCGCGCGGAGCCGGGTGGGCTGTCCGCGTTGCGCGACGCGCTGGCGCAGGCCGAGGTCGAATACCGCCTGGGTTGCGATACGTCTTTCGATGTCGCGTTGCTGGACGGCGTGAGCCAGGTCGTCGTCAGCCCGGGGCTCGCGCCGGACGGCGCGCCGGCCGGCGAGCTGCTGCGCGAGGCCAAGGCCCGCGGCATCGAGGTCATCGGCGAGATCGAGTTGTTTGCGCGGGCGCTGGCCGAACTGGCCGAGACCCGCGAGTACCGCCCGCGCGTGCTGGCCGTGACCGGCACCAATGGCAAGACCACCGTCACCGCGCTGACGCGCGACCTGGTGGCGGCCAGTGGCCTGTCGGTGCTGGCCGCCGGCAACATCAGCCCGGCCGCGCTGACCGCCTTGATGCAGGCCCTGGATGCCGACGACCTGCCGCAGGTGTGGGTGCTGGAACTGTCGAGCTTCCAGCTCGAGACCTCGCACACGCTGATGGCCGACGCGGCCGTCGTGCTCAACGTGACGCAGGATCACCTGGACTGGCACGGCGGCATGGACGCCTACGCGCGGACCAAGGCGCGCCTGCTGAAGATGACACGCATCGCCATCGTCAACCGCGACGATCCGTATACCGTCGACATGGTGCCGTCGCTGGCCGCCATGCCGGTGCGCAGCTTTGGCCGCGAAGTGCCCGAGCTGGTCGGCGACATGGGCCTGGAATTGGGCCAGGGCGTGGCCTGGCTGGTGGCGGCCGAGCCGCTCGATTTCGACGAACCGGTGGCGCCGGTGCGCCGCAAGAAGGACGCGCCGGAGCCGACTCGCGCCAAGGGCCGCATGAGCCGCCTGATGCCGGTCGATGCCTTGCGCATCCGCGGCATCCACAATGCCTTGAACGCGCTGGCCGCATTGCAGCTGGCGCGCTGCCTCGACCTCGGTTGGGGCCCCATGCTGCGCGCCCTGCGCGAATACGCGGGCGAGCCGCATCGCGCCGCCTTCGTGCGCAGTATCGGCGGCGTGGACTACATCAACGACAGCAAGGGCACCAACGTCGGCGCCACCGTGGCCGCGCTCGAAGGCATGGGCCAGCCGGTGGTGCTGATCGCCGGCGGCCAGGGCAAGGGCCAGGACTTCTCGCCGCTGATCCCCGTCGTGTCGCGCCATGCGCGCGCCGTGCTGCTGATCGGCCAGGATGGTCCCGAGATTGGCCGCGTGCTGGCTGCCACCGGCGTCGACTGCATCGCCGTGGAATCGCTGCGCGACGCCGTGCGCCGCGCCGCCGAACTGGCCCAGGCCGGCGACGTGGTGCTGCTCTCGCCCGCCTGCGCCAGCCTGGACATGTTCCGCAATTACCCGCACCGCGGGCAAGTGTTCGTGGAAGAGGTCGAAGACCTGGCCCGCGACCGGGGAGAGGTGGCATGAGCCTGATCGCCGATCTCACCGCCAGCGTCAATGCCGTACGGCCCGGCCGTACCCGCATGCGCAATTTCGACATGCCGCTCGCGATTGCGGCGTCGACCTTGCTGCTGCTCGGCCTGCTGATGGTGTATTCGGCATCGATCGCGCTGGCCGACGGTCCGCGCTATGCCTCCTATGGCCGCTACTACTTCGTGATCCGCCACGGCCTGTTCATCAGCGCCGGCCTGGTGGCGGCCGCGGTCGTGCTGGCGGTGCCGATCCGTGTCTGGCAGCGCCTGGCGGTGCCGCTGTTCGTGGTGGCGATGGTGCTGCTGGTGGCCGTGCTGATTCCGGGCATCGGCCGCGAGGTTAACGGCGCGCATCGCTGGATTCCGCTGGGCCCGCTGAATTTCCAGCCGTCGGAACTGATGAAGCTGGCCGCGCTGCTCTATGCCGCCGACTACACCGTGCGCAAGCAGGAACACATGCAGGCCTTCGCCCGCGGCTTCCTGCCCATGGCGTTCGCGCTGGCCGGCGTCGGCATGCTGCTGCTGCTCGAGCCCGACCTGGGCGCGTTCATGGTGATCGTGGCGATCGCCATCGGCATCCTGTTCCTGGGAGGCATCAACGGCAAGTATTTCAGCAGCCTGCTGGCGGTGCTGGTGGGCACCTTCCTGATGCTGATCTGGCTGTCGCCGTGGCGCCGCGCGCGCCTGTTCGCCTATCTGGATCCCTGGAACGAAGACAACGCCTACGGCAGCGCCTACCAGCTGTCGCATTCGCTCATCGCCCTGGGGCGCGGGGAGTGGCTGGGCGTGGGCCTGGGCGCCAGCGTCGAGAAATTGCACTACCTGCCGGAAGCCCATACCGACTTCCTGATGGCGGTGGTGGGCGAGGAACTCGGCTTCGCCGGCGTGATGCTGGTGATCTCGCTGTTCGCCATCATCGTGTACCGCGGCTTCGACATCGGCCGCCAGGCCATCGCCATGGAACGCACTTTCGCGGGCCTGGTGGCGCATGGCGTGGCGATGTGGTTCGGCGTGCAGGCCTTCATCAACATGGGCGTGTGCCTGGGACTGCTGCCGACCAAGGGCCTGACGTTGCCGCTGATGAGCTATGGCGGTTCGGGCGTGGTGATGAACCTGTGCGCCCTGGCCATGCTGATACGGGTGGATGTGGAAAACCGCATCATGATGCGCGGGGGACGGGTATGACCGCGTCGTCGCGCACCATCCTCATCATGGCCGGCGGCACCGGCGGCCACATCATGCCCGGCCTGGCCGTGGCCGATGTGCTGCGCCAGCGCGGCTGGCGCGTGCTGTGGTTGGGCAATCCCGACAAGATGGAAGGCAAGCTGGTGCCGCCGCGCGGCATCGAACTGGTGCCGCTGCGTTTCGCCGGCGTGCGCGGCAAGGGCGCGGCTGCACTGCTGAAGCTGCCGTTTCTGCTGGTGCGCGCCTTTGCGCAGGCCTGGTCGCGGTTGTCGGCGGTGCGGCCGGACGTGGTGCTGGGCATGGGCGGCTATGTCGCCTTTCCCGGCGGCGTCATCGCGGCGCTACGCGGCACGCCGCTGGTGGTGCACGAGCAGAACGCCGTGGCCGGCACCGCCAACAAGTGGCTGGCGCGCATGGCGCGCCGCGTGTTGAGCGGGTTCCCTGGCGTGCTGCCCAAGGGCGAGGCCATGGGTAACCCGGTGCGCGCCGACCTGTGCGCCTTGCCCGATCCGGCGCAGCGCTATGCCGGCCGCGGCGGCCCGCTGCGGCTGCTGGTGGTGGGCGGCAGCCTGGGCGCCCAGGCGCTGAACACCGCCGTGCCGCAGGCGCTGGCGCGACTGCCGCAGGAGCGTCGTCCGGTGGTGGTGCACCAGGCCGGCGAACAACATCTGCCGGCGCTGCAGCAGGCCTACGCCCAGGCGGGCGTGGCGGCCGACTGCCGCGCCTTCATCGACGACATGGCCGGCGCCATGGGCGACGCCGACCTGCTGATCTGCCGCGCGGGCGCCATGACGGTGTCCGAAGTGGCCGCGGCGGGCGTGGCGGCGCTGTTCGTGCCGTTCCCCCATGCCATCGACGATCACCAGACCGCCAACGCGCGCTTCCTGAGCGACGCGCAGGCCGCCTGGCTGCAGCCGCAGAACGCCTTGAGCCCCGAGTGGCTGGCGGACTGGCTGGGCCAGCGCAATCGACAAGAACTGCAAGCCGTCGCAGAACGGGCCCGCGCGCATGCGCACCCGCAAGCGGCGGCGCATATCGCCGACGTCTGTGAACAAGCAGCGGGGCGTTCATCATGAAACACAGAATCCAACATATCCATTTCGTAGGCATCGGCGGCTCCGGCATGAGCGGCATTGCCGAGGTATTGCTCAACCTGGGCTACACCGTCAGCGGCTCCGACCTGAACGAGTCGGCCGTGACGCGTCGCCTGGCCGCGCTGGGCGTGAACATCGCCATCGGCCACGTCGCCAGCAATGTCACCGGCGCCGACGCCATCGTCACGTCGACCGCGGTGGCGGGCGACAACCCCGAGGTCATCGCGGCCCGCGCCGCGCGCATTCCGGTGGTGCCGCGCGCCATCATGCTGGCCGAGCTGATGCGCCTGAAGCGCGGCATCGCGGTGGCGGGCACGCACGGCAAGACCACCACCACCAGCCTGGTGGCCAGCATCCTGGCCGCCGGCGACCTGGACCCGACCTTCGTGATCGGCGGGCGCCTGAATTCCGCCGGCGCCAATGCGCGGCTGGGACAGGGCGACTACATCGTGGTCGAGGCCGACGAATCCGACGCCTCGTTCCTGAACCTGCTGCCGGTGATGGCCATCGTGACCAACATCGACGCGGATCACATGGACACCTATGGCCACGACGTGGCCCGCCTCAAGAGCGCGTTCATCGAATTCACCCAGCGCCTGCCGTTCTACGGCAGCGCGGTGCTGTGCACCGATGACGCCAACGTGCGCGAGATCATGCCGTTCGTGTCGCGCCCCATTACCTCGTATGGCCTGAACGAAGACGCGATGGTGCGCGGCTACGAAGTGCAGGCGGACGGCACGCGCATGCGCTTCAACGTGCAGCGCAGCCACCGCGACACGCTGCTGCCGCCGCTGCAGGTGGAGCTGAACCTGCCGGGCCTGCACAACGTGCGCAACGCGCTGGCGGCGATCGCCGTGGCGACCGAGCTGGGCGTGTCCGATGAAGCCATTCGCGACGCGCTGGCGTCGTTCAAGGGCGTGGGCCGCCGCTTTACGCAGACGGGCGAATTCCCGGTGCCGGCCGCGCATGGCGGCGGCACCTTCACGGTGATCGACGACTACGGCCACCATCCAGTGGAAATGGCCGCCACGCTGGCCGCGGCCCGCGGCGCCTGGCCCGACCGCCGCATTGTGCTGGCGTTCCAGCCGCACCGCTACACGCGTACCCGCGACTGCTTCGAGGATTTCGTGCGCGTGCTGGGCACGGCCGACGCGGTGCTGCTGACCGAGGTCTATGCCGCCGGCGAGCCGCCGCTGGTGGCCGCCGACGGCCGCGCCCTGTCGCGCGCCCTGCGCGTGGCCGGCAAGGTCGAGCCGGTGTTCGTCGAGGACGTGGCCGACCTGCCGCAGGCGGTGGTCGATTTCGTGCGCGATCGCGACGTGGTGATCGTCATGGGGGCGGGCTCGATCAGCAAGGTCCCGGCCCAAGTTGGAGAATTGGCATGAGCGCGAAATTCGGAAAAGTAGGTGTGTTGTACGGCGGCCGTTCCGCCGAACGCGAGGTGTCGCTGATGTCCGGGGCCGGCGTGCACCAGGCGCTGCTGAGCGCCGGCGTCGACGCGCACCTGTTCGACACCGGTGAACGCAGCCTGGCTGAATTGGCCGCCGAGGGCTTCGAGCGCGTGTTCATCGCGCTGCATGGCCGCTTCGGCGAGGACGGCTCGATCCAGGGCGCGCTGGAACTGCTGGGCATCCCCTATACCGGCAGCGGCCCGCTGGCCTCGGCCCTGGCCATGGACAAGACCATGACCAAGCGCGTGTGGCTGCAGCATGGCCTGCCCACGCCGGAATTCGAGTTGCTGGATGCCGACACCGAACTGCGCCTGGTGCCGGACCGCCTGAGCCTGCCGCTGATCATCAAGCCGCCGCACGAAGGTTCGACCGTGGGCATCACCAAGGTGGTGGGCTATTCCGACATGAAGGAAGCCTATGCCCTGGCCGCCAAGTTCGACGCCGAGGTGCTGGCCGAGCAGTTCATCCAGGGCCGCGAGCTGACCGTGGCGATCCTGGGCGGCGGCAAGAGCGCGCGCGCGCTGCCGGTGATCGAGATCGCCGCGCCCGGCGGCAACTACGACTACGAACACAAGTACTTCTCCGACGACACGCAGTACTTCTGCCCGGCGGCGCTGCCGCCTGCCGTTGCCGAGGAGGTCGCCGACATCGCGGTGCGCGCCTATCGCGCGCTGGGCTGCGAAGGCTGGGGTCGCGCCGACTTCATGCTGGACGCCGACAACCGCCCCTGGCTGCTTGAAATGAATACCTCGCCCGGCATGACCAGCCATTCGCTGGTGCCGATGGCGGCCCGCGCCACCGGCATGAGCTATGCCGAGCTGTGCGTGACGATCCTGGCCGACGCCTCGTGCAAGTTGCACAGCGCCGCTCGCAATACTTGACCCGGACATTCTGTGTGGAACGACGCTCGCACTACCAACCTGATCGCCAACACGCTTGCCGTGCTGGCGGTCTGCGCCATGCTCCTGGCGGGCGTGGTGTGGGTGGCGCAGCGTCCGTACTTCACGCTGTCGGCCATCGAGCTGGAGTCCACGCCGGACACCGAGCTGCACTATGTCTCGCCGGGCGCGGTGCGCGCGGCGATCGCGGGGCGCTTCAAGGGCAACTTCTTCACGGTGGACCTGGACGACGCGCGCGAGATCTTCGAGTCGGTGCCATGGGTGCGCCACGCCACGGTGCGGCGGATCTGGCCCAATGTGCTGCGCGTGCGCATCGAGGAGCAGCAGCCGCTGGCGCTGTGGAACGAGAACCAGATGATCAACACCTGGGGCGAGGCGTTCACGGCCAACACGGGCGAAGTGGACGACGAGACGGTGCTGCCGCAGTTCTCCGGGCCCGAGGGCACCGAGTCGCTGGTGGTGCAACGCTACGCCGAGCTGGCGCGCTGGTTCGCGCCGCTCGATATGCACGTCAAGCAGCTGGAGCTGAGTCCGCGCTACGCCTGGCGCGTGGTGCTGTCCAACGGCATGCTGCTGGACCTGGGCCGCGATCCGGGCGCCGATGCGCCGGACCCGCACGGCCTGCCCGGCGCGCTGCCTTTCGCGGCGCGCATTCAACGTTTTGTGCAGGCCTGGCCCGCCGTGTCGGGGCGCCTGGAAGGGCGCACCATCACGCAGGCCGACCTGCGCTATCCCAATGGTTTCGCCCTGGCGCTGGCCCCGTTGCCCGCGTCGGCAAACAAACCCAAATCCACACCGAAACCTCCCAAGAAACGCTAACGCCATGACCCGTGACATCAAGGACCTCATCGTCGCCCTCGATATCGGCACCAGCAAGGTGGTGGCTGTGGTGGCTGAAATCCTGCCCGAAGGGCGATTCGAAGTGCTCGGCCTGGGCCAGCACGAGTCGCGCGGCATGCGCAAGGGCGTGGTCGTCAATATCGAGACCACTGTGAATTCGATTCAGCGCGCGCTTGAAGAAGCCGAGCTGATGGCAGATTGCAAGATCCGAGACGTCTACACTGGCATCGCCGGCAGCCATATCCGCAGCTTCAATTCCAGCGGCATGGTCGCCGTCAAGGACAAGGAAGTCACCGCCACCGACGTCGCCCGCGTCATCGAGACCGCCAAGGCGGTGAACATCCCGACCGACCAGCAGGTGCTGCACGTGCTGACGCAGGAGTTCATCGTCGACGGCCAGGAAGACATCCGCGAGCCGATCGGCATGAGCGGCCTGCGCCTGGAAGTGCGCGTGCACATCGTGACCGGCGCCGTCAGCGCCGCGCAGAACATCGTCAAGTGCGTGCGCCGCTGCGGCCTGGAAGTGCAGGACCTGATCCTGCAGCCGCTGGCCTCCAGCCTGGCCGTGCTGACCGCCGACGAAAAGGAACTGGGCGTCGTCCTGGTGGATATCGGCGGCGGCACCACCGACGTGGCGATCTTCACCGGCGGCGCGATCCGCCACACCGCCGTGCTGCCGATCGCCGGCGACCAGATCACCAACGACATCGCGGCCATGCTGCGCACGCCGACGCCCGATGCCGAGGAAATCAAGCTGCGCTACGGCGTGGCCAAGCAGGTGCTGGCGAGCCCGGACGAGTCCGTGGAAGTGCCGGGCCTGGGCGACCGCGGCCCGCGCCAGGTCAAGCGCCAGGCGCTGGGCGCCGTGATCGAGCCGCGCGTGGAAGAACTGTTCACGCTGGTGCAGCAGGTGGTGCGCGACTCCGGCTACGAGGACCTGCTGGCTTCCGGCGTGGTGCTGACCGGCGGCTCGGCGCAATTGCCCGGCATGATCGAACTGGCCGAGGACGTGTTCCTCAAGCCGGTGCGCGTGGCGGTGCCCGAATACGAAGGCAGCCTGGCCGACGTGATGCGCAATCCGCGCTTCTCGACGGTGATGGGCTTGCTGCAGGAAGCGCGCATGCAGCGCGTGCGCGGCCGCAAGGTGGCCGCGCAGACCGGCAATTTCAAGAGCCTGCTGGCGCGCATGAAGGAATGGTTCATGAATTGAAGAGGGGGGGCAGGTTGGGGCCTGCTCCTTGGCACGATCCGCGGCGGTAGGGCGGGCCGGGCCAGAAAGGGGAGGCGTCTCAAACCCGTTGCGGACCAAAGCAGTCGGCTTCGGCTTTGAGGCGATTCACAAAATATAGGTTGTTGGGGAATTTTTGTGATTTGCAAAATCGGACTTGTGAGGGAGTCATCATGATGAACTTTGAGATGCTTGAGAACAACACCAAAGGGACCGTAATCAAGGTCGTTGGTGTGGGCGGTGCGGGCGGCAATGCCGTCGCGCACATGATTCGCAGCGGCGTGCACGGCGTGGACTTCATCTGCGCCAACACCGATGCGCAGGCGCTGGCGGCGACCAACGCCCCGGTGCAGATCCGCCTGGGCCGCACCGGCCTGGGCGCGGGCGCCAAGCCCGAGCAAGGCCGCGCGTCGGCCGAAACCGCGCGTGAAGAGATCCGTGCCGCCCTGAACGGCGCGCACATGGTCTTCATCACCGCGGGCATGGGCGGCGGCACCGGCACGGGCGCAGGCCCGGTCGTGGCCGAAGTCGCCAAGGAGCTGGGCATTCTGACGGTGGGCGTGGTCACCAAGCCCTTCTCGTTCGAAGGCAACAAGCGCCTGAAGATGGCCGAGGACGGCATCGCCGAACTGGCCAAGCACGTGCATTCGCTCATCGTGGTGCTCAACGAGAACCTGTATGAACTGATGGACGAGGACGCGACGCAGGAAGACTGCTTCCGTTCGGCCGACGACATCCTGCACAACGCCTGCGCGGGTATCGCCGAAATCATCAACGTCGAAGGCAACGTCAACGTCGACTTCGAAGACGTCAAGACGATCATGGGCGAGCAGGGCCAGGCCATGATGGGCACGGCATCGGCTTCGGGCGCTGACCGCGCCCGCGTCGCCGCCGAGCACGCCATCGCCTGCCCGCTGCTGGAAGGCGTGGACCTGAACGGCGCCCGCGGCGTGCTGGTCAACATCACCGCCAGCCGCTCGCTGAAGATGCGCGAAACGCGCGAAATCATGGAAACGATCCGCAGCTACGCTTCGGACGACGCCACCGTGATCTTCGGCACCGCCTACGACGAATCGATGGGTGAAAACCTGCGCGTGACCGTGGTTGCGACCGGCCTGGGCCGTGCGCAGGCGCGTCCGCAACTGGTGCAGAACACCGCCGAGGCGCTGCGCACCGGCACCGACAACCTGCCCATGGGCACGATGCCGGCCGCCGGTCAGGGCGACTACCGCAATCTGGACATGCCGTCTGTCATGCGCAACCCGCGCAGCCAGGCGTCGGCCCAGGTGCGCGCGCTGGAAAGCTCGGGCATGGATCACTTCGACATCCCGGCATTCCTGCGCAAGCAGGCGGATTGAACCTGGAGCCTGGTTTCAGGCTCCTATGCACTCCCTCATCTCCGGCCTGCCTGTCCCCGCGGGCAGGCCGGAGGCGGAGCGGTCCGTTTTTCGTTTGTATGATGTGAATCGGGGACGGTTTTATCGGTCGGTCCTGACGCTTTGATGGCGTTGAGAACCGGACAGAGTTACAATACGTCAGTTACGCTGGCAATCTCTTGTCATCTTGCCGGCTTCCTGGCTCAAAATACCTTAGTCTCATGTTCCGACAGCGCAGCATTCAGAATCTCGTCCGCACGACAGGCGTCGGCGTCCACTCCGGACGGCGGGTCGAGCTCACTCTGCGTCCGGCGGCGCCCAATACGGGCATCGTGTTCCACCGCGTCGATCTGCCCGAAGTCGTCGACCTGCCCGCGCAGGCCACGGGCGTGGGCGATACGCGCATGGCCTCGGTGCTGCAGCAGGGCAACGTGCGCGTGTCCACGGTGGAACATCTCATGTCGGCGCTGGCCGGCCTGGGCATCGACAACCTGCATATCGACCTCACTGCCGAAGAAGTCCCCATCATGGACGGCAGTGCGGCAACCTTCGTGTACCTGTTGCGCTCGGCGGGCATCGTCGAGCAGAACGCGCCGAAGCAGTTCATCCGTGTGTTGAAAACGGTGGAAGTGCGCGAGGGCGAAGGCCGCAACGAGAAGTGGGCCCGGCTCGAACCCCATGAAGGGTACGCGCTGGCGTTCTCGATCGACTTCCGCCACCCCGCCATCGACTCAACCGCCAATTTCGCCGAAATCGACTTCGCCACCCATTCGTACGTGCGCGAGATCGCGCGCGCCCGCACCTTCGGCTTCGTCAACGAAGTCGAGGCGCTGCGCTCGATGGGCCTGGCCCGCGGCGGCAGCCTGGACAACGCCATCGTGATGGACGAATACCGGGTGCTGAACAGCGATGGGCTGCGCTACGACGATGAATTCGTCAAGCACAAGATCCTGGACGCCATCGGCGACCTGTATCTGCTGGGCAAGCCCCTGGTGGCGCGCTACGTGGCCTGCAAGTCGGGCCACGGCCTGAACAACCAGCTGGCGCGCGCGCTGCTGGCGCAGCGCGATGCCTGGGAACTGGTGAGCTACGAATCGCAGGCCGAGGCGCCCCAGGCGTTCCGGCACGAATGGCAGCTGGCCTGAGGCCGGCTTGCCGCTGATGGTCGGTGCGCCGGGGGCCGTCCCCGGCTGACTACCGGCCATTTTCATTTGGATGGCGCCGATGGTTGCCATCCGACCGTCGCGCCCACACCCTGCGGGTGCAGGCCGTGGGCTCATCCTGTCGCGCCATCCGGCCATTGCGGCCATCCGAAAGACTGGCATCCGGACAAGCCCGGCTATCTCAGCTACTCTTGTGGTGCTTCAATAGCCTGGCGACCGCGTCGGCCAGCGGGCCGGGACGCAGGTTGTCGTGCAGGGTTTCAAAGGCGCCCAGCGCCGCGTCTCCCAGCGGTTGCGCCTCTTTGGGAGGCAGCGGCTTGCGGGCGCCGGGCTTGGGCAGGCCGGCTTGTACCTTCACGGCAATTTCGTTAAGGTTCCAGCCTTGGTCGGCCAAGGCCTGCGCGATGCGCGGGGCCAATTGACGCATCTTCGCCGCGTGCGCGGCACTGGGCACCACCAGTTGAAGGCGCTGGTTTTCCAGCTTGCCTACCTGGCAGACGGAGCCCAACGGGGCGGGCAGGATCGCCGCCACCGCATATTGGATTTGCAAGTGCTTGCGGGCGGTCGCCAGTACCCCGGCGCCCCGCATGTCATGACCCAGCCATCCCAGGGCGGTATTTTCCCCTCGCCGGCTGGAACTGGAACGTTGACGGTATGAAGTGGGTCTATTCATCCCGGCTCTGAGAATTAGGAAGCAAACCTTGAAAATCGTGATTATGCACGCCCGCGACGGGCAGGACGGGCATTTCACCCTGGGAGGCGCGCGCTTGGCGTTGTTTCTGGGGGGCGCCCTGGTGACGGCCGCCATCTTCGGCGCCGCGCTACAGCGCTACATTACTCCCATCCTGCCCGCCGTACATACGGTGGGATGGCCTTTGTCCGAACAGCCGGGGCGCGACGCCGATTTCCTGCGCGGCAACATGAACCTGCTGGCCGCCAAGGTGGGCGCGCTGCAGGCCAAGCTGGCCAGCATCGACGGGCTGGGCCAGCGGGTGGCCCAGGTCGCCGGGGTGGCCTACACCGATCCTGAGGTGGCCAAGCAACTGGCCTCCGCGCCAGCCGAGGCGCCCCATGCGCCCGAAGCCACCCAGGTCATGGATGATCTTTTCACCGAGGGCACGCCGCCTTCCGCGGCCTCGGCCGAGGAGCTGGGACGCCAGTTGGACGAGATCCAGGAACGGCTGGCCCTGCAGACCGACAACCTCAAGCTGCTGGATGCGGCGCTGACCCGGCGCTCGGCCGACCAGGCCCGCATGCCAACGGCGATGCCGATCACCGACTATCCCTACCTGAGTTCTTCCTACGGTTGGCGCCGCAATCCGGTGACCGGACGTTCCGCCATGCATGAAGGGCTGGATTTCGCCGCGCCGCCGGGCACGCCCATCCTGGCCGCCTCGGGAGGGGTGGTGCTGGAAGCCAAATTCCATCCCGGCTACGGCAACATGGTCGAAATCGACCATGGCGATGGTCTGATTACGCGTTACGCCCACGCCTCGTCGCTGATGGTCAAACAGGGCCAGTTGGTCGAGCGCGGCCAGCAAGTGGCGCGCGTCGGATCCTCGGGCCGTTCCACCGGGCCGCACCTGCATTTCGAGGTCCGGCTGGCGGGACAGCCACTGGATCCGCGTCTGTTCCTGGGGCCGCAGCAGAACGCGCCGCCGACGGTGGCCCAGGCCGGCGCCGGCACGGCCGCGCGCTGAATCCCGATCCGGGCTACAGTGCCTGCCTGACCATAGTGCCAGGCTATTACGCGCCAGGTGCGTTAAACTGGTTCGTTTCCCAGCGGACCCCCGCTCAACCAATAACATCAAGTCACGGGCGACGCCGCCCTCTGCCCATCGCGGGCGCGGCGGGGCTCGTGCGGCCGACATACGCATGGTTTCTCTGCTCAAAAAACTCATAGGCAGCCGCAACGACCGGCTGCTTAAGCAGTATCGCAAGCTGGTAACCCAGATCAACGGGCTGGAGCCCAAGATCTCCGCGCTCTCCGATGCGGAGCTGGCGGCCAAGACCGAGGAGTTCCGCTCCCGTCATGCCCAGGGCACGTCGCTCGACGACCTGCTGCCCGAAGCCTTCGCCGTCGTGCGCGAGGCGGGCAAGCGGGTGTTCGGCATGCGCCACTTCGATGCGCAGCTGTTGGGCGGCATTGCCCTGCACAGCGGCAAGATCGCCGAAATGCGCACCGGTGAAGGCAAGACGCTGATGGCGACGCTGCCGGTCTACCTGAACGCGATCGCGGGCAAGGGCGTGCACGTGGTCACGGTGAACGACTACCTGGCCCGCCGCGACGCCGAGTGGATGGGGCGCCTGTACCAGTTCCTGGGCCTGACCACGGGCGTGGTGGTGCCGCAGCAGCCGAACGAGGAAAAGAAGGCCGCCTACGCCGCCGACATCACTTACGGCACCAATAACGAATTCGGTTTCGACTACCTGCGCGACAACATGGAATACCGTGTTGAGGACCGGCGCCAGCGCGCGCTGTTCTATGCGATCGTCGACGAAGTGGACTCGATCCTGATCGACGAGGCGCGCACGCCGCTGATCATCTCCGGCCAGGCCGAAGACCACACCGAACTCTACATCCGCATGAACGCGGTGCCGCCGCTGCTGACCCGCATGGCCAGCGAGCCCAAGCCGCAGGAACCGGAACCCGAGGGCGACTACTGGGTCGACGAAAAGAGCCAGCAGGTCTACCTGTCGGAAGCCGGCCACGTCAATGCCGAAGGCATCCTGGCGCGCCTGGGCATCCTGCCCGAAGGCGAATCGCTGTACGACCCGCGCCACATCGCGCTGATGCACCACCTGATGGTGGCGCTGCGCGCCAACACGCTGTTCTTCCGCGACCAGCAGTACGTGGTGCAGGACGGCGAAGTCATCATCGTCGACGAATTCACGGGCCGCCTGATGGTGGGCCGCCGCTGGTCCGACGGCCTGCACCAGGCGGTCGAGGCCAAGGAAGGGGTGAAGATCCAGCACGAGAACCAGACGCTGGCCTCGATTACCTTCCAGAACTACTTCCGCATGTACGAGAAGCTGTCCGGCATGACCGGCACGGCCGACACGGAAGCGTACGAATTCCAGGAAATCTACGGGCTCGAGACGGTCATCATCCCGACCAACAAGCCCATGATCCGCAAGGACCAGAACGACCAGGTCTTCAAGACGGACACGGAAAAGTACAACGCCATTCTCGAAGACATCCGCGATTGCCACGAGCGCGGCCAGCCGGTGCTGGTGGGCACCACCAGCATCGAGAACTCCGAGCTGCTGTCGGGCCTGCTGAAAAAGGCCAAGCTGCCCCACGAAGTGCTGAACGCCAAGCAGCACGCGCGTGAAGCCGAGATTGTCGCCGAAGCCGGCAAGCCGGGCCACATCACCATCGCCACCAACATGGCGGGCCGCGGCACCGACATCGTGCTGGGCGGCAGCGTCGACAAGCAGGTCGACCTGATCCGCGCCGACGAATCGCTGTCCGAAGCCGAAAAGACCGCCCGCATCGAAAAGGTGCGCGCCGACTGGAAGCCGCTCAACGAGCAGGTCAAGGCCGCCGGCGGCCTGCGCATCATCGGCACCGAACGCCACGAATCGCGCCGTATCGACAACCAGCTGCGCGGCCGCGCTGGCCGCCAGGGCGACCCGGGTTCGTCGCGCTTCTACCTGTCGCTGGAAGATTCGCTGATGCGCATCTTCGCGGGCGACCGCGTGCGCGCCATCATGGAACGCCTGAAACTGCCCGAGGGCGAGCCGATCGAGGCTGGCATGGTGACGCGTTCGATCGAGACCGCGCAGCGCAAGGTCGAAGGCCGCAACTTCGACATCCGCAAGCAGCTGCTGGAATACGACGACGTCGCCAACGATCAGCGCAAGGTGCTGTACTCGCAGCGCAATGAAGTGCTGGAAGCGGCCAGCGTCGGCGCGATGGTCGAGAACCTGCGCGATGCCGCCGTGGTCGACCTGTTCAACACCTACGTGCCGCCGGAATCGGTGGAAGAGCAGTGGGACATCCCGGCGCTGCAGAAGGCGCTGGAGGCCGACTGGCAGATCCATCTGCCGTTGACCGAGATGCTCGAGAAGGAAGCTTCCCTGACCGACGAAGACCTGCGCGAACGCGTGGTCGCCGCGGCCCGCGACGTCTACCAGGCCAAGGTCGACCAGGTCGGCACCGAATCGTGGTCGCAGTTCGAGCGTTCGATCATGCTGCAGGCGATCGACACGCACTGGCGCGAGCACCTGTCGGCGCTGGACTACCTGCGCCAGGGCATCCATCTGCGCGGCTATGCGCAGAAGAACCCCAAGCAGGAATACAAGCGCGAGGCCTTCGAACTGTTTTCCGGCATGCTGGACCGCATCCGCGACGACGTGGTGCGCGTGCTGATGACGGTGCGCGTGCAGTCGTCCGAGCAGGTCGAGCAGGCCGAGGCCGAAGCGGCCCAGTCGCACGTGCAGAACGTGCAGTACCACCACTCCGACTACGACGAAGCCCTGGCCCAGTCGGCCGAGGACACGGGCGCCCAGCCGGTGCGCAATGCGCTGCCCAAGGTGGGCCGCAACGATCCGTGCCCGTGCGGCAGCGGCAAGAAGTACAAGCAGTGCCACGGCAAGCTGGTCTGAGCGGATAACGCCATGCTGCATGCCGTCGGCCAGACCGAGTTCGACCACGCGGTGGTCATGGTGCGCGACCGGCTGGATGCGCTGGCGCCGCACTTCGAGCGCCAGGGCTTTCACCTGAGCGACAAGGCGGTGCACAACCTGGGTTCGTGCAACCGCCTGATCGTGCTCGAAGGCACCTACGTCGAACTGCTGGGCTGGCCGCCCGGCGCGCCGCCGGCGCGCAAGGAAATCGCCGATTCGCCCTTCGGGCTCGAAGCGCTGGTGTTCCGCACCTATGACGCCGAGGCCACCCGCGAGCGCCTGCTCGCGGCCGGCTTCGCCGTCAATCCGATGCAGGAACTGTCCCGTCCGGCGATGCTGGACGGCCAGGAAGTCGAGGCCCGTTTCCATACCGTGCGTTTCGCCGAGCAGCCGCTGCCCGGCATCCGCATGTATTTCTGCCGCCACCTGACGCCCGAGTGCGTCTGGTCGCCCGCACTGATGGCGCATCCCAACGGCGCCCGTAGTCTGCTTCGCATCGACGCCCGCGCCGCGCAGCCGCGCCAGGTGGCCGAGCGGCTGGCCCTGGTGGCAGGCGTGACGGCCGAGGCCGCCGCGGGCGGCTGGGACGTGCCGCTGGCCAACCTGCGCATCCACGTGCGGGAAGACGCCATGGCGGCGACGCCGGTGTTGTCCACGCTGACGCTGGAAAATCGCGACGGCGCCCATTACACGCTCGATACCGGCGTCTGATCCTGTCCCGCCCGCGATCGCCGGGCGGGCGCCTTCCCCTTCCTGAAATCTTCCCGCTCACCCTTCTTGGGGGACGGATTGTGGCCGTGCGCGTTGCGGGCAAACCCGGGTTGTGAGGCAAAGTGTATGCACTTTAGTATGCACTTTATCCCCACCCCGGAGCGCCCTGGCGGCCCGCACGCTCATGACCTCATCCCGACCCGCAGCCCGCACCATGGCCGGCCAGGCCGAGCTGTACCACGCCGTCAAGGCGATGGCGGTGAGTTTCGAATTCAAGCCAGGCGAGCGCATCAACGAAGTCGAACTGGCCCGACGGTTCAACGTGAGCCGCACGCCCCTGCGCGAGGTGCTCAACCAGCTGATGGTGGAAGGGTTCCTGACCCGCTCGGTCAATCGGGGGTTCATCGCCCGCCTGCTGGATGCCAAGCAGATTCACAGTCTCTATGAATACCGCGCGGTGCTCGAAGCCGGCATCGTGCGCGCTGCCTGCGAACGCGCCACCGACGAGGAACTGGCAGCCTTGCGGGCCTTTGTCGAACGGTCCCGCGACGTGCCCGAAGACAGCGATGCGACCCGCCTGCTGGAACTGGACGAGGCGTTTCACCTGACCCTGGCGCGCTACTCGCGCAACGACGAATTCGTGCGGGCGCTGGAAAGCGTCAATGCCCGCATCCATTTCGTGCGCTGGATCGACATGCAGCAGGGGCGCCGCAGCCATACCCAGGGCGAACACATGCGCATCGTCCAGGCGCTGGAGCGGCGCGACGTCGACGCCTTGCCGGACATGATGCGCAGCCACATCGGCCGGCGGCTGGACCAGATCACCGATGTCATCCGCACCGGCTTTTCCACGATTTACATGCGGGACCAGGCCGAACCCGCTATCGCAGCGCCGGCCAACACCACAACAGCAGGGGAAAACACATGACCTACACAACCATGCGGCGCGCCTTGGCGGCCGTCTGCGCGCTCGCCGCGCTGGGGGGCGGCCTGGCCGCCGCGCCCGCCCGGGCGGAAGAAAAGCCGCTGATCCTGGTGGTGCCGTATCCGCCGGGCGGCAGCACCGACATCCTGGCTCGCATCCTGCAGCCGCGGCTGTCCAAGGAGCTGGGCGGCCGCGCCGTGGTGGTGGAAAACCGCCCGGGCGCGGCCAGCCAGATCGCCACCGCCTTCGTGGCGCGGGCCGAGCCTGACGGCAGCACGCTGCTGGTCAGCTTCGACAACCACGGCATCAACCCGGCGGTGAAACCCAAGCTGCCGTACGACACCTTCAAGGACTTCGTCGCCATCACCCAGACCGTGCGCTTTCCGCTGGTGCTGGGCGCCAACCCGGGCGTGCCGGGCGACAACCTGAAGGAATTCCTGGCGGCCGCGGCCAAGCAGCCGCCCAACAAGTTCAACTATGCCTCCACCGGCGTGGGGTCGCTGAACCACCTGGCGCCCGAAGAACTCAAGCGCCTGTCCAAGGTGGAGCTGCTGCACGTGCCGTATGGCGGCGGCGGGCCGGCCATCCAGGCCGTGGTGGGCGGCCAGGCCAACATGACCTGGTTGAGCTTTGCCGCGCTGCGCGGCCAGATCCAGGCCGGCAAGATCAAGCCGCTGGCGGTGGCCGGCGAAAAGCGCCTGCCGGACCTGCCCAACGTGCCGACGGTGGCCGAGTCTGGCTTCCCAGGGTTCGTGGCCTATTCGTGGAGCGGCATGTTCGCGCCCAAGGGCACGCCCGAGGCGACCATCAAGAAGCTGACGCAGGCATTCAACACGGTGTTGGCCGATGCGGACGTCAAGAAGAAGCTGGAAGAGGCGGGCTTCGAGATCGTGGCGTCGAACGGCCCGGCGCTGGATGCCTACGTGAAGGCGGAGTACGACCGCTGGAGCAAGTTCATCAAGAGCAGCAACATCAACCTGGATAACTGAGCGGCCGGGGCGGGGCGCGATGGCGCGCCGCCCGGTCCGCGCATCGCGTGGAGAAGACATGGATACCTTGACCGGCGCCGAAGCAATGGTGCGGATGCTGCAACACAACGGCGTCAAACATATTTTCGGCCTGTGCGGCGATACCAGCCTGCCGTTCTACGACGCGCTCTACCGGCTCGATCACGGCATGCAGCACATTCTGACCCGCGACGAACGCAGCGCCGGCTACATGGCCGACGCCTACGCTCGCGTGACCGGCAAGGTCGGCGTGTGCGAAGGGCCGAGCGGCGGCGGCGCGACCTATCTGCTGCCGGGGCTGGTGGAGGCCAACGAGTCGTCCATTCCGGTGCTGGGCATCACGTCCGACGTGGCGGTGGGCTCGCGCGGCAAGTACCCGCTGACCGAGCTGGACCAGGAGGCGTTGTACCGGCCGCTGACCAAATGGAACCGAACCATCGATCGCGCCGACCAGATTCCCGGCATGGTGCGAGCGGCGTTCCGCGCCATGACCACCGGCAAGCCCGGCTCGGCGCACCTGTGCTTCCCCTATGACGTGATGAAGCAGCAGGTCGATGCCGCCGACGTCTGGGCTCAACCGGAACACGCGCAATTCCCGTCGCTGCGCTACGCGCCGGATCCGGCGGACGTGGCGCGTGCGGCGCAGCGCCTGGTGGGCGCGCGTTCGCCGGTCATCATCTGCGGCGGCGGCGTGGTGATCGCCGGCGCCAGCGGCGCGCTGCAGGAACTGGCCGAGAGCCTGAAGGCGGCGGTGTGCGTGACCGTCAGCGGCCAGGGCAGCCTGGCCGACACGCATCCGCTGAACGCGGGCGTGGTGGGGTCGAACGGAGGCGTGATGGCCACGCGCGACGTGGTGGCCGCCGCCGACGTGGTGCTGTTCGTCGGTTGCCGCGCGGGTTCGACCTCGACCGAGCACTGGCGCTTCCCGAACCGCGACGTGCCGATCCTGCACATCGATATCGACCCGATGGTGATCGGCGCCAACTACCTGACCGAGGTCGGCATGGTGGGCGATGCCAGGCTGGCCTTGCAGGCGCTGGGCGCCGAGGTGCGCGAGCGCCTCGCCCACCGACCGTCCGACGCGGCCGATGGCGCGGTGCTGGCGGGCCGCGCCAAGGCCGCGCGGCGCGCGCAGCTGGAGCCGCTGGCAAGCAGCCTGGACGCGCCGATCCGTCCGGAACGCGTGGTGCAGTCGCTCAATCGCCTGCTGCCCGACGACGCGGTGGTGTGCGCCGACCCCGGCACGCCATGCCCGTACTTCTCGGCCTACTACGATGTGTCGCGGCCCGGCCGCCATTTCATCACCAACCGCGCCCATGGCGCATTGGGGTTCTCGATGTCGGCGGCGCTGGGCGCCTGGGTCGGGCGGCCGAATGCCAAGTGCGTGTCGGTGATGGGCGACGGCAGCTTCGGCTTCACGGTCGGCGAGCTCGAGACCATCGTGCGCCACAAGGCGCCGCTGCTGATGGTGGTGTTTTCGAACTCGGTCTATGGCTGGATCAAGGCCAGCCAGAAGGCCGGCTACGACAAGCGCTATTACAGCGTGGACTTCGACCGCACCGACCACGCCCGCATCGCCGAGGCCTATGGCGTGAAGGCCTGGCGGGTCGAGGACCCGGCCAAGCTGGACGCGGCGATCAAGGCGGCCATGGAGCATGACGGCCCGGCGTTGATCGACGTGGTGGCGCAGCCGTTGCAGGACGCGGCGGCGCCGGTCAGCCAGTGGATGGGCTGAAGGCCAGGCAGGGAATGCGAAGCGGGGCCAGGGTTGGCTCCGCTTTTTTCATGGCTCGATGCCGCGGGACGGGCGCCGTGGCGCGCGTTCAGTGGGGCGCCGGCGTGGGCACCAGATGGTTGACGCCGGTGCAGAGGTCGGCCTGGTCGACTCCGTAGATGTGCAGCGACACGGCGACGCCCGGGCCGGCGTTGCCGAGGCGGTGGATCTGGTGCAGGCCCTGGGTGGCGGTGACGATGTCGCCCGGGCGGCGGCTGACCTGGCCGCAAGGCCGGGCCGCGCCCGCCGCCGGATCCCAGCGGTAATGGGTTTCGACCAGCTCGCCTTGCAGCACCTGGTAGGTGCACCAGGTCTTGTGGCCGTGCACCGGGCTGAATTGCCCCGGGCGCCAGATCAGGTAGGCGACGGTGAAGGCGCCGTGCGGATCGGCATAGGCGATGTGGCGGGTGTAGTGCTCGGGCCGGCCGTCGCGCAGGTCGGGTGGCAGCGCGCGCAGCATGTCGCCCGCATTGGCGACGGTGGCGGCAAGCTCGCGCAGGAAGGCGCGCGCCGCGTTCATCTGGGCGGCCTGCACCGATTCACACAGCGTACGCAGGTCGGCGGTGGCGAGTGGAAGGTTGGGCATGGTGGCACGCCTGAAGGACAAGCCTTCATCTTAGGGATTCGGGTTGGAATGCCTTTGCCAAATTGGCCCGTGTCGAACCGATGTTTAGAAAAAAATTCCACCCCCCGCGCGCCGCCCCGGCTCCTATACTGGTTCGCTTCTTGGTACCACTCTGGAGGGGGTTGGCATGGATCTCGGGATCAGCGGCAAGACGGCACTGGTATTCGGCGGCAGCCGCGGCATGGGCCGCGCCTGCGCCCTGCAATTGGCGCGCGAGGGCGTGGCGGTGACGATCGCCGCCCGCAATCCGCAGACGCTGGAGCAGGCGGCGGCCGAGATCTCGCGCGTGGCGGGCATCGGCGTGGGCTGGGTCTCGGCCGACCTGACCCGTCCCGAAGGGCGCGATGCCGCGTTGGCCGCCTGCCCGCGTCCGGACATCCTGGTGAACAACGCCGACGGTCCCATGCCGGGCGATTTCCGCGATTGGTCGCACGACGACTGGATCGCGGCGCTGGACGCGATGATGCTGGGCCCGATCGACATGATCCGCCGCGTGGTCGACGGCATGATCGAGCGGCGCTTCGGCCGCATCGTCAACATCGTGTCGCGCAGCGTCAAGGCGCCGCATGCCGAACTGGGGCTGTCCAATGGCGCGCGGGCGGGGCTGATCGGCTTTGTCAGCGGCCTGGCGCGGCAGACCGTCAGGCACAACGTCACCATCAACAACCTGTTGCCCGGCGCCTTCGCCACCGATGCGCAGGCTCGCCACATCCGCGGCATGCTGGAAGAGGGCGGCAAGACCTTCGAGCAGCTGTGGGACGAGCGCGGCCGCGCCAGCCCGGCCGGCCGCTATGGCCAGCCCGAGGAGCTGGGCGCGCTGTGCGCCTACGTCTGTTCGGCGCAGGCCGGCTACATGACAGCGCAGAACATCCTGCTCGATGGCGGCGGCTACCCGGGCACGTACTGACGCCGCGCCAAGGGCCGCCTAGGGTGTTCCTCGGGTGGACGGCGCGGAGGCGCCAAGGCAAGATGCGCCGATACCGCTTGAGGAGCCTCCATGGACCAGACCGACATCAAGATCCTGGCGTTGTTGCAGAAGGATGCCACCTGTTCGGTCGCCGAAATCGCCGAGCAGGTCAACCTGTCCGTCACGCCGTGCTGGCGCCGCATCCAGAAACTCAAGGACGACGGGGTCATTGCGCGCAATGCGATCCTGCTGGATCCCCGCGCGCTGGGCCTGAACCTGACCGTGTTCGTGTCCATCAAGACCAGCCAGCACAACGAGAAGTGGACCCAGAGCCTGATCAACGCGGTCATGGCGCTGCCCAACGTGGTCGAATTCCATCGCATGGCCGGGGATATCGATTACCTGCTCAAGGTGGTGGTCGAGGACATGGCGGCCTATGACCGCTTCTACCGCCGCCTGATCGCCGCCGTGGACCTGCTGGACGTGAGCGCCAGCTTTTCCATGGAAGTGATCAAGAGCACCACCGAGCTGCCGCTGGACGCGCTCTGACCGGCTGCGGGCCGCGGGCGGCGTGTCCCCGCGCCGCGGCGCCGCGCGGGTCCGTGGCGGCGGCCTGGCGCCCGGACGCAATTTTTTTCTCCCGCGCGCGGCCGCCGCGAATACAAATTTCTTTCCGCGTGTTGCAGGCGCCCCATCTCGCAATTCTTTTGCGCGGCAGGCGGCGTAGCATATCCATCGTTCCCGCCATGGGAATGAACCCGGGATATCAGAGGACCCTATGTCGTTGGCAGTACCCGCCGGCTGCGCCGGACTGGCGAAGACGCTACCCGCGTCGGTGGAAGATCTTTTGGTTGGATGGAATGGCGCCGACGACCTGTGGGTGTTCGCCTATGGTTCCCTGATCTGGCATCCCGGCTTCGCGTGGCGCGAACGCCGCCTGGCGACCGTGCGTGGCTACCATCGTTCGCTCTGCCTGTGGTCGCACGACCATCGCGGTTCGCCCGACAATCCCGGCCTGGTGTTCGGGCTGGACCGCGGCGGCTGCTGCCGCGGCGTGGCCTTCCAGATCGCGGCCAGCGATGTCCCCACGGTGTTCGCGGCGCTGTGGCGCCGCGAGATGGTGACCGGCGCCTACACGCCGCGCTGGCTGACCTGCCATACCGATCAGGCGCCAGTGCGCGGGCTGGTGTTCCTGCTCAATCGCGCCTGCCAGGAATACGCCGCCGACCTCACCGATGACCGCCTGCTGGCGTCGGTGCGCAATGCGGTGGGACATTCGGGTCCGTGCCTGGACTACGTGGTGGAGACCGAGAAGGCGCTGCGCGCCCACGGCATTGACGATTGGCGCCTGGGCGAGCTGGTGCGCCGCCTGGGCATGCAGCCCTGCTGAACGCGCGGGCCGCCGCGGGCGCGGCGGTGCCTGGCCGTCAGAAGGACCAGCGGCCGAACATGAACAACACGTTGCCGGCGCCACGCGAGCCGGGGATGTAGGTGGCGTACAGCATGGTGTCCTTGTAGCCGGCCGAGACCAGTGGCAGCACGCCGGGGAACGGCACGTAGCTCATGATGTCGTGGCGTGCCGTCAGGAACACGGTGTAGCCGGCGCCGAGCCGGAAATTCTCGCTGACCCGTCCGATCTTCAGGAAGCCGTAGCCGGCGATCGGTTCGACCTTGCTGTGCGAATCCAGGAACGCCATGGCGTACAGGCCCTGCCAGTCGCCGTCTTCGTCGTAGATGCTGCGTCCGTAGCCGCCGCCCCACGCCAGTTCGTTGAAGCTGTTGATCTTGTCGCGGCTGTACATGGCGCGGTTGTGCCAGGCGTAGCCGCTGAAATAGAGGTCATTGCCGCCTTCCGTCCAGATCTGGTCCAGGCGGTTGCAGGCGGATTGGGCCCACGAGGGCAGGTTTTCGCAGGCATGCGCGGCGGCGCTGAAGGTCGAGAGCAGCAGGCAAAAAAGCACTGCCCGGAGTCTGGCGGTCATTGCGGAAACACGAAAGATGATGACAACCCCGTTACTGTAACGGAGCGCCTGTCATCTTTACTGTCACGCAGCTGTCAAATGCGGGCCTGGGACATGCCGTGAAACAATCACGTGCAGGTCCGTTGTGGACGCGCTACAGCAGGAAAATGGTGGCCAGTCCCAGGAAGATGAAAAAGCCCAGCGAGTCCGTGGCGAAGGTCAACAGCACCGACGAACCCATGGCGGGATCCTTGCCGAAGCGGGCCCGCACCATCGGCACCAGCACGCCGACCGAGGCGCCCACCAGCATGTTGCAGACCATGGCGGCCATCATCACCAGCGCGATCGAGATCGAGTGCGAGATCGCCCAGGCGAACAAGGCCGCCACCAGGCTGCCGCACAGGCCCACCATCAAGGTCACGAACAGTTCGCGCTTGACCAACTGCCACAGGTTGCGGCCGGTGATGCGGCCCATGGCCAGGGCGCGGATGATCAGCGTCATGGTCTGGTTGCCCGAATTGCCGCCGATGCCGGCGACGATGGACATCAGGAACGCCAGGATCACGATCTGGCTGACCGTGCCCTCGAATTGCGAGGCCACGAACGAGGCCGTGGCGGCGGTACAGAGGTTGAACAGCAGCCAGGGCGCGCGGTTGCGCAGCGCCGTGCTGACCGGCGCGAAGATGTCCTCTTCCTGCAGGCCGGCGCGCGACAGCGCCTGTTCCTGGGAGTCTTCGCGCATCACGTCGACCACGTCGGCGATGGTGACGCGGCCGATCAGGCGGCCCTGGTCGTCCATCACGGGGGCCGAAACCAGATCGTAGCGCTCGAATGCGCCGGCGGCGTCGGCGTCGGAATCGAGCGGATTGAGTGTCAGGAAGTCCGAGTTCATGACCGCGCGCACTTCGGTCTCGGGTTCGCTGACCAGCAGGCGCGACAGCGGCAGGATGCCCTGCAGCTTGTCCTGGCGGTCGACCACGAAGATCTGGTCGGTGTGGTCGGGCAGTTCGTGCAGGCGGCGCAGGTAGCGCAGCACCACTTCGAGCGTGACATCCTCGCGCACCCGGACCATTTCGAAGTCCATGATGGCGCCGACGCTGTCTTCCGGATAGCCCATGGCTTCCAGCAACTGGGCCCGTTCTTCCTCGGTCAGGCCCTTCTGCACCTCGGCCACCACGTCCGGCGGCAGGTCGGGCGCCAGGTCGGCCAGCTCGTCGGCATCCATGTTGCCGGTGGCGGCCACCAGGTCCTGGCGGTCCATCGCTTCGATCAGCGATTCACGGACCCAGTCCTCGACCTCGAGCAGCACGTCGGCGTCGTGCTCGGGGCTGACCAGCTTCCAGATGGACTGGCGTTCGTCCTTGGGCAGCGATTCCAGGATGAACGCGATATCCGCGGGATGCAGGCCGTCCAACAGGGTCTTGAGTTCCGCCTCGTGCTGGCGGTGCACCAGGTCTTCGACCAGGTTGGCCTTGGCGTCGCCTTCTTCCTGGCGATGCACCAGGTCGGCGACCAGTTGCTGGCGGCGCAGGCGTTCCTGGACTTCGGCCAGGGCGTGCTGCGCGTCTTCCGGGTCGAGGCGGCGGGGCGTCGCGGGCGGTTTCTGCGCGGCGGCGGACTGCGTCATGCGTTACGACTCAAAGAATGGGAAGAGGGCGGCTGCGCCGCGCTTCGTCGGTGGCGACGTAGGTCAGCGTGGCCTCGGTGACCTTGACGACTTCGGCGTCCAGGCGCTGGCGTTCCGCGTAGACCTCGACCGACACGGTGATGGAGGTCTTGCCGGTCTTTACGATGGACGCGTAGAAACTGAGCAGGTCGCCCACGAACACGGGTTGCTTGAACTGGAAGGCGTTGACGGCGACGGTGGCCACGCGGCCGGCCGCGCGGCGGGCGGCGGGAATGGACCCGGCGATGTCGACCTGGGACATGATCCAGCCGCCGAAAACGTCCCCGTGGATGTTGGCATCCGCCGGCATCGGCATGACGCGCAATACGGCGTCGCGATTGGCGGGCAAGGTCGTGAAGGGAGTTTTGGTGCTGGAGGTCATGCGGCCGGCTCCAATGCAAGGCAACCAGCCGATTATGCAGGAAAAACGGGGCGCCGGCGCGGACCGGCGCCCCGTCGAAGCGCTTTATCGAAGCCGGCGCGGATCAGGACGCAAGCTTGACGATGCCGTAGCCGCCGACCAGCAGCCAGGCGTACAGGATCAGGCCCAGCGCCATCACGCGCGGACCGGCCTTGCGGATGTTGGCGAAGCGGGTCTCGATGCCCAGCGCCGTCATGGCCATGGTCAGGGCGAAGACGTCCAGGCGGCGGATGGCGTCGGCGACGTCCGTCGGGATGATGTTGAGCGAATTGACGATGGCCAGGACCAGGAAGCCGACCGCGAACCAGGGGATCGGCAGCTTGGCGCCCTTGGCGTTGCCGCCGGCGTGGCTGGCGGCGCTGCGCAGGTACAGGCCGAGAATCAGCAGCACCGGCACCAGCAGGGCGACGCGGGTCATCTTGACGATGGTGGCCACTTCCGTGGTGGCGGGGTCGATGTTGCTGGCCGCGCCGACCACCTGCGCCACTTCGTGGATGGTGCCGCCGATGTAGATGCCCAGCGCCTGGGTGTCGAAAGGCAGCCAGCCGGCGTGGTACAGCACCGGATACAGGAACATCGACAGCGTGCCGAACAGCACCACGGTGGCCACCGCCACGGCGCTCTTGTGCGGCTGCGCGCGCAGGGTCGGCTCGAAGGCCAGCACGGCCGCCGCGCCGCAGATGGCGCTGCCGGCGGCGGTCAGCATGGCGGTGTCGCGGTCCAGCCCCAGCATGCGCTGGCCGACCCAGGTGCCCAGCAGCAGCGTGCCCACCACCACCGCCACCGACACCGCCAGGCCGGGCAGGCCGACGGCGGCGATCTGCTGGATGCTGATGTTCAGGCCATAGAAGGCCACCGCGATGCGCAGCAGGCGGCGCGCGGTGAAGTTGACGCCCACGCCCCAGTCGACCGGCATGGTGCCGCGCAGGAAGTTGCCGTAGAGCATGCCGCATACGATGCCGACCACCAGCGGCGAAAAGCCCAGTTGGCGGATGGCGGGGAAGTCCGCCAGCTGCATGACCGCGGCCGACATGAGACCGACGAACAGGACGCCGTTGAGCTTGTCGCGCCAGGGCGTGGCGGTGGCGGCCGGCGCGCCGGCAGTTGCGGCAGGCGCGGCGGCGGATGGCGGGGCGGTCGTGGTGGCGGTGCTCATGGCGGGCCTTTCTGCATATCTAAATAACTAGGCGAAATATTAATTTCGGCGCTGTTATTTGGAAAATTTTCATTTTTGATATTAAATATCAGAAATTCTGATATCAGTGCCGCTATGGCCGCCGGCTCGCGGCGAACTCATGACTCCCGATCAATTGCTCACCTTCGCCACCGTGGCCGACGCCGGCAATATCAGCCGCGCCGCCCAGCAGCTCCATCTGTCGCAGCCGGCGGTTTCGGGCCAGCTGCGGGCCTTGCAGGAATGGTTCGGCGAGCCGCTGTATCGCCGCAGCGGCCACGGCATCGCCTTGACCGAGGCGGGCGAGCGCCTGGCCGAGCAGGCGCGCCAACTGCGCCAGGTGTACCGCCAGGCGCAGGCCGTGCGCGAATCGTGGCGCGGCCTGGAAACCGGCGTGCTGCGGTTGGGGGCCAGTACCACGCCGGCCAGCTACCTGCTGCCAGGCCTGGTGGCCGATTTCCGCCATGCCTTTCCGGCCGTCAGCCTGCACCTGTCCGATGGCAATACCCGGGAAATCGTCGAACGCCTGCCGGCGCTGGACCTGGCCTTCATCGAAGGCGACGTGCCCGCGGGCCTGCCGGCCGACACCGCCGTACATGCCTGGCGGCAGGACGAGGTGGTGGCCATCGTGCGCGCCGACCATGCCCTGGCGGGCAAGGGCGCGGTCACGCTGCGGGATCTGGCGGCTTCGCCGCTGGTGATGCGCGAACCCGGTTCGGGCGTGCGGCGGCTGGTCGAGCGCGCCTTCACCGATGCCGGCCTGGCGCCCTCGGTCGGCTTGGAGCTGGCCGGGGTGGAAGGCGTGAAGCAGGCCGTGCGCGCCGGCCTCGGCGTGGGGTTCGTGTCGGCCATGTCGATGCGGCACGAGGATGGCGCGCTGGCGGCGCTGCGGCTGTTGCCGCGACCCTTGACGCGCACCTTGAGCATCCTGGTGCCGCATGCCGACGCGGCCGCGCGCGCCGCCCAGCGCTTCCTGGCGATGTGCCAGGCAGTGCGGGCGGGGCAGGGAGTCATCTAGCGCGGGGAAGCCGTTGCCTTCTTCGTGAGGCAGGCGCCTTTCCCGGCGCCGCGTCAGGCCTTGGCCAGGCGCTTGAGCGCCAGCTGTACCCAGTAGGTGCCGCCCAGCGGCAGCAGTTCGTCATTGAAGTCATAGCTGCCGTTGTGCAGCATGCACGGGCCCAGGCCATGGCCGGCGGCGCGGTGATCGCCGACGCCGTTGCCGATCCAGACGTAGCAGCCCGGCAATTCCTGCAGCATGAAGGCGAAGTCCTCGGCGCCCATGGTCGGCTGCACGTGGTCGTTGACCTTGTCGTCGCCGACGATGTCGCGCATGACTTCGGCACAGAAAGCCGCTTCTTCCGGATGGTTGATGGTGGGCGGGTAGTTGCGCTGGAAGGTGAATTCCACTTCGCAATCCATCGCCGCGCAGGTGTGGCGCGCGATCTCTTCCATACGGCGTTCGATCAGGTCCAGCACCTCCAGCGTGAAGGTGCGCACCGTGCCGCGCAGTTCGGCGTGGTTGGGCACCACGTTGTCGGCGCTGCCGGCGTGGATCTGCGTGATGCTCAGCACCGCCGCGTCGAGCGGGTTGCGATTGCGCGTGATGATGGTCTGCAGCGATTGCGCCAGCTGCACCGCCGCCATGACCGGGTCGATGCCCAGGTTGGGCATGCCGGCGTGGGTGCCTTTGCCCTTGATGACGATGGAGAACTCGTTGCTGGAAGCCATGATGGGGCCGGCGGTCACGCCGAACTGGCCGGGCGCCATGCCGGGCCAGTTGTGCATGCCGAACACCGCTTCCATGGGGAAGCGCGTGAACAGGCCGTCGTCGATCATGCGCTTGGCGCCGCCGCCGCCCTCCTCGGCGGGTTGGAAGATGACGTAGACCGTGCCGGCGAAGTCGCGGTGCTGCGCCAGGTAGCGCGCGGCGGCCAGCAGCATGGCGGTGTGGCCGTCGTGGCCGCAGGCGTGCATCTTGCCGGCGTGCTTGCTGGCGTGGGCGAAGGTGTTGGCTTCCTGCATGGGCAGGGCGTCCATGTCGGCGCGCAGGCCGACGGCGCGCTCGCCGGGACGGTCGCCGCGGATGATGCCGACCACGCCGGTGCCGCCGAGGCCGCGATGGATTTCAATGCCCCATTCCTCGAGCTTGGCCGCCACCACGTCGGCGGTGCGGAATTCCTCGAACGCCAATTCGGGATGCGCGTGGATGTCGCGCCGGATCTGGGAGATATCGTCGCGCCAGGCAACGATGGGATCGAGCAGTTTCATGGGAAGAACCAGGCGGAATTTGGGAACGCAACAAGGTTATCATCATTCAAAAACCAATTTAATGGAGACAAACACCATGACTCGCCCGTGGCTTGCCCATTACCCGCAAGGGGTTCCCGCCGACATCTCCATCGACGGCTATGCATCGCTGACCGACCTGCTGGACCGGGCCTGCAAGCAGTACGCGGGACGCGTCGCCTGCACCGCCATGGGCAGCGACATCACCTATGCGCAGCTGGATGCGCATGCCCGCGGATTCGCAGGCTGGTTGCAGGGCCTGGGGCTGCCGAAGGGGTCGCGGGTCGCGCTGATGATGCCCAACGTGCCGGCCTACCTGGTGGCCCTGCTGGGCACCTTGCGCACCGGTCATGCGGTGGTCAACGTCAACCCGCTGTACACGGCCGACGAATTGCAGCGGCAGTTGCTCGACAGCGGCGCGGCGGTCATCGTCATTCTCGAGAATTTCGCCCACACGCTGCAGAGCGTGGCCGACCGCGGCCAGCTCAGGCACATCGTGGTGACCGGACCGGGCGATCTGCTGGGCGGGCTGAAGGCGCCGCTGGTAAACCTGGCGGCGCGCTACATCAAGAAGATGGTGCCGCCCTGGCGGATCGATGGCGCGCTGACGCTGCCGAAGGTGCTGGCCAAGGGAGCCGGCCTGCCGTTCACCGCGCCGACCATCTCGATGGACGACCTGGCGGTGCTGCAATATACCGGCGGCACCACCGGGGTGCCCAAGGGCGCCATGCTGACGCATCGCAACCTGACCGCCAACGTGAAGCAGATGGAGGCGGTGGCGGCGCCGGCGCTGCGCGACATGGCGGATCGGCAGATCACCGTGCTGAGCGCGCTGCCGCTTTACCACGTGTTCGCCATGACGGTCTGCGGCCTGTATGGCATGTACGCGGGCATGCGCAACGTGCTCATCATCAATCCGCGCGACCAGCCGTCGCTGATCAACGCCTGGCGCAAGACGCCCATCAACGTGTTCCCCGGCGTCAATACGCTGTTCAACGCGCTGGTGCACAACGAGGATTTCGCCAGGCTGGATTTTTCGGGATTGCGGCTGGCGCTGGGGGGCGGCATGGCGGTGCAGCAGGCGGTGGCCGAACGCTGGCTGAAGATCACCGGGCGGCCCCTGATCGAAGGCTATGGCCTGTCGGAAACCTCGCCGGTGGCCACGGTCAATCCCTGCGATGCCACGGCGTATTCGGGTTCCATCGGCCTGCCGTTGCCGTCCACCTATGTCGCCATCCTGGACGATGCGGGCAACGAGGTGCCGCTGGGCGAGCGCGGCGAAGTCTGCATCCGCGGGCCGCAGGTCATGGCCGGCTACTGGCAGAAGCCCGAAGAGACCCGTCATGTCATGACGGCGGACGGCTATTTCCGCACCGGCGATATCGGCATCATGGACGACAAGGGCTACACGCGCATCGTCGATCGCAAGAAGGACATGATCACCGTGTCGGGCTTCAAGGTCTATCCGAACGAGGTGGAGGCGGCGGTGTCGCAGATGCCGGGCGTGCTCGAATGCGCGGCCATCGGCGTGCCGGACGAGCACTCGGGCGAGGCGGTCAAGGTGTTCGTGGTGAAGAAGGATCCCGCGCTGACCGAGGCCCAGGTGCAGCAGTGGTGCAAGGACAAGCTGACCGGCTACAAGCGGCCGCGCTTCGTGGAGTTCCGTGACGAGCTGCCCAAAAGCAATGTCGGCAAGATCCTGCGGCGCGAGTTGCGTCCGGATGCCGAAGCCGCTGCCGGACAGGGCCAGGCGGCTTGACCCTGTGGGCTGCCGGGCGTCAGTCCGGCTGGTCCAGGTGCGGGGCGATCATCGCGTGCAGGGCGCGTTCGATGTCGGGGTTGCCGGCCACGACGCGTCCGCCGATGGGCCAGGAATCCCGCTGGTGCATATCGCTGCAGGCGCCGCCCGCCTCGCGCACGATCAGCGTGCCGGCGGCCACGTCCCACGGCGCCAGGCCCATTTCCCAATAGCCGTCGTAGCGGCCGCAGGCGGTCCAGGCCAGGTCGAGCGCCGCCGCGCCCATGCGCCGCACGCCGCGGGCGCGGTTGATGGCGTCGTGCAGCATGGGCATGTACTGGCTGGCGAAGGAGAAATCGCGGAAAGGGAAGCCCGTGGCCAGCACCGAGTCTTCGATCGTGCGGGTGCGCGAGCAGCTGATGCGGCGGCCATTGAGCCAGGCGCCCAGGCCATACACCGCGGTGAAGAGTTCCTCGCGGCTGGGATCGTAGACCACGCCGGCCACCGGCATGTCCTGCGCCAGGCGTTCATTGGCCGAGATGGCGGTGCCGGCGTGCGCGATCAGGGCAATCGAGACCGCGTAGTGGGGAATGTCGTGCAGGAAGTTGGTGGTGCCGTCGAGCGGGTCGATGTACCAGGTGGCGGCGCCCTGCGCCTGGCCGCCGGTTTCCTCGGCGACGATGCCGAACCGGGGCGTGCGGGCCCGCAGTTCGTCGATGATGGCCGCCTCGGCCTCGCGATCGGCTTGCGAGACGAGATCGTTGCGCGCCTTGCGATCGATCACGAGGTCGGCGCGGTGGTGCGCGTAGGATTGCAGGATGGCCGCGCCGGCATGGGCCGCTGTGACCGCGGCGTCCAGTGCCGCGCACAGGTCGATGGGCGAGGTCAGCGAGCGGGGCGTGTCGTAGGTTTCCATGAAACCAGTGTAAGCCCAGGTATGCGTCAGGACCGTTGCGGCGGGGCAAAAGCCGCGCCACGCGTGGTGTGCATCCAACGCACGCGGCCGCGTCGTCCGATAATCCCGCCTTGCCGATATTCCCGATTTTTACTTGAGCCGCCGTCCCATGTCTTCGTCCTATGTGCCCCTGACCCCCGCCGTTGCCGGATTCGACGAGCAGGGCCGGCTCTACAGTCCCGCGTATGGCGATGTCTACCATTCGCCGTCCGGCGCCCTGGGGCAGGCCGAGCATGTATTCCTGCGCGGTAACGGCCTGCCGGAGCGATGGCGCGGGCGCGATGCGTTCACGGTGTGCGAAACCGGCTTTGGCCTGGGCCTGAACTTCCTGGCGCTGTGGCGCGCGTGGCGCGACGACCCGCAACGCGCGCGTCGCCTGCACGTCGTATCGCTGGAGGCGCATCCTTTCGGCGGTGAAGACCTGGCAGCCCTGCTGGCGCGGCATGCGCCCGAGGCCCTGGCGCCGCTGGCGGCGCAGCTGGCGGCGCAATGGCCGCCCTTGCTGCCCGGGCTGCATCGGCTCGAATTCGAGGGGGGCGCGGTGACGCTGACGCTCGGGTTCGGCGACGCGCAGGCGCTGGCGCCGCGCCTGTCGGCGCGCGTGGACGCGTATTTCCTGGACGGCTTTGCGCCCGAGCGCAACCCCCGCATGTGGGAAGCGCCCTTGCTGAAGGACCTGGCGCGGCTGGCTGCGCCGGACGCCACGGTCGCCACCTGGGCCTGCACGGGAGAGCTGCGGCGGGCCTTGCAGGAGGCGGGTTTCGCGGTGCGGCGCGCGCCGGGCTACGGCGGCAAATGGCACATGACGGTGGGCACGGCGACAGCGGGCGCGGACGCTGCGCCGGTCGCGGTCGGCGAAAACGCCCGGCATGCGCTGGTGGTGGGCGGCGGGTTGGCCGGCGCGGGCATCGCGCAAGCGCTGGCCTTGCGCGGCTGGGACGTGACCGTGCTGGACGCCGGCCTGGCGCGGGGCGTGCCGGCCCATGCCGGCCATGTGGCGGCGGCGCTGACGCCGGTGCTGGCTCGTGACGACAATGCCCGCGCGCGATTGTCGCGCGCCGGCAGCGGCCGCGCCCTGGCGCGTTGGGCCGGCCTGCCGGGTGGCGCGGCGCCGCGGGTCTGCGGCACGATCCAGCTCGAGCGTGATGCGGGCCGCGCGGCGGCACTGGCGGACACCTTGGCAACCCTGGGCTTCCCCGCCGACTGGGCGCGCGCGGTGAGCCGCGACGAAGCCAGCGCGCTGGCGGGCCTGCCGCTGGCGCGCGGCGGCGTGTTTTTTGGGCAGGGCATGTTGGTGCAGCCCAGCGAATTGATTCCGGCCTTGCTGGCAACGCCGGGCGTGCGGGCGGTGCCGGGCAGTGTGGCCCGGGTGGAGCGCGGCGCCGACGGCTGGCGCGCGCTGGATGCGGCGGGGGCGACGCTGGCGCGGGCCGATCATGTGATCCTTGCCAACGCTTTTGGCGCGCAACAGGTGCTGGCCGCCAGCAATCTGCTGGCGCCCTTGCCGCGGGTGGCGCAGATGCATGCGCTGGCGGGTGAAGTCACGCTGGTGCCGGCGGGCGCGCTGGGCGGCGGCCCGCGTTGCGTGGTGGGAGGCGAAGGCTATCTGCTGCCTGACACCGGTCGCGGCTGTGTGGCGGGCAGCACCTACGTGCATGGCGCCAGCGAGGCGCGCATCGGCGCCGAGGGCCAGCGCGTCACCTTGGACAAGGCGGCCGGCCTGCTGGGCGAAGGTTTTGCCGCCTTCCATGCCCTGGCGCCGGGCAGCCTGCCGGGCTGGGCGGGGTGGCGCGCAGTGTTGCCGGGGCGTCTGCCGGCGGTGGGCGAATTGCCGCATGCGCCGGGCCTGTGGCTGGCCGTCGGCTATGCCTCGCGCGGCCTGTCGTGGTCGGCGCTGATGGGCGACCTGATCGGGGCCCGCCTCTGCGGCGAGCCGTCACCTCTTGAAACGGATCTGGCTGGCCTGATCGCGCCCCGCTGAAAAAAACTTCGGGCTGGCGCGGGGCGATGCGTCCGCTAGCGTAGAATTGTGGCAAATGCCAGGATTTGGCGCCAAATGGGTTCGCGTTGCGGACAAACCAGGCGTTTCGGCGGCGCGTCGGCAACGCTCTGGATGCCGGCCCGCCGGGGGCTTTGTGACCCCTTTTTTGGATGATATCGCCGTCCAAAAGAGGGACCGAGTTTATTTCAAAGCTCAAATCCGTCAAAATAGCGTCTTTTGATGGTTTTTGGCTTAAGCCGGGGGATGCTCTGTGCCGCCCAAGTTCGACTTTGCCCATACTACCCAGCTCGACAACATCGAGCTGCTGACGTCCCGCCCCAGTCGCATCGATTTCGACACGGGCGATGGGTTGCACCTGGTAGTCGAGGCGCATGCGCCTGGTGTGTTCCGCCTGCGCTGCGGCGAGGCGAACCACCTTACCGATGACAAACCCGGCGCGCGCGCGCGCGCCGTGGCCGAGATGTTGCTCGCGCGCCAGGAGGCGGTGGGCGAGGCCGCCATCGCCCCGCGCGACGGCGGCGACGGTTGGCGCATCACCCAGGGCGATGTGGCCCTGGAAATCCAATCCAATCCCGTCCGCTTCGCGCTCTACCGCAACGAAGAGCGGGTGTTCGAGTCCGAGGTTTCCGCGCATACGCCCGCATTCGGGCACAACGCGCTGGACCAGGCCGACGCCGCAGCCTGGACCGCCGGTTTCACCCTGCTGCCGGACGAACGCGTCTACGGCCTGGGCGAAACCCCGGGCGACCTGAATCGCCGCGAAGAATCCGTCGTGTCCGACGACCCCGAGCATCGCGCCCTGCCGCTGGCATGGAGTCCGCGCGGCTGGGGCCTGTACGTCAACACGATGCGCCGGGTCGAACACTCGGTCGGCGTGGCACCGGCCGATTCTGCCTATGTCGTCAGTGTCGACGACGTGGTGCTGGACCTGTTCCTGTTCGCTGGCGAGCCCGCCGAAATTCTGAACCAGTACACCGCGCTGACCGGCCGCGCCGGCCAGCCGGTGCTGTGGGCCATGGGCGCCTGGCTGCAGCAGGCCAGCGGCGAAATGCCGACGCAGACCGTGGCGCTGCTGGGCCGCATGCGCGAGAACCAGATCCCGGTCGACGCCGTGACGCTGGCGCAGCCGGCGGCCTGGGGCTTCCAGGCCGACAAGACCGTGTTCGAATGGGACGCCCAGCGCTTCCCCGACGCCAAGCAGATGCTGGCGCTGTTCCACAAGCACAACGTGCATGTGGCGGCCTCGGGTTTCCCGGGTGTCATCAAGACCAGTCCGCTGTTCGAGGAACTCGAGGACCGTGGCTGGCTGCTGACGCGCGAAGACGGTTCGGCGCAGGTGTTCGACGGCAATGCCGCCACCTCGGGCCAGCCCTATGGCCTGCTGGACCTGACCTATCGCGACATCTACAACCTGTGGGTCGAGCGCCATCGCCAACTGGTCGAGGACGGCCTGGACGCGCCGGCCTGCGACGCCCAGATCGCCATCCCCGACGGCGTATCCGCCCGCAATGGCGAGACCGGCCCGGCGCTGCGCAGCATGTATCCGCTGCTGGTGCGCCGCGCGCTGTTCGACGCCGTCGCCGGCTTGAAGGTGCCGCCCGAAGGCGTGGTGCCCAGCACCGACCTGTTCCCGGCCGCGCAGCGCCTGCCGTGGCAGGTGGGGCCGCAGGTCGACAACACCTGGGAAGGCTTGCGCCATACCCTGCGTACCGCGCTGTCGATCGGCGCCTCGGGCCTGCCGGTCCAGGTGCACGGCATCGGCACGGGCGGGCGCGGCACCGCCGACATGACGCCCGAGTTGTACCTGCGCTGGCTGACCGCCGGCGTGTTCTCGGCGAATTTCTCGTTCCAGGGCGTGGCCGGCCTGCTGCCGTGGGACTTCGGTGACGAGACCCTGGCCCACGTCAAGACCTGGATGCAGTGGCGTTACCGCCTGGTGCCCTACGTGCTGGGCGCCATCGAGGATGCCGCGCGCACCGGCCTGCCGGTGCAGCGTTCCATGGCGCTGTCGTTCCCGAATGATCCGCATGCCCACGAATGGGACCTGCAATACCTGCTGGGGCCGGCCTTGCTGGTGGCGCCGATCACCGCGCCGGGCAAGCAGGTGCGGGTGTATCTGCCCAAGGGCGAAGCGTGGTGGGACCTGAACACCGGCCATCGCTATGAAGGCGGCACCACCTGGACCATCGACTGCGAGCCGGGACAATACCCGGTGTTCGGGCGCGAAGGGCACATGCTCTGTCTCGGTCCGGCGGCGCAGCATACCGGCGAATTCAATTCGGCCCGCATCCTGGACGAAGTCTGGATGTTCGGCATGCCGGTGCACAACCCGGTGGTCATGCGCAACAAGATCCGCGTCATGCAGATGCAGGGCTCCAGCTACATCAAGGGGCTGGAAGGCCTGCGCATTTCGCCGTCCGAGGGGCTGGAGGTCAAGCGCCGCGGCGCGGAAGTCCGCATCTCGCGCGCTCGCTGAAGCCAGGCGAGGCCGGCGCGCCGGCCGCCGATAAAAAAAGGGCAGTCAGGAAGGCTTTCCTTCCCGACTGCCCTTTACGTCTTTGCGCGGGCGTCTTTTATATTACTGTTAGTTATTAAAAATGGAAAAAACGGTCGTTCTCTTTAGAAGAGAAAAGATACAAAATCGCTTGCCATGATTCAGATCGAGAACCTATCCAAGACCTACGCCACGCCGCACGGCCAGTTCCAGGCGCTGCGTGGCATCAACCTGCATATCCAGCAGGGCGAGGTCTTCGGCATCATCGGCCCCAGCGGGGCCGGTAAAAGCACGCTGGTCCAGTGCATCAACCTGCTGGAGCGCCCGAACGAAGGTTCCATCGCCATCGGCGGCCAGGCCCTGACCGGGCTGAGCGAGGCGCAGTTGCGCGCTCAGCGCCGCCGTATCGGCATGGTGTTCCAGGGCTTCAACCTGCTGTCGCGCCGCACGGTGTATGGCAACGTGGCGTTGCCGCTGGAAATCGCCGGCGTCGCCAAGAGCGAGATCCCGGCCCGCGTCGAGCGCCTCTTGGCGCTGGTGGGCCTGGAGCACCTGCGCGACCGTTATCCCAGCCAGATCAGCGGCGGCCAGAAGCAGCGTGTCGGCATCGCGCGCGCCCTGGCCAACAATCCGGACGTGCTGCTCAGCGACGAAGCCACCTCCGCGCTCGACCCCGAGACCACGCACAACATCCTGGCGCTGCTGCGCGACATCAATCGCAAGACCGGTGTCACCGTGGTCATGATCACGCACCAGATGGAAGTGGTGCGCGAGGTCTGCGACCGCGTGGCCGTGCTGTCGCAGGGCGAAGTGGTCGAGATGGGCAGCACGCGCGAAGTGTTCGCGCAGCCGCGCCACGAAGTGACCCGCGCCATGGTGTCGGCCGCGACCGCGTCGGACCTGACCGACGCCACGCTGGCTGCCGTCAAGCAGCGCATCGAGACGCTGGCCGCCGCCAAGCCGGGCCAGGCCGTGCGCCTGCTGCGCCTGTCGCTGACCGGCACCGACGCGTCGGGCTCGTTCCTGTCCGACCTGTCGACGCAGTATTCGCTGGACGTGGGCCTGGTGCAGGCGCGCGTCGAAGACATCCAGGGCGTGGCCGTCGGCACGATGTTCGTGCTGGCCCAAGGCGCGCCCGCCGCGGTCAAGGACGCCATCGCCGCGTTGACCGCCCGTGACATCACCGTTGAAGAAATTGCCCATGAGTCCGCAACTGATCGACCTGCTTATTACGTCGCTGCTTGACACCCTGCTGATGGTGGGCGTGGCCAGCGCCATCGCGGTGCTGGTCGGCATTCCGCTGGGCGTGATCCTGACCGTCACCGCGCGCGGCAACATGCTGGAGAACCAGGCCGTCAACCACGCGCTGGGCGCGGTCATCAACGCCACCCGCTCGGTGCCGTTCGTGATCCTGATGGTCGCCATCATCCCGTTCACGCGCCTGGTGGCGCAGACCTCGATCGGTACCACCGCCGCCATCGTGCCGCTGTCGGTGGCCGCGATCCCGTTCATGGCGCGCATCGCCGAAAACGCCATGCGCGAAGTCGATCCGGGCCTGATCACCGCCGCGCGCGCCATGGGCGCCTCGCCGATGCAGATCATCATGAAGGTGCTGTTGCCCGAGGCGCTGCCCGGCCTGATCGCCGCCACCATCGTCACCGTGGTCAGCCTGATCGGCTACTCGGCCATGGCCGGCGCCATCGGCGGCGGTGGCCTCGGCGACCTGGCGATCCGCTACGGCTACCAGCGCTTCCAGTCCGACGTGATGGCCGCCGTGGTCATCGTGCTGATCGTGCTGGTGCAACTGATCCAGAGCCTGGGCGATCGCTACGTGCGCCGCATCTCGCACCGTTGAGCACACCGAACATTCTTCTCCTCCTTCCGACATTCGGGATATTCGCAACATGAGCATCAAGGTTTTGAAGTCGCTGGCCGCGTTCGCCCTCGGCGCCGCCGTATTCGCCCAGCCCGCGCTGGCCCAGGACAAGCCGCTGAAGGTCGGCGTCACGGCCGGCCCGCACGCCCAGATCTTCGACGTAGTCAAGCAGGAAGCCGCCAAGCAGGGCCTGAACATCCAGGTGATCGAGTTCACCGACTACGTGCAGCCGAACGTCGCGCTGGCCTCGGGCGACCTGGATCTGAACAGCTACCAGCACCAGCCGTACCTGGACAACGCCAACGCCGACCGCGGCTACAAGCTGGTCAGCATCGCCAAGACCGTGATCTTTCCGATCGGCATCTACAGCAAGAAGATCAAGTCGCTGTCCGAGCTGAAGGACGGCGCCCGCATCGCGCTGCCGAACGATCCCACCAACGGCGGCCGCGCCCTGTTGCTGCTGCAGGCCAATGGCCTGATCAAGCTGCGTCCGGAAGCGGGCCTGAAGGCCACCCCGATCGACGTCATCGAGAACCCGAAGAAGCTGCGCTTCATCGAACTGGACGCCGCCCAGCTGCCGCGTTCGCTGGACGATACCGACGCCTCCGCCGTGAATACCAACTTCGCGTTGGAAGCGGGCCTGAACCCGGCCACCGACGCCATCGCCCAGGAATCGCCCAACTCGCCGTACGCCAACGTGCTGGTGGTGCGTGAAAAGGACAAGGACCGTCCCGAGTTCGCCAAGCTGGTGAGCATCTACCACAGCCCGGCCGTGAAGCAGTTCATCGAGACCAAGTTCAAGGGCGCGGTGGTCGCCGCCTGGTAAGCCAGGATCGCCTCTCCGATGCAGAACGGCCGCGCAAGCGGCCGTTTTTCGTTGGCGCGCGCGGGACGGCCATTTTTCATGGTCCCGTCGGGGCGACCGCGGGGGCGTGTGCACTGGCGCGTTGGGCGGGGCGCGAACGGATGTTGCGTCATTGAGGCGCCTCGTCTCCATTTTTTGACAAGGTCTGCGAAATCAGCCATAATTTCTGGCTTCGGTCGGGCTGATAGCTCAGTCGGTAGAGCAGCGGACTTTTAATCCGTTGGTCGCGAGTTCGAGTCTCGCTCAGCCCACCACCCAAATTTGTTGGAGCCAAGTGCCTGCGAGGTTGTTCAGGTCTTTGTTCCTGGCGGCCAGATTGCCTCTGGCGCCGCCGCATCGAAAAGACGCCGCTTTCATAGCGGCGTTTTTTTTTTGCGACGCAGGCCTTGCCGCGGTTTTCTTCTGGCAGGGCCAGCATCGCATCCCGGCGGGGGAATCGTGTCATAATCAATAACGATTCCTATTTCCCTATTTTGCGCGCCGTGGACTCCCATCTGGCCAGAAACGCCCGCTTCGCCAGCATCTACAAAGACGATCATCCGTGGCTCGAGCGGCGCTTGCGCGATGGCCTGCGCAACCGGGAAGATGCGCAGGACGTCGCCAGCGAGACCTTCACCCAGCTGCTGCAAGCGCCGGCGCTGCACCAGTTGCACGAGCCGCGCGCGATGCTGGTCACGATCGCGCGGCGCATCACCTGGCGGCTCTGGCGCAGGCGTGAACTGGAGCGGGCCTGGCTCGACATGCTGCGCATCCAGCCCGAACTGGTGGAACCCTCGGCGGAGAGCCGCTACCAGACCTTGCAGGCATTGCAGGCCCTGGACGCCGTGCTCGATGGCTTGTCCTCCAAGGCCCGCATGGCGTTTCTCTACAGCCAGCTCGACGGCATGACGCACGTCGATATCGCCGGCCGCCTGGATGTGTCTCCCACGATGGTACGCAAGTACATCGCCCAGGCCTTGCAGCGCTGCTGCGCGGTGTTCGACGCATGAGCGCCACGTCCGCCGCCGCGGCGCGCGAAGCCGCCATTGCCTGGCGGCTCTGTCTGTCCGGGGGCGCGGCCACCGAGGCCGACCAGCGCGCATTCGAGGCCTGGTTGGCCGCCAGTCCGTCGCACCAGGCGGCCTGGCACCACCTGGAGGCGGCGCTCGGCAGCGCGCTGCACGCCATCGATCCCCGTCTGTTGAGCGCTTCCGGCGCGTTGCGGCGCTCCTTGCTGCGGCCGCAGGAGGCCCAGCGGCGTCGGCTGAACAAGCTGCTCCTGACCGCTGGCGGACTGGTCGGCGGCGCCGTCAGCCTGGACCGGTTCCTGCCGCTGACCCATGTGGCGGCGGACTACCTGACCGCCACCGGACAGCGCCGCACCGTGGCCTTGCCCGATGGCGCCATCATGGAACTGGACGCGCGCACCGCGGCCAGCGTCGATTTTTCGGGCGGGCGGCGGTTGGTACGACTGGAAGCGGGCGCCATCGTCGTGAGGCTGGCCGACGGCGCCGACGCGGTTGGCGGAGCGTCACCGCTGCGCATCCAGACCGCGCAAGGCGCGGTGCTGCCACGTAGCGGCAGTGTCCTGGTGCAATGCGCCGAGGACCGCAGCCAGTGCGTGGCGCTGACCGGACAGGCCGGGATCGTCAGCGTGGGCGGCCAGCAGCGCCTGCTGGCCGAGGGGGAGGGCGCGTGGTTCGACGCGCACAGGATCGACCCGGTCCAGGCGGCGCAGACCCATGCGGCCGCCTGGCAGGAAGGGCGGATCGAGGTCCACGACGAGCCGCTGCAACGGGTGGTCGATGCGCTGGCGCGCTATCGCTCCGGCTGGATACGGGTGTCCGCCGCCGCCAGCCGCCTGCGGGTGTCCGGCCTGTTCCCGCTGGACGATACCGAGCGCGCCCTCGAGGCCCTGCGCCACACGCAGCCGATCACCCTGCGCCGCTTCGGCGCCTGGCTGGTGATGATCGACGTCGCTGCGCGGCAGGCCTGAGGCGCGCTTGCCGCGCCACAGGAAATTTTCCGCGCCAGGTGTTTTTTTGGCGATGCCATTGCACATACATGGAACGCGTCTTCACGCAATCACGGAGTGCTCCATGTTCTGCTTCAGGTCCCCGGCTTCCCGCGCGCTGGCCGCGCTCGCCTTCGTCAGCGCCGTCCCGGTCCAGGCGCAAGTCGCCCAGGAGGTCCGGTCGTATCGCATCGCGGCCGGTCCCCTCGACGTCGCGCTGACCCAAATCGCGCGGACCGCGGGCGCGGTGATCTCGTATTCGCCCGAACTGGTGGCCGGCAAGATGGCGCCGGCGGTCGCTGGTGACCTGACGCTGCGGCAGGCCGCCGGGCGCGCGCTGGCCGACTCGGGCCTGGAGCTGTCCACGGCGGCGGATGGCACCCTGACGCTGCGGCGGAGCGCGGCAGGCGTTGCCACGCTGGCGCCGGTGAATGTCGAGGGCGCCACGCTGGGGCCGGTCACCGAGGGCTCGGGCGCGTACACGATCGGTTCGATGAGCACCGCGACCAAGTTCCAGTTGTCCCAGCGCGAGACGCCGCAGTCGATCAGCGTGGTGACGCGGCAGCAGATGGATGACCGGGGCTTCCAGTCATTGGATGAGGTGGCGCGCGATACCACGGGCCTGACCACGCGCCAGATCGGCGGCGGCGAGCGGACCCAGTTCTTCTCGCGCGGGTTCGAGATCAGCTCCTTCCTGGCCGATGGCGTGCCGCTGGCCTATGACTACGACACGCAGGGCGTCGCCACCCTGGCGATGTATGACCACGTGGAGGTGCTGCGAGGCGCCTCCGGGCTGATGACCGGCGTGGGCAATCCGTCGGGCACGATCAATCTGGTGCGCAAGCGGCCGACCGCCACGCCGCAGTTCTCGGTGACGACCAGCGCGGGCAGCTGGGACAACTACCGTGGCGAGGTCGATGGGTCGGGGCCCCTGAACGCCAGCGGCAGCGTGCGTGCGCGTGGCGTGGTCGCCTACCAGGATTCACGCACCTTCAAGAAGGCGTACGAGCATCAGCGGCAGCTGTACTACGGCACGATCGAGGCCGACCTGGGCGCGAACACCACGCTGAGCGTGGGCGGCTACTACAACCGCGAGGACAACCCGGGCGCCGACTGGAACGGCCTGCCGACGCGGCGTGACGGCTCGTTCTATGACTTCAATCGGTCGACCCGCCTGACCCCCGACTGGGCCTACTGGAACAAGGAGAACTCCAGCCTGTTCGCCGAGCTGGACCACCGTTTCGCGAACGGCTGGAAAGGCCGGGTGACGGCCCGCGTGCTGCGCTCGAAGCTGGACATGCTGGGCACATATCTCTATCCCCTGGAGGATTCCGAGAACTTCGGCCAGGGCGCGGGCCAATACGCCTACGACAAGACGCAGCACAGCATCGACGGCTACCTGAGCGGTCCGTTCCAGCTGCTGGGCCGCACCCACGAACTGGTGCTGGGCGGCAGCTTTCGCCGCAACAAGGACGATGACGGCCCGGGCGGCTGGCCCACGGATTACAACGTGATCGTCGATCCGATGACCTGGGATTCCAGCGCGGTGCCCAAGCCCGCGTTCACCTACCCGTGGTCGCGCAAGGGCCACCAGCGCTTGTCCAGCGCGTACGCCACCACGCGGCTCAGCCTGGCCGATCCCCTGACGCTGATGCTGGGGGCGCGGGTCGATTCGTATGAATACCGCATGACGCTGAAGTCCGGCGACTACGTCGATCCGGCCGGCTACGAGGTGAGCAATGAGATCACGCCCTACGCCGGGCTGGTCTACGACCTGGACGCCCACCACTCGGTGTATGCCAGCTGGACCTCGATTTTCCAGCCACAGAACTACCAGACGGCGACGGGCGCGTTGCTGGATCCGGTGACGGGCACCAATCTGGAGGCCGGGGTCAAGGGTGAGTACTTCGATGGCAGGCTCAATGCCAGCGCCGCGATTTTCCAGATCAACCAGCGCAACCTGCCGATCACGCAGTTGCAGTCCACTTGCGCGAATCCGACCCAGTCGTGCTATTCGCAAGCGGGCGAGGTGCGGAGCCGGGGGGTGGAGCTGGAACTGGCCGGCACCTTGACGCCGGGTTGGCAGGTCATGGCCGGCTACACCTACAACCAGTCCACGTACCTCAAGGATTCGGAGAACGGTCCGGCCGGCACGCGCTATGACACGCAGACGCCGCGCCACCTGTTCAAGCTGTCCACCATGGTCACGCTGCCCGGCGCGCTGAACGCATGGCGCGTGGGCGGTGCGGTCCGCCTGCAAAGTCCGATCAGCCTGCCGCGCTACAACGTGCGGCAGGCGGGCTACGGCATTGTCGATACGGTCGTGTCGTATCAGGCGAGCCGCAACCTGGATCTGCGCCTGAACGTGTACAACATCTTCGACAAGTACTACTACCAGGCGATCGGCAGCACCCAGGACAACAACCATTTCGGCGCGCCGCGGTCGTTCCTGCTGACCGCCAAATACACTTTCTGAGGCAGGGGGATCAGAGCGGCAGCAGCGCCGTCGCCTCGATCTCGACCAGCATGCCGTCGAGCGCCAGCCGCGGCACCGGGATCAGGGTGCAGGCGGGCGCCAGGTGGATGCCCCAGCGCGACTTGATCTCGCTGGAGAACAGCGCCAGGCGTTCCTGGGTGTGGTCGACCACCAGCACCGTCAGCTTGGCCACATCGAACAGGGTGGCGCCGGCCGCGTGCAGGGCGGTCTGCACGTTGTCCAGCGCCTGGCGCACCTGGACGAGGAAGTCGGGAGAGAGTTCGCCCCGGCTGTTTTCGCCGCCCTGGCCGGCCGCGAACACCAGCCGTGCGGGCGTGTCGGCCACGGCCACATGCGAGTAGCCATTGGGGCGGGGGTCGTACAGGCCCGGCGGGTTGATGAAGGCGAGCGAGGACAAGGCGGGGGTGATGCGGGGCGACATGCGGAACTCCGGGAACAACCGTATTGGCGAAGCCGGAGTATCGAACCTCAACCGCGGTTGAGGTCAAGCGATCGCCCGCAATCGTCGGCGGGACCCAAGGATCAGGACAGGGTGCGGGGCGGCATGGCCGACAGGTCGGCCAGGCTCAGGCCGCAGCCGCGCGCGCGTTCGGCCAGGGTGGCGCTTTGTTCCAGCGCCCGTTTGCTTTCGATCAGCAGTACGTCGAGCTGCTCGTCCAGCGACGACGCCATGGCCCAGGCCCGCTCGGCGAATTCGGCCGAGAAGGCGTCGACACAGGATTTGCAGATGGACGAGCCATTTCTTTCCAGCAGCGGCGCGCCTTGGGCCAGCGTCGATAGGCAGAAATGGCAGGCGAGGGCGCGGTTCATGCGTCGGTCGGGGCTCGTGGTCGGGTGGAGGCCCGCCGCGGCAAGGGCTGCGGCGGGCCTGACCTACAGGACAACGGCCGATTCGGCGAAGTCTTAAATCGCCGTCTCCGCAGGCGTGTTTCAGGCGACGTAGGCCGCGCGCAGCGGCGCGGCGATGGCCTGCGGCGTCACGTCGATGACGGTCTCGGCCGGCAGCTTGAAGAACGCCGCGGTGGCCGCCAGGCGCTTGGCCTGCTCTTCCAGCGATGCGGCCGCGGCCGCGGCTTCCTCGACCAGCGCCGCATTCTGCTGGGTGACGTCGTCCATCTGGGTGACGGCGCGGTTGATCTGGTCGATGCCGAGGGACTGTTCGGTCGAGGCTTCGGTGATCTCCGCCATGATGTGGGTGACGCGCTGCACCGAGGCGACGATTTCCTGCATGGTGTCGCCCGCCACGCGCACTTGCTGCGCGCCGTTGTCGACATTGCTGGAGGATTGCTCGATCAGGTCTTTCACTTCCCGGGCGGCCTGGGCGCTGCGCTGGGCCAGCGTGCGCACTTCGCCGGCGACCACGGCGAAACCCTTGCCCTGCTCGCCGGCGCGGGCCGCCTCGACCGCGGCGTTCAAGGCCAGGATATTGGTCTGGAAGGCGATGCCGTCGATCACCGAGACGATCTCGGCGATGCGGCGCGAGCTTTCCGAGATCCGGGCCATGGTTTCCACCACCTGGCCGACCGCTACTCCGCCGCGCAGCGCGACCCCGCGGCTTTCGGCCGCGAGACCGTTGGCCTGGTGCGCATGCTCGGTGTTCTGCTTGACCGCGGTGGCGAGCTCTTCCATGGAGGCGGCGGTTTCTTCCAGCGAGGCGGCCTGTTCCTCGGTGCGGGACGACAGATTGGTGTTGCCCGAGGCGATCTCGGCGGCGCCGGTATTGATTTCGGTGACGCTGCGGCGCACCTCGGCGACAGTACGGGTCAGGCTCTCCTGCATGCGCTTGAGCGCCGTGAACAGGACGCCGATTTCGTTGTCCGAGTTCACCGCGACGCGCTGGGTCAGGTCGCCCGAGGCGATGCGGTCGAAATGCAGGGCGGCGTCTTTCAGCGGTTGCAGCACCTGGCGGCTGATGAAGCGCCAGCAGCCCAGCGCCAGGACGGCGGCCAGGGCCAGCATGATGATGGTGGACAGTTCCGCGCGGTCGTAACGCTGGTCGGAAGCCGTGTTGATGGCGGCACTGCGGCGTTCGGTGTGCTCCAGGAAGCCATTGACCCGCTCGACGAAGCGGGCGTCGGCGCCGCGCGTGTCGGCGACCGCGGCCGCGTAGCCTTCCGCCGACTGCTTCTGCAGCGCCTGCTCCAGGGTTTCGATGCTGCGCACGTAGCCGTTGAAGACGCTGTCCAGTTCGCTGGCAAGCTTGGCGCCGGCCTCGGTGTTCTTGGGCACCTGCTGGTAGACGGCGAAGCGCTTGCGCGCCTCGCGCAGGTATTGCGTGGCCTGGTCGATGCTGCCTTGCGCCTGGCTGCCCTTGCCGGACACGATGTCCAGGTAGGCGGCCACCAGCGTCAGCCGGCTGCGCAGCAGCAACGTCTGGGTGTCATAGAGCGGGCGGGTCTGTTCGGTGGCGACCGAGTTCAGGTCGTCCACCGCCGTGTCGGCGTCGAGCGCATACAGCCAGCCCATGCCGGTGGCGACCGCCAGCGCCAGGACGAAGATGGCCAGGACGGCCAGCAGGCCGGTGCGTATCTTCAGGTTCTTCAGCATGCTCGCAGGCTCCTATGTGTGTCTTGGTGCTGACCCGTCAAAGCGCGGTGTCGGAAAAATCCGGACTGACTGTAAATTTGAATTACATATTTAACAATTGATCATTTTTCATCGGGGCATTCTGGTTTCGGCAATGCCAGCCGGCCGGCTAGAAAAACCGGTGCGTGTCGTTGCGGATGAAGCGCAGGAACCGGTGCGCGGCATCGGACAAGGGACGCGAGGCATGCGTCTGGAACTGCAGCTGGCCGGCGTTGAGCAGGGCATCGTTGAGCGGGCGGCAGATGAGCCGGCCGCTTGCCAGGTGATCGGCGGCCGTCAGGCGGGCGCACAGGGTGATCGCGTCGCCCGTCAGGACATAGTGATAGGCCGCTTCCGGCAGATTGGAGGTGAATGCCGCCGACAGCGTGATGTTGTACAGGCTGCAGGCCGTGTCCAGGATCTGGCGCAGGGCGCTGCCGCCGTCGGGCAATGCCAGCGGATACGCGGACAGCTGGGTGAGGTGCAGGGATTCGCAGGCGGCCAGCGGGTGGTCGGGCCGCATCACGGCGACGATCTCGGCCGGATGCGCGTAGAAGACGGCAATGTCCTTTTCCGCGATGTGGCTATAGGTGACGCCAATGTCGGCCTGTGCCGAGCGGACGCTCTCGGAGACCTGGCCGGCGTCCAGGATATGCAGGTTGAAGCGGACCGAGGGGTGCTCGGCCTGGAAAGCGGCGAATTTGCGTGGCAGCGCATAGGTGGCAAAGCCGGGAGCGCCGGCGACTTTCACGGTCTGGGTATAGCGGCCGTTCTGGCCGTCGATCTCCGCATAGGTGCGGGCGGCGTCGGCTTCCACCCGGCGCGCATGATCCGCCAGGATGCGGCCGGCTTCGGTCACCCGCATGCCCTTGGGATGGCGTTCGAACAACTGGTTGTGCAGGCGTTGTTCCAGGCCGGCGATCTGGCGGCTGACCGCCGAACTGACGACATTGAGCCGCGCGGCGGCGCCATTGACGGATCCTGTGTCGACGACGGCGAGAAAGTAACGAAGCGCGGTGCTGTCGAATTGGAATCGCTTCATTGATATGAGTGCCGTAAATCGCAGTGTCGAGTCCGGGCGGCTGGCAACCGTAAAAGCAGCGCGCGAGACGGTGGCCCCCTGGCATACCGGTAAGCAAAGCGTACCGAGAGCCGTCGGGGGCGGCCGCGCGCCGTGGCGTCTTGTGAACGCCGCGGCCAACGGCGTCGGACCACGGAAGCGATGGCGGGTTGCGCGGCCGGCGGGACGGGTGCGCCGTCCGGGGAGCCCGGTGCGCGGGGATGCCAGTCCCGGGGCCTGCGGGACAGGCGATTGGGCCAGAGGTGGAATTTATTCCAGCAACACCTTTTGCCACAATCGCAAATTTATCAATATTGCATTCTAATTTCGGCAATAAGACGCTGTGGCTTGAGTTGCGGCCAGGCGCCGGCAGAAGACGAAAAAAAGCGCGCCGGAGGGCGCGCCTGCAAAGTGGACCGTGGCGGAGGGAGGATCAGTCCAGCACGAAGCCGCCGGGGCCGGCCTGGCCCAGCAGTTCACGGGCGCATTGCACCGCCTCGTGGGCCGTCGCCACGGCCAGGAACGGCATGCCGAAGGCGCGCGCCATTTTCTCGCCGCGTTTGCGGATCTTGTCCAGCGCGCCGGCGTCGCGTTCGACGGCGATGAAGGCGCGGCAGCGCGCCTTCAGCCGCGACATGTTGCTGGTCTGCCATTCGATCATGGCCTTGCGATCGTCGTGGCTGGCTTCGTTGCGCATGTCGGGCACCACCATGACGAAGGTCTGGGGGTTGTTGACCAGCATCTCCATCTCGCGGATCCAGCTGGCGGAATAGCCCGCCGGGGCGCTGCCGTGCTTGGCGGTGACGATGGGGAACTGGGATAGGTCGTGGAAGAAAAACTGGTCGCGGTTCATTCGAATTCTCCGATGGAAAGGGCGGGACCGCCCTTGTGGCAGCCGCAGCCGCCGTAAAGCACCAGGCTGTAGGAGTCCAGCGCGAAGCCGCTTTGCCTGGCGATCTTGCGCACCAGTTGCGTCATTGCGCTGTCGCTGGACTCCTGGATCCGGCCGCAATGGCGGCAGACCAGGTGGTCGTGGTGTCCCTTGTCGTTCAGTTCGTACACGGTGGAGTGCGAGTCGAGCTGAGTACGTTTGAGCAGTCCGGCGTCCTCGAGTTGCGTGATGACGCGATAAACCGTGGCCAGGCCGATGCTGCTGTGTTCCGAGATGAGGCTGCGGTAGATGTCCGCCGCGCTCAGGTGCTGGTCCGCGTGCTGGTGGAAGATGTCCAGGATCTTCAGGCGCGGGAAGGTGGCTTTGATGCCGGCCACCCGCAGGCGGGTATGGTCCATGATGATTCTCCATTCCGGGGCTGCTGCCCGAATGATGAGAATGATGTACATTTTCAAAAAGTCCCGCTAACGGGAACCCGTCAACCTGTAGCTCAAATCTGCCAACCATGTCCGACCTGGTCGTGGTCCACCACGCCATCCCCGATGTCTTGTTGACGCCATTCAGCATCCAGCACCCCCGGGCGTCCAAGGGCATCTCCGTGCCCGACCACTCCCACAACGAGGGCATGCTGGTGCTCGTGCATGCGGGTCTGGTGCTGGTGCAGGCCGGCACCCAGGTCTGGACGGTGCTGCCCGGCAGCCTCGGCTGGATTCCTCCCCGGGTGCAGCATGCCGCGCGCTGGTTCGGCGAGGCGCGCGGTTCGTTCCTGTACGTGCGGGCCGATGCCTGCGCCCGGCTGCCGGATCATTGCCGCTCCTGGCCGTCGTCGCGGCTGATCGACGCGTTGATCGAGCGTTTCACCACCAGCCAGTCGGGCGAGCTGTCCGACGTCTACCTGGAACAGCTGTTCGACGTGCTGCTGGCCGAGATCACGCAACGCGAGCACGCGCCGGTGTTGCTGCCGATGCCGCATGATCCGCGCCTGCAGGACCTGGCCAATTCCCTGCTGGGCACGCCCGACGACACCTCGGGCATCGACGAATGGGCGCAACGGTTGAACATGTCGTCGCGCACCCTGATGCGCCGTTTCCGCCAGGAGACCGGCGTCACGCTGGGCCAATGGCGCCAGCAGGCGCGGCTGTTGCGCGCGCTGGAAATGCTCTGCCGCGGCGGGTCGGTGACCGAGGCGGCGCTGTCGGTGGGCTACGAAAGCACCAGCGCCTTCATCGGCAGTTTCCGCAGCGCTTTTGGCATGACGCCCACTCGCTACCTGGCCGGCCGGGAATAGGCTGCCGGCATTTCCCGTCGGCCGCGTCCGGCCGCCGAGCCGGTTGCCCCGTCCACGCCCGGACGCGGCGGCCGTCCAGCCTTTACGCATCTTCACTTTTTCCCGACAGATTTGCGGATCTTCCCGCGCGCCCCTTGCCTACCATGGCGCCAGGGTAGGACAGGTCTTCTCGTCCCGCCCCCCATGCATCAAGGGTGTTCCATGACTTGCCAACCAATCTTCGCTTTCCCGCCGGCCGGGAGCGCCGGCGGCGCCGCGGCGCCGGCCCCGGTTATCGCCTTCGCCCATGTCCTGGCGCGCCTGCTGGCCGCCACGCGCAACGCCTGGCAGCTCGACGCCGTGGCCGGGAGCGCGCCGTGACGACGCCTCGCACCGGAGCGCTGCTGATCCATGGCCTGGGCGGCACCGAATTCGACATGGGCTCGCTGCACAAAGTGCTGGCGCGCGCGGGAGTGGAAACCCATGGCGTGACGTTGCCCGGTCACGCCGGCCGGCCCGAGGACCTGCTGGACGTGCGGGTAGAGGACTGGATGGACGTGGTGACGCGCCGCTACCGCGAGTTGTGCGAGCAGTACGAAGTCGTGCACGTCATCGGCATGTGCCTGGGCGCGCTGCTGGCCGTGGAACTGTGCAAACGCGAATCGCATACCCGGGGCGCGCTGGTGTCGCTGTCCGCGCCTGTGTTTCTGGATGGCTGGAGCACGCCGTGGTATCGCGGCCTGCGCTACCTGCTTTACCACGTGCCGGGAGTGCCGCGCCGCATCCGGGTCGAGGAAGAAGACCCCTACGGCGTCAAGAGCGAATTGGTGCGGGCCTTCATCAAGGCCGGTTTCGCGCGGGGCGACGGCTTCCATTACCAATGGGTGCCGCTGGCCTGCGTGCGCCAGGTCGACCGGCTGCGCGGCATGGTCAAGCGCGGGCTGGAGCAGATGCGCTGCCCGACGCTGGTGATGCACGCGGTCGAGGACGAGCTGACCAGCCCGCGCTCGGCGCGCCTGCTGGGCGCGCGGATTCCCGGCGCGTCGGTGGTGTTGCTGCAGGACAGTTACCACATGATCTGCGTGGATCACGAGCGCGAGCGCGTGATGCAGAACGTGCTGGCATTCCTGGGCAAGGATCCGGGCATCGTGCGTGTGCGGCGGCGCGCCGCAGAATCGCGGCGGACCCGCGGCGCAACCGCGCCGGACGAGGCGCAAGGCCTGCTGGTGGCCGCCCGCTAGCGGCGCTTGTCTGCGCAGGGCCGGGACGCCTTGCGCGGGGGCTCAGGCGGCCGCGGGCTGGTCGGGCTGATTGGGATGCGAAGGGCCCTGCGGGTCGTTTTCGGCATCGGGGCGCGGCGGCACTGCCGGCAGGCCCAGGGCCAGCCTCAGGCGCTGGCAATCGGGGTTGGGCGAGCCGTCGGGCTGCCAGATGTCGAATTCGCGGCAGGGTGTCGGGCGGTTTTCGTAGATGGCGCAATGGATGCCCGGCCGGCCCAGCTCGCCGCGCAGCGAGATGCAGCGGCCGCCGCCCATTTCGGTGCCTTTCATGCAGGCGCGCAGCGGGCTCATCTGGGTGACCAGATCCAGCGGCACCTGGCCGCCATTTTCACCGGCCAGTTCGCCGATATAGAACGACACCCGGAAATGCGAGCAACAGGCGCCGCAGTCCAGGCAGGGATTGGTGGCGGGGTTGTTGTCGCCGGCCAGCAGGGCGGGCGACACCAGGGTCAGGGCGGCTGTCTCGAGCAGGGACATGGCGGTGGATCCGAAAGCCCAGTCCGGGCCCCGGCATGGACGCAAAACGGGCTTGCATGCCGCAAGCCCGCCAGGCCGATCCGGGACGGCGCGCGGACACGGCCGGCGCGGGATCAGGGTTGGAAATAGTAGCTGGATTCGGCTTGCGGCCGCTACGACTTTTTTCGGGGACGTTGCTGCGGTAGCATCGGAAACCCGACAGCCGCCAGGACGCTTCCATGAACGCCAATTCCGACTTCTCCGACGGCCTTGCCCGCTGCGGCTGGGTCGACACATCCGCCGAATACATGGCGTACCACGATACCGAATGGGGCTTCCCACAAGGCGACGACCGCGCCCTGTTCGAGCAGTTGTGCCTAGAAGGCTTCCAGTCTGGCCTGAGCTGGCGCACCATCCTGAACAAGCGCGAGGCGTTCCGCCGCGGCTTTGCCGGCTTCGATCCGGCCAAGGTCGCGCGCTTCGGCGAAGCGCAGATCCAGGCGCTGCTGGCCGATGCCGGCATCGTGCGCCATCGCGGCAAGATCGAGGCCGTCATCAACAACGCGCAACGCGCGCTCGAAATGATCGAGCGCGAGGGCTCGCTGGGGGCGTTCCTGTGGCGCTTCGAGGCCCCGGCCGGGGCCTCGTCCACGCGCGGCGCATCGACCTCGGCGCAATCCGAGGCCTTGTCCAAGGCGCTCAAGAAGCTGGGCTGGAAGTTCGTGGGGCCGACCACCGTCTATGCGTTCATGCAGTCGGTGGGCATGGTCAACGACCACCATCCCGACTGCCATTGCCACGCCCCGAGTGAGCGGGCCCGCAAGGCGTTCCGGCGGCCGGCCCAGGCTGCCGCGGACAAGGGCGGGGCCGCCGGCCCGTGATCGGCCGCCGCGTGGCTCAGCGCGTGGCCGTCAGCGGCGCGGACGCGGTTTGCACGGGCGCGGCCGCGGCGGGGATGCAGTAGCGGCCCTCGCGGTAGGCCCAGCTGGGCCACAGCGCGTGTGCCAGCGCTTCCTCGGCCAGTTCCGGGTCCAGCGCCACCGGCGCGTAGTCTTCGGGCGCGGTGTAGCGGTATTGCACGGGCGTCTTGTTCGGCGCCATCACCAGCAGGTCGTTTTCCTTCAGGTAGCCATAGGTGTTGTCGTACTGCATGATGGCGCGGCCCGGGGTGCTGCGGGTCAGGTCGTGGCCCAGCATGGGGTGCTCGGTATCGACGCCGATCAGCGACAACAGCGTCGGCGCCAGGTCGATCTGGCTGATCAGGCGATCGTCGCGCCGCGCTTCGATACCCGCGCCCAGGATCACCGCCGGTATATGGAAATGGCGCACCGGCACCAGGCTGGCGCCGAACACGCGCGAGTCATGGTCGGCGGCAATCAGGAATACGGTGTTTTCCCAATACGGCGCGTCCTTGGCGCGCTCGAAGAAGCGGCCCAGCGCCCAGTCGGCATAGCGCACGGTGTTTTCCACCGTGGCCGGATTGCCGTCGGTCTGGATGCGGCCCGCCGGATATTCCCACGGCGAATGGTTCGACACGCTGAAGGCCAGGGTGAAGGTGGGCTGGTCGCCATCTTCGCGCAGCAGGCGGTCGAGCTGGTTGAACATGTCCTCGTCCGACGCGCCCCAGGTGCCGACGAAGGCGGGATCGACGAAGTCCTCGCGGTCGACGATCTGCTTGAAACCGTTGCCCAGGAAGAAGCCCTTCATGTTGTCGAAGTGCGATTCGCCGCCGTAGATGAAGCGCGAGTGGTAGCCGTGGCGGCCCAGCAGGTCGGCCAGCGAGAAGAAGCCGCGCTGCGATCGCGGCAGCTTCAGCACCGCCTGCGCCGGAGTCGGCAGGAAACCCGTCACCACGGCCTCCAGGCCGCGCACGGAGCGCGTGCCGGTGGCGTAGGCGCGGGTGAAGGTCCAGGCCTGGCGCGCCAGCGCGTCCAGTTCGGGCGTCAGGTCCATGCCGCCCAGGCCGGCGCTGTATTGGGCGCCCAGGCTCTCTTCCAGGATGATGACCAGGTTGAGGGGGCGGGCGGTTTTACGGCTGGCGGGCTGGCGATGCAGGCTGGGGTGGTCGGCATTGGCCGGCGGGTAAGGCAGGCCGGCTTGCGCCAGCACGCGGCGATGCATGTCGTCGTCGTCCATGCCGCCATACACGGCCGAGGCCGACTTCTCGTTCTTCATGCTGTAGACGGCATAGAACACGTTGTACAGCGAGTTCAGCGCCAGGGTGTTGAGCATGCCGTCCGAACTGTAGGCGACCGATGACGGATTGATGGGACGGTGGCCCAGCGTGCCGCGGATCGCCAGGATTACCACGGCCAGGATCGCCAGGCTGGCCAGCGGCATCTGCCACCAGGCCAGCGGCGCATCGGGCACGGCGTGGCCGAACAGCTCATACGCGCCCCAGCCGATCAACCCCAGGGCGCCGAAGCCGCCCAGCAGCGCCCCCTTGTAGCCGCGCCACAGCATGCCGGAGACTTCGCGCGGGTGCTTCAGGTATTCGACGAACAGCCGGTTGGGACGGGTGTCGTATTCCAGGATGAAAGGCGGCGTGGCCACCTCGAGGAACGCCATCAGGATGAAAGCCACCAGATACCAGATGCCGGCGGCCGTGGCGGCAAATGGCAAATGCCCGAACCATGGCGACAACACCGCCGGCAGCGCCGCCATGACGCCGATCTGGTGGGCGTCGATGCGCAGGCCGCCCAGCAGCAGCGGCAGCAGGCCGCCCGCGTTGCGTACGCGCTGCCATTGCCATGCGGCCAGGGCCAGGCGGCTGAGGGTGAGCAGCGCAAAGGCCGCCACCACGAAAATCAAGCTTGAATGCCGCATCGGGCCTCCAGGTAGTGCCGCGGTTCCGCGCCGAACGCGCGGCGGGTCGATCGCCCCGCGCATTTGAACAGGGTCGGCGTCAAAAATTCGGTATGGATTATTCCTGCCATGCCAGCGAAACCTCCGCTTTCGCCCGGCCGCTTTGTAACTTTTGCCGACCGGGCTCTCTATGACATGGAAAAATCCGTACACATTATGGGGCCGGCAAGCTTAACCCGCCCGGCCGGGCGCGCTACCCTTGAGGGTAAATAGGGCCGGTATCGGCATTCCGGCGGCAACGGCAAGGATCATAACGATGACACGCAAAACAAAAATAGCGGGCGGAATCGTGGGGGGCGTTGTCCTCCTGGTGGCGGTGCTGGTGGTGGTGGTCGCGACCTTCGACTGGAACCGTGCCCGGCCGATGATCAACGAGCGGGTCAGCGCGGCCATCGGCCGTCCCTTCGCCATCAATGGCGATCTCAGCGTGGAATGGTCGCGGGAATCGGACGAAGGCGGCTGGCGTGCCTGGGTGCCATGGCCGCGCGTCGTGGCCAATGACATCAGCGTCGCCAACACCGAATGGGGCAAGGCGCCGCAGTTCGCCACCCTGAAACGCGGCGAGTTCAGCCTGTCGCCGCTGCCGTTGCTGAGCCAGCGGGTGGTGATACGTCGGATCCAGCTGACCGAGCCCGCCGCCGACCTGGAGCGGCTGGCGGATGGCCGCGCCAATTGGGTTTTCACGCTGCCCGAGTCGGGCGAGCCGTCGCCCTGGGTGCTGGATATCAATGAAATCGGCTTCGACAAGGGGCGGGTCGGCCTGTCGGACGCGATCCTGCAGGCCGACCTGACCGTGGTGGTCGACCCCTTGGGCAAACCGGTGCCTTTCGCCGATGTCGCGGGCGCTTCCTTCGTGCCGGAGGATGCGGCCGCCACGGCGCCGCGCGACTACGTTTTCGGCTGGAAGGCCGAGGGCAAATACAAGGGCCTGGCGACCAAGGGCGAAGGCAAGGTGGGCGGCATGCTCGCCTTGCAGGACCCCAGGCAGCCCTTCCCGGTGCAGGCCGATGTGACAATCGGCGGCACCAAGGCAGCGGTCGCCGGCACGCTGACCGACCCGGTGAACCTGGGCGCGCTGGACCTGCGGCTGAAACTCTCCGGGGGGTCGATGGCGCAACTGTATCCGCTGACCGGCGTGACCCTGCCGGACACGCCGCCGTATTCGACCGACGGCCATCTGGTGGCCAAGCTGCGCAACGCCGGCGGCGCCGTCTTCGATTACCGCGACTTCAACGGCCGGGTCGGCGGCAGCGACCTGCACGGCGACGTGTCGTTCGCGTTGAGCGCGCCGCGTCCCAAGCTGACCGGCAAGCTGACGTCCAGGCAGTTGCGCATGGAAGACCTGGGGCCGCTGATCGGCGTGCCCTCGGGCAAGCAGGCGCCGGCCCAGGACAAGCCCAAGGATGCGCCGGCCAAGCGGGCCGGCGGCAAGGTCCTGCCGACCCAGGCGTTTCGTACCGATCGCTGGCGCGACATGGACGCCGACGTGGCGCTGGAGGCCGGCCGCATCGTCCATGACGCCAAGTTGCCCCTGTCCGATCTGTCGGTCCATCTGGTGCTGCAGGACGGCCAGCTGACGCTGGACCCGCTGCGCTTCGGCATGGCGGGCGGCAGCATGGCCGCGACGGTGCGGCTGGACGGTTCCCAGCAGACGCTTACGGGACGCGTCGACATGCATGCGCGGCGGCTGCGCCTGAAGCAGTTGTTTCCCTCCGCGCAGGCCATGCAGAAGACGCTGGGCGAACTCAATGGCGACCTGGCGTTGTCCGGCACCGGCAATTCGGTGGCCGCGCTGCTGGGATCGGCCAGCGGTGATGTGAAGATGCTGGTCAACGATGGCGTGATCAGTCGCAGCCTGATGGAGATCGCCGGACTCAATGTCGGCAATTATGTGGTCTCCAAACTGTTCGGTGACGACGAGGTGAAGATCAACTGCGGCGCCGCCGATCTGTCGATGAAGAACGGCGTGATGACACCGCGCGTATTCGTGTTCGACACCGAGAACGCGCTGATCAACATCACAGGCACCACCGATTTCAAGAACGAGAAACTGGATCTGGACATCACGCCGGACAGCAAGGGTTTTCGCATCTTCTCGCTGCGTTCGCCGCTGTACGTGCGCGGCACCTTCGGATCGCCGGACGTGGGCGTGCACGTGGGACCGCTGGCGGCGCGCGGCGCGGGCATGGTGGCGTTGGGCGTGATCCTGACGCCCGCCGCCGGCCTGCTGGCCCTGATCGCGCCCAGCACGACCGACGACAATTCTTGCGGCACGCTGCTCAAGCAGATGCGGACACCGCCCAAGGCGCCCGAGCCCAAGGGCAAGTAGGCGCGGTCAGCGCGGCAGCGCCATGCGCGCGCCGTCCGCGGCATGGTTGTCCGCCACGCAGACCGCGTTGCGGCCGTGGTTCTTGGCGTAGTAGAGGGCGCGGTCGGCGCGTTGCATGACTTCGTCCAGCGTCGCGCCATGGGCGGGGTAGCAGGCCACGCCGGCCGACAGGGTGATGGGCGCGGGCAGGCCCGTGTCGGTCCCCAGCCGTTCGAGTTTCAGGCGCAGGCGCTCGGCGGCGCCCACCGCGGCCGCCAGCGACGCGCCGGGCATCAGCATCACGAATTCCTCGCCGCCGCTGCGGGCGACGGTGTCGCCGCCGCGTGAACCTTCGGTCAGCAACGCCGCCAGAATCTGCAGGGCGCGGTCGCCGGCGGCGTGGCCGTAGCGGTCGTTGATGTTCTTGAAGTGATCGATGTCCAGCGCCACGATGGCCAGCGGCGTCTCGGCCGCCTGCAGCAACGCCATGGCCTCGTTCAGGCCACGCCGGTTCAGCAGGCTGGTCAGGGTGTCGGTGGTGGACGCGCGGCGCAGGTCGCGGATCTTGTGCTGGATCGACGTCAGTCCCATCAACAGCGCGCGCTTGAGCTGCGAGGCTTCGAAATACCAGGAGCGCACCTTGCGGATGCGCTCGGCGGAATCGGGGTCCTGCATGCGCTTGGCAATGCCGGCCAGCTCGCCGAGCGGGCGGGCGATCCAGCGCGACAGCAACCAGATCAGCACGATCGACATCACCAGCAACGGCAGAGTGTTGCGCGCCGTCGCCATCAGCAGATCGTTCAGCGGCAGCAAGGTGCTGGCGACCGGCCGTTGCGCGATGATGGTCCAGCCGGTGCTGGGCACGGGCGCATAGCCTGCCAGGATCGCGTTGCGGGAGGCGTCGGTGAAACGGATTTCGCCGGTCTCGCCGCGCAACGCCGCGGCCAGCGCGGCCTTGTCGGCGGACGCCTGGCCGAGGCGGCTGCGGTCCGGATGGTAGATCAGGGTGCCATCGCGCGACAGCACGTACAGCAGGGAATCGTCGCGGTTGAAATGCTGGCCCAGCAGGCGGTCCAGCACGTTGTCCTCGTGCAGGTAGAGCGTGCCGGCGATATAGCCGAGATAGCGGTAGTCGCGCGAGAAGATGGGATGGGTGTACAGGATCAGCCAGCGCCCGTTGCTGGCGCGAAACGGTTCGCTGATGAATGGCCGCCGCGTGGTCAGCGCCGTCTTGGCGGCGTCGCTGGTCATGTGCTGGCCCCGCAGCTGCGGATACGAGGTCGACACCGCCAGCACCTCGCCTTGCGCCGATACCACGAAGCTGGAGTTGAAATGGCCCAGCTGCTCTTCCTGGCGGCGGGTTTCCGACGCCATGAGTTCGGGATGGGCTTCCATGTCCGCCAGCGCATCGGCGCTATAGGCCAGGTGCCGGCGCAGGTCTCCAAGGAAATACTCGGTGGTGGCCGCCAGCTTGGCCGCGTAGACCCGGTTGCTCTCTAGCGCGTTATGCAGCAGCAGGTCGCGCTGCACCAGGTAGCTGGCATGCAGGCCCGCCGCCAGTACCAGGAAGATCGACAGCAGGCTGATCCAGAGGATGAGGCGCCGTAGGTCGATGCGGAGCATGGAAGGGGGCGTCAGGCGTGGGCCCGGCCGGAGGGCGGGTCGGATTGGGGCGCGCTGCCTGTGAGCGCATCCCAGGCGCACATTGCCTGGCGCGCCACGGCTTGCAGGGTCTTGCGGCTGGCGCCGTCGCGCGCCTGGATCGACATTCCGTGAAGGATCGTGGTGTAGAACGCCGCGAGGCCTTTCAGGTCGGCCCCCGCGGGCAGCTCGCCGGCGCTGGCGGCAGCGGTCAGGCGGGCGAGGATGCGGCCTTGCATTTCGCGGCGGTTGTCGCCCAGGAAGACGCCCACGCCGTCGTGGCTTTCCGCGCCGGACGGCGCGCCCAGCACGATCAGGCAACCGGGCGGGGCGCCGGGGGCGGTGAAGCGCTCGGCCGCCGCCAGCAGCATGCCGCAGACCCCTTCGCGGGCGGTGGCGCCCGCGGCCAGCGCGCGGCGCGAAGCGGCGCCATCGGTGTCGCGATAAAGCTGCACGGCCTCGCGAAATAGTCCTTCTTTTGAGCCGAATGCGCCGTAGAGGCTGGGCGAGTTGATACCCATCGCGGCCGTCAGATCGGTTAGCGATGCTCCTTCGTATCCCTTCGACCAGAAGACTTCCATGGCCTTGCGCAAGGCCTGGGCTCGGTCGAAGTTCCGGGGGCGCCCACGTTCTGCCATATGCGCGTGATTTTACTCGGGACAGATATTTTGTGTTGATCGATAAAAAAATCATTGACGCCCGTTCGTGGGCGTCGGATCATATTTGTACTGATCACTACAAATTAAGGTTGAACCATGCAGAATCTGAACGGAAAAGTGGCTTTCGTGACCGGCGGCAGCCGCGGCATCGGCGCGGCGATCGTGCGGCGCCTGGCCGCCGAGGGCGCCGACGTCGCCTTCACCTATGTCAGCGCGTCGTCGCGCGACAGCGCCGCCGCGCTGGCACGCGAGCTGGAAGCCGGCGGCCGCCGCGCGCGGGCCATCCAGGCGGATTCGGCCGATCCGGCGCAGGTGCGCCAGGCGGTGGAGCAGGCCGTCGACGAACTCGGGCCGGTGGACGTGTTGGTGAATAACGCGGGCATCTTTCTCGCCGGCCCGCTGGGCGAGGTCACGCTGGACGACTACGAGCGCACCATGAACATCAACGTGCGCGCGCCATTCGTGGCCATCCAGGCGGCGCAGGCGTCGATGCCGGACGGCGGGCGCATCATCAATATCGGCAGCTGCCTGGCGGAACGCTCGGGCCGCGCGGGCGTGACGCTGTACTCGGCCAGCAAGTCGGCGTTGCTGGGAATGACGCGTGGACTGGCGCGCGACCTTGGCGCGCGCGGCATCACCGCCAACGTGGTGCACCCGGGGCCCATCGACACCGACATGAACCCGGCCGACGGCGAACGCGCCGGCGACCTGGTGGCGGTGTTGTCACTGCCACATTACGGTGAGACGCGCGACATCGCGGGCATGGTCGCCTTCCTGGCCGGGCCGGACGGGCGCTACGTGACCGGAGCCAGCCTGGCGGTGGATGGCGGCTACGCGGCCTGATCGCGGCGCTTCGGTTGTCCCCGACTGGCAACTTTTTGCGGCGGATCGACAACCGACTTGCACATTTAAAAAAAGCTCCCTATAATCTCGCTTCTTCGCAGTTCAAACACAACGAAACGCAGCGGCAACGACGCGAAAGCGCCGAATCCCAAGCAGGTGTGAATGAGCATGCAGGGCTGTTAGCTCAGTTGGTAGAGCAGCGGACTCTTAATCCGTAGGTCGAGTGTTCGAGCCACTCACAGCCCACCAGAATTCTCTAGTAGTGCCAAGCGCTTAGCCCACCGGAAACGGTGGGCTTTTTGCTTTTCGGGAATTTTGGCCGCGGGAGTTTCGCCGCGCGTATTTCGACCGCGCAGTTTTGGCCACGCAGTTTTGGCCATACATCTTCTGGCCTCACATGTTTTGGCCTTACACCCCCTGGGTTGTCTGGAACAACGCCAACCTTTTCGCGTGTGTATCATCGTCCTCGACAAGGCTGCAGAGGCTGTTGGATTGGCGTCATCTCCCCAGCCTGTCGGGCGCGTCCCGCAGATCGTCAGAGGGGGAAGCCATACAGGAGGATGCATGTACGACATCATTGGCGACATCCACGGAGAGGACCTGAAACTCGAGGGGTTGCTGCGCTGCCTCGGATACGTGCCGGCGGGCAGGGGCTACAAGGCCCCGCAGGGCCATCAGGCAATATTCCTTGGTGATCTGGTGGATCGAGGCGCGGGGCAGCGCCGTGTCCTGGAAATCGTCCGCGCCATGATGGATGATGGCCAGGCTTTGTGCATCATGGGTAACCACGAATTCAACGCCATTGGCTATGCCACCGAAGACCCGCACAATCCAGGCGAGTTCCTGCGCCCCAATCGTGGCGATTCGGAGAAGAGCCGAAAGAACCGCAAGCAGCACAGTGCCTTCATCAATCAGATAGGTGAAGGCAGCCCGGAGCATGCCGCCTGGGTCGCCTGGTTCCGCCAGTTGCCGCCCTACATGGACTTGGGCGGCATTCGCGTTGCCCATGCATGCTGGGACGACGGTGCCGTCAAGGCGTTGGCCGATGCGGGCTGGCTGCCTGGCCAGCCGCTGGATGACGCCATGCTGGTGGCCACTCATGAAAAGGGCTCGGATCTGGAGCGAGCGAGAAAGCTGCTCACTTCAGGCGCGGAGTTGGCTTTGCCTGACGGCCGCTACATAGAGGACAAGGAGGGGCACCGTCATTACGAGGTGCGGCTGGCCAATTGGCGCGATTGGGCGAGCGCTTTGCATGAGGTCGCCTTGGTGCCTGCTGGCCAGGAAGCACAGATTCATGGTTTGGCATTGCCCGAGGGCTTCAACCGGACTCCCACCACCGGCGCGCCCATTTTCATCGGCCATCATTGGTTCAAGGGGCAGCCCAGGATCGAGAGCGGGAAGCTCGCATGCCTGGATTGGTCGGCCGCGGCGGGCGGCCCCCTCGTGGCGTACCGTTGGGACGGAGAAGACACGTTGTCCAATGAAAAGCTGGTCTGGGAAAGGGCATAACGCCGCCACGGAGTCACCGGCACTCGCCACCAGGAAGTACCGACAGGCGGGATAGCCATGGCCGCCTGGCAGTACTCCGCCGGACGAGACTGCCGCCGGAACCCGCGGACGAGGAGGGGCGGCCCCGGACTAGAAATCCGCCGCCATCGTCGCGGCGTCAGCCCGGCCTCGCGCAATGGTCTCCGTCGCTCTGCCATCCCAGGTGTGTTCCACCATCAGGCGCCGGATCTCCTTGACGCCGATGAACCGGAGCCAGAAGTCGAGATAGTCGGCCTGGTGCGCGAAGCCGGGGCTGGCCGCGTATGTGGACGGATCGTGGCACTGTCCGCGCACGTGGATGACCAAGGCGCGCGGGATGCCGAGCAGCGGTTCGTAGGCCTTGCCGTCGAAGCCGAACAACATTCCGCGCTGGCTGACCAGGTCGATCAGCTGCTTGAGCTTGTAGGGGTAGTCGAAATTCCACATCGGCACCCCCAGGACGATCCGGTCCGCTTGCTGGAAGCGCCGCGCGAGCGCGCCGATGCGTGTCCAGATCGACGCTTCGGCAGGGTCCAGCGGTTCTTTCGACACGCCTTTGTACTTGGCGCCTATCGCCTTGCCGTCGAATTCCGGCAGGTCTTCCTCCCAGACATTCAGCGTATCGACCTGCAGCGCGGGACAGGCCTTGCCGTAGGCATCGATGAAGGCGTTGGCGATGGAGATCGACGCGGAGCGGGGGCCGCGCGGGGAGGACTCGATGTTCAAGAGACGCATGCTGCGTGATCCGGAGAAGGGCGGGAAGGGCCGGCCGCGGCCAATCACGCCACGCCGGGCAAGATAATTGCAATTGCAATTGTTTCGACGGCGATTTTATCGTGACCCGATTCAATTGCAAGCCCGGCCGCTCCGCGCGTTCGCGCGCCGCCGGACGGCACGTTTTCGTGATCGTGGCGATCGCCTGGACTGCCCTGGATCGCGCCGCGCAAGCCTGCCGTGCCGACTTCGCGCCCGCCTGCCGGCATTAAGGTTCAACTTAAAGGTGCTTGCATCCAGGCTAAATCACGGCCAGCGGCCATGTCTCTATAGTGGTGCCATCGAATTCCAAGGAGTATTGCCATGTCCGCCGTTGCCGCGCCCGCCGCCTATCCCCGTGTCGTGTTGTTCGATCTGTTGACCGCGTTGCTGGATTCCTGGACGGTGTGGAATGCCGCCGCGGGGGCCGAGGCGCGAGGCCGGGCCTGGCGCGCGGAATATCTGCGCCTGACCTATGGCTGCGGCGCATACCAGCCGTATGAGCAACTGGTCGAGGCGGCGGCCGTGGCGGTCGGATTGCCGGCCAGCGCGCCGGCGGCGTTGGAGGCGGGTTGGGATCAGCTTGCGGCGTGGGATGGAGCGCGGGAGTTGCTGGCGGCCTTGCGGCCGCACTGCCGGCTGGGCGTGGTGACCAATTGTTCGCGGCGCCTCGGCCACCGCGCGGCGGACCTGCTGGGCGTGGATTGGGACGTGGTGGTGACTTCGGAAGAGGCGGGGTACTACAAGCCGGACCCGCGGCCCTACCAGCTGGCGCTGGCGCGCCTGGAAACGCCGGCATCGCAGGCGGCGTTCGTGGCGGGTTCCGGATATGACCTGTTCGGCACCAGCAAGGTGGGGCTGGCCACCTACTGGCACAATCGTGTCGGCCTGGCATTGCCGGCGGGCGCGCCGGCGCCCGCCGCGCAGTCGGCGCGACTGGAAGATGCGTTGCCGTGGCTGGCCCGGTTCGGCGGGGCCGGCCGCGACGGTACAAACTGTTGCGCGTAGCCGGCTGACACGGGGGACGGACCTGGGCTTAACATGATCCTGCCGGCATGGTGCCGGCGCACCGACAGGATCGTGGAGGTTGTCATGTACTCAAGAACAATGCTCAAGCGTATCGCTGTAGTCGCGGCATCGGGCGCCCTGCTGGCGGGTTGCGCCACCCAGCAGCAAACCAATACCGCCGTGGGGACCGGGGCCGGCGCCGCCGTGGGGGCCGGCATCGGCGCCCTGATCGGCCATGGCACCGGCGCGGCCGTGGGCGCCGGCATCGGCGCGGTGGCCGGCGGCCTGATCGGCTACAACTGGAAGGTGGTGAAGGACGATGTGCAGCGCTCGGGCGCGACTTCGCTGGGCATCGATGTGGTCGAAATGCCGGATGGCAGCCTGAAGGTCAATATTCCCAGCAATGTGTCCTTCGACACCGACAAGACCGATCTCAAGCCGGCGTTGCTGCCGGTGCTGGACAGCGTGGCGCGTTCGCTCAACCAGCATCCCGAGTTGCGCGCCAAGGTGGTGGGCCATACCGACAGCACGGGTGCGTTGGCGCACAACCAGACCCTGTCGGTGAACCGGGCGCGCAGCGTGACGGATTATCTGTCGCGCCAGGGCGTGGCGGCGACACGGCTTTCGGTCGAGGGACGCGGACCCAGCGATCCGATCGGCGACAATGCCACCGCCGAAGGCCGGGCGCTGAATCGCCGGGTCGAAGTCTATCTGTACGCGGTCAAGTCGTAGCGGAGTTCACCATGAGCATGTTTCCCCCAGCCCGCATTGGCACCGACACCGCGGTCGCCGCCCTGTCCGGTTGGCAGGCGGTCGCGATGCGCGACGCCATCGAAAAGCGCTTCCGGTTCCCCAATTTCAACGCCGCTTTCGGCTTCATGGCGCGCGTGGCCATGTTCGCCGAGAAGCTCAATCACCACCCCGAATGGACCAATGTCTATAACCGGGTGGACGTCATGTTGACCACGCATGACGCGGGCGGCGTGACCGAGCTGGATGTGCGCATGGCGCAATTCATGGACGAGGCCGCCGCGCAGATGGGCGCGACCGCGCCGAAAGCGGGCCTCTAGGAGGCGGCGGGAAGGCAGTCCGCCCGCCCACCGGCGGGCGGACGAGCCGGCGGCGCTCAGTCTTGCGGCGCCTCGGGGCGTTCGCGCTGGTGCGCGATCAGGCGGTCGAGCATGTCGCCCAATTGGCGCTGCTCTTTGGCGCTCAGGCAGCCGAAGATATCCTGGTTGCGGCGCGCGATCAGGTCGATGATGCGCCGATACTGCGCCTGGCCGGTGGGGGTCAGGGACAGCACGACGCCGCGGCCGTCCGCGGCCGAATCCTTTTTCTCGATCAGCCCGCGCCCGGCCAGGGCCTGGGCCGAACGGCTGGCCTGGCCTTTGTTCAGGTTGGCGGCCCGGGCCAGGTCGTTGACCGATAGCGGCGCGTAGCGGCCGATGGCCGCCAGGCAGCGCGCTTCCCCCAGCGGGATGCCGCAATCTTCCAGGTAGGCGCGATTCGTGTCCCGGTCGGTGATCTTGTTGATCACGTGGAGGCGATAGGTCAGGAATCGTTCGAGGGCGGGCGTGGTCACGTCGGGCTGTCGGCGGTGGCGGCGGGATAGTTTGCCACAGGGGCGGCGCAGGCGGCCTCGGCCTGCGCCAGCAAGGCGCAGGCCGCCTGGGCGTCGGGCAGGCGCGCCAGCGCCGACAGGCCCAGGATCGACAGGAACAGCGGCGCCCGCGCTTCGCCCACCCGTGTCAGGGCCTGCGCCATCCGGGTGTAGACCTGGTCCAATTGGTCGTCGTTCATGGTTGTGTCTCCTGGCGGGACGATTCGAGCATGGGGTAGTAGGGCGCCAGTGCGGCGCGCAGGGCCGTTGCGTCGGGCATGGCCCAGCGGCCCATCACGTAGCCGTCCGGGCGCAGCAGCCAGGCCGTGCCGGGTTGCGAGCCAAAGCGGTCGTGCAGATGCCCGTGCGGATCGCTCCAGGCGCCCGGCGCGGGCCCGCCCACCACGATCGTGACCAGCGGGCAGGGCGCCTGGCGGGTGGCGGCGGCCAGCCTTTGCAGGCCAGCGGCCATCGCCGCATCCGGCGCGCAGGCCAGCAGCACGAAGCCCTGGCCGAAACAAGCGCTGAGGTAGCGCGGAACGGCGTCGGCATCGGCCAGCAGCAGGTCGGGAGCCGGCTGGCCGGGCGCGGCGGCCAGGGGCTGCGCGGCGGCATCGTCCGCCAGGTTCAGCGGCGAGCCCTCGTAGGAGATGGGGGCGGACTGGCGCGGATTGATCAGCGGCCGCACCCGCTCGTCGCTCAAGGCCAGCCGCAGCGCGGCCTCGCGCATCAGCCGAAAGCCGAAGTCGGGGGGCGCCATGAATTCGGTGCTCTTGGCGCCGTAGGCCAGGTTCTGGCGGGTGGCGTGGACGCGTTCGTCGCTGTAGCTGTCGAGCAGGCTGTCGGGCGCCTGGCCGCGCAGGACCCAGGCCAGCTTCCAGGCCAGGTTGCCGGCATCGTCCAGGCCCGAATTCAGGCCGCGCACGCCGAAGATCGGCACCAGGTGGGCGGCGTCGCCCGCGAACAGCACGCGGCCATGGCGGTAGCGCTCCAGCGTCAGGCATTTGGCGTTGTAGAGCGAGATCCAGAGCGGCTTCCATGGCGCTGTTTCGCCAATCATGTCCAGATGGCTCTGCACGCGGGGCAGCACGTTGCCGGGGGCGACGGCGTCGGCCGCGTCTTCGTCGTCGCGGATCTGGTAGTCCACCCGCCAGACATTGCCGGGTTGGCGGTGCATCAACAGCGTCGAGCCGGGGTTGGAGGGTGGATCGAACCAGGCCAGCCGTTCCACCGGCCGGCGGGACGCCTGCTCGATATCGACGATGACGTAGCGGCCTTCGTATTGCATGCCCTCCAGCTTCAGGCCGAGCGCTTCGCGCACGCTGCTGCGCCCGCCATCGCAGGCCACCAGCCAGTCGGCCCGCAAGGCATGGCGGTGTCCGGCGATGTCCACATCGACCTGCACGCCGTCCGCCGTCGAGCGCACGCCGACGGCGCGGGCGGACCAATGCAGTGCCGCCGGGCCTGGCTGGCGTTGCAAGGCCTGATGGGCGTATTCCTCGACGAAGTACTGCTGGATGTTGACCATGGGCGCGAAGCGCTGCAGCGGGTCGTGCGGCATTTCGAAGTGCAGCACTTCGCGGTCGCGGTAGTAGCTGCGGCCGCCGGTCCACGGCAGTCCGGTGGCATTGAGCGCCGCGTCGGCGCCGATCCAGCCGAGTATTTCCTGCGAGCGGCGCGAGATGCAGATGGCGCGGCTGCCGTCGCAATAGCCGTCGTCGGCTTCCAGCGTGAGCGAGGCGATGCCGTAGTGCGCGAGCAGGGCGGCCAGGGTGAGCCCCACCGGACCGCCGCCGACGATCAGGACGGGCACGTGGGCAGGCAGTGTCATCAGGTCTCCGATAGTTGGTTGTTTGCGCAACTATATGATCGAAATAGTTGAGAGCGCAACTATTTCAGCTGGACCAAAAAAAACCCGCCGGCGAGGGCGGGTTCCGTGTGGCGCGATGGCGTTCAGTTGCGCACCTCAGTTGCGCACGTAATAGATGCGCATCGCCTGCTGTTTCTGGTTGCCGTCCATGACGCGCAGCACCACGACCTTGGGCGTGAAGCCGTCCGGCAACTTCAACTGGCCCAGGGCGTAGTCGTAACGGTCGACATTGAGGGCGGGGCCTTCCGGCGTGACGGTGGCGGCGCGGCCATTGGAGTAGCTGCCATCGATCGAGAAGGTGAGCGTGCCCTTGAAGGGCGCGCCGGTGCGCTCTTCGCGCATCACCAGCACCTGATAGTCGAGCAGGCCGGGCTGGCGCTTGAAGGTGGCCGAGCGGATGCCCAGGTTGCCGCCGCGCGGATCGGGCGGCATGGCGTCCTGGAACAACACCAGTTCCTTGTTCAGCGTGTCCAGCTTGGCGCGGGCGTCGGCCAGGTCCGCGGTGAGCTTTTCATGGCCGGATTTGTTGGCGTCGCGCTGCTGCGTGGCTTCTTCGAGCTGGCTTTGCAGGCGCTGGTTTTCCAGCTTGGAGGCGCTGAGTTCGGTGTGCAGTTGTTCGGATTGCTCGACGGTCAGCCGCTGCGGGCCGTAGTTGGTCTGCAGGAAGAGCACGCCGCCCGCGCCGAGGGCGATGCCCACCAGCAGCAGGACCAGCCAGCGCGGCATGCGGCGCGTACGTTGGCCGGGTTGGTATACGGAGGGCTTGAATACGGCCCGTTGCGATCTTCCAAACATCCCCATTCCTAGAAAACGTCCTGTGTGTTGTGCCTGGCCGCGCGCCGCGCGCACTGGCCAAAGCGTCAGAGAATACCCGGTTAACCGGGCGCGATGGGTACGCGGACAAGCCTGGTTGCGCACCTTGATATTGTGAAATATGTGGGCATCGAGCGGACCTCAGACCGGACTGGAACCGAGCTCGGCATCGAGGTCTGCCAGCCGTTGGGGGGTGCCGACGTCGACCCAGCGGCCGGTGTGGCGCGCGCCGCGGACGTGATCGTGCTCCATGGCCTGCCGCAGCAGCGGTGCGAGCCGCGCGGCCGTGCCGCGGGCCACGCCCGCGAATAGCATGGGATGGTAGACGCCGATGCCGGAGAAGGTCAAACGGGGTTCGCCGTCAGCGCGGACGCGGCCGTCGCGGTCCAGCGCGAAATCGCCGAGGGGATGTTGCGGCGGATTGTCGACCATCAGCAGCCAGGCGCCGCCCGCGGGCAGCGCGGTTGCCAGGGCGGGGGCGGCGGCCGGGTCCCAGTCGCACCAGATGTCGCCGTTGATGACGAGGAACGGATCCGGTCCCAGCAGCGGCAGCGCCTGGGCAATGCCGCCGGCGGTTTCCAGGGCGGCGGCCTCGGGCGAATAACGGATCCGCAGGCCGAAGGCGGCGCCGTCGGCCAGGGCGCGCTCGATCTCGTGGCCGAGCCAGGCGTGGTTGATGACAACGTCCCGGAAGCCGGCCGCGGCCAGCCGTTCCAGGTGCCAGGCGATCAGCGGCTTGCCGCCGACCGGCAGCAGCGGCTTGGGCAGCCGGTCGGTCAGCGGACGCATGCGTTCGCCGCGGCCCGCGGCGAGGATCATGGCGCGCATCAGAAGGTGTATCCGACGCTGACCTGGCGGTCGTCGAGCCTGTCCAGCAGGCGCAGCAGGGGCGTGAAGACGCCGTAGCGCTGCGCCACCTGGCGCACGTAGCCGTTCACCCGCGGCATATGGGCCAGGTAGTGGGCCTTGCCGTCGCGGTGGTTCAGGCGCGCGAACACGCCCAGGATGCGCAGGTTGCGCTGCAGGCCCATCCATTCGTAGGCGCGGTGGAACTCGGCGAAATCGGCGTCGACCGGCAGCCCGGCCGCGCGCGCCATTTCCCAGTAGCGGATGGCCCAGTCGAGCTGCTGGGGCTCTTCCCAGGTGGTCCGGGCATCCGTCACCAGCGACGCCAGGTCATAGGTGATGGGGCCGGCCAGGGCGTCCTGGAAGTCGATGACGCCGGGGTTGGGGCCGTATTGCGGCTGGTCGCAGACCATCAGGTTGGGCGAATGGTAGTCGCGATGCACCAGCACCGTGGGCTGGTTGCCATTGCTGGCCGAGAGCAGGGCGAAGATCTTTTCCAGGGCCTGGGCGGTCTTGTCGTCGAGCGTGGCGCCGTGGTGCTTCTGTACGTACCACTCGGGAAACAGCTTGAGTTCATCGGCCAGCCGCGCGCTGTCGTAGCGGGCCAGGCCGGTGGTCCTGGCCTGCTGCAGGCGCACCAGCGCCGCCAGGGCGTCGCGGTACATCGATTGCAGGCTGGCGTTGTCCACGCCGTCCTGGATGCGCTGGTAATAGGTCTGCTCGCCCAGGTCGGACAACAGCAGCAGCCCCTGGCCGAGGTCCTGCTCGATGACGGCGGGCACGTTCAGGCCGGCGTCGCTCAGAAGCTGGTCCACATGCAGGAAGGGGCGGCAATCTTCATGCTGGGGCGGGGCGTCCATCACAATCAGGGTACGACCGGCGGCGTCCAGTCGGAAATAGCGGCGGAAGCTGGCGTCGGCGGAGGCGGGGCGCAGGGTATCCACCGCCAGTCCCAGCGCGGCGGGCAGGCCTTGCAGCCAGGCGCGGATCTGCTCCAGGCGGGGGTCATGATCGTTTTTCAAGGAAGATCCGTGTCAGAAGTGCAATATTGCGGAAAAATGGGTTGCGCGCACATAAGGCTGGGCGTCTGGCGCGGCTTCTCTATAATACCGGCTCGTTTCCGTTAGCATTGGCCCTTCCCGGGCGCCTTTGCCTGGTTCCCCCATCGTAAAAAAGGGCTGTTTTCACTCGTGCGCAAGGTTCGGTGGTTGATCCTATCTGCTATCAGCGTCGCCGGGGCCGTTCAGGCCCAGGGCAGCCAAGGTTCGGCTTCCTCGGCGACGTCGATCACCGCGGCCCCCGAGCTGCGCACGTCCCCCGGACTGCGGATGCACCGCCTGCCGGACGGCAACATTCCCGCCTATATGGAAGCGGACACCATCGAGGGTGATCCGGATTCCGACCTGACCCTGACCGGCGCGGCGCAGGTTCGCCGCATCGACGGCGTGATCAAGGGCGACCGCATCAACTACCGCAAGGACACCGGCGAGGTCGACGTGCAGGGCAACGCCCGCATGATGCGCGATGGCACGCTGGTCACCGGGCCCAACGCCAAGTTCAACGTCGACAAGTATTCGGGCGAAGTCGAAAAGCCGAATTTCTGGCTCGGCGCCACCGGCGGCTTCGCCGTGGCCGACAAAGCCGACATCTTCAGCAAGTCGCAGATGCGGCTGCACACGGTGACCTACAGCGGCTGCTCGTGCGAGACGCCGTCGTGGTACATCAAGGCCAACACGGTCGACATCGACTTCGACGAAAACGAAGGCGTGGCGCGCAATGGCGTGCTGTACTTCAAAGACGTGCCGATTCTGGCTTCGCCCTACATGACCTTCCCGGTCAAGAAGGAGCGCAAGTCGGGTTTCCTGATGCCGACCTACGGCACCACCAGCAAAGGCGGTTTCGACTTCTCGCTGCCGTACTACCTGAACATCGCGCCGAATTACGACGCAACCCTCCAGCCGCGCTACTTCTCCAAGCGCGGGCTGCAACTGGGGGGGGAATTCCGTTACCTGGGGGCGAGCTACGCCGGCAGTGTCTACGGCGCCTATCTGCCGCATGACAACGTCAGTGGCGAAGACCGCTGGATGTACTGGTGGCGTCACCAGCAATTGCTCGGCAACGGCTTCTACGCCGACTGGGACGTGGCCAAGGTCTCGGACAACGATTACTTCCGCGATATTTCGCAGCTGGGTTTGAACCAGGCATCCACCACCTACCTGCCGCAGCGCGCGCGGGTGGGCTGGTCCTCGACGTACTGGAGCGCCTATGCGCAGGTCTACAAGTACCAGACGCTGCAGGATCCGGATGCGCTGTTGACGCCGCCCTATGACAAGCAGCCCGAACTGTACCTGCGAGGCGCACGCTACGATTGGGGCGGCTTCGACCTGGACTGGACCTCGACCGCGGTGCGTTTCAGCAAGCCGCTGTTCCTGGGCAATCGCAACGGCCCCAACGGCGACCGCCTGCAGACCTACCCGACGGTGTCGTATCCGATCGTCCGTCCGGGCTGGTTCGTGATTCCCAAGGCCGGGGTCAATTACACCCAATACCAGACCGATTGGTATAACGGCGACTGGCTCGGTTTGAACTCGGGCACGGCCAATGCCGGCACCTCGTTCGGCTACCCGCGCTCGCAGTCGCGCACGGTGCCCATCATGTCGCTGGATGCCGGCCTGATCTTCGAGCGCGACACCACGCTGTTCGGCAAGGATTCGATCCAGACCCTGGAGCCGCGGCTGTACTACCTGCGCGTGCCGTACCGCGACCAATCCAAGATTCCGGTCTACGACACGTCGCTGTCCGATTTCAGCTTTTCGCAGGCCTTCGACGAGAACATCTACTCGGGCGGCTGGGACCGCATTTCCAACGCCAATCAGCTCACTGCCGCCCTGACCACGCGCTGGCTCGATGCGTCGACCGGTTTCGAGCGCGCCTCGGTGGCCGTGGCGCAGCGCCTGTACTTCGCCGACCAGAAGGTCACCTTGCCGGGAGAAACGCCGCGCGAGAATGTCCGGTCGGACTTCCTCGTGGGCGCCAGCGCGGCGCTGACCGATACCCTCACCACCGACGTGGCCGCGCAGTACAACCCCTATGACAACCAATGGTCGCGCGGGCTGCTTAGCGCCCGCTGGTCGCCGCAGCGCTTGACGACGGTGGCGCTGGCCTATCGTTATCAGCGCGATCCGCAGCCCGGCGTGCTCTACCAGCCGCAAGGGCAGAACCAGATCAGTCTGGCGGTGCAATGGCCGTTCACCAAGCGCTGGTACGGTGTGGGCCGGGTCGACTATTCCTTGCGCGACGGCCCGTCCAGCACGGTCAATGGCACCACCGATTCGCCCCGTGTCACGCAGGCCATCGCCGGCCTCGAATACAAGGGCGACTGCTGCTGGGTCGGCCGCATGGTCTTCCAGCGCTACGCCGTGTCGGCCACCGACGCCAATACGGCACTGTTCTTCCAGCTCGAGTTGACCGGCCTGGGTTCCCTGGGAACCGATCCGATGAACCTGCTGAACAGAAGTATCCCCGGTTACTCGCGCATCACCCCGCCCGCGCCGACCGGGACCACATTTGAAAGGTATGAATGATGCGTAGGTTGCACTCTTTGCGCCGCTTCTCCGGCAATGCGCTGTTGCTGGCTGTTTGCGCCGCCTTCTCCGCCGCGCATGCGGTGGAGCCGAATGGCAAGGGGACCAAGAACGCGCCCGCCGCCACGCAGAAAAGCGCACCGGCGCCGGCCGGGGAGCAGTTCGTCGACGGCATCGCGGCCGTGGTCGACAAAGACGTGATCACCCTGCGTGAACTACGCGACGCCTCGCTGCGCATTGCCGCTGAATTGAAGACCCGTGGCATCCAGGTGCCCGACGACAAGGCGTTGCAGCATCAGGTGTTGCAGCGCCTGATCATGGAACGCGTGCAACGTCATGAAGCCGACCGGCTCGGCATCCGCGTCACTGACGCCCAGGTCGATCAGGCCATCACCACGATCGCGGGTCGCAACAAGATCAGCGTGGCGCAACTGCGCGCTGAGATCGAGAAATCCGGCGTCTCCTGGGACAGCTACCGCAAGTCGTTGATGGACGAGATCCGGTCGGACCGCCTGCGTCAGCGCGCGGTGGATTCCACCATCGTCATCTCCGATGCCGAGGTCGACGCCTTCCTGAAGGACCAGCGCCGCAATCCGGCCTTCGCGGCCGCGCCGCAGCAGGCCCAGCCGCAGCCGCAACCGGAAGCCGCGCCCGAGCAGGCCGCCGCGCCGGCCGGCCCGATGCTCTATGCCGTGGCCCAGATCCTGGTGCGGGTGCCGGAAGGCTCGTCACCAGAGCAACTGGCCGCGCTGCGCAAGAAGGCCGAAGACCTGCTGGCGCGCGTCAAGCGCGGCGACGACTTCGCCAGCCTGGCCGCCGCCAGTTCGGACGGTCCCGAAGCGCTGCAGGGCGGCGTCATGGGCGTGCGTCCGCTGGACGGTTGGCCCGACCTGTTCGCCAAGGCCATCGCCAATCTGCAGAAGGGCCAGGTCAGCGGTCTGCTCCAGAGCGGCAACGGCTTCCATATCCTCAAGGTGATGGATCGTGGCACGGCCCAGCCGGCGCCCAGCCGCACCGCCCGCGCCCCGGTTCCCACGCCGGCGCCGCAGCCCCGTCCGCAGCCGCAGGCCCAGGCGCCGCAAGGCCCGGTGGAAGTGATGCAGACGCATGCGCGCCACATCCTGATCAAGACCTCGACGGTCATGAGCGACGAGCAGGCCCGCCAACGCCTGGAGCAAGTGCGCCAGCGCCTGGTGGCCGGCGATGCCAAGTTCGACGACATGGCGCGCCAGTATTCGCAGGACGCGACCGCGCCGCAGGGCGGCGACCTGGGCTGGCTCAACCCCGGCGAGACCGTGCCGCCCTTCGAGGCCGCCATGAACGCGCTCAAGCCCGGCGAGATCAGCCAGCCCATCCAGACGCCGTTTGGCTGGCACCTGATCCAGGTCGAAGAGCGCCGCCAGCACGACGCCACCGACGACCTGGCCCGCATGAAGGCGCGCCAGACCTTGTTCGAGCGCCGCGCCCAACCCGCTTTCGAAGACTGGCTGGATCAGTTGCGCGCCCAGGCGTACATCGACAACCGGCTGGAAAAGCAGGACCGTATCAACCAGAACAACCGCTGATCGCAGCCCGGGTTTTTCATGTCTCAACACCAGGCGCGCAAGCGCTTTGGCCAGAACTTCCTGACCGACGAAAGCGTGGTCGAGTCGATCGTGCGGGCGGTCAATCCCGCCCGCGGCGATACCGTGGTCGAGATCGGCCCCGGCCTGTCGGCGCTGACGCGGCCCTTGCTCGAACGGCTCGATCACCTGACCGCGGTCGAGATCGACCGCGACCTGGCGGCGCGCCTGCGCAAGCAATTCGAGGAAGGCCGCCTGACGGTGGTCGAGGCCGACGCGCTGACGGTGGATTTCTCGCAGTTCGGCGCGGGCCTGCGGGTGGTCGGCAACCTGCCTTACAACATCTCCAGCCCGCTGCTGTTCCACCTGATGGCCTGGGCCGATCACGTGCGCGACCAGCATTTCATGTTGCAGCGGGAAGTGATCGACCGCATGGTCGCGCAGCCCGGCAGCGGCGATTTCAGCCGCCTGTCCGTGATGTTGCAATCGCGCTATCGCATGCACAAGCTGTTCGACGTGCCGCCGGAGGCGTTCGATCCGCCGCCCAAGGTGGTGTCGGCCATCGTGCGCATGGTGCCGCTGCCGGCCGAGCGCCTGCGCCCGGTCAGCGCGCGCGCCTTCGAGACCGTGGTGGCGCGCGCCTTCTCGCAGCGCCGCAAGATGCTGCGCCGGGTGCTGGCCGACTGGGCGCCGCAGGTGCCCTGGGAGGCGCTGGACATCGCGCCCACCGCGCGCGCCGAGGATATCTCGGTGGACCGCTACATCCGCCTGTCGGATGCGCTGGTCGAGGCCGGCGTGTTGCAGGGCGGTTGATGCCGCGCCGCCACAGGCAAGCAAAAGCCCGCGATCAGCGGGCTTTTTTTCGTCATGACGCGGTGGCCACTACAGCATGCGCTTCTGCGCCGCCATCCACAATTGCATGACGTCGCGCGCGCGGTCATGCAGCAGGCGTTCGGCATCGGCCAGGGCCTGTTGCAGGGTGATCGGACCGGGCGCCAGGCTGAAGGCGGCGCTGATGCCGCCTGCATGCAGGGCCTCGTAGCCGTCGCCCAGCGAGCCGGCCAGCGCCACCACCGGCACGCCGGCTCGTTGCGCGATGCGGGCCACGCCCGCGGGCGTCTTGCCGCGCAGGGTCTGCGCGTCCATGCGGCCCTCGCCGGTGAAGGCCAGCGTGGCGCCTTCCATGGCCTGGGCCAGCCCGCCCAGCTCGGCGACGATCTCGACACCGGGCCGGAAGTCGGCGTTCAGGAAGGTCTTGGCGGCGAAACCCAGGCCGCCGGCCGCGCCCGCGCCAGCGTCATGGCGGCGGTCGCTGCCCAGCTGGCGCGCGCAGATGTCGGCAAAGTGGCCGAGCATGGCGTCCAGCGTCTGCACCTGTTCGGGCGTGGCCCCCTTCTGCGGGCCAAAGACATGCGAGGCGCCTTGCGGGCCGCACAGTGGATTGTCGACGTCGGATGCGATGATGATGCGCGTGTTCGCCAACCGGGAGTCGAGGCCGCGTGGGTCGATGCTGGCCAACTGGCCCAGCGCGCCGCCGCCGGGAGGCAGGCTGCGGCCGTCCTTGTCGAGCAGGCGCAGGCCCAGCGCGGTCAGCATGCCGGCGCCGCCGTCGTTGGTGGCGGAGCCGCCCAGGCCGAGGATGATGCGCACGGCGCCGGCGTCCAGCGCCGCCAGGATCAATTCGCCCACGCCGTGACTGCTGGCGCGCAGCGGGTCGCGCCTGGACGGCGCGATCAGTTCCAGGCCGGCGGCCGCCGCCATTTCGATGACGGCGGTGCCATCTTCCAGCAAACCCCACACGGCATCGACCTTGTGGCCCAGCGCATCGTTGACCGTGCGTTGGCGCGCCTGGCCTCCCGCCGCCGCGAGCACCGCCTCGACCGTGCCTTCGCCGCCGTCCGCCATCGGGATGCAGACCGTGTGCGCGCCGGGACAGGCGGTCTTGACGCCGCGCGCGATGGCCGCGGCCGCGTCGGGGGCGGAGACGCTTTCCTTGAAGGAGTCGGGTGCGATGACGATTTTCACGAGGTCGGCCACGGTGCGTTGAGGGACGGGATGTCGATCATGATACCCGCGTGTCCGCCGCCGTCGTACCATAGCGCTTTCGTTGTTCATGTGAGAGTGGATCGCCATGCCTGTATTGCGCCGCACCAAAATTGTCGCCACCCTGGGCCCCTCGACGTCGACGCCGGAACGCATCGACGCCATGATCAAGGCCGGCCTGGACGTGGCGCGGCTGAACTTCTCGCACGGCAGCGCCGACGACCACCGCGAACGCGCCCGCCTGGTGCGCGAGAGCGCCGCGCGGCAGGGCCGCTTCGTCGCCATCATGGGCGACCTGCAGGGCCCCAAGATCCGCATCGCGCGCTTCACCGACAAGCTGGTGCAGCTGCAGGTCGGGCAGCCGTTCACGCTGTCGCGGGTGCATCCGAAGGACGCCGGCACGGCCAGCATCGTCGGCATCGACTATCCCGAACTGGTGACGGACTGCCGTGTCGGCGACGAGCTGCTGCTCGATGACGGCCGCGTGGTGCTGGTGGTCGACAGCGTCGCGGGCGACGAGGTCCACACCACCGTCACGGTGGGCGGCCCGCTGTCCAACAACAAGGGCATCAACCGCCGCGGCGGCGGCCTGTCGGCGCCGAGCCTGACCGACAAGGACCGCGTCGACATCAAGCTGGCCGCCGAAATGCAGCTGGACTACGTGGCGGTGTCGTTCCCGCGCTACGGCAGCGATATCGACGAGGCGCGCGAACTGCTGCGCGCCGCCGGCAGCGAGGCCTGGATCATCGCCAAGATCGAACGCGCCGAGGCCGTGGCCGACGACGAGGCGCTGGACGCGCTGATCCGCGCCAGCGACGGCGTGATGGTGGCGCGCGGCGACCTGGGCGTGGAAGTGGGCGACGCCGAACTGGTCGGCATCCAGAAGCGCATCATCCAGCATGCCCGAACCCTGAACAAGGTGGTGATCACCGCGACCCAGATGATGGAGTCGATGATCTCCAGCCCGATGCCCACCCGGGCCGAAGTCTCGGACGTGGCCAACGCGGTGCTGGACTACACCGACGCGGTAATGTTGTCGGCCGAGAGCGCCTCGGGTTCGTATCCGGTCGAGACGGTGCAGGCCATGGCGCGCGTCTGCCTGGGCGCGGAAAAGCATCCCACCAGCACGCAGTCGCATCACCGCCTGGGCGAGACCTTCACGCGCTGCGACGAAACCATCGCGCTCGCGGCCATGTACGCGGCCAACCACTTCCCCGGCGTCAAGGCCATCATCGCGCTGACCGAAAGCGGCCACACGCCGCTGATCATGTCGCGCATCCGCTCGGGCGTGCCGATCTACTGCTACAGCCCGCACAGCGTCACGCAGAACCGCGTGACCATGTTCCGCGGCGTCTACACCATCCCGTTCGCGCCGTCGGACTACGAGCCGGCGGATCTCAGCAACGCCGCCATCGACGAGCTGAAGAAGCGCAATCTGGTGAAAGAGGGCGACTGGGTCATCCTGACCAAGGGCGACTTCTACCGCGACAGCGGCGGCACCAATGGCATGAAGATCCTGCTGGTGGATTGAGCGGTCTCGCGGCGCGCGGCGCCTGTAGGCAGGCCTGGCGCGCCGTCGAGGCAGCGTGGCTGGCGGCCGGCGCCGTTCAACCGAAGAACCAGTAGCACACGCCGATGGCCGCCAGCACCCCGGCCAAGTCGGCGACCAGCGCGCAACCCACCGCGTGGCGCGCGCGCAGGATGCCGACCGAGCCGAAATACACCGCCAGCACGTAGAAGGTGGTCTCGGTGCTGCCTTGCACCACCGCCGCCAGCAGCGCGGGGAAGCTATCGACGCCGAAGTGCGTCATGGTTTCGAGCATCATGGCGCGCGCCGCGCTGCCCGAGAACGGTTTGACCAGCGCGGTGGGCAGCGCGTCGACGAAGCGCGTGTCCCAGCCGGCATTGGCGGCCAGCCAACGGATGCCGTCGAGCAGGAAATCCAGCGCGCCCGAGGCCCGCAGCACGCCGACCGCGCACAGCATTGCCACCAGGTACGGCAGCAGACTCTTGGCGATGTCGAAGCCTTCCTTGGCGCCTTCGATGAAGGCCTCGTACACCGGCACTTTCTTGCAGGCGCCGACGATGAGAAAGGCCAGCAGGATGCCGAACAGCGCCAGGTTGCCCATCAGCGACGACAGCGCCGCGATGGCGCTGGCCGACATGCTGGCCAGCAGCGCCATGAAGCCGCCCAGCAGCAGCGCCGCGCCGCCCAGCCACAGCATCACGACGGGGTCGACCAGCCGCAGGCGCTGGCACGCCGCCACCGCCAGGAAGCCGGCCAGCGTCGACGCGCTGGTGGCCAGCAGGATCGGCAGGAACACCAGCGTGGGGTCGGGCGCGCCCTGCTGCGCGCGGAACATGAACAGCGTCACCGGCAGCAGCGTCAGCGACGAGGCGTTGAGAACCAGGAACAGGATCTGGGCGTTGCTGGCGGTGTCGGGCTTGGGATTGAGCGATTGCAGTTCGCGCATGGCGCGCAGGCCGATGGGCGTGGCGGCGTTGTCCAGCCCCAGGCCGTTGGCGGCGAAGTTGAGCGTGATCAAGCCGATCGCGGGGTGATTGCGCGGCACCTCGGGCATCAGGCGCGCGAACAGCGGCCCCAGCAGCCGCGCCAGTTTTTCCACCAACCCGGCGCCTTCGGCGATGCGCAGGAACCCCAGCCACAGCGTCAGCGTGCCGAACAGCAGCACCATCACCTCGACGGATACGCGCGCCATGTCGAACAGGCTGGCGACCATGGCGCGGAACACGTCCGGGTCGCCGATGGCGAGCCAGCGGTACAGCGCGGCCGCGGCGGCGGTCAGGAAGAAGCCCAGCCAGAGTTTGTTCAGCATGCGGTGTGTGCCCGGATAACGATTGGATTGCGCACCAGCGCGGGGAGGCCCATTGTCGCAGAGTCGGACCATCGCGGTTTGGCCCCGATGGCGCAATTCTGGTACTTTGCCCCGATATGCCCAGTGGCATCGAACGACAGGGGGTCACATGGATTTCAACGCATGGCGCCGGCGCCGCATCTCCGAACCCGCGTACCGTTGGGCCCGCAACGCGATGCCGCCGCTGTCGGCCACCGAACGCGAGGCCATCGAGGCCGGCGACACCTGGTGGGAGGCCGACCTGTTCACCGGCAACCCCGATTGGCGCAAGCTGCTGGACGTGCCCGCCGCGGCCCTGACGCCGGATGAGCAACGCTTCATCGACGGCCCGGTGGCGCAGCTGTGCGCCATGCTGGACGAATGGGATATCACCTGGCACCGGCGCGACCTGCCGCCAGAAGTCTGGAGTTTCCTGAAGGCGCAGCGCTTCTTCGGCATGATCATTCCCAAGCGCCACGGCGGCCTGGGCTTCTCGCCCTACGCCCATTCCGAGGTGGTGCGGCGCATCTCCGCCTATTCGATCACCGCCGGCGTCACGGTCATGGTGCCCAACTCGCTCGGGCCGGGCGAGCTGTTGATGCAGTTCGGCACGCAAACCCAGCGCGACTACTGGCTGCCGCGCCTGGCCGACGGCCGCGAGGTGCCGTGCTTCGGCCTGACCAGCCCCGAGGCCGGCTCCGACGCTGCCTCCATGGTCGATACCGGCGTGGTCTGCCGCCAGGTGGTGGACGGCCGCGAGCTGATCGGCGTGCGCTTGAACTGGCACAAGCGCTACATCACGCTGGGGCCGGTGGCCACGGTGCTGGGGTTGGCGTTCAAGATGTCGGATCCCGACGGCATCCTGGGCGGCGGTCCGCGCGACATCGGCATTTCGGTGGCGCTGGTGCCGACCGACGCGCCCGGCGTCGAGATCGGCCGCCGCCACCTGCCGGCGATGCAGGTGTTCCAGAACGGCCCCAACCGCGGCCGCGACGTGTTCGTGCCGCTGGACGCGCTGATCGGCGGCGTCGAGCGCGCCGGCCATGGCTGGCAGATGCTGATGAGCGCGCTGGCGGCGGGGCGTGGCATTTCCTTGCCGTCGCTGTCGGCGGCGGCGTGCGTGATGAGCGCGCACGCCACCGGCATGTACGCGCGGGTGCGGGAACAGTTCGGCATCCCCGTCGGCAAGTTCGAGGGCGTGCAGGAAAAGCTCGCCAGCCTGGCGGGCAACGCGTACCTGGTGGAAGCGGTCCGGCGCCTGACCTGCGCAGCGTTGAACCAGGGCGTGAAGCCGGCGGTGGTGTCCGGCATCATGAAGTACCACGCCACCGAGCGCATGCGGGCGTCAGTCAACGACGCCATGGACGTGCATGCCGGCCGGGCGGTGATCGACGGTCCCAGCAACTACCTGGGCGCGCTGTACCGGGCGGTGCCCATCGCCATCACGGTCGAGGGCGCCAACATCCTGACGCGCAACCTGATCATCTTCGGCCAGGGCGCGATCCGCGCCCACCCCTACCTGATGCCGGAGATCCTGGCGCTGGGCAATCCCGACGAAGAGCGCGGCATGGAGGTGTTCCACGAGGTGTTCTGGCGCCACCTGCGCCATGCCGGCATGAACACGCTGCGCGCCATCGGCCGCGCCTGGACCGGTGGCGTGCTGGCGCCGTCGCCGGTGTCCGGCCCCACCGCCGGCCACTACCGCCGGCTGGGACGCTATGCGGCCGGCTTCGCGCTGCTGGCCGACGCCGCGCTGGCGCGGCTGGGCGGCGGTCTCAAGCGCCGCGAGCTGCTCTCGGCTCGGTTGGGCGACATCCTGGCCGAACTGTACCTGCTGTCGGCCGTGCTCAAGCGCTGGGAGGACGAAGGGCGCAAGCACGACGACCTGCCGCTGGTGCGCTGGTGCATGGAGCAGGGCTACGCCGAGATCGAGAAACGCATGGACCAGGTGTTGTCGAACCTGCCTGGCCGGCCGTTGGCCTGGGCGCTGCGCGCGGCCATCCTGCCGCTGCGACTGGCGCGGGGGCCGGGCGATGCGCTGACCCGCGAATGCGCGGAACTGCTGCTCAAGCCGTCGCCCACCCATGCGCGGCTGGCTGCCGACCTGCAACGTTCAGCGGGCGGTGGCCAGGGCGATGACGATCCGCTGGCGCTGTTGACCCGTGCCTTCGCCGTGGTCGATGCGGTGCAGCCGATCCGTGACCGGCTGCGGCAGTCGGGCGTGCGCGATTGGCGCGAGGCGCACCGGCACGGCGCCATCACGGCGACGCAGGCGGCGCAGTTGGAGGAGGCCGAGGCGATCGTCTCGCGGGTGCTGCAGGTGGACGATTTCGCGCCGGAGGAACTGGCTCCGGGGCAGGAGCCGAGCCCGGCTCCCGCCCCGAAGGACGATCAGTCGTCCTGATTCGGGTCCATGCCGGGGAACAGGATTTCGGTGAAGCCGAATTTCGAGAAATCCTGGATCCGGGAAGGATAGAGCCGGCCGATCAGGTGGTCGCATTCGTGCTGCACCACGCGGGCGTGGAAGCCCTCGGCCTCGCGGTCGATGTCACGGCCGTAGGGATCCTTGCCCTGGTAGCGGATGCGACGGTAGCGCGGCACCAGGCCGCGCAGCCCCGGCACCGACAGACAGCCTTCCCAGCCGTCTTCCATGTCGTCGGACAGCGGCGTGATGACCGGGTTGCACAGGATGGTCTGCGGCACCGCCGGCGCGTCGGGATAGCGCTCGTTGCGGTCAAAGCCGAAGATGACCAGTTGCAGGTCCACGCCGATCTGCGGCGCGGCCAGGCCCACCCCTTGCGCCGCCGCCATGGTCTCGAACATGTCTTCGATCAGGGCGTGCAGCTCGGGGGTATCGAAGCGCTCGACCGGTGGCGCGACGCGCAGCAGCCGGGGATCGCCCATTTTGAGGATGGAGTGGATCATGGCGATGGCGGGTGGGGTTCAGTCCACTCGTCCTTTCTTCTGGATGAACTCGATCTTGTAGCCGTCCGGGTCCTCGACGAAGGCGATCACGGTGGTGCCGTGTTTCATCGGGCCGGCCTCGCGGGTGACCTTGCCGCCGCGTTCCTTGACCTTGTCACAGGCTTCGTAGGCGTTGTCGACTTCCAGGGCGATGTGGCCGTAGCCGGTGCCCAGGTCGTACTTGTCGGTGTCCCAGTTGTGGGTCAGCTCGATCACGGCGCCTTCGGATTCATCCTGGTAGCCGACGAACGCCAGCGTGAACTTGCCATCGGGGTAGTCGTTGCGGCGCAGGACGCGCATGCCGAGCACGTTGGTGTAGAAGTCGATGGACTTGTCGAGGTTGCCGACTCGCAGCATGGTGTGGAGCATACGCATGGTGGAATTCCTTAAGCGATGAGAGGTGGCGGGAAACCCTGGACGTGGGGTTCCCCGGTTATGCCGAGGTCTTGCAGCGCGCCGCCCATGGCGTCGACCGCAAGCCGCATCTGGTCGGGCCCGAAGGCGCCGATGCAACCGACCCGGAAAGTAGGCGGTTCGGTGTTGGTGAAATTGCTGAGCACGAAGCCACGTTGCTTGACCGCGTCCACGAACAGCTGCAGGTTCCAGGTCGGCGCGTCGGGCGCGTGCACGTTGACGACGATGGGGCCTTGCAGCGCGGGCGGCAGGTAGGGGCTGAGCCCCAGGCCGGCCACGCCATCGTAGAGGGCGCGCATGTTGGCGGTGTAGCGCGCCAGGCGGGCTTCGCGGCCTTCCCGACGATACAGCTCCAGCGCCACGGCCAGCGCCGCCAGTGTCGGCGCCGGCGGCGTGAAGCGCGGGCCGGCGTTGGGCGCCAGGGTGTGCTGGTAGATGTCGGCCAGGTCCAGCGACCAGCTGCCGGCGTTGCCGCGCGCCGCTTCCAGGCTGTCGCGGCGGCCCACCACAAAGGCGGCGCCGGGCAAGCCCTCCAGGCATTTGTTGGCGGTCAGCACCACGGCGTCCACGGCGGGCAGGGCGCGCATGTCGAGCGGCAATGCGCCGAACGCCGAGACCGCGTCAACGATGACGCGGCGGCCCAGAGAATGGACGATGCGGGCCAGTTCCGGCACGTCATGGCAGATGCCGCTGCCGGTTTCGCTGTAGACCAGCGCCACGTGCGTCAGGCTCGGGTCCTGCTCCAGCGCCTGCGCCACGGCCAGGGGATCGACGCGGTCGCGCGCGCCCACGTACAGCGGCACGGCGACGCGGCCGGCCTCGGCGGCCAGTTTCTGCAGGCGGCCGGCGTAGGCGCCGGTGGAGGGCACCAGCAGGCGGCCGCCGGGCGGCACCAGGGTGCGGATTGCGGCTTCCACCGCGAAATGGCCGCAGCCCGGCAGCGCCAGCGCCACGTGTTCATCCGCATCGGCCTCGGCCACGCGCAGCACGTCGGCGCAGACCTGGCGGTACAGCGCGCGGAATTCGTTGTCCCAGGGCGCGTAGTCCTGCGCCATGGCGGCCTTGACCCGCGCATCGGTCGTGACCGGGCCGGGAATCAGCAGAAGCATGGGGTTGTCTCCGTGGGGGCTGGGCCGATTGCGGGAGCGTCTCGCACCGACCCTAGAATTGCGGCAGCGAGGCCGGGTCGTGGCGCCGCAGCACGTTCTTGGCTTCCTCGAAATCGGGCAGGATCTGGCCGACCTCGCGCCAGAAATCCTGGCTGTGGTTCATTTCGCGCAGGTGCGCCAGTTCGTGCGCGATGACGTAGTCGATGATGGCCGGCGCGAAATGGATCAGGCGCCAGTTCAGCATGATGTTGCCGTCGCTGGTGCACGAGCCCCAGCGCGTGGCGGCGGACGACAGGCGCCAGCGGCGGATCTTCAGGCCGCTGATCTGCAGGAAGTGCGCCAGCCGGGCGCCGAACCAGGCGCCGGCGCGCTGCTGCAGCCAGGCCTGGGCGGCGTCGCGGATGCGGCCCTGGTCGGCGTCGGCCGGCAGCGCCAGCCACAGCGTGTCGCCGTCGGCCGGGGCTTCGGCATCGCCGGACAGGCGGGTCTGGCGGCTGTCGCCGCCCACGCCCAGGACGATGCGCTTGCCCAGGTAAGGCAGCTCGCCGCCGGCCTGCCAACGCGTGTGCGCCATGGCCAGCTGCTGCTTGCGGGTGTGCCATTCGCGCAGCTTGGCGACGATCCAGCGGGATTTCTCGCGCACCGCGTCGTCGATCTGTGCCAGCGTGACCCAGTTGGGCGCCGTGACGCGCAGGCCGTCGTCGGTGATGACGAAGCCGATGCTGCGGCGGCGCGAGCGCAGCAGCACGAAGCCGATGGGCTGCGGATCGGTGTCCACCTCGCGCCAGCGCGCGCCGGGTGGCAGCGGATCGGGGCAGGGGGTGGGCACGCGCGCCGCCGCATTGGGCGACAGCGTCAGCAGGGGTTCGCCGGCCGGCTTGGGCGCGGATGGCGCGGGGGGAGGGAACAGCGGGGCGGGCGGCGTGGCCACGGGTGCCGGGCGCGCCGCGGGGGACGCGGTCAGCGGCGACGCGTCCGTGGACGCGTCGGAGTCTTGCACGTCGAACAGGAGTTCGAGCTGGTCAGTGCTGGGCATACCTTTCTGGATTGAGACGCCGCATTTCCCCTTCGATCCAGTCCTGCACTTTCTGGTTCAGTTCCTCGGGGGAGATTCCCTTCGATTCTATCGCGGGACCGATGGACAGCGTAACCAGGCCTGGATATTTGACGAAGGCATTGCGGCGCCAGCATTCGCCGGCGTTGTGCGCCACCGGGATGACCACCGCGCCGGTGCGCGAGGCCAGCAACGCGCCGCCCATCTTGAAGCGCGCGGTCTTGCCGGGCGGCACGCGGGTGCCTTCCGGGAACAGCAGCGGCCAGCGGCCTTCGTCCAGCCGGACCTGTCCCTGCTTGACCACCTGTTCGAAGGCGTCGCGGCCCTTGGAGCGGTCGATGGCGATCATGCGCAGCAACGCCAGGCCCCAGCCGAAGAACGGCACCATGTGCAGTTCCTTCTTGTAGACGAAGCAGACTTCGCGCGGCATGTAGGCCGGGAAGAACAGCGTTTCCCAGGCCGACTGGTGCTTGGACAGCAGCACCGCCGGGCCGTCGGGCAGGTTTTCCCAGCCCTTGACCTGCCAGCGGATGCCGCAGAACACCTTGGCGCCCCAGATGGCCAGGCGCGGCCAGCCCACCGTGAGCTTGTAGCGCAGGTGCAGCGGCAGCGGCGCCCACAGCACGCAAGCGAAGGCATAGGGGATGACCGTGATGGCCAGGAACAGGAAATACAGGAGCGAGCGCAGCCGGGCCATCAGTTGTCCTGCAGCAGGGCGTCGGCCACGGCCGACAGGTCGTCGCAGACCCGGGTGTTCTCGGGCAGGCCGCCCTTGGCCAGCGTTTTCTTGCCGTTGCCGGTCAGCACCAGCCAGGGCGAGCAGCCCGCGGCGCTGGAGGCCTGCAGGTCGCGCAGCGAGTCGCCCACGGCCGGCACGCCGGCCAGGTTGACGTCGTAGCGATGGCCGATCTGCTCGAACATGCCGGGACGCGGCTTGCGGCAGGTGCAGTCGTCGTCCGGGCCGTGCGGGCACATGAAGACGGCGTCCACGCTGCCGCCGACGGCGGCCAGCTCGCGCCGCATCTTGGCGTGGATGGCGGTCAGCGTGTCCATGTCGAACAGGCCGCGCGCCAGGCCGGACTGGTTGGTGGCGACCACCACCGTCCAGTCCGCCTGCGTCAGGCGGGCGATGGCCTGCAGGCTGCCGGGCAGGGCGATCCATTCGTCGGGATTCTTGACGAACGCATCGCTGTCCTGGTTGATGACGCCGTCGCGGTCGAGGATGATGAGCTTCACTGTGCCAGCCTGGAAATGTCAGCGACCTGGTTCATCAGGGTGTGCAGCTGGCCCAGCAGCGCCAGCCGGTTGGCGCGCACCGCCGGGTCCTCGGCCATGACCATGACGTCGGCGAAGAAGGCGTCCACCGGTTCGCGGGCCTGGGCCAGCGTGCGCAGGTTGGCGGCGAAGTCGCCGGCGGCCAGTTGCGCCTCGGCCTGCGGGCGCAGCGCGGCGATGGCGGCGGCCAGCGCCTTTTCGGCGGGCTCGACCAGCGCGGCGTCATTGACCGCGCCGATCTCGCCTTCGGCCTTCTTGAGCAGGTTGCCGATGCGCTTGTTGGCGGCCGCCAGGCTGGCGGCCTCGGGCATCTGCGCGAAGGCGGCGGCGGCGCGCACGCGCTCGGCCACCTGGTGCAGCGGCGGCGCCAGGGCGATGACGGCCTCGACCGCATTGCGGTCGTGTTCGTTGATCAGCTGGTTGCGGTAGCGTTCGTAGATGAAGGCGCGCACTTCCGCCAGCGTGTCGGCGGGGATCTTGCCGGCCGGGAAGGTGGCGGCGGTGGCGGCCAGCAGGCCGTCCAGCGACAGCGGGCCGTCCTGGTTGAGCTTGAGCCAGCCGCCGGCGGCCAGTTGTTCGAAGGCGCTGATCAGGCCCAGCGCGGCGCGGCGCAGGCCGAAGGGGTCGCGTTCGCCGGTGGGCGCCAGGCCGATGGCCCAGATGCCGACCAGGGTCTCGGCGCGTTCGGCGATGAACAGCGTGGCGGCGGTCAGGTCGTCCTGCGAAACCGGCGTGTCGTAACGGTTGCGGTACTGGGTGCGCAGCGCCTGCACGACGCTGTCCGGCTCGCCGTCGCCGGCGGCGTAGTAGGCGCCCATGATGCCTTGCAGCTCGGGGAACTCGCCCACCATGTTCGAGCCCAGGTCGGCCTTGGCCAGCAGCGCGGCGCGGTCGGCGGCGGCGACGTCGCCGCCCAGCTTGCCAGCCACGTCGCGGGCGATGGCGCGCACGCGCTCGACGCGTTCGAGCTGGGTGCCCAGCTTGTTGTGGTAGACGATCGAGCCCAGTTGCTCGACGCGCGCGGCCAGCGGCGTCTTGCGGTCGGTCTCGAAGAAGAACTGGGCGTCGGCCAGGCGCGGACGCACCACGCGCTGATTGCCTTCGACGATGTTCACCGGGTTGTCCGTGCGCATGTTGCTCACGATCAGGAAGCGGTGCGTCAGGCGTCCGCTGGCCGGGTCGAACAGCGGGAAGTACTTCTGGTTCAGGCGCATCGTCAGGATCAGGCATTCCTGCGGCACTTGCAGGAACTGTTCCTCGAACTCGCCGACGTAGACGGTGGGGTGTTCGACCAGGGCGGTGACTTCATCGAGCAGGGCGGCCACTTCGGGGTCGTCGCCCAGCGTGGCCGACAGACGGCCGGCGTGGTCCAGTAGCTGGCGCTGGATCTCGTCGCGGCGGCCTTCGAACGAGGCCACCACGCGGCCCTTCTCGGCCAGGGTGGCGGCGTAGGCGTCGGCATCGGCGATGGCGATGGCGCCGCTGCTCATGTAGCGGTGGCCCAGCGTGTCGCGGCCGGCGGTCAGGCCGAGGGCGCTGACGGGAACCACGTCGGCGCCGAACAGCGCGATCAGGCCGTGCGCGGGGCGCACGAACTTGACGGTGGTCTCGCCGTCGGCCAGCTGGTAGCGCATGACCTTGGGGATCGGCAGGCCGTCGATGGCCGCGTCGATGCCTTCCTGCAGGCCGACGGCCAGCGCGGCGCCGGGGGCGGTGCCGCGGGCGACCAGGTAATCCTGCTTGCCGTCGGATTCACGTTCCAGGGTGGCCAGGTCGATGTTTTCCAGGCCTTTGGCGGCCAGCTTCTTCTGCAGCGCCGGGGTGGCCTTGCCGTCTTCGGTCAGGCCGATCTTCACCGGCATCAGCTTTTCGGCGTAGGCCTGATCGGGCGCCTGGGCCAGCACGGCCGACAGGCGCACCGCCAGGCGGCGGGGCGTGGCGTAGGGCTCGACGGCGCAGCCGTCGGCCAGCAGGCCGTGGCGCGCCAGCGTGGCGCGCACGCCTTCGGCGAAAGCCTGGCCCAGCTTCTGCAGGGCCTTGGGCGGGAGTTCTTCGGTCAGCAGCTCGACCAGCAGGGGGCGGATGTTCGTCGTCATTTATGCAGCCTCCCCGGCGGCCTTGTCGCGGCCCAGCATGGGAAAGCCCAGTCGTTCGCGGGAATCGTAGTAGGCCTGCGCGACGGCGCGCGACAGGTTGCGGATGCGGCCGATGTAGGCGGCGCGCTCGGTCACGCTGATCGCGCCGCGCGCGTCCAGCATGTTGAAGGTGTGCGCGGCCTTGAGCGTGGCTTCATAGGCCGGCAGCGCCAGCGGCACGTCCATCAGGCGCTTGGCCTCGGCTTCGTAGTCGTTGAAGTGCGCGAACAGCATCTCGGCCGACGAGTATTCGAAGTTGTAGGTGGACTGTTCCACTTCGTTCTGGTGGAACACGTCGCGGTACAGCACGCGGCGGCCGTTGGCGCCTTCGGTCCAGACCAGGTCGTACACGCTCTGCACGTCCTGCAGGTACATGGCCAGGCGTTCCAGGCCGTAGGTGATCTCGCCCGTGGTCGGGGTGCAATCCAGGCCGCCGACCTGCTGGAAGTAAGTGAACTGGGTCACTTCCATGCCGTTCAGCCACACTTCCCAGCCCAGGCCCCAGGCGCCCAGCGTCGGGTTTTCCCAGTCGTCCTCGACGAAGCGGATGTCGTGCTGCGTGGGGTCGATGCCCAGTGCCTTGAGCGAACCGATGTACAGGTCCAGGATTTCCGGGGGCGCGGGTTTCAGCACCACCTGGTACTGGTAGTAGTGCTGCAGGCGGTTGGGGTTCTCGCCGTAGCGGCCATCCTTGGGGCGGCGCGAGGGCTGCACGTAGGCCGCGCGCCAGGGCTCCGGGCCGATCGCCCGCAGGAAGGTGGCGGTGTGCGAGGTGCCGGCGCCGACTTCCATGTCGTAGGGCTGCAGCAGGGCGCAACCCTGCTTGTCCCAGTATTCCTGGAGCGTAAGGATGATTTGCTGAAAGGTGAGCATAGGATTCTTGGAATTCGGTCGCCGGGCGACGTCTGCCGTGGGCGTGGGAAACCGGGCATTTTAACTGGCCCGGGGCGGCCCCGGGGCCGGACCCCGGGATTGGGGTCGCATCCAGGCGGTTACATCCTCGCGGTTACATATCGGACGGGGCGTGCTCCAGGCGGACGCTGCTCCGCCGGCGCCCTGCGGCGGCCGGGCATTGGTCGTATCATTCCAGGTTGACCAGTCTTATATAAAACCAATATCCAAAACCCCGGAAGGAGCATCCGCATGTCTGACCTGATCAAGGTGGAAGTCGCCGACGGCATCCAGATCATCACCATCAACCGTCCCGAGGCCAAGAACGCCATCAACCTGGAAACCGCCCAGGCCATGGCCGCCGCGCTGGACCAGCTGGACAGCCGCGACGACGTGCGCATCGGCATCCTGACGGGCGCGGGCGGCACGTTCTCGTCGGGCATGGACCTGAAAGCCTTCGCCAAGTCGGGCCAGCGTCCGTACGTGGAAGGCCGCGGTTTCGCAGGCCTGAACGAAGCGCCGCCGAAAAAGCCGCTGATCGCCGCGGTCGAAGGTTATGCGCTGGCCGGCGGTTGCGAGATGGCCCTGGCGTCCGACCTGATCGTGGCCGCCAGCAACGCCAAGTTCGGCCTGCCCGAAGTCAAGCGCGGCTTGGTGGCCGGCGCCGGCGGCATGCTGCGCCTGCCGCGCCGCCTGCCGTACCACATCGCCATGGAAGTGATCCTGACCGGCGACATGCTGGGCGCCGAGCGCGCCTACGGCTTCGGCCTGGTGAACCGCCTGACCGAGCCGGGCGGCGCCCTGGCCGGCGCGCTGGAACTGGCCCGCGCCATCGTCGAGAACGGCCCGCTGTCGGTGCAGACCGCCAAGAGCATCGTGGCGCAGTCCGGCGACTGGACCCAGGAAGAGATGTTCAACCGCCAGCGTCCGCTGATCGCCCATATCTTCTCGTCGGCCGACGCCAAGGAAGGCGCCACGGCTTTCGCCGAGAAGCGCAAGCCCGTCTGGCAAGGAAAATAAAATAAGCTGCACCCCATCGCGCGCGGCCGGTTCGCCGGCCGCGTTTTCACGTTTCCCTCCGTAACCCGCATATCGCCATGTCCGCCCTCATCAAAGAAGAAGACTTCATCCAGTCGATAGCCGATGGCATCCAGTTCATCAGCTATTACCACCCCGTCGACTACATCCGCCACCTGGCCCGCGCCTACGAGCGCGAGGAAAGCCCGGCCGCGCGCGATGCGATGGCGCAGATCCTGACCAACTCGCGCATGTGCGCCGAGGGCAAGCGCCCGCTGTGCCAGGACACCGGCATCGTCAACGTGTTCCTGAAGGTCGGCATGGGCGTGCGTTTCGACACCAAGCGCACCCTGCAGGAACTGTGCGACGAAGGCGTGCGCCGCGGCTACCTGAACCCGGACAATCCCCTGCGCGCCTCGGTGCTGGACGATCCGCTGTTCGCCCGCAAGAACACCCGCGACAACACGCCCTGTATCCTGCACGTCGAGCTTGTCCCGGGTGACAAGGTCGACGTGCAGCTGGCTTCGAAGGGCGGCGGTTCGGAAAACAAGTCCAAGTTCGCCATGCTCAACCCCAGCGATTCGCTGGTGGACTGGGTGCTCAAGACGGTCCCGACCATGGGCGCCGGCTGGTGCCCGCCGGGCATGCTGGGCATCGGCGTCGGCGGCACCGCCGAAAAGGCCATGCTGATGGCCAAGCAGTCGCTGATGGAAGACATCGACATGTACGAACTGCTGGCCCGCGGTCCGCAGAACAAGCTCGAGGAGCTGCGCATCGAGCTGTACGAAAAGGTCAACGCGCTGGGCATCGGCGCCCAGGGCCTGGGCGGCCTGACCACCGTGCTGGACGTCAAGATCAACACCTTCCCGACGCACGCGGCCTCCAAGCCCGTCGCCATGATCCCGAACTGCGCGGCCACCCGCCACGCCCACTTCGAGCTGGACGGCTCGGGCCCGGCGCGCCTGGACCCGCCGTCGCTGTCGGAATGGCCGGAAGTGCACTGGGCGCCGGACTACAACAAGTCCAAGCAGGTCGACCTGAACACGCTGACCAAGGAAGAAGTCGCCAGCTGGAAGCCGGGCCAGACCCTGCTGCTGTCGGGCAAGATGCTGACCGGCCGCGACGCCGCGCACAAGCGCATCCAGGACATGCTGGCCAAGGGCGAGCCGCTGCCGGTGGACTTCACCAACCGCGTCATCTACTACGTCGGCCCGGTCGATCCGGTGCGCGACGAAGTGGTGGGCCCGGCCGGTCCGACCACCGCCACCCGCATGGACAAGTTCACCGACATGATGCTGGAGCAGACCGGCCTGATCGCCATGATCGGCAAGTCCGAGCGCGGCCCCGTCGCGATCGAGTCGATCAAGAAGCACGGCTCGGCCTACCTGATGGCCGTGGGCGGCGCGGCCTACCTGGTGTCCAAGGCGATCCGCGGCGCCAAGGTGCTGGGTTTCGCCGACCTGGGCATGGAAGCCATCTACGAGTTCGACGTGAAGGACATGCCGGTGACCGTGGCGGTTGACGCCCAGGGCACTTCGGTCCACACCACCGGCCCGAAGGAATGGCAGGCCAGGATCGGCAAGATCCCGGTCGCCACCGCGTAAACGGGCGACATGAATGCGAGAAGGGCGCCGGTGACGGCGCCCTTTTTTTATCCCTGGGACGATTCGCGGCCTGCCGTCGGCACGGGCGCCCGTGGCCGACCGATCAGGGCCGGTCAGTAGCGCACGTACTCCAGCGCCGACTGCGAGGACGCCGGTGCGCGGGGCGCCACGGCTCGCGCCGATGCCGCTTCGCGCGCCGCCTCGGGTCGGTCCTGGGCCTCATAGGCGCTCTGCAGTTCGTGCGCCGCCTCGGCCGTCATCTGGGTGATGTCCTCGGTGACCTCGCCCAGCTTGGCCGACTGCGCCAACGACACTTCGACCACCTCGCCCATGATCTCCGTGACCCGGCGCGACGAAGTGACGATGTTCTCCATGGTGGCGCCGGCGGATTGCACCTGCTCGGCGCCGCTGCCGATCTGCTGGACCGAGGTGGTGATCAGGTCCTTGATCTCCTTGGCCGCGGATGCGCTGTTCTGGGCCAGGCTGCGCACTTCCGCCGCCACCACCGCGAAGCCCTTGCCGTGCGGGCCGGCGCGCGCCGCCTCGACCGCGGCATTGAGCGCCAGGATATTGGTCTGGAACGCGATGCCGTCCATCACGCCGATGATCTCCGAAATGCGCTTGGAACTGTCGGTGATGGCGCCCATGGTGGCCACCACGCCGGCCACGGTCTTGCCGCCTTCCTCGGCGACCTGGCAGGCGTCGCGGGCCAGCGTGTTGGCCTGGCTGGCGCGCTCGGCGTTCTCGGTCAGGCCCTGCACCGCCACCCGCAGCGTCTGCGCGGCGGTGAAGCGGCGGGTGATGTCGGTGGCGAACTTCACCACCTTGAAGGGCCGGCCCTCGGCATCGAAGATCGGGTTGTAGCTGGCCTCGATCCAGACGCGGCGCCCGTTCTTGCCGATGCGCAGGTATTGGCCGGTGTCGTATTCGCCGCCGCGCAGCTTGCGCCAGAATTCCTTGTAGGCGGGGCTGCGGACTTCCTCGGGCAGCACCAGCATGCTGTGGTGGCGGCCGCGCAGTTCGTCTTCGCGGTAGCCCATGGCGTCCAGGAACAGGTCGTTGGCGCGGATGATGGTGCCATCCAGCTCGAATTCGATGATGCCCTGCACCTTGGAGATGGCGGCAAGCTGGCCTTCGGTGTCGGCCTGGCGGCGCTGCTGCTCGGTGACGTCGGTGGCGTACTTGACCACCTTGAAGGGCCGGCCGGACTCGTCGAGGATCGGGTTGTAGCTGGCCTGCAGCCAGACGTCGCTGCCGTCCTTGTGGATGCGGCGATAGCGGCCCGCGTCGTACTCGCCGCGCTTGAGCTTGTCCCAGAACGCCCGGTATTCAGGAGAGCCGCGCCGGTCGGGCGCCACGAAGATGCGGTGGTGCTGCCCCCGCAGTTCGTCGAGCGTGTAGCCCATGGCATCGAGGAAATTCTGGTTGGCCATGAGCACATGGCCGTCCAGGTCGAACTCGATGATCGCCTGCGCCTTGTGGATGGCCGCGATCTGGCCGTACAGATCCGCATTCCGTGTGTCGCGCTTGCGACGGAACAGGCGCTTGAAGGGAAACCAATGCATGTTGAACTCGAACGAAAAATGCCGTGCCGCCCGATGGGGGGCAAGGCCACGCGCCGTTTTGGAAGGGACGCCGCCATCGGTTATCAGGAGCCTTCTTGATGGGTGAGCCGAATCATAAGGTTTGCAAGGCGCCCGATCGCCGTTCTGGTCCTGTTATGCCGTCTGATAAAGGGCCTCCTCGGCCCTCTATCAGTCGGGAAAGGTGCGGTCAGAATGTCCAGCGCCAATTCAGCATGGCGCTGTGGTCGCGATTGCCCGAGCCGAACTGTCCTGCGTAGTTCAGGCCGACCGTCGCGTTGCGGCCGGCTCGCGCCTGCAAGCCGGTTTCGAGCAGCGCGGCGTTGCGGGCGATAGGGGCGCCGGTCACGGTGAACGCCTCGCCGGCATCGAATGCCAGCGTCGAGACCGGGTGCAGATTGCCGAAGGCGCGGCGCCATCCCGCCCCGGCAGTGAGCGTGCCCTGGAACGCGCCCGCGCTCAGAGCCTGCCGCAGGCGCATGCCCAGAGTCGTAGTCGTGGTGCGGATGCACTGGCTGTCGCCTGAAAGCGCGGCGCTGCCGCCCTTTTCCTGGAACGCCCGGTTGCGCTGGCCGGCCCATGCCAGACCGGCGTAGGGTTCGAGCGTGAGGGTCTGGTTCATCGGCATGGCATAACCCAATTCCCCAAAGAGCTGGGTCGTACCGGCGCGATAATCGGCGCGCAGCGTCTGATCCAGCCCGCCCACGGCAATGCGCCGCCGCGTGTTGACGTCGTGCCAGGTGTGGGACGCGCCCAGCATCAGGTTGAACGTACCTGTCCCCCGGGCGAAGGCTTTGCCGCCATAGATGCTGGCGCTGTAGCTGGCGATGCTGCTCCTGTCATCCGCGTCGTCGATACGCGAGCGGCTGTCGGTATACCCAAGCGCGACGCCCAGGCGCCAACCGTCGCCAATGGCATGGTCGGTACCCACGAAAATGCCAGCGGTATGCAGGCGCACGGCGGCGTTGTCGTTGCTTGCGGACTGGCGCTGCCAGTTGCCGACGAGCTGCGCCCATATGGGACGGGCGGCGCTGGCGGGCAGGGCCGACGCAGCGGGCGGCATGTCGGAGGCGCCCGCCGCCGCCATCGGCGCGCCGGGCTGCAGGCCGGCGGCCAGGTTCGCGCGCAGGTGTGACAACGGCAGCGCGCTGGCCGGACGGCTAAGACCGGCCAGCGCGTTGCGTGTGCTGGCATGCGCCTCTCCCGTCAGTGCCGAGAAGTACGCTTGCGGGGCGTCCTCAGGCAGGCTCAAGGCCCGGCGATAGATCTCATGTGTGCGCGGCAGGCTCTCGATGGCGTCGCTCACGGCCATGGCATTGCGGCCGGTGATGAGGTCCGCGAAGCGGATCGGCCGCTGGTCCGCACCGCCCTGTACGGGTGGCGCAGGCTCGGATGCCACCGGCGGGACTGGATCGGAAGCCAGGGGTGGAGCCGGATCGGAAGCCGCGGGCGGAGCCGGATCGGAAGCCGCGGGCGGAGCCGGATCGGAAGCCGCGGGCGGAGCCGGATCGGAAGCCGCGGGCGGAGCCGGATCGGAAGCCGCGGGCGGAGCCGGATCGGAAGCCGCGGGCGGAGTCGGATCGGAATCCGCGGGTGGAGCCGGATCGGAATCCGCGGGTGGGGCCGGATCGGAAGCCGCGGGTGGGGCCGGATCGGAAGCCGCGGGTGGGGCCGGATCGGAAGCCACGGGTGGAGCCGGATCGGAAGTCACGGGTGGAGCCGGGTCGGAAGCCACGGGTGGAGCCGGGTCGGAAGCCACGGGTGGAGTCGGATCGGAAGCCTCCGGCGGGACCGGAGCGGAAGGCGGCCCCGGCTCGACTGGCACTGACTTGCGCGCCAGCGTCAGAATGACGTCGCTGCTGCCAGCCGTGGCATCCGTTGCGTACTTGAGCGAGGGTGTGAGATAGGCCAGATTGGATTCCACGCTCCCGAAACGCGTATCCCCATTGAAACCTTTTCCGGCATGCAGAATCGTGTAATCGCGGTTCTCGTCATACAGTTCCGCACCCGAATCAAGGGCAATGACCTTGACGCTTGCATCGTTGAGCCTGACGGTACCCGTGAGAACGTCCAGCCGGTCCGCCGCGGTGGGCGTGACCCGCACTGCGTACGTGCCATTGGTGCCGAAATTGAGGATGCCGCCAGATTCTATCTGGATGGCTTTCGTGACCGGGGTGGTTCCGTCATCGCTGCCGAATGTCAGCGTGTTGTTCGCGCCCGCGAACTTGACACTGCCAACAAAGCTGGATCCCTCCCACATGATGAGCGTGTTGTTGTCGCCTTCGAACAGGACGGCGTTGCGGCCATTCATGCGCCCCTTGTTGGTGAGTACGGTATCGTGGCTCGCGCGCAGTGCATCGCCAGCCTCGCCGATGGTTGAATGGGCGGGAGCCTCCCTGCCGCCGGGTTTGCCGCCGCGCACGATGCCGGAATTGACGACGTTTCCCGAACCGATCGATATGCCCGCGCCGCCGTCTCCGCTGGCCGTATTAGGGAGGGCGACTCCGCGGCGCACACCTCCCTGGCCGCCGTCGATGAAGACGCCTTTACCGATAGCGATGCTGCCGGATCCCAGTACCACGCCATCGCCGCCGCCTCCCGGATAGCTGTTGGAGTTTCCTCCCGCCCCGCCAGCGACGTTGCCATTCAGGGTCAAAGTGCCGGACCGGACGGCAATGCCCGCGCCGCCGCCGCCGCCGCCACCGTTACTGGCGACCTGGCCCCAGCTGTATACCGTCCCGATGTTCCCGCCACTACCCGCTCCGCCGCTCACGGTTATCCCGGTGTTGATCGTCAGAATGGTATCCGCTCCCCCGATGATGCCGACGCCGCCACCGCCGCCCGAGTGACGCTCCGCGCCTACATCGTAGCTACCGCAAGGCGCCTTGCATGTTCCATTCGCGCCGGTGACTGAGCTTGTGACAACGGTTTCTCCGGCAGTCGCCGTCATGCGAGGGGCGCCACCTGTGCCGGGGTGCGCGGAACCCATGCCACCGGCGCCGGCAACGCCGTCCACGTCGGTGGCCTCCAGGCCGCCGCCTTCGCCTCCCATCAAGTCCGTTTTGGGCCTCCCGTCGAGCATGGTTCTGCCGCCCAGTCCGCCGCCCCGCGTGCCCTCGGCGGCACGGGCCTCAAGCGGCAGGACCATTGGGGCGCTCAACAGGAGCAGGGTAACGGTAGCGGGGAAAAGGTTCTTTCTGAAAGCGAGCGTAGTCATAGCCAACATTTACCGATCACTTGAATTGCGTGGCGGTAAGTGTAGGTATGGCGCACGGACGTTTTATCACCGGTTGGCGACTAATAAGACCAAGTCGGTAACGACATGCGGCGGTCTTTATTGTTGATATGGAAATATAGGCGAGCACCGCGAAATAACACCGCGGGTGCGAAACAAATCAGACCGCTAAACGGCGCTCGCCTTGAACTCGGCAATTGCCTGCGGCGACTTCCCCAGCACCTCGCGCAGCACTTCCTCCGTATGCTGCCCCAGCAGCGGCGGCGCGCGTCGGTACACCACCGGCGAATCCGAAAATCGCAACGGACTGGCCGTCACCGGCGCCACGCCGCCACCCGGATGCGGCAGATCGCGGCGCAGCTGCCGCGCCTGCGCCTGTGGGTGAGCGAAAGCCTGGGCGATGTTGTTGATCGGGCCGCAGGGCACGCCAACAGCCTCCAGCTTGGCGATCCAGTCGTCGCGCCGGCCCTGGCGCATGATGGCGGCCAGCATCCCCACCAGCTCGTCGCGGTTGGTCACGCGCAGCCGGTTGGTGGCAAAGCGCGGATCGTCGCCCAGCTCCGGCGCGCCGATCGCCGCGCAATAGGCGCGGTACTGCGATTCATTGCCGGTGGCCACGATCAGGTGGCCGTCGCTGGCGGCGAAGACCTGGTAGGGCACCACGTTCTGATGCGCGTTGCCGGCGCGCGTCGGCGCCACGCCGGAATTGAAGTAGTTGGAATTCTGATTGGCCAGCAGCGCCACGTGGCTGTCGAGCAGCGCGATGTCCAGGTGCTGGCCGAGGCCGCTGCGGTGGCGTTCCTGCAAGGCCGCCAGGATCGCCACGGTGGCGTACATGCCGGTGACGATGTCGGTCACCGCCACGCCGGCCTTCTGCGGTCCGCCGCCGGGCAGGTCGTCGCGTTCGCCGGTGATGCTCATCAGGCCGCCCATGCCCTGGATCATGAAGTCGTAGCCGGGGCGGCGCGCGAACGGCCCGTCCTGGCCGAATCCGGTGACCGAGCAGTAGATCAGGCGCGGATTGATGGCCTTCAGGCTGGCATAGTCCAGGCCGTACTTGGCCAGACCGCCGACCTTGAAGTTCTCGACCAGGATATCGCTGACCGTTGCCAGTTCGCGAATCAGCGCCGCGCCTTGCGGCGTGGCCATGTCGGCCTCGACCGAGCGCTTGTTGCGGTTGGCGCTGAGGTAATAGGCGGATTCGTTGGTGTCGACGCCATTGCCGTCCTTCAGGAAGGGCGGGCCCCAGGCGCGGGTGTCGTCGCCGACGCCGGGGCGCTCGATCTTGATGACGTCGGCGCCCAGGTCGGCCAGGTTCTGCGTGCACCACGGGCCTGCCAGGATGCGCGACAGGTCCAGCACGCGGATGCCGTCCAATGCGGGCGGGCGCGTCATGATTGCACCTCGGCGGCGCCATGGCTCATGACGATGATGTCGCGTTCGACGGCGCGGGCGATGAAGCGGATCTGGCCGTCCGGCATGCGCCACATATCGCATTGCAAGGTTTCGCCCGGGTAGACCGGCGCGGAGAATCGCGCATCCAGCCGGGTCAGGCGGGAGGCATCGTAGTCGCACCAGGTCTTGACCAGCGCGTGCGCGGCCACGCCGTAGGAACACAGCCCATGCAGGATCGGCCTGGGGTAGCCGGCCTGGTGCGCCACCTCGGGGTCGGCATGCAGCGGATTGCGATCGGCGTTCAGGCGGTACAGCAGCGCCGCCTGCGGTGGAATGCGCAGTTCGCAGCGGCGCTCCGGCTCGCCCTGCGGCGCGGCGGGCAGCGGCTCGGGGCTGGCGTCGCCCTGGCCGAAGCCGCCATCGCCGCGGCAGAAGGTGCTTTGCCGCAAGGTGGCCAGGTGCGTGCCGGCGGTGTCGTGCAGCGTGCGTTCGGTGACCACGATGGCGCCCTTGTCCGCGCCCTTGTCTATCACGTGGGTAACGCGGCTCCTGCCGATCACGGTGCCGGACGTGGGCAGCGGCGCGTGTACCGCCAGTCGCTGTTCGCCATGCACCAGCCGGACCCAGTCGATGCCGGCGCGCGGATCGCTCATCCAGAAGCCCGGATAGCCCAGCACCACGCTCATGGTGGGAAAGGCGCGCAGGTCCTTTTCGTACACGTAGCGCAGTTGTCGGGTGTCCTCGGGATCCTGTCCCAGGCCGATGCCCAGGGCATACAGCATGGTGTCCTTGTCGTCGTAGTGCTGGCGCACGTCGTCGAAGCGCCAGTGCTTCACGGTTGCGTAGTCGAGCGGCATGGCGGTCTCAGATGGGGTCCCAGTCGATCACGTCGGGCGAACGCTCCAGCGCGTAGAAGTGCTTGCGCATGGCGGGCACGGCGATCTCGCCGATCAGTTCGGGCGTCCAGCCCTCGCTGTAGTGCACGGTGCGTAGCGGCCGCGGCTGGCTCATCAGCATGATCTCGTTGGCGCGCACCGCGAACACCTGCGCGGTGATGGCGCTGGCCGCGTCGCTGGCCAGGTAAACGGCCATCGGCGCGACCTTGTTGGCCTCCATCTTCTTGAGCTTCTCGACGCGCGCCTTCTCCTCGTCGGTCTCGGCGGGAATGGAGCTGGTCATGCGGCTCCAGGCGAACGGCGCGATGCAGTTCGAGCGCACGTTGTAGCGCGCCATGTCCAGCGCGATCGACTTGGACAGCGCCACGATGCCGAGCTTGGCGGCGGCGTAGTTGGCCTGGCCGAAATTGCCGATCAGGCCGGACGTGGAAGTCATGTGCACGACGGCGCCCGACTCCTGTTCACGGAAATACGGCGCGGCGGCGCGGCTCATGAAGAACGAGCCGTTCAGGTGCACGTCGATGACCTGGCGCCATTCCTCCTCGCTCATCTTGTGGAACACGCGGTCGCGCAGGTTGCCGGCGTTGTTGACCACCGCGTCGATGCGACCGAAGGCGTCGATGGCGGTCTGGACGACGCGGCTGGCGCTGTCGTAGGCTGCCACGCTGTCGGTGTTGGCGACGGCCTGCCCGCCCGCCGCCACGATCTCGCGCACCACGGCCTGCGCGGGGCCTTCGCCGCCGCCCTCGCCGGTGAGCGAGACGCCGATGTCGTTGACCACCACCTTGGCGCCCGCCTGCGCCATGGCCAGCGCGATGCCGCGGCCGATGCCGCCGCCCGCGCCTGTAACGACCACTACCTTGCCGGAAACAATACCGCTCATTGGGGCTTACTCCAGATGCCGCGGCGCGCGCCGCGTGGGAAACAGTTCCGCGTCAAACCGTATGGTTTACGGGGTTGCCCCATGGTATGGTCGTCACGGCATTCGAAGAATTCAAAATTAGAAATGCCCCCCTTCTGTGTGGTGGAACATGAGACATGATCTGACTGACCTGCGGCTATTCGTGAACGTGGGGGAAACGCTCAATCTGACCCGCGCGGCCGAACGCACCTTCCTGTCGCTGCCCGCCGCCAGCGCGCGCGTCAAGCACATGGAAGAGGCCTTCAAGGCGCGGCTGCTGGTGCGCATGGCCACGGGCGTGGCGCTGACCCCGGCCGGCGAGGTGCTGCTCAAGCACGCCAACGCGGTGTTCCGCCAGCTAGAATGCCTGAACGCCGACCTGCAGCCCTACGCCAGCGGCCTGAAGGGGCGGCTGCGCCTGCTGGCCAACACCACCGCCACCAATTCCTTCCTGGCGGACGCGCTGTCGACCTTCCTGGCCGAGAACCCCGACGTGGACGTCGAGCTGGAAGAGAAGATCTCGGGCGACATCGTCATCGCGATCCGCGCGGGCGCCGGCGACCTGGGGCTGGTGGCCGGCAACATCGACGTCGAGGGCCTGGATGTGACGCCGCTGTTCCGCGATGAGCTCACCGTGGTCACGGCGCTGGACCATCCGCTGGCGGCGTCGAAGTCGGCCCATTTCGCCGACCTGATCGATGCCTACCAGTTCGTCGGCATCCATCCCGACAGCGCCATCCAGACCTTCCTGGAGGACATCGCCAGCGGCCTGGGCAAGCGCATCTGCCAGCGCGTGCACGTGGGCAGTTTCGAGGCCGTGTGCCGCATGGTCGAGGCCGGCGCCGGCATCGCCGTGGTGCCGCGCGCCTGCGCGGCGCGCTACAGCCGGCCCGATGCCTTGCACGTGTTGAAACTGGAAGATCCCTGGGCCCTGCGCGACCGCCTGCTGTGCCGCCAGCGCGGCCGCGACCTGCCCAGCTTCGCCGAGTGCTTCATCGAGCACGTGCAGCGCGCGGCGCGGGGACAGTAGCCGCGGCGGGGGCTGTGTCATGCCGCGGCGAACGCGGTGTTCCGCCCGTCCTGACGGCTTGACGGTCCGCATGGCCGTCGCCGTGGCGCCACATCGGACCTGCGATAGTGTCCGATCAGCGAACACGGCATCGCGGCGAAAGAGGGGCTTTTGAAAATGTGTAGCGGCAAAAGCGGCCGCGCGGCAAATAATAAAAAAAGCCCCGGCCGCGCCTGATGCGCGGACAGTAGAAAAATGGGGCTGGCAGGCGGCAAGCACCGCGTTGTTCCGGTGTGGTTTGCGGCCGCGCCACCGACAAGAACGACTCAGGAGACTGCCTTGCTAGATCCCCAACGCCGCCGCGTCATCGCGGGGCTGGGCGCTGCGTGCGCCACGACTCTGCTGCCCAATTTCGCCCGCGCCGCTGCCTGGCCTGGCCACGCCGTCACCTTCATCGTGCCGTTTCCGGCCGGCGGTCCGGTCGACACCACCGCGCGGTTCACCGCGCAGCCGCTGGGCCACCTGTGGTCGGTGCCTACTGTGGTGGACAACCGCTCGGGCGCCGGCGGCATCGTTGGCGCGCAGTTCGCCGCCAAGGCCGAGCCGGACGGCTACAACTTCTTCTTCGCCTCCATCCATCACGCGGTGCTGCCGAGCCTGCGGGACAACCTGACCTACGACATCAACCGTGATTTCGTGCCGGTGGGCATGGCGGCGGTGTTTCCGATCGTGCTGGTGGTGAACCCGTCGTTGCCGGTGACTTCGGTGAGCGAACTGATCGCCTATGCCAAGGCGAATCCGGGCAAGCTGTCGTTCAGTTCCTCCGGAACGGGCGGCGGCACGCATCTGGCGGGCGAGCTGTTCAATGCGATGGCGGGCGTGAAGATCCAGCACATTCCTTACCGGGGCAGCGCGCCGGCGATGCAGGATCTGCTGGGAGGGCAGGTGCAGGTGATGTTCGCGGACGGGCCGTCGGCGGTGCCGCATCTGAAGACGGGCAAGGTGCGCGCGTTGGGGGTCGGGAATCCGACGCGGTCGAGCATGTTGCCGGACGTGCCTACGATTGCCGAGTCCGGCGTGCCGGGGTACGAGGCGTATTCGTGGAGCGGGGTGCTGGCGCCGAAGGGGACGCCCGCCGACATCGTGGCGCGGGTCAATGCGGACATGGTGAAGGTGTTGTCGGATCCCGCGACGGCCAAGGCGATGGTGGCCGCGGGGGCGGAACCCAAGCCCGGCAGCCCGGAGGCGTTTGGGGCGTTCGTGCGCGGCGAAGTCCTGAAATGGCGGGAAGTGATCAACAAGGCGGGCATCAAGCTGGAATAGGCGCCATATCACGCTGCGCAGGGGGGGCCGTCCTCGCGGGGTCCGGTAGCGCGTCTCCCCGTCAGGAACGCCAGCATGGCGAACCACGAAACTTTGCATTACATTTGCTGCCGATGTGCGCTCAGACGGCGCAACGCTCCAGCGCTCGGCAGTTGAACACGCATGGTCTCCCCGGGCGCTGGCTTCCATATGATTGCCGTGCCGCGGGACCCTGGCGTTTGTCCCCTCCGGGTCATCCTGGTAATGGGCAGGGCGAAGCAAGGGGAAATTCGTGCTCCAAGGCAAAGCCGGGCTTGTGGCCCACTGTGACGCGCCGGCGTCTTCGACCGTTCCGACGTCAGACCGCTACGATATCGCGCCTCCGGCGGCCAGCTTGCGGTCGGCCGCAAGCGTCATGCTCGCGGCCGGCAGCGCCGCCCTGGCGCTGGCCCTTTCGACCGCGGCGGCGCCCGCCTTGGCCGCCTGTTCCGCCAGCGACACGACGGGTTGCGGCGCGCCCGGCGGAGCGGGTTATCCCGGTCGCGGCGGCGCTGGCGGCAATGGCAATGGCCAGGGGGGCGGCGCCAGCGAGCTCGACCCGAGCAACGTGACCGTGCAGGTGCCGGGAAGCTGGGGCGGCTCGGGAACGGGTGGCGCGGGGGCTGCCGGCGACGCAGGCAACGCGACCGCCAACGCACCGGCACAAACGTTCACGGGGTCTGGATTGGCCATCAACGCGCCGATTGCGGGCGACGCCGGCAATGCCGGCCGCGACGGCACCAATTTCGGCGGCGGTGGCAATGGCGGCAATACATCGCTTCAGTACCTGGGCAACGATATCACCATCAACAATTCGGCGGCGGCCGTGGGCGGTGCGGGCGGCAATGGCGGCAATGTCTTCAACACGGGCAGCGGCAACGGCGGCGGCGGCGGCGGGGGCGGCAGCGGCTTGACGTCGGCCGGGGCGGGGGCGTCGATCAACAATCATGGCACGATCACCGGGGGCGCTGGCGGCAACGGCGGTAGCGGCGGCTTTGGCGGCGGGGGAGGCGCCGGCGGCGACGGCTTGCTCGCGGTTGGCGGCAACGCCACCATCACCAATACCGGCGGCATCACCGGAGGCGCGGGCGGCAGCGGGGGGGCGGGCAATTCCGGCGCGGGGGCGGACGGGGCGGGGGGGGCCGGCATCAATCTTGCCGGCTCGCGCAATATGATCCTCAATGTCGGCACCATCGCTGGCGGCGCCGGCAATGGCGGCGGCGTCGGTATCGTGACGCGCGGCATGGACACGATCGTCAATGCGGGCACCATCACCGGCGCGCCGAGTGGCCCGGGCGGAGCCCGCGCGGCGGCCATCCAGTTCGGCGGCACGGGCAACACGTTGACGCTGCTGACGGGCTCCAACATCGTAGGCGGCCTGTTGTTCGATGCGGGGGCGACCGCCACCATTTCCGCGAGCCACCCCGGGCTGACGCTGGCCAACGATGTGATCCTGACCGATGCCGCGTCCGGCGTCGCGTTCTCTTCGGTGGCGAGCGGCCTGACGTTTTCGGGCGTCATCTCCGGCGCGGGCGGGGTAAGCGTCCAGGGCAGCAGGGGCCTGACGATGGCGGGCGTCAACACCTACACGGGAACCACCACCATCGACAGCGGCGCGACGCTCGCGCTCAGCGGCGGCGGCAGCGTGGCGGCATCCAGCGGGGTGACCAGCGACGGAACGCTGGACATTTCGGCGACGACGAGCGGTGCGTCCGTGGCCAGCCTTGCGGGCGGCGGGAGAGTCGCGCTCGGCGGCCGCACCCTGACCCTGACGAACGCGTCGGGCGTGTTTTCCGGCGTCATCGACGGCGCCGGCGGACTGGTGCTCAGCAGTGGCACGCAGACGCTTTCGGGGGTAAGCACCTACACCGGCGCGACCACGATCAACGGCGGCTCGCTGGTGCTCACCGGCGCGGGACGGCTGTCCGCGGCCTCGGCCGTCTCGCTCATGGGCAGCGGCGCGACGCTCGACCTGTCGGCGGCATCGGGCCAGACGCTGGCCGGGTTGTACGGGGTGGCCGGTTCGCGCCTGCTGGCCGGCGCCAGCACGCTGACGCTCGGCGCGGCCACCGACAGCGTCTATGAAGGCGAGCTCACGGGCAGCGGCGCGTTGGTCAAACAAGGGACCGGCATGCTCGTGCTCAATGGTTCGAATGCCGGATTCACGGGAGCGACGACTGTCGCTCAGGGCAGGCTCCAGGTGGGCGATGCCGGCCATGGCGGCGCGGTGCTGGGCGGCGACGTGGAGGTCGGGGCGCAAGGCACGCTCGGCGGGCACGGCACGATTCTCGGTGATGTGACGAACGGCGGCATGGTGTCGCCCGGTGGATCCATCGGCACGCTGAACGTGGGCGGCAATTACACCCAGGCGTCGAATGCGACCTTGGCCATCGAAGTCAGTCCGACCGAGGCCTCGTTGCTGAAGGTCGGTGGCAGCGCCACATTGAACGGGACGCTGGCGATCACATACGCGCCGGGCACCTATTCGGCCACGCGCTACAACGTGGTGAGCGCGGCCAATGGCATCAGCGGGCGCTTCTCGTCGGTAACGGGCTCGCTGGCCTCCGGCGCGGACCTGAACGGCCTGCGCTCATCGGTGGCCTACGGCGCCAACGAGGTCGCGTTGCTGCTGAGCAATCCGGCCTCGGGCATGCCGGGCGACACGCCGGTGATCATCGCGCCGACCCGCACCAGCATCTATACGGCGCTTGGCAGCGCCGCGTTGATGAGCGCGCAGTCGGCCACCGCTGCGGTGCTCGACCGCGCGACGCGGCGCGCCGTCGCGTCCGGGCCAGCCGACGCGACGGATACCGTTTCGGTCTGGGCAAACGCCACGGGACGGCATGGCCGGCTGTCCGGCTCGGGGGGGCTGCCGGGCTTCCAGGAAAACCAGTACGGCTTTCTCGCCGGCGCCGACAAGCGGGTGGATCGCAACACCTTCGGCCTGGCGATGGGCTATTCCCACGCCGAGCTGTCGGAAGAGAGCACGGAAAGCGCCGGCACGCGCGATACGGTGCGCCTGGCCACCTATGCCAGCCGCGACCTGGGGCCGGTCGATGTGACGGGCATGCTCGGCTACGGCCTGCATTTCCTGTCGCAGAAGCGGCCCTTCGAGAATGTCGGCACGGCCAAGGGTGATCATGTCGGGCAGGAATTCACGGCGGCGGCGCAAGTCAGCAAGCCCATGGCGCTTGGCGGACTGGTCATGACGCCCCGGCTGGGATTGCGTTATGCCTATTTCCACGCCAACAGCTTTGACGAAGGCGGCGCAAGGGGCCAGAACCTGCTTGTCGGCTCGGACACCGCCCGCAGCCTGCAGCCCTACGTCGGCATGACTTTCGACACGGCGTTCGATAGCGCGCAGCGGCCGTTGAACCTCCAGTTCCGTGTGGCCTACGCCCACGAACTGCTTGATACCGGCCGCGCGATGACGGTCGTGTCGCAGGACGGCACGCGCTTCGCCGCGCCGGGCGCCGATCTGTCGCGCGGCTTCCTGACGTTCGGCGTGAGCGTCGGCTTGCCGCTGACGCGGCAACTGGACGTGTCTCTTGCCTATGATGCGCTCGTCAACACGTCCCGCGCGTCGTCGCAGGCGGGCAGTGTCAGGATGAGCTATCGCTTCTGACTGTCAGCGCAGCAGCGCTTGCCTGGCTGCCTGGTATTCTGCTTCGAGCAGATTCACCAGCTCGTGTACCGCCAGCACTTCCTGCACCGCGCCCACGCCCTGGCCGGCGCTCCAGACGTCTTTCCAGGCTTTGGGGCGAGTGTTCTTGTCCAGGTTCGGGGGCGGGGCGTCGTAGTCGGGAAGCTGGGCGGGATCCAGGCCCACGGCGCGGATGCTCTCGCTCAGGTAGTTGGCGGGCACGCCCGAGAAGTACGGGGTGTAGGTGACGTCGGTGGCCTGGGCGCCCAGGATCATTTCGCGGTAGGCGTCGTTGGCCAGGGATTCGCGGGTGGCGATGAAGCGGGTGCCCATGTAGGCGAAGTCGCAGCCCAGGGCCTGGGCTGCGAGGACGTCCTTGCCGTGGCTGATGCAGCCGGACAGGGCCAGGGGGCCGTCGTAAAAGGCACGGATTTCGTTGACGAGGGCGATCGGGTTGAGCCGGCCGGCATGGCCGCCGGCGCCGGCGGAGACCAGGATCAGGCCGTCGACGCCGGCATCCAGGGCGCGGCGGGCGTGGCGTACCGTGGTGACGTCGTGGTAGACCTGGCCGCCGTAGGCATGGACGGCGCGCACCACGGCTTCGGGCGGATGCAGCGAGGTGATCACCAGGGGCACGCGGCGCTCGGCGCAGATGGCCAGGTCGCCCTGCCAGCGGGCGTTGCTGGGGTGGACGATGAGGTTGACGCCGTAGGGCGCCACCCGCGCGCGCGGATCCGCGCGGCGGGCGGCGGCCAGGCGTTCTTCGATGCGGTTGATCCAGTCGTGCAATTGTTCCTGCGGCCTGGCGTTGAGCGAGGGGAAGGTGCCGATGATGCCGGCGCCGCATTGCGCCGCCACCAGGTCCGGGCCGGAGACCAGGAACATGGGAGCGCCGATGATGGGCAGTCGGGTCTGCGCGCGCAGTGCGGATGGCTTCATGGGCGGGTTCCGGTCGGGGTCAGTTGGCCTGGATGTTGGCGCTCTTGATCACATCGGCCCACAGGGCATATTCGCGGTCGATGCGCTGTTGCAGGGCGGCGGCGTCGCCGCTGTTGATGGTGTAGCCGCCGTCGGTCATGGCGCGGCGGAAGGCGGGGTCCTTCGACACCTCGGATAGCGCGCGTTTCAGGCGCGCCTGCACCGCGTCGGGCAGCTTGCGCGGGCCGACCAGCGCATACCAGCCGACCACCTCGTAGTCCTTCATGCCGGCCTCGATCATGGTGGGCACGTCGGGCAGCTCGGGGTTGCGGGTGCGCGAGGTGACGGCCAGCGCGCGCGCCTTGCCGCTCTTGATGAACGGAATCGCGGTGCTGGTGATGTCGAACATGAAGGTGATCTTGCCGCTGACCACGTCCATCATCGCCGGCGAGTTGCCGCGATAGGGCACGTGCAGCATCGGCACCCCGGCCTGCTTTTTCAGCAGTTCGGCCGACAGGTGGTTCGACGCCCCGATGCCGGCCGAGCCGAAAGACACGGCGTCGGGATGAGCGCGGGCGTAGTCGACCAGCTCACCCACGCTCTTGGCCGGGGCCTGCGGGCCGATAAGCAGCACGTTGGCGTAGTCGACCACCAGGCCGATCAGCGAGAAGTCCTTGCGTGGATCGAACAGGGTGCTGCGCTGGACCAGGGGCGACATGGTCAGCGTGGGGCTGGCGGCAAAGCCCAGCAGGTAGCCGTCGGGCGGCGCCTTGGCGGTGGCGTCGGAAGCGATCATGCCGCTGGCGCCGGCGCGGTTCTCGACCACGACCGCCTGGCCCAGCTTGTCGCCCAGGTACTTGGCGAAGACGCGCGCGGTGGTGTCCACGGGGCCGCCAGGGGCGTAGCCCACCAGCAGGCGGATGGGGCGGTCGGGGTAGGCGCTGTCGGCGGCGGCGCTGGCGCCGGTCGCCATGGCCGCCACGGCGGCGGCCGCGGCGAGCAGGGTCTTGATGTTCACGCTCATGTCTCCTTGTGGAATGAGCCGGTCGCGGAGCGGAACAGCGGGGCCGCGCCTACGCCAGCCTTTCTTTCAGCGGCTGCTTGAGGACCTTGCCGCTGACGGTGGTGGGAATCGTGTCGATGCAGTGGATCCGCGCCGGCCGCTTGTACGGCGCCAGCTGGGCGCGCAGGTGCAGCATCAGCAGATGGGTGTCCAGGCACGCGCCGGCCAGGGGTTCGACGAAGGCGATGACTTCCTCGTTGTGGTCTTCGGTGGGGCGGCCCACCACCGCCGACAGGCGCACGCCGGGAAAGGCGTTGATGACCGCCTCCACCTCGATCGGGTAGACGTTGAAGCCGGACCGGATGATCAGGTCCTTGGAGCGGCCGGCGATGTACAGCGCGCCGCGGTCGTCCAGGTAGCCGATGTCGCCGGTGTTGAGCCAGCCGCCAGGCAGCAGTGCCTGCGCGGTCTGCGCCGGGTCGCGGTAGTAGCCCAGCATCACGCCGGGGCCGCGGATCAGGATGTCGCCGCGTTCGCCCGGCCGTGGCGTGTCGGCATCGGGGCTGCCGATGCGCAACTGCACGCCGTCCACCGCGTAGCCGGCGCTGCAATCGGCCGGGGGCGCATCGATGTCGGTGATGAACATGGAGCCGGCGTACTCGGTGATGCCGTAGCCGTGGTGCATGGCGATACCGAAGTAGCGTTCGGCGTCGCGCTTGAGCGTCGGGTCGAGCGCCGCGCCGCCGGTGTAGAGATAGCGCAGCGCTGGCGCGCGCAATTCAGCGCGCGGCGGCGCGGCCGCCAGCATGCGGTTGAACATGGTCGGCACGCCCTGCAGGATGCTGACGCCGGGGTGGGCCAGCGCCTTGAAGGCATCCTCGGGATCGAAACGGCTGCGCAGCACCAGGCTGGCGCCGGCATGCAGCGTCGCCATCAGCACGGTGGCGATGCCGAAGATGTGCGACAGCGGCAGGGCGGCGTAGCCGATGTCCTGGGGCGTCAGGCGGCGCGACGCCGCGGAGACGCCGGCGAAGTGCAGCAGGCCGCGGTGCGGCACCATGACGCCCTTGGGCGCGCCGGTGGTGCCGGATGTGTAGATCACGGTGGCGACCTCGGCGGCCGGGGCGCCGGTTTCGGGTTGGGTCGGAGAATCCGCGCGCCGTGCCCGTACGCCAGGCCCCCAGGCGGCGGCATCGGCGGGTTGCGCTCCGGCCGCGTCGGCATGGGCGGCGGCGGCGCCGGAAACCCCGCTGGTGTAGAGCGTGATCTCGGGTTGGGCGTGGGCGCTGATGGCGGCGATTTCCCGCGCCGACAAGCGCGCGTTCACGCCAACCGGCCAGGCCCCGATGATGCCGCAGCCGAACAACGCGGCGATCATGGCGGCGCAGTTCTCGCCGACCATCAGCACCCGGTGGCCCGGCTTCACGCCCGCCGCCGCCAGCCAGCGCGCCGCGTCCTCGGCGCGCTGCCACAGTTGCGCATAGGTCAGGATGCCGCCGCCTTCCTCGTACAGGCAGATGGCGTCGGGCTGGCTGCCGGCCTGGCGGGCCAGCAGTTGGTGGATGCGGGTGAGCGGTTCGGCGTGCGACATGGTTGCTGCGGTCGGAATCAAAGCGTGGCGGCGGTGCCGAGGATGGCGGTGGCCTGGCTGGACAGCGTGCCGCCGTTGCCGTGCACCAGCGCCAGTTCGGCGTTGGCCACCTGGCGCGCGCCGGCCTCGCCGCGCAGCTGCCGCACGGCCTCGATCATGATGAAGACGCCGTACATGCCCGGATGCACGCAGCACAGGCCGCCGCCGTTGGTGTTGACCGGCAGCCGCCCGCCGGGCGCGATGGCGCCGCCGGCGATGAAGTCCTTGCTCTCGCCCTTGGCGCAGAAGCCCAGGTCTTCCAGGAACAGCAGGGTGTTGATGGTGAAGGCGTCGTACAGCTCGACCACGTCGATGTCCTGGGCCGAGACGCCCGCCATGGCATAGGCGCGGCGGCCCGATACGCTGGCGGCGGTGACGGTCAGGTCTTCCATCGACGAGATCTGCCGGTTCCAGACGGCGGTGGCGTTGCCCAGCACGTAGACCGGCGGGCGCGGCAGGTCGCGGGCGCGGTCGGCGCGCACCAGCACGTAGGCGCCGGCGCCGTCGGTGACCAGGCAGCAATCGCGCACGCTCAAGGGATCGGACACCATGCGCGCGGCCAGGATCTGCTCCAGCGTGGCCGGCTCGCGCAACTGCGCCTCGGGATTGAGCTGGGCCCACTGGTTGGCGGCCAGCGCGACCTGCGCCAGGTGTTCGCGGCGGGTGCCGTACTGGTGCATGTGGCGCGCCGCGGCCAGCGCATACGACGACAGCGGGCTCAACGGGTCGTACGGCGTCTCGTAGGGCTGCGGATCGAACTGCTTGCGCACGCGGCCGATCTCGGCGCGACTCAGCGTCGAGGTGCGCTGGGTGCTGCCATAGCAGACCAGCACCGCGTTGCATTGGCCCGAGGCCAGCGCGTGCAGCGCCGGCAGCAGGTGCGCCACGAAGCTGGAACCGCCCAGCATGGTGCTGTCGATGAAGCTGGGGCGGATGCCCAGGTGCTCGATGACCGGCATCGCCCACATCGGCGCGGCCACGCTGGCGGTGCAGAGGCCGTCGATGTCGCGCATCGACAGGCCGGCGTCGGCCACGGCGCGCTGTGCCGCCTGCACCAGGATTTCCATTTCGGTGTAGCCGTTGGCCTGGCCCAGGCCGGCATGGCCTACGCCCGCCACCGCGACGGCGCCGCGCAGATCGTTCAGCGTCATTGCGCCTCCTTGTTGGGAACAAAGACCAGCAGGCCGCGGCCTTCCGTCACGGCCACCTGGGCCCGCACCGCCATGCCGATGCGCACGGCGTCGGGCGCCACGCCCTCGACCCGGCTCATCAGGCGCACGCCCTCGGCCAGGTCGACCAGCGCCACGTTGTAGTCGCCGCCCGCCTCGGGCTTGCGCCGCACGGTGGTGGTGGAATAGACCGTGCCGCGCCCGTCCGGCGTGCGCCAGGACAACTGGTCCGCGCCGCAATGCGGGCAGATCATGCGGGGATAGAACACGGCGCGGTCGCAGGCGTCGCAGTGCTGGATCTGGAAGCGTCCCTGGTCGAGCGCCTGGCGGTATTGCGCCTCGGCGCCTTCGGCGGCGCGTGGGTCGGTTGCGGTCATTGCATGGGTTCCGGATGGACGAGCCGCCAGTGTCGGGGCTGGCGCCGGCCGGTGCCATTCTTCATTGCTGAAGCAGGCCTTTTGCCGGCCCGTAGTGCCCGTGCCCTACACCGAGGCAAAAGGCGGTCTTCCGCAACCGCAGATTGTCCGGCGCCGGGTCGGCATGGCTAGATAGCCGCCAAAGGAGGTAGGCCATGAATCTGACCTGGACGCCGGAGGAGATCCGGTTCCGCGAAATGGTGCGCGCGTTCGCCGCCGACCGGCTTCCGCGGGACATCCGCGACAAGGTGCGCCGGCATCAGCGGCTGGAACGCGACGACTATGTGCGCTGGCACAACATCCTGGCCGACCAGGGCTGGGGCGCGCCGAACTGGCCGGTCGAACACGGCGGCACCGGCTGGAACGCGCTGGAACGGCTGATCTTCGAAGTGGAATGCTTCAAGGCCGGCGCGCCGCGCCTGCTGCCGTTCGGCCTGTCCATGATCGGCCCGGTGCTGATGAAGTACGGCAGCGCCGAGCAGCAGGCGCGCTTCCTGCCGCGCATGCCGCGGGTGCAGGACTGGTGGTGCCAGGGCTATTCCGAGCCCGGCTCGGGGTCGGACCTGGCCTCGCTCAAGACCCGCGCGGTGCGCGATGGGGATGAATACGTGGTCAACGGCCAGAAGACCTGGACCACGCTGGCGCAGTACGCCGACTGGATGTTTTGCCTGGCGCGCACGGATCCCGACGCGCGCGCCCAGCGCGGCATCTCGATGCTGCTGCTGGACATGCGCGCGCCGGGCGTGACCGTTCGCCCGATCCGCACGCTCGACGGCGGCCATGATGTCAACGAAGTGTGGCTGGAGAACGTGCGGGTGCCCGTGGCCAACCTGGTGGGCGAGGAGAACCAGGGCTGGACGTACGCCAAGTACCTGCTGGGCCACGAACGCACCGGCATCGCCGGCCTGGGCCATTGCCATCGCGAACTCGGCATCCTCAAGGACATGGCCGCGCGCGCCACTTCGCGCGGCCGGCCGCTGCTGGCCGACAGCCGCATGCGCGACCGCATCTCGCGCATCGAGGTCGACATCATGGCGCTGGAAATGCTGCTGCTGCGCGTGGCCGCCAGCAACGGCGGCACGCCCGGCCCGGAGGCCTCGGTGCTCAAGATCCGGGGCTCCGAGATCCAGCAGGACCTGGCCATGCTGCAGATGGAAATCGCCGGCCCCGACGCCTGGCCGTACGACCCCGAATGGATGCTGGCCGATGCAGCCTATCACGGCCCCGGCCCGGAGATGGCGGCGGCCTCGGGCGCTGGCTATGCCGACATGCGCAAGACCTCGATCTACGGCGGCACCACCGAAGTGCAGAAGGGCATCATCGCCCGCCTGGTGCTGGGCCTGTAGGCCCGGCCCGCATCCGCAAGGAACACGACGCATGGATTTCCTCTATACCGAAGAACAGCGCATGCTGGCCGACAGCCTGCGCCGCCTGGTGGACCAGGCATGGACCCGCCCGCAGCGCCGCGCCCGCGAGGCCGCGGGCCGGCTCGATCCGGCGGCCTGGAGCGCGCTGGCCGAGCTGGGCGTGCTGGGCCTGAACGTCCCGCAAGAAGCGGGCGGCTTTGGCGAAGTGCCGGCCAGCCTGCTGCCGGTGCACCTGGAGCTGGGGCGCGGACTGGTGGCCGAGCCGGTGATTCCCAGCGCGGTGATGGGCGCGGCCCTGATCGGTGCCTGCGACGACAAGGCGCGTGACCGCTGGCTGCCGGACATCGCGTCGGGCGACAAGGTGGTCAGCGTGGCCTACCAGGAACCCGGGCGCCGCTATCAGGCCGATCCCGAGGGCTGCCGCGCGACGCGCAGCGGCGACGGCTGGCGGCTGGATGGCGCCAAGCACCTGGTGTGGCACGGCGCAGCGGCCCACGCCTGGCTGGTGAGCGCGCGCGGGGAAGACGGCGTCACGCTGCTGCTGGCGGTGCCGGCGGACGCCGCCGGGGTGCGCGTCACCGATACGCCAACGCTGGACGGCGCGCGCTGCGCCCGGCTCGATTTCGATGCCGTATCGCTTGGCGCCGATGCCCTGCTGGCGCAAGGCGAGGCGGCCGACGCGGCCTTGGCGCAGGCGTTGCAATGGGGCACGGCGGCGCTGTGCGCCCATGCGGCGGGCGCGATGGAACGGTTGCTGGAGATCACCGTCGACTATCTCAAGACGCGCAAGCAGTTCGGCCAGCCGCTGGCCGCGTTCCAGGCGCTGCAGCATCGCCTGGCCGAGATGCTGGTGGCCAAGGAACTGGCGCTGTCCATGGCCTATGTGGCCGTGGCCGCGCTGACCGAAGCGGACACGGCGCAGCGCCGCCGCATGCTGGCCTCGGCCAAGCTCGAAACCGCGCGCGCCGGCCGGCTGGTGGCGCAGATGGCGGTGCAGCTGCACGGCGGCATGGGCATGACGGACGAACTGGAGGTCGGCGATTACTTCAAGCGCCTGACGGTCGCGGACCTGCTGCTGGGCGACAGCGCCGAGCAACTGGCGGTGCTGGAGGAACTGGCATGAGCGCCGCCGACTATACCCAGATCACGTTCACCCTGGAGCAGGGCGTGGGCGTCATCACGCTCAACCGCCCCGAGCGCCTGAACAGCTTCACCGCGGTCATGCACGCCGAATTGGCGCGGGCGCTGGACGCGCTGCAAGCGCACGCCGGATTGCGCGGCGTGATCCTGACCGGCGCCGGCCGCGGCTTCTGCGCCGGCCAGGACCTGGGCGAGCGCAAGCCGGCAGAGGACGGCTCGCGCCGCGACCTGAGCGAGAACCTGGAAAAGCTGTACAAGCCGCTCATCATGCGGCTGCGCGCGCTGCCGGCGCCGGTGGTGTGCGTGATGAACGGCGTCGCGGCCGGCGCAGGCGCCAGCCTGGTGCTGGCGTGCGACGTGGTGTTCGCGGTGGAGTCGGCTCGCTTCATCCAGGCCTTCAGCAAGATCGGCCTGTTGCCGGACGCGGGCGGCACCTGGTTCCTGCCGCGCCTGGTGGGCACGGCGCGGGCCATGGGCGCGGCTCTGTTCGGCGAGGCCGTCAGCGCGCGCCAGGCCGAGGCGTGGGGGCTGATCTGGCGCGTCGTGCCGGACGCGGCGCTGGCGGCAACCCTGGCCGACGTGCGCGCCACGCTGGCGGCCGGACCCACCCGCGCCTATGCCGCCACCAAGGCCGCCCTGCATGCCTCCAGCGGCAACACGCTGGCGCAGCAGTTCGATCTGGAATGCGCCTTGCAGCGCGAACTGGGCTACACCGACGATTACCTGGAAGGCATGCGCGCCTTTGCGCAGAAGCGCGCGCCGGCGTTCACCGGACGCTAGGGCCCGCGGCGCGAGGCTCCTTGTCGTGTGAACAGCCTGCTGGACGTGGCGTCGCGGCCCGCGGGACGGCTGGGGCGCCTCCCGCCGCCAGCGCGTCACGCGGCCGCCGGCTGCCGGATCTGTTCGATCAGTTCGCGGGCGCAGCCGGGCAGGGCGTCGATATCGCGCACCAGCAGCTTGCGTTCGCGCACCACCCACGGCTCGTCCAGTTCCACCACCCGCAGCTTCATTTCCGCGCCATAGCGGCGCGCCGCCGAATCCGGGATCACGCCGACGCCGACGCCCGCCTGCACCATGCGGCAGATCGAGTCGAAGCTGTACAGCTGGATGCGCTGCGGCAGGCGCTGGCCGATGCGCTCGAGCTGGTCGCGCAGGAACGCCACCAGCGTCGAGCCTTCGTGCATGGTGATGAATGGATAGCGCACCGCGTCGGCCAGCTTGACCTTGTCCTGGTCCTGCAGGGGGTGGCCGTTGGGCACCACCAGCACCAGCCGGTCGGTGCTGAAATGGATGGTCTGCAATTCGGGGGCGTCGACCGGGCCGGCGACGATGCCCAGGTCGGTGGTGCCGTCCAGCACGCCGCGCACGATGTCACGGGTCAGGCGTTCCTGCAGGTCGACCGTGACGCCGGGATGGCCCGCCAGGAAGCGCGCCAGGATGTCGGGCATGAATTCCGTCACTGCCGTGGTATTGGCGAAAATGCGGATGTGGCCGGCGTCGCCGTCGGCCTGTTCCTGGAAGTCGTGCTTCAGGTGGTCGACCTGGCGCATGATGACCCGCGCATGCTGCAACAGCCGCTGGCCGGCCGGGGTGATTTCCACGCCGCGGCTGTCGCGGTACAACAGGCGGGTATTGAGCTGGTTCTCCAGCGCCTTGATCCGCACGCTGACGGCGGCCAGCGACAGGTGCGCCCGCTTGGCGGCCTGCGTCAGGCTGGGGGATTCGGCGATGTGGATGAACAGGCGGAGGTCGGCGAGATCGAAGTGCATGGCGCCTATATTACGGCGGCCGGCGCCGGGCGCACGATTCAGGCGCCCCAAACCCGGCCTTGAGTAAAAATGAATTCACAGCGCCCGCGCCATGCGGGATGCTAGCCGCCAGGACATTTACCAAAGGAATATCGGCATGACATCGACAGACCCGGCCGGCTGGATCGGCAGCGGCGAGCGCCAGGCGGACGCGCTGGACCCTGGCCATGCGGCGCGCATCGCCGCCACGCTGGGCGGCCCCGCGCCCGCCGTGGGCGACCCCTTGCCCCCCTTGTGGCAGTGGGCGTTCTTCATCAGCACGGTCGCGGCCGACGGATTGGGGACGGATGGGCACCCGGCTCGCGGCGGCTTCCTGCCGCCGGCGCAGGACCGCAACCGCATGTGGGCCGGCGGCCGCGTCGAATTCCGCCAGCCGCTTCGGGTGGGCGTGCCGGCCGAACGGGTCTCGGTGGTGGCCGACGTCAAGGAAAAGGCCGGCCGCACCGGCGCGCTGCTGTTCGTGACGGTGCGCCACGAATACCGCCAGGACGGCGAGGTGGCCATCCTGGAAGAGCAGGACATCGTCTACCGCCAGCCCACGCCGCCCAAGCTCACCGGCACCGAGCCGGCGCCGCAGGCCCACTGGCGCGACACCATCGAACCCACCTCGGTGCTGCTGTTCCGCTATTCCGCCGTGACCTTCAACGGCCACCGCATCCACTACGACCATCCCTACGTCACCGGCACCGAAGGCTATCCGGGCCTGGTGGTGCACGGCCCCTTGATCGCCACCGAGATGGTCGCCGCCTTCCTGCGCGCCCACCCCGGCGCGCGTCCCACGCACCTGTCGTACCGCGGCCTGCGGCCGCTGATTTCACCCACGCCTTTCCAGGTGGCCGGCCGGGTCGAGGAACCGGGCCTGGCCCGGCTCTGGGCCGAGCAGGACGGCACGCTGGCCCACCAGGCCGAACTGAGGTTCACCGCATGAGCACGCCAGCCCCCCGCCCGCTGGACGGCATCACCGTCGTCAGCCTCGAGCACGCCATCGCCGCGCCGTTCTGCACCCGCCAGCTGGCGGACATGGGCGCGCGCGTCATCAAGATCGAACGCCCCGGCGCGGGCGACTTCGCCCGCGGCTACGACGAGCGCGTGCGCGGCCTGTCGTCGCACTTCGTCTGGACCAACCGTTCCAAGGAAAGCCTGACGCTGGACCTCAAGCGCGACGAAGCCGGCGACATCATGGAACGCCTGCTGCAACAGGCCGACGTGCTGGTGCAGAACCTGGCCCCCGGCGCCGCGGCGCGCCTGGGGCTGTCGTTCGAGGCGCTGCACGCCAAGTATCCGCGCCTGATCGTCTGCGACATCTCCGGCTATGGCGAAGGCGGTCCCTACCAGGACAAGAAGGCCTACGACCTGCTGATTCAGAGCGAAAGCGGCTTCCTGTCGGTCACCGGCACCGCCGACGACCCGGTCAAGGCCGGCTGCTCCATCGCCGACATCTCGGCCGGCATGTACGCCTATTCCGCCATCCTCAACGCGCTGCTGCTGCGCCAGAAGACCGGCCTGGGCAGCCGCCTGGACGTCTCCATGCTCGAAAGCATGGTCGAGTGGATGGGCTTCCCGATGTACTACGCGTTCGAGGGCGCCAAGCCGCCGGTGCGCGCCGGCGCGGCCCACGCCTCGATCTACCCGTACGGCCCGTTCCCCACCGGCGACGGCAACACCATCATGCTGGGCTTGCAGAACGAACGCGAATGGCGCGTGTTCTGCGCCCAGGTGCTGCGCCAGGCCGAACTGGCCGAGGACCCGCGCTTCGCCACCAATTCGCTGCGCACCGCCAATCGCGAGGCCCTGCGCGCGCTGATCGTGGCGGCCTTCGCCGACCTCAGCGTGCAGCAGGTCACCGACCGGCTGGAGGACGCGCAGATCGCCAACGCCCGCGTCAACGACATGGCCGGGGTCTGGGCCCACCCGCAATTGCGGGCGCGCGATCGCTGGAGCCAGGTCGACAGCCCGGCCGGCACGCTGCCGGCGCTGCTGCCGCCGGCCAGCAGCAACGCCTTCGCGCCGCGCATGGCGGCGGTGCCCGCCGTGGGCGAGAACACGGATGCGGTGCTAGCATCATTGGGATACGCGCCCGAACAGGTGGCGCGATTCCATGCTTCGGAGGTGGTGTGATGCATTCCGTCGTTCGTACCGCGCTGTTCGTGCCGGCCTCCCGTGCCGAACGCATCCCCAAGGCCCTGGCCAGCGGCGCCGACGCCGTCATCGTCGACCTGGAAGACGCGGTCGAGCACCTGGCCAAGGCCTCGGCGCGCGAAGCGCTCTGTGACTTCCTGGGCACCCAGCCGCAGGCGCGGGTCTGGGTGCGCATCAACGACGCCTCCACCTCGTGGCACGACGACGACCTGAAGGCCTGCCGCGGCAAGCCCGCGGTGGCCGGCATCCTGCTGCCCAAGGCCGAAAGCCTGGCGCAGGTGCGCCACGTGGCGCAGACCGGGCTGCCGGTCATCCCCATCCTGGAAACCGCGCGCGGCATCCTCAATGCCGCCGAGGTCGCGGGCACGCCCGGCGTGGCGCGGCTGGCGTTCGGCAGCCTCGACTATGGCCTGGACCTGGGCGTGGCGCCGGACACGGCCGGCGCCGAGACCGTGCTGGACCAGGCCCGCGTGCAGGTGCTGCTGCATACCCGGTCCGCCGGCCTGGCGCCGGCGCTGGACGGCGTGTTCCCGGGCGTGGAGGACCAGGACGGCCTGTCCGCCGCCGCCGCGCGCGCGCTGCAGATGGGATTCGGCGGCATGCTGTGCATCCATCCCGCGCAGGTGCCGGTGATCCACGCCGCCTTCGCGCCCGATCCGGCCGAGCTTGCCTGGGCCCGCCGCGTGGTCGACGCGCATCGCGACAAGGCCGCCGGCACCTTCATGCTCGACGGCAAGATGGTGGACGCGCCCGTCATCACCCGCGCCCGCCGCGTGCTGGCGCAGGCCGGCGAAGCCAGCGCCGGTTGATCCCGTCCGGCGTTGTCCGGCCTACAATCCGGCAACCCTTTCCGCGGACGGTCTCATGAGTGCAGCGCTTTTCATCGGGCATACCTACATCGACGTCACCGTGCTGGCCGACGAATGGCCCACCGGCGACGAGAAAAGCGTGGCGCGCGACTACGCCGTGTCGTTCGGCGGCAATGCCGTCACCGCGGCATTCGCCTGCGGCAGGCTGGGCACGAAGCCCGACCTGATCTGCTCGCTGGCGCCGGACTGGCTCGGCCACATGTACACCGACATGGCGGCCGCGCACGGCGTCACGCTGCACGGGCGCCAGGTGCGGCGCTCGTCGCTGTCGTTCATCATGCCCAACCATGGCAAGCGCGCCATCGTGCGGGCGCGCGATGCCGACTACCTGAACGATTTCCCGCGCCTGGACGTCAGCGGCTACCGCGCGCTGCATCTGGACGGCCACCAGCCCGACGCCGCGCTGCACTATGCGCGCGCCTGCCGCCAGGCCGGCATCCTGACCTCCCTCGATGGCGGCGGCGTGCGAGAGAACACCGACGAACTGCTGCGCCACATCGACGTGGCCGTCTGCGCCGAACGCATGTGCGAGCAGCTGGACCTGTCGCCGCATGGCTTGCTGGACCTGCTGAAACAGCGAGGCTGCCGCATCGGGGCGGTGACGCTGGGCGAGCGCGGCATGCTCTGGTACGACGAAACCGGCGCGGTCGACACGCTGCCGTCGCTGGACGTGCCGGCCGACCGCATCATCGATACCTCCGGCGCGGGCGACGTGTTCCACGGCGCCTATGTCTGGTCGTACGTCAACCGGCCCGAGCTGGCCTGGAAGGAACACTTCACCTTCGCCCGCGCCGCCTCGGCGCACAAGATCCAGCACCTGGGCAACGAGGCCGGACTGCCCGGCGTGGACGACGTCGAACGCGCCATGCTGGCGTTCGCGCCCAAGGCGTGACGCGGCCGCAGGGCCGATATTCAAGGTAATCAGGAAGGCGGCGGCAACCGTGCCGCCTGGCGCTGTTCAGTCCAGCCGTTCGATCGGCTGGTCGGTGATGTCGCCGAGCCAGGCGTCGAGGCCGCGGCCGGCCAGCGTCAGCGTCGGCGCCAGGTCGCGCAGCGGACGCAGCACGAAAGCGCGCAACTGCATGCGCGGGTGCGGCAGGACCAGGCGCTCATGCGCCATGGCGGCGTCGCCATGCAGCAGCAGGTCCAGGTCGAGGGTGCGCGGCGCGTTGCGGTAGGGCCGCTCACGGCCATGGCGCAATTCCAGCGCCTGCAGCAGGTCCAGCAGGTCGAGAGGCGCCAGCGTGGTGTCCAGCGCGGCGACCGCGTTGACGAAGTCCGGGCCGGTGGCGTCCACCGGCGCCGTGCGGTAGAACGGCGAGGCCGTCACCGCGATGATGCCGTCGGTGGCGGCCAGCTCGGCCAGCACGCTGCGCAGCGTTGCCGCGCTGTCGCCCAGGTTGGCGCCCAGCCCGATGTAGGCGCGCACGGGGGCGGCCATGGCTTTATTCGGCGCCGCCGGCACTGCCCGCGGCGCTGCCCGCGCCACGCGAGGACGAGCGGCGGCGCGGCCGGCGCTTGCGCGCCGATGGCGCCGGGCCGTCGCTGGCGTCGCGCGGCAGGCGCGAGACTTCCTCGATCATGTCGGCGCGGGTGGCATCGTCGGCGTTGGCCAGGTCCATCCACCACTGCGCCAGCACGCTGTCGAACTCGCCGGCGGCGGCGCGCAGCTGCAGGAAGTCGCAGGCGGCTCGGAAGCGCGGCTGCTCGATCATGCGGAAGATGGTCTTGCCCATGCGGCGCTCGAAGCGCGGCTGCATGAACCAGATCTCGCGCATGTCCGACGAGAAGCGGCGCTGGATCGCGAGCTTCTCGGTCTGCTCGTCGAGCACTGAGTCGGCGGCCTGGGACAGCGCCGGGATGGTGTGTTCGCCCTGGGCGCGCAGCTGCTTCCAGCGCACCTCCACCTGCTGCCACAGCAGCGCGGCGAACAGGAAGCTGGGGCTGATGGTCTTGCCGGCGCGCACGCGGGCGTCGGTGCGTTCCAGCGCCAGTTCCACGAAGTGCTCGCCGCCCGGCTGCTCCAGCACCACGTCCAGCAGCGGCAGCAGGCCGTTGTGCAGGCCGTCGGCGCGCAGCTGCCGCAGGCAGTCCATGGCGTGGCCGCAGGTCAGCAGCTTGAGCATCTCGTCGAACAGGCGCGAGGCCGGCACGTTCTCGATCAGGTCGGCCATGGTGCGGATCGGCTGGCGCGTGGCCGGGTCGATCGTGCCGTTCAGCTTGGCGGCGAAACGCACCGCGCGCAGCATGCGCACCGGATCTTCGCGGTAGCGCTTGGCCGGGTCGCCGATCATGCGGATCTGGCGCTTTTTCAGGTCGGCCACGCCGTTGTGGAAGTCGATGACTTCCTCGTTGTGCGGGTCGTAGTACAGCGCGTTCATGGTGAAGTCGCGGCGCGCCGCGTCTTCCTCGTGCGTGCCGAACACGTTGTCGCGCAGGATGCGGCCGTGCGCGTCGGTTTCCTGGTCTTCCGAGGCGGGCGCGCGGAAGGTGGAGGTCTCGATGATTTCCTGGCCGAACACCACGTGCACCAGCTGGAAGCGGCGGCCGATGATGCGGGCGCGGCGGAACAGCGGGCGGATCTGCTCGGGCGTGGCATTGGTGGCGACGTCGAAGTCCTTGGGTTCCAGGCCGACGATCAGGTCGCGCACCGCGCCGCCGACGATATAGGCTTCATAGCCATGCTGGCGCAGCACCTCGCATACCTTGATGGCGTGGCGCGAGACGTTGCGGCGGTCGATGCCGTGCTTGTCGCGTCCGATGCGCAAAGGCCCCCGGGCTGCCGGCGCGAACAGTCGGCCGACGAATTTTTTTATGGTTTCGGTGATCATTTAGGACTTGGCATCCATGACGTGGTCGAACAGATCGATCACTTGCCAGCCGCGTTCCTGCGCGATGGCGCGCAGGGCGGGGCTGGGGTTGGCGGCGATCGGGCGGGTCACCTTTTCGAGCAGCGGGACATCGTTGACCGAATCACTATAGAAAAACGATTCGGGGAAATCCGCAAGCCCCAGGCCCATGGCCGCCAGCCAGTCGTTGACGCGCACGACCTTGCCTTCCTTGAAGCTGGGGGTGCCGAGGATGCGGCCGGTGTAGCGGCCGCGCTGGACTTCGGCGTCGGTGGCCACCAGGTGGGGGATGCCGAAGGCGCGGGCGATGGGGGCGGTGACGAAACTGTTGGTGGCGGTGACCACGGCGCACAGATCACCCGCCATCAGGTGCGATTCGACCAGCGCGCGCGCGGCGGGCGTGATCGACGGGCGGATGACCTCGGCCATGAAATCCTCGTGCCAGGCGGCCAGCTCGAACGGCGCGTGCGCCGCCAGCAGTCCCAGCATGAACTCGGCTGCCTGCTCGGCGGTGAGCTCGCCGCGATTGTAGCGGTCCATCAGGTCGTCGTTCTGGCGGCGGGCCTCGGCGGGATCGCCGGCGCGGCCGGTGCGCGCCAGGTAGTCGGCCCATTGGTAGTCGCTGTCCAGCGGCAGCAGGGTGTGATCCAGGTCGAACAGGGCGAGACGTCGGGAGGTCATGTGCGTTGCGAATCGGGGTCTGCGAGCATGGCGCGCAGCAGGGGCAGAGTGATGGGACGGCCGGTGGCCAGGGAGTAGCGGTCCAGCGCGTCCAGCAACGCCGCCAGCTTGCGGATGTCGCGCTCGTGGTGCGTCAACATCCAGTTGATGATTTCGGGCGCCAGGTGCAGGCCGCGTTCGGCCGCCTGGGCCGCCAGCGCCGCCAGCTTGTCGGCGTCGGAAAGGGGATCGAGGCGGAACACCAGGTCCCAGCCCAGCCGGGTGCGCAGGTCTTCGCGCAGCGGCATCGACAGCGTCGAGCGGTCGCCGGCCACGGCCAGCGCGAAGGCGCGGCCGGTGGCGGCGGATTCGCGCCAGCGGTTGTACAGGGCAAAGAGGCCCGCCTGGCGATGCTCGTCCATGAGATGCACGTCGTCCACCGCCACGAACTTGGGCATGGGCGACTTGGAATCGGCCTCGGCCAGCACGCGCAGGATGTTGGCGCTGTTGGCCGCTTCGATGTAGACGGCGTCGGGGCGCGCGGTCAGCGCGCGCAGCAGATGGCTGCGGCCGCAGCCGGCCGAGCCCCAGATGTACAGCGCGCGACCGGGAGCGAGCGTGCGCACGGCCGCCAGCGCCTCTCCGTTGGGACCGGCGATGAAATTGTTCAGCGAGGGCGCTGGCGCGGGAAGAACGTCGAGCAGCAGCTGGCGGTTCATGAGAGGTTATCGATCAGGCGGGTAGAGCCAGGCTCCGGGGTGAGCCCATGGCCGGCGGCGGCGTTGCCCGCCAGAAACTGGCAAAATCGCTATCGGCCAACCCTACACTTTAAACCACCCGGGGCGCCGGTGTCGCGTCCGAGCCCTTTGTCTGGCTTGGGTTTGCGCCAAAATGGCGCCGCGCCGGGCCGGAGCCGTCCCGCCCGCCGCCGGCGGCTTTCGCCGGGCGCTGGCCAGGACCGGGCCGCAACATCGTAAAATGCAGGGCGTTCCACCCCAATTCCCAGCAATTGTTACATATCCCACGGCATTTCTCATGACGAATCAACCCAAAGCTCCCCTGACCTACCGTGACGCCGGTGTCGACATCGACGCGGGCGACGCCCTGGTCGACCGTATCAAACCGCTTGCGGCGCGCACCATGCGCCCCGGGGTGCTGGCCGGTATCGGCGGCTTTGGCGGCCTGTTCGAAGTGCCCAAGAACTACAAGGAGCCCGTGCTGGTCTCGGGCACCGACGGCGTCGGTACCAAGCTGCGCCTGGCGTTCGACTGGAACCGCCACGACACCGTCGGCATCGACCTGGTGGCGATGAGCGTCAACGACATCCTGGTGCAGGGCGCCGAGCCGCTGTTCTTCCTGGATTACTTCGGTTGCGGCAAGCTTTCGGTGGACACGGCGGCGTCGGTGGTGGGCGGCATCGCCAAGGGCTGCGAACTGTCGGGCTGCGCCCTGATCGGCGGCGAAACCGCCGAAATGCCGGGTATGTACCCCGACGGCGAATACGACCTGGCCGGGTTCGCGGTGGGCGCGGTCGAGAAGTCGGCCATCATCGACGGCAAGTCGATCAAGGTCGGCGACGTGGTGCTGGGCCTGGCGTCCAGCGGCGCGCACTCGAACGGCTATTCGCTGCTGCGCAAGATCCTGGAACGCGCCGGCGCCAAGCCCGACGACGACTTCCACGGCCAGCCGCTGGTCGACGTGGTCATGGCCCCGACCCGCATCTACGTCAAGCAGGTGCTGGCCGCGCTGGCCAAGCACGGCACCGCCATCAAGGGCCTGGCCCACATCACCGGCGGCGGCCTGCTCGACAACGTGCCGCGCATCCTGCAGGACGGCCTGTCGGCCCGCCTGCGGCGCGACAGCTGGGAAATGCCCAAGCTGTTCCAGTGGCTGCAGGAGCAGGGCGGCGTCGAGGACACCGAGATGTACCGCGTCTTCAACTGCGGCATCGGCATGGTGCTGGTGGTGGATCCGGCCCAGGCCGACGCCATCGCCGCCACGCTGCGCGAGCAGGGCGAAACCGTCAGCAAGCTGGGCGAGATCGTCGCGCAGACCGAAGGCATGCCCCAGACCGTGGTGGTCTGAGCCGGCTGGCCTCGCAATCAACAACCCGCCCTGGTGGCGGGTTTTTCTTTCGCAGTCCGGCTAGAAGAACTTGACCCGGCCCGCGTCCTCGCGGAATGCTTCTCCCGTATCCAGGTCCGTGCGCCAGATGGTGTCGTGAACGGACAGAAAGCCACGCACCTCCCGGTTGGCGTCCCGCGCGTCGCGCCAGGCCGCCTGGAACCAGGCGAGGTAGGTCTCCGTCATTATTTCGCGCAGTTCGTCGCCGAAATCGTCGTCCTCGTTGTCCATGGCTTCGGTCAACGCGGCGTCGACATCGGGCGCAATCAACGGGTACTGCAATGCCAGCCGCAGGCCCCGTCCACAGTAGCCGGAGCGTGTGTTCAGGGGAATCGCGACGGGAGTGAACGACTCCCAGTCGTACTCGAAGTGGATGGCGTCCACGGTTTCCCTGGAAACGCCCTCCTCCAGCGTGAACGGACGTTCCCGCAGCAACCGCTGGATTTCACTGATCAGGGCGTGGCCCTGCTTGCGCAGTCCGGCGGCAAAAGACTGGTTCGCTTCGTTGATTTCCATCCGTTCGATATCCCGTGGTCAGCCGCTGCCGCAAGGGCCGGCTGCGGCGAAAAGGTCAGGCGCGAAAGCAGGCAGCCTCTTGCGTCAGGATGCGTCGGCCAGTGCCGCGGCCACCGCGTCGATGGTCTGCGCCACCGCGTCGGCCGCCAGGCAGTCGACGATGACGCGCTCGGGCTGGGCGCGCAGCCAGGTGATCTGGCGCTTGGCCAGCTGGCGGGTGGCGGCGATGCCCTGTTCGCGGGCTTCCTCCAGGCTGATCTCGCCGTCGAGATGGGCCCACATCTGGCGGTAGCCCACGCAGCGCACCGACGGCAGGCCGGGGTGCAGGTCGGCGCGCGCATGCAGGCCGCGCACTTCTTCCAACAGGCCGTTGGCCAGCATCGCGTCGAAGCGCTGTTCGATGCGCGCGTGCAGCGCGGCACGCTCAGAGGGTTCCAGGCTGATGGTCAGGTAGCGGTTGTCGTCGTCGCCGGCGGCGGCGCGCTGGCGGCCGAGCAGCGCCGACATGGGCTGGCCCGACAGCTGGCAGATCTCCAATGCGCGCTGGATCCGCTGGCTGTCGTTGGGCGCCAGGCGTGCGGCGGTGACGGGGTCGAGCCGCGCCAGCTCGGCGTGCAGCGCCGGCCAGCCGTCGCGGGCGGCGCGCGCTTCCAGTTCTGCGCGCAGCGCGGGGTCGGCCTGCGGCAGGTCGTCCAGGCCGTCGCGCAGCGCCTTGTAGTACATCATGGTGCCGCCGGCCAGAAGCGGAATGCGGCCGCGCGCGCGGATCGCGTCGATCAGGCGCAGCGCGTCGGCGCGGAATTCGGCCGCCGAATACGACTGCGCCGGGTCCCGGATATCCAGCAGGTGCTGGGGCACCTGCGCTTGTTCGGCCGGCGAGGGCTTGGCGGTGCCGATGTCCATGCCGCGGTAGATGGTGGCCGAATCGACGTTGACGATCTCCAGCGGCCAGCGTTCGGCCAGCGCCAGGGTGGAGGCGCTCTTGCCGGCCGCGGTGGGGCCGGCCAGGCAGATGACGAGGGGAGGGGCGGACACCGGCAAGACCTATTGCCCGCGCAGGAACAGCTTGTCCAGGTCGGACACCGACCACTGCACCCAGGTGGGCCGGCCGTGGTTGCACTGGTCGGCGCGCTCGGTGGCTTCCATCTGCCGCAGCAGGCCGTTCATCTCTTCGATCGTGAGCTTGCGGTTGGCGCGCACCGAACCGTGGCAGGCCATGGTCGAGAGCAGTTCGTTGCGCTGTTCGGTCAGCAGGCGCGACACGCCCACGCCGGCCAGGTCGCGCAGCACGGCGCGCGCCAGCGTCTCGATGTCGCCGCGCGCCAGGATCGCCGGCACCGAGCGCACCGCGATCGAGGTGGGGCCGGACGGTCGCATCTGGAAGCCCAGGTCTTCCAGCTGCTCCTCGAATTCCTCGACCACCGCCACGTCCTTTTCCTGGGCGTGGAACACCACCGGCACCAGCAGGTCCTGGCGCGGCAGGCTGCGCGCGTCCAGCGCCTGCTTGAGCTGTTCGTAGACCACCCGTTCATGGGCGGCGTGCATGTCCACCAGCACCATGCCGCGGCGGTTCTGCGCCAGGATGTAGATGCCGTGCAACTGGCCCAGCGCCATGCCGAGGGGGTGTTCCTCGTCGGCCGGCAGCGTCGGCGCGGGTGCGGCCTGCGGCGCCAGCGCCGCCACGTCGCGCAGCGGCTCGACGCGCGCGGCGGTGTCTTCGGTCAGCGGGCGATACAGCGATTGCCAGTCGGCGGCGGGAATCCCGGCCGGCTCGGCGTGCAGGCGGAACGGCACCTGTGTATGCGGGCGCTGCGGCGCCGGCGAGGGCCGCAGGCCGTAGGCGGGCGCGGCGCCCGGGCTGGCGCCGGTATAGCCGGGGCGAGGCGTGTCGGCCGGCGCGGAGGCGGGCAAGCCGCCGGCTGCCGCGGGCGCTGACGGCGCCACGGTCTCGAATCCATCATCGTCATCGCGCGTCGCCGCGGCCGGCGCCACCGCCGACGATCCGCCGGTCTGCGCCAGCGTCTGGCTGACCGCGTGGTTGACGAAGCGGTGCACCGCGCCGCTGTCGCGAAAGCGCACCTCGTGCTTGGCCGGATGCACGTTGACGTCGACCGCGGCCGGGTCGATGTCCAGGAACAGCACATAGGCCGGCTGGCGGTCGCCATGCAGCACGTCGGCGTAGGCGGCGCGCAGCGCGTGGCTGACGGTGCGGTCGCGCACGTAGCGGCCGTTGACGTACAGGTACTGGCGGTCGGCGCGGGCGCGGGCAGCGGTGGGGCGGGTGATCATGCCGGCCAGGCTGACCGTGCCGACGCTGTGCGACAGCAGCAGGCCGTGCTCGGCGAACTCCGCGCCCAGCACGTCGCGGATGCGCTGCGGCGGTTCGGCCGGCAGCCATTGGCGTTGCGCGCGGTCGTGGTGAAACAGGCGGAAGGCGATCTGCGGATGGGCCAGCGCGATGCGCTCCATGGCGTCGACGCAGTGGCCGAACTCGGTGGCTTCCGAGCGCAGGAACTTGCGCCGCGCCGGCACCGCGTCGAACAGCTGGCGCACGTCCACGGTGGTGCCGGGCGGACCCGAGGCGGGCGTGACCTGCATGTTGCCGGCCTGGATCTGCCAGGCATGTTCGCCGTCACGGGTGCGCGAGATGATGGACACCTGCGCCACCGAGGCGATCGAGGCCAGCGCCTCGCCGCGGAACCCCATGGACGCGACCGATTCCAGCTCGTGCAGGTTGCGGATCTTGCTGGTGGCGTGGCGCGCCAACGCCAGCGGCAGTTCTTCGGGGGGGATGCCGCCGCCGTCGTCGGTCACGGCAATGCGGCGGACGCCGCCGCCCTCCAGGCGCACCTCGATCGCGCGGGCGCCAGCGTCGATGGCGTTCTCCAGGATTTCCTTGAGCACCGAGGCGGGTCTCTCGATCACTTCGCCCGCGGCGATCTGGCTGATCAGCAGATCGGGCAGCGCAAGAATGGAGCGGCGTTCTGTCATGGGGTGTTCCGGTATAGCCATAGGGAGGATTTTAGCCTCTGGATGGGCTGGGCTATAGTCGTGGCCTTATTCCCCTTCCGCTTCCAGGGACGTATTGATGCTCGATTTTTTCCAAATGGTGCTCCACATCGACCAGACCCTCGGCGTCTGGGTCCAGCAGTATGGCGTGTGGGTCTATCTGGTGCTGTTCCTGATCGTTTTCGCGGAAACCGGGCTGGTGGTGCTGCCGTTCCTGCCGGGCGATTCGCTGCTGTTCATCGCCGGCGCCTTCGGCGCCACCGGCAGCCTGGATCCGGTGCTGCTGGGGGCGCTGCTGATCGTGGCCGCCATCACCGGCAACAGCGTGAACTACGCCATCGGCCGCTATATCGGGCCGCGCGTGTTCTCGATGAACCTGCGCTTCCTGGATCGCGGCGCCCTGATGCGCACGCACGCGTTCTACGAAAAGCACGGCGGCAAGACCATCGTCATGTCGCGTTTCATCCCCGTGGTACGCACGTTCGCGCCGTTCGTGGCCGGCGTGGCCGACATGCCGTTGTCGCGCTTCCAGCTGTTCAATATCCTGGGAGCCCTGCTGTGGGTGGTGAGCCTGGTGGCGGCGGGTTATTTCTTCGGCAACATCCCGCTGGTGAAGGAACACCTGAACACCATCGTGCTGATCGGCCTGGCCGCGGCCATCGTGCCGGTGGTGGGCGCGGCGTTGTTCAAGCTGCTGCGCGCCCGCCGGGGCGGCTGACCGCGGCGATGCGAGCCTGGCCACCCCGGAAAAGGGATAACGACGGAATCAGAACATCGCGGTGAGGCTTAGCTGGTAGGTCCTGCCAGGCGCGGCGCCCAGGGCGATATCACGCAGATCCTGCTCCGAGGTCGTCGTCATTTTTCTATTGCTGGCGTATTCCCAGTATCTGCGGTTGGTGAGGTTGTAGACTCCCATCGCCACTGTCAGGTGCTTCTTCACGTTGTAGTAGGCCGTCAGATCGAAAATGCTGTATCCGGGGACGCGCAGGTAGTTCTTTTCGTACTTCCCGGAATATTCTTCGAATGAGAGGCTGCCATTGTTCGGGAAATTCTGGCGGACAGGATCGACGGCTTGCTTGCCCTTGACGAAGGTGGCGGTAAGGCTCGCGCCATAGCGGTTCTGGGGGTCATCCCACGCCAATGATGCAATGGCCTTGACAGGCAACACGCTGTCCAGCTCCACCCAGCCATCACCCGAATACGATGATTTCGATTTGCCCTGGTTGTATCCCACGGCAAAAGTGCTGCTCAATCCGTGGGCGGCGCCGAACAGCGCGCCATAATCGATCCGGGTGACGACCTCGGCGCCATAGATGTATGCCTTGTCGCGGTTCTCCGCGATGGTGAGGCTGGAGATCGAGGCCGGAAGCCTGGCCAGCAGGCTTTGCACGCCTGGTTTCGGCGCGCCTGTCTGGTAGTCCCTCAAGGCGTATTTCCGGTTATAGATGAAATTGTCGTAGCTGTTGTAGAAGACATTGCCGCGCACCGTAAGGCCACGGGCTGCCTTGCCAACCACCCCTAATTCAAACTGGTTGCTGGTTTCGGACTTGAGGTCGGAATTGCCCACCATGGCGGGCGAGGCGCGCCCGATCCTGGGGTGCAGCCAGATTCCCGCTATCTGGCTGCTGGTGGGGTAGGAGACCCCGCGTTTGTATTGCAGGTAGGTATTGAACCCCTGGTTGAACGCATACATGACGGTCAACGAAGGCAATAGCTTCCCGTCCGTAAACGTCTTGCCATGTATCTCGTTGATTTCCGCCAGCGTCAATGCGCCCAGCGCCTTGTCGTCGGACGGCGCCTCAAAGCCCTGCGGGTTGATTTTGTGCCACGAGTATTTCAGGCCCGGCATTACCGAAAGCGCGCCGATGGTGATGGTGTCGCTCAGCCACACATTCGTGTCATAGGTCCTGTTGTTGCCCTGTGGCTGCAAGGTGGGATGGTCCGCGCCGACCTGTTCAAACGGCCGGGAAAAATCCGTTATCGAGAAATTCATGCCGTAATTCAAGGCCTGGGCGCCATAGTCCTTGGTGATTTCGCTTTGCAGGCCATAAGTCTTGGTGTTCATGTTGGAGAAGGTCGAAACATTCTCCAAGGGGTTCTCCGTCTCCATGCCGGTCGACCTCCACCTGGAGGAAGTGACGATATCCTGTGCTGACACCGTGTCGTCGCCAACGCGCGTGCGCTGATAGAAGACCTTGCTTTCCATCGTGTCTATCAGGGTGTTGTTTCGTGGCGTGAATACGTGCGCCAGGCTGATTGAGTCGCGTTGCGTGGAGTTCTTCTGCCCGTGTGAGCCCACGATGCTCTCGCGGGCGGCGCTGCTGTTCAGCTTTTTATACATGGGCGCGCTCTCCCTGCTGGATTTACGGTAGAAATCCAGGGTGCCTATGATCCGGCCGCTGCCGCCGGTATCGATCACGCCATTGATCAGCGCCGCATCGGAATGCCAGCGCATCGGATAAGTATCCAGGTAGCCGCTGTTGTTTTGCGTCTGCCTGCCATCACGGCGGCTGTAGGCGAACAATGCCCGGGCGCTGTCATTGCCGAACGCGGTGGTCACGCCGTTGTGCCAGCCATGATCGGTCGTGTCGAACTCGCCGGTGTATTCCAGGTAGCTGCGTTTACCGTCCGTGAGATAGGCATCCGGTGATTTGCTGACGAATGACACGGAGCCGCCGACCACGTTCTTGACCGTGTTCTGGCGTGATCCGGAAGCGATGTTCACCTGGCCGTACAGATAGGGATCGATGTAATCGCGGCCAATGCCAAAAGTATCTTCACCGCTGGAGACCGCGTAACTGCGCCCGGTCGCGTCCGGCAAGGGGATGCCGTTGACATCCAGCGCCACCCGGTTGCCGTCCAGGCCACGGATGTTGTAGCTGCTGTAACCGCCACGGTCAAAACCCGATTTGCCGTTGCGGGACCCGCTGTTCACGCCTGATGCGCTGATCAGCGGTTGGTAGCGCATGATGGTGCCAAAGTTGTTGCCACCCGTCCTTTTCAGCTCATCGGCGGAAATGGATTGCGTGGTGACATCTTCCGGCTTGATGGTTGCGCTAACAGTGATCGGCGAAAAAATCTTCAACCCATCACGAGCGTCGTGCCTGGCCTCGCCGGGCGTGGCCTCGTTCGGGACGGTCTGGCCATAAGAGGTTGTGGACAACAGGAGGGCTGCCGCCAGCGATATTTTCGTGCGTTTCATGTTCCAGAATCCCTGCATGATGAATACAGGATTGCGCTGGAACGCAAGGCGGAGCGGATAGCAGGCGGACGGCCATGGATCTTTCCAAAAGATGGCCGCTAATCTACCGGGGTCGCCTTTCGGTATCTGTATGGATCCGTCTGAAAATCCGGAGACAAGTCTCGCACCTGCCGGTATATAGGATGGTGTAACCCGGCGCTTGTGATAGCCGCACCGTATTCAAGCCGCAGCCGGATCGTCCGAAGGCATTGATGGCGCGGGCGCAAAAGAATAGGGCCATGCGCAGGCATGGCCCTATTCGTATCCGGCGTAGTCTCAGCTGACGTCGCCGAGCCGCGCCAGCGGCGGGTTGGCGGTGAAGTAGCGCTGGATGCCGGTCAGCATGGCCTGCGCCAGTTTCTCCTGGTGCGCCGAGGTCTTGAGCAGCGCCTCTTCCTGCGGGTTGCTGATGAAGGCGGTTTCCACCAGCACCGACGGGATGTCCGGCGCCTTCAGCACGGCAAAGCCGGCCTGCTCGACGCTGTTCTTGTGCAGCCGGTTGATCTTCTTGATCTCGTCCAGGAAGGCATTGCCGACCTTGAGCGAATCGTTGATCTGCGCGGTGGTGGACAGGTCCAGCAGCACCTTGGCCACCTGGCGGTCGTGGCTGCCCAGGTTGACGCCGCCGATCAGGTCGGCCGCGTTTTCCTTGTCGGCCATCCAGCGCGCCTGGGCGCTGCTGGCGCCGCGCTGCGACAGCGCGAACACCGACGAGCCGTTGGCCGACGGCTTGATCCAGGCGTCGGCGTGGATCGACACGAACAGGTCGGCGTGTACCCGGCGCGCCTTCTGCACGCGCACATGCAGCGGCACGAAGAAGTCGTCGTCGCGCGTCAGGTAGGCGCGCATGTAGGGTTGGGCGTCGATCAGCGCCTTCAGGCGCCGCGCGATGCGCAGCACCACGTCTTTTTCACGCAGGCCGCTGCCGCCGATGGCGCCGGGGTCCTCGCCGCCGTGGCCGGGATCCAGCGCGATGGTCAGCATGCGTTGCTTGCCACGGCCGGCGGAGGCGGGCGGCGACTTCGGCACCGGCAGCGGCGCGGCGGGCTGCTGGCCGCGCACGCGCGGCGGTTCAGGCGGGTCGGCGCGAGTGGCCGGGTTGCGCTGGATGTCTTCGAGGATGCGCGCCAGCGGATCGTCGGCGTCGGGACCGGTCTTGTTGAGGATGGCGACCAGCGGATCCTGCGCGATCTTGGGATACAGGTCCAGGACCAAACGGTACTGGTAGTCGGCCACCGGCTTGAGCGTGAACACCTGCGGGGCCACGGCCTGCTTCAGGTCGAACACCAGCCGTACCACGTTGGGACGGTTCTGCGCCACGCGCAGGCTCTGGATGTAGGGATCGTCGGGGCGGACCTTGGACACCAGGTCGTTGAGCGCCGCGCTCAGGGTCAGTCCCTCGATATCCACCACCAGGCGGTGCGGATTTTCCAGGGTGAACTGTTCGGCCTTGAGCTCGCTGTCCAGTTCCAGCGTGACGCGGGTGTATTCGTCGGCCGGCCAGGTGCGCACGGCCAGGATGGTGGCGGCCTGCGCCAGCCGTGGCACCACCGGCAGGACGAGCAGGGTGGCGGCGACGCTGATCAGGCGACGTCGGGTGGCGCCTGCCGCTGGGAGGGCGCCGTGTCGGGCGGGGGGACAATCGCGTTCAACCATGTTTGTCCTCGAGCGGTGTGCGCGGTCAGCGTGACATCGCGTCCTTGGCCGGCGTATGCCAGGGAAATCTGCAGGTCGGGAGGGGGCAAAAGGCCCTCGGCCCGTTCCGGCCATTCAATCAAAACGACCGCATCCTCACGCAGCAAATCCCGGAATCCGGCGTCCAACCATTCGCGCGAATCACTAAATCTATAAAAATCAAGGTGATAGAAGTATAAGTTAGAAACTTTATAGGATTCAAGCAGCGCGTAGCTCGGACTCTTGATTCGGCCTGTGATGCCGCATTCCCGCAACAATGCCCTGGAGAAGGCCGTTTTTCCTGCCCCCAGGTCCCCTTGAAGGTGGATACATGCGCCTGCCAGCCCGGTTTCACGACCCGAGACAAGAGGCGCGAGCTGGCGTGCCAGCGCTTCCGTGGCGGCTTCATCGGGCAGGTGCAGGGTCAGGCTGCTGAGGGGAGCGGACATGGCGCGGGTCGGGGGCGAGTGGTAAAAGGTCTGGATGGGAACACGGATCGAACGCAATTATAGGAATTCGGGTTTCTGCTAATCTTATAAGTGATTGCTATTCTCAAATAAGTCCGGCCAGGCGGAATCCGCCGGCCGCGACGGACGCCGCCACGGAGCAGTAAGCGCCATGAAGACCCGCATCGAAAAAGACACCTTTGGCCCCATCGAAGTCCCGGAGGATCATCTCTGGGGCGCGCAGACGCAGCGTTCGCTGCATTTTTTCGCGATCTCCACCGAAAAGATGCCCGAGCCGCTGGTCATCGCGATGGCGCGCCTGAAGCGTGCGGCCGCCAAGGTCAACGCCGACCTGGGTGAGCTCGATCCCAAGATCGCCGATGGCATCATCCGCGCCGCCGATGAAGTCATCGCCGGCAAGTGGCCCAACGAATTCCCGCTGTCCGTGTGGCAGACCGGCTCGGGCACGCAGAGCAACATGAACATGAACGAGGTGCTGGCCAACCGCGCCTCCGAATTGCTGGGCGGCGTGCGCGGCGAAGAACGCAAGGTGCACCCCAACGACCACGTCAACCGCGGCCAGTCGTCCAACGATACCTTCCCCACCGCCATGCACGTGGCTGCCGCCGTGCAGGTCGAGCACCACCTGCTGCCGGCCCTGAAGACCCTGCGCGCCACCTTCGCCGCCAAGAGCGCCGAGTTCTACGATATCGTCAAGATCGGCCGCACCCACTTGCAGGACGCGACCCCGCTGACGCTGGGCCAGGAACTGTCCGGCTACGTCGCCCAGCTCGACCTGGCCGAACAGCAGATCCGCGCCACGCTGCCGGGCCTGCACCAGCTGGCCATCGGCGGCACCGCCGTCGGCACCGGCCTGAACGCCCATCCGCAATTTTCCGCCAAGGTCTCGGCCGAACTGGCCCACGCCACCGAAACCGCCTTCGTCTCCGCGCCCAACAAGTTCCAGGCCCTGGCCTCGCACGAAGCCCTGCTGTTCGCCCACGGCGCCCTCAAGTCGCTCGCCGCCGGCCTCATGAAGATAGCCAACGACGTGCGCTGGCTGTCCAGCGGCCCGCGTTCCGGCCTGGGTGAAATCAGCATCCCCGAAAACGAACCCGGCAGCTCCATCATGCCAGGCAAGGTCAACCCGACCCAGTGCGAAGCCATCACCATGCTGGCCGCCCAGGTCATGGGCAACGACGTCGCCATCAACATCGGCGGCGCCAGCGGCAACTTCGAGCTGAACGTCTACAAGCCCCTGGTGATCCACAACTTCCTGCAGTCGGTGCGCCTGCTGACCGACGGCATGGCCAGCTTTGACCAGCACTGCGCCGCCGGCATCCAGCCCAACCGCGAGCGCATCGCCGAACTGGTCGACCGCTCGCTGATGCTGGTCACCGCCCTGAACCCGCACATCGGCTACGACAAGGCCGCCCAGATCGCCAAGAAGGCGCACAAGGAAGGCCTGTCGCTGAAGGAATCGGCCCTGGCCCTGGGCTACGTCACCGAAGCCCAGTTCGCCGAATGGGTCGTGCCCGGCAGCATGACCAACGCCGGCAAGTAACGCCGCCGTCGCCAAACACGAAGCCGCCCCGTAGGGCGGCTTTTTTTTCAGGTCCAGCAGCGCAACATGCCTCGAAACCCGCTAAGCATTCCCGGTCAACAACAACCAAGCAGGAATCGTCACCGCAGAAAACAACGTCCCCAGGGAAATGAGCACCGCCACCATCCTCCCATCACCCCCCATCCGCATCGCCAACACATAAGCCGCCGAAGCCGTGGGCAACGCCGCGAACAGCAGCAGCATGCGCGCCTCCAGCGGCGCGAGTCCCAGCAACCTGGCCACGCCGAGCGCCACCAGCGGCAACGCCACCAGCTTCACCGCCAGCATCCACGCGATCAACCCGCCATAGCCCTTGCCGCCTTCCCACGCCAGGCTGGCGCCCACGCACAGGATCCCCAACGCGATCGCCGCCGCGCCCAGGCGGGCCAGCACCGTGTCCACCGGTCCCGGCAGGTGCAGTCCCGCGAGGTTGCACGCCAACCCCGCCAGCGTCGACACCACCAGCGGATTGCGCGCCAGCTCGCGCAGCAGATTGCCGCCGTTGTGGCGCGCCAGGCCGTACACCGCCGCCACGTTCGCCATCGGCACGGCGAAACCGATGATCAGCGCCATCACCGTCTGGCCCTGCGCGCCGCCCAGGCTGGCGGATAGGGCCAGTCCGATATAGGTGTTGAAGCGGAAGCCGCATTGCGCCGATGACGCCAGCCCCAGCGACGTGGGCCTGAGCGCCAGCCCCGCCAGCCACGACAAGGCCACGCCCGAGACGATCACCGCCGCCGTCGCCTGCAACAGTATTGCGGCGTTGCCGGCGCTGATCGGCGTGCGCAGGATGGATTGGAACAACAGGGCGGGGAACAGCACGAAGTACACCAGGCGCTCGGCGCCGGCGAAAAACTCGCGCGAGAAATTGAGTTTGTGGCGCAGCGCCCAACCCAGCGCGACCAGCATGAAATCAGGGAAAACGAGCAGTGCAACCGACATGGATAAGCTATTTTTTCTGGCGCGGGCGCGCGGGATCGGCTCGCTATGCGACTGTAAGCATTTGCTGCTATTCTCCGTCATTCTGGCGGGCGCGTGTGCCACAAGCAACCCATAACAGCACGGCTTTCAGCCCTGCACAACAAGCGATGCCCCGCCAACGCTAACTGCTGACTCGTCCACAGACGAGTGCGCCACAAGACGGTCCGTTCACACCCGGGCTCGCATATTTGGAGGAAACACACCAATGATTAAAGTTCGCTCCCTGGCCATCGCCATCGCGCTGGCTGCCGGCACGGTCGGCGCCTCGGTTGCCCATGCCGCCGACAAGTATCCCGACAAGCCGATCCGCGTCATCGTCCCGTTCGCGCCCGGCGGCTCCACCGACATCATCGCGCGCCTGGTGACGCAGCGCATGAGCCAGGAACTGGGCCAGCCCATGGTCGTCGAGAACAAGGGCGGCGCCGGCGGGGCCATCGGCGCGGCCGAAGCCGCGCGCGCCGCGCCGGACGGCTACACGCTGTCGATCGCCACGGTCTCGACCATGGCCGTCAATCCTGCGTGCCGCCCCAACGACCTGCCCTACGATCCGATCAAGGACTTCCAGCCGGTCACCAACTTCGCCAACACCGCCAACGTGGTCGCCGTGAATCCGAAGTTCCCGGCCAAGGACTTCAAGGGCTTCGTCGAGGAACTGAAGAAGAACCCGGGCAAGTACTCGTACGGCAGCTCGGGCACTTGCGGCGTGCTGCACCTGATGGGCGAATCGTTCAAGATGGCCACCGGCACCGACATCGTGCACGTGCCCTACAAGGGCTCGGGCCCGGCCGTGGCCGACGCCGTCGGCGGCCAGATCGAAATCATCTTCGACAACCTGCCGTCCTCGATGCCGCAGATCCAGGCGGGCAAGTTGAACGCCATGGCGATCGCCTGGCCGGAAGACATCGCTTCGCTCAAGGGCGTGCCGAACTTCAAGCAAGCCGGCTTCCCCGTGCTGAACCAGCCGGTCTGGTACGGCCTGCTGGCGCCCAAGGGCACCCCGATGGAAGTCGTGAACAAGCTGCGCGACGCCGCCGTCGTGGCCCTGAAGGACCCCAAGGTCATCAAGGCGCTGGACGACCAGGGCTCGGCGCCCTCGGGCAACACGCCGGAAGAGTTCGCCAAGGAAATCAAGGAACAGTACGACTGGGCGAAGGACGTCGTGAAGAAGCAGAACATCAAGCTGGATTGATGGCCTGACGGCGCGGGCTCCGGCCTGCCGCCGGCCTGGCAGAGAAGGCGCCCCGCGGGGCGCTTTTTTTTCTTTGCGCGCGGGGCCCGCGCCCAAGGGGCGTCAGCGTTCCAGCGCCGCCTGGCTTGCGTCGCAGGCCGCGCGCAACCGGTCGATCAGGTCTCGATGCACGGCCGTCAGCGGATCCTGGCTGCGCGTCAACACGCTGATCGGCACGCCCAGCGTGGGCGACAATCGCCGCAGGCGCATGTCGGGTCGCAGCATGGCCTGGGCCGTGATGGCGTCGACGATGGCGTCGCCGGCCCCGGCCTGCGCCAGCGCGCAGGCGACGTAGTGGGTCTGCACCCGGATCGCGGCGTGCGGGTCCACGCCCTGCGCGTCCAGCGCCATTTGGAGCAGGGCGCCGGCGGCGTCGCTGGCGTCCAGCAGGATCAGGTTGTCGCCCGCGACGTCGGCGAGCGCAAGCGGGCCGCCGGCGGGGCCGCGGCCCAGGTGCACCAGTTCGGTCTGGCCCAGTTCGGTGCGCGTCAGGCCGGGCGTCTCGCTGGTGTCGAAGGTCACCGCCAGGTCCAGCTCGCGCGTCAGCATGCCGCGCACCAGCTCGCTGCTGTGGTAGGTGTGGATATCGAAGGTCAGGCCGGGCTGCGCCTCGCGGCTGTCGCGCACCACGCCGGGCAGCAGGCCCAGGCCCAGCGCCGGCGCGCAGCCCAGCCGCAGGTGCGCGTGGGGCCGGTCGCGCAGGCTGGCGGCCAGCCTGCGCACGCTGTCCAGGTCCTGGTTCAGGCGCGCCACTTCGGGCGTGAGGATGTCGGCTTCGCGCGTGGCCACCAGACGGCCCTTGACGCGCTCGAACAGCTTGAAGCCCAGTTGCGACTCGGCGCTGGCCAGCAGCTTGCTGGCGGCCGGCTGGGTGATGTGCAGCGCCGCCGCGGCCTGGGTCAGGGAGCCGGTGCGGCGGATCGCTTCGAAGATCTCGATGTGGCGCAGGCGCATGATGCGAAGGGTGGGTCGGCGCAATCCCGCATTCTACGGCGCGACGGGGCACTGCGACAGCGGCGCGGGTCTTGTCTATCATGGACGTCCATGCCGGCCATCCGGCGCCATCCTGGAGCCCTTTCCATGCGCGTGTGTCGTTCCACCGCCGCTCTTTTGCTCGCCGCCGCGCTGGCCGCGGCGCCGTCCGCCTGGGCCCGTTCGCCGGTGGCCGCCGACGACCTGAATCCCGAGGCCGCCACCGGCAGCCAGGCCCGCAAGCTGGTGCGCGCTCCGCATTTCATGATGGTCGCGGCCAACCCCCTGGCCACCGCCGCCGGCGACGAGATGCTGCGGCGCGGCGGCAGCGTGGTGGATGCCGCCATCGCCACTCAGCTGGTGCTCAATCTGGTCGAACCGCAATCGTCGGGCATCGGCGGCGGCGCCTTCATGGTGGTGTATTCGGCCAAGGATCGCGCCATCGTGACCTACGATAGCCGCGAGACGGCGCCCGCCGCGGCGCGTCCCGACCGCTTCCTGGATGCCGACGGCAAGCCGCTGCCGTTCGCGCAGGCGGTCAACAACGGCATGGCGGTGGGCGTCCCGGGCCTGCTGCGCGGCCTGGAAATGGCGCACCAGCGCCAGGGAAAGCTGCCGTGGGCCGACCTGTTCCAGCCCGCGATCCGGCTGGCCGAGCAGGGTTTCGCCGTGTCGCCGCGCCTGCACAAACTGCTGGCGGGCAACAAGGAATTGCCGCGCCAGCCGGCCGCCGCGGCCTATTTCTACGCGCCCGATGGTAGCGCCTGGCCGGTCGGCCACATGCTGAAGAATCCCGCCTTCGCGGCCACGCTGCGGGCCGTGGCGCAGGGCGGCGCGGACGCTTTCTACCAGGGCGATATCGCCCGTGACGTCGTGGCCGCGGTGCATGCGCATCCCAAGCCGGGCGACCTGACGCTGGCCGACCTGGCGGGCTACCAGGCGCGCCAGCGTGAACCGGTGTGCGGCGCCTATCGCGGCTACGAGCTGTGCGGCATGGGGCCGCCCAGCAGCGGCCCGATCGCGGTGCTGCAGATGCTGGGCGAACTGGAGCAATATCCGATCGGCGATTTCGCGCCTGGCAGCGTCGAAGCGGTGCATTATTTCGCCGAGGCCGGCCGGCTGGCGTTTGCCGACCGCGACTTCTACGTGGCCGACCCGGATTTCGTCCGCGTGCCGGTGCGCGCGATGCTTGATCCGGCGTATTTGCGCGCGCGCGGCGCGCTGATCCGGCCCGACCGCAGCATGAAGGTGGCGCTGCCCGGCGACCCCGAAGGCAAGCTGCTGTCGCTGGGGCGTGACAACGCCCTGGAGCAACCTTCGACCAGCCATCTGGTGGCGGTGGACGCCGACGGCAATGCGCTGTCGATGACCACCACCATCGAGAACGAATTCGGCAGCAAGATTTTCGTGCGCGGCTTCCTGCTGAACAACGAGATGACGGACTTTTCGTCCTCGTTCAAGGATCCCGAAGGGCGGCTGGTGGCCAATCGCGTCGAACCCGGCAAGCGCCCGCGCAGCGCGATGGCGCCGATGATCGTGCTGCGCGACGGCAAGCCCTACCTGCTGGTGGGGTCGCCGGGCGGCAGCGCCATCATCAACTACGTCGCCAAGACCATCGTGGCGGTGCTCGACTGGAAGCTCGACATCCAGGCCGCCGCGGCCTTGCCGAACCTGGGCAGCCGCAACAAGGAAACCGAACTGGAAAAGGGCACCGCGCTGGAGGCGCTGGCGCCGGCCCTGGAGCGCATGGGGCATCCGGTCAAGATCACCGATTTCCCCAGCGGCATCCATGGCATCGTGATCGACGCCGACGGCCTGCAGGGTGGGGTCGATCCGCGCCGCGAGGGTTTGGCGCAGGGCGGCTGAGGAGGACTCCCGGCGCGCCATCCGCCGTTCCCGCATGGGCCGGGGCAGGCCCCGCGCCAGGCAGGGCCTGGCGCGCCTTCCTATTCCAGCGCCGACGGATCCAGCCGCATCTTTTCCTCGCGGCTGCGTGCCAGGTAGGTGACGCCCCACATCACCACGCCCAGCAGCAGCAGCCAGCCGGCCACCTGGTACTGGATCACGTCGCGTCCGGTCAGCGGCGTCACCAGGAACAGGCAGGCGGCCGCGCCCAGCCACGGCACGATGCGGTTGATGCGGAAATGCTCGTGCTTGACCTGGTCGCGGCGCAGCACCAGCACCGCCACGTTGACGAAGGCGAACACGCCCAGCAGCAGCAGGGCGGTGGTGCCGCCCAGCGCGCGAATGGCCTCGGAGTCGGCCAGCGCCACCAGGATGATCAGGCCGAACGCCAGCGCGGTGGTGAACAGGATGGCGGTCCACGGCGTCTGGTTGCGGCGATGCACGTGGGCCAGGAAGGCGGGCAGCACGCCCTGGCGCGACATGCCGTACAGCAGGCGGCTGGCCATCATCATGTTGATGAGCGCCGAGTTGGCGACGGCGAACATCGAGATCACCGGCATGATGTATTCCACCGGCAGGCCGGGCGCGGCGCGCTTGACCACCAGCACCAGCGGCGTGCTGCTGCCGGCCAGTTCGCCCACCGGCACCAGCGCCACCGCGCAGATCGACACCAGCACGTAGATCACCGCCGTCAGCCCCAGGCCGGTCAGCATCACCTTGGGAAAGATGCGGCTGGGGTTGTGGGTTTCCTCGGCCATGTTGACGGAGTCCTCGAAGCCGACCATGGCAAAGAAAGCCAACGCGGTGGCCGAGGTGACGGCCAGGAACACGCTCTTGTCTTCCGGCGTGTCGAAGGCGATGACGCGCGAGAAGTCGGCCTGGCCTTCCGACATGGCGTAAAAGCCCAGCAGGATCACCATCAGCAGGCCGGACAGTTCGATCAGCGTCAGCACCACGTTGGCGCGCACGCTTTCGGACGCGCCGCGCAGGTTCACCAGCATCACCAGCGCCATGAATCCCAGCGCGCCCATGGTGATCCAGGTCTTGCTGGCCTCGATGCCGAAGGCGGCGAACAGATTGGCCGCGAAGGCCTGCGACGCGGTCGCGGCCGACGTCAGGCCCGAGCACATCACCGTGAAGCAGACGATAAAGGTCAGGAAGTGCAGGCCGAACGCCTTGTGCACGTAGAGCGCGGCGCCCGCCGCTTTCGGATACTTGGTGACCAGTTCCAGGTAGGACAGCGCGGTCAGCAGCGCCACGCCGAAGGCCACCAGGAACGGCAGCCAGGCCGCGCCGCCGACTTCCTTGGCGACCTGTCCGGTCAGGGCGTAGACCCCGGTGCCGAGGATGTCGCCGACGATGAAGAGCAGCAGCAGCTTGGGCCCCATCACCCGCTTGAGCGGGGCGTTCTGTTGCGGATCGCCGCTGGGGGCGTTCGTAGCCATAGTCTTTCTCCTTGTTCTCGTTCGATGGGGAGTCGCGCCAGGGCAACGTCGAGGGAGCGGGCATGCAGCGCGGGTATCGCCGCGCATCGCTCCCTCGGTGCCCGCCATGAAGGGCGGGCCGGTGTGATGGGAAAAGTCTAAATCGGCCGGGAGGCGGGCAATGCAACAGTCATGCAACGAATTGTCTGTGCATGCAAGACATGCAAGCGGGTGTAGGGAATGGCGGCAATCGCCGGCGCGGCGCCTGGTTAGGCAGGCATGAAAAGGCCCGCGCAAGGCGGGCAGGGCGGCGCATGGGGCGAGCGCTGATGCCGCGGCCGCTATGGCTGGGGCGGCGCCAGATCGGGCGGCAGGCGGCGCAGCGTGGCGGGCGTGCGCGACAGTTTGATGGGCGAGCCGACGCCGCGGTAGTCGCCCTGTTCCAGCACCATGCCGCGATGGCGCGTGTGCGGATGCGCCAGCGCCTGGTCCACCGTCTGCACGGCCGCGGCCGGCACGCCGGCGCGCAGCAGGCGGTCGGCAAGGGCCGCCGCCTCGTGATGCGCAAGCAGGGCCGACAGGTCGTCGCGCAGGGCCTGGCGATGCGCCAGCCGGTCGGCGTTGGCGGCATAGCGCGGGTCCGCGGCCAGCGCTGGCGCTTCCAGCACTTGCGCCAGCTGCGCGAACTGGCGGTTGTTGCCGACCGCCAGGAAGATCGGGCCGCTGGCGGTGGGCAGGGTCTCGTAGGGCGCGATGTTGGGATGCGCGTTGCCGCTGCGGCCCGGCGTCTTGCCGCTGTAGAAGTAATTGGGCGCGTGCGGATGCAGCAGCGACAGCGCGCAGTCGTACAGCGTGATGTCGAGGAACTGGCCCAGCCCGCTGCGCGCGCGCTCGTTCAGCGCCAGCAGGATCGCCACTGCCGCGTTCAGGCCCGTCACCATGTCCACCACCGGCAGGCCGACGCGGGTGGCGTCGCCGTCGGCTTCGCCGTTCACGCTCATCAGCCCGCACATGGCTTGCGCGCAGGCGTCATAGCCGGGCAGGCCGCCCAGCGGGCCGTCGGCGCCGAAGCCGCTGACGCGGCAGTGGATCAGTTTCGGGAAGCGTTCTTTCAAGGTGTCGTAGCCCAGCCCCCACTTCTCCAGCGTGCCGGGCTTGAAGTTCTCGACCAGCACGTCGGCATCGGCCAGCAGGTGGCGCAGCAGTTCCTGGCCGGCCGCTTGCGACAGGTCCAGCGTCATGCCGCGCTTGTTGCGGTTGACGCCGACGAAGTACGACGCGGTATCGCCCAGGAACGGCGGACCCCAGCCGCGCGTTTCGTCGCCGCCCGGCGGTTCGATCTTGAGCACGTCGGCGCCGTGGTCGGCCAGGATCTGGGTGCAGTAAGGACCGCCCAGCACGCGCGACAGGTCGATCACTTTGCAGCCGGCCAGGGCGCCGGCGTCGGGGAGCTTGGGAGCCATGAAGCCTCTGCGGTCAGTCGATGGAAACGTTGGCGCTCTTGATGAGCGTGCGCCACTTGGGCACTTCGGTCGTGATGAAGCGGGACAGCCCCTGGGGCGTCTGGTCCTGGGCGCGCACGATGCCCTGGTGTCGCAGGGTCTGTTCGATCGCGGGGTCCGACAGCGCGGCCTGGAATGCCTGGTTCAGCCTGGCCACGGTCTCGGCCGGCGTGGCCTTGGGCGCGACGATGCCGAAGAACACGCTGACGTCGTAGCCGGACAGCCCTTGTTCGGACAGCGTCGGCAGGTCGGGCAGGGCCTCGGAGCGCTGCGCGCTGGCCAGGCCGATGGCGCGCAGCTTGCCGGCCTTGATGTACGGCAGCGCCGTCAGGATGTCGGTGAACGACATCGACACCTGGCCGCCCAGCAGGTCGTTGAGCGCCGGCCCGGTGCCCTTGTAGGGGATGTGCATGATGCGGGTGCCGGCCATCTGGTTGAACAGGATGCCGGCCAGGTGCGACGACGCGCCGTTGCCGGACGAGGCGTAGCTGAGCTTGTCCGGGTTCTTTTTGGCGTAGGCGATCAGTTCCTGCGCGTTGGTGGCCGGCACCGAGGGGTTCACCACCAGGATGTTGGGCAGGTGGCCGATGCGGATGATGGGGGCGAAGCTGGTCTCGGGGTTGTAGCCCTGGTTCTTGTACAGGCTGACGTTGATGGCCAGCGGCCCGGAGGTGCCGAACAGGATGGTGTAGCCGTCCGGCTTGGCCGTGGCCACGTATTCGGAGCCGATGTTGCCGCCGGCGCCGGCGCGGTTCTCGACGATGACGGTCTGGCCCAGCGGCTGCTTGAGCTTTTCGGCCAGGCGGCGCGCCAGGGCGTCGGTCGGGCCGCCGGGCGGGAACGGCACCACCAGCGTGACCGGCCGCGACGGATAGGCGTCGGCGGCCAGCGCGGCGGGCGCGGCGGCGATGGCGGCGACCGCCAGCAGCAAAGGGGTGAACAGGCGTTTCATGGTTGTCTCCAGTGGTGGACGCGCCGGCTGTGCCGCCGGCGTCGTGGTGCGCCAGGCTACAGCGCGTGTTGCAGGATGCCGCGGCAGGCGGCGCTTTCGTCGGCGGGAATCGCGTACGGGTCGCGCGGGGCCAGGCGATGTTGCAGCACCTGGTCGGCCAGCAGGGCGCGGCTGGCCAGGCCGTCGCCGACGGCTTCCCAGCGCAGCGCCGCCATCGATACCGCGTGGTACAGCAGCGAGGCGGCCTGCCGCGCCAGTTCGGCGTGGTCGCCCTGCGCGGCATGTTCGGCCAGCGCATAGGTCCGTTCCAGCGCGTCGGCCTGGGTGGCGGCGAGCGCCGGCGGGCAGGGCAGGCCTTCGGCCAGCAACTGGTCGACATGCCGGCGCAGCGCGGGCAGCGAGCCCTCTTTCCTGATGGCGCGCAGCACGTCCAGCGCCACGATGTTGCTGGTGCCTTCCCAGATCGAGCCCAGGTGCGCGTCGCGCACCAGGCGCGGCTCGGTCCATTCCTCGATGTAGCCGCAGCCGCCGCGCACTTCCATGGCGTCGCCGGTGACCTTGCGCGCATCGCGGCAGGCGCGGAACTTGATCAGCGGCGTCAGGATGCGCGCCAGCGCCGGATCGCCCCGGCCGTGGTCGGCGTCGGCCAGGGCGCGGGCGGTCTGGAACATGACGCTGCGGGCCTGTTCGGCCCATACCGTCATCTTCACCAGCTGGCGCTGCATCAGCGGCATGTCGATCAGGCGCTTGCCGAACGCGCGGCGGTGTTGCGAGACGTAGGTGGCCTCGGTGACGGCGCGGCGCATCAGGCCGGCCGCCCGCATGCCGTTGGACAGGCGCGAGTTGTTGATCATGTCGGCCATGTGCTTGAAGCCCTTGCCGCGCTCGCCCACCAGCCACGCCACCGCGCCTTCCAGGCGGATTTCGCCGCTGGCCATGGAACGGGTGCCGAGCTTGTCCTTCAGGCGCAGGATGCGGTAGTGGTTGTGCGTGCCGTCCGCCAGGTCGCGCGGCAGCAGGAACAGCGACACGCCCTTCAGGCCGGGCTCGCTTTCGCTGCGCGCCAGCACCATGGCGAAGCCGGCGTCGGGGTTGGAGCAGAACCACTTGTCGCCGTGGATGCGCCAGCTGCCGTCGTCCTGGCGCGTGGCCGTGACCTCGGTGGCGCTGACGTCCGAGCCGGCGCCCTGTTCGGTCATGAACATGGCGCCCTGGCGCAGGGCGTCGAAATCCTGGCTGGTGACCTGCGGCAGCACCCGTTCGACCAGCGCCGGGTCGCCGAACTTGCGCAGCGTGCGCGCCAGCGAGTCGGTCATGCTGACCGGGCAGCACAGGCCGAATTCAGCCTGTACGAAGAGGTGGCTGAGCGCGTACTTGGCGGCGGCGGGCATCGGCTCGGGCCAGCCCAGCACGCCGCCGCGATGCGACAGCGCCGCCAGGCCGAATTCGCTGTAGGCCAGGCGTTCCAGCTCGACATAGGCGGGGTGCTTGTCGATGCGCGACTCGTCGGCGCCGGCGCGGCTGCGCACCGACAGGGTGGGCGGATGCTTGTCGGCGGTGGCCGCCAGTTCGTCCATCACGCCGCCCGCCAGTTCGCCCAGGCGGTCCAGGTGCGGCAGCAGGTGCGCGTGCAGCGCCGCGGGCAGATAGCGCCGGGCCAGGGGCGCGGCGTACGGATCGGCGCGGAACAGGTTCAGGCCGCGCGCGTCCGGGACGGGCGTGGCGGTGGCGCGGGTGGGGGCGACGGGGGGCTGGGCGGGGGTATCCATGGCGGCATCCTGCGCAAAAGGGGTGTTTCCGGCATGGTGCGATGATGGATTAATCTATACAAATACCGTTTTTGTGTAGACCTATCCAATAAAAATATGGATCTCGGGTGCCGCCGGCAGGCGCGCCCAGGGAGGAGACCAATGGACCTGGACCCGCGCCTGCTGCGCTATTTCATCGCCGTGGCCGAAGAACGCCATTTCAGCCGCGCCGCCGCGCGCCTGCACATTTCCCAGCCGCCCTTGAGCTACGCCATCCGCCAGCTCGAGGACAACGTCGGCGCGCGCCTGCTGGCGCGCACCAGCCGCCACGTCGAACTGACCGCCGCCGGCCAGGTGCTGTACCGCGAGGCCCTGACGCTGCTGCGCCAGGCCGAGGACGTGCGCATGCTGGTGCAGCGGGTCGACGCCGGCCTGCGCGGCCGGTTGCGCATCGGCTTCGTGGGGTCGATGCTGTACCGCGGCCTGCCGGCGCTGCTGGAGTCCATGCGGGCCGAACTGCCGGACGTCGAGCACGTGCTGACCGAATTGAATTCGCACGACCAGATCGAGGCGGTGCGGCGCGGCGAACAGGACCTGGGCTTCATCCATGCCAACCCGGTGCCGGCCGGCGTGGCGGCGCGCGATCTGTTGGCCGAACCCTTCGTGGTGTGCCTGCCGCAAAGCCATGCGCTGGCCGGGCGGCGTTCGTTGGCGTTGGCGGACCTGGCCGGCGATGATTTCGTGTTCTTCGCCCGCGCCGCCTCGCCGAGCTATTACGAGACTGTGCTGTCGCTGTGCGTGGGGGCGGGCTTCATGCCCGTGGTCCGCCACGAGGTGCGCCACTGGCTCAGCGTGGCTTCGCTGGTGTCGCAGGGCCTGGGCGTGTCGATCGTGCCGTCGTGCCTGTCGCGCAGCGGCCTGGCGGGCACCCGGTTCATCGCGTTCGAGCACCAGGCGCGCTCGGTCAGCCAGGTGATCTGGCCGCAAGAGGGCCGGTCGCCGCTGCAGGAAAAGGCGCTGGCGCTGGTCGAGCGCCAGTTCCCCGCGGGCTGAACGGGCGTCCGGGTGTTGTCTCCTGACCGGCCCGCCTGAAATCAGTCCGGCAGCCGAGCGAAGCGGTTGGTGAGCGTGCCCAAACCCGTCAGCGTCACTTCGACTACGTCGCCGTCGCGCAGGTCGGGCGAATGGCCGTCGGTGCCCATCCACAGGATGTCGCCGGGCTGCAAGGTGAGGTAGCGGCTCATCGTGCTGATGAAGGTATCCACGCCGAACAGCATGTCGCCGGTGCCGAAGCGGGTGCTCTCGCGGCCGTTGACGCTGACCACCGTCTCCATGCGCGCCAGGTCCGGGTCGGTCTCGATCCAGGGCCCCATCGGCTTGAAGGTGTCGGTGTTCTTGGAGCGCCAGAAAGTGCGGTCGGACGCCTGCCAATCGCGCGCGCTGACGTCGTTGCCGATGGTGTAGCCGAGGATGCCGGCGCGCACCTCGTCCGGCCGCACGTGCTTCATGCGCTTGCCGATCACCACCACCAGTTCGCCCTCGTAGTGCACGCGGTTGGCGTCGGCCGGCATCAGCACGTCCTGTCCATGCGCCAGCAGCGCGTTGTTGGCGCGGTAGCCGACGTCGGGCTGGGTGGGAATGTTCTTGCCCTCGGTGCCGATGTGCCGGACATAGTTCAGGCCGACGCAATAGAAGGTCGGCGGAATCACCGGCACTTCGATCCGCACGTCGGCCAGGCGCAGCGATTCGTTGCGCTTTTCATGGCCGTTGAACGGGTCGCCGCGCACCGGCGTGATGCGGTCTTCATCGAGGATGCCGTAGAACGTTTCGTCGTCGTGGGTGCAGCGTATCCATTTCATGGTGGGTTCCTTCAGGCCGCCTGGGCGGAAAAACTGGGTTCATCGTTGGCCATGCGGGCGATGAGCCATTCGCCGTCGCGGCGCGCCAGTTCGACGCGCAGGGTGCGGATGGTGTCCACGCCCGCCAGCGGCGCCGGTCCGGACAGCGGGCTGCCGCTGTCATGCCGCACCACCAGCATGTAGCCGCGCAGCGCGCAGTGGTCCGCGCTCCAGGCGTGCGCCGCCAGGTTGCAGATCAGGTGATGGATGCGCTGGGTCGCGGAGCGGCGCGCCAGCGCCGCCAGCACGGCGTCGCGGCCCGCCAGCGTCTGGCCCTGGCGCAGCCAGACGCCGTCGGGAGCGAGGCGCCGCACCAGGTCGTCGTAGCGGCTTTCATCCAGGTCGCGAAAGAACGCCATGACCTGGTTGTGGCAGAGGGACAGGGTGTCGCTCATGGGGATGTCATCCTCAGCATGGTTTCATCGATGGCGGCCAGCGTGTCCGCGCCGCACAGTTGCATGGTGCGCGCCAACTCGTCGCGCAATATCTCCAGCGCCTTGCAGGCGCCGGGGTGACCGCCCGCCAGCACGCCGTAGAGCGTGGCGCGGCCGGTCAACACACCGGCCGCGCCCAGCGCCAGCGCCTTGAAGATGTCGCTGCCGCGCCGCACGCCGCCGTCCAGCAGCACCGGTACCCGGCCGCGCGCGGCGGCGATCACTTCCGGCAAGGCGGCCAGCGTCGCGATGCCGGTGTCGAGCTGCCGGCCGCCGTGGTTGGAGACGACCAGCGCGTCGGCGCCGATACCGACGATGGCGTCCACGTCCAGGGCATTGACCACGCCCTTGACGATGAGCTTGCCCTGCCAGCCTTCGCGCAGCCGCGCCAGATCGTCGAGCTTGAACGCCGGATCGTAGTTGCGGCCGGCGACGGATTTCATGGCCCTGCGGTCCGTGGCGACCCGCGCCAGCCCCGCCAGGCTGGGCATGGCCGGCGGCCGCCGCAGCAGCATGTCCAGCGACCAGGCGGGCTTGCGCGCGAACTGGAAGAAGTTGCGCGGGTTGATCTTCATGGGAAACGCCAGGCCGTGCCCCAGGTCGCGTTCGCGCTTGCCGCCCACCGGCAGATCCACCGTGATCATCAGCGCCTCGTAGCCGGCGGCCCCGGCACGCCGGATCAGGTCGGCGAGCCGGGCCTTGTCCTGCAGGATGTAGGCCTGGAACCAGAGCCGTCCGGGCGCCCGGTCGGCGATCTCCTCGATCGACGCGGTGGCGGATGTGGACAGGGTGTAGGGAATCCCGGCCTGGGCGGCGGCGCGCGCCAGCGCCACGTCGCCGTCGCGCCAGCCGAAGCCCACCGCGCCGGTGGGCGCGATGGCGCAGGGCAGGGCGGCGGGGGCGCCGACAAGCATCGCCGTGGCATCCACCCGCGAGACATCGCGCAGCACCCGCGGCGCCAGCCGCAGGCGCTGGAACGCGCCAGCGTTCTCGCGCAGCGTGATCTCGTCCTCGGCGCCGCCGTCGAAGAAGTCGAACACCGGCCGCGGCAGGCGCGCCCGGGCCGCGAGCCGCAGGCGCTCGATGGAATAGCAATCGTCCAGCCGGGTGGTCATTGCATGCTGCTCCGATGGACCATCATTCGCCTTTGACATTGCCTTTCTTGATCACGTCGGCCCAGCGCTTGCGGTCCTGCACCAGGAATTGGCTGAACTGTTGCGGCGTGCCGCCGTCGGCCAGGGCGCCGAGCGAGGCAAGCTGTTGCCGCACCGCCGGATCGGCCAGGGCCTCGTTGGCGGCCCGGTTCAGCTTGTCGACGATGGCCTTGGGCGTGGCGGGCGGCGCCAGCATGCCCACCCAGGTGGCGGCTTCGTCGAAGCCGGGATAGCCCAGGCTTTCGAGCGTCGGCACGCCGGGGAAGTCGGGCTGCGGCTCGCGCGTGCCGATGGCCAGCACGCGCAACTGCTTCTGCGCCACGTAGTTGGCGATGCCGACGCTGGGATAGAACATGAACGAAATGCGGCCCGCCAGCATTTCCTGCAGGGCCGGCCCGTTGCCCTTGAAGGGCACGTGCATCATGCGCGCGCCGGTCATGTTGGCCAGCATCTCGGCCGTCAGGTGCGCAGACCCGCCGATGCCCGACGAGCCGAAGGTGAGCTTGTCCGGACTGGCCTTGGCCGCGGCCACCAGCTCCTGCATGGTCTTGTAGGGCGAGCCATAGCTGGTCACCACCACCATGGGCAGCTTGGCGAAGTTGCCGACGGGCGTGAAATCCTTGACCGCGTCATAGTTGTAGCGCTCGGGGTACAGCAACGGATTCACGTTCAGCGTGAGCGAGGTCACCAGCACCTTGTAGCCGTCGGGTTCGGCGCGCATCACGTCGTTGGCGGCGATGGACGCGCTGGCCCCCGGCTTGTTCTCCACCACGATCGAGGTATTCAGGCTCTCGGACATGCGCTTGGCGAGAATGCGCGCGATCACGTCGGTCGGCCCGCCGGCGGCGTAGCCGACTTCCATGCGGATCGGCCGCGACGGGTAGTCGTCGGCCAGGGCGGGCGCGGCAACGCCCGCGCCGATCAGGGCGGCGCACAGCAGCTTGGTCCATTGTTTTGTGTTCATGATGTCTCCTCCTTGTGTTGGTATCAGTATTGGTCGGGGAAGTACCGGTCCGCCATGACCTGGCAGCGCTTGATCAGGCGCGGCTCGTCCGGCCGGTAGTCGGCCACGGCGTTATGGATGGTCCCCATGTTGTCCCACATCAGCACATCGCCTTCCTGCCACTGGTGGCGATAGCGGTACTTCTCCTGCAGCTGATGCCTGAACAGGAAGTCCAGCACCTCGGCGCTGCGCGACTCGGGCAATTCGTTGATCCTGACGGAATAGCCGGGGTTGGCGTACAGCACCTTGCGGCCCGTGATCGGATGCGTCAGGAAAACGGGGTGCGACACCGGCGGCTTGCGGCGCTTCTGCTCCTCGGTCAACGGGGGCCGGGTGCTGCCTTTTTCCCGCCGCATCATTTCCCAGAACTTGTTGAAGTCGTGGGTGATGGTCATGCCGTCCAGCTCGTCCTTCAATGCCTGCGGCAGGTCGTCATAGGCGGCGTGCATGTTGCAGAACTCGGTGTTGCCCAGCGACTTGCCGTCGCGCATCGGGATGCGGATGCCGTACAGCACGTTGCTGAAGGCGATGGTTCGGCTGTAGGACATGTCGGTGTGCCAGTCCTGGCCGGCGTCGCTCAGGCCCACCGGCTTGCCGTTCTCCACCATGTTCGACAGGATCATCACTTCCGGCAGGCCGGGCTCGAAGTACATGTTGGCGACGTTCACTTCCAGCGTGCCGAAGCGCTCGGCGAACGCCTTCAGGTGCCGCGCCTCCAGCGCCTGTTTCGGGAAGCTGACCACGCCATGCCGGCCCAGCGCCGCCTCGATGGCGCGATAGTCGGCGTCGGCCAGGGGGCGGGCCAGATCGATATCCAGGATGCGCGCGCCCAACGGGCCCTCGCCAGCAACGATTTTCATGATCTCTCCGTTTTCGGGATGGGCAAGGCCAGGGACGGCCTTGCGGGGATGCCAGGGCTAGAAAGCGGCCCGCAGAATTCCTGAGGCCTCGGCTTCGGATACCGGCCGGGGATTGAGCGCCAGCCCTCGTTCGGTCAGGACGTCGCGGGCCATGGCGCCGAGCGCCTCGCGTGCCACGCCAAGTTCCGACAGCCGCGCGGGCATGGCGTGGCGCCGCTGGATGTCCCGCACCCAGGCCGACAGCGTGACGTGCGGCCGGCGCGCCCGCTGGTTGATGGCGTCGAGCGCCGGCCGCAGCGCGTCGGCCGCTGCCGCTTCGTTGAACGCCAGCGCATGCGGCAGGATCACGCTGTTGACCGCGCCGTGCGACAACCGCTGGCGCGACGCCACGACATGGCAGATGGCGTGATGCAGGCAGCTGCGCGCCATCGACAGGGCCAGCCCGGCCAGATGCGCCGCTTGCAGGATCGCGCCGCGCGCGTCGCCAGCGGCGAGGCTGTCGCCGTCGAGGGCGCTGTCGAACAGCCGGATCGCCTGCACGGCGATGCAATCGGACACGGGCGATCGTCCCCGCGAATACAGGGCCTCCAGCGCGTGAGCGATGCCGTTCATGGCGCTGTCGCGCAGCAGCGCGACGGGTTGGTCCGCGCTCAGGCGCGGATCGATCAGCAGGGTCGCCGCGGCCACCCCGCGGTTCCAGAACATCAGCTTGTGGCCGTCTTGCCGGCGCACGCCGAACGACGACGTGGTTTCCGCGCCCGAGGCGGTCGTGGGGATGCCGATGATCGGCAGCTGCGGTCGGACACGGCGCGGAATGCGCACCGTGGCGGGCGGTTCGAAGGTGGTGACGTGGTCGGCCAGCCGGCCGCCTTCGGCCAGCAGCAGCGCCAGGGCCTTGGCGCTGTCGGCCACGCTGCCGCCGCCGATGGCGATCAGGCTGTCCGCGCCGAATGTCCGCACTTTTTCGGCCATTGTTTCCACAAAATCGACACTGGAGTGCCGCGGGACTGCCGGAAGCCGCAGGTGATCGAGTCCGCTCCAACAGGCGGACAGGATCTCGAATGCGGCGGATCGCACCATCGCGTCCTGTGCCAGGATCGCCGGCCGGAAACAGCCTAGCGCGTCCAGTTCCTTTAATATCAAGGCCGATACGCCATCACCGAAACAGACATGGGTACCGAACAGGTGGTAGTCGAAAGCGGCGGCGCTGGCGGCGGCAGCGGGGGGACGTTCTTGGCTCATGCGGCCAGTATAGAGAGACCGATCGCCCTGAAAAATCACCAAAAAAGGAAATCGTTTTTTCCTTTTTGGAAACACACGAGTTGGAAATGAACGTCATCGATTGCCTGGAAGTCTTCGTCGAAGTCGGCAAGAGCCTGAGTTTCTCCAAGGCGGCGGAAAGCCTGGCGTCGAGCCGCTCGGCGGTCACCAAGAAGATCGCCTGGCTCGAAGCGCACTTCGAAGTGCAACTGCTCAACCGCAATACCAAGCACGTCAGCCTGACCGAGAGCGGCCGCCTGCTGCTGGAAAACGCCGATACGCTGGCGCTGAGCCTGATGAACCTGAAGGAGCTGGTGCAGGGGCCGGTGCTGACCGCCAGCGGCCGCATCCGCATCGGCACGCCGCCGTCGTTCGGCACCGTGCACATGGTGCCGGCGATCCAGGACTTCCTGGCGCGCTATCCCGCGATCAAGGTGTCGCTGCTGATCGATGACGGCCGTGGCGACCTGATCGCCGAGAATCTGGACTTGTCCGTGCGTATCGCGCCGCGACTGAAGGATTCCAACCAGATCGCCTACAAGATCACGCTGGTGCCGCAAGTGGTGGTGGCGACGCGCGACTATCTGGCCCGCCACGGCCGGCCCGGGAAGCCGCAGGACCTGGAACGGCACAACTGCCTGGTGCACAACCTGAAGGCGCCCACCGGGCAATGGAGCTTCACCGACGCCCAGTCGAACACCCACGTGGTGCGGGTGGCGGGCTCGTTCAATTCGAACCTGGGGGAAGCGCTGATGAACATGACCAAGCGCGGCGGCGGGGTGTCGATGCACCCGCGCTACATGGTCGAACAGGACATTGCCGATGGCGCGCTGGAAGTGCTGCTGCCGGGCTACGAGCCGCAGGGGCTGGACATCCATGCGGTCGTGCAGACCCGCCGCAACCAGCCCGACAAGGTCAGGCTGGTCGTGGAACACCTGCGCAACTGGTTCAAGGACGCCGACTGGAAGCGCTGAGCGCGCGCCAGCGGACGCCGGTGCTGTCCTAGCGGAACACCACGGTCTTGTTGCGGTTCAGCAGGATGCGGTGCTCGACGTGGCTGCGCACGGCGCGCGACAGCACCAACGACTCGATGTCGCTGCCGACCTGGGTCAGGTCCTGCGCCGTCATGGTGTGGTCGACGCGCTCGATGTCCTGGTCGATGATCGGGCCTTCGTCCAGGTCCGAGGTGACGAAGTGGGCGGTGGCGCCGATGATCTTCACGCCGCGCGCATGCGCCTGGTGGTACGGGCGGGCGCCCTTGAAGCTGGGCAGGAAGCTGTGGTGGATGTTGATGGCGCGGCCATTGAGCGCGCGGCACATGTCGGCCGACAGGATCTGCATGTAGCGCGCCAGCACCACCAGGTCGATCTCGTAGCGGTCCACCAGCGCCAGCACCTGGCGTTCCTGTTCGGCCTTGGTGTCGGGCGTGACGGGCAGGTGGTGGAACGGGATGCCATAGGACGCGGCCAGGCTGGCGTAGTCGTTGTGGTTCGAGACGATGGCGGCCACTTCGGCATGCAGCTGGCCGCTGTGCACGCGGAACAGCAGGTCGTTCAGGCAATGGCCCTGCTTGCTGACCATGATCAGCAGGCGTTCCTTGCGGCGGGCGTCATGCAGCTGCAACTCCATGCCGTACTCGGCCGCCATCTCGTCCAGCCGGGCGCGCAGCGCGTCCGGGGCCGCGCCGGCCGGCAGGTCGAAGTGCACCCGCAGGAAGAAGCGGCCGGTCTCTTCGTCACCGAACTGCTGCGAATCGAGGATGTTGCAACCCGATTCGAACAACAGGCCGCTGACGCGGAAGACGATGCCGGTGCGGTCGGGGCAGGACAGGGTCAGGATGTAGTCGTTGTGCTGCATGATTCAGTGGGAAGAATGAGAAGAAGCGTCGTCCGCCAGCCGCGCCAGGGTCTCTTCGGCGAGCGCCAGGCTGGAAGTCAGCCCGGGCGATTCTATGCCAAACAGGTTCACCAGGCCGGGCACGCCATGGGCGGTCGGGCCGGCGATGACGAAATCGGCGGCCGGCTCGTGCGGACCGGAGATCTTGGGGCGGATGCCGGTATAGCCCGGGGCCAGGGCGTTGTCCGGCAGGGCCGGCCAGTAGCTGCGCACGGCGGCGTAGAAGACCTCGGCGCGGGCCGGGTCGATGGTGTAGTCCTCGGTGCCGACCCATTCGGTGTCGGGGCCGAACTTGGCCTGGCCGCCCATGTCGAGCGTCAGGTGCACGCCCAGGCCGGCGTGTTGCGGCACGGGGTAAATCAGGCGCGAGAACGGCGCGCGGCCAGACAGCGTGAAATAGCTGCCCTTGCACAGGTAATCGGTGGGGATGCTGGCGGCCGGCACGCCGTCGATGCGGCGCGCCAGCGCCGGCGCCTGCAGGCCGGCGGAATTGATCAGCACGTTGCAGCTCAGGCTCATGGCCTCGTCGCCGCCGAACTGCAGGTCGAAGCCGCCTTCGGGGCGCACCCGGCCGGACACCAGCGGGGTGTGGAACACGCACTGGGCGCCGGCGTTCTCGGCATCGCCCTGGTAGGCCAGCATCAACGCGTGGCTGTCGACGATGCCGGTGGACGGCGACACCAGCGCCGCCGTGCAGCGCAGCGCCGGTTCCAGGCGCATGGCGTCTTCGCCGGAAATGAACTGCAGATCGTCCACGCCGTTGGCGCGGGCGCGCTGCGCGATGCCTTCGAGCTGGGCGGCCTGCTCGGTGCTGGTGGCCACGATCAGCTTGCCCAGCCGCTTGTGCGGAATGCCGCGTTCGGCGCAATAGGCGTACAGCAGGTGTTTGCCGCGCACGCACAGGCGGGCCTTGAGGCTGCCCGCCGGGTAATAGATGCCGGCGTGGATGACTTCGGAATTGCGCGAGCTGGTGCCGGTGCCGATGGCCTCGGTGGCCTCGGCCACCAGCACCTCGCGGCCCGACTGGGCCAGGGCGCGGGCGATGGCCAGGCCGACCACGCCCGCGCCGATGACGACGCAATCGATGTCGGCGCTCATGACTTCCCGCCTTCCGCACGGGCGCCGGCGGGCGTCAGGTCGAAACCGCCCGCGTGGAAGACCAGCGGCGGTTCGCCGCTATGTCCGCAACGTTCGACTTCTCCCACCATGATGATGTGATCTCCCTCGACATAGCGGCTGCGGTTGTGGCATTCGAACCAGGCGGCGCAATGGCCGTCCAGCATCGGCGTGCCGCCGGGCGCGTGGTGCACGGTCAGGCCAGCATACCGGTCCGGCGTCTTGCCGGTGGCGAAGCGCCGCGCCAGCGCGATCTGGTCGGCGCTCAATACATTGACCACGTAGCGCTGGCACTGCTCGAAGGAGGCCAGCGACGAGGAATTGCGCGACAGGCTCCACAGCACCAGCGGCGGATTCAGGGACACCGAGTTGAACGAGCTGACCGTCAGGCCGATGGGGGCGCCATCGAGGTCGGCGGTGGTCACGACCGTGACGCCGGTGGCGTAGCGGCCGAGTGCGGTGCGGAAGAAGGCTGCGTCGAAATCAGGGGAGGAGGCTGGCATGCAATTGATAGATGGGGGGGCGCCGTGGCCGGCGCCCGGCGGCGTCAGGGCGACAGGCGTTCGATCTTCCAGCCCTGGCCGTCGGCGACGTAGCGCAGGCGGTCGTGCAGGCGCGAGGGCCGGCCTTGCCAGAATTCCATCGAGGTGGGCTTGAGGCGGTAGCCGCCCCAGTGCGGCGGGCGCGGCGGCTGGTCGCCGTAGCGGGCGCGGAACTCCTGCTCGCGGGCTTCGAGTTCGGCGCGGGTGATGGGCTGGCTCTGGCGCGAGGCCCAGGCGCCGATGCGCGAACCGGCCGGGCGGCTGTGGTAGTAGGCGTCCGACTCTTCGGCCGGCACTTTTTCCACCACGCCCTCGATGCGCACCTGGCGCTCGAGCGGCTGCCAGAAGAACAGCAGGCAGGCGCGCGGCTCGGCCAGCAGGTCGGTGCCCTTGCGCGACTCGTAATTGGTGAAGAACGTGAAACCCTGCTCGTCGAAGCCCTTGATCAGGACGATGCGGGCACTGGGCTGGCCGTTGGCGTCGACCGTGGCCAGGGTCATGGCGTTGGGCTCGGGCACCTTGGCGGCCAGGGCCTCGTCGAACCAGCGGGTGAACTGCTCGAACGGGGACGCGGCGGCGTCGCTTTCCAGCAGCACGTTCTTTTCGTAGCTTTGACGCAGATCGGAGACAGACATGGGACGTTTGATTCAGCGTTGATAACAAGCAGTTTATACCGCCGAAGAAACGCTCCCCTCATTGACCCCGCGCAGGGCCCGGGCAAGTTTTTGCGCCGCGAGGGCCTCCGGCGCCTTTCGGCCGGGCCTGGCGGCCCCGCGCCGGGCTCGCTTCAGGCGCCTTCGGGCAGCGCGTGGCTGTCCTGTTCCAGGCGCCGGGCGATGGCGTCCAGGCGGGCATCGTGGATGCCGGCGGCGCGCAGGGCCTGGGCGGTCTGCACCACGTAGTCGGTGCAGGGGCCGTAGCGGCCGGCGGCGCGGCGCACGATGGCCAGCAGCTCGGCCTCGGGCAGGGCGCGGATGTAGGCCGGGTTGTCCCGGTTCATGATGAAGACCAGGGCGCGGACCGGGCCGGCCTCGGTGCTGCAATTGATCCAGCGGGGCAGGTAGGCGCCGGTGGACATCTCGCGGTCCCACAGGGCGGGGAAATAGGTCGGCACCTGGTTGCCGGCCAGGCGGTAGACCACGCCGCGGCAGGAGCCGCCACGGTCCAGCCCGAACACCAGGCCGGGGCATTCCGGCGTGCCGCGGTTGACCCGCGACCACAGGCACAGCGCGCGGTGATGGCCGCGCAGGGTGGCCAGGCGGCGTTCCTCGAAGTCGAAGTCGGGGCGCCAGATCAGTGATCCGTACCCATATACCCAGACGTCTTCCCCGTCCCGCCAATGCTGCAAGGCCGCCTGCAGCGATGCCTGCCGCTCTTCGGGCGTCCACAGGCGAAAAGGCAGGCTGGCGCCGGCCACGGGAGGAGAAGACTGCATGTTCACGACTACGGTTTCCGGTCAGATTCGAGCGGGGGGTTGCGATTGGCCCAGCCGCCAGCCATCAGGGCCACGGAATAGGCCCAGAACAGCGGGGCGACGCCAATGACCGCACCCAGCGCGCCGAAGGTCAGCGGCAGGGAAACCTGGGAGCCGTTGATCAGTGCCATCCGCAACCCCACGGCTTCGGCGGCGCGGCCCGGCGGCGAATGCTGGTGCAGCAATGAAAGCATACTCGGTTGGCAGCAACCCAGCGCAAGTCCCAGGATGAAGGACAGCACGATCAGGACGCCAACGTCGGTGAACAGCGGATAAAGCATGAAATCGATGGCGGCGGTGGCCATGGCCACCCGCACCAGTGTCCAGGACCGCACTCGGCGCTGGATCAGGGGCAGTACCAGGCGGATGATGAACGTTGCCGCCGCGAAGGACGCGAGAATGACGCCGATGGTGGTGGCGGACAGGCCGATGGCGACACCGAAGATCGGCACCACGAACAAGTGCGTGTCCCAGGCGCCCGACAGGATGGTGTTGACCATCAGGATACGGCGCAGCGCCGGCACCGCCAGCAGTTCCGTCACGCGGCGGCGCTGCGCTTCCTTGGTGCCGGCCAGCTGCGAATCCACCGCCTTCAATTGGTGCCGCAGCGCATACAGGCCGCCGGCCGACAGTAGCGGACCGAGCGTCAGCAGGCCGAAGGCCAGCCGGGTGCCCAGATGGTCGATCGCCAGGCCGGCGATCAGCGGTCCCGAGAAGCCCGAGCCCGCCAGCGCCAGCGACATCAGCGAGAAATTGCGCAGCCGCTGGGCCGGCTCGGCGTGGCCCAACAGGTCCTGCGTGGCCACTTGGTGCAGCATGAAGCCGATGCCGATGCAACAGGACGCCACCAGCAGCGCGAACTGGGTCTGCGACAGGAACGGCAAGGCCGTGCCAACCGCCACCAGCGTGGTGCCGGTGACCAGCGGCCGGACGATGCCGACCCGGTCCACCCAGCGTCCGGCGCGCACCGAGAACAGCATCGGCAAAACCGCGAACACCGCCACCAGGGTGCCCACCTTGAAGGTCGACAGGCCCATTTGCAGCGCCGTCAGGGATACGGTGATCCGTCCCCCTGTCAGCGCCACATGGTTCAACATGGCCAGCAGGCACAACAGCGCCGCCCCGGAAAACTCCGGGGCGGCGCTGCGTGAAGAGGGGGGAGGGGGCGAATTGGACACGGATACGGCTTAACTGCATTCATTCTGTCCCTATCGTCGCCCTATGTCGAGGCGTGGATTTTTTGCGCCGCCGCAATTCTCGATTGCCAATGGTGACAAGATAGGCGCCATCTATGGTCCAACTGAGATGGGGATGCGGCAAGATGGCATCACGTTGCCGGCAAGGTTCCATAGAATGGAAACGCTAATGCGCCGCAACAGATGTATCGTTCGTGCAACGGAACAATATTGCCTGCCCACGACCCAATGCCGGGTGCTTTACCGTTTTTCACCCTTTCGCCACAGATTGGCCATGCTTTGACGCAGCCCCCCGTTTAGGATGAGCGGGCAGTATGGGTACGTACAGCCGGCCCGATCCGTATCGAGTTATTCGAGTGGTGGACGATGCCTCCGCCGCCTCCTCCGAACTGGTTCAATGAAAAAGCCTCGTAGCAAAGTCCAGCGTTACGTCCTGATCGCCGTCGTTCTCCTGATCATCGCCTTTGGCGTCCGCGCCGCCTTTTTCTCGTCGCCGCCGCCGCCCACCTTCGCCGTGGCCGAGGTCGTCCGCGGCAATCTCGAAGACAGTGTGCTGGCCAGCGGCACCATGGACGCCATCGAGCGCGTCAGTGTCGGCGCGCAGGCCACCGGCCAGTTGAAGTCGCTGAAGGTGGCGTTGGGTGACCGCGTGACGCGCGGCCAACTGGTCGCCGAGATCGACGATCTGACGCAGCAGAACGAACTGCGTAATACCCAGGCCGCCCTGCAGACACGCCGCGCCGAGCGCGCCGCCAAGGTCGCCACCCTGAAGCAGGCCGAGCTGGCTTTCCGCCGGCAGCGCCAGATGCTGGCGGCCGACGCCAGTTCGCGCGAGGCCTTTGAATCGGCCGAGGCCACGCTGGGCGTGACCCGGGCCGATATCGCCGCGCTCGACGCCCAGATCGTCCAGGCCGAAATCGAGGTCGACAAGGCCAAGGTCAACCTGGGCTACACCCGTATCGTGTCGCCGATCGACGGCGTGGTGGTGGCGGTGGTGACCAAGGAAGGCCAGACCGTCAACGCGATCCAGAGCGCGCCCACCATCATCAAGGTGGCCCAGGTGGCCACCATGACCATCAAGGCGCAAATCTCCGAGGCCGACGTGACCCGCGTCAAGCCGGGCCTGCCCGTGTACTTCACCATCCTGGGCGAGCCGGACCACCGCTATCACGCCACGCTGCGCGCGGTGGAGCCGGCGCCGGATTCGATCCAGAAGGACGACGCCGCCACGTCGCTGACCTCGTCCAGCTCCACATCCACCAGCGCGGCCGTCTATTACAACGGGCTGTTCGACGTGCCCAACCCGGACGAGAAGCTGCGCATCTCCATGACCGCGCAGGTTTCCATCGTGCTGGGCGAGGCGCGCGACGCCGTGGTGGTGCCGGCCTCGGCCTTGGGCAAGCGCGGCGAGGACGGGCGCTACGAGGTGCGGGTGGTCGGCAAGGACAACCAGACCGAGACCCGCAAGGTCAAGATCGGCATGAACAACAACGTGCAGGCGCAGGTGCTGGAAGGCCTGGAGGTGGGCGAGCGCGTGGTGTCGGCCGACGCCGCGCCGGTGGCCGCCGCGGCGGGACGCTGATATGGCCGAACCGTTGATTTCGCTGTCCGGCGTCCGGCGCGAATTCCCCGCTGGCGAGCAGACCATCGCCGTTCTCAAGGACATCAACCTGACCATCGAGGCCGGGGAAATGGTGGCCATCGTCGGCGCGTCCGGTTCGGGCAAGTCGACCCTGATGAACATCCTGGGCTGCCTGGACCGCGCCACCAGCGGCGACTACCGCGTCAGCGGCCGCAGCACTGGCGAGCTGGACCCTGACGAACTGGCCGAATTGCGGCGCGAGCATTTCGGCTTCATCTTCCAGCGCTACCACCTGCTGTCCGACCTGACGGCGCAGGGCAACGTCGAGGTGCCGGCCGTCTACGCCGGCAAGCGCCGCGAGGCCCGGCTGGAACGCGCCGCCGACCTGCTCGAGCGCCTGGGGCTGGGCGAACGCACCGGCCACCGCCCGGGCCAGCTGTCCGGCGGCCAGCAGCAGCGCGTGAGCATCGCCCGCGCGCTGATGAATGGCGGCGACATCATCCTGGCCGACGAGCCGACCGGCGCGCTGGACACGCACACCGGCCAGGAAGTGCTGCGCATCCTGGAGGAACTGAACGCCGCCGGCCACACCATCATCCTGGTCACCCACGACATGAACGTGGCGCGGCACGCGCAGCGCATCATCGAGATCAGCGACGGCGAGATCGTATCGGACCGGCGCAACCCCGACGCGCCGCGCATCGAGGTCAAGCGCGAGGAAGCGGCGCCGCTGCCGCCACGGCCGGCCTGGCAGGCCTACCTGGACCGCTGCGGCGAAGCGCTGCGCATGGCGCTGCTGGCCATGAACGCGCACCGCCTGCGCACCTCGCTGACCATGCTGGGCATCATCATCGGCATCGCCGCCGTGGTGTCGGTGGTGGCGCTGGGCGAGGGCTCGCGCCAGAAGATCCTGGAAGACATCAGCGAGATCGGCACCAATACCGTCGAAGTGTTTCCCGGCAAGGACTTCGGCGACGAAAAGGCCCTGACCATCCGCACCCTGGTGCCGGCCGATGCCGAGGCCCTGTCACGCGAGTCCTACGTGGACAGCGTCACGCCCGAGGTTTCCACCAGCAACACGCTGCGCTATCGCAACGTGGCGGTGAATGGCTCGATCCAGGGCGTGGGCGAGCAGTACTTCCGGGTGCGCGCGGTCAAGCTGGCGCAGGGCAAGTTCTTCGATGCCACCAGCGTGGCGCGGCGCGCCCAGGAAGTGGTGATCGACGAGAGCACCCGCAAGACCCTGTTCGGTTCGCACACCGACCCGATCGGTCAGGTGGTGTTCCTGGGGTCGATGCCGGCGCGGGTGATCGGCGTCACCAAGAAGAACGACACGGTGTTCGGCAACAACGAAACCTTGAACGTGTGGATTCCCTACACCACGGCGCTGTCGCGTGTGCTGGGGCAGCAGCACCTCAAAAGCATCACCGTGCGCGTCAACGACGCCGCGCCGCCGGCGGCGGCCGAGCAGGCCATCACCAAGGTGCTGCTGCGGCGCCACGTGGTGAAGGATTTCTTCGTGTTCAACACCGACGCGATCCGCAAGACCATCGAGCGCACCACGGCCACCATGACGCTGCTGGTATCGCTGATCGCGCTGATCTCGCTGATGGTGGGCGGTATCGGCGTCATGAACATCATGCTGGTGTCGGTCACCGAGCGTACCCGCGAGATCGGCGTTCGCATGGCGGTGGGCGCGCGGCGCAGCGACATCATGCAGCAGTTTCTGATCGAAGCCGTGCTGGTCTGCCTGATCGGCGGCGCCGTGGGCATCGCGCTGTCGCTGGGCCTGGGCGTGCTGGTCTCGAAAGCGACCGGCGGGTCCTTCCGCATGATCTATTCCACCGCGTCGATGGTAGCGGCATTCACCTGCTCGACCCTGATCGGTGTGCTGTTTGGTTATCTCCCGGCGCGCAACGCGGCGCGCCTGGATCCCGTCGAGGCCCTGGCCCGGGAATGAGAACGATGAAAGCTGTTTCCCTGATCCGCAAACCCGCCGCCCTGGCCCTGGTGCTGGCCCTGGCCGGCTGCGGTGGCCTGCTCAAGAGCGAATACGAAACGCCGCGGATGCAGTCACCGGCCGCCTGGCGCCACGGCGCGGGCGCCGACGCGCCCGCCAACGCGCTGGCCGCTGGCGGCGCCTGGTGGCGCAATTTCAACGACCCGGTGCTGGACGGCCTGGTCGATGGCGCGCTGGCGCGCAACAACGACCTGGCCGCCGCCGCCATCCGCGTGCGCCGCGCGCAATTGCAGGCCGGGCTGGCGCAGGACCAACTTATCCCGCAACTGTCCGGCACCGGCAACGTGACGCGCGCGCGCAACCTGCGCGGCGAACGCGAAATCACGCGCACCAACAGCGCCGAACTGTCGATCGGCTACGAGGTCGACCTGTGGGGCAAGCTGTCGCGCCAGCTCGACGCCGCCGAGTGGGAAGCGCTCGCCAGCGAGCAGGACCGCCAAAGCTCCGCGCTGTCGCTGGTGGGCACCACCGCCACGCTGTATTGGCAGACCGCCTTCATCAACCAGCGCATCGCCAGCAGCCTGGAGAGCATCGCCTACGCCCGCAAGACGCAGGAACTGGTGCGCGCGCAATATGCCGCCGGCGGCGCCTCGGCGCTGGAAGTGGCCGAGGCCGAACAGACCGTGGCCAGCCAGCAGGCGGCGCATGCGCTGCTGGTGCAGCAACGGGTGGAATACGTGAACGCGCTGGCGATCCTGTTCGACGGCCCGCCCGACCGCGTCATGGCCGACCCGCAACGCCTGCCGCAGTACCCGCTGCCGCAGGCGCGCGAAGGCGTGCCGGCCGAACTGCTGGGCCGCCGTCCCGACCTGCGCGCCGCCGAACTGCGCCTGCGGGAGTCGCTGTCGAACATCGACGCGGCCCGCGCCAGTTTCTATCCGACGCTGAACCTGACCGGCGCGCTGGGCAGCTCCAGCCCGACGCTGTCGAATGTGCTGCAGAACCCCGTGGGCACGCTGACGGGGGCGCTGACGCTGCCGTTCCTGCAATTCAACCGCCTGAACCTGAACCTGAAGGTCTCGCGCGCGGATTTCGACGAACGGGTGGTGAAATTCCGCCAGGCGCTATACCAGGCCATGGCGGATGTGGAAAACGCGTTGTCGAACCGGACGCAGTTGCGTCTGCAGGCGGAGCAGTTGGACGCGTCGTTGAAGGCGGCGCGCGAGGCGGAGCGCCTGTACGAGGTGCGCTACCGAGCGGGATCGGTGTCGTTGCGGTTCTGGTTGGATGCGCAAGAGAAGCGGCGCACCGCCGAGATCGCGCGGGATGAGAACGCCCTGAATCGATTGGTGAATCAGGTGAAGGTCTATCAGGCGCTGGGAGGGGACGATGTCGTCGTCATGGCCGGTGCTGGCGCGGTGGACGGCCGATGAGCGGATCGCGCCCATTAGCGCGTTGAAAAAAAACCGGCGTCGGCGCGCGATATCGCCGGCGCCAGCGCTGAAATCCGATCGCGTTCGACCCTCCGGGCCGCGTCAGCTTCGATATTGGCTCGGGCAGTTCGCAAGCTGACCCGCAGCGCTTCGGCCTGTTCCCGAATCGTCGCCTATGCCGTCAGATTCGGACGGTTTCACCTGATGCAATAGAAGACGGAAAGCAGCGTCAGCCGACGCTGAATCATGAAGGCCGTCGCTACAATCGATTGACCGCGCAATACCCCGCCAGACTGATCACGTTCACCGCAACGTACGATCACCGTCACCGAAATACTCAGAATGAACTTGCGACTGCTGAAGTACTTCGCTGTGTTGGCCGACGAGTTGAACTATCGCCGCGCCGCCGAACGGCTGCATATTGAAATCTCGCCGTTGTCTCGGGCGATTCAATCGCTGGAAACCACCTTGGGGGTGTCTCTTTTTGTGCGGTCCAACCGTGGCACCCTGCTCACGCCGGAGGGGGAAGCGCTACGGGAGCACATCCCGGCCATATTCAGTGCAATCGGCCATGCACGCGACAGCGTCCTAGGCGTGGCCGTTGGCAATCGCGGCGCGCTACATATTGCCCTGTCAGAAGGAATGAACCCGACGCGATTGGCCGCGTTGATGGCCGGTTGCCGCGCGGACGAGCCGCGCGTGGTCATCCATTTTTCGGAGGTGCCGTTCGCCCAGCAGCTCGCAGGCCTGGACCAAGGCCTTTACGACCTGGGTTTCGCGCCATCCGACCACGTGGGCCGCGGCATCGTGGCTGAACGAGCCTGGCAAGATCCGATCCATGTGGTCCTCCCCACCGGCCACCCGTTGCTGGCGATGGAAGTGATTCCCTTGAGCGAGGTTCTCAGGCATCCCCTGGTACTTGGCGATCCGAAGTATTGCGAGGGATGCCGCCAGCAAATCGACCGCTTGATCAGTAAGGGTTCGGCCCAACCTCTCGTGGCGGCGCAGGTGCAGTCGACCTATCTCATGCTTTCGATGGTGGCCGCTGGCGTCGGCCTCGCACTGGTGGGCGCTTCCCAGGCCCTTTCAAACTGGGAACTCGGCATCCTCAGCCGCCCGCTGGCCGAGCCGGCGGCGTTGACGACTTGGCTCCTGCGCTCAACCCGTGTCGCACGCCAGAACGTGGCGCGCTTCGTTGAGCGGGTGATTGCCATGCGCGAAGACACCTCTCCACCTTCCCGCGCGCGGTAAACGGCCACTATCGGCGCGTGAGCCCGCCTCGATCACATCCCCACGTTACCTTTTGGGCCTATCACGTTGCCCATAAGGCAACGTGATAGGCCTTTCGCCGTTCTAGATTGAAAGATCCAATTCCCTGCCTTTGTAGCGCTTTTGGAAAAGAAGTCAGGGGTGTCAATTGCTGGAATCAATCAGGAGCTGCTTGTGCAAGTATCCAATTCAACGCTGTCAGGTCCGAGCGGCCCGCTCGGATTCAACTATTCGTCCACGCGGTTCACTACGGACGCGAATGGGGAGGCCCGCTTTACCGAAGTCATGGGTTCTGCAAAGCAAAAATATATCGAAAGCCCCCCCGCATCGAAGGCCGTGATCCTGTCTGATAAGGCGGTGGCGCTGTCAAGCCAGGAGACCGAAGATGAGGATGCAGATCTCAGCTTGTTGGCGTGCTGGACACCGGAAGCTCTGGCGCGTTTCGCAAATAACTATACAGAGGCCGAACGGTATCAGAAGCTCGAGATTATGGTTTTCAATAGCGCATACACGCCAGGGCACGATTGCAGCGAACTCACGTCGGAGGGCGGTCCCATATATTATGGGACCACGAGAATTCTGGTCACGCCCGAAAGGGAGGCCGCGTTAAAGCGGCAGCACGATACATTTGCAGCTCAACAGGAAGCCTTGTATGTCACCGAAATGAGTAAGGGGAGCTCGGCTATGGATATCTACAAGAAGATCGGGAAGCTGATTTTGGCGCAGCCGGGTGATTTTGCCTATAAATTTGGGATTAGTGTCAAATATCGCGAAAGAATGGATGCTCTTACCGCGGCTTATAACAGTGCGCATAATAGCCAGTTTGGCAGGCATGTCGATCATTCCTCATCTAGTATGCCACTCTCGAATGAGTCGAAGGTTGACGCATTGGTGAAAGCGAAGACTGGCCTTGCGCATAATTCCGTATTGCAAAAAGCGAGTGATCTAGAGCGGCAGCGGCAACAAATATTAATGGACCTGCTTCATGGGAAAGCAGGTTTTAGGTCTAAATCTGCATCCAGCCACCGAGTGTAGGTTGTAAATTTAAAAGTCCTGCGCCCGGGCTGTTTTTAGAAAAAATTCCTGGCAGAAGTGGTGCTCGATGATTTTCATCGGGCATTTTTTATTTCGTAATCTGGCCGGTTTTGCCTGATTTATAAGGTCACGCGTGTTCCAAAAATAGCAATATGCGAGTTCACGGCCGCGTTCAAATTGAGGTGGCAGGTCGTCAACCTGCTTCACCCTGCACGTTGACCAAGTTTTTGAAGCATAAGTCATCCCAAGGGTGAGTTCAGCATCAGTCGATGATTGATGCATAGTCAACGTACCCCATGGAGAGATTTTATGAAAAATCGATTGTTGCACGTTTCGGTTGTTACTTCGCTTTTGTTCTCCGGCAGCGCGTTTGCCGGTGATTATGTGTGGTCCACCTATAAGAGTGGTGACTATGTGTCGAGAAGAGGGGGAACCGCCACGGTTGTGTATCAACCCAGCAATTTTCTTGTCTCGCCACTGGGAAAGACCGTCACTGGTGTGCAAGTTCAGCTTCAAGATAGTTCTCAGGCAAACGTATCAATGGAGGTTTGCTATAACGGCCCGATCGATTGCTATCCCATAACCTACAATGGACAAATCTATAAAATGTTTAATGGCAGGCCGGCCGATAAGCCGTTCACGGTAAGGTATACCGGTACTGGTCTTGGTCCGTATCCACGCTACGTTATCGCCACGATGGTGGTCTATTACGGCGATTAACTAACTCCTTGAGTGGCGACTCGTAGATCTGGCGTTGAGTTGTTGTCGAAGCTATTCGCGTCGATTTCGGACTATGTGATCGATGCGAATTACTGACACTCCCGGCCTTCCGCTCATTCAAATCACACGTGTCGGCCATACCTATCGCATGGGTAGCCAGTCCATACCCGTGCTGCGTGACGTGGCATTCGAGATCCATTCCGGTAAAACATGCGCGATGCTCGGGGCTTCCGGTTCCGGCGAGAGCACGTTGCTCAACCTCCTGGGCTTGCTCGACCAGCTTTCGGCGGACCGGTTCCTTGCCCGTACGTTACCTTTTCGGTCTGGCGCGTTTCTCATAAGGCAACGTCATGGGCCACTCGCCGTTCTAGATTGAAAAATCCAATTCCCTGCCCTTGTGCCCATTTGGAGAACAGCCAATGGCATCAATGGCTTGAATCAATCAGGAGCTGCTTGTGCACGTATCCAATTCAACGCTGTCAGGTCCGAGCGGCCCGCTCGGATTCAACTATTCGTCCACGCGGTTCACTACGGACGCGAATGGGGAGGCCCGCTTTACCGAAGTCATGGGTTCTGCGAAGCAAAAATATATCGAAAGCCCCCCCGCATCGAAGGCCGTGACCCTGTCTGATAAGGCGGTGGCGCTGTCAAGCCAGGAGACCGAAGATGAGGATGCGGATCTCAGCTTGTTGGCGTGCTGGACACCGGCTGAGCTGGCGCGCTTCACCAGGAACTATACGGAAAGCGAGCGGCTCGAGGAACTGGATATTATGGTTTTTAACAGTCAGTATTCACCGGGGTGCGATTGCAGTGAGCTTACTGCAGATGGTGGTCAGATTTACTATGCGACCACGAGGATTCCGGTTACCCCAGAAAGTGAAATTGTCGACAGGCGGCAGTCAGATACGTTCGTTGCGCAGTTGAAATCCATGTATAAGGCCGAAAGGAACAAAGGCAGCTCAGCGCTGGATATCTACAAGAAGATCGGAAAATTGATTCTGGCCCAACCGGATGATTTTGCTTATAGGTTCGGATTCAGTGTCACGTTTCGCGAGAGGGTGGAGTCCATGCAATGGGGGGGGCGTGCTAAACCGGTCGAACGGCAGCGCGGTGAATTTTCTACCCTTAGTCACGCCGCTTCAGACGAATCGAATGTCGCGATGTTGAAAAAAATGAAAGATGGGTTTTCGCACAACACGCTGCAACAGAAAGTACATGATATGGAGCGAGACAGGCAGCATCAGTTGATGGACCTGTTGTATGGGAAAGTGAACCATAAGTCGAAACCTACAGGTCGCCAGGCGTAAATCAGGTTTCTCCGAAAAATGCGCATGTCGCATTTTCGGAAAGGCGTCGGCATATTGGATTCGCCGGGCCTGATAAAGATGGTCAGACAGAACCCCGCTAGGCGTAGCGCTTCGTGGGGATCGGGCTGACCATAGCTTTTTATGGCTAGGGGCAAAACCATATTTTTTTGACCGATACGGTAACGCGTGTTCCCAAAATAGCAATAAACGACGCCGTTGCTGCGTTCAAATTGATGTGCAGGTTGTCAACCTGTCCACCCCGTATGTTGTCAAGCTGAAAGCAAGTCATCTAAGGGGGGGCATCAATCGCTGATGGATGCGTAGTTTCATACCTAGCCCTGGAGAGATACCATGAAAACCCCATTGCTGCGCGCATTGGTTATTACTTCGCTTTTTTTCTCCGGCAGCGCGTTTGCCGGTGATTATGTGTGGTCCACCTATAAGAGTGGCGACTATGTGTCGAGAAGAGGAGGAACCGCCACGGTTGTGTATCAACCCAGCAATTTCCTTGTTTCGCCGGTGGGGAAAACAATCAAGGGTGTGCAAGTTCAGCTTCAGGATAGTAGCCAGGCAAGCGTATCTATGCAGGTTTGCTATAACGGTCCGTTTGATTGCATTCCTTTATCCAACAACGGGCAGATATCGCAGTATTTTAATGGCAAGCTCGCCGATAAGCCTTTCCATGTGAAATATACTGGAACAGGGCTTGGGCCATATCCTCGCTATATCCTTGCCACGATGGTGGTTTATTACAACGACTGAGAAAACAGCAATGGATGGCGATTTGTTTTCGATTTGAAAATAAATTGCCATCCGAAATGTATAAGCTGATTCTGGACATCGTGACCGATGCAGAGCAAAGAGGCGTCGTCGGGCCATCCGCTCGTTCAAATCACACATGTCAGCCATGCCTATCGCATGAGCAGCCAATCCGTATCCGTGCTACGGGACGCGACGCTCGAAATCCATCCTGGCGAAACCTGCACGCTGCTTGGGGCGTCCGGTTCCGGCAAGAGCACCTTGCTCAATATCCTGGGCTTGCTCGACCGGCTTTCGGCGGACCGGTTCCTACCTGGGAAACCCGCTAGGGGGCAACTCCCGGCAACAGAAAAACCTCATCAGGTTGACTAGCCATTGCCGGGCGAATTGCTCCCTATGTGTGCAGTGAGTACCGCCTTCGGGTGGGTTGCCCGTACGTTACCTTTTCGGTCTGGCGCGTTTCTTATAAGGCAACGTCAAGGGCCACTCGCCGTTCTAGATTGAAAGATCCAATTCCTTGCCCTTGCGCCCATTTGGAGAACAGCCAATGGCATCAATGGCTTGAATCAATCAGGAGCTACTTGTGCAAGTATCCAATTCAACGCTGTCAGGTCCGAGCGGCCCGCTCGGATTCAACTATTCGTCCACGCGGTTCACTACGGACGCGAATGGGGAGGCCCGCTTCACCGAAGTCATGGGTTCTGCGAAGCAAAAATATATCGAAAGCCCCCCCGCATCGAAGGCCGTGACCCTGTCTGATAAGGCGGTGGCGCTGTCAAATAAGGAGTCGGAAGATAAGGATGCAGACCTCAGCTTGTTGACGGCCTGGACACCTGAAGAGTTGGCTCGCTTTGCTAACAACTATACCGAGGAGGAACGGTATCAACGGCTCGAGACTTGGGCTTTCTTCGGCGATGGGGCCGCATGTGACTGCAGCGACGCAATTTATGGGGGGCCGGATTACTACGCGACTACGAGAATTCCGATCACTCCTGAAAGTAAAATGATCGATAAACGACAAGCCGATGCGTGCAATGCCGAATTGAAAGCCATGTATGCCGCCGAGAAGGCAAAGGGCAGTTCAGCAATGGATATCTATAAAAAAATGGGGCATGTGATTTTGTCTCAGCCGAACGATTTCGCCTACAGATTCGGATTGAGTGTCAAGTATCGTGAAGCGGTAGAGTCAATGGATCCGTGGGGAGGTCACGGGAATCCGTTCGTTAATGGTATTACGTCCATCACGTATGTCCCACCAGATGAATCAGACGCTGGGACGCCTACGCAGACAAAGGATGAAATTTCCCGAAGCGTGTTGCAGCACAAAGTGCATGCTATGGAACGGGACAGGCAATACCTGCTGATGGATTTGCTTTATGGAAAATTGGGTCATACGTCGAAGGCATCCAATCGCTCGGTATAGATTATTAATTTCAGAGTGGCACGCTCTTATGTGCCTTTCCGAAAAAAACCCGATGCGTTCCGTCGGGTTTTTTTATGATCGTGACTCAATCTGATTTTTCTCTTTGATGTAGCGACGGTCCGCTAAGCAATGATGGGATTTTTCATGGTCTGACCAATTCGGTCGCGCGTGTTCCAAAAATAACAATATGCAATCCCATTGTGGCGCTCAAATTGAGTTGCAGGTTATCAACCTGTCGTCCTGTATGTTGATCGGGCCTCGCCAGCAAAAGCCGGGGAAGTTCAGCATCAGCCGATGATCGATACGAAGTTCACCTTTTTTTGGAAGAGATTTTATGAAGAATGGATTGCTGAATGCGTTGATGGCTGCTTCGCTGCTGTTCTCCGGCAGCGCATTCGCCGGGGATTATGTTTGGTCCGCTGATAATGGTAGCGACTCCGTGTCAAGGAAGGGGGCGACAACAATTGTTATGTATCGGCCGGCTAATTTTCTCGTCTCACCCTCGGGTAAAAAAATAAAGGGTGTGCAAGTGCAGCTTCGAGATAGCGCCCAGGCGGATGTAGCGATGCAGGTTTGCTACGGTAATACAGTTAATTGCCTTCCGATATCCTACGATGGGAGGATTTACCAATATTTTGTTGGCAGTCCTGCCGATAATACGTTCTATGTCAAATATACCGGTACGGGTGCCGGGCCGTACCCCAGGTACATAATTTCCTCGATGGTGGTGTATTACAACGACTAAGCAAGTTCCGATCGATAGTGGGTCATTGCCGGTTTGGCTATAACCCGCTATCGAATACATTTGAATCGATTTGGACCTTTTGACTGATGCGGCTTGCAAGATGCTGCACCATCCGCTCATTCACGTCACACATGTCAGCCATGCCTATCGCAAAGGCAGCCAATCAGTGAGCGTGCTGCGCGACGTGACACTCGAGATCCGCTCCGGCGAAACCTGCGCGCTGCTTGGGGCGTCCGGTTCCGGCAAGAGCACCTTGCTCAATATCCTGGGCTTGCTCGACCGGCCGTCGGCCGGCCAGTTCCTGTTTCGCGGACGCGACATGCTGGGTATCGACGAGAACGCCCGCGCCTGGGTTCGCAATCGAGAGATCGGGTTTGTTTTTCAGTCCTTCAACCTGTTGCCCCGTATGAACGCCCTCGATAACGTTGCCTTGCCACTGTTCTATCGTGGTATCCCGCTAGCGCCGGCGCGGGCCACGGCCATGGATTGGCTTCGTCAAGTTGGATTGGCCGATCGCGGCGGGCATCTCCCTGCCGATCTCTCCGGCGGGCAGCGCCAGCGGGTCGCCATTGCCCGCGCCTTGGTCGGCAATCCCTCCGTCATTCTTGCGGACGAACCGACCGGTAATCTGGATCAAGCTTCAGCCGAGAGCATCATGGCCTTGCTCATGGGGCTGAATCGCGAGCGGGCGGTCACGATCGTGATGGTGACGCATGATGCCAACCTGGCTGGCCGCTTCTCGCGCCAGCTTCATGTGCGCGACGGTGTATTGCATGAACCCTGCCACTGCGATGAAAGACGTTGATTTCCGGTGTTCCGGTGCATGCGCGGTCCATCGCTGACGCAAACTGCGCTGCAAGCGGCCGACAGCCTGCGCCAAATGGGTCGCAGGGCCTTGTTGGCTTTGCTCGGCATCATGGTCGGCAGCACCGCCATCATCGCGCTCCTGAACATCGGGCATAGCGCCGCCGAACAGGTGATGCGCATGTTCAAGGACATGGGTACGGACGTCCTGGTGGTGACTTTCCCGGTGACGGGCGCCAAGCCGCGCGCGCTGCCCCGCGCGTTGGATGCCGGCGCGTTGGCGCAAGCCGTGCCGGGCATCCGCCATGCGGTGCCCCTGTCGGTCTACAACGTGCCGCTGCGTTTCCCGGGACGTACGATGGTTCCCAGGATCGTAGGCACGACGCCGGATCTTGCCGCCGCGATGAATCTGCGCATGGATCGCGGCCGTTTCCTGTCGCCGTTCGATCGTCATGCCACGTTTGCCGTCGTGGGTGCGGAAATCGCGCGTGAACTGGGCAGTCCGGCGCATCCGCTCGCCCTGGGTGCCTCGCTGCAAATTGGCGGCTACTTCTATCAGGTCATCGGCGTCGCGCGCAGCATGAAGGGGAATCCGCTGATTCCGGTCGATGCGGACCGATCGGTGATCGTTCCCATTGAAGGGTTGCACCGATTGTTTCCCAAGCCTGAACTCGGCGCCATCCTGGCCAAGGCGACGCCTATGGCCGACCTTGTGGAAACGGCCAGCGCGCTGCGCGAGTATGTCGGCACGCAGGTGCCCGGCAGGGAGGTCCAGGTGGATATTCCCCGGCAGTTGATCGACGGTCTCGAGCGCCAATCCCGAACCTTTTCATATCTGCTCGCGGGGCTGGGCGCGATCTCATTGCTGGTGGGCGGCGTGGGCGTGATGAACGTGATGCTGATGAGTGTCTCCGAAAGGCGGCGCGAGATCGGCGTTCGCCTGGCGCTCGGGGCGACCCGGCGCGACATCCGCCTGTTGTTCCTCGCCGAGGCGGGTCTGTTGGCCATGGTGGGCGCGGCGCTGGGCGCAGTGTGCGGCGTTGGCGCGGCCTACGCTTTTGCGCGTTTCTCCGGTTGGGATTTCGTGCTGGCGCCCGCGTCCTTGCCCTTGGGGATGGGCACGGCGCTGCTGACGGGCTTGTTCTTCGGTTGGTATCCGGCCGTCGCGGCTTCGCGGCTGGAGCCTGTCCAGGCCTTGCGCGATGCGTAGTGCGGCGCGGATGCTCATCGTGGCGCTTGGGTTGGCGGCGCTGTCACCCGTGGCACGCGCGGGTGATGAGCCGTTGCCGTCTCGCCCGACCATGCCGTATCAGGCGCCGGCCGTGTTGGGCGAAGGCGTCGTCGATCTGACCTTGACCGATGCCGTCTTTCTCGGGTTGCGCGCCAATCGCGGCATACGGAGCGCCTACCTGACCCGCGTGGCGCAGAAGTTCGACCTGCGCGTGGCCGAGGATTTCTTTTCGCCCAAGCTTCTCGTTACCGGGCAGATCACCGGCAACCGCAATCAGGACGATCGTTCGCGGCAGGGGGTGCTTTCGCCCGCGGCAACGATGGTGGGGGAATTCGGCACGCGTTTCAGCCTGGGTTGGACCAGCCAATTGAGCAAGGCCAACCGGGCGGGCGGGTTCCGGGACGACGGCGTCACGCTCGCGATCATCCAACCCTTGCTGCGCGGCGCGGGCCGCGAGGTGGCAACCGCGCCCTTGCGCATGGCGCGCCTGATCGAGCAAAGCAATCGGCTGGCCTTGCAGGATTCGGTTTCCCAGACCGTCACGCAGATCGTCCAGGCCTACTGGCAATTGATGCGGGCGCAAGAGCAAGTCACCCTCGCCAAGGCGGCGTTGCAGCGTTCCCAAGCGCTTCTGGAGATCAACCAGGCGCTGATCGCCGCCGGACGCATGGCGCGGGTCGACCTGGTGCAGACGGAGGCCGATGTGGCCGCCCAGGAATTCAATGTCGAGAATGCCGATAACGATCTCAACGCCAGCCGATTGGTGTTGCTGCAACTGCTGGCCCTGGATCTGCGCAGCCGGATCCGGGCCAGCGACACGCCCGGGAAAAAGCCCTCGACGCTCGGCGTGCAGGATGCGCAGCGCATCGCGTTGACGCACCAACCGCGCTATTTGCAGCAGGTGATCGCCCGGGAACAGGCCGATATCAATCTTGTGGTCGCGCGCGACAACCGCCTGTGGGATGTTTCCCTGATGGGCGGCGCCAGCCAGGGGCGAACGAGGCGGTCGAGCCGTGCGGACGCGGTGTCCGATCGCCATTGGGACGGGTATGTGGGTGTCCAGGTCCAGATACCGATCGGGGACCTGAGCGCACGACAGGCTGAAGTCCATGCAAAAGCCGACGCGGACAACCAGGCGCTGCTGCTCGAAGACGCCGAACAGCAGTTGGCGCTGGACGTGAACAACGCGGTGCGGGAACTGGCCTCGCGATGGCGCCAGTACGAAATCGCGGGGCGCGTCCGCGATCTTTCACGCAAGAAGCTCGAGATCGAACACCAGAAACTGCAGGCAGGACGATCGAGCAATTTTCAGGTGCTGGCCTTTGAAACCGATCTACGCGGGGCGGAGAACGCCCGACTCAATGCCTTGATCGGCTATCTGGATGCACAGGCGCAGCTGGACCTGAAGCTTGGCATGACATTGCAAAGTTGGGGTATCTCGCTGAATGACTAAGCTCTCTGCCTATAAATCCGGCCTGATGGCGGCGGGCGTGGCCCTGCTTGCCGTCGCGGCGATCGCCTTTGCATGGCATCGGCCGTCTGGCGGCAGGGCGCAAGATAAACCCTCGCTCTGGACATTGGTTTCTCCTCGGCCGGTCGAGATTCGTCTGGGCGTGGCGGGAAAGATCGTTTCGGCGCAGATCGTCACAATCACGGCGCCTTTCGATGGCAATATCAAGTCGCTTGAGGTGTCGGAAGGGCAGCGGGTGGAGGCGGGCCAGCGCCTGCTCGAGATGGATGTGACCCAACTCGACATACAGCGACGCCAGGCGCTGAGCGAACAGATCAAGGCGCGCAAGGTCCTGAGCGACATCGATCACTGGGAGTCGGGCCCTGACGTCGCCCGCGCTCGTCAAACCCTGTCGAGCGCGCGTCTCAGCGTGAGCGACACGCATCAGAAGCTGGTTGAGACCAGGCAGCTCTATGAGCGCGGAATCGTGCCCCGCATGGAGCTGGATGCTTTGATCCAGCAGGAAAAGATGCAATCCCTGTCGGTGGCCTCGGCAGAGGCGGAACTCGCCAACGCCCGGGAACGCGGCAAGGGGCAAGCGCGGCAACTCGCGGAAATGGAACTGGCCAATGCCACGGCCAGGCTCAATGCGCTGGCCGATGAGGCCTCGGGCGGGGTGGTGGCGCCGTTTTCCGGCGTTGTGGTCCGAGTTCCGGGCAACGTCGATGGCAGGCAGGATGCCGCGGGAGCGCCATTGCAGGCGGGTACGAAGGTAGGGCAGGGCCAGGGGCTCTTGGCCATCGCCAACGTCGCGCGGGTCCATGTCGTGGCCAAGGTCGACGAGACGGATCTGAATCAGCTGCGTCCAGGCCAGCAGGTGGAAATACGTGGCGAAGGATTCAGGGACCTGGCGCTTTCCGGCGAATTGGAATCGATCGGGGTGCAGGGGCTCGAAGGAGACTCGCAGGCGGGCACGATGTATCGGGTGGTGATTGCATTGCCGCCGCTGACGGCGGCGCAACAGGCGGTGGTGCGGCTGGGAATGACGGCGAGCGCCTCGATCGTGATATTTCATGATGAGCAGGCGATGGTGGTGCCGGCCACGGCGATTCGGACTGACGCGGGAAAAAGCCTTGTCCGGTTTCGTGAATCGGCGAGCTCCCCCGAGCGGTCGGTCGTGGTCTCGGCCGGACCTGCCACGCCGGACGGGGTGGTCGTGACGGGCCTTGCACCGGGTTATGTCCGGGATGAATGGCAACCTTCGCCGTGAAAAGACCGGGGGGGATTGCCCGACGCGCGCCCATATAAAATACCCCCCATGACCGCTCCAGAAGAAAAAGCCGACATCGCCCGCCGCTTCGGCAGCCTGTCCCGCCTCTACGGCCCCGACGCTCCCGCCCGCCTCCAGAACGCCCACATCGCCGTCGCCGGCCTGGGTGGCGTAGGCTCGTGGACGGTGGAAGCGCTGGCCCGCTGCGGCGTCGGCGCCCTGACGCTGATCGACCTGGACCACATCGCCGAATCCAACGTCAACCGGCAGATCCACGCCCTGACGCAGACCCTGGGACAATCCAAGGTGGATGCCATGGCCGAACGCGTCCTGGCCATCAATCCCGAATGTCGCCTGACCCGTGTGGACGATTTCGTTTCTCCGGAAAACGTCGCGCAAGTGCTGCCCGGCCCCTACAGCGCCATCATCGACTGCACCGACCAGGCCGCGGCCAAGATCGCCATGATCCTGCATGCGCGGGCGCTGGGGATTCCGATGCTGCTGTGCGGCGGCGCCGGCGGCAAGACCGATCCGCTGGCGTTGCGCGCCGGCGACCTGTCGGCCGCGGTCAATGACGCCTTGCTGTCCAAGCTGCGCAACAAGCTGCGGCGCGAACACGGGTTTCCGCGCGCATCGGACAAGAATGGCAAGGCGCTTAAGCGCATTCCAAAAATGGGCATCCACGCGCTGTGGTTCGACCAGCCTGCCATCCTGCCCGATGAATGGACGCGGCAGGCCGAAGCCGAGGACGATATGGGCGCCTCGGCGCAGACCGTGGCGCCGCAGGGGTTGTCCTGCGCCGGCTATGGCTCGGTGGTCACCGTGACCGCCGCCATGGGCATGGCGGCCGCCAACGAGGCCTTGCGGCTGGCGTTGCAAGGCTAGCTGGGCGGCGACGGGCCCGTCACGGAACGCCGCCGCGCCCGGGTCACAGCGCCACGAACACCACGCCGTCCTCGATCCTGACCGGATAGGTCGCCAGGTTGTCGCGCAGCGGCGAACAGAGCGCGCGGCCGTCGCGCACGTCGAAGCGGCCCTGGTGCAGCGGGCACTCGATCTCGTGGCCCATCAGGAAGCCGTCGCACAGGCGCGCATTGCCGTGCGTACAGAGGTTGTCGGTGGCGTAGACGTTGCCTTCCACGCCGTACAGCGCGATCTCGCGGCCGCCCGCCTGCACGGCGATCACGTCTTCGTCCGGCACGTCGGCCAGCGCGATGGCCTTGATCCAGTTCGTACTCATGTCTTGGTGTCCTCGTCAGATGGGGTAGATCAGCGAATTCGGGATCAGCTCGCTGTCGAAGATGCACAGGCGCGACTCGAACTTCAGCCCGTCGGGCGTCTGCCGGATCACGTCCAGGTAGCGGCCGACGTTGTAGACCGTGGTCAGCTGGTTCGGCTTGGTGCGGAACACCGCGTAGTTGGCTTCCGATTCGATGCGGTCGCCCTGCACCGACAGCACGCGCGGCGCGCCGACCACGTGGCGCTGGTAGTAGGGATCGTGGAAGATGGTGTCGGTGGCGCCGTAGATGCGGTCCTTGAGCATGCCGCGGCTCTCGAACGACATGGTCGCCAGCGGGTAGCCGCGCTCGTGGTTCTCGCGCGGCAGCACCTTGTAGACGCAGTCCTCCAGGAAGAAGTCGGGCCATTGCTCCCACTGTTCGGCGTCGAGCGCGGCGGCGTAGTCGGCGTACAGCCGGGTCAGCTGGTAGTAGAGGGGAAAGTCCAGCATGTTCACGCCTCCGCTTCCATCACGCGGCGCCAGTAGGCGTACATCCCGCGGATCAGGGTTTCGGTCACCATGTGGTCGGTGTTCTCGGCGGTCTTGCCGCCCAGTTCGGCCACGCTGCGGTGCCAGGGCTTCTGCGCGAAGCCCGATTGCGAGAACTCGATGACCTCGCCGTCATCCGCCGAGACGAAGCCGGCCGGGCCGAACAGGTTGGCCTGGCGCAGGCGGCGCTGCGTCATCTCGGGGGTGTCGTCGGCGAAGCCGAAGTGGGTCCAGACGAAGTCGAAGGCGTCGTGGCCGACCGGCTGGATGTGGCGCGTGGACAGCGAGTTGACCTGCTGCTGGATGATGACGCTGGGGAACAGCGTCATCAGCACGGCGGTGGGGCCGTTCCACCAGGGTTCCGGCACGATGTCCAGGAAGCGGTCATCGTTCAGCGTCATCTGTTCCTTGAAGCTGGACACGCCGCTGGTGACGCTGCCCTTGCCGCCCTGGCCGCGGGTCGAGATCATGGCCGCGTGGCGGAAATGGCGGTCCATCTTCAGTTCCGAGCGGTTGTCGGCGCGCCACAGGCCGAAGGTGACGAACCAGGTGTGCAGCAGGCCGGGGTGGTACGGGTCCTTGATGTTCTCCTGCATCAGCTTCCAGTTGCCCGGGATGCGCTGGCGGCTGTAGCCGTGGATGACCAGTTGGCGGCCGTCGAAGACGCGGTCGAAGTAGTGCAGGATGTCCGGGCCCAGGTAGTCCTCCAGCGGCTCGACGTCGTGATCGAACGAGGCGAACACCACGCCGTTGCGGCAGGCCACGGCCAGCTTGGTCAGGCCGTGATCTTCCGGCTTGAAATCGGGCGGCATGCCGCCATTGACGCGGCCGTCCTGCTTGACGCCGCGGCGGAACGGCACGCCGATCAGATCGCCCTGCAGGTCGTAGTTCCACTGGTGGTAGGGGCAGACGAACTCGCTGCGGTTGCCGGAACGTTCGCGGCAGAACTGCACGCCGCGATGGGCGCAGACGTTCTCCACCACGCGCACCTGGCCGTCGTTGTCGCGCAGCAGGATGACGGAACGCTCGCCCACGGCGGTGCGCTTGAAGTCGCCGGGATTGGGGATTTCCGCTTCCAGGCCGACGTAGCTCCAGTGGCCGCGGTAGAAGAAACGCTCCAGCTCGCGCTGGTGCAGGGCGGCGTCGGTGTAGACGCCGAAGGGAATGCGGTGGCTGCCGTCGCCCTGCCAGGGCGGCACGAACGACAGCGGCTGTTCGCGGGCGGCGCTGGCGGGGCAGGCAGAGTTGGCGGCGGCGCCGGCGATCGCGTCCGGCGCGCTATCCAGGGGAGTGTTCATCGGCGGCCTCCGGCGAGGCGGCCGCGCCTACAGGGCGTGACGGGGGGGTGGCGCATGGTTGTCTCCTTCATCCATCGGAGCCTGCGCGACATCGGCGCGGGCGTTTGTTGCATCATCGGCCAGGGTGTGAAATAAATAAATAGAATCTGGATGATGACAACAATCACCAAAATAAATATTGGTGGAGACAAGCATGAACCTGCAAGACATGGACTTGAACCTGCTGGTCGTGTTCAACGAGCTGTGCAAGCACGGCCGGGTGTCGGCGGTGGCGCAGAACCTGGGCATCTCGCAGCCGGGGGTCAGCAACGCGCTGGGGCGGTTGCGCAAACTGCTGGGCGACGAGCTGTTTCTGCGCACCTCGCGCGGCATGGTGCCCACGCCCTATGCCGAGGCGCTGGCGCAGCCGATCGCCGACGCGCTGGCGGCGCTGCACGGCACGCTCAATGCGCGCGCCAGCTTCGATCCGGCGCGCAGCGAGCGCGCCTTCGTCATCGGCGTCAACGACGTCGGCGAGACCTACTTCCTGCCGCGCCTGATGCGGGCGCTGGACGATGCCGCGCCCGGCGTCACCATCCGCACGGTGCGCACCACCTCGATCGACGTGAAGGACGAGATGGAGCGCGGCCGCATCGACCTGGCGATGGGTTTCCTGCCGGGCCTGAAGCACGGTTTCTTCCAGCGCCGGCTGTTCCGCCAGCCCTATGTGTGCATCTTTCGCGAGGATCATCCGCTGGCGCGCACCGGCGTGTCGGCGCGGCAGTTCCGCGCCGCCGAGCATGTCGCCATCGTGTCGGAGGGCACCGGCCACGGGGTGGTGGACCAGGTGATCGAGCAGGCCGGCATCCGCCGGCGCCTGCGCCTGACGGTGCCGCATTTCATGGCGGTGGGGCCGGTGCTGCAGGCCACCGACATGATCGCGGTGGTGCCGCGGCGCTTCGCCGATTGCGCCTGCAAGCCCTTCGGCCTGGCCACCGCGCCCTGTCCGGTGAAGATCCCCGAGTCCGTCATCAACGTGTTCTGGCACGCCCGCAACCACCGCGAGCCGGCCAACCAGTGGTTGCGGCAGGTGGTGGTGGAGCAGTTCGCGGATTAGGGGACCGCGTACTCACCGCCCGGCGCGGCGGGATTCAGGTCTCGCGCAGCGTGACCTTGAACCAGCCGCGCAGGGCGTTGGACAGCCGGATTTCGTCGGCCGCGTGCAGGTCGGCCAGGGTCAGCACGCGTTCGCTGACGTTGCCGGTATCGAGCAGTTCGGCGCGCTGCACGCCGGGCAGGCAGCCGCTGTCGACCGGCGGCGTGTACCAGTCGCCATCCAGGCGCAGGTAGACGTTGCTGCGGCTGCCTTCGCACAGCTCGCCGCGTTCGTTCAGGTAGACCAGGTCGAAGATGTGCGGATGGGCCGGCAGCCATTCGATGGTCTTGGTGTACCAGGGCCGGTAGGTGGTCTTGTAGCGCAGCAGCGGTTCGGAGGAGCGCAGCGCCTCGGGCGCCAGCATGATTTCCTGCGCCGCTGGCAGGGGCGGCAGCACGGCGGTCTGGATGTGGCGGCTGCCGTCGCGCGCCACCAACAGGCGCAGGCGGTGCGCGCCGGGGGTGTTCAGGCTGAGCGCGGCGATCATGATGTCGCTTTGCACCGCGTTGCCGCCCCAGGTGTAGCCCAGCGCCTTGCAGGAATGCTCCAGGCGGTGCAGGTGGCGCGCCAGCAGCGGCACGCGGCGCTCGGCGTCGACCAGGATGGTCTCGATCAGTTCGGGTTGCATGCGGGCTCCTGGTAAACGGCGGGCGAAGGAGGGCGGGGCCGGGGTCTATCCTACCCCGCGGCCACGGATTGCGCACTCAGGCGCGCAGGATGCGGGCCTTCCAGTGGCATTCCTGCCATTCCTCGGCCGGATCGGAGTCGTGCACGATGCCGCCGCCGACGCTGTAAACGCCATGGCCGGCCGCATCCAGCACCAGCGTGCGGATCGCCACGTTGAGCGAGAAGTCGCCGTCCGGCGCCAGCCAGCCGATGCTCCCGCAATACAGACCGCGCGGCGCGGCCTCCATTTGCCGGATGCGGCGCATGGCGGCGACCTTGGGCGCGCCAGTGATGGAGCCGCACGGGAACAGCGCGCGCAGCACGTCCTCGAGCGTGGCGCGCGGCGCCTGCGCCGACACGGTCGAGGTCATGGTCCAGACGGTGGGATAGCGTTCCAGCGAGAACAGCGCCTCGACCTTGACCGAGCCGGGCTCGGCCAGCCGGCCCAGGTCGTTGCGCAGCAGGTCCACGATCATCAGGTTCTCGGCGCGGTTCTTGTCGCTGGCCAGCAGCGCCTGGCCCAGGCGCTGGTCCTCGGCCGGGTCGGGGTGGCGCGGCGCCGTGCCCTTCATCGGCCGGGTGGTCAGTTGCGCGCCGCGACGGGCCACGAACAGTTCGGGCGAGAACGACAGCACCGTGCGCGCGCCGTCCTCGATATAGGCGCCGTGCGCTACCGGATTGCGGGCGGCGATGCGGCGATACAGCGTGGCCGCGTCGCCCTGGTACTGCACGTCGAGCGGCTGGGTGTAGTTGACCTGGTACAGCTCGCCGGCGCCGATCAGTTCGCGGATGGCGTCGATCTGGCGCACGTAGCCGGCCTCGGTCATGCGCGGCGCGGGGATGCTGAGGGCGCCCGGCGCGCTGTCGGCCGCTGGCGCGTCCCACGGGGCTTCGTCGATCTTGCGTTCGAATACCAGGGCCGTCAGGCGCGCCCGGCCGTCGTCGCGCGGCGGCGTCCAGGGCCCGGCGGGCGCGGGCAGGGTGGCTTCCGGCAGCAGCCATTCGCCCAGTTCGTAGTCCAGCAGCAGGGCGACCCAGTGTCCGCGCTGGCGCGCCGCGTCGATGGCGGCCAGCGCGGGGCCGACCTCGGCCGCCGCGCGCGCCTCGATACGGGCCAGGAAGCCGTCCAGCCGCAGGGCGCGGCCGGCCAGCCGGTCTTCAAAACGACAATGCATGACGCTCTTTATTGTTGGGCCAGAAACTCCGTCAGCACCCGGCCCGTGTGGGAGTGGTCGCGCAAGGTCATGACGTGTTCCGGCGACCCCTGCGCCACCAGCTTGCCGCCGCCGGTGCCGCCCTCGGGACCCAGGTCCAGCAGCCAGTCGGCTTCGGCGATGACGTCGAGATTATGCTCGATCACCACCACCGTATTGCCGGCTTCCACCAGGCGGTGCAGCACGTGGATCAGCTTTTCCACGTCGGCCATCGACAGGCCCACGGTCGGCTCGTCCAGCACGTACAGCGTGTGCGGGATGCGCGAGGCGCGGCCGGTCTTGATCAGGCCGTCGGTCAGGCGCGCCTTGGACAGCTCGGTCACGAGCTTGATGCGCTGCGCCTCGCCGCCGGATAGCGTCGGCGACGGCTGGCCCAGCGTCAGGTAGCCCAGGCCGACGTCCTGCATCAGTTGCAGCGGGCGATGGATCTTGGGATGGGCGGCGAAGTATTCGATGGCGTCATCGACTTCCATGGCCAGCAGCTCGCCGGCGTTCTTGCCGCGCATCTGCACGCTCAGCGTGTCGCTGTTGAAACGCGCGCCGTTGCAAGCGTCGCACGGCACCTTCACGTCGGGCAGGAAGTTCATTTCGATGGTGCGCATGCCCTGGCCTTCGCAGATCGGGCAGCGGCCGTCGCCGGTGTTGAACGAGAAGCGCGCCGAGGTCCAGCCGCGCATGCGCGCTTCGCGCGTGTCGGCGAACTGCTTGCGCACGTCGTCCCAGAAGCCGACGTAGGTCGCCGGGCACGAACGCGGCGTCTTGCCGATCGGGGTCTGGTCCACTTCCAGCACGCGGTCGATCGCTTCCCAGCCCTTGATGCTTTCGCAGCCGGCCCAGCCGGGCGCCTTGCCCTGCGAGACGGCCTGCATCAGGTTGTCCAGCAGCACTTCGCGCGCCAGCGTCGATTTGCCGGAACCGGACACGCCCGTGACCACGCTCAGGCGGCCGACCGGGATCTTGGCGTCGACGCTGCGCAGGTTGTGCAGGCGCGCGCCCTTGATCTCGATCATGGGCGTGTCGGCCTCGACCGGACGGCGGCCTTGCAGCGGGTGCTGCAGCGGCTTGGCCAGGTAGCGGCCGGTGACGGATTCGGGCGCGTCGATCAGGTCCTGCGCGCTGCCCTGCGCCACCACGCGGCCGCCGCGGATGCCGGCGCCGGGGCCGATGTCGATGATGTGTGAGGCGCGGCGGATGGTGTCGTCGTCATGCTCGACCACCACCAGCGTGTTGCCGTTGCCTTCCAGGCGCGCCAGCGCGTCCAGCAGGATGCGGTTGTCGCGCGGGTGCAGGCCGATGGTGGGCTCGTCCAGCACGTAGCAGACGCCTTGCAGGTTCGAGCCCAGCTGCGCCGCCAGGCGGATGCGCTGCGCCTCGCCGCCCGACAGGGTGGGGGCGGCGCGGTCCAGCGCCAGGTAGTTCAGGCCGACTTCCTGCATGAAGTTCAGGCGGCCGCGGATCTCGGTGAGGATGTCGCGGGCGATCTCGCCTTCGCGGCCGCGCGCCACCAGTCCGGTGAAGAAAGTATGCGCGTCCGACACCGGCAGCGAGGCCAGCTCGGCGATCGACTTGTCGCGCCAGCGCACGGCGCGCGCGACGCGGTTCAGGCGCTGGCCGTCGCACTGTGTGCAGACCTTGGCCTCGCCCTCGTACCAGGCGTTCCAGGCGGTTTCCTCGCCGGTCTGTTCTTCGTCGAAGCCCTGTAGTTGCAGGCCGGTGCCGAAGCAGCCGGTGCACCAGCCATGCTTGGAGTTGTACGAGAACAGGCGCGGATCGGGCTCGGGGAAGCTGGTGCCGCACGAGGGGCAGGCGCGCTTGACCGAGAAGTGCTGCTGCTGCAGTTCGCTGTTCAGCGCCTCGTGCAGCTTGTCCACCGGCCACACCACCGACATCACGCCCTGGCCGTTTTCCAGCGCGCTCTTGACCGCGGCGCGCAGGTCGGCCTCGTTGGCCGGGTCGACCACCACGTCGGCCACGGGCAGTTCGATGGTGTGTTCCTTGTAGCGGTCCAGGCGCGGCCACGGCGCCACCGGGATGAATTCGCCGTCGACCCGCAGGTGCGTGTGGCCCTTGGAGCCGGCCCACTTGGCCAGGTCGGTGTAGTAGCCCTTGCGCGCGGTGACCAGCGGCGCCAGCAGGCCGATGTGCTCGCCCTTGCGCTCGCGTAGCAGGCGCGCCACGATCTGGTCGGTGTTCTGCGGTTCGACCGCGACGTTGCAGTCCGGGCAGTACTGCGTGCCCAGCTTCACGTACAGCAGCCGCAGGAAGTGGTGGATCTCGGTCATCGTGGCCACGGTCGACTTGCGGCCGCCGCGGCTGGTGCGCTGCTCGATGGCCACGGTGGGCGGGATGCCGAAAATGGCGTCCACATCCGGCTTGCCGGCAGGCTGCACGATGGCGCGGGCGTAGGCGTTGAGCGATTCGAGATAGCGGCGCTGGCCTTCGTTGAACAGGATGTCGAAGGCCAGGGTCGACTTGCCCGAGCCGGACACGCCGGTGATCACCGTGAACTTGTCGCGCGGGATCTCGACGCTGACGTTCTTCAGGTTGTGTTCGCGCGCGTTGCGGATCTCGATCGCCATGTTGTCCTGGCGGCGCTTGCGCATGACGGATTGCAGCGGCGTGCCTTCGCCGGCGCCATAGGCGGCAGTGGGCTCGGCGATGCGGGCCGTCAGGCCGGCCTGCTCGGCTTCCTGCGCGTCGATGTCGCTGCTGACCACCACGTCGGCCGGCAGGATGCTGACCTCGTAGTCGCGCAGCGCCGCGCCGGTGTGCGAGGCGGGGTTGGCCATCAGGTCCTGCGGCGTGCCGACGCCGATCACCAGGCCGCCGGCGTCGCCGCCTTCGGGGCCCAGGTCGATCAGCCAGTCGGCCGCGCGGATCACGTCCAGGTTGTGCTCGATGACCAGCAGCGTGTGGCCCGCGGCCAGCAGCTTGCGGAAGGCGCGCATCAGGCGCGCGACGTCATCGAAGTGCAGGCCGGTGGTGGGTTCGTCGAACAGGAACAGGCTGCCCTTCTTGGCGACTTTGGCGGTGGAGATGCCGCTGCGCGCCGCTTCGGCCAGGTGACCGGCCAGCTTCAGGCGCTGCGCCTCGCCGCCCGACAGGGTCGGCACCGGCTGGCCCAGCCGCACGTATTCCAGGCCGACGTCGGCCAGCGGCGCCAGGCCCGTCTGCACGTCGCGCAGGCCCTTGAAGAACTCCAGCGCCTCGCTCACGGTCATTTCCAGCACCTCGTCGATCGAGGCGCTCTTGCCCAGGTGCTCGACGCGCACTTCCAGCACTTCGGGGCGGAAGCGCTTGCCGTCGCAATCGGGGCAGCGCAGGTAGACGTCGGACAGGAACTGCATCTCGACGTGTTCGAAGCCGGTGCCGCCGCAGGTTGGGCAGCGGCCGTCGCCGCCGTTGAAGCTGAAGGTGCCGGCGGTGTAGGCGCGTTCCCGCGCCAGCGGCGCCTGCGCGAACAGCTTGCGGATCGCGTCGAACGCGCCCACGTAACTGGCCGGGTTGGAACGCGCGGTCTTGCCGATCGGGGTCTGGTCGACCATGACGACGTCGGCGATCTGCTCGGCGCCCAGCAGGCGCTCGAAGGCGCCCGGCGCTTCCGACGGCTTGCCCTTCTGCTTGAGCAGGGCGGGGAACAGCACATCCTGCACCAGCGTCGACTTGCCCGAGCCGGACACGCCGGTCACGCACACCAGCCGGCCCAGCGGCAGCTCGACCGAGACATTCTTCAGGTTGTGCGCGCTGACGCCTTCGAGCAGCAGGCGCGGCGTGTTGGCCGCCACCGGCATGGGGCGCGGCGCTTCGACGCGCTGGCGTCCGCCGAGATAGTCCCCGGTCAGCGTGCGGGCCGCGCGCAACTGCGCCGGCGTGCCGTCGAACACGATCTGCCCGCCGCGTTCGCCGGGGCCGGGGCCGATGTCGATGATGCGGTCGGCGGCCACCATGACCTGCGGGTCGTGCTCCACCACCACCAGCGTATTGCCGGCGTTGCGCAGCCGGTGCATGACCTCGACCACGCGGTGCATGTCGCGCGGGTGCAGGCCGATGGACGGCTCGTCCAGCACGAACAGCGTGTTCACCAGCGAGGTGCCGAGCGCCGTGGTCAGATTGATGCGCTGCACTTCGCCGCCGGACAGCGTGCGGCTCTGGCGGTCCAGCGTCAGGTAGCCCAGGCCGACGTCGCACAGGAATTTCAGGCGCGCGCGCACCTCCGTCATGAGCAGGTCGGTGGCGGCGTCCAGCGCGCCTTCGAACGACAGCTTGTCGAAGAACGCGCGCACCCGTTCGATGGGCAGCAGCATCACGTCATGGATCGACAGGCCGTCCAGGTTGTCGAGCTGCTCGCGGCTCCAGTTGGCGCCGACCGGCATGAAGCGCTTGTAGCGGCCGTCTTCCGGCGGCAGCACGCTGTCGGCCTCGGCCTTGGTGCCCAGGCGCCACAGCAGCGCATCGGGCTTGAGGCGCGCGCCGTTGCAGGTGGGGCAGGGGGTGTAGCTGCGGTACTTGGACAGCAGCACGCGCACGTGCATCTTGTACGACTTGGTCTCGAGCCAATCGAAGAAACGCTGCACGCCGTACCACTGGTGCTTCCAGGCGTCATTGCCGCCCTTCCAGTCGGGCGTGCCGTACAGCACCCAGCGCTTGTGCTCCTCGCTCATGCTCTTCCACGGCACGCCCAGCGGGATGCCGGCGCGCGGCGCGTACTTCTGCAGATCGTCCTGGCATTCCTTGTACGAGGGCGTGGTCCAGGGCTTGATGGCGCCTTCCAGCAGGGTCTTGTTCTCGTCGGGGATGACCAGGCCGAAGTCGATGCCGATCACGCGGCCGAAGCCGCGGCAGGCCTCGCAGGCGCCCAGCGGCGAGTTGAACGAGAAGCTGCTGGGCAGCGGGTCGGTGTATTCGATGTTGCAGTCGGCGCAGTGCAGGCGGTCGCTGTACTTCCAGATGTGCGCGTCGGCGCCCTCGGCGTCCATGACGTACACGGCCAGGTGGCCGGCGCCCATGCGCAATGCCGTATCCAGCGCTTCCATCACGCGTTCGCGTTCGGTGCCGGCGAAGCGGAAGCGATCCTGGATGACGTGCAGGATGCGGCGTTCCTCGGTGGCGGCCTTGGCCTTGCCCTTTTCCTTCTTGGCGCCCTTGGCCGGCGCGGTGGCGTTCGGCACGGCGGTTTCCTCGGCGTGCACGCGGGTATAGCCCTGCTGTTCGAGGAAGCCGCGCACTTCGTCTTCGGTGAAGTTGGCCGGCACGGCGATGGGGAAGGTCACCACCAGCCGCGGATCGCCGGCCGCGGCCGAGCGTTCGGCCAGCGAGCGGTGGATCGATTCCGGCGTGTCACGCTGCACCACCTTGCCACAGCCGCGGCAGTGCAGGCGCGCGCCGCGCGCGAACAGCAGCTTGATGTGGTCATTGAGCTCGGTCATCGTGCCGACCGTGCTGCGCGAACTGCGCACCGGGTTGGTCTGGTCGATGGCGATGGCAGGCAGGATGCCTTCGATGCGATCCACCTGCGGCTTGTCCATGCGGTCCAGGAACTGGCGCGCATAGGGCGAGAAGGTTTCCACGTAGCGGCGCTGGCCCTCGGCGTAGAGGGTGTCGAAGGCCAGCGAACTTTTGCCGGACCCCGACACGCCGGTCACGACCACCAGTTCGCCGGTGGCGATGGTCAGGTCCAGGTTCTTGAGATTGTTCTGGCGGGCGCCAACGATGCGAATTTGGGAGCTCATGGACGGTATCGTAGCCTGAGGGAGGAGGCGATCCCGGACGGCGGCCTGTGGCTGGTTCCGGGCGCGGCGATGTGGAATAATTGCCTATATCGTGAGGCATGTGTCCACATTGTGGGCAATCATGCGCTCCGCTGCTGTACAAATAAACAGTATCGCAGATTCGTCTGAAATTGGCGCGATTTGCTTCGAGCGGCCCGCATTCTGCGCGGGCATTGTTAACGCTGAGCATCTTCCCGAGATGGGGGTGGTGGTGTCGGAATCCAAGGTGGCGGGCGCCGCGGCGTTCGCCAAATTCATGACGGTGCTGCAGGCGGTGGCGGACGCGCACAGTCCGCCCACGGCGGCGGCGCTGGCGCGCGGCTGCGGTTATCCGCGGCCCACGGTCTACCGCATCGTGGCGGCGCTGGCCGAGCAGGGCATGGTGGCCGAGACCGACGGCGTTTACCGCCTCGGCCCCCGCCTGCTGTCGCTGGCCAGCCGCGCCTGGTCGCAGTTCGACCTGCGCGCCACGCTGGCGGCCGACCTGCGGGCGCTGCGCGACGCCACCGGCGAAACCGTGCACCTGGCGGTGCCGGCCGGCACGGAAATGGTCTATATCGACAAGCTCGAAAGCCCCGGCCCGGTGCGCATGGCCTCGCGCGTGGGCGCGGCGGTGGCGCTGCATTCCAGCGCGGTGGGCAAGGCCTATCTGGCGGCGCTGGGCGACGCCGCGCGCGAACCCCTGCTGCGCGATCTGCCCTTGGAATCGCGCATGCCCGGCACGCTGGCGAGCCTGCCCGCATTGCGCGCGGCGCTGGCCGAAACGGCGGCGCGCGGCTACGCCATGGACAACGAGGAAAACGAGCCCGGCATCGTCTGCTATGGCGTGGCGCTGCGCGATGCCGCGGGCCACCCGGTGGCCTGCGTCAGCATCAGCACCTTGCTGTTCCGGCGCCGCGACGATCCGCAGTCCGCCTATATCGAACCCCTGCTGCGGCTGCGTGATGCGGCCACGGCCAAACTTGCCGTGCTGCCGTGCGGCGGCGCCTGAACGATCCGCCCCGAAAGGAATGCCATGACCGCTGCTCCCCTTGCCTCGAAACTCGACGCCTTGCTCGCCGCGCGGGTGGTGCCTGTGCTGCGCTACCAGGACGCCGCCACCGCGGCCTATGCCGCCGAGGTGGCCGTGGCCGCCGGCTGCACCACCCTCGAACTGACCTGGACCATTCCCGGCGTGACCGATCTGGTGCGCGCGCTGCGCGACAAGCATGGCCCCGCGCTGCTGCTGGGGGTGGGCACGGTGCTGGATGAAACCCAGGCGCGCGAGGCGCTGGTGGCCGGCGCCGATTTCCTGGTGTCGCCGGCCCTGGCCAGCGAGATCGTCGACCTGGCGCACGCCGCCGACGCCCTGTGCCTGTTGGGCGCCTTCACGCCCACCGAAGTGCTGGCCGCGCGCCGCGCCGGCGTCGACGTGGTCAAGGTGTTCCCCGCCGACACGGGCGGCCCCAAGCACCTGGCGGCGTTGAAGTCGGTCTACCCGGACACCGTGTTCTGCCCCACCGGCGGCGTCACCGCCGAGAACATGGCTTCCTATTTCGCCGCTGGCGCCGGCCTGGTCGGCATCGGCAGCAACCTTTACGACAAGGCCGCCTTCGCCGCGCGCGACACCGCCGCGCTGGTGGCCCAGATCACCCGCACCCGCGAGGCCGCCCATGGCTGATTTCGACATCGTCGCGCTGGGCGAGCCGCTGGTCGAACTGAACCAGACCAGCCAGGACCAGCGCCAATACCTGCAAGGCTTCGGCGGCGACACCTCCAACGCCGTCATCGCCGCGGCCCGCCAGGGCGCGCGCTGCGCCTACCTGACCCGCGTGGGCGACGACGCCTTCGGCGCGCAGTTCCTGGCGCTGTGGCGCGACGAGGGCGTGGACACCTCGGGCGTCGAGGTCGACGCCAATGCGCACACCGGCCTGTACTTCGTGCAGCACGGCCCCGACGGCCACGCCTTCAGCTACCTGCGACGTGGCTCGGCCGCCAGCCTCATGACTCCCGCCAGCCTCGACGGCGGCCTGATCGAACGCGCCCGCTTCCTGCACGTCTCCGGCATCAGCCTGGCGATCAGCACCAGCGCCTGCGACACGGTCTTCGCCGCCATCGCCCGCGCCCGCGCCGCCGGCGTGCAGGTCAGCCTGGATTCGAACCTGCGGCTGCGCCTGTGGCCGCTGGACCGGGCCCGCGCCGTACTGCGCGAGGCGCTGCGCCACGCAGACCTGTTCCTGCCGAGCATGGACGACATGCAGCACCTGACCGGCAACGACGACCCCGAGCGCACCCTCGACTGGATCCGCGACGCCGGCGCGACCGGCGTGGTGGTGCTGAAACTGGGCAAGGACGGCTCCATCATCGACGACGGCAAGACCCGCACGCCGGTCGCGGCATTGCGCGTGGATGCGGTGGACGCCACCGGCGCCGGCGACTGCTTCGCCGGCAGCCTGCTGGCGCGCCGCTGCCAGGGCGACGGCTGGGCCGACGCGGTGCGCTACGCCAACGTGGCGGCGGCGCTGTCGACGCTGGGCTACGGCGCCGTCGACCCCCTGCCGCGGGCGGAGCAGGTGCTGGCCAAGCTGCGGACCTGAGGCAGGGGGCGTCCCGACAGCCGGCCCCAACCGCCGGCCCAAACAAAAATCCCCGCCGGTTCGCACCAGCGGGGATTTTTTCGATCAGGCGGCACGCCAGGAACCTGGCGCGGCCCGCGTGTCATTTAGACGCGCTTGATCTTTTCCAGCATCTTGAACACACCCTTGGGCGACTTGACGAACAAGCGCTTGAAGGCCTTGCCCAGGCAACGGCGTTCCAGGGTGTTGCGACGCACGCGTTTGCGTTCAGCCATGTTGATTCTCCTGTTGAATTTGCGGAAATCGAATTAGCGGATCGAAATCCGCCTTCAAGCTTGGCTTGCCGGCGTCTTCGATCCGACCGCACAACCGGAAATCGGGCTGGCGGGGAAATTGGGTAACTCGGCATTCTAGCCTGAAAGTGGCGAGGGTGCCAATTTTGGGGGCTTGTCTGGAGACCCGAGAGCGTCTAAAAAATGGGGACGCATTTTGGCTCGGTAGGTCGCCTTTCGGCCGGATTCGTGTGCAGGACATGCATCGACAAGGCAGCTAGTTGGTCCCTTCGCACAGGCGAGAGCGCCATCACCCCGACGCCAGACACCGCGTAAGCCTCAAAAGGCCGCCCGCGCGGCCGGTTTGAGGCGGGCCCCGCAAGATCCTCCGCTCCACTCCTGATAGTCACCTGCACGTCAAGCAAGCCGACCGCCCCAACGCCCGACGCTAAGTCTCATCGTGAGCGCGTGGCGGGATCGGCGGGGGATGGCGGGGCGTGTAGATGCGCCCGACGGAATCTGAAGGGAAGGCCGAAGGCCTGGACGAAGATGAGGAAGGGGTAGTCCGGAGCGAAGGCTCCGGACCGCAATCGTAGCCCCGCCATCCCCCGCCGATCCCGCCACGCGCGGCTCAAGAACCCCGCATCGCCCAAAAATAAAGACTATTCAGCCGGCCCCAACTTAGGCCGAATGAAATCCATGAACGCCCGCGTCTTGGCCGGCTGAATACTCGACGGATACACCACGTAGATCGAAATGGGATCCACCGACCACCCGGGCAACACCCGCCGCAGCGAATTGCGCTTGATGATCGGATCCAGCGCCTGGCAGTGCGGCATGCGCGTGATCGCCAGATCCAGCCCCGCGAAAGTCCCCGCGATGCTCATGTTGTTCGCGGCCAGATGGCCGCTCACCGGCACCTGCTCGGTCACCTTGCCGTTGTGCAGCGTCCAATAGGAATGGGCGTCGTCGATGGTGGTGCGCAGGCACTGGTGCTGCATCAGGTCGCTCGGCGTTTTGGGCTCGCCAAAGCGCTCCAGATAGCGGTCCGATGCATACAGGTAATTGTCCAGCGACACCAGCTCCTGCACCACCGCGCCATCGCTGCGCGGCGCCGGCGCGACGCCATTGCCGTTGTCCGCGGCGGCCGAAGGATAGTCGCCGTCGCGCCCGAAGCGCAGCACGATGTCGAACGGCGTACCCTGCGCGTCCGATGCCGTCATCATGCTCAGGTCGAACTCGCACTCCACCTCCGGATAGCGGTCGGTGAAATCCTTGATCGTCTCCGGCAGCAGCCAGATCGCCAGGCTATAGGGCATCGACACCCGCAGATTGCCGGACGGGCCGCCCGACAACGCCTGCAATTGCTCGTGCGCCAGGCGCGCCTCGTCGATCAGGCCCTGGCAGCGGCTCATGTAGGCCGCGCCCGCCTCGGTCAGGTCCAGTCGGCGGGTATTGCGGTTGATCAGGCGCAGCCCGATCGCCCGTTCCAGCTCGTTGATACGGCGTGACAACGTCGATGTGGGCATGTTCAGGGCCCGGGCGGCCAGGCTGAAGCTCTTGCGCTTGGCAACCTCTACGAACAAGGCGATGTCATTGAGCTGGACGGTCGAAGCTTCCATAGGCGTTCCGGTGTGGGCCGCCCGAGTTTACGCCACTCCGGCCAGGTGCCCAACGGCAGGAGCGGAAGCTAGGAAGCGTCTGGAAATCCGCACATTGTCAGATTTGATTGCAAATTTGCATGCCATGGCATCAGTTGGCACAGGCATATCCCCTAAACTTCAGGCGAAAACAACACACAGACCAAGACCGCAGCGGTTTGCCGGAAATCGCAAAGGGGCACAGTTCGCATGACCGCTACGCCGACGTTCTTCACCGTCCTCACCCCCACTTACAACCGGGCGGGCACGCTGCATCGGGTGTATGAATCGCTTTCCCGCCAGACCTACCGGGATTTCGAGTGGGTGATCGTGGACGACGGTTCCACCGACAACACCCACGAAGCCGTGCTCGACTGGCAGCAGCGCGCCGCCTTCCCCATCCGTTATGTCTGGCAGAACAACCAGCACAAGAAAACCGCCTTCAATCGCGGCGTTCGCGAGGCGCGCGGGGAACTGGTCGTGGCGCTGGACAGCGACGATGAAATGCCTCCCGAGGCGCTGGCCACGTTCAAGGCCGCCTGGGACGCCATTCCGCCGGCGCGGCGCGATTCGTACGTGGCCATCACCGGCCTGTGCGCGCGGCCGGACGGCAGCATCGTCGGCGACCGCTATCCGCAGGACGTGTTCGACAGCACTGCGGTCGACGTGTATTTCCGCTATCGCATCAAGGGTGAGAAGTTCGGCTGTATGCGCACCGACATCCTGCGCAAGTTTCCGTTCCCCGAAGACGTGGCCGGGTTCGTGCCCGAGAGCCTGGTGTGGTGGGCGATCGCGCGGGCCGGCTATCTCAGCCGCTTCATCAACCAGGTCGTGCGCACTTACCACGACACCCCGGGCGGGCTCAGCCAGGGGGCGGTCTCGGTGCACAACAACGCCCAGGGCCTGTACCTGCTGGCCTGGGACATGCTGCAGCACCACCTGGAATTCTTCCGCTTCCGGCCACGCGAATTCATCATGGCCGCCGCGCGCTACACGCGCTTCCGGCTGCACCTGAAGCACTCGGGCGTGCCGACGGCGTTGCAGGCCTACCGCCTGACAAACCCGTGGGCGCGGTTGATGGTGGGCGTGATGTGGCCGCTGGGCTATGCACTGTACCGCCGCGACCGGCGGCGCGGCGTTGCCTGAGCACCCGGGAAATGCCGGCGCGGGGCGGTCCCGCGTCCGTCCGCTTGGCCGCGGCTACGCCGACGCCGCCGTGGCGTGCCCCAACCCCAGGTACACCTCGACCACGCGCGGGTCCTCCGCCACCTGCGCGGCCGGGCCTTCCAGGGTGACCGCGCCGGTCTCCAGCACGTAAGCGTAATCGGCCACCTGCAGCGCGGCGCGCGCGTTCTGTTCGATCAGCAGGATCGACACGCCCATGCCGCGCAACTGCTCGACGATGCGGAACACCTCGCGCACAATGCGCGGCGCCAGGCCCAGGCTGGGCTCGTCCAGCATCAGCAGGCGCGGCTTGGCCATCAGCGCGCGGCCCACCGCCAGCATCTGGCGTTCGCCGCCGGACAGCGTGCCCGACAGTTGCGCCCGGCGTTCGCGCAGGCGCGGGAACAGGTCGTAGACCTCGGCCAGCGTCTGGTCCTGGTCGCGCAGGCCGCGGCGGAAGCGGTCGAAGCCGCCCAGCATCAGGTTGTCTTCCACCGACATCTCGGCGAACAGCTCGCGTTTTTCCGGCACCAGGTTCATGCCGGCCGCCACCATTTCCTCGATCTCGGCGTGTTCCTGGCGCTTGCCGCCGAACACGATCTCGCCGCGCGAGGGCAGCACGCCCATGATGGCCGACAGCAGCGTGGTCTTGCCGGCGCCGTTGGGGCCGATCACGGTCACGATCTTGCCTTCGTCCACCGACAGGCTGACGCCCGAGACGGCCTCGACCTTGTCGTAGGCCACGCGCAGGTCGCGCACTTCCAGCAGTTTCGCGCTCATCATTCCACTCCGCCCAGATAGGCTTCCAGCACCGCGGGGTTGTGCTGGATCTCCGCCGGCAGGCCCTCGGCGATCTTTTCGCCGAAGTCCATCACCACCACGCGATCCACCAGGCCCATCACGAAATCCATGTCGTGTTCCACCAGCAGGATCGCCATGCCCTCGGCGCGCAGCTTTTTCAGCAGCTCGGCCAGTTCGCATTTTTCCTGGTAGCGCAGGCCGGCGGCCGGTTCGTCCAGCAGCAGAATGCAGGGATCCGACGCCAGCGCCCGCGCGATCTCCAGGATGCGCTGCTGGCCCAGCGCCAGCGAGCCGGCCTCGTCGTGCAGGTGTTTGCCCAGGCCGACGCGCTCGACCTGGCGCGCGGCCTCGGCCAGCAGGCGGGCCTCCTCGGCGCGGTCCAGGCGCCAGGCCGCCGGCAGCACGCCGCGATGGCCGCGCAGGTGGGCGCCGATGGCGACGTTCTCCAGCACGCTCATGCGGCCCAGCAGCCGCACGTGCTGGAAGGTGCGCGACAGGCCCAGGCGGGCGATGCGGCGCGCGCCGGCGCCGGCCACTGGCTGGCCCAGCAGCGTGACCTGGCCCGATGTGGGTGTGTCCACGCCCGAGATCTGGTTGAACATGGTGCTCTTGCCGGCGCCGTTGGGGCCGATCAGCGCCAGGATCTCGCCGGCGCGGATCTCCAGGTTCATGGCGTTGTTGGCGACCAGGCCGCCGAACTTGCGGGTCACGTCGACCGCCTTCAGCACCACCTCGCCGCGCGGCGGCATGGGCTTGCGCGGCAGCGGCTCGGCCTGGCTGTCGATCTGGCGCTGGCGCCTGCGCACCGGCACGCAGCGCGCCAGCACCGGCCACAGGCCGCCGCGGAAGCGGTGCAGCAGCAGCACCATGCCGAAGCCGAACACGATCACCTCGAAGTTGCCGGTCTGGCCCAGCAGCTTGGGCAGCCAGTCCTGCAGCCACTGCTTGAGCACCGTGAACACGCCGGCCCCGACCAGCGCGCCCCACACCTGGCCGGCGCCGCCGATGACGGTCATGAACAGGTACTCGATGCCCATCTGCAGGCCGAACGGATTCGGATTGACGAAGCGCTGCATGTGCGCGTACAGCCAGCCCGAGGCGCAGGCCTGCAGCGCGGCGATGATGAAGATCACCATGCGCGAGCGCGCCGTGTCCACGCCCATCGATTCGGCCATGACGCGGCCGCCCTTGAGGGCGCGGATGGCGCGGCCCTCGCGCGAGTCGAGCAGGTTGCTGGTCGACCACATGGCCACCAGCAGGAAGGCCCAGATCAGGTAGTAGATCTCATCGCCCTGCGTCAGCGACCAGCCGAACAGGTTGATGGCGGGCACGTCCGGGATGCCGGTGTGGCCGCCCAGGCCCTCGACCGAGCCGAAGGCGAAGTACAGCGACAGGCCCCAGGCGATGGTGCCCAGCGGCAGGAAGTGGCCGGACAGCTTGAGCGTGATGGCGCCCAGCAGGTAGGCCACCACCAGGGTCAGCAGCAGGCCTGCCAGCAGCGTCAGCCAGGGCGAGGCGCCCAACCACGCCAGCCAGGCGGGCAGGGCGTCGGCGCGGGTGGTGAGCAACGCGGTGGTGTAGGCGCCGACGCCGACGAAGGCCGCCTGGCCGAAGCTGGTCAGGCCGCCCACGCCGGTCAGCAGCACCAGCCCCAGCGCCACCATGGCATACAGGCCGATGTAGTTCAGCAGGGTGACGTAGAACGGCGGCAACGCCAGCGGCGCGGCCGCCAGCAGCGCCAGGAACACGAGGACGAGGTGGCGCGGGGTCATTCTTCTTCTTCCTCGACGTGGTGGCTTTTCAGGGAGCGCCAGAGCAGCACGGGGATGATCAGCGTGAAGACGATGATCTCCTTGTAGGCGCTGGCCCAGAACGAGGAGAAGGCCTCGATCAGGCCGACCAGCACGGCGCCGGCGGCGGCCAGCGGGTAGCTCACCAGGCCGCCGATGATGGCGCCGACGAAGCCCTTCAGGCTGACCATGAAGCCGGAATCGAAATACATGGTGGTGATGGGCGCGATCAGGATGCCCGAGACGGTGCCGATCAGCGCCGCCAGGAAAAACGTGGCCTTGCCGGCGAACACCGGCGAAATGCCCATCAGGCGCGCGCCGAGCCGGTTGAAGGCGGCCGCGCGCAAGGCCTTGCCGTACATCGAGCGCTCGAAGAACTGGTACAGCACCACGATCAGCAGCGCCGACACGGCCACCACCCACAGCGCCTGGCTGTTGACGTTGACCGGGCCCAGCGCCAGGCTGGCGTCGCTGAACGGCGCGGTGCGCGCGCCCTCGGCGCCGAAGGCCAGCAGGCCCAGGCCGACCAGCGCCAGGTGTACGGCGATCGACACGATCAGCAGCACCAGCGTCGAGGCCGAGGCGATCGGCTGGTAGAACAGGCGGTACAGCTGCGGGCCCATCGGCACCACCAGCAGCAGCGTCAGCAGCGCCTGCACGGCCATCGGCAGCTGCGCCAGCGGCAGGCGGTAGAACAGCGCGGCCAGCAGCAGCGGATACGCCACCTTGGCGATGATGCGCCACAGCGGCGCGCGGCGTCCCGGCCGCCTGGCGCGCGCCATCAGGTCGGCCACGGCCTCGGCCAGCGCGAACGCCAGCAGCAGCCACACCAGCAGCACCGGCTTGCCGGCCTGCAGCGCGGCCATGGTGAGCGCGCCGAAGGCGACGAACTCGCCCTGGGGGATGAACAGCACGCGGGTAACGGTAAAGACCAGCAGGATGGACAAGGCCAGCAGCGCGTAAATGGCGCCGTTGGTGATGCCATCCTGCCCGAGTATCAGGGCGATCTGAGCATTCATCGGTACTTCCGGATAACGGACAAATATCACCCCCCGAAGCGCTGCGCGCCTCCCCCCAGGGGGCATGCCTGCGGACCGGCAAAGCCGGCGCCGCGGCATCTCGATGGGGCTGCGTTCAAGAGGAGGCTTTACTTCACTAGCGTCCAGTTTCCGTCTTTGACGGTGATGAGTTCGCGGCCGCGGTCGTCGAAGCCGCTGTGGTCGGCGGCGCTCATGTTGTAGACGCCCTGGGTGCCGACCAGCTCGCGGGTCTGTTCCAGCGCGTCGCGCAGCGCGCTGCGGAACTCCTTGGTGCCCGGCTTGCCGGCCTTTTCGGCCAGCGGAATGGCCTTCTCCAGCAGCAGGCCGGCGTCGTAGACGTTGGCGCCGAAGGTGGCGGGCTTGGAGCCGTTGAGCTTTTCGTAGGCGGCGATGTAGTCGCTGGCGACCTTCTTGGACGGGTTGCTGTCGGGCATTTCCGGCAGCACCAGCATCAGGCTGGCGGCCAGCACGGTGCCTTCGACCTTCTTGCCGCCGAGCTTGAGGAAGTCGGGCAGCGCGGCGCCGTGGGTCTGGTAGAACTTGCCCTTGTAGCCCTGGTCGAACAGCGTCGCCTGCGGCAGCACGCTGGCGGCGCCGGGGGCGGCCACCAGCACGGCGTCGGGCTTGGCCGCCAGGATCTTCAGCGCCTGGCCGGTGACCGAGCTGTCAAAGCGCAGGTAGCGTTCGTTGGCGGTGATCTTGATGCCCTTTTCGGCCGCCAGGCCGGAGAACACCTTGTACCAGTTCTCGCCATACGGATCGTTCAGGCCGATGAAGCCGACCGTCTTGATGCCGCTCTTGGCCATGTGGTCGACCAGCGCGCGGGCGATGATGTCATCGTTCTGGGTGGTCTTGAAGACCCACTTCTTCTGCTCGTTCATCGGCAGCACCACGGCGGCGGTGCCCACCGGCGCCAGCATCGGCACGCCGGCCTCGGCGGCGAACTGGATCACGCCCATGGCGTTGGGCGAGCCCGACGGCCCGATCAGGGCGTCCACGTTCTGTTCGGTGATGAGCTTCTTGAAGGCCGTGACCGAGTTGGTGGAATCGCTGGCGTCGTCCAGCGAGATGTATTCCACGGTCAGGTCGCCGATCTTCTTGGGCAGCAGCGGCACGGTGTTCTTTTGCGGGATGCCGACCAGCGCGGTGGGGCCGGTGGATGAGGTGACCACGCCGACCTTGACCTGGGCCAGGACGGGCAGGGAGACCAGCGTGGCCAGCACGGCGGCGGCCAGGGGGAGTTTCTTCGACAGCATGGCAAAACCTCCGGATAGGGGGCAGAGTGGGTGCGGCTGGAAAACGGAGAAAACGGATACCGCGGAAATTGCTTTTGGTTTCAACTTTCTGGCACTGCACTGTAGACGCGGTCTGCGTGCTTACCTATCCGTCAAAACCCGAAGCGGATGCGTGGGACGCCGGTCAGATGGTGATGGAACTGACGCTGGCGCCGCCGCAGACGAACAGCGTCTGGCCGGTGACGAAGCTGTTGGCGGGGTCGGCGAAGAACATCACCGCCCGCGCCACGTCGTCCGAGCGTCCCAGGCGCTTGACCGGGATGCCGTTGGCAAGCTGCTTTTCGCGTTCGCTGCCGGGTTCGATCACTTCGTAGAACATGTCGGTCTGGATCGGGCCGGGCGCCACCACGTTGACGGTGATGCCAAAGGGGGCCAGTTCCAGCGACCAGGTGCGCGCCATGCCGACCATGCCGGCCTTGGTGGCCGAATAGGCGGTGCGGGTGGGCAGGCCCAGCGCGCCGCGCGAGGACATCATGACGATGCGGCCGAAATGGCGTTCCTGCATGCCGGGCAAGGCCGCCTGCACCAGGCTGATGGCCGCGCCCAGGTGGATCTGGGTCAGGCCGTGCAGTTCCTCCTGGGTCACCTGCGGCAGCAGGTTGGGCCAGATGACGCCGGCGTTGTGGATGACGTGGCTGACCGGAAAGCTAGCCGCGATCTCGGCGCCCGCCTGGGCGGTGGCGTCGGCGTCCAGCAGGTCGACCTGCACGTTGTGCAGGCGCGGGTGGCTGAAGTCGGCGGCGCGGCGCGCCATCGAGATCACCTCGTAGCCCGCGTCGAGCATGCTGCGACAGATTTCGGCGCCGATGCCGGCGCTGCCGCCGGTGACGATGGCGACGTTGGTTTGCGTCATGGTGAATCCCCCTGTGTTCTGTTGTTCTTGGCGGCCGCTCAGGCGCGCGGCGCCAGCGCCAGCACCCGCAGCGGGCTGCCCGAGCCGCTGCGGATCTTGAGCGGCGCCGAGAAGATCACCGCGCCGGTGGGCGGCAACTGGTCCAGGTTGGTCAGGCACTGCAGGCCATAGCGGTTGTTGCCGTGCATGAAGTAATGGCAGGGGTAGGGCGGATTCAGGTGATGGGCCTGGCCGGCGTCGGTGCCTACCGACTCGGTGCCGAAGCCGTGCACGTCGCGTTCCTTGATCAGCCACGGCACCACCTCGGCGTCGGGGCCGGGCGAGTGGGCGCCGTCTTCCCGCATGTTCAGGTATTCGGCCGGCTTGGCGCGCTTGGACCAGTCGGTGCGCATCAGCACCCAGGAACGGGCCGGGATGCGGCCATGCTGTTCCTCCCACTTCTTGACGAAGTCGATGGTCAGCAGGAAGTCCGGGTTGTCGCGCGCTTCGGCCGAACAGTCGATGACGCAGGCGCCGGCGATGAAGGCCTCCACCGGGATGGTGTCGACGGTGTTGTCGGGCTGGTCCTTGCCGGTGACCCAGTGCACCGGCGCGTCGAAGTGGGTGCCGGTGTGCTCGGAGCACGAGAAATTGTTCCAGTACCAGGCCGGGCCGCGCTCGTCATAGCGCGAGATTTCCTCGATGCGGAACGGCCAGGCCTGGCCGAATTCCGGCGGCAGCACGATGGTGGGGAATTCGGGCGTCAGCGTCTCGGTCAGGTCCACCAGGCGGATGCGGCCCGACACCAGTTCGGTCATGAATTGGGCAAGTATGGGTTGGCTCATCTGTTGCTCCTTTGGTTTTCGTGTCGGGGCGTCAGGCGCCCAGTTCCCGTTCCAGTCCCTTGGGGTTCTCCGCCAGCCGCGCGCGGAATTCCTGTGCCACGTCGCCGACGTACACGTCCTCGACGCCATCCCTCAGCGCACGCACGATGGCGCTCGCGATGGCCGTGGGCGCCACGCGCGGGGGCGGCGTGCGCTGCTCCCATTCGTGGTCGACCGGGCCGGGAAACACGTTCACCACGCGCACGCCGGCCGGCCGCATTTCGGCGCGCAGGCACTGCGCCAGCGACAGCGCGGCAGCCTTGGAGGCCGACCACATGCCGCGCGCCGGCAGGTTGAGGTGGGCGTAGATCGACAGCACGTTGACCCAGGCTGTGGCGTTGTTGACGCCGTCGGCGGCGCGGCCGCACAGCGCAGGTCCGAAACCCTGCGCCAGCCGCATCAGGCCCAGCACGTTGACGTCCAGGGCGTCGCGCGCGGTGTTGACGTCCTTGCGACCGAGCAGGCCGCCTTCGCGTTCCAGGTCGGCGGTGTTGACCAGGATCTCGACCTTGCCGCCGATCGATGCGGCGGCGCGTTCGACCGAGTCGCTGTCGGTCACGTCCAGCGCCAGTGCCTGCACCCGCGGATCGGCCGCCAGCGCGTCGAAGCCGGCGTCGCGGCGCCAGGCCTGCGGATCGCCCAGGAACACGGTCGGGCAGCCGGCGTCGAGCAGGGCGCGCGCCACCGCCTGGCCCACCGCCGACTTGCCGTCGGTGACCAGCGCCCGGCGGAATTTCGGATCGCACGAGGTCTCGCGCAGGGTCTTGTCGTCTTCCATATTGGGCGTATTCCTTTCGGGCAGGGCGATCATCACGGCCTGGCCGCCGCGGTCGAGCTTGAGCGCCAGCCGCACGCGGGCGCCGTCGGCGCAATCCTGGTGCACGTGCGCCACCACCGACGGGCCGGCGTCCATGCGCACGGTGCCCACCCGCCACGGCAGGCGTTCACGGAAATAGAGGTCGTTGCTGTGATGCAGCGTGGTGCTGACCAGCAGCACGCCGTTGGGATCCACCGGCCGCCACGGCAGGCGTTCCGACAGGCAATGGCCGCAGACTTCGCGCGGCGGGTACTGCACCGCGCCGCAATCGGCGCACGTCTGCAGCTCGAAGCGACCTTCGGCGGCCGCGGCCGTCAGGCCCAGGGCGGCGCGGCTGCGGGCGCCCGGCGGCAGGGTCGGCTGGCGCGTGCGCGTCACGGGATTCTTGCGCGGCGGCTTGGCTAGCGGCTCGGTCATGCGTCGCTCCTGGCCAGGATGGCCGCGGCGGTGCACAGCCCGCGGTCGTAGTTGATCATGCCGAAGCCGCTGACCAGGCCCAGGCGCGCGTCGGCCACCTGCGTGCCGCCGGCGGTGCCGGTCAGCTGGCGCAGCGCCTCGACCATGCCGAGGTAGCCGCCGGCGGCGCCGGCCTGGCCCACCGACAACTGGCCGCCGTTGGTGTTGAAGGGGAAGCTGCCGTCGATGGTGAAGGTGTTGGCGCGCACGAATTGCGGCGCCTCGCCCTTGGCGCAGAAGCCCAGGTCCTCCATCTGCATCAGGTTGATGACGGGGTAGTCGTCGTAGGCCTGCAGGAAATCCATGTCGGCCGGCGCCGCGTCCGCCATGCCATAGAGTTCGTCGATGTCCAAGGTCCAGCCGCCGCGGGTCTGGATCGGGTCCTCGATCCAGGCGTTGTGGCGCTCGATGGTGGACAGGATGCGGGCGTAGGGCAGGTTCAGCGCCCGCGCCCGGTCTTCGCTCATCACCAGGAAGCCGTCGGCGCCAGCGCAGGGCATGACGCAGTCGAACAGGTGGATCGGGTCGGTGATGACGCGCGCGTCCAGGTATTGCTTGAGCGTCAGCGGCTTCTTCATCAGCGCGTGCGGATAGCGCAGCGCGTTGTCGCGCTGCGCCACGCAAACCTTGCCGAAGTCCTCGCGGGTGGCGCCGGTGCCGCGCATGTAGTGCGCGGTCAGCAGCGCGAAGCTGGCGTTGGGGCCGCCCGCGCCATAGGGGTAGACCGCGTCCTGGGCGAAGCGCGAGAACTGGCTGACGGTGTTGCGGAACGAGTCGACCTGGTTGGTGTCGCCCGCGATGCAGGCGACGATGCCGGCGTCGCCCGCCTGCACCGCGCGCGCGGCGCGGCGCAGCGCGGCGACGCCGCTGGCGCCGCCCATGGGGATGTGGTCGAGCCAGCGCGGGCTCATGCCCAGGTGCTGCGTCAGGCCCACGGCGGTGTCCGGCGCCAGCGTGAAGCTGGACACGCACAGGCCGTCAACGTCGGTCTTGGCGATGCCGGCCTGGCGGATCAGCGCGCCCAGCGCGCGGCCCAGCCACCAATGCGCGGCATGGGTGGAATAGCGCTCGTACGGAATGCTGACGGGCAGGGCCGCCACCACGCCGTCGTAGCGGGCGCGCGGCGTGCTCATCGGGCGGGCTCCTGGCGCTTCTTCAGCGCGGTGGTGTCGACGCAGTTCGTGGTGCCCGGCAGGTTCGGCGCCAGCGCCTTCATTTCGCCGCGCTGGATCTTGTTGGTGGTGGTGAGCGGCAGGCTGTCGACGAAGGCGACGTAGCCGGGCGCCTTGTAATAGGCCAGCTGTTGCAGGCTCCACTGCACGATGTCGCGGGCCGCGTCGGCGCGGGCGGCGGCGTCGGCGGGCGCGGTTTCCGCCACCACGCAGGCCAGCACCTCGTCGCCGCGCACCGGGTCGGGCACGGCGGCCACCGCCACGGCCTTGACCAGCGGATGCTGCAGCAGCACGCTTTCGACTTCCACGGCGGAGATATTCTCGCCGCTGCGGCGGATCACGTTCTTCTTGCGGTCGACGAAGCGCAGCGCGCCGTCGGCCTCGCGGCGCACGATGTCGCCGGTGTGGAACCAGCCGTCCTCCCAGGCCTGCGAAGTGGCCTCGGCGTCCTTCAGGTACCCGGCGAAGAAGCCGTAGCGCGGGTCCTCGCCAGCATGGCGCACCAGCAGCTCGCCCGGCTCGCCGGCCGCGGCCTCGCCGCCGTGGTCGGCGACGATGCGCACCTCTATGTCGTCCTCTTCGCGGCCGAAGCAACTGCTGCCGATGTGGCGCGGCTCCTGGTTGGCGATGATGACGGCCCCGGCGCCGGTTTCGGTCATGGCCCAGGCTTCCAGCAGCGGAAAACCGAAGCGTTCCTCAAAGGGCTGGTGCAGCTTGCGGTCGACGCCCGCGCCGAAACCGAATCGGATGGCTGGCTGCCTGTCCCGCGCCGACGGTTCGGCCTTCATCAGGATCGCCGGCATCACGCCCAGGTAGTGCAGCACGGTGGCGCCGGATTCGCGCACGCTGTCCCACCAGGTCTTGGGGTGGAAGCGGTCCAGCGGGATCAGGCAGCCGCCGGTCAGCACCATGGCCATGGCGGAATAGGCCATGGCGTTCATGTGCACCAGCGGCAGCGGCGTCAGCATGCGCTCCTCGCCGGGGCGCAGCGCGGCCAGGCCCCCGATGCGCGCGTACCAGCCGCCCGCGTGCAGGAAATAGCGGTTCGGCAGGATGCAGCCCTTGGGGCGGCCGGTGGTGCCGGACGTGTACAGCAGCGCGCACTCGGTCAGTTCATCCGGCTCGCCCGCCAGCGGCGCGGGGAAGGGCGCGGCGGGCGGGGCGTCGTCCGGCCCCATCACGCGCAGCGGCCGGCCGGCGCGCTCGGCGGCGGCCAGCAGGTCGGCGTGGCGCTCGGGCAGGGCCACCGCCAGCGCGATTTCGGAATGGCCGGTCAGGTACTCCAGTTCGGCCGCGCGCAGGTCGGGATTGATCGGCACCACCGACACGCCCAGCGCGTTCAGCGCGAACCAGTGCAGGAAGAAGGCGGGACGGTTTTCCAGCAGCAGGCCGGCGCGGTGGCCGTGGCCGTAGCCGGCGCGGGCATAGGCCGCGCGCAGCGTCTCGATGGCGGCGGCAGCCTGCGCATAGCCCAGTTCGCCGGCGCCGATGCCGTAGATGCCGGCGGTTTCCGGCAGGATGCACAGGAAGGGCCGGGCGCCGTGGCGGGCCGCGGTGTCCAGGAAAGCCTGGTGGACGGTGGTGCTCACAAGCCGCTCCTACATGAACAATTGGATGTTGCCGAACGCGGCGTCGCAGTTCACCAGGTCGACGCGCTTGAGGCGGATACGCAGCGCGCCGTCCTGCTCGACCAGGTGATGCGTGGCCCAGCCGGCGTACAGCGTCTGCGCGTCCTGCCGCGTCTCGACGTAATGGAAGGCGGTGCGCACCACGTGGCGGCCCTGGTCCGGCGCCGAATCGGGATGGTCGCGTTCGACCGTGGGCGCCTGTAGCAGGTGATGGCAACGGCTCTTGGGTTGCTGCGAGAAGGTGCGCTGGCCGGCCAGGCGCTCGACCCGCACGCGCAGCAGCAGCTTGTCCTCGTACATCAGCGAGGCGTGCAGGCGAGCGTCGGTCTGGCCGTGGGCCAGCGGCATCCAGTAGTGGCCGTCCTCGGTGTACAGATCCAGCCAGTCCTCGAAGCGCAGCTCGTCGAGCAGGCGCGCCTCGGCGTAGACGAAATCGATCAGGTCGCGGTCGCTCAAGCTCATGCCTGCTCCGTCATGTAGCGGCCCCATGCGCGGTACTGGTTGCGCATCTGCCATTCGTTGGTGCCGTTGGTGGTGACGTTCTTCTGGCCAAGCTCGGCGGGGTCGTACAGGCGGCCGACGTTGACCCAGTCGCGGGCGCGCGATTGCAGGCCGTCCTGCGCGCGCTCGTACATCTCCAGGTCGTCGTGGCCGACCACCGAGGTGGGCGCGTTGATCAGGCGGTTGTACATGAGGGTGCGTTCCAGCAGCAGGTCGGGCGCGCCGACCAGGCGGAAGGTCCACGACTCCACCAGGGTGCGGTCGGCGGCGATCGGCTTGAACACGCGCAGGGTCTGGATCGGGCCCTTGACCATGATGTTGGGGAAGTACACGGTGTTGTGGCGCACGTCGCCCAGGATCTGGCGGGCGCGTTCCTCGCCGTAGGCCGCGACCATGGACTCCCAGTAGCCGGGAATGCCGGAATACGCGGCATGGATCGAGTCGGACACGCCGGTATGACCGTGGCCGTTTTCCCAGACGCGGATGCCCATGTTCTCGAAGAACTCATACGGCGAGATGAACGGCGCGAACAGTTCCACCGCCATCGGCTTGGGCGTGCCGGCCGGGGCCTGTTCCCAGACCTTGACCGCGGTGCCGGCCGACGACTCGTGCGCCACCATCGGATGGCAGGTGTCGGTCTGGTTGTCGACCAGCATCTTCCAGTTGCAGCGGTGCATGTAGCGCAGCACGCCGCCGGCCACTTCCAGCCGGCCCTCGGGCGAGCGGTCGACCATGTTGTCCAGCGTTGACAGCGCGTCGCCGAAGAAGTCCTCGAACGACTGACCGTTCGGGTTCAGGCGGCAGAACACGAAGCCGCGGTGGTTGCGCACGTCTTTCACCGCCGCCATGCCCTGGCTGGCCTCGCACTGCTCCAGGCCGGTGTTCTCATAGCCCTTTTTCAGCGGGATCGACAGCAGGCTGCCGTCGGTCTTGAAGGTCCAGGCGTGATAGGGACAGCGGAAGAACTTGCCGGTGTTGCCGCAGGCGTCGCCCGCCACCATGGTGCCCTTGTGCGGACAGCGGTTGTGCAGCACGCGCACCGAGCGGTCGCTGTGGCGCACCATCACCACCGGCTGATTGCCGACGGTGGTGGTGATGTAGTCGCCGGGGTTGGGCACCTGGCTGTCGTGGCCGACGTAGACCCAGGTGTTGGCGTACAGCCGTTCCATCTCCAGGTCGAACAGTTCATCGTCGATGAACAGGTCCTTGTGCACCTCGGTCTCGCGCAGCAAGGCGCGGATGGCATCGGGGTTGTAGCGGTATTTGGCCATCGTGGTCTCCTCTTCTCGCACCCGGCCTACAGGTCCAGCACCAGGCGCGCCGACTTGGCGCGCGAGATACAGATCTGGATGATCTTGCCGCTGGCTTTCTCGGTGTCCGACAGGTAGTAATCGCGGTGGTCCGGCTCGCCTTCCAGCACGGTGGCCTGGCAAACGCCGCATTCGCCGCGCTTGCAGTCATACATCGGGTCGCAGCCTTCTTCTTCCATCACCTCGACGATGGTCTTGTCGGCGGGAATGGTCAGCACCCGGCCGGACTGGCGCAGCTCGACCTCGAAGGGCTGGTCGCCGGCCTGCGGCGCGGCGCTGGTGAACAGCTCGAAATGGATGTGGGCGTCGGGCCAGTGGCGCGCGCGCGCTTCCTGGATCACGGCGTCTATCAGGCCCTTGGGACCGCAGACGTACAGATGCTGGCGCGGACTGGCGGCGTCCAGCAGCGCCTTCAGGTCGAAGCGGCAGGAGGCATCATCGTCGGCGTGCAGCACCAGCGCGTCGCCGGCCAGCGCCTGCAGTTCCGGAAGGAAGGCCAGTTGGTCGCGGCTGCGGCCGCTGTAGTGCAGTTCAAAGGCGCGGTTGGCGGACTTGAGCGCCGCCGCCATCGACGCCACCGGCGTGATGCCGATGCCGCCGGCGATCAGCACCACCGGCTCGTCGCCGGCCGGGCCCTCGTGCAGCGGGAAGTCGTTTTTCGGCCCTTCGACGCTGAGCGTGTCGCCCACCGCCAGCCCGTGCATGTGGCGCGATCCGCCCGCGCTGGCTTCTTCCAGCCGCACGCCCAGGCGGTATTCGACGGGTTCGGCGAAGCGGCCGGCTTCCGGCGCCAGTTGCACCAGCGAGTAGCAGCGTGGTTCGCGCAGGCCCGGCACGCTGACCTTCAGGTGGGCGCCGGGGCCGAAGGCGGGCAGGGCGCCGCCGTCTTCGCGCGCCAGGCGCAGCGAGCGGATCAGCGGCGATTCCTGCCGGACTTCACGGACGATGAGTTTCAGGGTTTGCACGGCGTTCGTCTCTATCTCGATGTCAGGCGGCCAGTTTCTCGGCCAGTTGGCGTTCCATGGGGCCGCATTTCTCGTCGGCCAGCGCGGCCTGGCGCAGGGCGCGCAGCGAGGCCGCCGCGTCGGGCCGGCCTGCCAGCTTGGCGGCGGCCGCGATCAGCTGGCGGTACTTGCCGCCGCCGCGCGCGTGGGTGTCGCTGTAGCCCTTGACCAGGCGGCGGCAGTTGACGGTCTCGACCGCCAGGTCGTAGTCGCGTGGCGCCAGGTCGGCGATCAGGTCGAGCCATTGCGTCAGGCCTTCGGATTCGATCTGGTGGCGCAGCGTGCGGCGCCGAAAGCGGCGCATGCCGGCCAGCGTGTACAGCATCAGGAAGCCGCCCAGCGTGCCGCTCTGCATGCGACGGCCCTTGCCCAGGCGGCGTTCGACGAAGCCGCCGAAGGCTTTCGACCGTTCCAGCCAGCGGCCCAGCCCGGCCGGCAACGTGCCGCAGATCTCTTCCAGCCGCGGGTGCATGAATTCGGTGGTGTAGACCAGCTGATCCGGTTTGGCGCCGACTTCGGCGCGCACCCGCTCGAAGCGGCTGCCGCGCGTCTTCAGGTCGGCCACGCGGATCACGTCGTCATAGGCCATGGCGGTGGCCAGGTAGCGCGCGGCGGCACACGTCAGCGCCCACTGTTTCGATTCGCCACCGTGGCGCGCGTCCAGTTCGCGGATCGCGGCCATGCGGGCCAGGTAGTCCTCGGCGTATGCCAGGTCCTGGAATTCGATCTGGCGGCGCGCGCCGGCCGTCAGCATCGGCTGCGCACAGGCGGGAAAGTCGCGGGTGATGCGGTCGAGCAAGGCTTGCGCTCTCGGGCTGGCGGCGCGCTCGGGCACGACAGGGACCGGGCGCGCCAGATCGATCGCGGCCGGCTGCGCGGGCGCCTGGTCGGCGGCCTCGAAGCCGAGCGCGAAGGCGCGCAGGCTGGCGTCCACGCCGACGCCAGCGCGGCGCACGGTGGCCTCGAAGTCGTCGCGCGAGAACGGCAGCGCGCCGCTGCCGGCCACGGCGCCGAACAGGCTGGCGCTGATGACGCTGCCGGCGCGGTCGGCCAGGTCCTGCAGGTCGAAGCAGAGGAAGCGGCGGGCCGCCGCGCGGCCGGCTTCCAGCACCTTGTTGGGATCGGCGATGCCGTTGCCGGGGGCCGATTTTTCGCTGACCGCGTAGCTGCGGTGCGATGAGGCGATCAGCACGCTGCGGTCGGGCGTCACCAGCCCGCGCTGGATGGCGCGGCCGCCTTCCATCAGCTCGGCCGCCACCACCAGGTCGACGTCGCCCGGGGTGGGCATCAGCGCCAGCGCCGGCGGGCGGCCGGCGCGGGTTACGTCGGATTCGGGCAGCAGTTCCAGGTAATAGATGGTGGCGCCGGTGCGCTGCGCCACGCCTGGCACCGAGGTGGTCTGGGCCCACCAGCCGGCGTGCTCGGCCATGTCGACGATCCAGTCGGCCAGCACGCCGCCGCCCTGGCCGCCCATGGCCAGGATGGCGATCTTGATGGGAGTGCCTTGCTGCAATGCCACCGGGTTCATGGGGCGGGTCCTCACAGGGCGAATTTGGCCAGGCGCGCTTCGCGGCGGCGCTGCAGGTAGCCGATCACGCCCTGGCGCAGGCGCGCCAGGAAACGGTCGCGGCCGCTGGGGTTGTGGACGATGTCGGCGCGGTAGAACGACGGGCACAGCACGGCGGCGTGCGCCACTTCGCCGCAGTTGCCGCAGCCGACGCAGCTGCTCTCCACGTGGGCCACCGGATCTTCCTTGAGCGGATCGCCGCTGTCTTTGACCGTCAGCGACGGGCAGCCGGACAGCCGGATACAGGCATGGTCGCCGGTACAGACGTCGGGGTCGACGCCGAAGCGTTCCTTGACCACGCGCTTGCCGGCCTTGACCGCCTGGTTGAACAGCGGCTTGATGCGGCGCTGCTTGTTCAGCATGCATTCCGACTGGGCGATGATGACCTTGGGGCCCTTGATGTCGGTGGTCAGCGCTTCCTCGATGGTGGCGCGCACCTTGGCCACGTCATAGGTGCGGTCCAGCGTGCGCACCCACTTCACGCCCACGCCGCGCACGGCCTGGTCGATGGGATTGTTGGTGGAGCGGTCGGGATTCTCGGCGCGCGAGGACAGGATGTCCTGGCCGCCGGTGGCCGAGGCGTAGAAGTTGTCGACGATGACGATGACGCCGTCGTACTTGTTGAACACCGCGTTGCCGATGCCCGAGGCCAGGCCGTTGTGCCAGAAGCCGCCGTCGCCCATGATCGAGATGGGCCGCTTGGCCGCCGGCACGTTGAAGGCCGCGGCGCTCGATGCGCCCAGGCCGTAGCCCATGGTGGTCGCGCCCAGGTTGAACGGCGGCAAAATCGAGAACAGGTGGCAGCCGATGTCGCAGGAAATGTGGTGCTGGCCCAGCGTTTCCTGCGCCAGCGTCAGGGCCGAGAAGATCGGCCGTTCCGGACAGCCGGTACAGAAGCCGGCCGGGCGCGGCGGCACCACCGCGGCGAGTTCGGCGACGTGCTTGTGGAAGGTGATGGGCTGTTCGGCCGGCCGCGGCGCGGGCTTGGGCCGCGTGATCTCGGTGACCTGCAACGTCGTTTCCGCCGCGGCGCTGTCGGCGGCCACGGCGGGATGGGTCTGCAGCGATTCGGGGCGCTCGCGCTTGAGGAATTCGCGCAGGCCGTCGCGCATCACCTGGGTGGTGTATTCGCCGGCCATCGGCAGCACGTCCTTGCCGGACAGCTTCGTATCGACGCCGGCCTTGCGCAGCACCGCGTGCAGGGCCTGTTCCAGGTAATCGGGCTGGCCTTCCTCGAGCAGCAGCACGGCGCGCTTGCCGCGGCAAAAGTCGATGACCTCGTCTTCGATGACAGGGTAGGCCACGTTCATCACATACAGCGGAATGCGGCTGTTGCCGAAGTGATCCGCCAGGCCCAGCAGTTGCAGGGCGCGGATCACGCCGTTGTACAGGCCGCCCTGCAGGATCAGGCCGATGTCGTCCTGGTCGCCGTCGAAGTGCTCGTTGAGCTTGTGTTCCTTGATATAGCGGATGGCGGCGGGCCAGCGTTCCTTGATCTTTTCCTGCTCGTGCAGGAACGAGGCCGGCGGCAGCACGATGCGGCTGGTGTCGCGCGCCGGGCTTTCCAGCGCCTGGGCCAGCGAGAACGCCGGCCGCTGGTTGTCCTTGGCGATGAAGCGGCCGTGCACGTGGCAGCCGCGGATGCGCAGTTGCAGCATCACTGGCGTTTTGCTGGCTTCCGACAGCGCGAAGCCGTCTTCCACCGCTTTGACCATGCTTTCCAGGTTGGGACGCGGATCGAGTAGCCAGATCTGCGACTTCATGGCGAACGCGTGCGAGCGTTCCTGCATGATGGACGAGCCTTCGCCGTAGTCCTCGCCGACGATGACCAGCGCGCCGCCAGTGACGCCGCCCGATGCCAGGTTGGCCAGCGCGTCGGAGGCGACGTTGGTGCCGACGGTGGATTTCCAGGTGACTGCGCCGCGGATCGGGTACATGACCGAGGCGGCCAGCGTGGCGGCGGCGGTGGCCTCGGAGGCGCTGGCCTCGAAATGCACGCCGAGTTCCTGCAGGATGTCGTTGGCGTCGGCCAGCACGTCCATCAGGTGCGAGATGGGCGAGCCCTGGTAGCCCGCGACGTAGCCCACCCCGGATTGCAGCAGCGCCTTGGTGACCGCGAGGATGCCCTCGCCGCGGAACTCTTCGCCCGCGCCGATGCGCAACTGCTGGACTTCTTTCTTGAAAGACCTTTCAGCCATCTCGAACTCCTCCACGCGGACCGGCATCCGGGTCCCGAAGCCATGCTGCTGCGCAGCACGCTCATGTCACGAAATTTCGCTCTGAAAAATACTTTAGGAGTCAACGTTTTAGCTGTCAACAAAAAAGATGAAATTTCATGGAATCAAAAAAATATCACGCTAAAACAAGGATGTATATACTGGTTGTTCTCTATCCTAAGGACCGGGAAAAGGCGCTTTGATGGTGCAAAAACGGGTTGCGATTCGGGGTATACCCTGTGCTGCGCAACAGCATTGCGCCGCGTCATGGCGCAGGCCGGCGCCAACGTGGTGCAATGCGCCTGCCGGCCTCGGGTCGCCTATTCAATATTGATGCGTGGGAGCAGAACAACATGCGGTCGGACAAGCACGGCGATACCCTGGCCGGCGGCGCGCGGTTCGTCGACGACTACCTGGCCTACCTGCTGGCGCAGGCCAGCCAGCGCATTTCGGCGGAGTTCCACCAGCAGGTGAAGGCGGCCGGCCTGTCGGTCACCGAATGGCGGGTGCTGGCCAGCCTGGAAGGCAGCGCCGGCGAGACCATCGGCGACCTGGCGGTGCTGGCCATCACCAAGCAGCCGACGCTGAGCAAGGTGGTGCAGCGCATGGAGGCCGAAGGGCTGGTGGCGCGCAACGGGGTGCGCGCCGACCGGCGCCAGACCCGGGTCTGCATCACCACCAAGGGCCGCAACCTCATTGCCGCGCTGTGCGAGCAGGCGAAGCAGCACCAGAAGGCGGTGCTGGCCCCTTTCGGCGAAGAAAAGGCCACCCTGCTGATTGACATGCTGCGGGTGCTGATGACCGAGCATGTGCCGCTCGACCTGCCGCTGGAGGCCGACGAGTAGGGCGGCACCGGGCCGCCAGGGGCCGAGCCCTTGATGAGGCGCGTTGCGGTCGGGTGAACACCGTTTACATCAAGAGAACAGCGATTTTTTTGTCATATTTTTATACGTCCCTAAATAGGTTCTCCCTGGGAAAACCCCCTCCGGTACGCATAAACCCTTAATTGACGCGGGTCTTGGCGCTAGGCAATATCGCGCCGGTATTCAGACTACAGTCAGGAGTTGAACCATGCGCCGCACTTTGATTGCCATCGCGATCGCCGCCGCCGTGGCCGTGCCCTCGATCGGGCAGGCCAAGACCTTCCGTTGGGCCGCCCAGGGCGACATCCTCACCTTCGATCCGCACTCGCAGAACGAAGGCATGACGATCGCCGCCAACAGCTATGTCTATGAACCGCTGGTGGACTACGACAAGGACTTCAAGGTGGTGCCGCGCCTGGCAACCGAATGGCAGCAGGTTTCGCCCACGCTGTACCGCTTCAAGCTGCGTCCCGGCGTCAAGTTCCACGACGGCGCCGCCTTCACGGCCGACGACGTGGTGTTCTCGGTGCATCGCGCCATGGCGCCCACCTCGAACTACAAGGCCTACACCACCGGCATCAAGGAAGCGCGCAAGATCGACGACCTGACGGTCGAGATCGAGACCACGGCGCCCAACCCGGTGCTGCTGCGCCAGCTGCCCAACGTGTTCATCATGAACAAGGCCTGGTCGGAGAAGAACAACATCGCCAAGCCGCAGGACTTCGTCAACAAGGAAGAGACCTACGGCGCGCGCAACACCAACGGCACCGGCCCGTACAAGCTGAAGTCGCGCGAAGTCGACGTGCGCACCGTGTTCGAAGAAAACAAGGACTGGTGGAACAAGGCCGGCAAGGTCGGCAACGTGACCGAAGTGGTGTTCACGCCGATCAAGCAGAACGCCACGCGCACCGCGGCGCTGCTGTCCGGCGAGATCGACTTCGTGCTCGACCCGGCCGCGCAGGATCTGGACCGCCTGCGCCAGTCGGCCAAGGTGGTCGAGGGCAACGAGTACCGCACCATCTACCTGGGCCTGGACCAGAAGCGTCCCGAGCTGCAGTATTCCAACATCAAGGGCAAGAACCCGTTCCAGGACATCCGCGTGCGCGAGGCGCTGTACCGCGCGATCGACGTCGACGCCATCAAGCGCGCCGTGATGCGCGGCCTGTCGGCGCCCACCGGCACCATGATCGCGCCGCAGGTCCACGGCTGGACCGAGTCGCTGCACAAGCGCGTGCCCTACGATCCCGAAAAGGCCCGCGCCCTGCTCAAGGAAGCCGGCTACGATGGCACCCTGAACTTCACGCTCGACTGTCCCAACAACCGCTACATCAACGACGAAGCCATCTGCCAGGCCGTGGTCGGCATGTGGGCCAAGGTGGGCGTGAAGGCGACCATGAACGCCATGCCGCGTTCGACCTACTTCCCCAAGGTGCAGAGCTCCGACACCAGCGCCTACCTGTTCGGCTGGGGCGTGCCCACGTTCGACGCCATGTACACGCTGCAGAACCTGATCCGCACCAAGGGCGAGGGCGCGGACGGCATGTACAACCTGGGCAACTACAGCAACAAGGAACTTGATGCGATCATCGACCGCATCAAGACCGAAACCGACGCGGCCAAGCGCGACGCCGACATCCACAAGGTGCTGGAAGTGCACGCCAAGGAATTCGGCCACATCCCGCTGCACGACCAGGTCATTCCCTGGGCCATGCGCAAGAACGTGTCGGTGATCCACCGCGCGGACAACCGCCTCGTTGCCGACTGGGTCAAGGTCGACTGACCCCGCCCCGGCTAACCAGACAGCGAAGCCCCGCGGGGCTTCGCCGTTTTGCCTTTCCCGCCTATGTTTGCTTTCATACTGCGTCGCCTGTTGCAGGCCGTAGCGGTGATGCTCACCGTCGCGCTACTGGCCTTCGTGCTTTTCCAATACGTCGGCGACCCTGTCACCATCATGCTGGGGCAGGACGCCACCGATGCCGAGCGCATCGAGTTGCGTGAGCGCCTGGGGCTGAACGAGCCCGCCATCGTCCAGTTCGGCCATTTCGTGGCCAACGCCGCGCAGGGCAATTTCGGCATTTCCCTGCGCCAGAGCGAACCGGTCTCGAGCCTGCTCAAGTCGCGCCTGCCGGCCACGCTGGAGCTGTCCCTGGTGGCGGCCCTGCTGGCGCTGGTGGTGGGCGTGCCGCTGGGCGTGTACACCGCGCTCAAGCGCAACAGCCTGCTGTCGCAGCTGCTGCTGGCCGGTTCGCTGCTGGGCGTGTCGTTGCCGACCTTCCTGATCGGCATCCTGCTGATCCTGGTGTTCTCGGTGCAACTGGGCTGGCTGCCCAGCTACGGCCGCGGCGACACCGTGGCGCTGGGCTGGTGGACCTCGGGCCTGTTCACGGCGACAGGCTGGAAGCACCTGATCCTGCCGTCGATCACGCTGTCGCTGTTCCAGATGACGCTGGTGCTGCGGCTGGTGCGCTCCGAAATGCTGGAGGTGCTGCGTTCGGACTACATCAAGTTCGCCCGCGCCCGCGGCCTGAAGCGGCGCGCCATCCATTTCGGTCACGCGCTCAAGAACACCATGGTACCCGTCATCACCATCACCGGCCTGCAGCTGGGCGGCATCATCGCTTTTGCCATCGTGACCGAGACGGTGTTCCAGTGGCCCGGCATGGGGCTGCTGTTCATCCAGGCGGTGCAATTCGCCGACGTGCCGGTGATGGCCGCGTACCTGTGCCTGATCGCGCTGGTGTTCGTGGTGATCAACCTGATCGTCGATCTTCTGTATTTTGTCGTGGACCCGCGCCTGCGCTCCGGGCTGACCCGCGGCGGAGGTGGCCACTGATGCGTGCCGTTCTGAAACGCTGGTGGGACAGCGACATTGCCTGGGCCTGGCGCCGGGCGCCCGTGGCCATCGTCGCCACCGTCATGCTGGCGCTGCTGCTGATCGGCTCGTTCGGCGCCGGCTGGGTGGCGCCGCACAATCCGTTCGACCTGACCAAGGTCGAGCTGCTGGATGCGCTGCTGCCGCCGGCCTGGTCGCCCAACGGCCAGTCGACCTATCTGCTGGGTACCGACAGCCAGGGCCGCGACCTGTATTCGGCGATCCTGTACGGCACCCGCGTGTCGCTGCTGATCGGCCTGGCCTCGGTGCTGCTGTCGATGCTGATCGGCATCGTGCTGGGGCTGATCTCGGGCTACGCGGGCGGACGCATCGATGCCTTCATCATGCGCATCGCCGACGTGCAGCTGTCGTTCCCGGCGATCCTGATCGCGCTGCTGATCGATGGCGTGGCGCGCGCGGCGGTGCCGCGCGAGCTGCACGAGATCATCGCGTTCCCGGTGCTGATCGGCGCCATCGCGCTGGCCGGCTGGCCGCAGTACGCGCGCACGGTGCGCGGCTCGACCCTGGTGGAGAAGAACCGCGAATACGTGCAGGCGGCGCGCGTGATCGGCGTGGCCTCGCCCGTGATCATGTTCCGCCACGTGCTGCCGAACGTGCTGGGGCCGGTGCTGGTGCTGGCCACCGTGCACCTGGCGACGGCCATCATCACCGAGGCGACGCTGTCGTTCCTGGGAGTGGGGGTGCCGCCGACGGCGCCGTCGCTGGGCACGCTGATCCGCATCGGCAACGATTTCCTGTTTTCCGGCGAATGGTGGATCACCATCTTCCCGGGCGCGGCGCTGGTGCTGCTGGTGTTGTCGGTCAACCTGCTGGGCGACTGGCTGCGCGACGCACTCAACCCGCGCCTAGGGTGATGGCCCACCCCCGAAGCGCTGCGCGCTTCCCCCTCAAGGGGGCATGCTGGCGGACCGGCGAAGCCGGCTCCGCGGCATCCCGATGGCCCCGTCGGCATTTCATCGGCCTCGGGGGCGCTGTACGTGGAACACGAATTTGAGAAATACCTATGAGCGCATTACTTGAAGTCCGCAACCTGCGCGTGGAGTTCCCCACGCGTCGCGGCACGCTGCTGGCCCTGGACGACGTGTCCTTTTCGATCCAGGCAGGCGAAGTCCTGGGCGTGGTGGGGGAATCGGGCGCCGGCAAGTCGCTGACCGGCGCGTCGATCATCGGTCTGCTGGAACCGCCTGGCCGCATCGCGGCCGGCGAGATCCTGCTGGCGGGCCGGCGTATCGACAACCTGCCCGACGAGCAGATGCGCCGCGTGCGCGGCCGCGAGATCGGAGCAGTGTTCCAGGACCCGCTGACCTCCCTGAATCCGCTGTACACGGTGGGCCGGCAACTGGCCGAGACCATCGTGACGCATCTGGACATGAGCTGGTCGCAGGCGCGCAACCGCGCGGTCGAGCTGCTGGCGGCCACCGGCATCCCGGCGGCGCGCGAGCGTATCGATCATTACCCGCACCAGTTCTCGGGCGGCATGCGGCAGCGTGTGGTGATCGCGCTGGCGCTGGCGGCCGAGCCGAAATTGGTGGTGGCGGACGAGCCGACCACGGCGCTGGACGTGTCGATCCAGGCGCAGATCATCGAGCTGCTCAAGCGCCTGTGCCGCGAGCAGGGCACGGCGGTGATGCTGATCACGCACGACATGGGCGTGATCGCGGAAACGGCGGACCGGGTGGCGGTGATGTACGCGGGACGCGTGGCCGAGATCGGCCCCGTGCGCGACGTTATCCACCAGCCGCGCCATCCGTACACGATGGGGCTGATGGGATCGATCCCGTCGTTGCAGGGACATGCCGAGCGGCTGGTGCAGATCGACGGCAGCATGCCGCGGCTGAACGCGATTCCGCCGGGCTGTGCCTTCAATCCGCGTTGCGGGCGGCGCCTGCCGCGCTGCGGCCAGGATCGGCCTGAATTGATGCCGGCGGGCACGTCCCGAGCGGCTTGTTGGTTGCATGAGAGCGAAGTCGAGGTGACGCCATGAGCACGCCGTTGGTGCAAGTGAAGGACGCGGCGCGCTGGTTCGATGTGTCGCCGCCCTGGCTGGAGCGCAAGCTGGCGGGCAAGCCGCGGGTGATGCTGCGCGCAGTGGACGGCGTGTCGTTCGAGATCAATCGCGGCGAGACCCTGGCGCTGGTGGGCGAGTCGGGCTGCGGCAAGTCGACGGTGGCGCGCATGCTGGTGGGGCTGTATGGGCTGACGCGCGGCGACATCCGTTTCGACGGCCAGCCGCTGTCGCGCATGTCGGAGCCGGGCGGGCGCGAGCTGCGCAAGCGGCTGCAGATGATTTTCCAGGATCCGTACGCGAGCCTGAACCCGCGCTGGCGCGTCGGCCGCATCATTGCCGAGCCGATGCTGACGCATACGAAAATGACGCCGGCCGAGCGCACGGCGCGGGTCGGCGAGCTGCTCAGGCAGGTGGGGCTGGATCCGGCCGACCAGAGCCGCTATCCGCACCAGTTCTCGGGCGGGCAGCGCCAGCGCATTTCGATCGCGCGGGCGTTGGCGGTGAATCCGGAGTTCCTGGTGTGCGACGAGCCGACGTCGGCGCTGGATGTATCGGTGCAGGCGCAGGTGCTGAACCTGATGAAGGACCTGCAGCGCGAGCTGGGGCTGACCTATCTGTTCATCTCGCACAATCTGGCGGTGGTGCATCACGTGGCCGATCGGGTCGGGGTGATGTACCTGGGGCGGATGGTGGAGGTGGCGCCGCGCGACGAGCTGTTCGCGCGGCCGCGGCATCCGTATACGCGGATGCTGCTGGCGGCGATTCCGGATATCGATGGGGCCGGCAAGCCGCGCACGGCGGTGGCGGGGGAAGTGCCGAATCCGTTGAATCCGCCGTCGGGGTGCACGTTTCATCCTCGGTGTCCGCATGCGAATGAGCGGTGTAGGGGGGAGGCGCCTGTGGGGCGGATGGCGGGGGGGGCGGTGGTGGCTTGCCATGCGGTGGAGGAGGGGCGGATTGCGGGGTGATCTTTTGCTTGCTGGCCTTGTAAGGGGTTCTTGAGGCGCCTGTCGCGGCGCGGGGCGGGGTGCGCGGGGCTACGATTGCGGTCCGGAGCCTTCGCTCCGGACTTCCCCTTCCTCATCTTCGTCCAGGCCTTCGGCCTTCCCTTCAGATTCCGTCGGGCGCATCTACACGCCCCGCGCACCCCGCCCCGCGCCACGACAGACTCGCGTCGGTGGCTCATGACGGGCGCTTGGGGGAGTGGTGTGCTTGGCGTTTTTGCCGACACTGTCGTGGGGGGAGCGTCTTGCGGGGCTGCTGCAACGGGGCCGCGCGGGCGGCCCGTTGCAGCGTCTGGGTGGTGGGGCGTCGAGGCGGTGCTGGTTTGCCCGCTTGCCGGTTTTTTGGCGGGGCGGTGTCGCGGGGGCGTGATTTTGGCAAAGGGCTTCTTTCTGGAAGCCCTTTTGCTTGTTGGCGGCGGCTTATTGTGTCTTGCCGCCTGCCTGCTGGTTCAGTGACGGTGGCCGGGGTCGTTGTGGTCGTGGGGGGGGGCGTGAGCGTCGTCCTCGTCCTCGTCCTCGTCGTCTTCTTCCTCGTCTTCCTCATCCGGGTCGGGCAGGGGTTCCTCGGTCAGGGCGAAGGGCAGGACATCTTCCAGGTTGTCGGACCAGGCGGATTCCTCGCCGTCGTGGTCGAGCTTGATGAAGCGTTCGCCTTCGTTCAGCGAGATCTGGATGGCCCAGAGGTAGAGGCAGTCGTAGGTGTCGTCGCCGGTCGGGGGCAGGCCGCCACGGTTGCCGAGCAGGCGGGCGCCGGGGCCGCCGAGCTGGACGTGGGTCTGTTCTTCGTCGGGTTCGGCGTTCTCGTCGATGGGCACGCCATAGGTGACCCATTCGGTGCCTTCTTCACCCAACACGACTTCGGCCAGGACGGGCTTGCCCAGGTAGGCGCTGAGGGCGTCGGCGGTCTTGGCGAGCATGTCCAGTTCGGTCGCGCTGAAGTGGGTCAGGGAAGGCGGGGGCGTGGCGGAGGCGGACATGGGGGTTCCTGGCGCGATGATGCCGCGGGGACGGCGTTACGAAAAAAATGCAGACGCTATTGTCTCGCGATCGCGCGCGGCGTGCATCGGGCGCTTGGATTACGCGCGTTTCAGGCGGGCGCGGCGGCGCGCTTGCGGGCGCTGTCGGGGGACTGGCCGGTCAGGCGCTGGAACATGGCGATGAAGGCGGACGGCGTGCTGTAGCCGAGTTCGCGCGATACGGCCTGTACCGGTTGGCCGGCGTCGAGCATTTCCAGCGCACTGACCACGCGCAAGCGTTGGCGCCATTCGTTGAATGACATGCCCAGGTGTTGCTGGCAGTGGCGCAGCAGGGTGCGTTCGGTGATGCCGGCGGTGGCGGCCCAGTAGGCGGCGCCGCGCTTGTCGCCAGGCTGGCGTTGCAGGGCGGTCAGGATGGGGGCCAGCACGGGTTCGGTCGCGGACGGCAGGTAGCTGGCGTAGGCGGGGGCGACGCGGATCTGGTCGATGACCACTTGCGCCAGGCGCCGGTCTTCCGGCGTATCTGGATAGGCGATGCCGCGCCGTTCGAAGTCGGCCAGAATGGCGCGCATGACGGGACTGATCTCCAGCGTGCAAGGCCTGGCGGGCAGGTCGGCGCAGGCGGCGGCCGGAATGTCGATGCAGGCGTAGTGCACTTCCCCCTGGTTCTGGCAGCAGTGCGAGACGCGCGGCGGTATCCAGATGGCGTATTGGGGCGGCGACAGGTAGGTGCTGTCCTCGATGCCGATTTCCATGATGCCGGACAGGGCGAAATTCAGTTCGCCCCAGGGCGAGCTGTGGCGCTGGACGCGCGAGTGCGGCAGGAAGTGCAGGATGCGGCAGGCCAGCGGATAGGGCCGGCCCGGGCCAAGGCTGGGCGGCGATACGGCGAGGTCCATGTCCGAAGTTCACTGGTGTTTGTCGGTTTTTCATTATATACATCAAGTCGGACAAATCCTACACTGGCCAGCCGTAATCCTGTTTTGGCAGTTGTTCCATGACGCGCGCAGATGCTTCGCCCACCCCGGCTCGCTATTTGTTGTTCCCGCTGCTGGCGGCTTTGATCTGGTCGGTCAACATGATCGTGACCAAGATGGCGGCCGGCGTGATCGCGCCGGCCGCCATCGGCTTTTACCGCTGGGCGCTGGCCGGGCTGCTGCTGACGCCGTTCGCGCTGCCGGCCGCCTGGCGCCAGCGGCGCGCGCTGTGGCCTTACCTGCCCAAGTTCGCGGTGCTGGGCGGCCTGGGCATGGCGCTGTACCAGGGCCTGGCCTATGTGGCGGCCAGCAGCACCACCGCCACCAACATGGGCATCATCACCGCGATGATTCCGTTGCTGACGATCGCGGTCGGCGCCGCGGTGTTGCGCGAGCGTCCCTCCCTGATGGCGCTGCTGGGCGGCCTGCTGTCGCTGGCGGGGCTGGCGTTGCTGATCGGCGAAGGCGATCCGGCGCGCCTGCTGTCGGTGGGCGCGAACCATGGCGACGTGCTGATGGGCGTGGCCGCGCTGGCCTATGCGTTGTACGGCGTGCTGCTGCGGCGCTGGGGCCTGCCGGCCGGACCGTGGGTGTCGCTGTACGTGCAGGTGGCGTTCGGCGTGCTGTTCCAGTTGCCCACCTTCCTGATGGCGCCGGCCTCGCCGCTCAATGCCGAGAACCTGCCGCTGGTGCTGTATGCGGGCCTGTTCCCGTCGCTGTTCGCGCCGTTCCTGTGGATGCAGGGCGTGCGCCACCTGGGGCCGGCCCGCGCCAGCGTGTTCCTGAACCTGATGCCGGTGGCCACGGTGGCGATCGCGGCGCTGTTCCTGGACGAGAAACCGCACCTGTTCCACATCGTTGGCGGCGCGATGGCGCTGGCCGGCGTGATGCTGGCGCAGATGCGCGCGCCATTCGCCGGCGCGCGCCGCGCGCGGGTTGCCTCGTAGGGGCTTTCCGCTTCAGCCCGGCGCGGGCTGGCCTTGCCAGTAGCGCACGGCGTGTTCGACGGCGACCCGCGCTGACACGCGCAGGCCGTGGCCCGCGCCGAGCGGGAAGCGCCGCGCCAGTCCGGCGTCGATCAACGACTGGCCGACCGGCAGGAAATGATCGGAGTCGAGCAAGGCGGGCTGGTCATATCGCTTCCAGACACGCCGGCCGTGCTCGATGATGGGCGAGGCTTCGGGCTGGCGCGGCCGCGCCGGCCAGGCGCGTTGTTCGGCCAGGTGCAGCATGGTGCAGACATCGAAGCCGACGCCCAGCAACAGGATCTCGGCGTCGGCGCGCAACAGCTTGGCCAGCGGCGAGGTTTCGCCCAGCGGGTCCTCCAGTTGGTGGCCGGCGGTCAGCGTTTGGGCGCCGGCGCCGACGGCCGCGAACGAACAGGTGGGATGCAGGCTGCGCACGGCGCCGGGCCAGGTGCGGAACAGCTCGGCCACCGCGCCCATGCCACGCGTGGGCGTGATGGCGGGATCGTAGGCCGGCATGTGCTCGTACAGGGTGTCGAGCCAGGCGGCCGGCACCGGCGGCGCCTGCCACTGCGCGGGATCGGTCAGGTCGGAGGAGTGCGCCGGCATCGCCACCAGGCCGTCGGAGCCGACGCAGTCGAGCAAGGCCTGGATCAGCGCCACGGGACCGCCCGCGATCCAGCCCAGGGCGCGCAGCGAGGTGTGCACGAGCACCGTGGCGCCGGGGCGCAGGCCGCCGTCGCGCAATTGCGCCGCGAGGCTGTCGCGGGTGGCGGGAAACGGGGTGCGGGCCAGCAGGTCGGCTTCGGTCATGGGGGTGGGCAGGGTGCCGCGAGGGGCGTCATGGAACGGACACAAGCGGTAAATATAGCCTTGCCGCCGGCGCGCGGACCCCGCCCGCGCGCCTGTCCGGGTTCCGGCCTACAATCAGCGATTCATCAGCTTTCTTTCCCTATACGAGCCCATGGCCCAATACGTCTACACCATGAACCGCGTCGGCAAGATCGTGCCGCCCAAGCGGCAGATCCTGCGTGACATCTCGCTTTCGTTTTTTCCTGGCGCCAAGATCGGCGTGCTGGGCCTGAACGGCTCGGGCAAGTCGACGCTGCTGAAGATCATGGCGGGCGTGGATCGCGAGATCGAAGGCGAAGCCATCCCCATGCCGGGCCTGAACATCGGCTACCTGCCGCAGGAACCGCAGCTCAACCCCGAGCACACGGTGCGCCAGGCGGTTGAGGAAGGCCTGGGCGCGGTGGTCACCGCCAAGAAGCGCCTGGACGAGGTCTACGCCGCCTACGCCGAGCCGGACGCCGACTTCGACGCGCTGGCCGCCGAGCAGGCCGAGCTGGAAGCGATCATCGCGGCCGCCGCCTCCAGCGGCGCCGACGACATCGAACACCAGATGGAAATCGCCGCCGACGCGCTGCGCCTGCCGCCCTGGGATGCCATCGTCGGCAACCTGTCCGGCGGTGAAAAGCGCCGCGTGGCGCTGTGCCGCCTGCTGCTGTCCAAGCCCGACATGCTGCTGCTGGACGAACCCACCAACCACCTGGATGCCGAAAGCGTCGAATGGCTGGAACAGTTCCTGCACAAGTTCCCGGGCACCGTCGTCGGCGTGACCCACGATCGCTACTTCCTGGACAACGCCGCCGAATGGATCCTCGAACTGGACCGCGGCTACGGCATTCCCTGGAAGGGCAACTACAGCTCCTGGCTGGAGCAGAAGGAAGATCGCCTCAAGCAGGAAGAGGCGTCCGAATCGGCCCGCCAGAAGACCATCAAGAAGGAACTGGAGTGGGTGCGCCAGAACCCGAAGGGCCGCCAGGCCAAGGCCAAGGCGCGCCTGGCCCGCTTCGAGGAACTGTCGTCCTACGAATACCAGAAGCGCAACGAGACCCAGGAAATCTTCATTCCGGTGGGTGAGCGCCTGGGCAACGAGGTCATCGAATTCAACAACGTCAGCAAGGCCTACGGCGACCGCCTGCTGATCGACAACCTCAGCTTCAAGGTCCCGGCCGGCGCCATCGTCGGCATCATCGGCGCCAACGGCGCCGGTAAATCGACGCTGTTCCGCATGATCGCGGGCCGCGAGCAGCCGGATTCGGGCGAAGTGAAGATCGGCCAGACCGTCAAGCTGGCCTACGTCGACCAGTCGCGCGACGCGCTCGAAGACAAGAAGACCGTGTTCGACGCGGTCGCCGACGGCGCCGACCTGCTCACCGTGGGCAAGTTCGAAATGTCCTCGCGCGCCTACCTGGGCCGCTTCAACTTCAAGGGCGGCGACCAGAACAAGGTGGTCGGCCAGTTGTCGGGCGGTGAACGCGGCCGCCTGCACATGGCCAAGACGCTGATCGCCGGCGGCAACGTGCTGCTGCTGGACGAACCGTCCAACGACCTCGACGTCGAAACGCTGCGCGCGCTGGAAGACGCGCTGCTGGAGTTCCCCGGCAGCGTCATGGTCATCAGCCACGACCGCTGGTTCCTGGACCGTATCGCCACGCACATCCTGGCTTTCGAGGGCGATTCGCAGGTGGTGTTCTTCGACGGCAACTACCAGGAGTACGAAGCCGACAAGAAGCGCCGCCTGGGCGAAGAGGGCGCCAAGCCCAAGCGCCTGCGCTACAAGGCGCTGAAGTAAGCCGGCCTGTCAGGCGGTGCGAAAATCCCGGCCATTGCGCGCCGGGATTTTTTTTCGGATGATAGAATCAAAAAGTTCATCATTTGATGCGAATTTTTGCTCCAATCATTTCAAGGAGGCCAGTGTGCGTACGACTGTGACGCTCGATGACGACCTGCTCGAATTGGCCCGTACCTATACGGGCGTCCAGGAGACATCGGCGCTCGTAACGCGAGCGCTGACCCAGCTCGTGCAGAAAGAGGCCGCGAAGCGGTTGGCCAAGCTTGGTGGTAGTTCGCCCAAGTTGAAGCCTATCCCGCGGCGGCAGACGGAAACCTGCAATGATCCTGGTTGACACTTCCATCTGGATAGATCATTTATCCGACGGCGAGCCATTTCTGGTGCGCTTGCTGGAGGAAGAAAGTGTATTGATGCACCCGTTCATCGCGGGTGAATTGGCGCTGGGTTCGTTGGGCCGGCGTGACGTTGTATTGGGTGCGATGTCGCTATTGCCTCAAGTCGTGCGTGCGAGTCATGACGAAGTCATGCACTTTCTTCATAGCGAGAGATTGTTTGGAAAGGGCATTGGTTATGTGGATTTACACTTGTTGGCGTCCACGCGACTGACACCTGGCGCGGCGCTATGGACCAGGGACAAACGGCTGCAGGCACTCGCCACCACCTTGAGCCTGGCGGTTGATCCCCCGAGATATCATTGAGTGAAGCGGTTTGGCGTGATGGTCGTACCGTATCGTCGATACCGCCTTCAACCTCAGGAGACCTCCCATGTTGTTGCAAGCCTCCGATTCCACGCTGCTCATCGTCGACATGCAGGGCCGCCTGATGCCTGCGATCCACGACGGCGACGCGGTGGTGGCGGCCAACGCCAAGCTGGCGCGGGCCGCGCGGCTGCTGGATGTCCCCGTGGTCGCCACCGAGCATCACAGCAAGATGCTGGGCGTCACCGTGGCGCCGCTCGCCGAGCTGGTGCAGTCCACTTTCCAGAAGATGCACTTTTCGGCCGCGCGCGAACAAGGCTTCGATGCCTGGCTGCCGGCGGCGCGAAAAACGGTGCTGGTGACCGGCTGCGAAGCCCACATCTGCGTGTTGCAGACCGTCATCGGTTTGACCGGGCTGGGTTACAAGGCGGTGCTGGTGGCCGATGCGGTCGGTTCGCGCAAATCGTCCGACCACCATGCCGCGTTGCGCCGCGCGCGCGCCCACGGCGCCGAGATCGTCACCACGGAAATGGCCATTTTCGAGTGGATGGAGACCTGCGAGCACCCGCGCTTCCGCGACGTGTTACGTCTGGTCAAATAGCCGGCCGCGCCTGCAACATCGTCCCTGGGAGTCGCAAAGATTCCCTCGCCCTTTGACACAATTCCTGGGCAAACCTAACACCGCGGGACGGGATATTTTGCGATCCTGAAGGCTCTAAACCCATAAGGGGTATCGTGCGCTCGCGTCTGGATCTAGGTGCGGCCCCGGGTACAAGAATAGGAGCCTCATCATGAAAATCGCATCTCTTTCCAAAATCTGTGTCGCTGTCGCCATGGCCGCCGCCATGGCCGGTTGCTCGTCGTGGGACAGCATGAGCCACCGCCAGAAAAGCACGGTGGGCGGTGCGGCGCTCGGCGGTGTGGCGGGTGCCGTCATCACCAACGGCGGCATCCTCGGCACGGTGGGCGGCGCGGCGATCGGCGGCGTCATCGGTGATCAGGTGGGCAAGCACTAAGCCGCGAACCAGGCAGTCGCCAGGATGCGCTGGCGTACCGTGCCAAACGCAAAAACGCCCGGCATTGCCGGGCGTTTTTGCTTTGTGGCGCAGAACGAGGCGCGCGCCGGCGGGCGGCGCGCGCGGACATCAGGTTTCGCTTTGCGGCATCTCGATCTTGACCTCGAGCACTTCGAGCGTGTCCTGGCGTTCCAGGTGCACCTTGATGTCCTCGGGATTGATCTTCACGTACTTCGAGATCACCGCGATCAGTTCCTGCTGCAATTGCGGCAGGTAGTCGGGCGAATCGCCACGGCCCCGCTCGTGGGCCAGGATGATCTGCAACCGTTCCTTGGCGACGGAAGCGGAGGTTTTCTTTTGACCAAGCAGAAACGACAGGAAGGACATTGCTTACTTGCCTCCGAACAGGCGTTTCAGGAAACCCGGCTTTTCGTAGTCGGTAAAGCGCAGGGCCTTGTCTTCGCCCAGGTAGCGGGCCACGACGTCCTTGTAGGCCTCGGAGACGTCGGTATCTTTCAGGTGGATGGCGGGCAGGCCCTGGTTGGAGGCTTGCAGCACGGCTTCGGACTCGGGAATGACGCCGATCAGCTTGATGCGCAGGATGTCCTCGATGTCGCCCAGCGACAGCATTTCGCCGTCGACCACGCGCTTGGGGTTGTAGCGCGTCAGCAGCAGGAATTCCTTGACCGGCTCGCCGCCCTCGACGGCGCGTTTGGACTTGGCCGCCAGGATGCCCAGGATGCGGTCGGAATCGCGCACCGACGAGACTTCCGGGTTGGTCACGACCAGCGCGTCGTCGGCGAAATAGGCCGCCATCAGCGCGCCCGTCTCGATGCCGGCGGGCGAGTCGCAGACGATGTAGTCGAAGCCCATTTCCTTCAGGTCGTTGATGACCTTTTCCACGCCTTCCTGCGTCAGCGCGTCCTTGTCGCGCGTCTGCGAGGCGGGCAGGATGAACAGGTTTTCAAGCTGCTTGTCCTTGATCAGCGCCTGGTTCAGCGTGGCTTCGCCCTGGATCACATTGACGAAGTCGTACACCACACGCCGCTCGCAACCCATGATGAGGTCGAGGTTGCGCAGGCCGACATCGAAGTCGATGACAGCGGTCTTGTGGCCCCGCATCGCGAGGCCCGCGGAAAAACTGGCGCTCGTCGTGGTCTTGCCCACGCCGCCTTTGCCGGAAGTCACCACAACAATGCGTGTCATGACGATCAAACCCTTATGTTCGAATAAATCGCGTTATCGTAAAGCAAAAAGCCCGTGTAAGGCTTCTTACAGAATGTGTTGAACGGGCACGGCCCGTTCGAGGCTGACAGAGTATTGCGTTGCAGGACCATTCCGCGTCCGGCGCCGTCTCGCGCCAGCCCCGACGGCATGGACCGCGGAAGGGCATCTCAGGCTTTCAAGGCCTCGATGCGCAGGGTGTCGCCGTCCAGCCGGACCAGCGCGGGCTGGTTGTGCAGCGAGCGGTCGAGCTTGTCTTCCACCACGCGGTACACGCCGGCCACGGCCAGCAGCTCCGCGTCCAGGTGCGTGGTGAAGATGCGCGCCGACGTGTCGCCGCGCGCGCCGGCCATGGCCTTGCCGCGCAGCGGACCGTACACGTGCACATTGCCGTCGGCGATGACCTCGGCGCCCTGGCTGACCATGCCGATCACGACCAGGTCGGTATGGCGCGCGTAGACGCGCTGGCCCGAACGCAGCGGCTTGGTGATGACCAGGGCCGATGACGATTGCGGCGCGGCCGGCGTGGGGCTGGGCGCCGATGTGGTGCTGGCGGCGGCGCGCTCGGGCAGCGGCTCGGCGGCCGCCTTGTCGGCGGGCTTGTCGGTGGCCTTGTCCGCGGATTTATCGGCGGTCTTGTCGGCAGCCTTGTCGACCTGCGCTTCAGCGGCGGGCGTGGGGGCGGGGGCGGGGGCGGGGGCGATCTCGACGGCGGCGGCCGGCACCGACGGCACCGGCGTGGCGACATCGTTGGGCGGCGCCGTATCGATGACCTGCGCCGGCCGGGCCGCGGGGGTGGACAGCTCCACCGGCGTCAGGCCGGCGGCGCGGGCCGCGGCCAGGTTGGCGCCCTCGGCCACGATGCCGATGGGGGGCAGGTTGTGCCCGCGCAAGGCCGCGACCAGGGCGGGCCAGTCGATGGTTTCCTCGACACGGCTGGCGTCGATCACCACGGGCTCGTTCTCGAAGAAGCTGCCCGCGTCCGCCATGCGCTTGGCCAGCGCGGCGTTCAGGCGTTCGGGATCGGCACTGTGCAGGACCACCCGGATGGCATACAGGGTGGCGCTCTTGAAGTCCAGGGCTAGGGATTCAGTGTTCATCTTGATCGGGGGCTGGCGGTTCCGGGCGCCTGGAAGGGGCGCGCGCAACCGGCTGCGGAATGTCGGGCATGATAACCCGCCCCGGGCCCGTTCAATCGATTCGGCAAGGGGGAAAAAACCCGGAATCGCGGCGGATGGCGCAGGCGCCGCCGGACGCGGCGCCATCCGGCGGGTCTTTCATGCGGGTCCCAGCCCTGGCAGCCGGTCCCGCCGACGATCAGCCCTGCACCCAGGAGTCGCGCAAGGTCACGATGCGGTTCAGCACCGGCTTTTCCGCCGTCGATTCCTTGATGTCGGCCGTGAAATAGCCCAGCCGCTCGAACTGCCAGGTCGCGCCCGGCGTCGCCACCGTGCCCGGTTCCAGCCAGGCCGTCACCGTCTCCTTCGAATTCGGATTCAGGCAGGCCAGGAAATCCTTGTCGCCGCCATCGGGCCGCGGATCCGCGAACAGGCGGTCGTACAGATGGATCTGCGCCGGCACCGCATGCGCCGCGCTGACCCAGGTGATATTGCCCTTGACCTTGACGCTGTCCGCGCCCGGCGTGCCACTGCGCGTTTCCGGCAGGTATTCGGCCTGCACCTCGACCACTTCGCCGGCCTCGTTCTTGGTGAAGCCGGTGCAACGCACCACGTAGCCGTATTTCAGGCGCACCAGGTTGCCCGGGAACAGGCGGAAGTATTTCTTCGGCGCTTCCTCGCGGAAATCGTCACGCTCGATCCACAGCTCGCGCGACAGCGGGAACTCGCGCAAGCCGGCCTCCGGATCGTGCGGATTGCGCGGCGCCGTGCAGATTTCGGTCTGGCCTTCCGGATAGTTGGTGATGACCAGCTTGAGCGGGTCCAGCACCGCCACCGAACGCGGCGCGATCGGGTCCAGGTCGTCGCGCACGGCCTGTTCCAGCAGGCTGTAGTCGATGCGCGAATCCGACTTCGACACCGCCGTGCGGTCGCAGAACAGGCGGATCGAGGCCGGCGTGTAGCCGCGGCGGCGCAGGCCGAAAATGGTCGGCATGCGCGGATCGTCCCAGCCATCCACGTGGCCTTCGCGCACCAGTTGCAGCAGCTTGCGCTTGCTGGTGACCACGTAGCTCACGTTCAGGCGCGAAAACTCGTACTGGTGCGGCAGCGGCCGGGCCAGCTTGCCCAGTTCCGCCAGGCGTTCCAGGATCCAGTCGTAGAACGGCCGCTGGTCTTCGAACTCCAGCGTGCAGACGCTGTGGGTGATGCCTTCCAGCGCATCCTCCACCGGGTGCGCCCAGCTGTACATCGGGTAGATGCACCACTGGTTGCCGGTGCGGTGGTGGGTGGCGTGGCGCACACGGTACATGACCGGATCGCGCAGGTTGATGTTGGGCGACGCCATGTTGATCTTGGCGCGCAGCACCAGGCTGCCATCCGGATGCTTGCCGTCGCGCATCTCGCGCAGCAGCGCGATGGACTCCGCGGCCGGGCGGTTGCGCCAGGGCGAGTCGGTGCCGGGTTCGGTCAGGGTGCCGCGGTTGGCGCGGATCTCGTCGGGGCTCTGTTCGTCGACGTAGGCATGGCCGGCCTCGACCAGCGCCTCGGCGAACTCATACATATAGCCGAAGTAGTCGCTGGCGAAATACAGGTTGTCGCGGCCGTCGGCCTTCCAGTCGAAGCCCAGCCAGTGCACGGCCTCGATGATGGCGTCGACGTATTCCTGGTCTTCCTTCTCGGGGTTGGTGTCGTCGAAGCGCAGGTGACAGACGCCGCCGAAGTCGCGCGCCAGGCCGAAGTTCACGCAAATGCTCTTGGCATGACCGATGTGCAGGTAGCCGTTGGGCTCCGGCGGAAAACGGGTGCGGATCTTCGCCGGGTCGGGCTCGCCCTGCTGCTGCACGGCGGCCGGGCCAGGCTTGCCGGCCCAACGCTTGCCCTGGAAGCGGTTGGCTTGCAGGTCGTCCTCGACGATGTTGAGCAGGAAATTGGATGCGGCAGGGGTCGGCGTCGTGGCGGAGGTCATTCTTGAAAGAATAGGAAAAAGCAGCGACAAAGCGTCAATTTTGCCACGTTCCCGGGACAAGCCATTTTTGGCTCGCTGCAAGCGGTTTCAAACTGGCCCCCATTGTCATGTAACTGGCTCTACACTACGGGCCATCATGGATATTTCCACTCTTTCATTGGCCCGCGCGCAATTCGTGGCCAGCCTGAGCTTCCTGGCGTTGTTTCTCGCCGTGGCCCTGGCGCTTGCGTGGGTCCTGCTGTTCTTCAAACTCCGGGCCCGGTTCTCGGGCCTGGGCGGCTGGACCGCCGCCTACCGCTTCTGGGTCCGCATCTTCGCCCTGTCGTTCGTGCTGACCCTGGCCGCCTGTGTACCGGTGCTGATCCAGCTTGGCAGTCTGTGGTCCGGCCTGATGGACAAGATCGGCAACGTTGCCGGTCCCCTGCTGGGCTACGGCATCCTGTCGGTCTTCATCCTCAAGTCGTGCTTCCTGGGCGTCATGCTGTTCGGCCAGCGCCGCGTGTCCGACGGCGCCCATACCCTGGCGGTGCTGATGGTGGCGGTGGGACAACTGGTGGCGCTGTTCTGGGTGCTGGCGCTGCAATCCTGGATGCAGACGCCCGACGGCGCGGTGCTGGTCGATGGCCGCTACCAGGTCTACGACTGGACCGCGGTGGTGTTGAACCCCTCCGTCGGCTGGCGCATGGCCGTGGTGGTGGTGGGATCGGCCCTGGCCGCCGCCTTCCTGATGATGGGCGTGACCGCGCTGCAGGCGTTGCGCCGCCCTCTGGGCGATGGCGAACGCGCCACCTTCAAGACCGGCCTGGTGATTGCCGCCCTGGCCGCGGTGCTGCAGGTGCCGGTGGCGACCGGCGCCGGCCAGATGGTGGCCAAGTACCAGCCCGCCAAGGCCGCCGCCGCCGCGGGCTATTGGGAAAGCGGCAGCGAACCGCGCCTGGTTCTGTTCGGCTGGCCGGACGCCCGCGCCCATGCCAACGTGGCCGACTGGACCTGGAACAACGCCGGCGGCATGTGGCTGCATCGCAATGACGACGGCACCTATCTCGGCCTGGACAAGTATTCGGGCATGCTGCCGCCGGTGGCGCTGACCTTCTGGTCGCTGCGGGTCGCGGCCGGGCTGGGCCTGTTGATGCTGGCCGTCTCCTGGATCACCTTCCTCTGGACCTGGCGCCGCGGCCTGGACGTCTCGGTGCTGCCGCAATGGTGGCAGCGCGTGCTCTGCGGCATGATGTTCTCGGGCGGTATCGCCGTGGTGGCCAGCTGGTGGGTCTCGGTGATCGGCCTGCAGCCCTTCGTCGTCAACGGCACCGTCACCCAGACCGAGGTGCTGGGCACCATGTCCTCCAGCACCGTGCTGTATGGGCTGGTCGGCTATGGCGTGTTGTATGCGCTGCTGCTGGCGGCGTTTGCCGGCATGCTGTTCCATGCGGCCCGCTACGGCGTGGTGCCGGTGCGCAAACTGGGCGGAGGCACGCCATGATCGCCATGCTGGCCGCTTCGCAGGGGTTGAGCCCCGATGATCCTTCTTTCTGGATGCCGCTGGCGTTCATGGGCCTGCTGTTCGTCGTCATCGCCGCTGGCGTGGTGCTGGACGGCTTCGACCTGGGCGTGGGCATCCTGCTGCAGCTGGCGCCCGAACAGGAGCGCGGCCGCATGATGAGCCTGCTGAGTCCCTGGCGCGACGCCAACGAGTTCTGGCTGTTGCTGGGCATGGGCCTGTTCGCTTCCGCGTTTCCGTTCGCCTGGGGCGCGGTGCTGGGCAAGCTGTACGGGCCGCTCACCTTCATGGTGCTGGGCGTGGTGTTGCGCAGCGTGGCCTTCGAGTTCCGCATCCGCGCCCGCAACGAGGCCAAGCCGCGCTGGATCTTCGCCTTCTGGGCCGGGTCGCTGATGACCGCTTTCGGCCAGGGCATGCTGCTCGGTCGCATCGCCACCGGCTACCAATCCGACGCCGGCTATGGCTGGTTCGCGCTGTTCGTCGGCCTGTGCGCCGTGGCCGCCTATGTGCTGCTGGGCGCGTCCTGGCTGGTGATGCGGGTCGACGGCGACCTGCAGCGCCGCGCCGCCAACTGGGCGCGCCATGCGATCCGCTGGACCGCGGTCGGCATGGTGGCCATTGCCGTCACGCTGGGCCTGGCCAACGCCGGCATCTTCTACAAGTGGAGCAACATCGCCCACCTGAGCCTGGCGGCCACGGTATGGGTGCTGATGCTGGCGGGCTTCGTGGCCGCCGAAATGCTGCTGGCGCGACTGCCGGGCCGCGCCGACCGCTTCAGCTGGCTGCCGTTCGTGCTGTGCGTGGCGCTGTTCCTGCTGATGCTGAGCGGGCTGGCCTACAGCCTGTTCCCCTTCCTGATCCTGGACGACATGACGCTCTGGGACGGCGCCGGCGCGCTGGGCTCGATGCGGCTGGTGATGGCCGGAGCGGTGGTGGGGATACCGGTGGTGCTGGTGTTCAACATCCTGGCCTACCGCTCGGTGTTCGGCAAGGAGCGCGCGCCCGTGCCGCTGTTGCCGCCGCCGTCGCCCTGAGGTCCGAGGCGGCAGGCGCCGGCGGATGACCATGTCATCCGCCGTGCCGGGCCGCCCTGGTCGGCCACCCCGGCCGCCCTGGTCGGCCACCCCGGCCGCTCCGGTCGCGGCTCCCGGGAGCGGGGGCCCGGCGCTACAGCACCGGCCGCGCCACCCGTTGCAGGATTTCCTCGCCGTAGGCTTCCAGCTTGCGCGCGCCGACCCCGCTGATGTGGCTGAGCGCGTCCATCGACTCGGGCTGGGCCAGCGCGATCTCGCGCAGCGTGGCGTCGTGGAAGATCACGTAGGCCGGCACGCCGTGGCTCTTGGCCACTTCGCCGCGCCAGGCGCGCAGCGCCTCGAATACCGGTTGCAGTTCGGCGGGCAGGTCGATCGCCGCGGCCTTGGCGCGGCTGCCGCCGCTCTTGCCGGAGCGGGCCTTCTTTTCGGATTCGCGCCGCAGCATCAGCTGGCGCTCGCCCTTGAGCACGGCGCGGCTGCCTTCGGTCAGGGCCAGCGTGCCGTAGCCTTCGTTGTCGACGGTGAGCAGGCCCTGCGCCAGCAACTGGCGCAGCACGCCGCGCCAGGCCGTGTCGCTCAGGTCTTCGCCCACGCCGAACACGCTCAGGGTTTCGTGGCCGTGCTGTTTGGTGCGGTCGGTGACCTTGCCGCGCAGGATGTCGATGATGTGACCGGCGCCATAGCGCTGGCCGCGTTCCTTCCACAGCCGGTACACGGCCGACAGCACCTTCTGCGCCGCCACGGTGCCGTCCCAGGCCTGGGGCGGATCGAGACAGACGTCGCAATTGCCGCAGGCGCTGATCTGCTGGCCGAAATACGCCAGTAGGCGCACGCGGCGACATTCCACGGTTTCGCACAGGCCCAGCATCGCATCCAGCTGCTGGCCGAGGCGGCGGCGGTAGGCGTCGTCGCCCGGGGATTCGTCGATCATGCGGCGCTGTTGCACCACGTCCTGCAGGCCGTAGGCCAGCCAGGCGGTGGCGGGCAGGCCGTCGCGGCCGGCGCGGCCGGTTTCCTGGTAATAGCCCTCGACCGACTTGGGCAGGTCGATGTGCGCCACGAAGCGCACGTCGGGCTTGTCGATGCCCATGCCGAAGGCGATGGTGGCGACCATGACCACGCCGTCCTCGCGCAGGAAGCGCGCCTGGTTGGCGGCGCGCACCTGCGGGCTGAGCCCGGCGTGGTACGGCATGGCGTCGATGCCCTGGTTGCAGAGGAATTCGGCGGTTTCCTCGACGCGCGCCCGCGACAGCGCGTAGACCACGCCGGATTCGCCTTCGTGTTCGGTGCGGATCATGTCCAGCAACTGCTTGCGCACCTCGTTCTTTTCGACGATGCGGTAGCGGATGTTGGGGCGGTCGAAACTGGAGACGAAGTGGTGCGCGTCGGTCAGCGACAGGCGCTGGGCGATCTCGTTGCGGGTTTCGGCGGTGGCGGTGGCGGTCAGCGCGATGCGCGGCACGTCCGGCCAGCGCTCGTGCAGCATCGACAGGCCGAGGTATTCGGGGCGGAAGTCGTGGCCCCATTGCGAGACGCAGTGGGCTTCATCGATGGCGAACAGGGCAATGTTGCCGCGCTCCAGCAGTTGCAGGCAGCGGTCGGTCAGCAGGCGCTCGGGCGCGACGTAGAGCAGGTCGAGCTCGCCGGCCAGGAAGGCCTGTTCGACATCGCGCGCCACGCGCCAGTCCTGGGTCGAATTCAGGAAGGCGGCGCGCACGCCCAGTTCGGTCAGCGCGTCGACCTGGTCCTGCATCAGCGCGATCAGGGGCGAAACGACGATGCCGGTGCCTTCGCGCACCAGCGACGGGATCTGGTAGCAGAGCGACTTGCCGCCGCCGGTGGGCATCAGGACCAGCGCGTCGCCGCCGTCGATGACCTGCTGGACGATGGCTTGCTGGTCGCCGCGGAAGGATTCGTAACCGAAAACGCGCTGCAGGACTCCGAGGGCGCGCGCGTCAGACATGGGGATAGGCGGTGAGCATCATGGCAGGGATTTTAAGCCGCAAATCGGACCGCCCGGGCGCGGGCGGACATTTCCGTCCGCGGGCGGGCCGGCTCACCAGCTCAGCCAGGTGCCGCGCATGAAGGTGTCGACCGGCATGCTGAGATTGGCGCGCCATTCGTAATTGCCGGAGATGATGTCGCGGTCGGCTCCCACCGCCAGCTTGACCTTGGGCGCCACGAACATGCTGTGCGACAGGCCGAGCCGCTGCTCGGCCAGCGCCGATCCTTCATGCAGGCCGGAATAGGTGCCGCTGAGCGTGCCCCAGCCGGTGATCGGTACGCCGGCGGTCAGGGTGTTGCGGGTCTGCGGTGCGGCGGCCACGCCACCGGAATAGGTGGACAGGTCGCCGAAGCCGGCGCCGATCTGTTCGTTGGTGTAGCCCAGGTTGACCGCGTCGGCCACGTCCACGCTGTAGCCGAAGCGGTAGCGCCAGGCGCTGGCCGCATCGAACGAGCTCTGGGTGGCTCCCGCCTGGAAAGTGCCGTACTCGCCCGCGGTGTAGGTGGTGCCCATGCCCCGGGTGGTCAGGGAGGGCGCGCTCTGCATCTGGCCCTCCAGCGTCAGCACCGGCGTCAGCCCGTAGCGCACGGTGCTGTTGCCGACCGAGGCGCCGTAGTCGACCGCGCCGGAAGTGGCGGACGGGTCCATGCGGTTGAGTCGTCCGAGCGACGACGAATAGCCAAAAGTGCCTTCCGCCAGCGGCGCCGTGGTGCTCTGCAGGTTGGATATCTGCAACCCGCCCACCGGCGCGCTGCTGCCCCAGGTGGGGGCATTGGCGCTGATGTTGCCCACCGCGAACGACGGACCGCCGGTATTGCGGTAGATCCAGTTGCGGTCGCCGCCATAGCGCAGGCCGTCCTGGCCGCTGACCGAGGCGAACCAGGGGCGGCTTGGCCGCGACACGCCGGAGATCACCACCACCGGCACTCTTGGTATGTCCCCGCTTTCCAGGTCAAACGAGTAGCTGGGGGCGTCGGTCGACGCCGTGGCGGCCTGGGTGTCGTCGCAAGCCAGCGGGCCCGTGGCGGCGTCTCCGGACAGGGTCGAACCCGTCCCCGGTATGGCTTCGGCGCCGCCTCCGGCCACGCTGGTGTCCATGGCCGGTTCGCTGGTCTGCAGGTCGCAGGGCGTCGGATCCAGCGGCACCGCCCGTGACGCCATCGACGGCGCCGGCCGCACCGGTATCGGCTGCACCGGCGCCAGCACGCCGATACCGCGCGCGACGTAGGCCGGAGCCGACGGGGAGGAAGAGGGCGCAGCGGGCGTGCCGCCAAACGCCGGCATCAACGGGCAGGCCAGGCCAGCCGTCAACGCCGAGTGCAGCAGCCGCTTGCGCCAGGATGCAGGGGCGACCATAACCGACAGTGTAAAAAGGGGGCGTTGCCCCTGCTGTAAACGATTTTTAGCAAACCGCACCAGCGTATGCGGGGCAATGGCGATATTTTAGGGCCAGTCCTGTCCGGCGGGTGACGCTGGCGCCAACGGGCCGGCATCGCCGGCAAACATCGTGCAACAGGTATATTTCAGATGATTTCCCGGCTCTTGCCGCCGCGGGCGGACGGCTCCACTATGGCATCCATGGACAATCACCACACCAAGCTGCTGGTCGTCGACGACGATCCGGCCTTGCGCCAGTTGCTGGCCGACTACCTGAACCGTCACGGCTATGACACGCTGCTGGCGCCCGACGCCAGCGACCTGCCGTCGCGCATCACCCGCTACGCGCCCGACCTGCTGGTGCTGGACCGCATGCTGCCGGGCGGGGACGGCGCCGATGCCTGTCGCCGCCTGCGCGAGCAGGGCGAGGACATCCCCGTCATCCTGCTGACCGCCCGCGACGAGGCCGTCGACCGCATCATCGGCCTGGAGGCCGGCGCCGACGACTACGTCGGCAAGCCCTTCGATCCCCGCGAGCTGCTGGCCCGCATCGAAGCCGTGCTGCGCCGCAAGCGCGGCCCCTCGGCCCTCACCAAGGACGCGCCGGTCGCGTTCGGCCCGTTCCTCTTCGACCCCTCCACCCGCCAGTTGTCGCGCGACGGCACGGTGGTCAAGCTCACGGGCGGCGAAATCAACCTGCTCGAAGCGCTGGTGCGCAACGCCGGCAAGCCGCTGTCGCGTGAACGCCTGCTGGCGCTGGCGCGCGACGATGACGCCGGCGAACGCAACGATCGCGCCATCGACATCGCCATTCTGCGCCTGCGCCGCGTCATCGAGGACGATCCCAAGCAACCCCGCTGGATCCAGACCGTCTGGGGCATCGGCTACCGGTTCTCGCCCTGATGCGCTTCTCCGCCAGTTCCCTGGTGCCGCGCTCGCTGCGGGCGCGGCTGATCCTGCTGATCCTCGGGTCGGTGCTGCTGACGCAGGCGGCCACGCTGGTCACGGTTTCGTACTTCCGCCACAAGTTCATGGAAGACGTGGCCATCGGCTACATCACCACCACCATCCGCACCCTGCGCGCCGCCGTGTCGCAGGTTCCCGCCGAAGACCGCGCCGATTTCGTGCGCGCGGCCTCGCAGAACCAATGGCGCCTGTGGTCGCGGGTGTTGCCGGCCGAAGCCAAGCTGCAGCGTTTCAACGGCCGCCGCCCGCCGCCGCGCGGCGCGCAACGGCCACCGCCGCCGCCGCCACCGCCGAGCGCGCAGATCCAGGGCCCGCCACTGCCGCCGGAGATGCGCGACGAACACGAAGTCGAACAGGAGCGGGCCGAGCGCGAACGCCAGCGCGAGCATGAAGAACACATGCGCCGCTACAAGCCCGAACCCGACGATATCCGGCGCGATCTGAGAGGGCTGGTGCAGCAGCTGAACGAACGCCTGAACGACGGCACCCGGGTGGCGCTGTCGCGCGGCCCCACGCCCGAGATCTTCATCTCGCTGGCGCCCAATCCGGCCAGCGAGGACGCGCCGCGCCTGCGCGAATGGCTGGTGATTCCGCTGGACCGCCTCGACCCGCCCGTGGCCACGCCGCTGATCGCCGCCTGGCTGGGCGGGCTGGGGCTGCTGCTGTTGCTGGCGGTGGGGTTCTCCTGGCACATCACGCGTCCCATCACCCGCCTGGCCGACGCCGCCGACCGCCTGGCCGCCGGCCAGCCGCAACGGGTCGAACCTTCAGGCCCGCACGAAACCCGTGTGCTGGGCGAGCGCTTCAACGCCATGCTGGATGCGCTGGCCGAATCCGACTCGGTGCGCCGCACGCTGCTGTCGGGCCTGCCGCACGACCTGAAGGGGCCGCTATCGCGCATGTGGCTGCGCATTGAGCTGGCCGACGATTCGGCCCTGAAGGAGGGCCTGCGCACCGACCTGCAGGACATGCAGCACATGGTCGACCAGTTCATCGGCTTCGTGCGCGGCACCGATCCCGCGGCCTACCGCTACGCGTCGATGGTGCTGCCCGATTGGCTCACCGAGCGCGTCAACGCCTGGCGCGGCGCGGGCACCGACATCCACCTCAAGACGGCCGACAGCGACGACGCCCTGGTGGTGCAGGGCGATGCCGTCGCGCTGGGCCGCCTGCTCGACAACCTGATCGGCAATGCCCTCAACCACGGCGCGCCGCCGGTTGACGTCAGCCTGCGGCGCGAAGGCCGCCAGGCGGTGCTGGACGTGGCGGACCACGGCCCCGGCATCGTGCCGGAACGCCGCCAGGAAGCGCTGCGTCCGTTCAGCCGCCTGGACGATGCCCGGACCCGTACCGGCAGCGTCGGCCTGGGGCTGGCGCTGGCCGAAGCCATCGCCCGCGCCCATGGCGGCTCGCTGGAATTGTTGCAGGCCGAGTCCGGTGGCCTGTGCGTGCGGGTCAAGCTGCCGGTGGCGGAAGGCGCCTGACCCCGCCCCCGCCAGGGCGTGGCGGGGCGGAATCCAGTCCCGGGGGCGGTGGTTACGGTACGATGCAGCATCCCGCTCAGTATCCAGTCGTTTTCCGCACCATGGCCATCCAGTCCGATTCGCTTTCCTCCCGTCCCGACGCGCCTCGCATCGTGGCGCCCCAGCCGGCGTCGCCCAACGAGGAGTCGATCGAACGCGCCCTGCGCCCCAAGGCGCTGGAGGAATATGTCGGCCAGCAGCGCGCCCGTGAACAACTCGAGATCTTCATCGCCGCGGCCCGCAAGCGCGGCGAAGCGCTCGACCACGTGCTGCTGTTCGGTCCGCCCGGATTGGGCAAGACCACCCTGGCCCACATCATCGCCCACGAAATGGGCGTGCAATTGCGCCAGACGTCCGGCCCCGTCCTGGAACGCCCTGGCGATCTGGCGGCGCTGCTGACCAACCTGGAAAAGAACGACGTCCTGTTCATCGACGAAATCCACCGCCTGTCGCCCGTGGTCGAGGAAATCCTCTACCCGGCGCTGGAGGATTTCCAGATCGACATCCTGATCGGCGAAGGTCCGGCCGCGCGCAGCGTCAAGCTCGACCTGCAACCGTTCACGCTGGTCGGCGCCACCACCCGCGCCGGCATGCTGACCAACCCGCTGCGCGACCGCTTCGGCATCGTGTCGCGGCTGGAGTTCTACAACGCCGACGACCTCGGCCGCATCGTCACCCGCAGCGCCGGCCTGCTCAATGCGGTCATCACGCCGGATGGCGCCGCCGAAGTGGCGCGCCGCGCCCGCGGCACGCCGCGTATCGCCAACCGCCTGCTGCGGCGCGTGCGCGATTACGCCGAGGTCAAGGCCGGCGGCACCATCGACGCCGATGTCGCCGGCCGCGCGCTGGCCATGCTGGAAGTCGATCCGCAAGGCCTGGACCTGATGGACCGCAAGCTGCTCGAGGCCATCATCCACAAGTTCGACGGCGGGCCGGTCGGCGTCGACAGCCTGGCCGCGGCCATTGGCGAAGAGCGCGACACCATCGAGGACGTGATCGAGCCCTACCTGATCCAGCACGGCTACCTGCAGCGCACGCCGCGTGGCCGCACGGCCACCCTGACCACCTGGCGCCACCTGGGCCTGACGCCGCCCGCCGGCGCCGCCAGCACCAGCGGCGAGCTGTTCGGCAAGTAAACCGTCCGGGCGTGGCGGCGGCGGGAACGCCGCCACGGGTTTATGATCCGGAGGTTTCGCTTCCGACTCTTTCCGCGTTCAAAGGACTGTTTCCATGTTGCCCGAACTGCCCACTTTCGACGACGTCGCGCGCGCCAGCGAGCGCCTGGCCGGCCACGCGCACCGCACGCCGGTGCTGACCTCGACCACGGCCGACGCCATCGCCGGCGCCTCGCTGTTCTTCAAGTGCGAGAACTTCCAGCGCATGGGGGCGTTCAAGTTCCGCGGCGGCTTCAACGCCATCGCGCGCCTGACGCCCGAGCAGCGCGCCGCCGGCGTGGTCACGTTCTCGTCGGGCAACCACGCGCAGGCGATCGCGCTGGCCTCCAAGCTGCAGGGCGTGAAGGCCACCATCATCATGCCGCTGGACGCGCCGGCGGCCAAGCGCGCCGCCACCGAAGGCTATGGCGGCCAGATCGTCACCTACGACCGCTACACCGAAGATCGCGAAGAGATCGCGCGCCGCATCCAGGCCGAGACCGGCGCCACGCTGATCCCGCCCTACGACCACGAGGACGTGATCGCGGGGCAGGGCACCGCGGCCAAGGAACTGTTCGAGGACGTCGGCGAACTGGATTACCTGTTCGTGTGCCTGGGCGGCGGCGGCCTGCTGTCGGGGTCGGCGCTGTCGGCGTACGCGCTCAGCCCGCGCTGCCTGGTCTACGGCGTCGAGCCCGAGGCCGGCAACGACGGCCAGCAATCGCTGCGCAAGGGCGAAGTCGTCCGCATCCCCGCGCCCAAGACCCTGGCCGACGGCGCCGCCACCACCCACCTGGGCCACCTGACCTTCCCGCTCATCCAGAAGCACGTGCGCGACATCGTCACGGTGACGGATGACCAGCTGGTCTCGACCATGAAGTTCTTCGCCGAGCGCATGAAGATGGTGGTGGAACCGACCGGCTGCCTGTCGTCCGCGGCCGTGCTGCAGGGCGTGGTGCCGGTGCGCGGCGCGCGCGTGGGCGTGATCATCAGCGGCGGCAACGTCGACCTTCCGGCCTACGGCAAGTTGCTGGCAAGCTGAGGGTCGGCGCCGGGCGTCGGCGGGATATCGTCCGGCGCTTTGGCCGCGCGCTTGCGGATGCGGCCCGTGCAGGGCAGAATCGGGCCTGAATCCTGAAGAACAGGGGCTGCTCCATGCGTATCCTTGTCATCGGCGGCACTGGCTTCATCGGCCGTCATCTCGTCGCCCGGCTTTCGGGTGGACAGCACCAGATCCTGGTGCCCACCCGCCGCTACGGCCAGGGACGAGAACTCCAGATCCTGCCCACCGTCACCCTGCTCGCCAGCGACGTGCACGACGACGACGCGCTCGACCGCCTGGCGCGCGACTGCGACGTGGTCGTCAATCTCGTCGGCATCCTGCACGGCAATGCGGGCCGCCCCTATGGCTCCGATTTCGCGCAGGCGCACGTGCACCTGCCGCAACGCATCGCCCGGGCCTGCCGCCGCCAGGGCGTGCGCCGGCTGCTGCATGTCAGCGCGCTGGGGGCGGATTCCAATGGCGGCAGCATGTACCAGCGTTCCAAGGGCGATGGCGAGGCCGCCATCCGGCAGGAGCTGGCCGATTGGCGCGAAGGGGGGTGGACGATGTTCCGCCCCTCGGTGGTGTTCGGGCCGGACGACAATTTCACCAACATGTTCGCGCGCCTGGCGCGCTGGCTGCCGGTGCTGCCGCTGGCCGGCGCGCACGCGCGCATGCAGCCGGTGTACGTGGGCGACGTGGTGTCGGCGATGCTGTCGGCGTTGGCCAACACGCATGCCTGCGGCAAGACCTACGAGCTGGGCGGACCGCAGGTCTACACCCTGGGCGAGATCGCGCGCCTGTGCGCGGGCTGGAGCGGCCATCCGCGTCCGGTGATGAGCGTGCCGATGGGCGTGGGCCGGATGCAGGCGTTGCTGTTCGAATGCTTGCCGGGGCGGCCGCTGATGTCGCGCGACAACCTCGATTCCCTGCGCAGCGACAACATCTGCGGGGCGCCGATGGCCCCCGAACTGAATGTGGTGCCGACCGGCCTGGAGGCGGTGGCGCCCGGCTACCTGGCGCCGGCGCGCTAGTGCGCGAAGCCTGCGTCGACAGGGGCAGCCCTGGGGCGTATCGCGCCTGTTGCCGCGACCAGCCCTGGTCGCAATGATCTTCGGCCGGCGCGGCCCAGGTGGCGCCCCTTCAGCGCACCAGGGCTTTCAATGCCTGCTTGATGCCGTCGGAGACGCCCACTCCCTCGGGCAACGTCTTCAGGGCCGACAGCGATTCCTTCTCGGAGTATCCCAGCGCCAGCAACGCGTTCAGGATGTCGGACTGGTTGTCGTGCACCGCGTGCGCGGTGGCGCCGATGTCCGCGCCCAGCTTGCCGCGCATTTCCAGCAGCAGGCGTTCGGCGGTTTTCTTGCCGATGCCGGGCACCCGCGTCAGACGGCCTGATTCCTGCAGCGTGATGGCCTGCGCCAGGTCGGCCACCGACAGGCCCGACAGCACCGACAGGGCGGTGCGCGCGCCGATGCCGCTGACCTTGATCAGTTCGCGGAAGGCGCTGCGTTCGCCGGCGGTGGCGAAACCGTAGAGGATGTGGGCGTCTTCGCGCACGGTCAGGTGCGTGTACAGCGTGACGCGGGCGCCGGTTTCCGGCAGCGAGTACAGCGTGCTCATGGGCACGTCGATGTCATAGCCCAGACCGTTGACGTCCACGCAGACGGTGGGCGGCAGTTTCTCGATCAGGGTTCCGGTGATGCGTCCGATCATGGTGGCAGTGGCCTGGCAGAAGAAGAGGCCGCGTCAGTCGCGGCGAATGCGGGGATTCTATACGGGTCCGCGCGCCGCGTGGCGCGGGCCGCGGCGTTTTCAGCCCAGCAGGCGGCCGTTGCGGATGCGGGTCTTGCCGCTCAGGCTCAGGCGCGTGCCCAATTCCGTCAGCCGATCCTGCAAGGGCCCGACGTGGGCGTGGCAGATGGCGCAGGCCAGCGCGTCGGCCGAGTCGGGCGCGGGGGTGCCGTCCAGCGCCAGGAGGTGCTGCACCATCATCTGGACCTGTTCCTTGGCCGCGCGGCCGGTGCCCACCACCGCTTTCTTGATCTGCAGCGCGGTGTACTCGTGCACCGCCAGCGAACTGTCGGCCAGCGCGCACAGCGCCGCGCCGCGGGCCTGGCCCAGCAGCAGGGTCGAGGCCGGATTGGTGTTCAGGAAGACGATTTCCAGCGCGGCCACGTCGGGTTGCGTGTCGCGCGCCACCTGGCGCAGGTTGTCCAGGATGACCTTGAGGCGTTCGGATAGCGTCAGAGCCGGCGGCACCACGATGGTGCCGCTGGCGACATAACGCAGGCGCGGGCCGTCGGCATCGATCACACCGAAGCCGGTGCGGCGCAGGCCGGGATCGATGCCGAGGACGCGCATCAGTGGCGGAAGTGGCGGGTGCCGGTCAGCACCATGGCGATGCCATGCTCGTCGGCCGCGGCGATGACTTCGTCATCGCGCACGCTGCCGCCAGGCTGGATCACGCAGGTCGCGCCCGCGGCCACCACCACGTCCAGGCCGTCGCGGAACGGGAAGAAGGCATCCGACGCCACCGCCGAGCCCTTCAGCGTCAGGCCGGCGTTCTCGGCCTTGATCGAGGCGATGCGGGCCGAGTCGATGCGGCTCATCTGGCCGGCGCCGACGCCCAGCGTCATGCCGCCGCCGACGAACACGATGGCGTTGGACTTGACGTACTTGGCGACCTTCCAGGCGAACGCCAGGTCGTTCATTTCCTGCTCGGTGGGCTGGCGCTTGGTGACGACCTTCAGGGCGTCGCGCGGCACGTTGTAGGCATCCGGGCTCTGCACCAGCCAGCCGCCGCCGACGCGCTTGACGTCGAAGGCGTTCTGGCCCGTGCCCATCGGCACTTCCAGCACGCGCACGTTCTTCTTGGCGGCCAGGATGGCCAGCGCGGCGCCGTCATAGGCCGGCGCCAGCAGCACTTCCAGGAACTGGGCGCTGACGGCTTCGGCGGTGGCGGCGTCGACCGGGCGGTTGAAGGCGATGATGCCGCCAAAGGCCGAGGTCGGGTCGGTCTTGAAGGCCTGCTGGTAGGCGCCCAGCGTGTCGGCCGCCACGGCCACGCCGCAGGGATTGGCGTGCTTGACGATGACGCAGGCGGGCGCCTCGAAGCTGCGCGCGCATTCCCAGGCGGCATCGGCGTCGGCGATGTTGTTGTACGACAGTTCCTTGCCCTGCAGCTGGCGGTAGTTGCCCAGCAGGCCGGCCGGACGCTGCGCGTCGACGTAGAACGCGGCGGTCTGGTGCGGGTTCTCGCCGTAGCGCAGGGCCTGTTCCTGTCTGACCTGCAGGGTCAGGGTGCCGGGCCATTCCTGGCGGGCCGGCACGGCGTCCTGCGCCGGTTCGGCTTCGGTCAGGCTGGTCAGGTAGGCGGCGATGGCGCCGTCGTAGGCCGCGGTGTGGGCGTAGACCTTGGCGGCCAGCGCCAGGCGCAGGCCGTAGGAAGTGGCGCCGCCCTGGTCCATTTCGGACAGCACGCGCGAGTAGTCGACCGGGTCGATCACCACGGTCACGCCACCGGCTTCGGTGCCGTGGTTCTTGGCGGCGGCGCGCAGCATGGCCGGGCCGCCGATGTCGATGTTCTCGACCGCGTCGGCGAAGGTGCAATCCGGCTTGGCCACGGTTTCGCGGAACGGGTACAGGTTGACCACCAGCATGTCGATGCGATCGATACCGGCCGCCTTGATGGTGTCCATGTGCTCGGCGCTGTCGCGACGGGCCAGCAGGCCGCCGTGGATCTTGGGGTGCAGCGTCTTGACGCGGCCGTCCAGGATCTCGGGCGAGCCGGTGTGGGCGGCCACTTCGGTGACGGTCAGGCCGGATTCGGCCAGCAGCTTGGCGGTGCCGCCGGTCGACAGCAGGCGCACGCCGCGCGCGGCCAGGGCGCGGGCAAATTCAACGATGCCGGTCTTGTCGGACACCGAAAGCAGGGCGGTTTCGATTTTCATGGTGAGGGACGGGAGTGGGGCGCGTGCGCCTGTCTCGCTTCAGGTCGGGATGGGAAATCTGTCATGCGGGGCGCGCCAGCCGGCCCGCCCGCGCGGCAATGCGCTATACCTGGATGTTGTGGGCCAGCAGTTTCTTGCGCAGGGTGTTGCGCGTGATGCCCAGCATTTCGGATGCCCGCGACTGGTTGCCGCCGGACCGTTCCAACGCCACTTCGAGGACCGGGCGCTCCACGCAGCGCATCACCATATCCCACATGTCGTGGGGCTCGGATTCGCCCAAGTCTTCGAAATAGCGCTCCAGGCTGGCGCGCACGCATTCTTCCAGGACATCTTTCTTGCTCATCGGAGTACAGATATTTTTATGTTGGTGTTGAGGCGGTCATGCCGCCAGCAGGGCTTTCGCGACAGGCGCCGGGTTGGGGTTGCCGTCGCGGGAAAGATTGAGGAACCAATCCGACACCGCCCGCCACTGGTCGCGGGTGTTGTCGATCAGGTTCATGCGGTCGCGGAACGAGTCCGCGTCCGGCAGGCCGTCCAGATACCACCCTATGTGCTTGCGCGCCGTGCGTACGCCGGTGTGTTCGCCATAGAAGCGGTAGTGGTCGTCGAGATGTTCGAGCAGCAGTTCGCGCATTTCCCCATAGCCGGGAGGGGCCAGTGTTTCGCCCGTGCGCAGGTAGTGGTCGACTTCGCGGAAAATCCAGGGACGGCCCTGGGCCGCCCGGCCGATCATGACCGCATCGGCGCCAGTGTAATCCAGGACGCGTTTGGCTTTTTCGGGGGAGTCGATATCGCCATTGGCGATCAGCGGGATTTTCAGCTCGGCGCGGACGGCGCGGATAGTGTCATATTCCGCCTCGCCCGTATAGAGGTCGGCGCGGGTGCGCCCGTGCAGCGTCAGGGCGGCGATGCCGGCATTTTCGGCCAGCCTGGCCACCCGCAGCGCGTTGCGGCTGTCGCGGTCCCAGCCGGTGCGGGTCTTGAGGGTCACGGGGACCCCCAGCGGCGCGCAGGCCTCGACCACGGCGTCCAGGATGCGGGCGATCAGGTCTTCGTGGCGCAGCAGGGCCGAACCCGAGGCCACATTGCAGACCTTCTTCACGGGGCAGCCCATGTTGATGTCGATGATGCGCGCGCCCTTGTTGGCATTGAACACGGCCGCTTCGGCCATCATGGCCGGGTCGGCGCCGGCGATCTGCACTGAAATGGGCGCGATCTCGCCGTCGTGGTTCAGGCGACGCGAGGTCTTGACGCTGTCCCACAGCTTGGGGTTGCTGGCGGCCATTTCCGACACGGCGTAACCGGCCCCCAATTTCTTGCAGAGCTGTCGGAAAGGACGATCCGTCACGCCCGCCATGGGCGCGACCAGAACGTTGTTGGGAAGAGTCCACGGGCCGATGCGCATGGTCACATTTTAACCGGCTCGATCGAACCCCCATTTTTTGCTCCGCAACCACTTGGTAACAGGCGGGCAAAAAAAGGGCGAGATCAGGCCCGGAAACCCTGCAGCAGATGGCGCGCCAGCGGCGCGCGCAGGGGCGCGGCCAAGTCCAGGCCCAGCAATGCCAGGCCACAGGCGTGTTCGACCGGCGCCAGGCCGGTGGCGAAGATGCGCGGCATCAGGTCGGTGACCCCGGCGGTGATGACCCGGTCGACCTGGCGCGCGCGGGCGAAGTCGTGCAGCGCGGGGTGGGGGGTGGCGTTTGGCTGGGCCAGCCAGCCGCCCAGGGACTGGGCCAGCCTGGCGGCGTCCCGCAGCCCCAGGTTGAGCCCCTGTCCCGCCACGGGGTGCAGGGTCTGCGCCGCATTGCCGATCACGGCCACGCGGCCCTGCACCAGGGCGCGGCGCGCGCTCAGCGCCAGCGGGAAGACATGGCGCGGCGCCTGGCAGCTCAGACGACCCAGGCGGTCGCCAAAGGCCGTGCTCAGCGCCTGCGAGAAGGCGGTGTTGTCCAGCGCCGCCAGCTCGGCCGCGCGCTCGGGCGCGCTGCACCAGACCACCGAATAGGCGTCCGGCGTCTGCGGGTGCGGCAGCAACGCCAGCGGTCCTTCGGTGGTGAAGCGCTCCCAGGCCCAGCCGCGGCGCGGCAGGCTGGCGTGGGCGGTGGTCAGCAGGGCGTGCTGGCCGTATTCGCGGCGCACGTCGCTGCCCCCGGCGCCGTCGGACTGCACGGCGATGCGGCAGCTCAGCGCGGCATCGCCCTGGCTGATGCGCACGCCGTCGGCATCCTGGCCGTCCACCACGGCCGGCGGCCCGGACAGCAGCGTGACGCCGCTGGCGGCCACGCATTCTTCGAGGCGGGCGTGCAGCGCCGAGTAGGCGACCACGCAGCCCAGCTGCGGCACGTCGAAATCGGTATTGCGGATCACGCTGCGGCCGAGCCGGCCGCGCTGCGAGACGTGGATGTTGAGGATGTCCGCCGCCTTGGCGGGCCAGGCGTGCAGCGATTCCAGCAGCACGCGGCTGCCGTGGTTCATGGCCAGCACGCGCGGATCGGCCGCGGGCACGGCGGCGGCCGGCGTGACGGGCGCCGGCGACGCGCCCTGCAGCAGGGCGATGCGGGACGGGTCCGGCGCCACGCGCGCCAGCATCAACGCCAGGACACGCCCCACGGGGCCGGCGCCGAGAATCGCAATGTCGAAGGCGGAGATAGTCATGCCGGGATTTTACCCGTCCACTACAATCCGGGTCTGCCGGCGCGGCTTGGCGTGCGCGCCCCCTGCACAGGTTGATTGACATGACGCAGCTCCAGGCTTCATCTTCGCTGTCCGCCGCAATCCCGCGCCGTCCGCGCGGCAAGGTCGCCGTCGGCCTGCTGGCCTGCCTGTTCGGCTGGCTCGGGGCGCACTGGTGGTACCTGGGCCGGCGCCATGCCTGGCTGGTGACCGTGCTGGCGCTGCTCAGCCTGTTCTGTGCGTTCCGCTATTTCCCGGTCTGGTACGACAACCCGGCCTTCTTCCTGCTGTTCATTCCCATGATCGACGGTTTCATCGAGAGCGCGGTGTTCTCGCTGATGCCCGACGAGAAGTTCGACCGCCTCTACAACCCCGGGCTGCCGCCATCCCGCAAGACCGGCTGGGGGCCGGTGCTGGTCGCCATCCTGGCCTGCCTGGTCGGCGCCACCGTGTCCATGTTCGCCATCGCGATGGTGGTGGTCTACGTCTGGGTGGCGATGGGCTGGCTGGACGGCCTGACCCTGTAGACACCTGTAGGCAGGTCCCCCGTAATGGGCAGATCCCCCCGGCCCCCCGCGGGCGGGCCTGGCGCGGCGCCCGCCCGCGCCATCATTCGCGCATCAGCGCCTCGATCTCGCCAGCCTGCACCGGCACGCCGCGCGTGATCAGCTCGCAGCCTTCGTCCGTCACCAGCGCGTCGTCCTCGGTGCGGATGCCGATATTCCAGTAGGCCTCGGGCACGTCGTCGGCCGGGCGCACATAGATGCCGGGCTCGATCGTCAGCATCATGCCGGTCTCCAGCGTGCGCCACGGGCGTTCGGCGCCGGGCGCCGCGCCCGGTTGGCGGTAGTCGCCCACGTCGTGCACGTCCAGCCCCAGCCAATGGCCGGTGCGGTGCATGTAGAAGCGGCTGTAGTCGCCCGACTCGATCACCCCGTCCAGCGAACCCTTGAGCAGTTTCAGGTCCAGCATGCCCTGCGCCAGCACGCGGACGGCGGCTTCGTGGCCGTCGTTCCAGCCGCGGCCGGGCGCGGTGGCCTGCGCCGCCGCTTCCTGGGCCGCCACCGTCAGGTCGTACAGGGCGCGCTGCGGGCCGCTGTAGCGGCCGTTGACCGGAAAGGTGCGGGTGATGTCGCTGGCATAGCTGTCGACCTCGCAGCCGGCGTCGATCAGCACCAGGTCGCCGTCGCGCAGCACCGCTTCGCCCGCGGGGTAGTGCAGCACGCAGGCATTGGCGCCGGCCGCCACGATGCTGTTGTAGGCCACCGCCTGGGCGCCATGCCGGCGGAACTCGTACAGCAGTTCCGCTTCCAGTTCGTATTCGCGCATGCCGGCGCGCGTGGCCCGCATGGCGCGCGCATGGGCGCCGGCGGAGATCTTGGCGGCCCGCCGCATCGCGGCGATTTCGCTGGCGTCCTTGACCAGCCGCATCTCGGCCAGGATTGGCCGGATGTCCTGCTGGCGCGCGGGCGGCTGGTGGCCGCCGCGGCTGGCTTCGCGCGCGGCCGCCAGCCAGCGGTGCAGGCGGCCGTCGCCGCGCTTGTCGCCCGCCAGCGGCGCATACAGGGTCGGCTGGTCCTGCAGCAGCTGCGGCACCAGTTCGTCCAGGGCGTCCAGCGCGTGCGCGTCATCGAAGCCGAAATGCTCGGCCGCGGCTTCCGGGCCGAAGCGCCGGCCTTCCCAGATCTCGTGTTCGATGTGGCGCGGGCGGCAGAACAGCAGGGCGCGGTCGGTGGCGCCGGCGATCAGCACCAGCCAGGCCCCGGGCTCGGTGAAGCCGGTCAGGTAGAAAAAGTCGCTGTCGTGCCGGTACGGGTATTCGGCGTCGCGGTTGCGGATCGCTTCGGGCGCGGTGGCCAGGATCGCGATGCCGCCGCCATCGGCGCGCATCCGGTCCATCAAGCGCTGGCGGCGGGCGGCGAAGGGGGCGATATCGGTGGGAGGCAGGCTCATGGGCAAAGGGGCGCAAGGCCCGGCGGGAAGCTGTGGTGCCACTTACTTTACCCGTCGTGCCGCCGATGCGACAGTCCGGCGCCATTCCCGCGCGCGGCGTGCGGATTCACTGGACTGTCACCGGCGGACTGCTACAATCGCGGCTCTGTCATTGGGGAGTAGCCATCCTTTGTCCCCAAAGGAGTTAGCGTCAACAGACTTGGTGGTTCGGTGCCGCACTGCGGTTTCCAGGACTCCATGGCGCTAACGGTCTCCATGCTGCGGTCCGCCCGCGCATGGATCAGCCAGGCGAGACCTTTGGCCGCGTAGCGTTCACCCTGGCCGGGCGAGCCGCTGCGTCGCGCCAATTGGTTTCTGCTCGTCCGGCTCGCCTATATGTTGCTCACCCTGTTCCTGTTTTTCCTGTCCGCGGCAGTGATCTATCTCGCCTGCGAATTCTTCGTCAATGGCGTTGAATGGGTCGGACATCGCTTCCAGCTCGGCGCCACCGCGACCGGCACGGTGCTGGCCGCCTTCGGCACCGCCTTGCCGGAAAGCGCCGTGACCTTCATGGCCGTGGTGTTCGGCGACACGCCCGAACAGAAGGACATCGGCGTCGGCGCGGCCATGGGCGGCCCGCTGGTGCTGGCGACGCTGGCCTATGCCGTGGTCGGCCTGGCCTTGTGGCGCGCGCGCCGCGGCCAGCCCGCGCAAGCCAACTGTATCAACGCGGACCAGCGCCGGCTGGCCCGCGACCAGGCCTGGTTCATGGGCATCTTCGTCTTCAAGGTCGGCCTGGGCCTGCTGGCCTTCGCCTGGAAACCCTGGCTCGGCATCCTGTTCCTGGCCACCTACGGCCTGTACATCAAGCGCGAACTGAGCAACGACGAGGACTGCATCGATTGCGAGGACCTGGAACCGCTCAAGCTGCGCCCGCGCGACGACAATCCGTCGATGTTCTGGGCCGCGACCCAGACGCTGCTGGCCCTGGTCGTGATTGCCGGCGCCTCGCACGTGTTCGTCAACCAGATCGAACTGCTGGGCATCGCCATGGGCGCCTCGCCGCACGTAGCCGCGCTGCTGCTGGCGCCCGTGGCCACCGAACTGCCGGAAATCATGAACGCGCTGATCTGGGTGCGCCAGGGCAAGGAGCGCCTGGCGCTGGCCAACATCTCGGGCGCCATGATGATCCAGGCCACCATTCCCAGCGCGCTCGGCATCTTCCTGACGCCCTGGCTGCTCGATGGCCCGCTGCTGGCCGCCGGCCTGTTCACCATGCTGTCCATCAGCCTGCTGTGGCTGCGTTTCCGTCGCGCCGGCATGAGCGTGCCGGCCTTGTCGGCGGTGGGCGGCTTCTATGCCCTGTTCGCGGCCTATCTGGGCTGGCATTTCTACGCGTGACCGGGCAAGGGCGCGAGGCACCGCGGCCTCGCGCCTTTTTTGCGCGCAAAAGCAATTTTTATGCCGGCAAACCTTGTCCATCAGTGGAAACCCGCGTAAAATTCTGCCCGTTATCCATCCCAGGAGCAGTCTTCGTGAATACCGATTCCGGCGAAAGTAGTCGATCTTGCATCGACGCCGCTGTTTGACAGGTCCACGCAGAACTCCGTCTGCCGCAACCTGTTGAACAGGTTGCGGTTGTATCCCCCGCCCCGGGTCTCGTGCCGGGCAGCAGCGCAAGCCCACGGCTTGCGGGGATTCTTCCCAACATAAACCGCCAGAACCGCCGCTAGTCGCAGCGTCAACGCGCGCGCACGTCTTTCCGTGCCCGTTCGCCTGGCGCCGTGTGCCTCGCGTGCGCGCGTATGCGCGAAAGCCGCTCCCATTACGCAATGGAGGTCGCTATGCGTTTCTTCGACTTGTTCCTGCGCCGCGCCGGCGTCGATCGTGCCACCGCCATGGGCCGCCGCCGCGGCACGTCGCGCCTGACGGTCATCTGCCCGCGCGATGAACTGGGCGCCCTGCGCAAGCAGATCTGCCTGGACTTCAGCGCCGCCGGGCTCGATGTGTCGCAAGTGCAGATCGACCAGGGGCGCGACCCCGGCCTGGCTTCGGCCTGCATCACCGTCAATTGCCCGCCCGAACTGCGTGGCGAACTGATGTCGCAAGCCCGTCGGCTCAGCGCCAACCCCGCCGTGCGCCACGTGCATTTCGGCGCGCAACCGCTGGCGGCCTGAAGCCGCCCGTCACCCCCAGGAGAGACCATGCCCAGTGCCTTAGACCCCGAGCCTCGATTGCGCCACGTGCGCGGCGCCGGCATGCCTGTCTGACCCGTCTTCTCCCTTGCGAGCCGACTGGCCGGATAGTCACCCGGTCTAGTACGGAATCCGCAGCCCCGAACCTCCGGCCAGGCCCGCTCCTCGCGCGCTACTGCCGCCGGCCCCGGTTCTCCCGCTAGTTTCCCGTTCCGCTTTCACGCACCCGGCGCGCCTCGACGCGATCCGGACACCGGCAACATCGCTCCGGTGCCTGCGCACGCCCGTACGGGGCGACCACGACCCGCCCGGGTCGCGGCCCCGTGCTGCCCGCGCGCGGCGCCTGGCGCCTGTCGTCCGTGTCTTCCATAACAACACCAATAACGGGAACACTACGATGTTCAAATTCCTCAAGACTTTTTTCTCGTCCGCGGCCGGGCTGCGGCGCTCTGGCCGGCACTTCCGGCGTTCGCCCATGCTGGAGCAGGGCGGCGGGCAGGCCGCGGCCGACACTTCCGATGCAGCGCGTCGCGCCAACCGCCGCATGCTGGATGTGGCGCAACAGGATTTCGACGCGCTGTTCGCCCTGTTCCGCAGCGGCCGCGGCGGCCTTTCCCAGGTCCAGGCCGAAGAGGCCCGCGCGCGCTACGGCGCCAATGAGGTCGACCACGAAAAGCCGCTGACCTGGTATGCCCATCTCTGGCAATCGTTCCGCAATCCCTTCAACCTGCTGCTGACCGGCCTGGCTTCGCTGTCCTGGGTCACGGACGTGTACATGGCCGAGCCCGACGACCAGTCGTGGAAGGGCGTCATCATCATCGGCTCGATGGTGGCGATTTCGACGCTGCTGCGTTTCGTGCAGGAACGCCGTTCCAACCGCGCCGCGGAAGCGCTCAAGGCGATGGTGCAGAACACCGCCACCGTGCTGCGCAGCGACCCCGCGGGCATGGCCGAGGGCGATGCCCGCCGCTTCTTCGGCGCCACGCTGCACGCCTGCGGTTCGCGCCAGATCGAGGTGCCGCTGGCGGAACTGGTGCCCGGCGATGTGGTGCTGCTTTCCGCCGGCGACATGATCCCGGCCGATTGCCGCATCCTGGGCGCCAAGGATCTGTTCGTGGCCCAGGCAGCCCTGACCGGCGAGTCGCTGCCGGTGGAAAAGTACGCAGTGCAGCGCACCGCGACGGGCAACGCCCTGGAGTTGGAGAACATGGCCTTCATGGGAACCAACGTGGTCAGCGGCTCCGGCAGCGCGCTGGTGGTGGCGACCGGCTCCGGCACCTACTTCGGCCAACTGGCCGGGCGCGTGACCCAGGCTTCGCGCGTGCCGACGCAGTTCCAGCAGGGCATCAATCGGGTGAGCTGGGTGCTGATCCGCTTCATGCTGGTGATGGCGCCGATCGTGCTGCTGATCAATGGCTTCACCAAGGGCGACTGGCTCGAGGCGCTGCTGTTCGCGCTGGCCATCGCCGTCGGCCTGACGCCGGAGATGCTGCCGATGATCGTCACCGCCACGCTGGCCAAGGGCGCGGTCAGGATGTCCCGGCGCAAGGTCGTGGTCAAGCGGCTCGACGCGATCCAGAACCTGGGCGCGATGAACGTGCTGTGCACCGACAAGACCGGCACGCTGACGCAGGACCGCATCGCGCTCGAGCGCCACACCGATGTGTACGGCGCCACCAGCGACGACGTGCTGGCCTACGCCTATCTCAACAGTTACTACCAGACCGGCCTGAAGAACCTGCTCGACGTGGCCGTGCTGCGCCACGCCGAGGTCGAACGCAAGCTGGACCTGGCCGCCCGCTACCGCAAGATCGACGAGATTCCGTTCGATTTCTCGCGCCGCCGCATGTCGGTGGTGGTCAGCGAAACCGAAAACGGGCGTGAGCACCACGAACTTATCTGCAAGGGCGCGCTGGAGGAAATGCTGTCCGTCTGCACCCGCCTGCGGGTCGGCAGCGAGGTGCATCTGCTGACCGAGGCGCGGCGTGCCGATATCCGTCGCGTGACGGCCGAGCTGAACCGCGACGGCTTGCGCGTGATCGCGGTGGGCGTGCGCGAGCTGCCACCCACCCAGCAGGCCTATGGCGTGGCGGACGAGGCCGACCTGGTGCTGGTCGGATACATCGCCTTCCTCGACCCTCCCAAGGAATCCACTGGCCCGGCCCTGGCCGCGCTGCGCGATTCCGGGATCGAGGTCAAGGTCCTGACCGGGGACGTTGAACTGGTGACCCAGAAGGTGTGCCGCGAAGTCGGGTTCGAAGTCCGCAAGGTGTACCTGGGCGCCGAGATCGAGGCCATGGACGACGCCAGGCTGGCCGCGGCGGTGCGCGAGGCCAATGTGTTCGCCCGCCTGACCCCGGCGCACAAGGAGCGCATCGTGCGCATGCTGCGCGCCCAGGGCAACACCGTCGGCTTCATGGGCGACGGCATCAACGACGCGCCGGCCCTGCGCGCCGCGGATGTGGGCATCTCGGTGGACTCGGCGGTCGATATCTCCAAGGAGGCCGCCGACATCATCCTGCTGGAAAAGAGCCTGATGGTGCTGGAGGATGGCGTGATCGAAGGCCGCAAGACCTTCTGCAACATGCTCAAGTACCTGAAGATGACCGCCAGCTCCAATTTCGGCAACGTCTTCTCGGTGCTGGTGGCCAGCGCCTTCCTGCCGTTCCTGCCGATGTTGCCGATCCACCTGCTGCTGCAGAACCTGATGTACGACATCTCGCAGACCGCGATTCCCTTCGACAATGTCGACGAGGAATTGCTCAAGAAGCCGCAGCAGTGGGATCCGGCCGGACTCGGGCGCTTCATGGTGTTCTTCGGCCCGATCAGCTCCATCTTCGACATCGCCACCTACGCGCTCATGTGGTACGTGTTCCAGGCCAACGCCCCCGAGCACCAGACCCTGTTCCAGTCCGGCTGGTTCGTCGAAGGCCTGTTGTCGCAGACGCTCATCGTGCATATGATCCGCACACGCAAGATTCCGTTCCTGCAGAGCCGCGCCGCCTGGCCGCTGATGGCGATGACGGTGATGGTGGTCGGGCTGGGGCTGTTCCTGCCGTTCTCGCCCCTGGCCGGCTACTTCCAGCTGCAGGCGTTGCCGTGGAGCTATTTCCCCTGGCTGGCCGGGATCCTGCTGAGCTACTGCGTATTGACCCAAATGCTCAAGGGTATCTGGGTGCGTCGCTACGGCTGGCAATAGTCAATTCGATATGTCCGGCGGCGGAGGGCCCGCCGCCGGGTTCAGGAGATGTGCATGAAAATCTCGACTGTTGCCACCACCCTGGTGGCGGGCGCGGCCAGCTGGCCGTTGGCCACCTGTGCGGCCGGCGGGGCGTCGGGCGTAGCGCTTTACGGCGTGGTCGACGCGGGCGTGGCCACCACCCATACCTCCGGCCAGGGCACGCACAACGGCCTGCTCAACGGCGGCCTGACCGACTCCCTGTGGGGCCTGCGCGGTTCCGACGACCTGGGCGACGGCTGGAGCAGCCGTTTCCAGCTCGAAAGCGGTTTCGATCCGTCCACCGGCAAGCGCGCCGACGACGACCGCCTGTTCAACTACGGCGCCTGGGTCGGTCTGGCCCATGATCGCTACGGCGACCTGCGCCTGGGGCGCCAGTACACGGTCGGCAAGACCTACGGCAACGCGCTGGAGCTGGCGTCATGGAAGGAAATGGGCATGGGCGCCACCTTCAAGGCCTCCGACAACTACCAGTTCAGCAACCTAGTCAACTATTACACGCCCACCTGGCAGGGCTTGCAGGCGGGCATCGGCTATTCCTTCGACGCCGACGGCCGCGACCGCTTCAAGACCGCGGCCAACAACCGCGCGCTGAGCCTGGGCCTGAAGTACGAGGACGGTCCCTTGCTGGCGGTCGCCACCTGGGACCAGTTGCGTCTGGCCGAGCCGCCGGCGGGCCAGGCGGGGCGGCCGCGGGCGGTGCAGCTTGGTGCGTCCTACGATTTCGAAGTCGTCAAGGTGTCGGTCGCCTGGTCGCGCCAGCGCAATGGCTATGTCGGGCTGGATGGTGGCGATCCGGACAGCCTGGGGCAGAACCTGGGGCCGGCGGCCTTTGCGCGCGGCGGCAGCGTCAACGCCTGGCTGCTGGGCGCCAGCGTGCCAGTGGGCCACGGCGCCGTGGTGGCGCAGTGGTCGCTGGCGCGGCCCGACTGGAAATGGGAGGACGGTTCGACGGCGCGCAATGCGCAATTGGTGACATTGGGGTATACGTATGACCTGTCGCCGCGCACCACGCTCTACGCGTTCGCCGGTTACGCGTCCAATTACACCCTGGACAACCAGTTCGACCCTGGCCATTCCCACACCTCGCGCTTCGGTACGGGCATTTCGCACCGGTTCTGAGCCGTACGGGGGCGGCCGGGTCTACTACAATCGACCCGGCTGCGTGTTCCGGCCCGAACCCGCCACGCCCCCGTCGGCATTTTCCGGATGACCCGCATGGACAGTCTCGAATGGCTCATACCCTGGGAGTTCTCTCCCACGCTGGTGGCCTCCTTCCTGGTGGCCATCGTGCTGTTCGTGCGCGGCCAGCGCGTGCATCACGTCACGGGCGCGCGCCGCGTGCTGTTCTGGACGGGCATGGTGCTGCTGTACCTGTCCATGCACACCCGGCTGGACTACTACGCCGAACGCATGTTCTTCATCCACCGCATCCAGCATCTGGTGCTGCACCACCTGGGGCCGTTGCTGGTGATGGCGGCATTTCCCGGGCAGGTCATGCGCGCCGGCCTGCCGATGGCGTGGCGCATCCGGCTGCGTGACTTCCTGCGCACCGGCGCCGGCCGCCTGACCGTGGCGGTGCTGACCAACAAGATCTTCGTGCCGACGCTGTTCGTGTTCCTGGTGCTGGTCTGGCTGATCCCGTCAGTGCAGTTCTATTCGATGCTCGACTGGCGGCTCTACCGCCTGATGAACTGGTCGGTGGTGATCAGCGGCTTCATGTACTGGAACCTGATCCTGGACCGCCGGCCCGCCCCGCCGGCCGCGATGACCCCGGGCGGCCGGGTGATTTCGCCGATCCTGACCATGTTGCCGCAGATGGTGGCGGGCGCCGTCATCGCCTTCACCGAAAGCGATATCTATCCCTTGTTCGAGCTGTGCGGCCGGGCCATCGCCATGTCGGCGCAGACCGACCAGACCATCGGCGGCCTGACCATGTGGATTCCCGCGGCGCTGGTCGAGGTGATCGGGTTGATGGTGGCCCTGGGGACGCTGATGCGTTTGTCGGCCAAGGGCCGCCTGCGCAAGGCCGATCGCGACGCTCTGGCGCGGGCGCGTCATGCGCGGCCGATTGGCCGCGCCCACGCAAGCGATTGATCGGGCGGCCCGTGCGGCCGCCTCGTCGTCATTCCGGCAGCAGGCCGTGGTACTTCCTGCCCAGCGCCACGGTGGCCTGGAACATCCCGGCCTTGTTGCCGCAGTCGTAGCGCGTGCCGTCGTAGCGGTGCGCATAGACAGCGCGTTCGCGCATCATCGAGGCGATGCCGTCGGTCAGCTGGATCTCATTGCCGGCGCCCATCTTGGTCGAACGCAGGTGATCGAAGATGGCGGCTTCCAGCACGTAGCGTCCCACCACCGCAAGGGTCGAGGGGGCGGCGTCGGGATCGGGCTTTTCAACGATGTGGGTGACGCGTTCGGTGCGGCCATCGCCTTCGCCATCACGGGTGGCGACGATGCCGTACTTGCGCGTGTCTTCGCGCGGCACGTCCTGTACCCCCAGCACGCTGGCGTTCTGGGCCATGGCGATATCGACCAGCTGCTTCATGGCCGGCGTGTCGGCGTCGATCAGGTCATCGGCCAGCAGCACGGCGAACGGCTCGTCGCCTACGGCCGGCGCGGCCGACAGCACGGCATGGCCCAGTCCCAGCGGCGCCGATTGACGGATATAGAGGCAATTGACGTGGGCGGGTAGAATGCCCCGCACCATGGCGAGAAGCTCGTGCTTGCCCTTGCTTTCGAGGTCGGATTCGAGTTCGGGCGCGGAGTCGAAATGGTCTTCGATGGCCCGCTTGTTGCGACCAGTAACGAAAATCAGGTCGGTGATGCCGGCGGCCACGGCTTCTTCGACGGCGTACTGGATCAACGGCTTGTCGACGACGGGCAGCATTTCCTTGGGCATCGCCTTGGTGGCGGGCAGGAAGCGCGTGCCCATGCCGGCGACGGGGAAAACGGCTTTACGGACGGGACGCATTGAAACCTCGTTGGGGGTATCGATGAAACATTTTAAGCGCATCGCTATCATAGGCTCATGAACCGCAGGAAAATGCCATCCATTTGCTCGATTGCGCAGCGGGGCGCGATCTTCGGAATCTGTGCCGCGCTGGCCGTCCCGGCCCTGCCGGCGACGGCCTGGGCCCAGCCGGTGGGGTTGCCCTCGATGGGCGCCGCATCCTCCGCGGATCTCTCGCCCGCGCTGGAGCGCAGCCTCGGCGAAGCCATCATGTCGCAGGGGCGCCGCGATCCGACCTATGTCGACGATCCCGAACTCAGCCAGTACCTGACCACCATGGGGCGCAAGCTGGCGGCGTTCTCGCCCGGGGCGGTGCCCGACGTCGAGATGTTCGGCGTGCGCGATCCCGAGATCAACGCCTTCGCCATGCCGGGCGGCTTCATCGGCGTGAACACCGGGCTGATCGTCTCCTCGGGCAGCGAATCGGAACTGGCGGCGGTGCTGGCGCACGAAATCGGCCACGTGGTGCAGCGCCATATCGCGCGCGGCATGACGCAGCAGAGCCAGAACAGCATGGTCATGCTGGCGAGCCTGGCGGGCGCGCTGCTGGCGGCCCTGGCCGGCGGCGGCGGCAACCTGGCGATGGGCGTGGCCGCGTTCGGCCAGGCCGCCGCCATCAACCGCCAGCTTGGCTTCTCGCGCGACGCCGAACGCGAGGCCGACAGGGCCGGTTTCACCATGCTGACCAAGGCCGGCTATGATGCCCAGGGCATGGCGCAGATGTTCTCGCGCCTGATGAACGCCTCGCGCCTGAACGAAGGGGCGGGCGGCGGTTCCTGGGCCAGCACCCACCCGCTGTCGATCGAGCGGATGTCCGACGTGCAGAACCGCGTGCGATCGCTGCCCGTGTCGCGCCATGTCGACAGCGACGACTTCTGGTACATCCGCGCCAAGATGCGCGTGGTGCAGGGCCGCGACGCGGTCAGCCTGCGCACGGCCGGCCAGCAGCTGCAAGACGAGGCCCAGGCCCTGTCCGGCGTGCGCCGCTCGGCGGCCTACTACGGACTGGCCTTGCAGGCCTTCCAGCGCAACAGCCTGGACGAGGCCGAGCGCCAGCTCGCGCAGGCCCAGGCCGATGGCCGCGATTCGCCGCAGATGGCCAGGCTTGCCGTCGACATCGCGCTGGCCCGCAAGGACAACCGGCGGGCGCAGGACCTGGCCCAGGCCGCCACCCGCCGCTGGCCCGAGCAGCGGGCCCTGGGCATCGCCTACGCCACGGCCCTGCAGGCCAACGGCCGCCACGCCGAAGCGCAGGACTACCTGCGCGCCAAGATCAAGCAATGGGGCTCGGATGAGCCCAGCCTCTACCAGATGCTGGCGCAGAGCGAGGAACGCACCGGCAAGCCGGTGCAGGCGCGGCGCGACCTGGCGCGCTACTACGTGATGACAGGCGCCTTCGCCGCGGCGGAATCGCAACTGCAGCAGGCACGCGGCATGTCCAGCGACTTCTACGAGCAATCGCAGATCGACGTGCAGATCAAGGAAGTCAAGGACAAGCTGGCCGAAGAGCGTCAGCTGCTGGAGCGCTTCAAGTCAGGCTGACGCCCGGCGGATGCGCCGTGGGGAGCCGCCCGACGGCGGCCGTTTACAGCCCGGTTTCGAAAAAGCGGCCCAGGCGCTGCGGCAGCCAGCCCAGGTGGGCGGGAAAGGCGCCCGTCGGAAAGCCCGCGTGGCCGCCATCGGTGGGCTGGTGCAGCAGGATGCTGGACGAGCATTCGTCGGGCTTGGGCAGCGCGCTGGCGGGAATGAAGGGATCGTTCAGCGCGTTCAGCACCAGCGTCGGCACCGAGATGCGCGGCAACCAGGGCTTGCTGGAGGCGCGCGTCCAGTAATCGAGGGCATTGCGAAAGCCGTGCATGGGCGCGGTGTAGGCATCGTCGAAGTCGCGCAGGTCGCGCGCGTGGGCGATGCGCATCACGTCGATGGCCCCGGGGTAGCGATGAGCTTTCTCCAGCACCTTGTGCTTGAGGGTCTTGAGGAAGTGGTTGGTGTAGACCTTGCGGTTGAAGAATCCGGTCGACAGGGTCTTGCCGCAGGCCACCAGGTCCAGCGGCACCGAGACGCCCGCGCAGGCGGTCAGCCAGCCGGTGTCCTCCTGGTGCTCGCCCAGGTATTTCAGCAGCGCATTGCCGCCCAGCGACACGCCCACGGCGTGCCAGCGCGCGTGCGGGATGCGGTTGCGCACCGTGTTCAGCAGGAAGCCGACTTCGGCCGAATCGCCCGAATAATAGGCCCGCGCCAGGCGGTTTGGCACGCCCGAGCAGCCGCGGAAGTGCGCGATGACCACGATCCAGCCGCGCGCCCGGAAGTGGTGCGCGATGGATTGCGCATAGCGGCTGTTGCTGCCGCCCTCCAGGCCGTGGAACAGCAGCAGCGCCGGTGTGTCGGCCGTCTGCGGCAAGGATTTCCAGTCGGCCTCGGTCATCCAGCGCGCGGCCGCGGTCTTGCCGTTGGCCACGGGTTGCTGCCCGCTGACGGGCGCGCCGTCGGCGGCCTTGTGCGGAAACAGCCCCGGCCCGGTCCAGTCGAAGTCGACGAAGTCGGTGTCGGGCGTCTCGACCCGGTCGCGCACGAAAGCGATGCGGTGGTATTGCGCGAACAGCGCGGCGTAGACCGTCTGGGCATCGCCTCCGGGGAGCCAGGAGGGAACGGGGCAGGGCGTGGTATCGAAACGAGCAGCAGCCAAAATCGACCCGATCAGTGCAGCATGTCGGGCACGTCGTGCAAGTCGAGCACCCCGGCTTCGGTGGGCGCCGAGGAGGCGTGGTGCATGACCATGCGCCAGCCCGTGGGGCCCTTGTGATAGATGTTGGTGGCGTAGCAGTTGGCGAACTGCGTGCCTTCCCGCGTGCGCACCGCCACCTGTTCGACCAGCACGTGCACCGCGCACATCATGCTCAGCATGACCAGCGGGCGCAGCGGCCGGATGTGCAACGGGCCGTTCGCCAGCACGTGTTGCCAGGATTCGTGCACGGCCGAGTGGCCGACGATGCGCAGGCCTCCCGGATGGATGCAGACGACTTCCTCGTCGTCCGCCCACACTTGCATCAGGCGGACGGCGTCCCCCTGCTCAAGGGCTTCGTAGAACGCGTGTTCTGCTTCTTCGGGCGTGGCGAACATGATGGCGGGACGGATGGCTGTTGAGCGGCGATTCTCAGTGGTGGCCGTGCAGCACGGTGCCGGGCTTGAGCTTGTACTCGGCGCCGCAATAGGCGCAGCGCGCCGAGCCGGTGTGGGCGACGTCCAGGAAGACGCGCGGGTGCATGCTCCACAGCGGGGCCTTGGGACCCGGACAGAACACAGGCAGGTCTTCGGCGCCGACTTCGATGACTTCGTGGGGGGCGGCGGCCGGGGCAGCGGCGGTCATGGAATTTCCTGAATAAAAAATACCGGTAGGACGGTAGGTTGGGGCAGTAATGCCGTCCCGCCAGGCAGGACGGCGCGAATCAGACTTTGCTCAGCCAGTGATGGTACTTCGGGTTGCGGCCATTCACCATGTCAAAAAAGGCTTTCTGCAGCTTCTCGGTGATGGGGCCGCGCCGGCCCGAGCCGATCTGGCGGTTGTCGACCTCGCGGATCGGCGTCACTTCGGCGGCGGTGCCCGTGAAGAAGGCTTCATCGGCAATGTAGACGTCGTCGCGCGTCAGGCGCTTGGTCACCACGCGCAGGCCGAAATCGGCGGCCAGCGCATGGATGGTGGAACGGGTGATGCCGGTCAGGGCCGAGGCGATCTCGGGTTCGCACAGCACGCCGTCCTTGACCAGGAACAGGTTCTCGCCGGAGCCCTCGGCCACGAAGCCTTCGGTGTCCAGCAACAGGGCCTCGTCGTAGCCGTCCTGCAGCGCCTCGGTGTTGGCCAGGATCGAGTTGGCGTAGGTGGTGGCGACCTTGGCGCGCGGCATCGTCACGTTGACGTGCTGGCGCGCGAACGACGAGACCTTGACCCGGATGCCCTGCGACAGGGCTTCCTCGCCCAGATAGGCGCCCCAGGGCCAGGCGGCGATCGCCACGTGCACCTTGGCGCCCTTGGGCGACACGCCCATCTTTTCAGGACCGTAGAACACCAGCGGCCGCAGGTAGCAGGATTCCAGCTGGTTCTCGCGCACCACCGTCCGCTGCGCCTCGTTGATCGTGTCGCGATCGAACGGCATGGGGATCTGGTAGATGTGCGCCGAGTTGAACAGGCGGTTGGTGTGGTCTTCGAGACGGAAAATCGCCGTGCCGATCTCGGAACGGTAGGCGCGCACGCCCTCGAATACCGACAGGCCATAGTGCAGGGAGTGGGTCAGGACGTGCGTGGTCGCGTCGCGCCAGGGCACGAGCTTGCCGTCATACCAGATGAAGCCATCGCGGTCAGCCATCGACATGGCCTGTCTCCCTCTCTAAACCCGAGGGCCGTATTGTATCAAGCGGCGAGGTTACAATAGCGGCCTATTCGCGCACCGGCGCGGTGCCTTGCGGCGCCCGCGGCCCCGGCGGGCGAGCAGGTTGTCGTGAGTTTCCTTCCCACAGAGTTTCCATGTCGTCCTGTCCGATTCCCCAGGGGCTTGCCGTTGTCCTCTGAGTCCGCGTTTCCCGAAACCGAAGACCCACGGGCGGTCCGCCAGGAGCGTGTCGCCGCTTTCCGTGCCGGCGTGCATGCCATCGTGCCCGCGCTCATCGCCACCGCCACCTGGGGGCTGGTGACCGGCGTGGCCATGGTCAAGTCCGGCCTTACCGAATCCATGGCCCTGGCCATGACGCTGCTGCTGTACGCCGGTTCGGCCCAGCTCACTTCGCTGCCCCTGATCGCCACTGGCGCGCCCCTGTGGCTGATCTTCGCCGCCGGCTGCGTGGTCAACCTGCGCTTCCTGATCTTCGGCGCGGCATTGCAACCCTATTTCCGCCACCTGTCGTGGCCCAAGCGGCTGGGGCTGGGCTATTTCACCACCGACATGGGCTTCGTGCTGTTCATGCCGCGTTTCGGCGATGCGGCCGAGCGCGGCACCCGTGAACAGCTCTGGTATTTCATCGGCACCATCGCCCCGGGCTGGTTCGTGTGGCAGACCTCGTCGATCGTCGGGATCTACCTGGGCACCATGGTGCCGGCCGCGTGGTCGCTGGATTTCGCGGCGGTGTTGGCGTTGCTGGCCATCACCGTGCCGCTGGCCAATTCCAAGCCCATGCTGGTGTCGATGCTGGCCGCGGGCGTGGTCGCCTGGACCGGCCAGGTGCTGCCGCTGCGCCTGGGCCTGGCGGCCGCGGTCATTGCCGGCGTGGTGGCGGGCATGTGGGCCGAACGCTTCTTCAAGGCGCGCGCATGACTCTCTGGCCTTCGGAAATCTACGTCTATTCTGCGATTTTGCTGCTGGCGCTGTGCAGCGTGCTGACGCGCGCCGGCTTCATGCTGTTCGGCGACTACATCCCGCTGCCCGATGGCGTGCGCCGGGCCCTGCGCTACGCGCCGGCCGCCGCGCTCACCGCCATCGTGGTGCCCGACCTGCTGCCCTGGAAGGCCGGGCTGGGCCCCATCTTCGACTACAAGCTGGTGGCAGGCATCATCGCCATCCTGGTGTTCCTGCGCACCCGCAGCGCCGTGCTGGTCATCGTGGTCGGCATGCTGGTGCTGTGGGGGCTGCGCTGGCTGGCGGGCTGAGGCCGCTCAGCCAAGCGCGGCGGCAGCCTCCATTTCGGATTTCAGCCCGCTGAGGAAGTAGCGCTTCAGGATCAACCTGGGCAGTAACCGCAGGGCCGTGTTGCGCAGGCCGAAGGCGAATGCCGAGGCGGGCACGTAGACGGGCGCAAGCCTGCGGCTGCGCTGCTGCAGGCTGTCGATTACCGGCCGCAGCCGCCGCTCATGAGCGGCCAGGGCCTCCGGCAGGGGCGCGCACGCCAGTTCCTGGGCCAGCACGTAGGCGCTGGCCAGCGCCATCCCCGCTCCCTGGCCAGAAATCAGGGACAGGCTATGTGCGGCGTCGCCGGCCAGCAGGATGCGGCCCTGGTGCCAGCGCGGCATCTCGACCAGCGCCAGGTCATCCATGACGATCGGCGCGTCGGCGGGCAGTGTGTCCAGCTGCCGTCCCACTTCCGCGTGAGTCGTGCGCGCCAGTTCCCGCAGCAGGCCCAGCCGCCGCGGCGCCTCGACCCATCCGGCCTCATGGCTGCGCCAGACGTGCAGGGCCGCTTTGCGGCCGCCGCCCAGCCCATGGTATTCGACCTGGTGGCCCGGCGTGGCATAGGACACGAAGTCGCTCGCCATGCCGGTGTCGTCGTCGACGTCATAGGCGGCATATCGGTAGCCCAGCGGCGATGGCACCGCCGTGCTGGCGCCGAAGACCCGGGCGCGCAACGCCGAGCGCACGCCATCGGCGCCGATCAGCAGATCCGCGCGTAATTGGGACCCATCCGACAGCGTCACGTCCACGCCGTGGGCATCCTGGCTACAGTCCGCCACGGTGGTGGCCAGCCGGATTTCGGCGCGGTCTCGCACCGCGGCGTGCAGTACCTGGACGAGATCGGTGCGCCGCAGGGTGACCCAGTCCAGTTCCCGCAGCAGCTCGCGATAGCGGACCCGCATGACTTCGCGGCCCCGGCGATCGCGGTAGACGTTCTCGCCGATTTCGCGCTCCACGGCGCGCAGGGCGGGCACCAGCTCCATGCGGCGGGCGGTCAGCAGGCCAGGGCCGGACAGGCCCATCATGTAGCCGCCGTCACGCAGGTGCGGGGCGCGTTCGGCGATCATGGCGCGCCAGCCCTGCCGGGCCAGCCACCAGGCGCAGGCCAGTCCGGCGACGCCGGCGCCCGCGATGACCACGGTGCGTTCAGACATGTTCATTCTCCAGAAGATGAAAGCGGCGCGGCGCGCCGCATCAGGACGGAAAGGACAGGCAGGCCGGCCGCGCCCAGTGCGGCGGCGATGCCGAAGCAGGCGCCGTAGCCCAGGTGCTGCGCCAGCCAACCGGCGGCCACGCCGCCAACCATGGCGACCAGCGCATCGGCGCACTGGAACAGCGTGAAATCGACGCCGGCCTGGGCCGGCGACGCCAGGCCCATGAGAAAGGCGTACAGCGTGACGAAACCCGTGGCGGCGGTGGCTGCCTTGAACAGCGTCAGCGCCACCAGCCAGCCGGGGCTGGCGGCCGGCAGCCCCAGGCCGGGCGCGGCGACGCCGGCCACGAACAGGATCAGCGCGGCCGCCTGCAGGGCCATGGCCGCGACCACCGCGCGCGGCGCGCGCCAGCGTTGCAGCGCCAGCGCCCCCAGCAATGTGCCCGCCAGGCCCGCGACGACCGCGCCGGCGCCGTTGATCCAGCCCACCGAGGCCAGCGGCACGCCGCGGTCCAGCAACAGTGGCGAGGTCATGCCGGCGCCGAGCCGCGAACCGATCTGGAACACCACGGTGATGAGCAGGCCCAGCCGCACGCCGGACCGACCCAGCGCATGCGGCAGGCTGGGCCGATGCGGTGGCGTGTCGGTCGCGCGGGCCGGTTCGGGCAAGCCGGCGAACGGCAGGGTCAACAACAGGACCAGCAGGCCCATGGCGGCGGCCGCCACGCGCCAGCCATGGCTGCCCGCCAGCACCACGAACAGGCCGGCCCCGAGGAACATGCCCACGTAGTTGGAGCCGACCTGGGTGGCATTGCCCCAGCCGCGCCGGCGCGCCGCCAATTGCTCGACCGCGAAGGCGTCGCCGGCAATATCGACGGTGGCCGCGGTAAGCGAGATCAGGCCGAGCACGGCCAGCAGCGCGGGCAGCGTCGGTTGCCCCAGGACCGCCAGCAGGAACAGCAGGGCGGCCAGCAGCCACTGGCCAGGCAGCACGATGCGGCGGGTGCGGCGCCCCGCCTGCCCGTGGGGCAGCCGATAGCGCTCGATCCATGGCGCCCACAGGAATTTCAGGGACCAGGGCAGGAAGGCCAGGTAGGCCAGGCCAACCTGGTCCAGCGGCGTGCCGCTGTCGCGCAGCAGCGTCGGCACGCCCTGGAAGGCAATGCCGCTGACCAGGCTCTGGACCATGCAGATGCCGCCAATGGCGGCGATGACCCGCGCGGTGGGCAGGCGCGCCAGGGAGGCGTTCGGCATCGCGTTGGGTCCCGGGTCAGTATTCGAAGGCGACGTTCAGGCCCACCGTGCGGCCGGGATCGACCTGCGCGTAGCTGCCGCGCGCGCCACCGCCGAAGGCGTAGGTGCGGTAGCGCCGGTCGGTCAGGTTGTTGACGTACAGCGTGGCCTCGACCTGTGGCCGAATGCGCCACGCCAGGCTGAGATCGACCAGTGTGTAGGCGTCCTGGCGCAGGCTGTTGCCGATGTCGAAGAACTGCGCGCCGACCCGGCGCACGACCAGGGTCGGCGAGAGCCGCCCGACACCCGGGTCGAAATGGCCGCGCGCGCTGGCGTTCAGGCCATAGCCCGGCGAAAACGGCACGCGGTTGCCATCGCAGCCGGGGCAGACGGCGTTGCTGTTGAAGCTGCGGAACGTGGTGTGGTTGAGAAAGCCATCCAGCCCCAGCGTCCATTGCGAGGTCACGTCCCAGCTCAGGTCGAATTCGACCCCGGTGGAGCGCGTGTTGCCGACGTTCTCGATGTGCTGATAGCCGATCTGGTCGCTGACATAGAGCTGCGCGTCGCGGATGTCGGTGCGGTAAAGGGCGGCGCCTGCGCGCAACGCATCGCCGTCAAAGCGCGCGCCGGCTTCGTAGCTCACGCCACGTTCCTTGCCGAAGGGGCGCGCATCGGCGGGGTTGGACGGGGCCAGGTTGTAGCCGCCGGGCTTGTAAGCTTGCGCCGCGTTGACGTATGCGCGCCATTCGGGCGACAGGCGGTAGCCGGCGGACAGCTTGCCGAGCACCGTGTTGCCGGAGGCCGTGCCCGCGCCGCCGAAGGGGTCCTGACCGTAGGTCATGCCATTGAGCGTCGAGCCGTCGTAGCGGGTGGACGCCTTGTCGCGGGAATAGCGCAGGCCGGCCGACAGGTCGAGCGCGCGGGTGGCATGCCAGGTGGCGTCGCCGTAGAAGGCGGTTGACTCGCTGGTGTTGCGGGAACCGGCCGAGAACGCGTCGAGCTGCATCCCGGGCATCTGCATCTGGCTGAGCGCGGAACGCGACTGCGTGACCCGCTGGCGGTACAGGCCCAGGACGCCGTCGACCGCACGCGTGCCGGTGGTGGACAGGCGCAGCTCCTGCACCTGCTGGCGCCAGCGCTCGGGTTGGCTGGTATAGGTCGAGCCGAGCGAGAAGTGGCGGTCGTAGTGCAGGCGTTGCCAGGCGGCGACCGCATCGAGCCGCCAGCCATCGAAATCGTAGCGGCCCGTCAGTGCCTGGCTTGCGCTGCAGCGCTTCTGGTAGGGATCGGCCAGCGTTGCGGGCATGTCCGGAGAAATCGCCGCTTGTCCGCTGCCAGGGGCATCGAAGGGCACGTAGACATCCTGGCTGCCGCGGGTGCATTCGCCGCTGACGGCCAACCCCATTTCCCAGGGGCTGCCGGCTGGCGCCAGCCGCAGGCGCGCCGTTCCCGCGTTGGCCGAGGTGCCGCCGATATGGCTGGCGCCGGTGACCGGGCTGTCGAGCCGGCCGGGGGCGTCGTTGACCACGGCGGCCACCGAGCCATACAGCAGGTTGTCGACCAGCGGCCCGCCGCCGCTGGCCTTGAACAGGTAGCCATCGCGGCTGGCGACACCCGCGGTCGCGCGGAAATACGGCGTGTCGTCCGGCTGTCGCGACACGATATTGAGCACGCCGCCCATGGCGCTTTTGCCGTACAGCGTGCCCTGCGGGCCTTTGAGCATTTCCACGCGATCGACATCGGTCAGCAATTGGGAGGCGAACGTGGGCAATTGCGGCACGCCGTCCACATAAACCGTAAGCGCGGGGTTGTAGAAATCCTGCGCCGAGGTGATGCCGCGCACGGAAATGACGGGGAACAGGAACGATCCGCTGCCCGACATCTGCACGCCCGGCAGCACGCGCGACAACTGCAGGGTGTTGTCCACCTGCGCGGCGTGCAGGGTTTCGGCCGGCACCACGATGGCGGCGCCGTTGATATCCCGCAGCGCTTGTTCCTGTTTGCTGGCGGTGACGGTGATGGGAGCGAGCTCGCTGACGGATTGGGACTGCGCGACGGCGGGAAGTGTCAGTGCGCAGAGCGCGGCCGTCAGCGCGGTGTGGCGGAAAGGGAGCGAAAGTGTCATGTCGTCGAAGCGGGTTTTCAGTAGAATCATTAATGAGAATTATTGTTATTTGTTCGGGCGCGGACTAACGCTTTCGGTGCCGCCACTATTCAATTCGGGGTCTAAATTTGGATTTCGCCACTGGCACGCGCGTGCAAACCGCCCACGGACCCGGGCACCATTGCGGCCATCCGCTCCTGCCGGCCGCGGTCATCCCGGCCGCCTGGGAGGCGCTGTCCCGCCTGGAAGCGTTCGACGAAGACCTGACCATGTCGGTCTGGAGCGGGGCGCCGGGCGTTGACCTGGATGTCGCCGCCGAAGGGCCGCCCATGTTCTGCATCGCGGTCTTCCTTGAGGGCCAGGCCTGCATGTCGATCGACGGCGGGGTGCCGCTGCGCGCCGGTCCCGGCATGGCGGTGGTGCAGACGGGCGAACGCGGGGCGCGCGGCCGTTTCCAGATGTCGGGCGGGCAGCTCGTCCGTCTGGTGGACATTCGTTATTCGCCCGCCGGGCTGCTGCGTGCCGGGGGCAGGCCGCTCGCGGCCTTGCGTGGCGCGTTCGTGCTGGATCACAGCGTGCCGACGGCCGGCTCGCTGATGGCGGGATTCCCGGCCCCGCCGGGCCTGTTACGGCTGGCCGCCGACGTGCTGGACTGCCGCCACGAAGACGCCACCGCGCGTCGCCTCTACATGCGCGCCAAGGCGCTCGAAGCCCTGGCCATCGTGCTGGAAACCCTGAGCGGCGCGGCCGGCGAACCGCCGGTGGCGGCCCGCGAACGGCGCCAGTTGGCCCAGGCCCGGCGTCTGATCGAAGTCCGCTATGGCGAGGAATGGACGGTGCCGCGGCTGGCGCGCGAGGTCGGCCTGAGCGAGAAAAAGCTCAAAGCGGGCTTTCGCCAGGTGGCCGGCCGCTCGGTCCACGCCTACCTGAAGTCGGTCCGGCTGGAGGCCGCGGCGTCCATGCTGGAGGCCGGATACCGGGTCACCGACGCCGCGTTGGCCACCGGATTCGCCAACCTGAGCCATTTCAGCAAGAGCTTTCGCCAGGCCAAAGGAGTCGCCCCCCGGCACTGGCTTGACCGCCCCGGCGCCCGGCTGCGCTAAAATCAAGTTATCCACAGCAATCCGGGCCTGGTACTGCCCTCATAAGTATCGAAACCAGAATGCGCCACCTGGCCTGCAAGGCAGGGTGCTGATTGCCTGCGATGCGCTTGCGCCTCGCGGTGGTTCGCACGTGGCCGCGCGAGCGTGGCGCGCGTTCTGGTTGTCCTGATGCATATGCAGTGCAGTGCTCGCAGCACTCTCGTTTTGTTCTTTTTTTACTGGTCCCGGTATCTGCCAAACCCTGATGACTGAATCCACTCAATCCGCAGCACCCGCCGCCGCGCCCGCGCCGACGCCCACGTTTTCCGATTTCGGGCTGCATCCCCTGCTGTTGCAATCGATCGCCGAAACCGGCTACACCACGCCCACCCCGATCCAGGCGCAAGCCATTCCCGTCGTGGTCGAAGGGCGTGATGTCATGGGCGCGGCCCAGACCGGCACCGGCAAGACCGCGGCGTTCACGCTGCCGATCCTGCACCGCCTGATGCCGCTGGCCAATACCAGCGCCTCGCCCGCGCGCCATCCGGTGCGCGCGCTGATCCTGACGCCGACGCGCGAGCTGGCCGACCAGGTCTACGAAAGCGTCAAGCGCTACAGCAAGCAGACGCCGCTGCGTTCCGCCGTGGTGTTCGGCGGCGTCGACATCGGGCCGCAGAAGGAAGCGCTGCGCCGTGGTTGCGAAGTGCTGGTGGCCACGCCCGGCCGCCTGCTCGACCACGTCGAGCAGAAGAACGTCAACCTGAGCCAGGTCGGCATCCTGGTGCTGGACGAAGCCGACCGCATGCTGGACATGGGCTTCCTGCCCGATCTCGAACGCATCATCCGGCTGCTGCCCGCGCAGCGCCAGGGCCTGCTGTTCTCGGCCACCTTCAGCAACGAGATCCGCAAGCTGGGCCGTTCCTACCTGAATCACCCGGTGGAAATCGAAGTCGCGGCGCGCAATGCCACGGCCAACACCATCACGCAGATCGCCTACAAGATGAGCGGCGACCAGAAGCGCGCCGCGGTGGTGCACCTGGTGAAGTCGCGTGGCCTCAAGCAGGTCATCGTGTTCTCGAACACCAAGATCGGCACGGCGCGCCTGGCGCGCGAACTCGAGCGCGACGGCGTCAAGGCCGAATCGATCCACGGCGACAAGACCCAGGCCGACCGCATGAAGGCGCTCGAGGCCTTCAAGGCCGGCGAACTCGAAGTGCTGGTGGCCACCGACGTGGCCGCGCGCGGCCTCGACGTCGCCGGCGTGCCTTGCGTCATCAACTACGACCTGCCGTACAACGCCGAAGACTACGTGCACCGCATCGGCCGTACTGGCCGCGCCGGCGCCACGGGCGAAGCCATCGCCCTGTTCACCGCCGACGAAGAACGCTTCCTGCTCGACATCGAGAAGTTGATCAAGCGCGAAGTGCCGCGCGGCACGCTCGACGTGCCGGCCGAACTGGTCGCGCGCAGCCATGGCCGCCGCGAGGAACGCGGTTCGTCGTCGCGCGAAGGCGGCCGTGAACGCGGCCGCTCGTCCGAACGCCGCTCGGGCGGCGGCGCTTCGCGCCAGCCGGTGGACGACTTCTTCCTCAAGCCCTACGAGCCGTCGGCCCCGTCGGCGCCGGCCGAGGAACAGGCGCCGCGCCAGAATGGCAATTCGTCCGCGCCCAAGCGCCAGCTTGCCGTGTTGCTGGGTGGCAGCCGCAAGTAGGGCGACGATCGCCGCCCCGGCGTCGCGGCCGCGCTGCGCGCCCAACGAAAAAGCGCCCTGGCAGTGAACTGACCCCCAGAAGTTGGACGGTCGGCTAAAGCCCGAAGGCCTGGACTCGGTATTGCACCGGGCTCAGGCCTTTTAGCTTGAGCTTGATGCGATCGTGATTGTAGTAACGGATGTATTGCCGGATACCGGTCTGCAACTGGTCGATGCTTTCGAAGCGGTTCAGGTGGAAGAACTCGGCCTTGAGCGTGCCGAAGAAGCTTTCCATGGCGGCATTGTCCAGGCAGTTGCCCTTGCGTGACATGCTCTGGGTCACAGACCGAGATGCCAGTATCTGCCGATAGTTGGGCTGCTGGTATTGCCATCCCTGGTCGGAGTGCAGAACGGGTCGGTCATCGGGCAACAACTTCGCCAGCGCCTTCTTCAACATGCTGCCTACGAGCTTGAACACCGGCCGGCGGCTGGTCTCGTAGGCCACGATCTCGCCGTTGTACAGGTCCATCACCGGCGACAGGTACAGCTTCTCGCCACGTACGTTGAACTCGGTCACATCGGTGACCCACTTTTGGTTCGGACGCGCCGCCTCGAAGTCGCGCGCCAACACGTTGGCCGCCACGTGGTGCGATTGGCCTCGGTAGGACCGGTACTTCTTGGCGCGCACCAGCGACTTCAAGCCTAGCGCCTGCATCAGCTTCTGCACGGTCTTGTGGTTCACTAGCTCGCCGGCCTGGCGCAAGACCGCCGTAATCCGGCGGTAGCCGTAGCGGCCCTTGTGATGGGCGTAGACCGCGCTGATGCGCTGCTTGAGCTCGGTGTACGGGTCCACGGCTCCGAACGACTTCAGGTGGTAATAAAACGTGCTGCGCGACAGCTTGGCTACGCGTAGCAGTAGTGCCAGCGGATGCTTGGGCCTTAATCCTTGGACCACTTGCGCTTTCCAACCAGCGCCCGGGTCTTCTCCGCTTCGATCAAGGCCTTCATTTTTTTTAGGTAATCGTTCTCCGCGCGCAGATAGGCCAGCTCTTGCTCGAGTTCTTCCTTGGTCATGTCCTTGGACACCGGCTCTGGGGGGTACTTATGCGGCATGCTTGCTCCTGGGCGCTTGCGCGCCAGCGCCTCTATACCCCCAGCATCATACTGGGCGCGCCATTTCATAATGTGCCCTGTATGACGAATCCCCAGCAACACCGCTGCCTGCGTGTCCGATAGACCTTCGCGCCGGATCTTGATCAGCACCGATTGTTTGAAGGCCGCACTGTACGAGCCAGATTGCCTGCGCAACCCATCAACGCCATGCGCTCGAAAGCTCTCGACCCACCGCCGCACCATGGAGTACGGCACATCGTGTCGGCGCCCCACCGATTTGAAGCCGCCTGTGCCTTGCAGGTATGCCTGCACCACCTTGATCTTGAATTGCTCTTCGTACTTCGCCATGCGAAAAACCCCCGAAGGTTGGATTGCGTCCAACTTTCGGGGGTCAGTTCACAGGGCGCTTTTTTCATATGTGCGGATTCAGGCGGCGAGCAGCCGGGGCAGGTCGGGCAACGGCGCGGTGACCGCCGCGCTGTGTTCATCCAGGCTTTCCAGCAGCCGCTCGAGATGGCCGATATGCGGCAGCATGGGGCCGTAGAAGACCACGCGTCCGCCGACCTGGACCAGCAGGGTGGGGAAGTTCTCGACGTCGACCTCGCCCAGCAGTTCGGCGTGGTCTTCGATGTCGATCCAGGCGAAGACGTGGTGCGGCAGGGTACTGGACAAGGCCCGCAGCTTGGGTTTGTATTCTTCGCAGGTGTCGCACCAGGCGGCGCAGAAACATGCCACCAGCCAGGCCTTGGGCGAGGCCGCCAGTTGGGCGCGCAGGGCGGTGAGATCGGAGCCGGGAACCAGTAATGTCATACGAGCGCGGGAAAGCGTGTTTGACTATCATACCCGGGATGACCACCCTCCATTGTTCCCGCCATGCCTGTCCTGCGCCCTGATACCGAGATGCCCGGCGCCAGCCGCTACACCCGCAGCATGGCGGGTGTGGCGCAAGCCTTCAAGCGCGCGCTCGTGTCGCAGTGCCACCCGGCCATGCTGTTCGCGCTGCTGCTGCCCTTCCTGATCGCGCTGGTCGGCGCGCTGCTGTTGTTCTGGCTGTTCTGGACGCCCCTGACCGACTGGCTCGCCGCCCAGGCCTCGCACTGGGACTTCATCAACCGCACCGACGAATGGCTGCTGGCGATGGGGCTGTTCTCGCTCAAGCTCTATCTGGTGCCGCTGGTCGCCGTGTCGATCCTGCTGCCGCTGTCGGGCGTGCTGGGCCTGGCGATCGCCGCGGTGTTCGTCATGCCGCTGGTGCTGCGCCACGTCAGCCAGCGCGAATACGCCGGTCTCAGCCGGCAGGGCAAGCTGGCCACCACCGTCAGCGTCTGGAACGCGGTATGGGTGTCGGGCGCGTTCGTGCTCGGCTGGCTGTTCACCATGCCGTTGTGGCTGGTGCCGCCGATGGCCCTGGTGCTGCCGGTCTTCTGGTGGACCTTCGCCTTCTCGCGCATGATGCGGGTCGACGCCATCGTCGAGCATGCCAGCCCGGCCGAGCGCAAACTCATCCTCGAACGCAACAATGGCGGCTTCTGGATCATCGGGTTGATCTGCGCGCTGCTCAACCTGCTGCCGCCGGCCTGGATCATCCTGCCGGTGTTTTCGGCGCTGGTCTATGCCCACTACGGACTGGACGCGGTGCAACGGCTGCGTCAGGATCGCACCATCGACGTCGCCTGACGCGGCGTCGTCCCGCCTCTCCCTCAACCGCCACTCTCTGGAACCGGACATGGCAGCAGAACCCGCCTCCCGCCGCATCGGCCTCATCATCGTCGGTGACGAAATCCTTTCGGGCCGCCGGCAGGACAAACACTTTTCCAAGGTCGTGGAACTGCTCGGCGCGCGCGGCATGCAGTTGGGCTGGGCGGAATTCCTGCCGGACGACCGCGAGACCCTGGTGGCGGCCTATCGGCGCAGCTTCGCCACCGGGGATGTGGTGTTCTCGTGCGGCGGCATCGGCGGGACGCCCGACGACCATACCCGCCAGGCCGCCGCCGCCGCGCTCGATCTGCCACTGGCCCTGCATCCCGAGGCCGAACAGGCCATCGCGCTGCGCACCGCCGAAATGGCGGCCAAGGGGCAGGGCACGGCCGACATGAGCGCGCCCGAAAACCAGCAGCGGCTGCAGATGGGCGTGTTCCCGGAGGGTTGCGAGATCGTGCCCAACCCCTACAACCGCATTCCGGGCTTTTTCATCCGTGACCACACCTTCGTGCCGGGCTTCCCGGTGATGGCGTGGCCGATGCTGGAATGGACGCTCGACACGCGCTATCGTGCGTTGCAACATACGCGCCGCCACGCCGAGCATTCCTTCCTGGTGTTCAGCATGCCGGAATCCCGCATCACGCCGGCCATGCAGACGGTGGAAACACGCTGGCCCGGCGTGCGCGCCTTCAGTCTGCCCAGCGTCGGCGAAGCCGGCGGCACGCCGCACATCGACCTGGGCGTGAAGGGCGAGCCCGAGGCGGCCGCCGAGGCATTGGCGTTTCTGCGAGCCGAAGTGTTGCGCCTGGGCGGCAAGCTGGCGCCGCCCGCGGCCTGAGGACAGATGCCGGCCGAATCGGGGAGTGTCCCCGATAGGCCGGCCAAAAAACGGTTGCCAAATGGCTCCGTAAATTTCACAATACGGGAAAGAACTGTTTGCTGCGTTGCCGCAAGTTTGCTCTTCCGGTGGCGCGGCGCGAGCCCTTTCCCCGCCTATGTCCCGCCCTTCCTCCACTCGCAACGCCCTGGATGCCGAAACCGACGGCGCCTCGGGCAGTCCCATCGCCATCCAGGTCATCGAGCGCGCCATGCGCCTGCTCGACGCGCTGGCCGCGCAGCCTGATCCCGTCACGCTCAAGGAACTGTCCGCGACCACCGGCCTGCACGCCTCCACCGCGCACCGCATCCTGAACGACCTGGTGGTGGGGCGCTACGTCGAGCGGGTGGACAACGGCCTGTATCAGCTGGGCATGCGTTTGCTTGAACTGGGCTCGCTGGTCAAGGGGCGGCTGAACGTACGCGAGGCGGCCATCGCCGCCATGCGGTCGCTGCACAAGCTGACCGGGCAGACCGTCAACCTGTCGGTGCAGCAGGGCGACGAGATCGTCTATATCGACCGCGCCTGGAGCGAGCGTTCCGGCATGCAGGTGGTGCGCGCCATTGGCGGGCGGGCGCCGCTGCACCTGACCTCCACCGGCAAGCTGTTCCTGTCCACCGCCGACACCCGCCAGGTGCGCGCCTATGCGCTCCGAACCGGCCTGGCCGGCCACACCCGCAACAGCCTGACCGACCTGGAGCGCCTCGAACGCGAGCTGGCGCTGGTGCGCCGCCATGGCTATGCGCGCGACAACGAGGAACTGGAACTGGGCGTGCGTTGCATCGCCGCGGGCATTTTCGATGACACCGGCAAGCTGGTTGCCGGGCTGTCGATCTCGGCGCCGGCCGAACGCCTGCAGGACGACTGGATCAAGGCGCTGGTCGATACCGCCGCCAGCATTTCCGAGGCCCTGGGCTACGAGCCCTCGGTGTCCAGCGGCTTCAATGGCCTGGGCATGGCGGCCGAGGCGATGCGCACCTGATACGCCCGTCGCATCCCCCAACGAAAAAGCCCCGCGGTTTCAGCAACCGAGGGGCTTTTTCACTGCCGGGGACAGGATGTCCACCAGGCGGGATAGGCAGCGCAGGCCCCGTCTGGCGGGGCCTCTGGCTTACTGCTGTTCGACGCCGGCCTTCTTGAACAGCTCGGCCCATTGCGGGACCTGCTGCTTGACCTTGGCCTCCAGCGCCTGCGGGTTGGCTTCCTTGGTCAGCACCGTCGCGCCCAGTTGCTTCATGCGCTCCTGGAACTTGGGGTCGGCCAGGCCGGCCTGCAGGCTCTTGACGAGCTTGTCGACCACCGGCTTAGGCGTGCCCTTCGGCACCCACATGCCATGCCAGATACCCACTTCGAAGCCCTTGAAGCCGGACTCGTCCATGGTGGGCAGCTTGGGCAGGGTGGGCACCCGCTGCAGGCTGGTGACGGCGTAGGCCTTGACCTTGCCGCCGTCGATCTGCTGCGTGGTGTTGGTGGTCTGGTCGCACAGCAGGTCCACCTGCTTGCCCAGCAGGTCGTTCATGGCCGGCGCCGTGCCCTTGTACGGGATGGTCAGCAGTTGCACGCCCAGGGCCTCGACCAGCATGGTGCCGCACAGGTGGCTGGCGGCGCCGATGCCGGCATTGGCCAGCGAGACCTTGTCCTTGTTCTTTTTGACGTAGTCGGCCAGTTCCTGGATGGTGTTGGGCGGGAAGTCCGAGCGCGCGATGATGGTCATCGGCACGTCGACCACCAGGCCGATGGGCTCGAAGCTCTTGTAGGGGTCGTACCCCGGATTCTTGTACAGCGAGGGCGCGGTCGAGAAGCCGGCGTGCATCAGCAGCACGGAATAGCCGTCCGGCTGCGAGCGGGCGACCTGCGTGGTGCCGATCGTGCCACCCGCGCCACCCTTGTTTTCGACCACGACAGTCTGGCCCAGGGATTGCCGCATGGCTTCAGCCAGCGAACGCGCGACGTTGTCCGTCGGGCCGCCTGCGGCGAAAGGCACCACCATGTTGATGGGGCGTTCCGGATATTCCGCGTGGGCGGCGCCGGCCGCGAGCATGGCGCTGGCCGCGAGCAGGGCCGAAAGCGTGCGGGGGATGAGGGTCATGAAGTCTCCAATTGCAGGGTTTTGCTTGCTGCGATGTGTTTTTGACCGCTGACTTATCGTTTGTGTTTGTCTGTCATCAGCGTGCAAGCAGTGTAGAAAAGAATTGATACGCCGTCATGTCCGGTATTTCCCGAATCATGGGAAATCCTTGTGCTGGATCAAATCGGCACCGGCGCCTGCACTGTTAATGTGCAAATAGTTGTTGCGTTGCACCAATATTGCTTGACAAGGTTTTTTTGGCCCGTAGAATGTCAATTGTGCAGTGCATCAAACGGGCCGGCGGTAGCTTGTAGTACCAGTTTCCGCGCACGTTCCTTATTTCGTCGCAGACACCATCCTTACCTGCCGGACAGCCTCCGGCTACCCCTAAAAGGAGCAATTCTATGAGCGCTATCCCGCAACAAGTCCTGGACCGTCAAAAAGCCAGCATCAACACTTTCGTGGCCGCCCAGTCGGCCGTGTTCGCCGGCTTCGAAAAGCTGGTCGAACTGAACCTGAAGGTCGTGCGCGCCACCCTGGACGAAGTCGCCCAGAAGTCGCAGCAAGCCGCCGACGTCAAGGATCCGCAGGAAGCCGTGGCGTTCGCCTCGGGCCTGCTGCAACCGGGCGCCGAAAAGGCCCTGGCCTACACCAAGCACGTGTATGACATCGTCGCCGGCGTGCAGGGCAACCTGGTCAAGCTGACCGAAGAACAGATCGCCGAAGGCCAGCAGCAGCTGACCGACGCCGTCGAGCAGTTCTCCAAGAACGCCCCCACGGGTTCGGAAAGCGCCGTCGCCCTGATCAAGTCCTCGCTGGCCACCGCCAACAGCGCCTACGATTCGCTGACCAAGGCCGCCAAGCAGGCCGCCGAAGTCGCCGAGTCGAACCTGAACGCCGCCGCCAACGCGACCTTCAAGGCCGCGACGGACGCCGCCGACGCCGCCACCAAGGTCGCCAGCCGCAGCCGCCGCAGCGCCTAAGTATTTGGCGCAGCGGTGCTGCGCAAATTGCAGTTATGTAGTACTGTTGAGTGACAGAGCAGAGCTGGAATTAGGGCCACCCCTCGGGGTGGCCTCTTTTTTTGCCTGTCGTCCGCGTGCCGTAGTTGGCGCGCAAGGCTGCCGTTCAGCGGCGGACGGCCCGCACGCACTCGCCCACCAGGGCGGGGCCGCGATAGATCAGTCCCGTATAGAGCTGCACGGCATCGGCGCCGGCCTGCATTTTCTCGCGTGCCTGCTGCCCCGACAGCACCCCGCCCACGCCGATGATCGCCAGGCTGTCGCCCAGGCGCTCCTTCAGGCGCCGGATCACCGCCAGCGACAGTTCATGCACCGGCGCGCCGGACAGCCCGCCCGCTTCTTCGGCGTGCGCCATGCCATTGACCGCGTCGCGCGACAGCGTGGTGTTGGTGGCGATGACGCCATCGATGCCGTGGCGGGGCAGGGTGTCGGCAATGGCGTCGATCTGCTCGACCGTCAGGTCGGGGGCGATTTTCACCGCCATCGGCACGCGCCGCTGGTGCTGGTCTTCAAGCGCGCGGCGCTTGTCCGCCAATTGCCCCAGCAACGCCGAGAGTTCGTCCCCGCCTTGCAGTGCCCGCAGGTTCTTGGTGTTGGGCGACGAAATGTTCACCGTCACGTAATCGGCATGCGGGTACACGCCCGCCAGCCCGATCAGGTAGTCGTCTGCCGCGCGCTCGATCGGCGTGTCGGCGTTCTTGCCGATGTTCAGGCCGAGGATACCGCCCTGCTTGCGCCATTGGCTGCGCTGCACGTTGGCCAGGAATGCGTCCAGGCCCTGGTTGTTGAACCCCAGGCGATTGATCAGCGCATTGGCGCGTGGCAGCCGGAACATGCGCGGCTTGGGATTGCCGGGTTGCGCGCGCGGGGTCACGGTGCCCACTTCGATGAAACCGAACCCCAGGTTGCCCAGGGCGTCGATATACGCGCCATTCTTGTCCAGGCCGGCCGCCAGTCCGATGGGGTTGGCCAGATGCATGCCCATCAGCGTGCATGGCGCCTTGGGCTGCGCATGCAGGAGCTTGCGCGTGGCGCCGCATTCATAGGCCCGTTGCAGCCCCGACAGGGTGACTTCGTGGGCGGTTTCCGCGTCCATGGCGAACAGCGCCGGGCGGGCCAGGGGATAGGCGTGGAAGAGGATCGACATGGAGCGGGATTGTAGAACGTCTTTGGGCGCGCCCGCCGCCGCGGGTCAGGCGGCGCGATCGTCGGCGCCGCCGGCCGGCGCCGGAGGCTCGCCCCAGGCGCCGTCGATCAGGTACTGGGCGGGATGGAAGCTTGCCTTGTAGGACATCTTGCGGCTGTCCTCGATCCAGTAGCCCAGGTAGAGCCAGGGCAGGTTGAGGGTGCGGCACTGCTCGATCTGCCACAGGATGCTGTAGGTGCCCAGGCTGCCAGGCACGTCGGGGTCGTAGAAGGTGTAGACGGACGACAGGCCGTCGTCCAGCACGTCGATGATCGACACCATCATCAGCACGCCGCCCGGGTCACGGAATTCGACCAGGCGGGTATTGACGCGGCTGGTCAGCAGGAACTGCGCGTACTGGGTGCGGCTGTCCTCGTCCATGCCGCCGCCTGGGTGGCGGCCTTGCTGGTAGCGGGTATAGAGACGGTAGTGTTCGGGCGACCAGGCCAGCTCCGCCACGAACGACTGCAGGTCGCGGTGGTCGCGCCAGGCCCGGCGCTGGCTCCGGTTTGGCGCGAAGCCGGCGGTATCGACCCGCACCGGCACACAGGCGTGACAGTTGTCGCAATGCGGGCGATAGGTGAACAGGCCGCTGCGGCGAAAGCCCTGCTCGACCAGTTGCGAATAAGTGCCGGCATTGATCAGGTGGCCGGGCGCGGCGACCTGCGACCGGGCCTGGCGTCCCGGCAGGTAGCTGCAAGGGTAGGGCGCGGTCGCGTAGAACTGCAGCGTGGAGAAAGGTAATTCTTTTAGCTGGCTCATTTGGAATCCCGGTGTCCGGCGCCAAGTCGGTGACGGGGACGACTACATAGTAACGCCTAACCCGCGATCCGATGTGACCAGGGGACGCATGAACGCCGCGGCCATGGCGGCGCCCGTCGCGCCGCGGCTAGCCTGCCGAGGCCGCGAACGGAATCAACCGCCCGGTGCTGTCCAGCCTGCCGGGCGCCCAGGCGATGGCGGGCCGCGAGGTCGCCGCGCGGATGTGCGCCAGGAAGCGCGAGCGCGGGATCGGCCGGGCGCCCAGGCTGGCCAGGTGCCGTGTCTGCTGCTGGCAGTCGATCCACTGCACCCCCTGGGCGCTGACATAGCGCACCAGGTAGGCCAGCGCGATCTTGGAGGCGTTGGGCGCGCGCGTGAACATCGATTCGCCGAAGAACATGCGCCCCAGGCTGATGCCGTACAGGCCGCCGGCCAGTTCGCCGTCGATCCAGGTTTCGACGCTATGGACGTAGCCGGCTTCGTGCCAGGCGCGGTACGCTTGGCGCATGGCGGCGGTGATCCAGGTGCCCGGCTGGCCCTCGCGGGGCGCGGCGCATTCGGCCATGACGGTGGCGAAGGCGGTGTTCACCCGTACCTCGATGCGCGGCGCGGCCTCGTGTTCGTGGCTGGCGACCTGGCGCAGCAGCTTGCGCAGCGAGTGCGAGGGCGCGAAGTCCTGGCAGGCCAGCACCATGCGCGGGTCGGGGCTCCACCAGAGGATCGGCTCGCCCTCGGAATACCACGGGAAAATGCCGTTGGAATAGGCCTGGACGAGGCGATCGATGGACAGGTCCGCGCCAGCCGCCAGCAGCCCGTCCGGATCCGTCAGGGCGAATTCGGCTGGCGGGAACGGCGTGTCTGCGGCGAGCCAGGGCAGCTTCAACGGTGCGATTCTAAGGTGTAGTGGTGAGGGCCGAACGTGCCGCGCTTGCGGTCCTCGAAGTAGCGTTGCAGCGTGGTCGCCACGGTGCGGAACGCCAGGTCGTCCCAGGGAATGTCGGCCTCGTCGTAGAAGCGGGCTTCCAGGCTCTCGGGGCCGGGATCCAGCTCGGGGCCGAGGACTTCGGCCAGGTAGAAGACGTGCACCTGTTCGATCTGCGGCACGTCGATGATGGTGTAGATGTCGCCCAGGCGGATACGGGCGCCGGATTCCTCCAGCGTTTCGCGGCCGGCGCCCTGCGCGGTGCTTTCGCCCAGTTCCATGAAGCCGGCCGGCAGCGTCCAGGTGTTGTAGCGCGGCTCGATCGCGCGGCGGCACAGCAGGACGCGGTTGTCCAGCACAGGCACCGTGCCGACCACCAGGCGCGGATTCTGGTAGTGGATGGCGCCACAGTGGTCGCAGATGTCACGTTCGCGGTTGTCGCCCTCGGGCACCCGGCGGTTCACGGGCGAGCCGCATTGGCTGCAGAAATTCGCACGGCGCGGCGCGGGGAAATATTCGAGGGGCGATTTGGCGGTCATGGATACGATTCTAACGGCTGCGGCGCCGGCTGGTGCGCCGCGCGGGCGGAGTCGGCGCGTTGCCACCGAAGCGCGTTTCCAGGTGTTCGACGAAGGAACGCACCTTGGGCGACAGGAAGCGGCGATGGGGATAGGCCGCGTACATGGAAATCGGGGTGTGGACATAGTCCTGCAGCAGGGCGACGAGGCGGCCGGCGCGCACGTCATCGCCCACCAGGAATTCCGGTTGCAGGATCACGCCGTGCCCGGCCAGCGCCGCGGTGCGCAGCACGTCGCCGTTGTTGGCGCGCAAGGCCGCGTTGACCCGCACCGGGTGGCTGACGCCGTCCTTCTCGAAATGCCATTCGTTGCCGGTGCTGGCGTAGGCATAGTGCAGGCAGCGGTGCTGTTTCAGGTCTTCGGGGACGAGGGGCACGCCATGGCTTTCCAGGTAGGCCGGCGCGGCGCACACCAACAGTTGCTGCGGGGCCAGCGGCCGCGCCACCAGGGATGAATCCTGCAGCGGGCCGATGCGCACCGCGACGTCATAGCCGTCCTCGACCAGATCGACCACGCGGTCGTTCAGGTCCAGGTCGATCACCACGTCCGGATAGCGCAGCAGATATTCCGCGATGGCGGGGCCCAGGTGCAGGATGCCGAACGATACCGGGGCGCTGATGCGCAGGCGGCCGCTCGGAGCCTGGCCTTCGGCCTGCAGCGACAACTCCAGGTCGGTCACTTCGGCCAATATCGGCCGCACGCGCTCGTAGAAGGCGCGGCCGGCGTCGGTCATGCTGAGCTTGCGGGTGGTGCGATTGAGCAGGCGCACGCCGTACTTCTCTTCCAGGAAGGCGATCTGCCGGGTCACCACCGAGCGCGCCTGGCCCATCTTGTCGGCGGCCGCGGCGAAGGAGCCCAGTTCGACGACCCGGACATAGGTCTGCATGGCGGTATGGGTGTCCATGATTGTTTCCTAATGGGGAACAATAAGTTGCGATTTTGCATGTTTATCTTTGTTTTTGGAATCGCAAGAATAGCGGCCATCAAGAATCTTCCCGTCCTGGGCGATTCGCTCCCGGAGAATGCACAATGATCGACACCCGTACCGCGCCGTATGCCGCGCTTTTGCTCCGCATCGCGCTGGGCGTGATGTTCCTGGCCCACGGCTTGACCAAGCTGCTGGTGTTCACGCTGCCGGGCACCGCGCAGTTCTTTGCCAAGATCGGGTTCGCCGGTTGGCTGGCCTATCCCGTGACCTTTTTTGAAATCGGCGCTGGCGCGCTGTTGATCCTCGGCGTGTGGCCGCGCTGGATCGCCGTGATCGCGGCGGTGCAGTTGTTTGTCGCGTCCAGCGTCCACTTCGGCAACGGCTGGGGTTTCGGCAACCCGGGCGGCGGCTGGGAATATCCGGTGTTCCTGGCCGTGGCTGCCGCGGTGCTGGCGCTGCTGGGCGACGGCAAGTTCGCGTTGCTCAAGAGCGGCCGCGGCTGATCGCCCCGCGCATCAAACTGTCTACTGGATTGGGCATCGTCCCCGGCGCGGCCGGCCCTAGAATGGGCCGGCCGCCTTGGCTTCTCTGGAGATCCCATGTCACCCGTTATGCGAGTCCTTGCTGCCGTCCTGTTCGCGGCCTCCCTGTCGTCCACTGCCCAGGCCTCGCCCGAACAGGAAGCCGCCAACAAGGCGGCCGTGCTGGCCTTCTACGAGAAGGGCCTGAACCAGAAGGACGCGGATGCCGCCTTGCGCTATCTGGGCGACCGCTACGTGCAGCACAACCCCAACGCCGCCGACGGGCCCGAGGGATTCCGCAAGTTCGTCGCCTTCTTGCGCGACAAGTACCCGCAGTCCAGAAGCGAGATCAAGCGTGTCTTCACCGACGGCGACTACGTGATCCTGCACGTGCACGCGGTGCGCGAGCCGGGCACGCGCGGCAACGCCATCATCGACATCTTCCGTCTCGAAAAGGGCAGGATCGTCGAGCACTGGGACGCGGTCCAGCCGATCCCCGAGCAGTCCGCCAATGGCAATGGCATGTTCTGAACGGCATGCGGCGCGGCGCGCGGCCGCAGTGGGGGGTGAGATTCAGGCGGTGGGATTTGCCTGGAAGCCGAGCACCAGCGGCACGTCGGCGCGCTCGACCTGCCGCAATGGCGCGGCGGGATAGGCGCCGGGCAGCGTGACGGGCAAGGGATGCGAGCCCGCCAGCGATTCCACGGCGTCCAGCAATGGCACGCCGTCGGACGTGGTCAAACGGTCCATCAGCGCGGGTAGATCGCGGTCCAGCACGATGCCGGGCCCTTGCGGCGCCATGGCATACAACTGTCCGGCGTCATCGAGCCACCAGGCGGTGATGGTATCGACCGGTGCGTCGGTATGCGTGACCAGGCTGCCGCCATCATCGCCCAGGCGCAGCACGTATGGCGCCGCGTCCAGCCGCACGAACACGCGTTGCGGCCCGTTCTGGAAATACCAGCGGCCATCGTTGTCGCGTTCGTAATTGCGGTTGATGAATCCCAGGATCTGCGGGTTGGTGATCGATTCGCCCGCGCCGCCTTGCGCGGCCTGTCCCTGAGGATGCAGGCGCCAGCGGCCGCGCGCGTCCAGCGACAGCCAGCCGAATACTGCCGGCACGTCGGGCCAGCGGGCAATGGCGTCTTTCACCAAGGGGTCCATGGTCAGGGGCGAATGATGATGGGGGGCGGGTTGATGACGATGGCGGGCGCCGGCATCGCCGGCACCAGAACCGGCTGGGGCGCGTAGCCATAGCGGTAGTCATCGCGGCATTTACGCTTTTCGCGATAGTCGCCGTTGCGTTTCCATTTGCGCTCGACTTCGCAGGCGCCATCCCAATACTTCTCTTTATACTCGCCGCGGCCATGCCCATGTCCATGGCGATGGTGATGGCGATCGGAATCCGCTTCGGCGGCCAGCGGCGCCAGCGTCATCAAGGCGGCGGTGGACAATGCCAACAACGTAGGGGAGGGGCGGCGGGATTTTTGATTGTTGAGCATGGGAGCGTCGTCAAATGAAAACGGCGTCACCATAGCAATCAATCGATTGACCGGGCGTAGGGATGGGTAACGAGATGCAGGGGGGGATTGCAGGGAAGGTACTGGAGGCGCAAGCCGGAATCGAACCGACGTACACGGATTTGCAATCCGCTGCATAACCACTCTGCCATTGCGCCAGTACTGCAAGAAAAAAGGAAGCTCGGTATAGGCCGGTGCTTCCTTTTTGTATTTGGAGCGGGAGACGAGTCTCGAACTCGCGACCTCAACCTTGGCAAGGTTGCGCTCTACCAACTGAGCTACTCCCGCGGGGGCACTGCGTTCTGGTGTGTTGCCAGTATGTTGCCGGTATTGCTGCCGGCACATCGACACGTTCTGAAAGAGCCCGTGTCCACCAAAGACAGCGATTATACACAGTTTTTAGGACTTGTGCGGGCTCGACGTTGCTCTACCGGAAAAAACCGCCGCGGCATCGCGCTCGTTGCCAGCGAGCAGGTCTCGCTCGCGCATGGCGCGCCCATTGCCGCTCGTGGCTCGCCTCGTCTATCGCGGTCCACCCATTGCGGTTCGATCCTTGCGCATATCGAATCCGCAGGCGCGCGACCACGAGTTGCCGCTACGACGCGATGTTGCGGCGGGCGTTGCTTTGGGGGCATTGCCCGGGAGCACTGCGGGAGCGTTGGGAACTGTAATGGGGGGGGGGCTGCTGCTGAGCGGACCCGATTGTGGTCCAGGCGGCTTTGGCGGTCCGGCGGTGGGGGCCAATGATGCGGTGGCATTCAGCCAACGACGCATCGACTGGAGCGGGAGACGAGTCTCGAACTCGCGACCTCAACCTTGGCAAGGTTGCGCTCTACCAACTGAGCTACTCCCGCGCGGGTACTGCTTTGAAGAGGCGTGAGTATACAGGATTTTGACATGCGGTCAACGAAGGCGGGACGCGGCCGTCGGATAGCGCCCTGCCCGGGGTGGGCCTGATCCGACAGCCGCATGGCCCAGGCCGAATGACGTTTCTTGGCGCTTTCTTCGCCTTGGCGACTGGCCGCAATATGCAGCCATGCGGCGATGTCGTCCGCAGGTCATCCCACCAAGGTGTTTCTGAAATGAGCCAGCGTCTGAATTACTTCCAGGTTTCCGCCGAACTGTCCAAGTACTACCTCGACTTCAGCGCCTCGCTGAAAAAGAAGGCGGTGATCAAGGAGTTCAACGACCTGGTGACCATTCGCGCCTCGCAGATCAACGGCTGCGGCTTCTGCCTGGACATGCACATCAAGCAGGCCAGGATAGCCGGCGAGCGCGAGTTGCGCCTGCACCATATCGCCATCTGGCGCGAATCCCCGCTGTTCAGCGCGCGAGAAAGGGCGGCGCTGGAATGGACCGAGGCCTTGACGGTGCTGCACCCGCATGGCGTGTCCGACGCGGTGTACGAGCAAGTGCGTGCCCAACTGTCCGAAGAGGAAATCTCGGATCTGACTTTCCTGGTCGTGGGCATCAACGGCTGGAACCGCTTGAATGTCGCTTTCCGCACCGTACCGGGCTCTGCGGATGTCGCCTTCGGCCTGGACAAGGCCGGCCTGGATTGAACCCGCGGCAATGCCCGCGCCGCTCCTTCCGGGGCGGCAGGCCGGGCGCGCTACATCAGTTCGAGTATGCGCCGGCCGAGTTGCTCGGCGCGGTCCTGCGACTCGATGTTGGTGAAGCTCATCAGCAGGCCCGAACCGCATGACGCGGCGGTAGCCCAGCGCGACAGCGCGTGCGCGTAGAGGCCATTGCTGAGCATGCGCTGCGCCAGTTCGCGGTCGGTATGGCGCCCCTTCATGCGAACCAGCAGGTGCATGCCGCCCGGCTGTGGATCGATCGGCATGCCAGGGCCGAAAACCTTGGCCAGGCCCGCCGCCGTGGCATTGCGCCGTTCCGCGTAGAGCCTGCGCATGCGCTGGATGTGGCGGGCAAAATGTCCCTCCGTCATGAATGCGCTGACCAGCGCCTGGGTCAGCCCGGGAATGCCGTTGCCCAGCACCCGGTTGACGATCTCGAAGCGCTGCACGAGCGCTGCGGGCGCCACCAGGTAAGCCAGGCGTATGCCGGGGAACATCACTTTGCTGAAAGTGCCTGCGTAAAGCACGCGGCCGTGGCGATCCAGGCTCTTGAGTGCCGGCAGCGGCCGGCTGACATAGCGGTACTCGCCGTCGTAATCATCCTCCACGATCCAGCGCTGGTGGCGCTCGGCCCAATCCAGCAATGCCTGGCGCCGGGTCAAGGACAACGTTACGCTCAGCGGGCTCTGGTGCGCCGGTGTGACGATCGCGGCGCGCGCCTGGGGAGCCTGGGCGATGCCTTGCGACACGATGATGCCTTCGCTGTCGACCTCCACGGGCGCGAACGTCAGGCCGGAGTGCTTAAGCAGTTCGCGCGTGGGCGGATAGCCGGGGTCTTCCACCCAGACCTGGTCGCCTGGTTGCAGCAGCGCCTGGATCACCAGGTTGAGGCTCTCGCGATAACCCGATGTGATGAATACTTGGTCCGGGGTGCAATGGATGCCGCGCGCGACCTGCAGGTGGGCGGCGATGGCGGTGCGCAATGCGGGCAAGCCGTCGGTGGGCGGGTAGGACAGGTCGGCCGCCTGCGTGGCGCGCAGGTGCCGAGCGCCGAGCCGCGCCCAGATCTTGCGCGGAAAGGCATCCAGCGCGGGCAGTCCCATCTGGAACGGCAGCGGTTCCGGCGGCTGGCGCCAGGTGTCGGGGTCCGGCCGCGCCGGCGGCGGCGACGGTCTGGCCGCCGGTTGGGCCTGCAGGCCGGGGGTGACCACGGTGCCGGCCTGGCCGCGCGGCTGCACGTAGCCTTCCGCGTGCAGCAGCGAGTAGGCCATTTCGATCGTGCCGCGCGCCACGCCCAGGTCCTTGGCGAGCGCGCGTGCCGAGGGGATCCGGTCGCCCGGTTTGAGCGTGCCCTGGGTGATCGCGCCCCGGAAGCGTTCATAGACCTGGCGGTACAACGGCTCGCCGCTGGTCGCGGGCGGCAGGCTGGCAAGAGGCGGGGGCATCATGGCCTAGTTGAAAGATCAATTTATGGTTCTTCAAATTATGGCATGGCTTCCCTAGCATGGTGTCTGTTCCCGCCGTCGCGGCGGGAGGCTTCATTTAGGACAGGACCGTCATGAGTCATCAGGAAATCCGTCACATCGAAACCACCGGGGAGCTGCGCGCCTGCTTCCCGGTGATGCGGGAGTTGCGCCCGCACCTGGCCGGCGAGGCCGATTTCGCCGATCGCGTCGCGCGCATGCGCGGCGAGAACTACGCCTTGCTGGCGGTGTGGGAGGAGGGCGTACCCGTGGCGCTGGCCGGCTACCGCTTTCAGGAAAACCTGATCTACGGGCGCTTTCTCTATGTGGACGATCTGGTCGTCACCGAGCGCAGTCGTGGGGCGCGCCATGGCGCCAGTCTGTTGCAAGCGCTGGAGCGCATGGCCCGCGAGGCCGGTTGTGCCAAGCTGGTGCTGGATACCGGCCTGGGCAACGCATTGGCGCAGCGCTTCTACTTCCGGCAGGGGCTGCTGACCGGCGCGATGCGCTTCAGCAAGGTCCTGGGGGAGCAAGCGGCATGAGCGTCCTGCGTTTGACTTGCAGCCCGCGCGGCGCGGATTCCGAAAGCCATCGGTTGTCGCAGTTCATTGTCGATGGCCTGGCGCGGGTCGACGCCGAGCGCGGCCACGACCTGGTCGAGCTCGACGCCAACCGGTTGCCGCATGTGGATGCCGAATACGCCTGGGCGCTGGGCTCATCCCGCGATCCGGACGGCGATCCATCGGGATCGTTGCATCAGTCCGACCGCTTGATCCGGTCCCTGGCCGATGCCGACTACGTCGTCATCGCCACGCCGATGCACAACTACACCGTGCCGTCGGCATTGAAGGTGTGGATCGATCATGTGGTGCGGGTGCGCAGCACATTCAGTGTGACGCGCGAAGGCAAGGTCGGCATCCTCGTGGACAGGCCGGTGTTCGTGGCGGTGTCCTCGGGAGGGCTGTTTTCCGGGTCCGACGCGCGCCAGCCTGATTTCCTCACGCCCTACCTGAAGGCGGCGCTGGCCACCATCGGCCTGAAGCGGTTGACATTCTTCTCGGTGGAAGGCACCGCGATGGGAGGGCAGGCCCTGGAGGCGGCCCGCTTGCGAGCCCAGGCGGATATCGCCGCGCATTTCGCGGCGTCCCCGTTCCGGGCCGACCTGCTGTCCGCCTAGGGTTCCATCCGCACGTCTTCGTGGCCTCGGGGCGTCGATGATGAATCGCGCGCCGGGGCGACGGGCGCAGGTCGTCGACGCCTCCAGGCAGCAGCGCGGCCAGGTGCGCGGCCGATGATCCAGCCGATGGTGTCCGCGCGCGATCGAACGGCAGCGATGAAGAGAGAGTGTGAGGGTGGTCGTGGAAATGAAAAAAGGGCCCGCAGGCCCTTTTTCATCATGCGCAGTGTGAAGACGCTGCGCAAAAAATCTGGAGCGGGAGACGAGTCTCGAACTCGCGACCTCAACCTTGGCAAGGTTGCGCTCTACCAACTGAGCTACTCCCGCATGGGCTTGCATGTCTGGCGCCGTGGCGCACTTTTCAGTGGCGCCGCCGGCCTTTCAGCCTGCAAACCATTTCTTATTGCCAACCGCTTTCGCGATTGCCTGATCAACTTGGTTATCGATCAGAAGGCGCGCATTCTACATGATTTTTTTCGATCGTGCTTGCCGTCGCTAATTTCAGGCGCATGTTTCATCGCTTGTTTGCCAGGGCCAGCGGATCGCTTCAAGCGCTTTAAGCTTTACGCCGCCGGGGTTGAATCGGCTGCCAAGCTCAATCAAGTAATATGAGCGAAGACAGAAAATATAGCATACCCAATAGTATCCATGTCAAATCCCTCCGCTACGGCGCCCGTGTTGACCGCTGCACCGCAGGACCTTTCCGGGCTCAATACCCTCGGCCTGGTGTCCATGGCCCAGGCCTGCGTGACGCTGGACGATGTCGCGCAATTGCCGTCCTTGTCCGAGTTGGCCGCGGGCCATGCCTCGTTGCTGGTGCTGGGCGGCGGCAGCAATCTGGTGCTGCCCGAGGCCGTGCCCGGCCTGGTGGCGCGGGTGGCGTTGCGCGGTGTGCGCCTGCTGCGGGCGGAGCCCGATGCCTGGCTGGTGGAGGCCGCCGGCGGTGAAACCTGGCATGGCTTCGTCGCCGAGTGCGTCCGGCAGGGCTGGGACGGTCTGGAAAACCTGGCCCTGATCCCGGGCACCGTGGGCGCGGCGCCGGTGCAGAACATCGGTGCCTATGGCGTCGAGCTGGCCGACCGCTTCCACAGTTTGACGGCCTGGGATGTGCGCGCGGGCCGCTACGTGGAGATGACCGCCGCCGACTGCCGCTTCGCCTATCGCGACAGCGTGTTCAAGCATCAGCCGCCCGGCGGCTGGGTCATCGTGGCGGTGCGCTTGCGCCTGCCGCGGCCGTGGCGTCCGGTGCTGGCATATCCCGACTTGCAGCGCCATCCGGGCCTGGCCGCGGGGGAATCGACCGCGCGCGCCATCTTCGATGCGGTCTGCGAGATCCGGCGCGCCAAGTTGCCGGATCCCGCCGTTACCGGCAATGCCGGCAGCTTTTTCAAGAATCCCATCGTCGCGGCCGCGCAGCGTGATGCGCTGCTCGAGCGTTTCCCAGGGCTGGTTTCCTATGCGCAACCGGACGGGCGTTTCAAGCTTGCCGCGGGCTGGTTGATCGATCAATGCGGCTGGAAAGGACGCCAGCTGGGCGCCGCCGGCGTGCATGATCGGCAAGCGCTGGTGCTGGTGAATCGCGGCGGCGCCACGGCGGCCGACATCATGGCGCTGGCGCGTGCGATCCAGGACGCGGTCATGGATCGCTATGGCGTGGCGCTGGAACCCGAACCCGTGGTCGTGTGAAGCCGCCGGCACACAAATGAAAAAGGACCCGCGCGGGTCCTTTTTTTCATGGTGGCGGCCGGGCTCAGAGCCCCAGCACCGCCTGCATGTCGTACAGGCCGTTGTGCTTGCCTTCCAGGAAACGCGCCGCGCGCAGCGCGCCTTCGGCGTAGGTGGCGCGGCTGGCCGAACGGTGCGTGATCTCGATGCGTTCGCCGATGCCGCAGAACGACACGGTGTGATCGCCGACGATGTCGCCGCCGCGCAGCACCGAGAAACCGATGGTGCCCGGTTTGCGCACGCCGGTGTCGCCGTGGCGGCTCCATGTGGCCACGTCGGGCAGGGCAACGTCCCAGGCCGAGGCGATGGTCTCGCCCATCTTGAGCGCGGTGCCCGAGGGGGCGTCGACCTTGTTGCGATGGTGGGCCTCGAAGACCTCGACGTCATAGCCCGAATTCAGGATGCGGGCGGCCATGTCCAGCAGCTTGAGCGTGGCGTTCACGCCCACGCTCATGTTGGGCGCGAACACGATGGCGGTTTTCTGCGCGGCCACTTCGATGGCGGCGCGGCCGTTGTCGTCGAAGCCGGTGGTGCCGATGACGGCCTTCACGCCCAGCCTGGCGCAGGCCTGCAGGTGTTCCAGCGTGCCCTCGGGGCGGGTGAAATCGATCAGGCAGTCGGCGTTGGCCAGGGCGGCCAGGTCATCGGTGATGGCGACGCCGGTCTGCTGGCCCAGCGGGGCGCCCGCGTCCTGGCCCAGCGAGGGCGAGCCCTTGCGGTCGAGCGCGACCGCCAGTTGCAGGCCGTCGGCCTTCAGGACGGCGTCGATCAGCATCTGGCCCATACGGCCGCTGGCGCCGGCGATAGCAATACGCATGAAGAAAATCCTTGGGTTAGCGCAGCGGCTCGGGCGCGTTGCCGGGCTGGCCGGGGTACTGGTTCATCGGGCTGGTGGGGGCGGCGGCGTCGCGCTTCTTCTGTTCTTCTTCCTGCTTGAGCCGGGCCTCGTCCTCGCTCAGGCGCTTGTCGGCCTTTTCGTCGGCGGCGGCGCTGGGCGTGTTGATCTGGTAGGGCTGCAGGTCGGGCTGCTTGTCGCCTTCCCAGCGGGTCAGCCGGTCATTCTCGAACCAGACCGTGAACTTGCGTTCCTGGGCCTCACCGTAGCCGGGCTTGTAGTAGTAGGGGTAGTCCCAGCGGTTGGCGTGCAGCACGCTGGTCAGCGTGGGGCTGCCCAGCGCGAAGCGCACCTGCTCGCGCGTCATGCCCGGCTGCAACAGCGCGACCTGTTCCTGGGTGATCCAGTTGCCTTGCTGGACACCGGCCTTGTAGGGAAAGCCCCACTTGTCCCCCGTGCAGCCGGCGAGGGCGACGGCCAGGGCGGCGATGGCCAAACCGGTCTTGAGCGAGCGGGAAGGAATTCGTGCAATCATGGACACTACGCGCCCCTATTATTTGGAAGCAGACAAAACCGTTATCATAAAGGTTTCATAAGGATAGTTCTGCGGGGCGGCAGGAATTCTGGGGAGCCGGCTCGCGGTTACCGAGTATCCTTGCCCATGCCAACGCGGACGGAGAGCGATTACACCATGAGCGACCAAAGCGAACTGAAAAACATGGGTTTGAAGGCGACTTTCCCGCGCCTGAAAATTCTTGATATCTTCCGTAAGTCGGACCAGCGCCACCTCAGCGCCGAGGACGTCTACCGTGCCCTGATCGGCGAAAACGTCGAAATCGGCCTGGCCACCGTCTATCGCGTCCTGACCCAGTTCGAACAGGCCGGCATCCTTGCCCGCAGCCAGTTCGACAGCGGCAAGGCCGTGTTCGAACTGAACGACGGCGATCACCACGACCACCTCATCTGCACCAACTGCGGCAAGGTGGTTGAATTCTCCGACCCGGACATCGAAAAGCGCCAGCAGAAGATCGCCAAGGACAATGGCTTCGCGCTGGAAAGCCACGCCATGGTGCTGTACGGCATCTGCGGCAGCTGCCTGAAAGGCCGCTGAGCTTTTTCGCGTCGGACCTGACCGCGGCCGCGCTCGCCGCGAGTCAGTGAAAGCAAAAGCCCCTTCTCTAGGAAGGGGCTTTTTTTATTCCCGGACCGAGTCCGCTTTGGGGAATGGGGATCGCTGGGCCTGAACAGTCTCAGGCCGGCGCGCGGCCGAAGCCTGCCAGCATTTCGCGGGCGTGCTCGCGGGTGGTGGCGGTGAGCTTGATGCCGCCCAGCATGCGGGCGATTTCCTCGACCCGGGCGCCGTCGTCCAGCTCCTCGATGCGCGAGCGGGTGGTGCCGCGCGATTCGGTCTTGCTGACCAGGAACTGGTTGTTGCCGCAGGCCGCGACTTGCGGCAGGTGGGTGACGCACAGCACTTGGTGGCGCTCGCCCAGTTCGCGCAGCAGCTTGCCGACGGCTTCCGCCACGGCGCCGCCGACGCCGCTGTCGACTTCGTCGAAGATCAGCGTGGGCACGCGCGCGGCGCGGCTGGCGATGACCGACAGCGCCAGCGAGATGCGCGATAGTTCTCCGCCGGACGCGACCTTGGCCAGCGGCCGCGGCGTGGTGCCGGCGTGGCCGGCCACCAGGAATTCGACGTGTTCATTGCCATGGGCCGACGGCGCGGCCGCGGCCAGCGTGGGTTCGAACTTGCCGCCCTGCATGGCCAGGGTCTGCATCGCCTGGGTGACCTGCTTGCCGAGATCCTTGGCGACCTTGCGGCGCGCCGTGGTGAGCTTGGCGGCGGCGGCGTCGTACTGCGCCTGCGCCGCCTGCGCCTGGGCGCGCAGCGCGTCGATGTCGGCGGCGGCCTGCAGGGCCGAGAGCTCGGCGTGCAGGCTGTCGCGCAAGGCGCATAGCGCCTCGGGTTCGGTGCGGAACTTGCGCGCCGTCTCGAACACCGCGCTCAGGCGCGCCTCGACGTCGGCCAGCCGGCGCGGATCGAGATCGACGCGGCTGACATAGTTGTTCAGGTCGGACACGGCTTCGCTTATGGCGATGCGGGCCGATTCGAGTTCGTCGTAGATGCCCTGCAGGCCGGTGTCGTGGCGCAGCATCTGCTGGATGCGCTGGTTGGCCGCGGTCAGCCGGTGGTGGGCGGAGTCGCCTTCGCCATCGAGCGCGTCCAGGATCTGCGTGGCGCCGTCCAGCAGCGACTGCGAGTGCGACAGGCGGGTGTGCTCGGATTGCAGGGCGTCCCATTCGTCCGGCGCGAGGCCGAGATGGTCGAGCTCATCTACCTGCCACTGCAAGCGCTCGCGTTCGGCCGCCAGGCCTGCGGCGTCTTTTTCGGCCAGCTCCAGCTGCCGCGCCAGCGCGCGCCATTGCTTCCAGGCCTGGGCTACCCCCTGGCGCAGCTCGCCGTGGCCGCCGTGCGCGTCCAGCAGGTCGCGCTGGGCTTCCGGGCGCATCAGGCTCTGGTGCGCATGCTGGCCGTGGATATCGACCAGGCTGTCGCCCAGTTCGCGCAATTGCGCCACCGTGGCGGGCGTGCCGTTGATGTAGGCGCGGCTGCGGCCCTGCGCGTCGATCACGCGGCGCAGCGCCAGTTCGTCGTCGGCGTCGATCTCGCGTTCGGCCAGCCAGGCGCGCAGCGCCGGCGGCGTGTCGAAGACGGCGGTGATGTCGGCGCGGGCGGCGCCTTCGCGCAGCACGCTGACGTCGCCGCGCTCGCCCAGCGCCAGCGCCAGCGCGTCGATGAGGATGGATTTGCCCGCGCCGGTCTCGCCGGAGAAGACGGTGAAGCCGGGACCGAAATGGATCTCGGTCTGCTCGACGATGACGAAGTCGCGGATGTGCAGGGTGCGCAGCATGTCGGGGCGCTTACTACTCTACGTTGTCGGTGGCCTGCGGCATCAGGTTCCAGTGCAGCTTGCGGCGCAGGGTGGAAAAGAAGCTGTAGCCTTCCGGATGCACGAAGCGGATGGTGTAGGGCGCGCGCTGCACCACGATGCGGTCGCCGGGCTGCAGGTCGGACCAGGTCTGCATGTCGAAATGCACGCTGGCGCCGACCTCGACGCGGCCCATGGCGGTGAGCGTCATGTTCAGCACGCCGCTGTCGGGAATGACGATGGGGCGGTTGGACAGGGTCTGCGGCGCCACCGGCACCAGCACCATGGCGTTCATGCCGGGGTGCAGGATCGGGCCGTTGGCCGACAGTGCATAGGCGGTCGAGCCGGTCGGCGTGGCGATGATCAGGCCGTCGGCGCGTTGCGTGTACATGAAGGCGCCGTCGAGTTCGACACGCACCTCGATCATGCCGCCGCGCCCGGCGCGGTTCAGCACTACGTCGTTCAGGGCCGAGGCCGCGTACATCTGCTGGTCGCCGCGCCAGGCGCTGCCTTCGAGCAGCATGCGTTCCTCGATCTGGAAGTTGCCTTCCAGCACGCGCGTCAGGGCGCCATGCGCGTCCTGCACCGGGATGTCGGTGATGAAACCCAGGTGGCCGTGGTTGATGCCGACCACCGGCACGCCGTAGGGCGCGAGGTGGCGCGCGGCGCCCAGCACCGTGCCGTCGCCGCCCATGACCACCGCCAGCGACGCATCCTTGCCGATTTCTTCGTAAGTGGCAACCGGGTATTCCGTGAGGCCGGTGTTGCGGGCCGTGTCGGCATCGACGAGCACCTGCCGCCCGGCCTGCGTGAGCGCGTGCGCGAGCGCCCTTAGCGGAGTGGCCAGGCCGGTGTCCTGGTATCTGCCGATCAGCGCGACGGTAGGAAAGTGCATGGTGGCGAGGCGAATCAGAAAAACGAAATCGGTCCGGAATCGGGCCTGTTAGCCGATTATATGGGGCCGCATATCGGCTTGCGGGACAAAAATCGCCTTAATTGGAAAAGATTCCCTAAAATACCCGCTATGGATGACCGCGCACGCGCATTACTGAAAGCGTTGATCGAACGCTACATCGCCGATGGGCAACCAGTCGGCTCGCGGACGCTATCGAAGGTTTTCGATCTGTCGCCCGCCACCATCCGCAACGTCATGGCGGACCTGGAAGAACTGGGCCTGATCCACAGTCCGCACACCTCCGCGGGGCGCATTCCCACGCCCCGTGGCTACCGCATGTTCGTCGATTCGCTGCTGGCGGTGCAGTCCTACCAGCTCGAACCCCACAACATGGGCGACATGCTGGCGGCGGCCGAACCCACCCGCGCGGTCAACGCCGCCGCGGCGCTGCTGTCGAACCTGACCCAGTTCGCCGGCGTGGTGCTGACTCCCAAGCGGGCCCAGGTCTTTCGCCAGATCGAATTCATCCGCCTGTCCGACAAGCGCGTGCTGCTGATCATCGTCACGCCCGACGGCGACGTGCAGAACCGCATCCTGTTCGTGCAGCGCGACTACGCCGAGGCCGAACTGCTGGAGGCGGGCAATTTCTTCAACGTCCATTTCGCCGGCAAGTCCTTCGACGCGGTGCGGCGCACCCTCTCGACCGAACTGGCGCAGTTGCGCGAGGACATCTCCCGGCTGATGCAGGCGGCGGTCGAGGCCAGCGCCGAAGCGGCCGAGGATGGCGACGCCGTGGTCATCTCGGGCGAGCGCAAGCTGCTCGACGTCACCGACATCGCGTCCGACATGGACCGCCTGCGCAAGATGTTCTCGCTGTTCGAGAAAAAGACCGACCTGCTGCAGCTGCTCGACGTGTCGAGCCGGGCGCAGGGGGTGCAGATCTACATCGGCGGCGATTCCCAGCTGGTGCCGATGGAAGAGGTCTCGGTCATCACCGCGCCCTACGGCGTGGACGGCAAGGTGGTCGGCACGCTCGGCGTGATCGGCCCGACCCGCATGGCCTACGAGCGCGTCATCCCGATCGTGGACATCACGGCGCGCCTGCTGTCCAACGCCCTCAGCCACAACCAGTAGTCCCACCCGAACCGACATCCTCCTGGCGGAGGAAGGGGAGTTTTTGTGTTTCTTCGCCTGTTCAAGTATCTCTGGCCTGAACGCTACCTGCCCGAAGCCGAGCAGGAAGACCCCTTCAACGAAGATCCGCCGCCGCGGGTCGAAGGCAAGGTCGGCGTGCTGCTGGTGAACCTTGGCACGCCGGACACCCCTGGCAAGAAGGACATCCGCAAGTACCTGGGCGAATTCCTGTCGGATCCCCGCGTGATCGAGATCCCGCGCTATCTCTGGAAGCCGATCCTGCACGGCCTGGTGCTGACGCTGCGTCCCAAGAAACTGGAGCCGCGCTATGCCGGCGTCTGGCTCAAGGACGGCTCGCCGCTGATGGTCTACAGCCGCCGCCAGGCCGAAGGCGTGCAGGCGGCCTTGAGCGCCGCCGGCGTCGAGGCGGTGGTCGAGCTGGGCATGCGCTACGGCAATCCCTCGATCCCCGACGCCATCTCGCGCTTGCGGGCGCAAGGATGCGAACGCATCCTGACCGTGCCGCTGTACCCGCAGTATGCCGCCAGCACCACCGCCACCGTGGTCGATGCCGTCACGCGCCATGCGGCCCGGCTGCGCGACCAGCCGGAAATGCGCTTCATCAAGCGCTTCCACCAGGAACCCCTCTACCTGGATCCGCTGGCCGCCAGCATCGAGGCGCATTGGCGCGAGCACGGCAAGCCGCAGAAACTGGTCATGAGTTTCCACGGATTGCCGCGTTATTCCATCGAGCTGGGCGATCCGTATTACCGCGACTGCATAGAAACCGCGCGGCTGCTGTCGCAGCGTCTCTCGCTGCCGCGCGAGCAGATCGAAGTGACCTTCCAGAGCCGCTTCGGCACCGCCCGCTGGCTCGAACCCTATACTGAACCGACCCTCAAGGCGCTGGCCGCCTCGGGCGTGACCGAGGTGGATGTGGTGTGTCCGGGATTTGTGGCAGACTGTCTGGAAACCCTGGAAGAGATCAGCCTGGAGTGCCGCGACGCCTTTCTTGGCGCGGGCGGCAGGCAATTCCGTTACATTCCGGCGCTGAACGACGATCCGGCCTGGATCGCAGGGTTGGCCACTCTGGTGGAACGGCACTTGCAGGGGTGGCCCACGCATTCACGGACTTGAAGGAGAGGGCGCATGCACCATGATCCCAAGACGGGCAAGATTGTGAAAAAGGGGAACGTCAGCACCCCGGTGGACGAGGATCAGGTCGAACACGAGCTGGACGAGGCGCTGGCCGAGACCTTCCCCGCAAGCGACCCGATCGCCATCAACCCGGAACCCGACGACGACCCTGCCGTCGACCGGGCCCTGAAAGACACCTTTCCCGCCAGCGACGCGCCGGCCCCGGCCCAGCCGGGCAAGAAATGACCTGTCGTTGACCGGGCCGGACGGGCATTTTGCCCCCTGATCCTGGGCGTCTGAAGGGGCTCCAGGAGAACGGCGGGCTTCTTGCCGTGGATTCCGCCCCGTCCCAAGGGTGGTCCGCGACGGGGAATATTTGCTTTCCCGGGCTTGAAATAGGGGTATTGGCCCCCATTCATGTCTGCGAAAGCCATTCTTTTTGGAGGATTCCCCATGACGGCACCCAACGAGCCTGTAGATCAGACGCCCGGATTCGGCGATGACGCCGATGCGGCCCCCGCCGCCCAGGACGCCGCGCAGGCCGAGCTGAACGAGTTGCGCGCCCAGCTGGACGCGGCCCAGGCTACCGTCAATGAGCAGCAGGACCAGCTTCTGCGCGTGCGCGCCGAAGCCGAGAACGTGCGCCGCCGCGCCCAGGAAGAAGTGTCCAAGGCGCGCAAGTTCGGCATCGAGTCGTTCGCGGAAAGCCTGGTGCCGGTCAAGGACAGCCTGGAGGCCGCGCTGGCCCAGGCCGACCAGACCGTGGACACGCTGCGCGAAGGCGTCGAAGTGACGCTCAAGCAGCTGGCCGCCGCCTTCGAGCGCAACCTGCTCAAGGAAATCGCGCCGGTCCAGGGCGACAAGTTCGATCCGCACCTGCACCAGGCTATTTCGTCGATTCCCGCCGAGCAGCCCGCCAACACGGTGGTGCAACTGCTGCAGAAAGGCTACGTCATCGCCGATCGCACGCTGCGCCCGGCGCTGGTAGTGGTGTCCGCCGGCCAAGGCTGAGCGGGCGGCGCGCCATGACCGATCCCCGTTTCGACCCGGCGCAGGTCTTCGCGGTCTTCGACATGCGGCATGTCGACTCCGCGGGATTCGACGCGGCCGTGGTCCAGGCGCCGGGATTGGACCTGCGCTGCGTGTTCCTGTGGGGCCAGGATTGCTATAACTGCAATCTCTTCAAGCAGGCGGCATTGCTGCACCAGGAAACCCTGCTGGGCCTGGGCCTGACCTGGTTCGAGGCTGACGTCTACGCCGACGAACCCCTGGGCCGTCGCTTCTCCCTGCATGGCGTCCCCACTTTTGTGCTTTACCGGGCCGGAAAGCGGCTCGGCCGCATTACCGGTTGGCCCGGATTGCCCCAGTTCACGGCGGCGATCCGGCGCCTGCAGGAGACCCCGGCGGAAAATTCCAGCCAGGCGTCTTGAAAAACCCTGCGGGCAGCCCCAGTTATGTGGGGACAGGAAATTTCTCTCCAATTTCACAGATTTATCCAAGGTAACCCGACCATGAGCAAAATTATTGGCATCGACCTGGGCACGACCAACAGCTGCGTGGCTGTCATGGACGGCGGTCAGGTCAAGATCATCGAAAACGCCGAAGGCGCCCGCACCACCCCCTCGATCGTCGCTTACATGGACGACGGCGAAACCCTGGTGGGCGCGCCCGCCAAGCGCCAGGCAGTGACCAACCCCAAGAACACCCTGTACGCGGTGAAGCGCCTGATCGGCCGCAAGTTCGAGGAAAAGGCGGTGCAGAAGGACATCAACCTGATGCCCTATGCCATCGTCAAGGCCGACAACGGCGACGCCTGGGTGGAAGTGCGCGGCAAGAAGATGGCGCCTCCCCAAGTGTCGGCCGACGTGCTGCGCAAGATGAAGAAGACCGCCGAGGACTACCTGGGCGAGGAAGTGACCGAGGCCGTCATCACGGTGCCGGCCTACTTCAACGACAGCCAGCGCCAGGCCACCAAGGACGCCGGCCGCATCGCCGGCCTGGAAGTCAAGCGCATCATCAACGAGCCGACCGCGGCCGCGCTGGCCTTCGGCCTGGACAAGACCGAAAAGGGCGACCGCAAGATCGCCGTGTATGACCTGGGCGGCGGCACGTTCGACGTGTCCATCATCGAAATCGCCGACGTCGATGGCGAAAAGCAGTTCGAAGTGCTGTCGACCAACGGCGACACCTTCCTGGGCGGCGAAGACTTCGACCAGCGCATCATCGACTACATCATCGGCGAGTTCAAGAAGGAACAAGGCGTCGATCTGTCCAAGGATGTGCTGGCCCTGCAGCGCCTGAAGGAAGCCGCCGAAAAGGCCAAGATCGAGCTGTCCTCCAGCCAGCAGACCGAGATCAACCTGCCGTACATCACGGCCGACGCCTCGGGTCCGAAGCACCTGAACCTGAAGATCACGCGCGCCAAGCTGGAAGCGCTGGTCGAGGAACTGATCGAACGCACCATCGAGCCCTGCCGCGTGGCCATCAAGGACGCCGGCGTGAAGGTTTCCGACATCGACGACGTGATCCTGGTCGGCGGCATGACCCGCATGCCCAAGGTCCAGGAAAAGGTGAAGGAATTCTTCGGCAAGGATCCGCGCAAGGACGTGAACCCCGACGAAGCCGTCGCCGCCGGCGCCGCCATCCAGGGTTCCGTGCTGTCGGGCGACCGCAAGGACGTGCTGCTGCTGGACGTCACCCCTCTGTCCCTGGGTATTGAAACCCTGGGCGGTGTGATGACCAAGATGATCCAGAAGAACACGACCATCCCGACCCGGTTCTCGCAGACGTTCTCGACCGCCGACGACAACCAGCCGGCCGTGACGATCAAGGTGTTCCAGGGCGAGCGCGAAATCGCCGCGGGCAACAAGGCCCTGGGCGAGTTCAACCTCGAAGGGATCCCGCCGTCGCCGCGCGGCATGCCGCAGATCGAAGTCACGTTCGACATCGACGCCAACGGCATCCTGCACGTGTCGGCCAAGGACAAGGGCACCGGCAAGGAAAATAAGATCACCATCAAGGCCAACTCGGGTCTGTCGGAAGACGAGATCCAGCGCATGGTCAAGGATGCCGAGGCCAATGCCGAGGAAGATCACCGCGTCGCCGAACTGGCCCAGGCCCGCAACCAGGCCGATGCGCTGGTGCACGCCACCCGCAAGTCGCTGACCGAATACGGCGACAAGCTCGAGGCGTCCGAGAAGGAAAGCATCGAAGCGGCCATCAAGGCGCTGGAAGACACGCTGAAGGACGGCGACAAGGCCGCCATCGACGCCAAGGTCGAAGCCCTGTCGACCGCCTCGCAGAAGCTCGGCGAAAAGATGTACGCCGACATGCAGGCGCAGCAAGCGGCCGGCCAGCAGCAGGCCGCCGACAACGCGAAGCCGGTGGACGACAATGTCGTCGACGCCGACTTCAAGGAAGTCAAGCGCGACCAATAATGGCCGGGCGCTGACCTGCCTCTGCCGCCCGGTAGCCGGAGAAATCCGCCTACCGGGCGAACTCATTCTGTAGCACTGAAAAGAAGGCTCTCCCCCGAGCCCACCGATCATGGCAAAACGCGACTATTACGACGTCCTGGGCGTGGCAAAAAATGCCTCGGACGACGAACTCAAGAAGGCCTATCGAAAGCTGGCCATGAAATACCATCCGGACCGCAATCCGGACAGCAAGGAAGCCGAAGAGAAGTTCAAGGAAGCCAAGGAAGCCTATGAGGTCCTGGGCGATGAACAGAAGCGCGCCGCGTACGACCGCTACGGCCACGCGGGCGTCGACCCCAACGCCGCGGGCATGGGCGGCGGCGGCATGGGCGGTGGCTTCGCCGACGCCTTTGGCGACATCTTCGGCGAGATCTTCGGCGGTGGCGGCGGTGGCCGCCGCGGTGGCGGTCCCCAGGTGTACCGCGGCGCCGACTTGAAGTACGCGCTGGAAATCACGCTGGAGCAGGCAGCGGCCGGCTTCGACACCGAGATCCGCGTGCCCAGCTGGGAAAACTGCGACACCTGCCACGGTTCCGGCGCCAAGCCCGGCACCTCGCCCAAGACCTGCCGCACCTGCGGCGGCTCCGGCGCGGTGCGCATGCAGCAGGGCTTCTTCAGCGTCCAGCAGACCTGCCCGACCTGCCACGGCAACGGCAAGGAAATCACCGATCCGTGCGTGGCCTGCGATGGCGTCGGCCGCATCCGCCGCAACAAGACCTTGCAGGTCAAGATCCCGGCCGGTATCGACGACGGCATGCGCATCCGCTCCAGCGGCAATGGCGAGCCGGGCATCAATGGCGGCCCGCCGGGCGACCTGTATGTGGAAATCCACATCAAGCAGCACAAGATCTTCCAGCGCGATGGCGACGACCTGCACTGCGAACTGACCATCCCGTTCACCACGGCGGCGCTGGGCGGTGAACTGCAGGTGCCGACGCTGGGCGGCAAGGCCGAGATCTCGATTCCCGAGGGCACGCAGTCCGGCAAGACCTTCCGCCTGCGCGGCAAGGGCATCCGCGGCGTGCGCGGCAGCTATCCGGGCGACTTGTACTGCCACGTGGTGGTCGAGACGCCGGTGCGCCTGAGCGATGACCAGAAGAACATCCTGCGCCAGTTCGAGGCCTCGCTGAACGACGGCGGCGACCGCCACTCGCCGCAAAGCAAGTCCTGGACCGATCGCGTCAAGGAATTTTTCAGCTGAATCGCCTGACCTGACTCCCGCCATTGCGGCGGACCACGGCCCAGGGTCTGGAGGTATCCGGACCCTGGGCCGCTTTCATTGTGGCAGGCGGCACGACGTCGGGGCGAAAAAAAAAACCGCGGCTTGCGCCGCGGTTTCACTACGGGTACTGCTACTTCTTGCTTCAGACTTCGTACTGCTGACTACGGGTGCTGCTAACTACGGGTCTTGCTAACTACAGTTGCTGCCTCTTCCAAAACAGACTTCGTACTGCTACTACAGGTCCTGCTACTTCCACTGCTACAGTTCTGCCGCTGTGGCCGGAAAATACCGACCCCGAACCATGATGCCGTCCGAGGCCGGTCGGGCTACAGCAAGCAGCTCACCGGGTGATCGGCGGGTATTCGAGCTCGCCGAACGTGTATTGGCCGCTGGCCTTGGCCTGGGCAAGTTCCTGCTGGACTTCGGCGCGGCTCTTGCCGGCGGCGGGCGCTGCCACGACCGGCGGGTATTGCAGTTCGCCGAAGGTGTATTCGCCGCTGGTCTTGGCTTGTTGCAGCTGGGCCTGCACTTCCTGCGAGCTCAGGCTGGTGGCCTGGGGCAGGGCGGGCGGGTAGTCCAGCTCGCCGAAGGTGTATTGGCCGCTGACCTTGGCTTGTTGCAGTTCGGTCGCGACCTGGGCGCTCGACTTGGCTTGCTCGACACCGGCGGCTTGCGCGCCGGCGCCGGCCAAGGCTAGGGAAATCAGAAGGGTAGTCGTCAGGGTTTTCATAATGACCTCCAATGTTGTAGACGGGGCCGAATCCGGCGGCCCTCCGTCGTGGTTCGTTGTTTGTTCCCGATGACTGAATTGTGCGCGTCATCCCACTTGGGATAAACCCGTATATCTTGAAAACATCTTTCCAAATGGATGGGTAATAAACATTTGGATAAGAAATCTCCCCGTTTATGGCATGGTCATGCGCCCAGCCCGTCCCTCATGAGGGGAACGGGGTGGCGGACAGGCAAAAAAAAGCCCCTGCCGGAGCAGGGGCGTGGGATGCCGGAAGGCGTGGCGTCAGGGCGCCTTTTTCTTGAAGTCGCCGGCGACGGCGGTGCTGAAGCCGTCCGGGCGCAGGTACTTGCGCAACGCCGCGTTGACCACGTCAGGGGTGAGGGCGGTGATCTTCTTGTCCATTTCGGCCGACCATTCGAAGGTGCGGCCACGTTGCAGGTAGTCGAGCCAGGTGCCGGCCAGCACATCGTCCTGGGCGCGGGCCAGGTTGCGGTAGTTCAGCAGGGCGGTGATGCCTTCGGAGATTTCCTTGTCGGTGAAGCCGTCCTTGAGCACACGGGCCAGTTCCTCGCCGATGGCTTTTTCCAGGCGCTCGCGGTTCTGCGGCGCGTAGATGGCGTACATGGTCCAGCTGGCGCTGGGTTCGAACGACGACACCGACAGCGAGCTGCGCACGTTGTAGGACAGGCCTTCGGTCTCGCGCACACGGTTCCACAGGCGCGAGGTCTCCGAAGCGCCGAACAGGTAGTTGGCCAGGTACAGCGCCGGGTAGTCGGCGTCGCTGTCCTGCAGCTTCAGGGGCATGCGCGAGATGTAGAACGCATTGGCCTTGTCCGGGGTCTCGATGTCGAACTGCTTGGCCGGGATGTCGCGGTACGGATTGCCGACACGGGTGTAGGCGGGGGCGCGTTTCCAGCCCGCCAGGCCATCCTTGACGGCCTTTTCGACGGCTTCGGGCTCGAAGTCGCCGACGGCCGAATATTCGATCTTGCCGGCGCCGTAGAACTTGGCGTGGAACTTGACCAGTGCGTCACGGTTCAGTGCGCGCACGCCGGCCAGGGATTCCTCGAACGTCGGCACGTAGCGCAGGTCGTTGGCGGGCCACGGATTGTCCTGGCGGGCCAGGGCACGTCCGGCCAGGGCCTGCGGCTCGGTCATGGCGTTCTGGATCGAGGTTTCGAGCTGGCGCTGGTATTCCTCGAGCTGTTCCTTGGGGAAGTTGGCGTTGCGCACGATGTCCAGGGCGAGGCGGGTCAGTTCGGGCAGGTTTTCACGCTTGGTCGACATGGCGATCCTGAGCGTGGTGCCGCCGCCGCTGAAGCCCAGCTCGGCCTGCAGTTTGTCGAGGCGGTCCTGGATGTCCTGGCGCGACAGCTTGGCCGTGCCGCGGGCCAGCAGGTCGGCCACGGCGCTGGAGTTCACGCGCTGGCCGAGCAGGTCTTTTTCGTTGCCGAACTGGATCAGCATCTGCGCCTGCACGCGGTTGCCGCGGGTAGCCTTGGGCAGCAACGCCAGCTGCACCGGGCCGTTGGGCAGGTCCAGCGTCTTGCGCTGGGTCAGGCGGTCGATGTTTTGCGGAGTGGGATCGAACGCGGATGCCGCCTTGAAGTCGGGGTCGCCCTTGTAGTCCTTGAACACCGCGGTCAGGTCGACCCGTTGCGTCTGCGGCGCGCGCAGCGGCTTGTCGGTCGGGATGTAGCGGCCTTCGATGCGATTGCTTTGCACCAGGTAGGTGGTGGCCGCCTGCTGCACCTCGGCCAGCGTGGCCTTGCGGGCGCGGTCACGCTGCAGGAAGAACAGGCGCCAGTCGCCGGCGGCGATGGCTTCGGACAGCGCCACGCCGACTTGTTCGGGATCGCTGTAGGTCTGCTCCCACGAGGTCAGCCATTTGCTGCGCGCGCGGTCGAGTTCCTGTTGGGTGAAGGGTTTCTTGCCCAGCGTCTCGAGCGTGCCGGTGAGCGCCTTCATGGCCGCGTCCTGGCTCTTGCCCGGGGTCAGTTGAGCGGCGAACATTGCCAGGCCCGGATCCAGGTTTTCCATGGTGAAGCCGAACACGCCCGAAGCCAGCTTGGTCGGCACCAGCGCGTGGTAGAGGCGGCCGGACGGCGTATCGGCCAGGATGGTGGTGGCGAGGTCGAACGGCACGAAGTCGGCGCTGCCGGCGGCCGGGATGTGGTACATCGCCGCGACCAGCGGCGTGCCGCCGGTACGGCGCAGGGTGACGGCGCGCTCGCCATCCTGGGCCGGTTCGACGGTGTATTCAGGTGGCAGCTGGCGGTCCGGCTTGGGCAGCTTGCCCAGCGTGGATTCGATGTCGGCCAGCGTGGCCTGCGGATCGAACTTGCCGGCCACGATCAGCACCGCGTTGTCGGGCTGGTAGTACTGGTGATAGAAGGCGCGCAGCTGGCCGATGTCGACGTTCTCGACGTCGGAGCGGGCGCCGATGGTGTTCTTGCCGTAGCTGTGCCATTGGAAGGCGGCCGCCTGCATCTTCTGCATGAGGATGCGGAAAGGGCTGTTCTCGCCGCTTTCCATCTCGTTTCGCACCACGGTCATTTCGGAATCGAGGTCTTCCTTGGCGATCAGGGAATTGACCATGGCGTCGGCCTGCCAGCCGAGGTACCACTTGAGGGTGTCGGGGTTGGCGGCGAAGCTGGCGAAATAGTTGGTGCGGTCGCTGGAGGTCGAGCCGTTGGCCTGCAGGCCGCGGCGCGAGAATTCGCCCATGGCGTTGCGGGTGGTGGACGTGCCCTTGAACAGCATGTGTTCGAGCAGGTGGGCCATGCCGGTCTGGCCGTAGTTCTCGTTGCGAGAGCCCACCAGGTAGGTCATGTTGACCGTGGTCGAGGGCTTAGATTCGTCGGGAACCAGCAAGACGCGCAGGCCGTTGCTGAGGCGGTATTCGGTGATGCCTTCAATCGAGGCGGCCTCCGTGACGCCGGCCGGCAGGCTGGCGGCTCCGGCCTGGAAGGCCAGGAAGGATGAAAACAGCAGCGCGCCCAGGGGGCGCGGCAGCTTCGATATGGACAGGCGCATGGCGGACTATTCCTTTGGCATGGCAGAATCCGTTGGAGTGTATACGGTGTGAATGGTTCAGGGCCTTGGGCCCTCGCACGCCGCTCCGTCATTCTGTCTGGAAAACCGCGCATGTCGCTATCCCTTGAAATCGAGACTCCCCGGCTGGTGCTCCGACAGTGGCTGGCTGCCGACCGCAAGCCGTTCGCCGCCATGAATACGGATGCGCGCGTGACCCGCTACCTTCTGCCGATGAGCGCGGCGCAAAGCGACGCGTTGGCCGATCGGTTGGCCGCGGGCATCGACGAATACGGTTGGGGATTCTGGGCCGTCGAAGCGCCGGGCGTCGCGCCGTTCATCGGATTCGTCGGGATCAAGGCGCTGGCGCCGACGCTGCCGTTCGCGCCTGGCGTGGAAATCGGCTGGCGCCTGGCCGCGCCCTATTGGGGCAGGGGCTATGCCAGCGAAGCCGCGCAGGCCGCGCTGCGGGTGGGATTCGAGCAGGTCGGTCTTTCCGAGATCGTGGCGTTCACGGTTCCGGAGAACGAGCCGTCACGCGCGGTGATGCGGCGCCTGGGCATGCGCGAGGAAGCAGCGCGCTTCGCGCATCCGGCGGTGCCGGACGGTCATCCCTTGAAGACGCATGTGTTGTATCGGCTGGCGCGCGAGGCCTGGCGGGCGCGGAAAAATGGTGACGCAGGAACAGGCGCGGAGCCGGTCGCGGCCGCATAAGGACTGATGGGGGGGGCGATAAGGGCCGGCAAGCCTTGGCAACCGGGGCTGGTGCAACGCAACACGCTGGCGTGGCCAGGCCGATTTGAGGTCGGGACGGGCGCGGGTGTAAGCTTTGCAGAACGTAGTTGCTGTTGTCGACGGGACGCGCGACAGCCGTCTACAGGTTTCCCGTCCAACGCCAGCCGCCGCCCCGCCGGGTCGCAGACCTGCCCCATGCCGGATCGCGACCCCGCCCCGCGGGCGACGACGGTGCTTGCTGTTCGCGCCTTCGCCGCCGGCATCCTGCCGGCGCATCTTTCGGAGGAACGACCCATGCTGACCGAGATCGTCACGCGTGCCTTGTCCCAATTGACCGGCAGCCCCATGAGCGGCGACCGCATCAAAGGACAGTTTCAGTACGCTTATGCCAGTGATGACGGCCAATTCGTGGCCATACTGACCCATGACATGACCACCTATGTGGTGGACCTGCGCACGCAGCGCTATTTCGCCGAATGCGGAGGCTCGCCGCGAGGCTTTGCGGGGCATGTGCTCGAGATGGAGGGCGCCGAGGCGCGCCAGCATCCGTGGCCCGCGGCCAATGACCTGTTCGACCTGGATATGGACGCCGACGAGCTGTCCTGGCGCCAATGCCCCGGGATGCGCAGCATGGCCGAAGGCGCCCACCGATCTGTGGAGAGCCGCGCCGCCTGAGAGTGGCCAGAAGCGGCAGTACCGTCACTGAACCGGCGAGATCGCCGGTTTTTTTTATCTTGCGGTCGGGGTGGCTCGCTACAATCCGAAGCATGACTTCCCACGCTGATAACCGCGCCCCGGACGGCGCCATCCTGGTCGACTGCACGCACGAACGCCATGCGGACCAGATCCTGGCCATCTTCAATGAAGCCATCGCCACTTCGACCGCGCTGTACGACTACAAGCCGCGGCCGCGCGAGGCGATGCTGGGCTGGTTCCAGGCCAAGGCCGCCGGCGGCTTCCCGGTGGTGGGATTCGAGAACGCGGCAGGCGAGCTGATGGCGTTCGCCAGCTACGGCACGTTCCGCGCCTGGCCGGCCTACAAGTATTCGGTCGAGCATTCCGTGTATGTCGACGGCCGCTTTCGCGGGCGGGGTTTGGGCGAGGCGCTGATGCGCGTGCTGATCGAACGCGCCCGCGCCAACCAGGTGCACCTGATGATCGGCGGCATCGACGCGGCCAACCAGGGCAGCATCAAGCTGCATGAGAAGCTGGGATTCGTGCATGCCGGTACCATCCGCGAGGCCGGCTTCAAGTTCGGTCGCTGGCTCGACCTGGCTTTCTACCAGTTGACCCTGGATACGCCGGCGCAGCCGGTGGACGGCTGAAGCGAGCCACGGGGACTGCGCCGCCAGGCGCGGCGGCGCGTCACTTCGACAGCACCCGCATCGCCTGTTCCAGGCCCGCGACCGTCACGGGGTACATGCGGTCCTGCATGATGTCGCGCATCAGGGCGATCGACTGGCGGTACTGCCACGACGCGGTGGGCTCCGGGTTGAGCCACACGGACTTGGGCCAGGCGTCCAGCAGCCGGCGCATCCACTGCGCGCCCGGTTCCTTGTTGTAGTGCTCGACCGAGCCGCCCGGCTGCAGGATCTCGTAGGGGCTCATGGTGGCGTCGCCGACGATGATCAGGCGCCAGTCGGGGTTGTACTTGCGCAGCACGTCCCAGGTGTCGAAGCGTTCGTTCTGGCGCCGGCGGTTGCTCTGCCACAGGCTCTCGTAGGGGCAGTTGTGGAAGTAGTAGACCTCGAGGTTGCGGAACTCGCTGCGGGCCGCGGAGAACAGTTCCTCGACGCGGCCGATGTGGTCGTCCATGCTGCCGCCGACGTCCAGCAGCATCAGCACCTTGACCGTATTGTGGCGCTCCGGGACCATGCGCAGGTCCAGGTGCCCGGCATTGCGCGCGGTGCTGGCGATGGTGTCGTCAAGGTCCAGTTCGAGTTCGGCGCCTTCGCGCGCGAAGCGCCGCAGGCGGCGCAGCGCGACCTTGAAGTTGCGCGTGCCCAGCTCGACCTGGTCGTCGTAGTCCTTGAACTGGCGCATGTCCCAGACCTTGACCGCGCTGCGGTTGCCGGCCGACTGGCCGCCGACGCGGATGCCTTCGGGGTGGTAGCCGCCGTTGCCGAAGGGCGAGGTGCCGCCGGTGCCGATCCATTTGCTGCCGCCGGCGTGGCGTTCCTTTTGCTCTTCCAGGCGTTCCTTGAAGAGCTCCATCAGCTTGTCCCAGCCGTGCTTCTCGATGGCGGCTTTCTCTTCCGGCGTCAGGCTCTTCTCGAACTGCTTGATGAGCCAGTCCAGCGGGATGTCCTTGCCCGCCGGCAGCGCGGCCTCGATGCCCTTGTAGTAGGCGCCGAAGGCCTTGTCGTAGCGGTCGTAGAGCGCTTCGTCCTTGACCAGCGCGGTGCGCGCCAGGAAGTAGAAGTCGTCCAGCGTCGGCGTCATGACGTCCTGGCGCAGCGCGTCCACCAGCGTCAGGTATTCCTGCACCGAGACCGGCAGCTTGTGGGCCCGCAGGTGGTAGAAGAAGTCGATCAGCATGGCGGCCGCCGTGAGTGGAACGTCAGCGGCGCTGGGCGCCGCGGGTCATGGCGGCGAGCCGTTCCAGCAGGTGCACGTCCTGTTCGTTCTTGAGCAGGGCGCCAGCCATCAGCGGCACCGCCGTGGCGGTGTGCGCGTCGATCTGCGCCGCGCTGACGTCCTCGGCCAGCAGCAGGCGCAGCCAGTCCAGCAGTTCGGAGGTCGACGGCTTTTTCTTCAGGCCGGGCGCGTCGCGCAGGCTGAAGAAGGTGTCGAGCGCCGCGCGCAGCACGTCCTGCTTGAGTTCGGGAAAGTGCACCGCGACGATGTCGCGCATGGTCTCGCGGTCGGGGAAACGGATGTAGTGGAAGAAGCAGCGGCGCAGGAAGGCGTCGGGCAGGTCCTTCTCGTTGTTGGAGGTGATGATGACCAGCGGCCGGTGGCGCGCGGCGATGGTCTGGCGCGTTTCGTACACATGGAACTCCATGCGGTCCAGTTCGCGCAGCAGGTCGTTGGGGAATTCGATGTCGGCCTTGTCGATCTCGTCGATCAGCACCACCACCGGCTGCTCGGCCTCGAAGGCCTGCCACAGCGTGCCCTGCACGATGTAGTTGCGGATGTCGCGGACTTTTTCGTCGCCGAGCTGCGAGTCGCGCAGGCGCGACACCGCGTCGTATTCGTAAAGACCCTGATGCGCCTTGGTGGTGGACTTGATGTGCCACTGCAGCAAGGGGCGGTCCAGCGCGCGCGCCACTTCCTCGGCCAGCATGGTCTTGCCGGTGCCGGGTTCGCCCTTGATCAGCAGCGGGCGCTGCAGTGTCAGGGCGGCGTTTACGGCGAGCTTCAGATCATCGGTGGCGACGTAGCGATCGGTGCCATCGAAGCGTGCTTGCGGTGCGGAAGGAGCGGTCTGGGCAGCGGACATGGATCAGCGGACTTCTCAGGGTTGATGGGGATCAAGGCCATTTTCAGGTATTAATCCTGAGCAATTATCGTACAATCAGGCGGTTTTGCAGTTGGGTTCGACCCGCAACGTGTTTGCCGGGGGCCTTTCTGTGTGAGCAGGCCCTAGTCCTCAAGCCATACCAAGAAGAGCCATCCCAATGAAGTTGCGATTCTCTCGGAAGTACTCGGTTTCCCTGCTGGCCGCGCTGGCATCCTGTGCGATCGCCGGCCAGGCAAGCGCCGCAGATGCAGCCCCGGTCGGCAATGTCCAGAACGCCCGCGACAAGGTGTCCATGTGCATCGGTTGTCACGGCATCGAAGGCTACAAGGCAACGTTTCCCGAGCTTTACCATGTGCCGATGATCGCTGGGCAGAACGCGAAATACATCGAAACCGCCCTCAATGAGTACAAGAAAGGCGCGCGCAGCCATCCCACGATGGACGCCATTGCCGGCAGCCTGTCCGACCAGGACATCGCCGATCTGGCCGCGTACTACTCGAATCTCAAATAACCGGGGGGCAATCACATGAACCGTACCATGCTTGCCCTCGCGGGCGCGACGTTGGCCATTTCGGGCGCTGCCGCCCAGGCCCAGGACCTGGTGGCCGGCAAGGCCGTCTTCGAGAAATTCCAGTGCGCGTCGTGCCACGGCGCCGACGCCAAGACGGCGGTGGACCCGGCCTATCCGACGCTGGCCGGCCAGCATGCCGACTACCTGGTGCATGCGCTGAAGGCCTACCGGCGGGGCGCTTCGGGCAGCGCGGCCACGGCCAATGTGCGCAAGAACCCCATCATGGGCGCCTTCGCCACTCAGTTGTCGGACCAGGACATCAGCAACGTGGCCGCCTGGCTGTCGTCGTTGCCCAGCGACCTGGGCGTGCGAAAATAAGGCCGCGTTCGATCTGGCGAAAGTGAAAAACCCTCGGCATGCCGAGGGTTTTTCGTTGGGCGGGCGGTTCAGCGTTCGGCGCGCTGGCGGATCAGGTCGATGTAGGTATCGCTGTCCAGCGGCGTGCCCAGGCGCTGCGCTTCCCAGACCACCCGGCCCAGGCATTCCATGATCTCGTGCGCGGCCTGGTGCGCGTCGGTGCGCGCCACCAGCCGCTGGTAGGCGCTGCGGATGCCGGGCGGGTGGTCGATCGACAGTTGCTCGGCGATGGCAAGGTGCATCGACAGGTGCAGGAACGGATTGGTGCGGCCTTTTTCGACCGCGTACTCGGCGGTCATGGCGTCCGGGCTTTCGAGATCGGGATGGTATTCCGGATGTTCGATGATCCAGTCCAGGGCCATGGCCTCCAGCGGGGTCAGGACCTGGTTGGCGCGGTGCTTGCGCCAGGTTTCGATGAAGAATTCGCGGACTTGGTCGCGGGAAGGGTTGAACATCGGTAGAAGGATGCCATGCGGGCTATAGATGGCTTTATTTTACCGCCCGCGGGTCCGCCGCCCGCTCGCCGGCCCCAATGCGATATAGAATTGGTTGCTATCCGCCATCCAGTGCGCGTTTCGCCGGGGCCGCGCGGCCCTGCGGACCACACGCCGGCCGATGGGCGCGCGTGCAGCAAAACCACTCGGAGCAAATGGAGCATTCATGTCCTACCAACATATCAAGGTGCCCGCTGGGGGCCAGAAGATCACGGTCAACGCTGATTTCTCGCTGAACGTGCCCGATCAGCCCATCGTGCCCTATATCGAGGGTGATGGCACGGGCGCGGACATCACCCCCGTGATGATCAAGGTCGTCGACGCCGCCGTGCAAAAGGCCTACGGCGGCAAGCGCAAGATCCACTGGATGGAGGTCTATGCCGGCGAGAAGGCCACCAAGGTCTACGGCCCGGACGTCTGGCTGCCCGACGAGACCCTGGAGGTCGTCAAGGACTACGTGGTGTCGATCAAGGGCCCGCTGACCACCCCGGTCGGCGGTGGCATCCGCTCGCTGAACGTGGCGCTGCGCCAACAGCTGGATTTGTACGTCTGCCTGCGTCCGGTGGCGTATTTCAAGGGTGTGCCGTCGCCGGTGCGTGAACCGGAAAAGACGAACATGGTGATCTTCCGCGAGAACTCGGAGGACATCTACGCCGGCATCGAATACATGGCCGAAAGCGAGCAGGCCAAGGAGCTGATCCAGTTCCTGCAGACCAAGCTCGGCGTCAAGAAGATCCGCTTCCCCAACACCTCGTCCATCGGCATCAAGCCGGTGTCGCGCGAAGGCACCGAGCGCCTGGTGCGCAAGGCGGCGCAGTACGTCATCGACAATGACCGTACCTCGCTGACCCTGGTGCACAAGGGCAACATCATGAAATTCACGGAAGGCGGTTTCCGTGACTGGGGCTACGCGCTGCTGCAGAAGGAATTCGGCGCGCAGCTGATCGACGGCGGCCCGTGGTGCAAGTTCAAGAATCCCAAGACCGGCCGCGAGATCATCGTCAAGGACGTCATCGCCGATGCGTTCCTGCAGCAGATCCTGCTGCGTCCGGCCGAATACGACGTGATCGCCACCCTGAACCTGAACGGCGACTACATCTCCGACGCGCTGGCCGCGCAGGTGGGCGGCATCGGCATCGCCCCGGGCGCCAACCTGTCGGATTCGGTCGCCATGTTCGAGGCCACGCACGGCACGGCGCCGAAGTACGCGGGCAAGGACTACGTCAACCCGGGTTCGGAGATCCTGTCGGCGGAAATGATGTTGCGCCACATGGGCTGGACCGAGGCGGCCGACCTGATCATCTCCAGCATGGAAAAATCGATCCTCTCAAAGAAGGTCACTTACGACTTCGCGCGCTTGCTCGAAGGCGCGACCCAGGTGTCCTGCTCGGGCTTCGGCCAGGTCATGATCGACAACATGTGATCGGGAGCGTCTCTGCGCTTCGCCCCTAAAACCCGCATGCCGCGAGGCCTGCGGGTTTTTTTTGGGGGCGCGATGCGCCGATGCCGCGCCGGTTTCCATCGAGCTGAAAAGGATCCGCGTGTGGATTTATGCGTCTCGCTGAGACAAAAAGCATCAAATTGTGATTATTACACCGTTATAATTCCCGCGTTTCCAATACGGTAATCCTTTTCAGTCCGCGGATATTCCTTCGACATGGCACAACCAGCCCCCAATATGCCGCCCTATGACGCTTCGGCGAGTGTCCGAGGCCTGCGTGACGCCAAGCGGGTCGCGCTGCTGATGGCGCCCCGATTGGGCGACACGCTGCTCATGATGACCATGGCGCACAACCTGATCGCGCATGGGCGCGAAGTGACCATTTTTGGCGACTATGCGTATGGCTTGCGCGATTGGTTCCCGGGGATGGACATTCGACCTTCCCTGGCAGAGGAACAGGCCGCCGCGGTGTTGGCGGGCTACGATTGCGCCGCCCAGATGCACGTCGGCTGGCCCTACGCCTTGCATGCCTGCGCCCCGTCCTATTTCTATTACGATGCGCATGTGGTGATTACCGGCAGGGGATTCGTCAAACTCAACCAGATCAGGGACTATTGCCGCGATGAACTTGGCCTGGCGCTGTCGGATACCGACATCGGTCTGCGCCCGCCGGTGGCGGGGCGCCACCGCATCTTCGAGAAGCGGGTGGCGGTGCATCCGTCGTCCACCGGCCCGGATCGCTGCTGGGCACCGCGGCATTTCGTCGAGTTGGGCCTGCGGCTGCAGCGCCAGGGCTATGAACCGGTGTTCATCCTGGCTCCCCACGAGCGTGCCGACTGGGCCTGCCTGACCGAGGCCGGCCTGGCCATCCAGCAGTCGCCCGCCCTGGTGGACGTGGCGGCGTTCATCCACGAATGCGGCTGGTTCATCGGCAATGAATCCGGTGTCGGCCACCTGGCGTCCAGCGTGGGCGTGCCGACGCTGACCTTGACCGGGCGCCCGACCCGCACCAAGGCGTGGCGTCCCGGTTGGTCGATGTCCCGCATCGCCTACCCTGCCTATATCCCTGGAGGCCGCTGGCGCGACCGCCTGTGGCGCGAGTGGTTGCGGCCGGGCAGCGTCATGGCGGCGTTCGAAGGCCTGACGCGAGACTACAAGAAATCCATCATGGCTTCGAAAGTCGCTCGATCGTAATGCAGGCCGGCGGGGGGCGGCAGCCGTTGCCGATCCCGCCGATGCCGCCATGGCCTGCGGGCCGGCACCCACTTTTTCCTCGAAGCGCCGACTGGTCGCCGCAAAGGCCAGGCTGAACAACTATGCCCATTCTTCTTTTACGCAGCGTTGCGGTCCTGACGCTGTTGATTCCCGCCCTGGCGTTGACCAGCGCCGTAGGCGGACCGGTGATCATCTATCTGACGGCCCTGATCGCCCTGGCGACCATGGCGGTCAACCTGTCGCGCCGCTGGGAGCCGTTCGCGCTGAAAGAGCTGGTCCCGATGGCGATTGCCCTGGGTGTCCCGCTGCTGGTGATGTTCATCAACAACGTCAGCCTGGGCATTTGGAGTTCCTCCGAGTTCGAGAAACTGCTGCGCTTTGCGCTGGCGATTCCGGTTTGCTGGATGTTGATGCGGGTGCCGCGCAATTGGTTGCGGCATGTGCAATGGAGCCTGCTGTTCGGCGCCATCGTTGGTTCGTTGATGCTGATCTACATCGTCCTGTCGCCGAGCCTGGGGCGGGGCGCGGTATCGGATTTTGGCGGGCGCTACAACGCAGTGGGTTTCGCCGATCTGACCATATTCTTCGGCCTGGCGTCGCTCTTGACCCTGCCCTGGACGCTTTCACGCTGGCCGCGCCTGGAGGCCGCGCTGAAGCTCGCCGCGGTGCCGCTGAGCATCTACGCGGTATGGGTCTCGCAGACGCGCAGCAGTTGGGCATTGCTGGTGATTTTCGGCGTGGTGTATCTGCTGACCAAGCGTCGTTGGACACGGCGCACTAAACTGCTGTTCCTGGCCGGACTGGTGCTGGTGATGACGGCCGTTGCGGCGATTTCGTGGCAGTCCAAGGACAGCCGCTGGAAAAAAGTGATATCGGACCTGGACCGGTATGAACACCATGATCGTGACACGTCGGTGGGTATCCGCATACAGCTCTGGAAAGCCTCTTGGCTGATGTTCCAGGAGAGTCCGCTGGTGGGGGTGGGCGTACCCAGCTTCCGCTCGGAATTGGCCAAGCTCGAACAGCAGGGTGTGGTGACCGAGGAGGTCTCGATCGGCTACGGCGAGCCGCACAATGACATGCTGGGCGCACTGGCAGGCTACGGCTTGCTGGGTTTGCTCAGCATTCTGGCCCTGTACCTGATTCCCGCGGCGATCTTCTGGCGCCGTTCCGCCAGCGACGACCCGGTGGTGCATGTCGGTTCGCAGATCGGCTTGCTGTTCTGCCTGGGATACTTCGTTTTTAGCCTGTCGGAAATGATGTTCCGCAACATGCGCAGCGTGCCGATCTACGCGCTGACGGTGGTGGTGCTGTACGCGCTGACGTCGGCCCGCACCGGGTTGGCGCAGCAGCGCCTGGCGGCGCGGCGCTAGCCGCCAACGGCCGCCGGCGCGGGCGGCTTGTCCGCATGAAAAGCAAGGCTTGTATGGCCTTGCTTTTTTTTTGCGCGCGCGTTGCGCGGCAAATGCCCGACGGGCTTGACGTAGATCAAGCCGGGCCGGCCTCGTCGGTTAAAACCCTGCTGCTCCCTCGTATTCTGATCAGACGCAACAGATAAATCGTCACATTTCGCCGTCTTTGGTTGCGGGCGCGGAAGGACATCAGGAAAGAGGGCCTATGAAGAATTCAAGCTTGCGCAGGGAGTTGCTGTGGTTCGTGCTGGCGATCGGGGTCGCGGTGCTGGCCCTGGGTGGCTGGGATGCCTGGGAACGACGCGCCGAGATGCTGGCCGAGCGCAAGACCGAATTGCGCCACGTGCTCGACCTGGCGGCCAGTATCGTGCGCAATGGCAAGCAACGCGCCGTCGAGGAGGGGCTGTCCGTCGAACAGGCCAAGCGCAATGTGGCGCAGCGCCTCGCGCAGCTGCGCTATGGCGCGGACGGCTACGTCGGCGTGTTCGACGACGGCTATGCGTTGCTGGTGCATCCGGATGCGAAGCTCGCCGGCACCAATGTGCGCGCGGTCAAGGACAGCGATGGCCTGCCGATTTTCGAGAATCTCCACGAGCGGGGCAGGGCGGGCGGTGGTTTTGTCGAATACCGCTTCCCGCGGCCGGGGTCGGAAGCGTCGCTGCCCAAGATCAGCTATGCCGCCCATGACCCGGAATGGGGCTGGCTGATGTTCACGGGCCTTTATGTGGACGACGTCGACGCGGCGTTCCGCGCCACGCTGTGGCGCCAGGGCGGCGTGACGCTGTTGCTGCTGGTGCTGCTGCTGGCGGCGGCGCTGCGGTTCTTCCGGTCGCACATCATTCGTCCGCTCGATGAAGCGGTGACGGTCTGTGAACGCGTGGCGCATGGCGATCTGTCGAGCATCGTTTCGCGCCATCATCGCGGCGAAATCGGCCGGTTGTTCGATGCCATGGCGCTGATGCAGGAGCGGCTGGACGTGGCGGTGCGCAGCATCGTCCATTCCACCGGTTCGATCGCGGCCGCATCGCGCCAGATCGCCGCGGGCAGCATGGATTTGCACGACCGCACCGAGAAGCAGGCGGCGGCACTGGAGCAGACCGCGGCCAGCGTCGAACAGATCACCGCGACCGCCAGGCAGAGCGCCGATCACGTGCAGCAGGTGAGCGCGCTGGCGGGCGAATCGGCGCAGCTGGCGCGCCAGGGCAGCGAAGAAACCCAGCACGCGATCGACGCGATGCACGAGATCTCGCAAAGCTCGCAGCGGATCGACGAGATCATCCGCCTGATCGACGAAATCGCTTTCCAGACCAATATCCTGGCGCTCAATGCCGCCGTGGAGGCCGCGCGCGCCGGCGAGCAGGGCCGCGGGTTCGCGGTGGTGGCAGGCGAAGTGCGGGCGCTGGCGCAACGCTCGGCCACCGCCGCCAAGGAGATCAAGACCCTGATCGAGGCATCGTCGGATTCGGTGGCGCGCGGTAGCCAGCGGGTGGAACAGGCCAGCGCCACCATGGGCAGCGTGCTGCAATCGGCCGCGACCAGCGCGCCGTTGATGGGCGAGATCGCCACCGCGTCGGCCGAGCAGAGCGTGGGCATCGAACAGATCAACCAGGCGGTGACGCACCTGGACAGCGTGACGCAGCAGAATGCGGCGCTGGTCGAGGAGTTCGCCGCGTCCGCCGCCACGCTGCACGATCAGGCCGACGACCTGGCGCGCGCGGTGGCGGTGTTCAAGCTGTCTGCAGCCTACTAGGCGACCCCTGCACCACGCTCATCGCGCGTTGCAGGCGTGGCGTCAGTTCGCGGCTGGCGCTGGTCATGGGCAGGCGCAGTTCGTCGGCGATCAGGCCCTGCAGCGCCAAAGCCCGTTTGATCGGCGCCGGGTTGGGTTCGGCGAACAGCAGGCGGGCCAGGCCGCGCAGCGGCTCGAACAGCTCGCGCGCGGCCTCGGCGTGGCCGTCGCGCGCCAGCTGCATGACCTCGACGAAGCGCTCGGGGAACAGATGGGCGGCGGCGGGGATGGCGCCGCGTCCGCCGGCCAGAAAATGGTCGGGCAGCGCCAGGTCTTCGCCGCACAGCGCCTCGAGATGGCCGCGCGCGTTCAACGCCATCAGCGCGGCCGGATTGCATTCCTTGACCGCGCGCAGATTGGGCAGTAGCGCCAGCGATTCCATGGTCTCGACGGTCATGGAGACGCCGGCGCGCTTGGGAATGTTGTAGAGGATGATGGGGCGTTCGGTGGCCCAGGCGATCTGCCGGTAGTGCCACAGGATGCCCTGCTGCGACGGGCCGAGGTAGTAGGGCGGCGGCACCAGGTAGCCGGCGGGGGCGTACTTGTCCAGGCGGCGGATGGCGGCGGCCACGCCGCGCGTGTCGACGCCGCCGGCGCCGAACACCAGCGGCAGCGCGTGCGGATCGCGGCGGATGGCCTCGATCATCTCGATCTTCTCGGGGATGGACAGCAGGTTGCCTTCGCCGGTGGAGCCGAACAGCACCAGGCCGGCAATGCCGGCATTGCGGTAGTAGCGCGCCAGGGCCTGGGCGGCCTCGCAATCGACGTAACCGCCGCGCATCGGCGTGACCATCGGCAGCCAGATGCCGGGGAACGTGGCTTGGACCGAGGTATCCATGGCTCACTGCACCGTGATCGCGGCGGCCGCGCGCAGCGGGCCGAACTCGGCCTGGGGCAGGCCACACATCACCGCGTGCATCAGGGCATCGACCTGGCCGCGATCGCATTGCAGCTGCAGGATGCTCTGGCCGTGCGCATGATCCACCGACAGCACGTAGACGCCGATGCGCTCGCCCAGTTCGCGGTGCAGCGCCAGCCGTACCTTCAGGGCGTCCAGGGTGTCGATCCTGACGGTCAGGGCAACCATCTCCGCGGGCCGCGGCGCATGGGCCGGGGCGGGGCGATCAAACGAGGCGCGCGTGCTGCGTTCTTGGCGGGGAATCATGGTGTCTGGCGGGGCGGCGGCCGTGCTGGCTGGCGCGTATCCGGTTGGTTGATGACGATTCCACTATAGAAAGCGGGCCGTAAAACCTGCCGATAAATGCGGGCGCGAAGCGTAAAAAGCGCGTCAACGCCCGGGCGCGTCAGAACGTCTTGGTCAGCGACAGCAGGCCGGTGGCGCGGCCCATGTAGCGGCCGCGGCTATTGGTGTAGACCGCGCGGTCGGCATTGGTGTCGATATAGGCGACCGAGATGGCCAGGCCCTGGCCGAAGTCCTTGGTCAGGCCCAGCTTCCAGTCGGTGTAGGCGCCGTCGGTGAGGTTGCGGACCGTCTGGCGGCCGACGTGGGCGTTGACGGTCAGGCCCCAGAAACCGGTGTCGAAGTTGCCGCTCAGGTCGAAGTACTGGCTGTACTTGCTGTCGGCGAAGCCGAACAGGTTGGTCATGGCGACGGAATACTTGAACATGACCGGGCCGTAACCCACGCCGGCGTACAGTTCGGTGGTGTCTGGGCTGGTGTAGCCGGAGGGGTAGTCGCCCGGGTAGTAATACTGCAGCACGCCCAGGTCGAACGGCACGTCCGGCGCCAGGTTGCCCTTGTAGCCGCCGTAGAAGTCCATTTCCACTGGCGCCGACACATCGCTGTTGCCGTCATTGAGCCAGCTGACGCTGGAGTTCCAGTTGCCCAGGTACAGGCCGCTGGCATGGGTGAAATCGAAGCCGCCCTGGATGGCGGGCTTGTTGTTGGTCTGCATCAGGCCGCGGTAGCGGTACTGGCTGGCCAGGGTGACGTTGGCGGTCAGCGTGTACTCGGGGGCGTCGGCGTCGGCGCTGTCGGCGGCATGCGCAGGGGCGGCCAGGGCCACCAGCGCAAGCGCGGCCAGGGTGTTGCGGGACATGGGATTCTCCTGTGTTGGACGGGACCGCCAAGATAGGAGAAGCGGCGTAAACGGCGAGACAAGACTTACGTGGCCGGCGTAAAAGGCGCATCAATGATGATGGGTATAGTGCGCGCACGCGCCCGGCACGGCGCCGCCACGTTCAGTTCAGCGCGCCCGCGCCTAGCCGGCGAAGCGGTAGCCCACGCCGATTTCGGTCAGCAGATAGACCGGCTGGGCCGGATCCGCTTCGAGTTTCTGCCGCAGGTGGCCCATGTAGATGCGCAGGTAGTGATTGCTTTCCACATGCGAAGGCCCCCAGACCTCGCGCAGCAGTTCGCGGTGGGTCATGACCTTGCCACGATGGGCCAGCAGCGCGGCCAGCAGGCGGTATTCCATCGCGGTCAGGTGCACGTGCTGGCCGCCGCGCTCGACCACGCGCCTGGCGAAGTCGACGCGCACGTCGCCGAAGCTGATCTCGGCGGCGCTGCCGGCGCCGCCGCGGGCATGGCGCCGCAGCAGCACGCGCAGCCGCGCCAGCAGTTCGCTGACGCCGAATGGCTTGGTGAGGTAGTCGTCGGCGCCGGCGTCCAGCGCCGCCACCTTGTCGGCCTCGGCGGTGCGCGCCGACAGCACCAGCACCGGCACTTCGGTCCAGCCGCGCAGTTCGCGGATCAGGGTCATGCCGTCTTCATCCGGCAGGCCCAGGTCCAGCACCACGGCGTCGGGCTGGCGCGTGCCGGCCTCGATCAGGCCGCGCTTGACGGTGTCGGCTTCGTACACGGCACAGCCTTCGCTCTCGAGGGCCTGGCGCACGAAGCGGCGGATATTGGCGTCGTCCTCGATGATGAGGATGGTGGGCTGAAAGTCGAACATGCGATGGGCTCAGGCGATTTCAGGTTGGATCGGGGGGCGGCGTGCCCAACGGCAGGGTGAAGACGAACTGCGCGCCGCTGGACTGGCCCGGCGCGTGTTCGACCCAGATGCGGCCGTGGTGGGCGCTGACGATGGCTTCGCACACGGCCAGGCCGAGGCCGACGCCGGGCGTGGCGGATTCGCGTTCGCCGCGGGTGAATTTCTCGAAGATGCGGCGTTCGGCGCCGGGGGCCACGCCGGGGCCGTTGTCGCACACCGCGACACGCAGCTCGCCGTCCTGCGCCGTGGCATGCAGGCGGATGGCGCTGCCGGCCGGGGTGTACTTGGCGGCGTTCTCCAGCAGGTTGCACAGCACTCGCTCGATCAGCACGCCGTCGCATTCGACCAGCGGCAGGCCGGAAAGGCTGTCGACCGAGATCCGATGCGATGCCAGCGGCTCGCGCATGGCGGCCAGCGAGGCGCCGACCAGTTCCTCGATCGACTGCCACTCCAGCCGCAGCGGCGTCTCGCGGCTCTGCAGCCGCGCCATGTCCAGCAGGTTGGCGACCAGCGCGTGCATGCGCTGCGCCTGGTCGCGCATGGCGCGGATGGTGTCCTGGATGTCGGCCGGCAGCGCGTCCTGGCGCCGCATCAGCGTGTCGGTCATGCCGACCAGGCTGGTGAGCGGGGTGCGCAGGTCGTGCGAGACCGCCGCCAGCAGCGAGTTGCGCAGCTTTTCGGATTCCATGCTGACCAGCGCCTGCTGCGCCACTTCCACGTAGTGCAATCGTTCCAGGGCGATGGCGATGAGTGTGGCGTAGGCCTCGATCTGGCGGCGCGAGTCGGGCTGCGAGAACAGGCTGCGGCGCGGCGCCGCCAACGCCAGCACGCCACGGGTACGCATCGGCGCCTTCAGCGGCAGGTACAGCAGGTCGCTGTTGGACAGCGTGGCGGTGCCGGCGCCGGCCGGCTGGCCGTGGTCGTAGACCCACTGGGCCAGCGCCGATTCCAGCGGCGGCATGTCCGCGGCGGCGGGCGAGGCCAGCTTGAGGCGATCGTCCAGTCCCAGGATGTAGAGCGCGCAGCGCGAGCCGAAGGTGGCGTGCACGAAGGCGCCGGCGGACGCGACGATCTGCTCGGGCAGCAGCGCCGAGGAAAGCTCGCGCGCGAATTCATACAGGCTGCGCGCGTCGGCCTCGCGCTTGACCGAGGCCTGCGCCTGCAGCCGCAGGCCGGCGGTGAGCTGGCCGATCAGCAGGCCCACGGCCAGCAGCACGCCGAAGGTCAGCAGGTACTGCACGTCCGAGACCGCGAACGAGGCCAGCGGCTGCACGAAGAAGAAATCGAACAATCCCACGCTGACAATGGAGGCCAGGGCGGCCGGACCGCGCCCATGGCGCAACGCCACCGCCACCACCGCCAGCAGGAACAGCATGACGATGTTGGTCTGGTGCAGCGCCGGAAAGGCCAGCGCCGACAGCGCGGTGGCCACCGCGCAATAGCACAGCGCCCAGGCGTAGCCGGCCAGCGCCAGCGGGCCTCGTTCGTCGGCCGCCTGGCGGCCGCGGCGGCCCAGCGTCAGCGGATCGCGGCCGGGCGCGCTGCTGGCGGGCAAGGGTGGCGCGCCCAGGCGGATGATGTCGATCTCGGGGCAGCCCGCGGCCAGCATGTCGGCAAAACTGTGGCGGCGCCACAGCCAGCCCGGGCTGATGGCCGCCGTCAGCAGCGCCGACAGCGACAGGCGCAGGCGCTGCAGGCCGCTGGCGCGGGTGCGGCCGATGATGGCCTTGGTGATGTTGTGGCGGCGCACGTAGCGCACCACCGCGTCGACCATGTCGCCGCCAGCCAGGGTTTCGCAGCGCGCGCCGAGCGAATCGGCCAGCGCCAGGCTGCGTTGCAGCCGTTCCTGCTCGGCCTGCGGCGGCGGCGCGGCGCGCGGCGCGTCGATGGTGACGACGTGCAGGTCGCATTCCAGCTGCTGGCTGAGCCGATGGGCGCTGCGGATCACGTAGTCGGCGTCGGCATCGGAGCCGATGCAGGCCACCACCGCTTCGCGGGTGCGCCAGACGGGTTCGATGGCGCGGTCGCGGCGGTAGGCCTGGACGTCGTCGTCGACGTGGTCGGCGGTGCGGCGCAGCGCCAGTTCGCGCAGCGCGATCAGGTTGCCCTTGCGGAAGAAATTGCGGGTGGCGTGGCGCGCCTGCTCGGGCAGGTAGACCTTGCCTTCCTTCAGGCGGCGCAGCAGTTCGTCGGCGGAAAGATCGACCAGGATGACTTCGTCGGCGGCATCGAAGACCGCGTCGGGCACGGTCTCCCAGACCCGCACGCCGGTGATGCTGCCGACGGCCTCGTTGAGGCTGTCCAGGTGCTGCACGTTGAGCGTGGTCCAGACGTCGATGCCGGCCGCCAGCAGTTCCTGGATGTCCTGCCAGCGCTTGGCGTGGCGCGAGCCGGGCGCGTTGGAATGGGCCAGCTCGTCGACCAGCACCAGGTCGGGATGGGCATCGAGCGCGCCGTCCAGGTCGAATTCCTTGAGCGTGTGGCCGCGGTAGACGACGTCCTTGAGCGGCAGGGTCGCCACGCCCTCGAGCAGGGCGGCGGTTTCGCGCCGGCCATGCGTTTCGACGATGCCGGCCAGCACGCGGGCGCCTTGCGCCGCCTGGGCGCGCGCGGCCACCAGCATGGCGTAGGTCTTGCCGACGCCGGCGGACGAGCCGAAGTAGACCCGCAACTTGCCGCGCACCGCCTGGCGCGCGGCATCGTCGAGGTCTTTCAAGAGCGCGTCCGGATCGGGACGCTCGCCAGCATTGTCAGCCATGAACGCGCAGGTGAAGGAGGGAAACGGCTGGCAATACTATACGCTGGCGCGTCATTGCACCGGCGCCAGTTGGTCCAGCGCCAGATTCAGCTTGAGCACGTTGACGACCGGGTCGCCCAGCACGCCCAGCCAGGGCTTGCTGGTATGGGCTGCTATCAGGGCGTCGACTTTTTCCCGCGGCAGGTGGCGGGCACGGGCCACGCGCGCGGCCTGGTAGGCCGCGGCCGCCGGACTGATGTGCGGGTCCAGGCCGCTGCCCGAGGCGGTGACCAGGTCCACCGGCACCGGCGTGGGGTTGTCGGGATCGGCCGCCTTGAGGGCGGCGATCCGCGCCTGGATCGCTTCGGCCAGCGCCGGATTGCGCGGGCCCAGGTTCGAGCCGCCGGAGTTGGCGCCGTTGTACGGCATCGGCGAAGTGGCCGAGGGCCGACCCCAGAAGTACTGCGGCGCGCTGAACGATTGGCCGATCCATTCCGAGCCGACCACCTTGTCGCCCTGGCGGATCAGCGAGCCGGAGGCCTCGTGCGGAAACACGGCGGCGGCGATGCCGGTGGTCAGGAACGGGTAGGCCAGGCCGGTCACCAGGGACAGGGCGGCGAAGACCACCAGCGCGGGGCGCAGGATGCCGCCTTGGCGCGGCAGGGGAAGAGCTTGTTTCATGACGGGTTCCTTCGTAATGGCGGGCGCGGGTCAGACCCAGCCCAGGGCGGCCAGCACCATGTCGATCAGCTTGATGCCGACGAACGGCACCAGCAGGCCGCCCAGTCCGTAGATGAGGAGATTGCGGCGCAGCAGGACCGAGGCGCCCAGCGGGCGATAGCGCACGCCCTTGAGCGCCAGCGGGATCAGCACGATGATGATGAGCGCGTTGAAGATGACGGCCGACAGGATGGCCGAGGCCGGCGTGGCCAGGCCCATGATGTTCAGCAGGTTCAGCTGCGGATACACCGTGGCGAAGGCAGCCGGGATGATGGCGAAGTATTTCGCCACGTCGTTGGCGATGCTGAAGGTGGTGAGTGCGCCGCGCGTCATCAGCATCTGCTTGCCGATCTCGACGATCTCGATGAGCTTGGTGGGGTTGGAGTCCAGGTCCACCATGTTGCCGGCTTCCTTGGCGGCCTGGGTGCCCGAGTTCATCGCCACCGCGACGTCGGCCTGCGCCAGCGCCGGCGCGTCGTTGGTGCCGTCGCCGGTCATCGCCACCAGGCGGCCTTCGCCCTGGTAGGCGCGGATCAGCTTGAGCTTGGCTTCCGGGGTGGCTTCGGCCAGGAAGTCGTCGACGCCCGCTTCGGCGGCGATGGACGCGGCGGTGAGCTTGTTGTCGCCGGTGATCATGACCGTCTTGATGCCCATGCGGCGCAGCTCGGCGAAGCGCGACTGGATGTCGGGCTTGACGATGTCCTTCAGTTCGACCACGCCCAGCGCGCGGTTGCCGTCGCTGACCATCAGCGGCGTGCTGCCGCGGCGCGCCACGTCCTCGGCCAGGCGCAGCACCTGCTCGGGCACGGTGGCATCCTGCGCGGCCAGCCAGGCGCGCACCGCGTCGACCGCGCCCTTGCGGATGACGCGATCCTTCAGGTTGACGCCGCTCATGCGGGTCTGCGCGGTGAAGGGCACGTATTCCGCGTCCGGGGCGCGCATGGCCGGGGCGTGGATGGCCTTGTCGGCCAGCGCCACGATGCTGCGGCCTTCCGGCGTTTCGTCGGCCAGCGAGGCCAGGCGCGCCGCATCCGCCAGTTCGCGCGGCGACACGCCGGGCGCGGGCAGGAAGGTCGAGGCCTGGCGGTTGCCGAAGGTGATGGTGCCGGTCTTGTCCAGCAGCAGCACGTCGACGTCGCCGGCGGCCTCCACCGCGCGGCCCGAGGTGGCGATGACGTTGGCGCCCATCATGCGGCTCATGCCCGCCACGCCGATGGCCGACAGCAGGCCGCCGATGGTGGTGGGGATCAGGCACACCAGCAGCGCCACCAGCACCGTGACCGTGACGGCGGTGCCGCCGCCCGCGGCCGAGACCGAGTAGATCGAGAATGGCATGAGCGTTGCCACCACCAGCAGGAACACCACCGTCAGGCCGACCAGCAGAATGGTCAACGCCAGTTCGTTGGGCGTCTTCTGGCGCTTGGCGCCTTCGACCATGGCGATCATGCGGTCCAGGAAGCTCTCGCCCGGATCGGCGGCGATGCGCACGAAGATCCAGTCGGACAGCACTCGCGTGCCGCCGGTGACCGAGGAGAAGTCGCCGCCGGATTCGCGGATGACGGGCGCCGATTCGCCGGTGATGGCGCTTTCGTCCACCGAGGCTACGCCGGCGATGACCTGGCCGTCGCCGGGAATGGTCTCGCCGGCTTGCACCAGCACCACGTCATTGCGGCGCAGCAGGCCGGACGCCTGCTTGACGGCCCGTTCGCGCCAGCGCGCCGGGTCGGCGGTGGCCGCGTCTTCGTCGCGAAAGCCCTTGAGCAGGCGCGCGTCGATGGTGGTGCGCAGGCCGCGCAGCGTGGCGGCCTGTTGCTTGCCGCGGCCTTCGGCCAGCGCTTCGGCGAAATTGGCGAACAGGACCGTGAACCACAACCATACCGTGATCGCGAGGATGAAGCCCGCCGGCGCCTCGGCCTGGCCGCGCAGCGCCATGATCCACAGGATGGTGGTCAGGATGCTGCCCACGTAGACCACGAACATCACGGGGTTCTTGAGCTGCGCCGCGGGCGAGAGCTTGCGCAGGCTGTCGACCACGGCGGGGCCGACCAGCGCGCCGGACCACATGCCGAACGTGCGTTCGTGCGGCGCGGCCGAGGGCGCGCGGGCGGCGCCGCCGCCGGCGCCTTGGGTTGGCATATCAATCTTGGCCATTTTCTTTCCTAGCCTGTTGCATTCAGGGTTGCAGGTGTTCCGCGACCGGGCCCAGGGCCAGCGCGGGCACATAAGTCAGGGCGCCCACCAGCAGCACCGCGCCGATCAGCAGCACGACGAAGAGGGGGCCCGTGGTGGGCATGCTGCCGGGCCCGGCGGGCAGGCGGCGCTTGGCCCCCAGCGAGCCGGCCATCGCCAGCACGGCAACGATGACGGCGAAGCGGCCGAACCACATCGCGGTTCCCAGCAGCACGTTGTAGAAGGGCGTGTTGGCCGAGAGGCCGGCGAAGGCGCTGCCGTTGTTGTTGGCGGCCGAGGACAGGGCGTACAGGATCTCGGAGAAGCCGTGGATGCCGGGGTTCAGCACGCCAGCCTGGCCGGCCGTCACCGAGACCGCCAGCGCGGTGCCGCCCAGCACCAGCAGCGGCGTCGCCAGGATCACGATCGAGACCATCTTCATGTCGTAGGCCTCGATCTTCTTGCCCAGGTACTCGGGCGTGCGGCCGATCATCAGTCCGGCGATGAAGACGCCGAGGATGGCGAAGGCCAGCATGCCGTACAGGCCGGAGCCGACCCCGCCGTAGACCACCTCGCCCAATTGCATCAGCAACATCGGCGTCAGGCCGCCCATGGCGTTGAGCGAATCGTGCATGCCGTTGACCGCTCCGCACGACGCCGCCGTGGTGACGGTGGCGAACAGCGAGGTGGCGGCGATGCCGAAGCGGGTTTCCTTGCCTTCCATGTTGCCGCCCGGCGAAAGCACGCTCATGGCGCTGTCGGCCCCGGCCTGCGCGGCCATCGGGTTGGGCTGTTGCTCGAAATAGGCGGCGCTCAGCGCGAACACGGCGAACAGCAGCGTCATGGCCGCGAGGATGGCGATGCCCTGGCGCCGGCTGCCCACCATTTCACCGAAGCTGAAGCACAGCGCCGCCGGGATCACCAGGATCGCCAGCATTTCCAGGAAGTTCGACAGCGCGGTCGGGTTCTCGAATGGATGGGCCGAGTTGGCGTTGAAGAAGCCGCCGCCATTGGTGCCCAGCATCTTGATTGCCTCCTGCGAGGCGACCGGGCCCATGGCCAGCGTCTGCGTGCGGGTGATTGCCGGGTCGGTCACGGGCTGGCCCTTGGCGTCCAGCACCGGCTGGCCCTGGGCGTCGACGCGCGGCTGGTCATAGTGCAGGGCTTCGACCGTCTGCACTTCCTGGTAGTCGTTGAAGTTCTGCAGCACGCCCTGGCTCACCAGCGCCAGGGCCAGCACCAGCGACAGCGGCAGCAGCACGTACAGCGTGCAGCGCACCATGTCGGCCCAGAAGTTGCCCAGCGTGGCCGAACAGTGGCGCGCCAGCCCGCGGATCAGCGCGAACAGCACCGCGATGCCGGTGGCGGCCGAGACGAAGTTCTGCACCGTCAGCGCCAGCATCTGCGTCAGGTAGCTCATGGTCGATTCGCCACCGTAGCCTTGCCAGTTGGTGTTGGCCACGAAGCTGATGGCGGTGTTGAGCGATGAGTCGGGCGAGACGGCGCCCATGCCGGCCGGGTTCAGCGGCAGCAGGCCCTGCAGGCGTTGCAGCGCATAGACCGCCACGATGCCCAGGATGTTGAAGGCCAGCACCGCCAGCGCGTAGCGCTTCCAGCCCATTTCGGCCTGCGGGTCGATGCCCGCCAGCCGATAGATGCCGCGTTCCAGCGGGCGGCCCCAGGCGGTCAGCCGGGATTGCCCGTTTTCCATGGCGATGCGGATGTAGCGCCCGAGAAAGGGCGCGATCGCGAGCAGGACCGCCAGGTACACGACCAGCAGTCCGACGAATTCGGCAGTCATCAGAACTTCTCCGGTTTGAACAGGGCGACCAGCAGGTACACGAACAGCAGCGCGGCCGTGAGGCCGCTCAGCCAGTAGAGCCAGCTCATGATTGCTCTCCCGAGGACAAGGCTTCGCAGAATCGGAGCAGGGCGTAGGTCAGCCCCGCCATGACGGCGAAGATCGCGATATAGATGGCATCCACGTTTTTCCTCCCGGGAGCCAGGCTCCCTTCGAACGACGAACCGGCGCGGCAAAGGGGATGCGGACCGCGCGGGCGTAGTGACCAATCAGGACACCGGCAGGTTACGGAGCGAGGGGTAAAAACGGGGTATAGCTTTGGCGGGGGGGTGTAAACGGAACGTAAAGACGCGCTGCCATAATCCCGGTCACGGATGCGCCGAGATGGCGCGACGCGGGTGCCCGGATCCGGGCGGCGGCGCGGGCGTTGTTGAGGCTGGCTCAAAACCGGGTGCGCCGCCCCCTTCCGGAAAGCGGTTTTGGTCGGGAAAAATCCCAATATTTAGAACAGAGATGCCAAAATGCACTGATATGGTGCATGGAATATGTAAATGAATGCGCCGAATTAGGGCATTCCCCTAGTGTGGCATTCCCGCATCTGGTGCAGAATCTCTTCCCATGCAGGTGAGGAGACAAAGCCCTGCATGGGCAATTACCGGCGGCACCGGTACATAAAAAAGTAGCAGTACTCAAGAAAAGCAAAACGCACAACGGCTGGCACCAGGCAGTGCCGGCCGTTGTCGCATAAAAAGCCCGTATTTTGTCCAGCCAGGGTTTTCTAGCGCCGCGTTTCGCGATATTCCTCAGGTTTCGCTCACGCCAGCTATGCCGGAATCCCGCGTTTCCCCCGAGCCCACCCCGTCCCGCTATTGGCGTCGCAATGTGCGCCTGATCGCGCTGCTGGCGCTCGTCTGGGCAGCGCTGACATTCATCCCCTCCTACTTTGCCCGAGGCCTGTCGTTCGATTTCATCGGTTGGCCGTTCTCGTTCTGGATGGCGGCCTACGGCGCCCCCTTGGCGTACCTCATCATCATCTGCATCTACGCCCGGATCATGAACCGCGCCGACCAACGCGGGGAAGAGGCCAAGGAGAGCCGCTGATGCCGTTCGGCGGAGATACCCCGCAGCAATTCAGGATCCGGCTGCGCCGCATCTACGTGCTGTATACGGCCGGCTTCGCGCTGATGATCCTGCTGATGGCGCTGGCCGAGATCCTGGGCCTGCCGCGCAACTGGATCGGCTACGTCTTCCTGCTGGTGACCGTGAGCCTGTATGCCGGCATCGGCATCGTCTGCCGCACCTCGGACCAGGTGGAATACTACGTCGCCGGCCGGCGCGTGCCGGCCATCTACAACGGCATGGCGACCGCGGCCGACTGGATGTCGGTGGCTTCGTTCATCGGGGTCGCCGGCACGCTCTACCTGACGGGCTACGGCGGCCTGGCCTATATCATGGGATGGACCGGCGGCTATGTGCTGGTGGCGATGCTGCTGGCGCCGTACTTGCGCCGCTTCGGCCAATACACCATTCCCGACTTCATGGGCGCGCGCTATGGCGGCAACCTGCCGCGGCTGGCGGGCGTGGCCTGCGCCATCCTCTGTTCGTTCACCTATCTGGTGGCGCAGATCTACGGCGTGGGCATCATCACCACGCGCATGACCGGCATCTCGTTCGAACTGGGCATTTTCGTGGCGCTGGGCGGCATGCTGGTCTGTTCGTTCCTGGGCGGCATGCGCGCCGTCACCTGGACCCAGGTGGGGCAGTACATCATTCTGGTCATCGCCTACCTGGTGCCGGTGGTGTGGCTATCGCTCAAGCACACGGACATGCCGGTGCCGCAGCTGTCGGCCGGCGTGGTGCTGCAGGAAGTGACGGAAAAAGAGGTCTACCTGCGCAACGATCCCGCCGAAATCGAGGCGCGCCGCCTGTGGCAGGAGCGCGCCGACGAGATGGCGCAACGGGTCCATGATCTGCCCGAATCCTGGGCGCTGGAAAAGGACAAGCTGCGCAGCCGCCTGGCCCAGCTCAACGCCAGCGACGCGCCCATGGTCGAGATCCGCTCGGTCGAACGCGAGCTGGCGGCGTTCCCGCCGACGGTGGAAGATGCGCGCATCGCCTGGTCGCAGGCCAAGGCCACTTTCGAGGCCCGGGCCGCGCCGCCGACCCCGCATGCGGAACCTTTCCCGTCCAGCGATCCGGACGAGCGCCGCAACATGCGCATCAATTTTCTGGCGCTGGTGCTGTGCCTGATGCTGGGCACCGCGGGCATGCCGCACATTCTGATGCGCTCATATACCACCTCGTCGGTGGTGGAAGCGCGGCGTTCGGTGTGCTGGTCGCTGCTGTTCATCCTGCTGCTGTATTTCATGGCGCCGGCGTTGGCGCTGCTGGTCAAGTACGAGGTCTACACGCAGGTGGTGGGGTCGAATTTCCTCAGCCTGCCGAATTGGGTGCATGCCTGGAGCGCGGTCGACAGCAACCTGCTGGATGTCACCGACATCAATCGAGATGGCGTGGTCCAGCTCAGCGAAATCAGCATGGGCGCGGACGTGGTGGTGCTGGCGATGCCGGAGATCGGCGGGCTGCCCTATGTGATTTCGGGGCTGGTGGCGGCCGGCGGCCTGGCGGCGGCGCTGTCCACCGCCGATGGCCTGCTGCTGACACTGTCCAATTCGCTGTCGCACGACATGTGGTACCGGATGGTGTCGCCGCGCATGTCGGCGGCGCGGCGGGTGATGGTGTCCAAGATCCTGCTGCTGGTGGTGGCGTTCGGCGCGGCCTGGGTGGCGGCGCGCAAGCCGGCCGACATCCTGTTCATGGTGTCGGCGGCGTTCTCGTTCGCGGCCTCGTCGTTCTTTCCGGCGCTGGTGATGGGCGTGTTCTGGCGCCGCGCCAACAAATGGGGCGCCACGCTCGGCATGGCGGCGGGGCTGCTGGTGACCTTTGCCTACATGACGCATACGCATCCGTGGCTGCGCGAGTGGGTGCTGGGGATTTCGCGGACCCAGCCGGTGGACCTGTGGTGGGGCATCCAGCCGATCGCGGCGGGGGTGTTCGGCGCGCCGGTGGCGTTCCTGACGATCGTCGTGGTGTCGCTGCTGACGCCGCCGCCGGATCGCGCCACGCTGGCGTTGGTGGATTATCTGCGTCATCCGGGCGCGCCGAAGCCGCCAACGGAGAACGGCACGGTCTGAAACGGAGGCAGGCGCCGGGTGGCCCGGATATATGCCCGGCGCGGGCCGGATCCGGGCTCGCGCCTGAAACGGCTCAGTGCGACACGGACTTCGAGAAGACGTTCATGACCACCACGCCGGCGATGATCAGGCCGATGCCGACCAGCGCCGGGGTGTCCAGGTGCTGCCTGAAGAACAGCGCGCCGACGATGGAGATCAGCACGATGCCCACGCCCGACCAGATGGCGTAGGCGATGCCGACCGGCACCTCGCGCAGCGTCAGCGACAGGAAATAGAACGAGATCACGTAGCCGAACACCGTCACCACCGACGGCACCAGCCGTGAAAAGCCGTCGGAGCTTTTCAGCGCGCTGGTGGCGAAGATCTCGGCGACGATGGCGATGCCCAGGTAGAGCCACTTCATTTGCGCGGCCCCTCGGATTGGCGCAGCAGCACCAGCAGGGCGCCGGCGCCGCCTTCGCGCTCGGGCGCCTCGGAGAATGCCAGCACCTCGTTCTTCTGCACCAGCCAGGTGCGGGCCTTGTCTTTCAGCACCGGTTCCAGCCCCTGCGAGCCATAGCCCTTGCCGTGCACGATGCGCACGCAGCGGATGCCGTGTTCCTGGCATTCGTCCAGGAACGACAGCATGGCGTGGCGCGCCTGTTCCACGCGCAGGCCGTGCAGGTCGAGTTCGGCGCCGGCGCGCCACTGGCCGCGGCGCAGGTTGCGCGCGGTGTCGGGGGCGGCGTCGCCGCGCACGAAGGCGGTGCCGCCTTCGGACAGCAGGTGCGTGATTTCGCCGCCATCCGAAACGCCGGCGTCGGCTCGCGTGGCGGTTTCGCCCAGCGCGTTGGCGCGGCGCAGGGCCGGGGCCGGTTGCGGCGCCGGCTTGTGTTCGGCGCGCGCGACCTGCTTGATGGGCTTGACCGACTGCATGGTGCGCCGGAACGCGGCCATGTCGTCGGCCGGATCGGTGTCCGCGCCGGGCGCCGGCGCGGCTTTCTTCAGCGCCGCCACGCGCTGGGCGAGGGCGGCGCGCTCCTGCTCGGCCTGCAGGTCTTTCTTGAGGCGTTTCAGGTCGGCCGCGCCGACCTTATTGCCCCGCATTCTCCAGCCACCGTTGTGCGTCCAGGGCGGCCATGCAGCCCGTGCCGGCGCTGGTGATGGCCTGGCGATAGACGTGGTCCTGCACGTCGCCGGCGGCGAACACGCCCGGCACCGAGGTCATGGTGGCCATGCCGGACAGGCCGCTCTTGGTGACGATGTAGCCGTCCTTCATTTCGAGCTGGCCCTCGAAGATCCCGGTGTTGGGCTGGTGGCCGATGGCGATGAAGGCGCCGGTGGCTTTCAGGTCTTCGGTGGCGCCGGTGTCGACGTGGCGCACGCGCACTCCGGTGACGCCGCTGTCGTCGCCCAGCACTTCTTCCAGCGTGTGGAACAGCTTCAGTTCCATGTTGCCGTTCTCGACCTTGCTCATCAGCTTGTCGACCAGGATCGGTTCGGCGCGGAACTTGTCGCGGCGGTGGATCAGGGTGACCTTGCGGCAGATGTTGGACAGGTACAGGGCTTCTTCGACGGCGGTGTTGCCGCCGCCGACCACGACCACGTCCTGGTTGCGGTAGAAGAAGCCGTCGCAGGTGGCGCAGCCGGACACGCCGCGGCCCATGAAGGACTCCTCGGAAGGCAGGCCCAGGTACTTGGCCGAGGCGCCGGTGGCGATGATCAGGGCGTCGCAGGTGTAGACCTTGCCGGTGTCGCCGGTCAGGGTGAACGGTCGCTTGGACAGGTCGACCTTGGCGATGTGGTCGAACAGCATTTCGGTGTTGAAGCGCTCAGCGTGCTTCTGGAAGCGCTGCATCAGGTCCGGACCTTGCACGCCTTCGGCGTCGGCCGGCCAGTTGTCGACGTCCGTGGTGGTCATCAGCTGGCCGCCTTGGGCCAAACCTGTAACAAGGACAGGGCTCAGATTGGCGCGTGCCGCATAGACGGCCGCCGTGTAACCGGCGGGGCCGGATCCGAGTATCAAAACTTTAGCGTGCGTAGGCGTGGACATGGGCGGGTATCTTTAGGTTAACGCCCAATTATAATGAGCCGCATGCCGCGTATCTCGACTGCTTCTCCGCGCGCTTCGCGCAACACCCGCAACGGGCCCTCGCCGCTGCAGACGCGTATCTCCGCGTTGCTGCGCGAAGCCCGCTGGATCCTCTTCGCCGCCCTGGCGGCCTGGCTCACCCTGGTGCTGGCCACCTGGAGCGCCGCCGACCCGGGCTGGTCCCATTCCGTCCCCGCCGGCGTCATCCACAACAAGGGCGGGACCCTGGGCGCCTACCTGGCGGACATCCTGCTTTATCTGTTCGGTTTTTCCGCCTGGTGGTGGGTGATCCTGCTGCTGCACCGCGTGCGGGCAGGTTACCGCCGCCTGGCCAGTCATCTTCGTGTTACCAATGGTAAGCAGCCTGAGGTGTTGCCTCGGGTCCACTGGGAAGAGGGCATCGGTTTCTTCCTGCTGCTGGTCGGCTCGCTGGGCATGGAAGCCCTGCGCCTGGCCAGCCGCGGCACGCATCTGCCGGGCGCCTCGGAAAGCGCCAGCGGCGCCGGTGGCGTCATCGGCCATACCCTGGCCGACCTGATGAGCCGCAGCATCGGCTTCACCGGCAGCACCCTGGCCTTCCTGGTGATGCTGGCGATCGGCCTGAGCCTGTTCTTCTCGTTCTCGTGGCTGACCGTGGCCGAGCGCGTCGGCACCTGGATCGAAGGCCTGGTGCGCCGGGTGCGCAATTCCTACGCCGCGCGCGAAGACCGCAAGGTCGGCGAGGTGGCCAAGGCCGTGCGCACCGAGCAGGTGGTGGCCAAGCAGGAAAAGCTGGTGCACGAGCAGCCGGTGCGCATCGAGCCGGCGATCACCGTGGTGCCCAAGTCCGAGCGCGTCGAAAAGGAAAAGCAGCAGTCGCTGTTCTTCGCGCCGCCGCCGGGCGGCGAGGGCGACCTGCCGGCCATCAGCCTGCTGGATCCGCCGCTGGCCAACCAGGAAACCGTGTCGGCCGAGACCATCGAATTCACTTCGCGCCTGATTGAAAAGAAACTGGCCGACTTCGGCGTGTCCGTCACCGTGGTGGCGGCGCAGGCCGGTCCGGTCATCACGCGCTACGAAATCGAGCCGGCCACCGGCGTCAAGGGCAGCCAGATCGTCAATCTGGCCAAGGACCTGGCGCGCGCGCTGAGCCTGGTCAGCATCCGGGTGGTGGAAACCATTCCGGGCAAGAACCTGATGGGCCTGGAGCTGCCCAACCCGCGCCGCCAGGTGGTCAAGCTGTCCGAGATCCTGGGGTCGCAGACCTACCACGCCAGCCATTCGGTCGTGACCATGGCGCTGGGCAAGGACATCGCCGGCAATCCGGTGGTGGCCGACCTGGCCAAGATGCCGCACCTGTTGGTGGCGGGCACCACCGGGTCGGGCAAGTCGGTCGGGATCAACGCCATGATCCTGTCGCTGCTGTACAAGGCCGACGCCTCGCATACCCGCCTGATCCTGATCGACCCGAAGATGCTCGAAATGAGCGTCTACGAAGGCATTCCGCACCTGCTGGCGCCGGTGGTCACGGACATGCGCCATGCCGCCAACGCGCTGAACTGGTGCGTGGGCGAGATGGAAAAGCGCTACCGCCTGATGAGCAAGATGGGCGTGCGCAACCTGGCCGGCTACAACACCAAGATCCGCGACGCCATCAAGCGCGAGGAGCCGATCCCGAATCCGTTCTCGCTGACGCCCGACCAGCCGGAGCCGCTGTCGCCGCTACCCACCATCGTGGTGGTCATCGACGAGCTGGCCGACCTGATGATGGTGGTGGGCAAGAAGATCGAAGAACTCATCGCCCGCCTGGCGCAGAAGGCGCGCGCGGCCGGCATCCACCTGATCCTGGCGACGCAGCGTCCCAGCGTCGACGTCATCACCGGCCTGATCAAGGCCAACATCCCGACCCGCATCGCGTTCCAGGTGTCGTCCAAGATCGACTCGCGCACCATTCTCGACCAGATGGGCGCGGAGACCCTGCTGGGCCAGGGCGACATGCTCTACATGCCGCCGGGCACCGGCCTGCCGGTGCGCGTGCACGGCGCCTTCGTCAGTGACGATGAAGTGCACCGCGTGGTCGAAAGCCTGAAGGCGCAGGGCGAGCCGAACTATGTCGAGGGCCTGCTGGAAGGCGGGCTGGACGGTGACGGCGGCGAAGGCGCCAGCAGCGTCACCGGCATCGGCGGCGACGCCGAGTCGGACCCGATGTACGACCAGGCTTGCGAGGTGGTGCTCAAGCATCGCCGCGCCTCGATCTCGCTGGTGCAGCGCCATCTGCGCATTGGTTACAACCGTGCGGCGCGGTTACTGGAACAGATGGAGCAATCGGGTATCGTGTCGGCGATGCAGTCCAATGGCAACCGGGAGATCCTGGTGCCCGCCGCCGCTCGAGAGGAAGCATGATGAAGACGTTTCGTGGCCTGGCCGCCGGCCTGGCCCTGTGCATGGCCCCGGTGTTGGCGCCGACTGCGGCCGTGGCCGCCACGGCGCAGGAGCAGTTGCGCGCGTTCGTGAGCACGGTGACGGCGGCGACGGGGACGTTTTCCCAATACACCGTCAGCACGCAAGGGCGCACGCAGCCGGCGCAGACGGGGGTGTTTTCGTTCCAGCGGCCGGGCAAGTTCAAGTGGGCGGTGCAGAAGCCCTATGAGCAATTGGTGATTTCCGACGGCAAGCAGGTGTTCCAGTTCGATCCGGACCTGGCGCAGGTGACCGAGCGCAAGGTGGATGCCGCCATCGGGACGTCGCCGGCGGCGATCCTGTTCGGGTCGGGGTCGCTGGAGCAGTCGTTCGATGTGTCGGCGCTGCCTTCCAAGGATGGGGTCGACTGGCTGCGGGCGAAGCCGCGGACGGCGGACGCGGGGTTCTCCCGGGTCGATATCGGGATGAAGGACAATCTGCCGGTGCGGGTTGAGCTGCTGGATTCGTTCGGGCAGACGACGCGGGTGGATCTTTCCGGGATCGTTCCCAATCCCAAGCTTGGGGAGGGGGAGTTTCGGTTTGTGGCGCCCAAGGGCGTGGATGTGGTCAAGATGTAGTTGAAGTTGGGCGGTGCTTGCTTCGTAGGCCGCCCGTCACGGTGCGCGCAGGCGGTGAGCGCGCCAACGATTGCGGTCCGGAGCGTTCGCTCCGGACTTCCCCTTCGTCATCTTCGTTGTCGCCTGCGGCGACTGCCTTCAGATTCCCGCGGGCGCATCGACGGCGTGCTCACCGCCTGCGCGCCCCGCGCCGGGCTACCGGTTTCGAGAAATGACGCGCTGCTGGACCCTGGGGGCATGGGGGAGGTTTGCGTTGCCCGCAAAAAACGGCCGCGCGGGCGGCCGTTTTTTTCATACGTGGTGTCTTGCGTCGTGATGTGGGTCGCTGCGCGCTTGCGGCGCGGTGTGGGCGGTGTACCTGAAGCGCGCAGCGGCTGGCTTGGGCCAGGCGGGGCGCCCGGCCGTCCGAAGGCCGGGCAGCCCCCTTGGGAGGCAGCTAGCTCACGCCTTGAGCGTCGCGTCAGGTCACGGGCGCTTATACGCAACACAATCAATTTCCACCTTTGCATCCACCATCAGCGGCGACTGCACGCAGGCGCGGGCGGGGGGATTGTTGCCGAAGTATTCCTTGAAGACCTTGTTGAACGAGGGGAAGTCGCGGGCGTCGTCGAGCCAGACGCCGCAGCGCACGACGTGTTCGGGGCCGTAGCCGGCTTCCTTGAGGATGGCGAGGACCTGCTGGATGGCCTTGTGGGATTGGGCGACGGTGCCGCCTTCGATGACTTCGCCGTTTTCCATCGGGACCTGGCCCGAGACGTAGAGCCAGCCGTCGGCGGCGACGGCGCGGGCGAAGGGCATGTGGGAGCCGCCTTGGCCGGTGCCGCCGGCGACGCCGTAGCGGGTGATGCCGTTGTTGTCGGGGGTGGGGGTGGTACTGCTCATGTCAGGGCTCCTGAAGGGCGGGGGTTGAGGCGGCGAAGCTGGCGCGCAGGTCACCGTTGCGGGGCAGCCAGCGGCCGGCGCGGTCGCCGGTGGGCTGGCCTTGGCGGTAGGACAGGACGCCGTTGACCCAGACGGCCTCGATGCCGGCAGCGGTCTGGACGGGGGCGGCGAAGGTGGCGCGGTCGATGACGGTGGCGGGGTCGAACAGGACCAGGTCGGCGTGGAAGCCTTCGCGCACCAGTCCGCGTTCGGCCAGGCCGAAGCGGGCGGCGGACAGGCCGGTCATCTTATGCACGGCTTCGGCCAGCGGGAACAGGCCGACGTCGCGGCTGTAGTGGCCCAGCACGCGCGGGAAGGCGCCCCACAGGCGCGGGTGCGGCATGGGGTCGTTGGGCAGGCCGTCGGAGCCGACCATGGTGAGCCGGTTCGACAGCACGCGGCGCACGTCGTCCTCGTGCATGTTGTGGTAGACGGCGCCGGCCGGTTGCAGGCGCTTCGCCGCTTCCAGCAGCGTCACGTTCCAGTCGGCGGCGATGGCGGACAGTTTGCGGCGGGCCTGTTCGGGGTGCGGCACCGACCAGGTGATGTCGATGTCGAATTCGTCGGTGACCTGCTTGAGGTCGAGCGTGGACGAGCTGGCCGAATACGGATAGCAGTCGCAGCCCACGTGCTGCATGCGGCCGGCGTTCTCCAGCTTGAACAGCACTTCTTTGGTGCGGCCCCAGTTGCCGGCGCCGGCGCATTTCAGGTGCGACACCACCACCGGCACGCGGGCGTGCAGGGCGATGTCGAAGGCTTCCTGCATGGCTTCCAGGATGGCGGCGAATTCCGAGCGCAGGTGGGTGGTGTAGAGCGCGCCGAATTCGTCCAGGACCTCGGCCAGCAGCTTGACCTCGGCGGTGTCGGCCTCGATCGCCGAGCCGTAGGCCAGGCCGGTGCTCAGGCCGATGGCGCCGTGGGCCAGGGCTTCGCGTAATTGATCGCGCATGGCCATCACCTCGTCGCGCGTGGCGCTGCGGTCGAGGCGGTCCATGTGGTTGTTGCGCAGGGCCGTGTGGCCGACCAGCGCGGCGACGTTCACGGCGGGCTGCGCGGCTTCGATGGCGCGGGTGTAGTCGGCGAAGGTCGGGTAGGCGAAGTCGTCGCGCTGGCCCAGCAGGTTCATCGGGTCGGGTGGTTCGCCACGCAGCGAGACCGGCGAGGCGCTGATGCCGCAGTTGCCGACCACCACGGTGGTCACGCCCTGAGACAGCTTGGGCAACATGCCGGGGGTGCGGATGACGTTGGTGTCGTCGTGGGTATGGACGTCGATGAAGCCGGGCGCGAGCGCCAGGCCGGCGCCGTTGATGATCCGACCCGCCGACTGGCCGGACAGGTTGCCGATGGCGGCGATGCGGCCATGGGCCAGCGCCACGTCGGCGGTGTATTCGGCGCCGCCCGAGCCGTCGAGCACGCGGACGTTGCCGATGAGGGTGTCGTACATCTTGGGTTCCAGTTTCAATCGCCCAGCGGCAGCCGGTTGGGGCCGCCGCGGTGCTCGTCCAGCGCCAGCTTGATGCGGCGCAGGCGTTCGCGGTTCTCTTCTTGGTTCAGCATGGCCAGCTCGGTCGACAGCAGGTCGATCGCCAGCATCATGGCGTAGCGCGAGGCCGAGGGCTTGTAGATGAAGTCGGTTTCGTCGGTGCGGATCGGCAGCACCACGTCGGCCAGCTTGGCCAGTTCCGAGGTGGCGTCGGTGACCGCGACGATGCGGGCGCGGTACTGCTTGACGATGCGCGCGGCGCCAACGATTTCCGGCGTCAGGCCGGAGGCCGACAGGATCACCACGGCGTCGCGCTCGTCGAGCGTGGCGGCCACCATGCGCAGCAGCACGGCGTCGCTGTAGACCGCGATCGGGTAGCCCAGGCGCACCAGGCGCGACTGCACTTCCTGCGCCAGCACGGCCGATGCTCCGCCGACGCCGAACACGTAGATCATGCGGGCGCCGTCGACGATGCCGGCGGCGGCCTCGAACAGCGGTTCGGTGAAGGTCGGCAGGTGCGCGCGCAGCGTGCTTTCGATGTCGGCGTAGATGCGCGCGTAGAACGTGCTTTCCTCGGCCGGCGTGCTCTGGTCCAGGAAGCGACTGCCCACGGTGCTGGCCTGCGCCAGCTTCATCTTCAGGTCGCGGGTGTCGTCGCAGCCCACGGTGCGGGCAAAGCGCGAGATGGTGGCGATGCTGACGCCGGCCTTGGCCGCCAGCTGGTCCACGGTGGCGCTGGCGCTCCAGATGATGTTGTCCAGGATGGCGTCGGCGACCTTGCGCTCGGTTACGCTCAGGTCGTCCCGGCGGCTGCGGATCTGGAAGACGATGTCGCGGATGATGTTCATGTGGTGTTCCTGGGTCATGGCGGGCGCGGCCCTTACGCGGCCAGTTCGGGATCGCCGAGGCGCGAACAGGCCGCGAAGTGGCCTGGCCCGACGCTGACGTCGCGCGCTTCGATCGTGGCGCAGGCGTCGATGGCGTGCGGGCAGCGGGTGCGGAAGACACAGCCGGAAGGCGGGTTGACCGGGCTGGGGATGTCGCCCTTGAGCAGGATACGCGAACGCGGCGCGCGCGGATCCGGCACCGGCGCGGCCGACAGCAGGGCGCGGGTATAGGGATGGCGCGGCCGCGCGTAGACCTCGCTGGTCGGGCCGCGTTCCATGACGCGGCCCAGGTACATCACCACCACCTCGTCGCACAGGTAGTCGACCACGGCCAGGTCGTGCGCCACGAACAGCATGGTCAGGCCCAGGTCGCGCTGCAGGTCCTGCAGCAGGTTCAGCACCTGCGCCTGCACCGACACGTCCAGCGCCGAGACCGGTTCGTCGGCCACGATGAAGTCGGGCTCGACCGCCAGGGCGCGGGCGATGCCGATGCGCTGGCGCTGGCCACCGGAGAATTCGTGCGGATAGCGGCGGCGGTGATCGGCGTTCAGGCCGACGCGTTCGAGCAGTTCGCCGATGCGGGCCTCGCGGCGATGCTGCGCCAACTTATGGGTGTCGAGCGCCTCGCCCAGGATCTCGGCCACGGTCATGCGCGGGTTGAGGCTGGCGTAGGGGTCCTGGAACACGATCTGCATGCGGCGGCGCCACGGCAGCATTTCTTTCTCGGACAGTTTGGTGATGTCCTGGCCGTCGAACAGCAGGCGGCCGGCGGTGGGCGCGAACAGGCGCAGCAGGGCGCGGCCGGTGGTGGTCTTGCCCGAGCCGGACTCGCCCACCAGGCCGACGATGGTGTTGCGCGGCACGTCGAAGCTGACGCCGTCCACCGCCCGCACCACCGGCGCGTTGCGCGCCTGCGAGGTGGGGAAGTGGACCTTCAGGTCCTCGATGCGCACCAGCGGTTCGGCGGCGCGCGCGGGTTGGGGGCTTGCGGTCATAGCGGGGTCACCTTGATGCAGCGGGCGTGGTGCTGGGCCTGCACCGGCACCAGTTCGGGCACGTCGCGCCGGCAGTTGTCGTCGGCCAGCGCGCAGCGCGGCGCGAAGGTGCAGCCGGCAGGCAGCGACAGCACGCTCGGCACGTTGCCCGGGATGGCGCGCAGGCGCTCGCCGGAAGCCAGCAGCGCCGCGGTCGGCAGACAGGACAGCAGGCCGCGGGTGTACGGATGGGTGGGCTTCTCGAACAGGTCGTAGACGCCGGCGTCCTCGACCACGCGGCCGGCGTACATCACCGCCACGCGATGCGCGATCTCGGCCACCACACCGAGGTTGTGGGTGATGAACAGAATGCTCATGTTCATCTCGGCCTGCAGCCGGCGCAGCAGGTCCAGGATCTGGGCCTGCACCGTCACGTCCAGCGCGGTGGTGGGCTCGTCGGCGATCAGCACGGCCGGGTTGCAGGCCAGCGCCAGGGCGATCATGACGCGTTGGCGCATGCCGCCGGACATCTGGTGCGGATACTCGTTGACGCGCCGGTCGGCCGCCGGGATCTCGACGCGGTCGAGCATGTCGCGGGCGCGCTTCATGGCCGCCGCGCGCGATCCGCCCTCGTGCTGCAGCACGGCTTCGGCGATCTGGTCGCCCACCGTGTACAGCGGGTTCAGGCTGGTCATCGGCTCCTGGAAGATCATGGCGATCTCGGCGCCGCGGATGCGCCGCAGCGTGGCCGGCGAGGCGTGGGCCAGGTCGTGTTCCTGGCCGCGGCGGTCGCGAAAGCGGATCTTGCCCGCTTCGATGCGGCCGGCCGGCTTGGGCAGCAGGCCCATGATGGACAGGCTGGTGACGGACTTGCCGGAGCCGGATTCGCCGACGATGGCCAGCGTTTCGCCGCGGGCCAGGTCGAAGGTGACGCCGTCGACCGATTTGGCGACGCCGTCGCGGCTGTGGAACCAGGTCTTCAGGCCTTCCACCGACAGCACGATGTCTCGGGTGCTTGCGGTCATGATTACAGCTCCTTGCGCAGGCGCGGGTCGAGCACGTCGCGCAGGCCGTCGCCGACCAGTTGCAGCGACAGCACCGACAGGACAATGGCGATGCCGGGGAAGATCATGATCCAGTCGGCCGAGCCCATGTACTGCTGGCCGGCGTTGATCATGGTGCCCCAGGTGGGAATGTCGGGCGAGACGCCCACGCCCAGGAACGACAGGCCGGCTTCGGCCAGGATCGCGTAGGCGAAGATGAAGGTGCCTTGCACCAGGATCGGCGAGAGCAGGTTGCGCAGCACGTGCACGGTGACGATGCGCCAGGTGGACACACCCAGCGCGCGGGCGGCCTCGACGAACGGCAGTTCGCGGATCACCAGGGTCGAGGCGCGCACGATGCGGGCCAGGCGCGGCGTGTAGACGATGCCCAGCGCGATCACCACGTTCACCAGCGACGGTCCCAGCGCGGCCACCAGCGAGATCGCCAGCAGGATGTCGGGAAACGCCATCATCGCGTCTATCAGGCGCGACACGAACTTGTCGGCCGAGCGGAAGAAGCCGGCGATCAGGCCCAGCGCGATGCCCAGCACGCTGGACACGATCACCACCGAAAAGCCCACCATCAGCGACAGCCGGCCGCCGTAGATGACGCGGCTGAACACGTCGCGACCGAAGTCGTCGGTGCCGAACCAGTGCACGGCGCCGGGCGCCTTGAGGCGGTTCATGATGGACAGCTTGAACGGGTCGTAGGGGCTGACCCACGGCGCCAGCAGCGCCGCGGCCACCAGCACGATCAGCACGATCAGGCTGATGAGCACGGTCTTGCGGGCCACCAGCAGGCGCAGCACCTGCCAGCGGTCCGTGCCGGCGTTAACGGTAGTCGGATTAGTCATTTCGGTCGTTTCGTTCGCAATTCATCATCAATAACGGACGCGCGGATCGACCAGCAGGTACAGCAGATCGATGAACAGGTTGATGAGCACGTAGATGGCCGCGATGATCAGCAGCGCGCCCTGGATGACGGGATAGTCGCGGCGCAGCACGGCCGACACCACCAGGCTGCCCACGCCGGGCAGGCCGAACACGGTCTCGGTGACCACGGCGCCGCTGATCAGCAGGGCCGTGGTCAGGCCCAGCACCGTCAGGATCGGGATCAACGCATTGCGCACGGCGTGCTTGAGGATCACGCGGCTTTCCGGCAGGCCCTTGGCGCGGGCGGTGCGCACGTAGTCGTCGCGCAGCACGTCCAGCATGCTGGCGCGGATGAAGCGGGTGATCAGCGCCGAGTTCACCAGCCCCAGCACCACCGCGGGCAGTATCAGGTGCGACACGCGCGTGGCGAACGAGGCGTCCGGCCCGCCATAGCCCGACACCGGCAGCCAGCCCAGCTTGACCGAGAACACCTGCATCAGCAGCAGGCCCAGCCAGAAGCTCGGCACGCTGGAGGTGAACATCGAGAACGACAGCACCGACTGGTCCAGCGTGGTGCCGCGCTTGACCGCCGACAGGATGCCCACCGGCAGCGCGATCAGCGTGGCGATGAACAGCGACATCAGCGTCAGCAGCAGGGTTGGCTCGGCGCGGTCGGCCAGCGCCGCCAGCACCGGCTTGTTCATGAAGATGGACTGGCCCAGGTCGCCCTGTACCAGCTTGCCCAGCCAGGAGACGTACTGCACCGGCAGGGGCTGGTCCAGGCCCAGCTGGTGTTCGAGCGCGGCGATGTCGGCCTGGCTGGCCTGGGGCCCGAGCATCACGGCGGCGGGGTTGCCGGGCGTGACGCGGATGATGACGAACACGATGGTCGCGACGATGAACATCACGGCCACCAGCCCGACCAGCCGGTTCAAGAGATAACGCAACACAGTGGCATCCTAAGGATCGGCGCGCCGATGCCGGCGCTGTGGTTCAGGCGGGGCGGGCCCTGAGCGGACCGCCCCGCGGCCTGGTTTACTTCTGCGCTTTCCAGGCGTTCCAGAAGAACGGCCACGGCGCCGGCTTGACGCCTTGCAGCGACGGCGAACGGGCCGCCTGGGCGTTGAAGTCGCCGACCTTCACGAACGGCACTTCGTCATACACGGCCTGCTGCACGTCGGCCCAGCGCTTGACGCGTTCTTCCTGGGTGCGGGCCTGGTTGAAGGCATCCATCACCTGCGCGCGGCGCGGCGTGTCCCACCAGCCCGGCGCGTCCTTGGACGGGAAGTCGATCAGCGCGGGTTCCGGCAGGAACACGCTGTGGGTGATGAAGATGTCCCACACGGCCGGATCCTGGCGGCGCTGCGTCAGCGTGGCCCAGTCGACCACCTGCATGTCCACCGTGAAGCCGGCGGCCTTGAGGTATTCCGCCGCCACCAGCGCCATCTTGTAGTGGAACTCGTACTGCTGGCTGGTCAGAATGCGGATCTTCTTGTCGGCCACGTTGGCGCTGTCCAGCAGCTTCTTGGCCGCGGCGGCGTCGCCCTTGTTGTAGACCTTGCCGCCCAGCGACGTGGCCCACGGGTAGCCTTCCGGATACAGATCGCCGTTGAGTTTGTAGAAGTCCTTGTTGCCGAAGGCGGCGAACAGCATGTCTTCTTCGTTCAGCGCCAGTTGCACCGCCTGGCGCACGGCCAGGTTGGACATGATGCCCTGCTTGGTGTTGAGCACCAGGCGCGGCCAGCCGAAGGGCTTGAGCATGACCGGATCGGAACGGCCGCCCTTGAGCTTGTCCAGCGCTTCCACCGGCAGCGAGTCGACGTAGTCGAACTGGCCCGCGGCGGCGGCTTCGGAACGGGTGTTGGCGTTGGCGACCGGCACGAAGCGGATCTCGTCCAGGTATTGCTTGCGGGCGCCGCCGTAGCCGTCGGGTTCGCCTTCGCGCTGCTTGTAGCCCTCGAAGCGGGTCAGCTGGATGTACTGGTCCGGCACGCGCGCCTTGAGCTGGTAGGGGCCGGTGCCGACGATCTCGGTCAGCACCGGGGCGATCTTGCCCTTGGGCATGATCACGGCGGCGGCGTTGTTCATGGCCAGCAGCGCGGTCAGCGGGGCGTAGGGCTGCTTGAGCGTGATGCGGATGGTGTTGGCGTCGGGCGCCTCGATGTTGGCGATGACCTTGGCGGCCATCTTGCCGCGCGTGGCGGTCTCGGTCCAGCGTTTGAGCGAGGCCAGCACGTCCGACGAATCCATCTTGGAACCGTCATGGAAGGTGATGCCCTGGCGCAGCGCGATGGTGTAGACCAGGCCGTCCGGCGTGACTTCGGGCATCTTGTCCGCCAGCAGCGGGGTGAGGTTCCACTTGGCGTCGAAGGTGTACAGCGTTTCGAAGAAGTGCTGCGTCAGGATGCCGACCAGGTCGGCGGTGCTGCTCATCGGGTCCAGCGTGGGCGGCTCGCCGATGGTGGCGACGGAAATCGTGCCTCCCTTGACCGGCGTGGCACAGAGGGCGGGGGACGACAATGCGGTCAAGCCAATTGCGCCGGCCACGAGCAGGCTTTTCAGCCCGCCGCCTTGCCGGGAGGTGCGGAAGTTCATGATTCTCTCTCCAGAGGGTCAAAAACAGGTTGTCGCGTGATTCAGTGAAAGGCCGGTAAGGCGCCGGATGCCCGAGTTCGTTCTTGCCCCCCGGGCGCGGGGCTTGTCGGTAGCGCAACGGAGCGCGCGGCCGCGCCGCGCGCAAAGGCTCAGAAAAAGGTGTCCGCGACGTCGATGACGCGGTACTGCTCGTCCACCAGCAGGACCTGGCGCCACTTGTCGAACGTCAGGCAGGGATGGGAGATGTCGAAGGCGATCATGTCGCCAACCTGGATGTCGTCGTTCTCGCCGATCTGCATGAACGCGTGCTGGTCCATCATGGCGGTGAGCTTCCATTGGGACGGCGCGGCGCCGGGCGCGCTTTGCCCGGGACGGAAATGCAGCGACGGCGTCGGCAGGCCGGCATCGAAGGCGGCGTCGCGCTTGCCCATGGCCACGATGGCGCGGCCGGGTTCGGGCAGCGACTGTACGTAGGCCCAGACCTGCAGCGCGGGTTGCAGGCCCGGCTCCATCTTGTGGGCTACCGGGTTGTGGGCGTTGATGCGCTCGGCGGCCGAACGGTAGACGCCGACGTCGTGCGACAGGTAGCAGCCGGGGCGCAGCACGATTTCCAGCGGCGCGCCGATGTCCAGTTGCGAGAATTCCTCGGCCACCACGTCGAACCAGGCCGAACCGGCGCCGGATATCAGGGCGGGGCCGTTCTTGCGCAGCCGGCCGGTGCTGGCCAGCCCGCGCAGGGCGTCGGTGGCGCGGCGCAGGAAGGCGCGGATCGCGGTTTCCTCCTGCAGCACGCCTTCGTAGACTTCGATGCCGGCCAGCGCCAGCCCGGGCCAGCGGCCGATTTCTTCGGCCACGGCCTGCAGTTGCGCGTCGTCGCGCACGCCGGTGCGGCCGCCGGTCGGGCCCAGTTCGATCAGCACGGGCAGCACCAGGCCCTGCTCGCCAAAGTAACGGCCCAGCTGGGCGGCGTTGGCGACGGAATCGACAATGCAGAAGTAGGTGAACGCCGGGTCGCGCAGCAGCTTGGCGATCAGCGCCATGTTGGCGCGGCCGACCAGCTGGTTGGCCATCAGCACCCGGCGGATGCCATGGTTGTAGGCCGCCACCACCTGCGGCGCGGTCGCCAGGGTGATGCCCCAGGCGCCGTTGTCGATCTGGCGCTGGAACAGCGCGGGGCTCATGGTGGTCTTGCCGTGCGGCGCCAGCTTGACGCGGTAGGCTTCCATGAAGCGCTGCATCCATTGCAGGTTGTGGCGCACGCGGGCCTCGTACAGCACCGCCACCGGCAGGCTGACGTCCTCGGCCAGCAGGTTCCAGTTCAGCGCCGCCACGCCGGCGTTGGTACAGGCGGCGGGAAAGGCGCCCAGGCCCTTGCCGTTGGCGTCCAGGGGGGCTGCGGTGATGGAGGAGTGGGGCATGGCGGCGGTTCGTCTCTGGAAAATATTTACGGCAAATCCGTTTTTTTTAATTATCCTGAAAGAAATTTACAAGCGGCAGTTGGGAGTTACCCGTAGTCCGCCGCCGGCGCCGGTTGGCGCGACAATAGGGGCATGTCGCGGCGCCCCTCTGCCGCCCCACACAAGGAAGAGTCATGCTGAAAGTCGCTTTGGGCCAGTTCGCCGTCAGCCGCGTCTGGGAAGAAAATGCCCAGGTCTGCGTCGATCTCATGGCGCGCGCCCGTGCTGGCGGCGCCGGCCTGCTGGTGCTGCCCGAGGGCATCCTGGCCCGCGACATCACCGACCCGCAGATCGTGCTGAAGGCCGCGCAACCCTTGGATGGCCCCTTCATGACGCGCCTGCTCGAGGCCAGTCGCGGCTCGTCGCTGGCGACCATGATGTGCGTGCACGTGCCGACCGGCGATGGCCGGGTGTGGAACACCCTGGTCACGCTGCAGGATGGCCGCATCGTGTCGCAGTATCGCAAGCTGCACCTGTACGACGCCTTCACCATGAAAGAGTCGACCAACGTCACGCCCGGCAACGACATTCCGCCGCTGCTGGAGATCGGCGGCGTGAAGGTCGGGCTGATGACCTGCTACGACGTGCGGTTTCCCGAACTGGCCAGGCGTCTGGCGCTGGACGGGGCCGACCTGCTGGCGTTGCCGGCCGCCTGGGTACGCGGCCCGTTGAAGGAGCGGCATTGGGAAGTGCTGGTGACGGCGCGCGCGCTGGAGAACACCTGCTACGTCGCCGCCACGGGCGAGTGCGGCGAACGCAATATCGGCTGCAGCATGGTGGTGGACCCGCTGGGCGTGGTCACGGCGCAGGCCGGCGAGGCGCCGGCGCTGGTGTTCGCCGATATCGATCCCGAACGCCTGGGGCATGCCCGCAAGGTGCTGCCGGTGCTGGCCAACCGCCGTTTCGCCACGCCGGAACTGGCCTGAAGCGGCGGTTCCCCGCGGGCTCGCCGGGCCTGGCGCCGCAGGCCGGTTCCCGGCCTGGCCGCCAGGGCGGAGGGCGGCCGGACATGTTGTAATACTGGCTTGATTTCCTTGCCGTCTTCCCCCATCTGCTGCCAATGAGCAACGATCTCTTCGCGGCCGATCCCGCCCATCGGCCTTACGTGCCCCTGGCCGAGCGCCTGCGTCCGCGCACGCTGGCCGACGTCGTCGGCCAGTCGCACCTGCTGGGGCCGGACAAGCCGCTGCGCGTGGCATTCGAGTCGGGCCGCCCGCATTCCATGATCTTCTGGGGCCCGCCGGGCGTGGGCAAGACCACCTTGGCGCGCCTCATGGCCGACGGCTTCGACGCCCAGTTCATCGCCATTTCCGCCGTCCTGGGCGGCGTCAAGGACATCCGCGACGCCGTCACCGTGGCGCAGGTGGCGCAGGGGCAGGGCCGCCGCACCATCCTGTTCGTCGACGAAGTGCACCGCTTCAACAAGGCGCAGCAGGACGCGTTCCTGCCCTACGTCGAAAGCGGGCTGTTCACCTTCATCGGCGCCACCACCGAGAACCCCTCGTTCGAGGTCAACTCGGCGCTGCTGTCGCGCGCCCGCGTCTACGTGCTGCAATCGCTCACGCCCGAGGAACTGCAGCAATTGGTGGACCGGGCCATCGCCGCGTTCAACGACGGCCACGAGGAGGACGCGCGCATCCACATCGACGCCGACGCGCGCGAACAGCTGGCGGCCTGGGCCGACGGCGACGCGCGCCGGCTGATCAGCGCAGTCGAGGTGGTGGCCGAATCGGCCCAGGCCGCCGGCCGCGACACGGTCGACGCGGCCTGGCTCGAGATCTCGCTGTCGCAGAACCTGCGGCGCTTCGACAAGGGCGGCGACGCCTTCTACGACCAGATCAGCGCGCTGCACAAGTCGGTGCGCGGCTCCAATCCCGACGCCGCGCTGTACTGGTTCTGCCGCATGATCGACGGCGGCGCCGATCCCAAGTACCTGGCGCGCCGGCTGGTGCGCATGGCGGTCGAGGACATCGGCCTGGCCGACCCGCGCGCCACCGACCTGGCGGTCAACGGCGCCGACATCTACGAACGGCTGGGCTCGCCCGAAGGCGAGCTGGCGCTGGCCCAGGCGGTGGTCTACATGGCCTGCGCGGCCAAGTCCAACGCCGTCTACAACGCCTACAACCAGGCGCGCAAGTTCGCCGCCGAGCATGGCAGCGCGCCGGTGCCAATCCATCTGCGCAATGCGCCCACCAAGTTGATGAAACAATTGGGCCATGGCAAGGCCTACCGCTATGCCCACGACGAGCCGCACGGCTACGCCGCGGATGAGCAATATTTCCCCGATGGGCTCAAGCCTTCCTTCTACCGGCCGACCGATCGCGGCCTGGAGGCTAAAATCCAGCAGAAGTTGGCATTCCTGCGCGAGCTGGACGCGCAGGAACGCGCCAAGAAACGGTAACGGGCGCCGCCCGTTGCTTCCCGCAATCTCACCGACATCACCATGCTAGACCCGATACTGCTGCGCAAAGACCTGCAAACCGTCGTAGACCGCCTCAAGAGCCGTGGCGTGTCCTTCGACACGGAACGGTTCAACGAGCTGGAGTCTCGCCGCAAGGCGGTCCAGACCGAAACCGAATCCCTGCAAGCCCGCCGCAACGCGCTGGCCAAGCAGATCGGTCAACTCAAGGCCAAGGGCGAGGACGCCAGCGCCGTCATGGCCGAATCGCAGGCCGTGCCCGAGCGCCTGAAGCAGCTGGAAGAAGAGCTGGCCGCCCTGCAGCAACCGCTCAACGAGTTGCTCATGTCGGTGCCGAACCTGCCGCACGCCAGCGTGCCGCTGGGCGAGTCCGCCGACGATAACGTCGAAGTGCGCCGCTGGCTGCCGGCCGCCGCGGGCGCCGATGGCAACCCGCCCGCGCTGCCGTTCGAGGCCCGCGACCACGTCGCGCTGGGCGAACCGCTGGGCCTGGACTTCGATACCGCCGCCAAGCTGTCGGGCGCGCGCTTCTCGTTCATGCGCGGTCCCATTGCCCGCCTGCACCGCGCGCTGGCGCAATTCATGCTCGACCTGCAGACCGGCACGCACGGCTACACCGAGTGCTACACCCCGTACATCGTCAACGCCTCGACGCTGTACGGCACCGGCCAACTGCCCAAGTTCAAGGATGACATGTTCGCCGTGTCCAAGGGCGGCGGCGACGACGATCCCAAGGTCGACGAGCACGGCAAGCCGTTCGTGCGCGAAGACCAGTACCTGATCTCGACGTCGGAAATCACCCTGACCAGTGTGGTGCGCGACACCATCCAGGCCGCCGCCGACCTGCCGCTCAAGCTCACCGCCCACACCCCGTGCTTCCGTTCCGAAGCCGGCAGCGGCGGGCGCGATACCCGCGGCATGATCCGCCAGCACCAGTTCGACAAGGTCGAAATGGTGCAGGTCACGCAGCCCGACCAGTCCTATGAGGCGCTGGAGGGCATGGTCGGCCATGCCGAGCGCGTGCTGCAATTGCTGGGGCTGCCGTACCGGGTGATGCTGCTGTGCACCGGTGACATGGGGTTCGGCTCGGCCAAGACCTACGACCTGGAGGTGTGGCTGCCGGCGCAGAACACCTGGCGCGAGATTTCGTCGGTGTCCAACTGCGAAACCTTCCAGGCGCGCCGCATGCAGGCGCGATTCCGCAACGCCCAGGGCAAGCCCGAATACGTGCATACGCTGAACGGCTCGGGACTGGCCGTGGGCCGCGCGCTGGTGGCGGTGCTGGAAAACCACCAGCAGGCCGATGGCAGCATCCTGGTGCCCGAGGCGCTGCAACCTTACATGGGCGGCCTGACGGTATTGAAGCCTTGACCCTGGCTGGAGCGATCCGCAAATAAAAAACGGAGCCCGCGGGCTCCATTTTTTATTGTTCGCCAGGACCGGGCACGCCACTTGCTGATTATGCAAGTCGACCACACGGCGGATGGGGCGGGAAGTCCGGCCTATTTATGATCGAGACATATTTCTGTCGCGTCCGTGGATTATGTTGGCGGCGTGACTGCCTGATTTTGATGTGAGCAATTGTGTATTTTCAATAAAAGGGCCGGATAGTTCGGCACAATACATCTGCGTTTTACACGCCTCATTCACACATATAACAAGGAGTTGTCCATGACTTCAAGAATGATTGGAGATTTTCGGGTGAGATGCGCTGTGAGTCAGGATGACGAGCAGGGCTACCGCGTGCAGATATGGACCCGCCGGGTAGGCGGAACCGCACCGGAAAAATGCTGGACCGTGCCGGGGCAGGCGCCGTTCGCAAGCCTGGACGAAGCGGAACAGGAAAGCCGGCAACTGTTTGAAGAAATCAACGGCGTTCGTTTCAACGGTGAACCGGAGTTTGCTCATGCGTCCGCATAATGGTTGGTGGCGGGCGTCGAGCGCGCCGCGCCGCTGGATCGATCTCGTCCAGGAATCGCCGCGTTGGGCCGTTGCCAAGCCCAATCCGGCGTCGCAGCAACCGCCCGCCGTCGTGACGGGCAAGTCCGTCCAGGTCCCCACGACCTGACACGATTCCCGCCGGGCACCGGAAATTGCCCCGCAGGAAAAAAGGCCACTCCTGGGAGTGGCCTTTGTTTTTCGTGCCGTCGCGGGATCAACGATGCCAGCCGCCGCGACCGTGGTAATAGCCTCGATCGGGACCACGCCAATGGCCTCGATGGCCGCCCCAGTAGCCGCCCCCGCGGATATAGACCGGGGCGGGGTACACGACGGGCGGCGCGACGTAGACGGGCGCCGGACGATAGTAGACCGGGGGCGGCGGCGCGTAGACGGGCGCCGGGGCCACATAGACCGGGGCGGGGGCCGCGTAGACGGGGGCCGGGTAGACCACCCCTGGCACGCCAATAGAGATGCCGACGTCGACCCGGGCCAATGCGACGCTGGAGATCAGCAGGCCGGCGGCGCCGACCCCTGCGATTAACCATTTTTTCATGTTGCACCTGCCTACTGCGTGACGCAGCAAAGTTGAGTATTCATTGACGCTATTTTCGACCTTTTCGGCGCGGCGAAGGTAAGCGACCCGTCCTCAATAGCGACAATCCGCAACGGTTGCCACCGTGCCGGCGGCGCCGATGTTGCGCCGCGTCAGCCCGCTCCCACTCTGGCGAACCCCGGGGTGAAATCGACTGAAATAAGGCGGCGCCGACTTCGGCGGGGCGGCCGAGTTACAGGTAGTCACCATCAGCGCGGGCGGATTCCCCTGTCGGCAACACCGGTACGCCTGCGCCAAGGCGGTGCCCCGGGGCCGTGCCTCGCTCCGGAGGGTCATTTTCCCGACTTCGCCCTAGCGCTCGTCAGGCTGTTGGCAGCGGAATTCGACCACCCAGACCCAGGGATTGGCGGCCCAGGCATGCGCGCCATAGCGCTCGCACCAGGTCAGGGCGAACGCGGTCTGCAGGGGCACGCCCGGCAACAGCGCCGAGGAGTGATAGAGCGCCTGCGTGCCTTCGGCCCGCGCATCCGCTTCGGACAGTCTCTGCAGGCGCTGGATGCGCACGCCGACCACGACGGCGGTGGCGAAGGGTTTGCCGGATTCATCCTCGAGGGTGATGCTTTCGCCGGATTTGCCATAAGGGCAACTTATCCAGGGGGAAGTCTTGCGCAACTCGCCCTCGCCTTCCGCGGGACCCATGGCGACCCACTTCCCGGAATCGGCCGCGTCGGCATACCAGGCGGTTGTCAGCTTGGTGGGCTGCGGTTTGACGATGCGCCGGGTTTGCACTTTATAGCCATCGAGAATGGCTTGCTTGAGTGGCTCGCTGAATTGGAGTGCTTGCCTTTTCATACCTGTGTTGTTCCCCTCACGTCCGACGCTTGCATACCAATGGTGCTGCGGCCGCGTCGACGCGTGCCAACATGGCGGGCTTTCCGAAACCTCGCATGAAACAGTATGACGCGTCGCAATCGTCGTGTCAGGCAAAGGGTTACTTGTGTGTCTTTTTGAATACGCCCCGGCGTTGTTTGTATACTCGGGGCATGAATACTGACCTGCATGATCTCAAGCCCGGTTACTACTGGTACACCATGGCCAACGACCCGCTGGCCGTCATCCATATTCACGACGACGGCGGCGCCACGTTGATGGGCACCGACTATCGCCTCAGCGCCGAAGGCGTCGCGGACATGCTCCGCCAGGGCCAGCGCTTCTTCTGGATCGAACCGCCGCAGCAAGCCTGATCCGGCCGCCGCCCGGATGCCCGGCGCATGCAGGCGAGAGGCGAGGCCAAGGACGTCCCCATGACCGACATGTTGTTAAACGACGTTCGACTGCCCGATGGCGCGGCGGTCGACGTATTGATTTCCCGCGGCCGTATCGAACGCATCGGGCCAAACCTGCAGGCGCCCGCCGGCGTGGCGCGCGAGCCCGGGGCGGGCGCGCTGCTGTTGCCGGGACTGGTCGAAGGGCACACGCACCTGGACAAGACCACCTGGGATTCTCCGTGGTACGTGAACCAGGTGGGCCCGGCGCTGACCGACCGCATTGACAATGAACGTGCCTGGCGCGCCGCCAGCGGCCATGACGCCGCCAGCCATTCGCGCGCGCTGGCGCTGGCCTTCCTGCGTGAAGGCACCACGCGCATCCGCAGCCACGTCGACGTCGATACGGATGCCGGCCTGCGTCACCTGGAGGGCGTGCACCGCACGCGCGCGGCGCTGGCCGGCCGGGTCGAGATCCAGACCGTGGCGTTTCCGCAATCCGGCCTGCTGGTGCGGCCGGGCACGGCGGCGTTGCTGGACCGGGCGCTGGCGGAGGGCGCGGACGTGTTGGGCGGACTCGACCCTTGCGCCATCGACCGCGACCCGGCGCAATCGCTCGACGTGCTGTTCGGCCTGGCCGACAAGCATGGCAAGCCGCTGGACATCCACCTGCACGAACCGGGTGAACTGGGCGCGTTTTCGCTCGACCTGATTCTGGACCGGGTGCGGGCGCTGGACATGCGCGGTCGTGTCGTCATCAGCCACGCGTTCTGCCTGGGTGGCGTGGATGCCAGGCGGCTGGATGGCCTGCTCAAGCGCCTGGCGGCGCTGGACGTGGCGCTGCTGACCACCGCGCCGCCGTCGCGGCCGGTGCCGCCGCTGCGCGCCTGTCGCGACGCCGGCGTGACGCTGTTCGGCGGCAACGACGGCATCCGCGATACCTGGACGCCCTATGGCAGCCCCGACATGCTGGCGCGCGCCATGATGATCGGCCTGCGCAACGACCTGCGCCGCGACGACGAGATCGGCTGGGTCTTCGACTGCGTCAGCACCGCCGCGGCCCGCGCCTGCGGATTCGCGCACTACGGGCTGGAGTCCGGCGCGCGCGCCGACCTGGTGCTGGTGGCGGCGAGCGGCGTGGCCGAAGCCGTGGCGCAACGCGCGCCGCGCCGCCTGGTGATCTCGGGCGGCAAGGTGGTGGCGCGCGATGGCCGCTTGCTGGATGGCGCGGCGGCGTAGGCGCCGCCTGGCCGTCAGCGTCGCGCGGCCGCCTGATCCTCGGCCAGTTCCACGAATACCCGCATCAATTCGGAGCGCACCCCCGAGCGCGGCCAGATCGCGCCGACCGTGCGCACCGGACAGGGCGCCGGCAGCGGCCAGCGCTTGACCGGCGCCGACACACCCGTGGTGGCCCAGTCGGGCAGCAGCGCCACTCCCAGCCCCTCCGAGACCAGCTTGGCGATCGAATCGATGCCGTCCAGCTCGAAGCGCACCTGCGGCCGCAGGTCGCGGGCACGCAGGTAGTCGTCGGCCATGCGGCCGCCCACCACGCTGCGGTCGTAACGGATATAGGGTTCGCGCGCAATCACCGCAAGCGGGTCGCGCACCGGCATGTCGACCGGGGTCACCAGCACCAGCGGCTCGCGCCGCAGGTCGCGCCAGACGCAGGACTTGGGAATGGCGAACAGCGGATGCACCAGCAGCGCGCCGTCCAGCTCGCCCGACAGCACCTTGCCGTAGAGCAGGGTGGTGGGGGCCGGCTCGATATAGATCTCGATGTGGGGATGGCGCGCCGCCCAGGTGCGCAGCACCGGCGGCATGATGCCGGTGAGCGCGGTGGGCGTGGCGCCCAGGCGCAGCGGGCCGGCGGGCAGGTCGGACTCGGTGGCCGCCGAACGCAGGTCGCGCAGGTCGCGCAGCACGTTGCGGGCCCGTTCCAGGATGCGGGTGCCGGCGGCGGTCGGCTTGACCGTGCGGCCCGAGCGGGCGATCAACGCGCTGCCCATGTCCGCCTCGAGCGCGCGCAGCCGCTGCTGCACCGTGGCGGGCGTCAGCCCCTGGTGGCGCGCGGCCTGCGCGATGGAGCCCAGCTCCACCACGTGCACATAGGTCTGCAGGAATCTCGAATCCATCGTCGGGCGCTCTCGGAAGATGCTTTTTCCATATTCTAAATATGGTTCAAGATAATTGTTTGTTTCTTTGATGGCGGCAAGAATGCGTCTGAGCGTTGCGCCGGCGCAAGGCGCGCCGGCCGTGCAACCCGCAATATTCCCCTCATCAGGAGCCAGCCGTGCCCATCATTGAATCCATCGACGTTTGCGCAGCCGCCGTGCCTTTGGACAAGGTCACCTCGTTTTCGAACCGCACCGTCTCCACCCGCCACTACGGACTGGTAAAGGTCCGTAGCACCGACGGCATCGAAGGCATCGGCTTCTGCTACGTCGGCAGCGCCGGCGGCGTGATCTTCGAGGCCGCGGTGCAAAGCCTGCTGGCGCCGGTGCTGCTGGGCAAGGATTCGCACGCGGTCGAGGGGCTGTGGCAGGCGATGTACCAGGAGGCCCTGTTGCAGGGGCGCCAGGGCACGGTGATGCGCGCGATCAGCGCGCTGGACATCGCGCTGTGGGACCTGAATGCCAAGGCTGCGGGCCTGCCGCTGCACAAGTTCCTCGGCGCGGTCGAGCTGGAATCGGTGCCGGCCTACGCCAGTGGCGGTTACTACCTGGACGGCAAGACGCCGCAGCATCTGGGCGAGGAAATGGCCAGCTACGTCGCCAAGGGCTTTGCCGCCGTCAAGATGAAGACCGGCCGCCTGTCGCCGCGCGAGGAAGAGGCGCGGCTGAAGGCGGCCCGCGAGGCCGTCGGCCCCGACGTGGAACTGATGATGGACTGCAACAACGCCTGGCAGGACGTGACCCAGGCCATGCAGTACATCCGCCGCTTCGAGCAGTACGAGCCGTACTTCATCGAGGAGCCGTTCGGCCCCGATGACATCGACAGCCACGCCAAGCTTGCGCGCCTGACGCACCTGCCCATCGCCACCGCCGAGATCGGCTATGGCCGCTGGTATCACAAGGAGCTGCTGGACAAGGGCGCGGCCGGCATCCTGCAGACCGACGCCGCGGTGTGCGGCGGCATCACCGAATGGAAGCGCATCGCGGCGACCGCCGCCAGCTACGGCGTGGTGGTCTGCCCGCATTGGTTCCACGACGTGCACGCGCCGCTGGTGGCCGCCACGCCCAATGCGCGTTATGTTGAGTTTTTCTGGGACGACCAGGTCCTGAATTTCCGCAAGCTGGTGGACCGCCAACTGAGCCACAAACAGGGCCGTGTGGTGCTGCACCAGGAGCCGGGGTTGGGATTCGGTTTCGATGAACGCATGGTCGAGCGCTACGGCAAGTGGACCCGCATCGGCCGCTGACAGGAGAGTCTTCATGAGCACACGCGCCGCGGACCGGCCGCAAGGCGTCTATTCCCCGGTCCTCACGCCCTTCAACGCGGACCTGTCGCCCAGCGTGCCGCGCTTCGTCGGGCATTGCCGCGCCCTGCTGGAGCAGGGCGCGGGCCTGGCGATCTTCGGCACCAACTCCGAGGCCAATTCGCTCAGCGTCGCCGAAAAGCGCCAATTGCTGGATGCCTTGCTGGAAGCCGGGCTGCCGGCCGCGCGCATGATGCCGGGCACCGGCGCCTGCGCGTTGCCGGACGCCGTGGAGCTGACCCGTCATGCCGTCAACGCGGGCTGCGGCGGGGTGCTCATGCTGCCGCCGTTCTACTACAAGGGCGTCAGCGACGAGGGCCTGTTCCGCGCCTATGCCCACGTGATCGAGCGGGTCGGCGACGAACGCCTGCGGATCTACCTGTATCACATCCCGCCGGTGTCGGGCGTGCCCATCAGCCTGGGTCTCATCGACCGCCTGCTGGGCGAGTTCCCCGGTATCGTCGCCGGCATCAAGGACAGTTCGGGCGACTGGGACAACACGGCGGCGATGCTGCGGGACTTCCAGCCGCGCGGCTTCGACGTGTTCGCCGGCACCGAGACCGTCCTGCTCGAAACCATGCGGGCCGGCGGCGCGGGCTGCATCACCGCCACCGGCAACGTCAACGCCGCGCCCATCGTCGCGCTCTACCGCGCCTGGCGCGAACCCGACGCCGAAGCGCGGCAGTGCGCCCTGAACGACACCCGCGCCATTTTCCAGGCCTATCCGATGATCCCGGCCATGAAGGCGGCCATCGCGCAACGACGCAATGATCCGGTCTGGGCCACGGTGCGGCCGCCGCTGGTGGAGTTGACCGCCGCGCAGGCGGCGCAACTGGCCCAGCGGCTGGCGGTACCCGCGGCCTGAGCCGCATCGCAGGACGCCGCGTCATCGGCCGGCCACCTTGAGTGGCCGATGGAAGGCGAGGGCGGGCAAGGTTTACCAACAGTCGCCGGGCATGAATCCGGCGCGCGAGGAGACACGCATGCAACGTAGGGACTTCATTACCGGCGCCGCGGCGCTGGGGGCGGCGCTCGTCCTGCCGTCAGCCCGGGCGCAGGAGCTGCCGCCGGGGCCGGTCAAGATCGTGGTCGGCTTTCCGGCCGGGGGCGGCACGGATGTGCTGGCGCGGCTGCTGGGACAGAAGCTGGGCGTGATGTGGAACATCCCGGTGATCGTCGAGAACCGCGCCGGCGCGGCCGGCATCATCGCCGCCGAACAGGTCGCGCGTCAGCCGGGCGACGGCCACACCCTGTTGATGGCGCACGTCAACAGCCACGGCATCGCGCCGGGCCTGCAGCCCAAGCTGACCTATTCGGCCGAACGCGATTTCTCGCCCATCGCGCTGGTGGGCAAGACGCCCACGCTGCTGATCGGCGGCGCGGCGCAGCCCGCCAGGACCCTGCCCGACCTGGTGGCGCTGTGCCGCGCGCAACCCGGCAAGATCATCTTCGGGTCGGCCGGCAGCGGATCGGCGCAGCACCTGGCGCTGGAGATTTTCAAGGCCCGCGCCGGCATCGACGTGCTGCACGTGCCCTACAAGGGCTCGGCGCCGCTGATGAACGATCTGCTGGGCGGCCACGTGCAATATTGCTTCGAGGGCATGACCACGGCCACGCCGCTGATCCAGTCCGGCAAGGTGATGGCGCTTGCGCAGACCCTGCAGCAGCGCTCCAGGAGCCAGCCCGATGTGCCGACGGTGGCCGAGCAGGGCTACCCGGGCTTCGAGGCCAGCATCTGGTTCGGCATGGTCGGCCCGGCCAGCATGCCGGCCGACATGGTCGCGCGCATGAACCGGGACATCGACCGCGTGCTGGCTATGGCCGACGTGCAGGAAAAGCTGGCGCAGGTGGGCGCGGAAGACGGCGGCGGCAGCGCGCAGCGATTCGCCGATTTCATGCGCGCCGAGCAGCGCAAATACGCCAAGACCATCCAGGACGCGAAGATCGTGGCGGAAGGTTGAAATCGGCGGCCGGGATCAGAAATCCACGGTTGCCGACAGCATGACCGTGCGCGGCGCGCCCATGGCCAGGCTGGTCCATTGGGGCATCGACCAATAGGCCTTGTTGGTCAGGTTGTGGACGGTGGCGCGCAAGGTCAGCGGTCGGCCCGCCACCTTCGTGGCATAGCGCGCGCCGACATCGTAGATCGTGCGTCCCGCCACCGACAGCGAATTGGAGGTATCGATGTACTGCTTGGATGCCGACGTCGCGTTGGCGGTCAGCGTCAGGCCGCGCAGCTGCGGAACATCCCATTCCGCGCCCAGTTTGCCTTGCAGCTTGGGAACGCCGGTCGCTGTGTTGCCCTGGTTGATGCCGCCGGCCGTCTTGGTCAGCTTGGGATCCATATAGGCAATGCCGCCCATCAGGCGCACGCCCTCCAGCGGCGAGCCGAAGAAGGTCCATTCGATGCCGCGGTTGCGCTGTTCCCCGCCGAAGGAAAAGGTGTTGGTCGCCGGGTCGGTGTAGCTGCTGGGGCGGGTAATTTCATACAGACTCAGCGTGTGCGCGAAATCGCCCAGGTCGAGCTTGAGGCCGACTTCCTTCTGCTTGCTCTTGTAGGGGGCGAACACCTCGCCCGCATTGGCCGCGCTGATCGGGGCAGTGGCGCCCTGGCTCAGGCCTTCGATGTAGTTTGCGTAAATCGAGAGCGAGTCGGTGGCCTTGAACAAGATCGCGGCCGCGGGGGTGATGGCGCTTTCGTCGTAGCGCGAGGTGCGCGCGCCGGTCGCGACGTTGTACGAATCGGCCACCACCTGCTGGTGCCGCGCGCCCAGCGTCAGCTGCACCCGGCCATCGGCGAAGGACAAGGTGTCGGCCAGTCCATAACTGCTCAGGCGCAGTTTGGTCTTCGTGATCTGCGGCGCGATGAACGTATCGGGCGCGGGACCCCATACCGGGTGGTAGATGTTGGTGATCCAATCGGGGCCGAGCGCGTTGCGCCGGCCGAATTGCTCGTCGGTGTGAGCGTAGTAAGTGGCGTTCAGTGCCCATTCATGGGCGACGGCGCCGGTGCGGAACTTGCCGCGCAAACCGGCCTCGGCCGACTGCTTCTCGACTTCGAAGCGCAGGTCGCTGACGTTGGTGCGATAGTCGCCGGCGTTGTTGAAGACCTCCACCGTTTGTACGCTGGTTGTCTTGTACTTGGTATCACTGGTGCCTACCGCGGCGTAGGCCGTCAGTTGGTCGCTCAGGTCGATCTCGCCACGGGCCATCAAGCCTTCGTCGCGGGTGTCGAAAAAGGCCCAGGTCGGGTTGAGCAAGGTATCGGGCTTCGGCGGCTTGGGCACGCTCACGCCGCGCGCCAGGTTGATGCCCCGGGTTGGACCGTCCACGCGGTCCTGGCTGCTGTAGACGTCGATGGAAATGCGGGCCCGGTCGGCGCGCAGGTCCAGTCCCAGCGCGGCCAGCTGGGACTTCTGGTCCTGCTGCTTGACCGCCGTACCGCCATCCCGGTAGACGCCATTGAAACGAATGCCGAACTGCTGGTTCTCGCCGAAACGCCGACCCAGGTCGATATGGCCGCCGAACTGCGAGTCCGACATGTAGGTCGCGGTCAGGCTCGCTACCGGCACGTCGCCGGCCCGCTTGGGCACGAGGTTGACGGCGCCGCCGACCGAGCCGCCCGGCGGCATGCCGTTGAGCAGGGCCGAGGGCCCTTTCAGGACCTCGATGCGCTCGAACATCTCGGGCGAGGCGCGGTAGTAGGGCGAGATGCCGTAGAGCCCGCCGAACGAGACATCGTTGATGTTGGAACTGAAGCCGCGGATCGAATAGTTCTCGGCGATGGTGCCTTGCACGCCGGTGGAGAACACCGAAGGATCGGTGGCGGAAATCACGTCGGTGATGTCGCGCGCTTGCCGGTCCGCGATGAATTTGTCGGTGTAGCTGACGGTGCTGAAGGGCGTCTCCATGAAATCCTTGTCGCCCAGCATGCCGACACGGCCGCCGGTGGCCACCTGTCCGCCGGCGTAGGGCTGCACGGTTTCACCCTGCCCATGGACGGTGACGGCCTGCAGGGTGGTCACGCCCTCCGCCGTGGCGGCCGCGCGCGGGGTTTCAGGGGCGTCCGCGGCCAAGCCGGCAGTCTGCGCCCGCGCGGACGGAACCGCCGCCGCGGCGAGTATCACGCCCAGCCAGATCGCCGCTCGCACGGCGACCGCGGTGCGGTTCAACTCGAAGGCGGTGGTGCGGCGGATAGCCTGCGGCGCGGGGAGGGCGATACGGTTTTGACGGCACAGTGCGTTCATGCCGATTCCTTTCAATGTAGGTTGAAAAATTGCTTCGGTTTGAAAACAAGAAAACGAGTGAGATCGAGAATCGTTTATCAAAGAACCGGCCAGGAAAAACGGCCGGGTTTCAGTCCTGGTAGCCCTTGATGACGTCGTCGATCACCAGCTGCAACGAAGTCACGCTGGCGGCGGTGGTGTACCAGGCGTCGGCGTCGACGAACACCACGCGGCCGTTCTTCCAGGCATTGGTCTGCCGCAGCAGCGGGTTGCTCATGCGCTCGGCATCCATGACCGGGCGCCGTTCCATGACCGCGGTACGGTCGACCACGTACAGGATGTCGGGATTGGCTTGCTGAATGAACTCGCTGGAAATCGGCTGGCCGTGCAGGCTGGAATCGACGAGGGTGCTGGAGGGCTTGACGCCCAGCGCGTCGAAGACGAAGGCGTAGCGCGACTGCACGCCGAAGGAGCTGAAGGCCCCGTTGTTGAACATCACGATCATGGCCCTCTCGGGACGGCCTTCCGTCACGCGGCGGGCGGCTGCCACTTTGGCATCGAGTTCGGCAGCCTTGCGGCGGGCCACGTCCTCATTGCCGAAGAGACGTCCCAGCGTCATCAGGTGATCTTTGATGACGGCGAGGTGCTGGCCCTTGCTGTTGCCGAAGTCCACATCGAAATGCAGCGTCGGGGCGATTTCGGTCAGCTCACGGTAATGGTTGGCCTGGATCGGGGAGATCAGGATCAGGTCGGGCTTGAGCGCGTGCACCCGTTCCAGGTTGGGCTGGACGATGGCGCCCAGGTCCAGCACGCTGGCGTCTTCCTTGTAGCGCGCGAGGAAGTGCGGCACATAGTCCTTGGTCATGCCCACGATCGGCACGCCCAACTGGTCGAGCGTATCGGCTTCGTTCATGTCCAGCACCGCGACGCGCCGGGGCGGGCGCGTGATCGTCGTCGTGCCCAGCTTGTGGGTGATGCTGATGGGCGAGTCGAATGCCGGCGAGGCCTGCGCCGCCTGGGGCGGCTGGGCGGGCTTGTCGCCGCACGCCTGCAGGACGACCATCGCGATCATTGCCAGGCCCGCGGCGCGGCAGGTGCTTTTCCAGCTCATATCGGAACTCCGGATGGATTGAAGTAGTTGCAGAGACAGCCGCGTTCGTTGCGCAAGACCTCGAAATCCAGCTCGTACAGCGCGCGCAGGCGCGGCTCGGTCACCACCTGCGCCGACGGGCCGCAGCCATGCAGGGCGCCGTCCTTGAGCGCGACGATATGGTCGGAATAGTTGGCGGCGAAGTTGATGTCGTGGATCACCAGGATCACGGTGCGGCGTTGCTCGTCGCACAGGCGACGCAGCGCCCGCATGATCTGCACGGCATGCTTCATGTCGAGGTTGTTCAGCGGTTCGTCCAGCAGCAGCACATCCGTCTGCTGCGCGATCGTCATCGCCAGGAACGCCATCTGGCGCTGGCCGCCGCTGAGTTCATCGAGGTTGGCATCGCGCAGCGGCGTCAGGCTCAGGAAATCGATGGCTGAGTCGACCGCGTTGTGGTCGGCGGCCGTCAGCGTGCCGCGGCTGTAGGGGAAGCGGCCGAAGGCGACCAGCTCCTGCACCGTCAGGCGCAGGTCGAACCCCGGCGCTTGGCGCAGGGTGGCGACGCGCCGCGCGTACTCGGCGATCCGCAAGTTCGTCACCGGCTGCCCGTCGAGCAGGATCTCGCCGCCGCTGGGTTCCAGCAGCCGCGCCATCAGCATCAGCAGCGTGGATTTGCCGGCGCCGTTGGGCCCGATCAGCGAGGTCACGCGCCGCGCCGGGAATTCGGCGTCGATGCCGTCCAGGACGGTTCTGGCGCCGTAGGTCTTGCGAAGATTGCGGACGGTGATCATGGCGTGGCTCGGCCTCGGAACGTCAGGGCAAGGAAATACGCGCCGCACACCAGGTTGACGAGGATGCTGACCGAGGTCTTGTAGTTGAAGGCGTGTTCGACCAGCAGCTGGGCGACGATGAATACGGAAATCGCGACGCCGCAGCCCAGGGGCAGCGTGATCCGGTGCCGGTTGCTGCCCGCCAGTGCATAGGCGATGTTGGCGACAAAGATGCCCATGAAGGCCGTGGGCCCGATGAGGCTGGTCGATATCGCCACCAGAATGGCGATCAGCGCCAGGTAGCGGCGGACATATCGGGCATGGTGCACGCCCAGCGACATCGCCTGGTCGCGGCCAAGCGCCAGCACGTCGAGCGCGGGCGGGCCGCCGCGAGCTGCGAAGCACACCGCCGCCAGTGCCACCGTTGCGTAGAGCAGGGTTTCGGTCGTCGCTCGATTGAACGAGGCGTAGCCCAGTCCCTGGAACACGGCGAATTCGCCCGGGCTGATGCGCAGCTGAACGAACTGCGTGAAAGTCGTGATCACCATCGTCAGCACCAGGCCGAGCAGCAGCATCCGGTACACATCGTTGCCGCCGCGCAGCAGCCAGCGATGCACCACCCAGGAATAGGCCAGCATCAGCCCCACCGAAACCAGGAAGTTTCCGGCCACGCCGAGCATCGCCATGCCGTGCGTGCCCATCAACAGAAGCAGCAGCGACTGCCACAGCAGATACACCGCCTCGTAGCCCATCACGGCGGGCGTCAGGATGCGGTTGCCGGCAAGCGTCTGAAAGACGATGGCCGAAAGCGCGACGCAGATGCCGCCGACGACGATGGCCGCCAGGCGGATCAGGCGCTTGGGAATCACGTAGCCGAAGTCCCACCCGGCGCCCGCGAATACGAAGGCGATTGCCAGGGCGGCCAATGCCAGGCCGAACATCCAGAACCGGGGCGCGCGCTTCACCGCAACCCCCGCAGGATCAAGACCAGGAACATGACGCCGCCCACGCCGCCGGCCGTCAGGCCAATGGGCACTTCGAACGGGTGGATGAGCAGGCGGCCGATGATGTCGCAGGCGAGCAGCAGCGATGCGCCGCCCAGCGCGACGATGGGAAGCGTGCGGCCGAGGTTCTCGCCGTAGCGCAGTGCCACCAGGTTGGGCACGACCAGTCCGACGAATGGAATCGCCCCGACGATGATGACCGTTACGGACACCGTCACCGCGACCAGCACGAGGCCCAGCGCCGCGGTAGCCGCATAGCCGAGCCCCAGGCTGGATGCCATGTCCTCGCCCATGCCGAGCACGGTGAAGCGATGCGCGTACAGATAGGCCAGGGCGACGATGGGCAGGACCAGATAGATGATCTCGTAATGGCCCTGAACGACGCGCGAGAAATCGCCCAGCAGCCAGCCCTGCATGCTTTGCAGGATGTTGTGGCGATAGGCGTAGAACTCGGCCACGGCGCTGAGCACGCTGCCGTACATCAGGCCGACGACCGGCACCAGTACCGTATTGCGCCAGCGAATGCGGCGAATGATGCCTACGTAGAGCAGGCTGGAGGCCAGGCAGAACACCAGCGCGAACAGCATGCGGCTCGTCGTGCCGGCCGCCGGCGCCAGCGTCAGCGACACCAGGATGCCGAGCTTGGCGGCATCCAGCCCACCGGAAGTGCCGGGCTCGACGAAGCGATTGCGCACGATGTGCTGCAGGATGACGCCGCAGACCGACAGGCCCACGCCGGTCAGCACCACGGCCGCCAGGCGTGGCAGGCGGCTGGCCGTCAGCGTCAGCCAGGCGTCGCCCGATCCGGCAAGCGTCTGCGACCACGTCAGCGGGCTGGAGCCGACCAGCAGGGAGACGCCGCACAGCATGGCCAGCAGGCAGCACAGGCGCGCGGGCATCAGCGTTCCCGACCGGGCGCCGCCGGCGCGATGCGCCAGCCCTTGGCGGCCTGGCGCTGGGCCAGGAAACGGGCGTAGTGCCCTGCGCTTGCGCGCAACTGCGCGGGCGTTCCCGATTCGACGATCAGGCCGTCTTCCAGTACCACGATCTGGTCGGCCATGGACACGGTGGATAGCTGGTGCGCGATCACGATGAGGGTGCGCCGGCCACGCAATCGCGCCAACGTGTCGGCGATGGCCGCCTGGTTCTCGGCGTCGAGCGCGGCAGTGGCTTCGTCCACCAGCAGGATGGGCGCATTCTTGATCAAGGCGCGCGCAATGGCGATGCGCTGCCGTTCTCCGCCGGACAACCGCGCGCCGCCTTCGCCGACCGGCGTCTCCAGCCCTTGCGGCAGGCGCTCGATGATTTCGGTCACGCCGGCCAGGCGCGCGGCTTCCATGAGGTCGGCGTCGCTCGCTTCGGGCCGGCCGAGGCGGATGTTGTCGGCAATGCTGCCGGTGAACAGATAGCTGTCCTGGAAAATCTGGCTGATCTGGCCCGCCAGTTGCGTCTGCGACATGTCGCGTACGTCGACCCCGCCGACCCGCACGCTGCCCTGGTCGGCGTCGAAGAAGCGCGCAATCAGGCGTACCAACGTGGTCTTGCCCGAGCCGGACGCGCCGATCAGTGCCGTCATGCTGCCGGGAGCGACACACAGGTTCACGCCGCGCAGCACATCGGTCTGGCCGGGCGCGTAGCGGAAGCAAACGTCGCGTAGTTCCACGCCGGCGTCCCGCGGCGGCCGCGGCGCTTGCGCCGCCGGCAACGGCGGGACCGCCAGCAGTTCGCGTATGGCGTCGAGCTGGCCGCGCGCGCCGCGCAGCGCTTCGCCGTAGGCGGCGACTTCCAGCAGCGGGTCGATGTAGCGGCCCACCAGCAGCAGTGAGACGACAAGCGCGACGATCTCGGCGGCGGCCAGCGGGTTTGCCAGTTGGACATTGAGCCATAGCGTCGCCGCGACCAGCAGCGCGGCGAACACCGCCTGCACGGCCCAGGCATTGAGAACCGAGGACAGGGATGACAGCAGGATCAGCCGCGTGCCGGAGCGCTGTTGCCGCGCCACGGCCTGCTCGACGAAGCGGGCGCTGGCGCCGTCGCCGTTGAAGGCGCGCAGCACCGACTGGGCCTGCGCGAACTCGACCATGCGCTGGCTGGTATCGGCGAAGTGGCGATGGAAGGCCCGGTCCGCGCGCCCCGACAGCCGTCCACTCAGCGCGAGCACGCCGGCCAGCAAGGGCAGGGCCGCCAGCGCGATCAGGCCCAGTTGCCAGTGCAGCGCGAGCAGGACGGCCACGATGACCACCGGCGTCACCAGACCGCCGATCACGGGCGTGAAGACATGCGCCGGCAATTGAGCCACCGCCATCATGCCCTGGGTGATCAGGTGCCCCAACCAGGCAGTGTTGTCGGCAGTGAACCAGCCCACGGGCAAACGCGCGACGTGGTCGCCCAGTCGCTGGCGCCCGCCTTGCAGCACGCAGACGCCAACGCGCACACCGGCCTGTTCCACATAGCGCCGGCCGATCCAGCAGAGCGCGACCCCGGCCAGCAGTAACGCCAGCCAAGGCAGCGCCGCGCGCGCATCGCCCGCCAGCAGATGGCTGAGCACGGGTACCTGCGCGCTGATGGTCAGGCCGCACAGCAGGCTGTAGGCCACGGCCTGGCAGGCATAGCGGCGCAAGAGGACGGCATCCGGGCCCAGCAATTGCAGCAATGTTCTCAGCATGACGCCTCCTGCAAAGGGGCGCCCGCGTGGCCGCCCAGCCGCCACATGCGCGCATAGTGGCCCTGGCGAGCCAGCAGTTGTTGGTGCGTGCCTTGCTCGACGATCACGCCGCGGTCGAGCACCAGGATGCGATCGGCATGCATGACGGTATCGAGGCGATGGGCGATGACCAGCACGGTGCGGCCGCGCGCGAAGCGCGACAGCGCGTCCTGGATCGCCACCTCGTTGCCGGCATCCGCGGCGGCGGTGGCTTCGTCCAGAACCAGCACCGGTGCGTCCAGCAACACTGCGCGGGCAATGCTCACGCGCTGGCGTTCGCCGCCGGACAGCTGCGCATCCTCGCCCACCACCGAGTCGTAGCCTCGTGGCAGGGCCAGGATACGTTCATGGATGTTGGCCGCGCGCGCCGCGTCCTCGACTTCGCGTCGGCTTGCCGAAGGCCGTCCCAAGGCGATGTTGTCGTGGAGACTGGCGTGGATCAGGCGCACATCTTGCAGCACGAACCCGATAAGGCGGTACAGCCGCGACGTCTCGATCTGCCGCAGGTCGACGCCGCCGAGCGTGATGCGTCCATCGGTCGGGTCGAAAAAGCGCAGCAGCAATCGCGCCAATGTCGATTTGCCCGAACCGGAGGGACCGACGATCGCCGTCACCGAGCCCGGTTCCAGGGTGAAACCGAGATTCGTCAGCGCCGGCTGTTCGGCGTCATAGGCGTAGCTGACGTTTTCGAAACGGACCTCGTGGCCCGTCGGCGGGCTGTGCCGATCGGGCGAGGGCGCCGCCAGCATCGGCGTTCGCAGCAGCGCCTGGACGCGCTGGGCGGCGCCAGCGGCATTGCCCAGGTCGTGCAGCAGCGTGTGGAGCAGCAGGACCGGGGCGCAGATGCCCGGCGCCACCAGGGCGAACGGCAGCAGCTCGAGCGGCGTCATCCAGCCCAGCCCCACGAACAATGCGCCGCAGGCCAGCACCAGGCCCAGCACGGTCACCGGCGCGATCATGGCATGGGCATGCGCCATGGCCACGACCAGCGGGCGGGTGAAATCCGCGAATGCCTCGGCAAAGGCGTCAACGGCCTTGCGATACCCGTCATGTGCGCGGCCGTCTGCGCCGAATGCCTTGACCACCGGAATACCGCTGACGAATTCGATCGTCGCGCTGTTGACCCGTCCAAGGCGGGTGACGAAGGCCTGCATGTTGGCGCCGCTGGCCCGCATGGCGCGGCGCAGGAACAGGAAGAAGCCGGGAAACGGCAACAGCGCGACGATCGCAAGGCGCCAATCCATGGCGAACAGGTAGAGCACGGAGATCAGGATCGCGCCGCCCGCGCGCCCCACCGCGGTGTAGAAGTGCGCGGTCAGGCTGTGCAGGGTGGCGATGTCGTCCTGCATGGCCTGCTTGACCTCGCCCGAGGCGCGGCTGGTGAACCAGCCCAGCGGAACCCGCGCCAGCCGGTGCGTGACAGCCAGGCGCAGTTGGGCAGTGAGCCGGTTGTCGGCCAGGTGGGCGAGCAGCTCACCGGCCAAGACCAGCGTCATGCCGGCCAGCAGGCATACGGCGCTGGCGATGGCGACCCGCCAGATTTCATCCCGCGTCGACGCCGCCGCGGCGTGCTCGCCCAGGGCGAGTTGCGCGATATGCGCGATGCCCGCCAAAGGCACGAGCGTCAGCATCGTGCCAATGGCGGCGCAGAGGGCGGCGAGAGCCAGGCGTGCGCGGATGGGTCGCAACAACAGGCTGATCGGGCCGGATTTCTGGGGCGGGGCCGCAGCCGTATCGCGCGTGCTCATGCAAAGAATAAGGCGTCTGAATAATTAGTTGCATGACTATAAACTAAATAAGAGTTACTTGCATCCAACTAAACTAAATGGACAGGCGGATCAAAGTTATTGCGGGTCCGTCGCCATCAGCGGGAATTGCCATATGAAATCGTCACCCCGGTCCGCGGCGCGCGGGCGTCCACCCTCCATCACGCGCGAACGGATCGCGGACGCGGGCATCGCCATCGGCCTGCCGAACATCACCTTCGTCGGCGTTGCCGCGGCGCTGGGGGTCAGCCACATGGCGCTCTACAAGCATGTGCCCAGCCTGGAGGCGCTCAAGCACCTGGTGGCCGAGGAGATCTTCAGCCGCTGGCGAATCCCGCTGCCCTGTGATGACGGACGCAGCGGGTTGAAGGAATACCTGCTCGCGTTCTCGGCGTCGGCCCAGCAATTGGTCAAGCAGAATCTCGGACTGACACCCTACGTGCTGCGCCGGTTGGCCGCGACGCCGCCCATGCTCGTCAAGATCGATGAGCACCAGAGCCGCATCGCGCGCATCTACGGCATTCCGAAAGAGCAGGCGCGCTGGCTGCTGGCCACGGTGGCGTTCCATTGCATCGCGGTGGCGGACACGGTGTATTCGGTGGCGGGCCGCGAACCACTGGTCGAGGCCGAACGCGCGGCGGAAGAGGCCGAGATGGAGGCGGAATTCGCGCAGGGCATGCATGCGCTGATCATGGGCGCGCTCGCCATGCTCGATGCCGGGGCGGTGCCTCAGGCGCAGGGCTGAGGCATGGGCGCCTCTGCCCGCAGGCCCGCTGGCTGGATATGGTCGGATATGGTCGGATATGGTCGACACGCCCGGCCAACAAAAAACCCGCACAAGCGGGGCTTATGCGGGTCGTCTGTGTTTTTGCTTGCCTGCGAGACCGCGGTGGGGCTCACAAGCCAAAACTGGCGGAGAGGGTGGGATTCGAACCCACGGTACGGGGATACCGTACGCCTGATTTCGAGTCAGGTACATTCGACCACTCTGCCACCTCTCCGTGGCTGGGTTCCGCAACGGTGAAATTCCAGTTGCCGGCGCCGGGCTTGAGCCCATCGGCGGTTCCTGGTTTCCCACGATCAGATCCCTGGTCGGAAGAATCTGCGTTGTCGGAGCAGCGAAGCCCGCAATTCTACAGCAAAAAAAAGTTTTGTGTAAAGCCCGTCGAGATCGGCGGCTACAGCGGGTTTCATCCGCTTCCCAGCTGGGCAATCCTTGCGCAGAATCGGGTTGTTCCGACCCGTCCGTTTCGCGCCGATGAACCTGATTCTCATCCTGTTGCTGGCCGCCGTTCTGTGCGTGCCCCTGACCCAACGGCTGGGGCTGGGCGCGATCCCGGGCTATCTGGTGGCCGGCGTGCTGGTCGGGCCGTCCTGCCTGAAGCTGGTGACGGACGTGAGCGATATGGTCAACGTCTCGCAATGGGGCGTGGTGATGATGCTGTTCGTCATCGGCCTGGAGTTGGCGCCCAAGCGCCTGTGGGCCATGCGCCGCGAAGTGTTCGCGCTGGGCGCGATGCAGATGCTGGCCTGCGGCCTGCTGCTGGGCCTGGTGTTCGGCGCGGCCCTGCGGCACATGGCAGGCATGGGATGGCAGGCGGCCGTCCTGTGCGGCCTGTCGTTGGCGCTGTCGTCGACGGCGGTGGCGCTGCGGTTGCTGGAGGAGCGCGGCCTGACGCGCACGCCCATGGGCAGGTCGGCGCTGGGGGTGCTGTTGTTCCAGGACATGGCGGCAATCCCGATGCTGGTGGCGGCAGGGCTGTTGGGCGCGGGCGGCGCATCGGCGCCGTCCTTCAAGGAAGCGCTGGTCGCCGTCGCGGTGGTGGCGGTGGCCTACCGTTTGCGCCTCCTGGGCTGGGCAGCCAAGGCGCAGCTGAAGGAATTGTTCACGGCGGCGGCGCTGCTGATGGTGGTGGGCACCGCCCAGCTGTTCGACTATGCGGGCTTGTCGGCCGGCCTGGGCGGTTTCCTGGTCGGCGTGCTGATGGCCGAATCGCGCTACCGCGACGAGTTGGAAACCGCCATCGAGCCCTTCAAGGGGTTGCTGCTGGGCCTGTTCTTCGTCGCGATCGGCATGTCCGTGAACCTGAGCGTGGTCGCGGACCACTGGGCCTTCATCCTGGCGGGGGTGAGCGCGCTGCTGGCGGTCAAGGTGGCGGTGCTGTATGGCTTTGCGCGCGTGCTCGGCCTGCCCCGCTACCACCGCCTGTTGTTCGCGATGGTGCTGGCGCAGGGTGGCGAATTCAGCTTCGCGATTTTCAACGAAGCCTGGGACAACCACTTGATGGACCTGGATCAGCGCGACGTGCTGGCGGTGGTGGTGGCGGTGTCGATGGGAGTGGTGCCCATCCTGATCAAGCTGCTCGAACGGGTGCCCGAACGCCTGGGCGGCATGGCGGACCTGCCCGAGCCGGAGCCGGACCCGGACCCGGCGACGGCCGGTGGGCGGCCGGATGCGTCGCCGCGCGTAGCGCCGCCAACCGCGTCGGATACGGTGGCGGATACAGAGACGGATACAGCGACGGATACGGCGCCGGGCCGGCCGCGCGCTTGACCCCGCGCGCCGTGGGGGCATGGCATCATGGGCGCCTTGCCGGGCAGCTACACTTGACGCAGTTTTTCAGTCCGTGTTTCGCCCACGGCGCCGGCCGGCGTGTTCCGGCCGCCGTCCGCCCTTCGCGCCCCGCCACAGGAGAACATCTATGCTCAAAGGTAAAGTCGCAGTCGTCACCGGTTCCACCAGCGGGATCGGCCTGGGTATCGCCACCGCGCTGGCCGCGCAGGGCGCCGATATCGTGCTGAACGGTTTCGGCGACGCCGCCGAGATCGAAAAGGTCCGCGCCGGCCTGGCAGCCCAGCATGGCGTCAAGGTGCTGTACGACGGCGCCGACCTGTCCAAGGGCGACGCCGTGCGCGGCCTGGTCGACAACGCGGTGCGCCAGATGGGCCGCATCGACATCCTGGTCAACAACGCCGGCATCCAGCATACCGCCCTGATCGAGGATTTCCCCACCGAAAAATGGGACGCAATCCTGGCGCTGAACCTGTCGGCCGTGTTCCACGGCACCGCCGCCGCGCTGCCGCACATGAAGAAGCAGGGCTTCGGCCGCATCATCAACATCGCCTCGGCGCACGGCCTGGTGGCTTCGGCCAACAAGTCGGCCTACGTCGCCGCCAAGCACGGCGTGGTCGGCTTCACCAAGGTGACCGCGCTGGAAACCGCCGGCCAGGGCATCACCGCCAACGCCATCTGCCCGGGCTGGGTGCGCACTCCGCTGGTCGAAAAGCAGATCTCGGCGCTGGCCGAGAAGAACGGCGTCGACCAGGAAACCGCCGCGCGTGAACTGCTCGGCGAAAAGCAGCCGTCGCTGCAGTTCGTCACGCCCGAACAACTGGGCGGCACGGCCGTCTTCCTGGCCTCCGATGCCGCCGCGCAAATCACCGGCACCACCGTCTCCGTCGATGGCGGCTGGACGGCGCGCTGATCAAAGGAATCTTCGAATGCTGTTTCTGCTTTCCCCCGCCAAGAAGTTGGACTACGACTCGCCGGTACATGTCGAGACCCATACCCAGCCGCTGTTCGTGGATCAGGCCGCCGCCCTGATCAAGGTGCTCAAGACCAAGACCGCGGACGATATATCCGAACTGATGAGCCTGAGCCCGGCGCTGTCCGAGCTCAATGTGCAGCGCTATGCGCATTGGAAGCGCACCTTCACGCAGGCCAATTCGCGCCAGGCCGTGCTGGCTTTCAACGGCGACGTGTACGAAGGCCTGGAGGCTTCGACCCTGTCGGCCAAGCAACTGGACTGGGCCCAGGAACACGTGGCCATCCTCAGCGGCCTGTACGGCGTGCTGCGGCCGCTGGACCTGATGCAGCCGTACCGCCTGGAAATGGGCACGCGCCTGGAAACGTCCAAGGGCAAGAACCTGTACGAATACTGGGGCAGCGGCATCGCCGACTACCTGAACGAACGCCAGGCCGGGCAGAAGGCGCCGGTCATCGTCAACCTGGCGTCCGAAGAGTATTTCAAGGCGGTCGACCTGAAGGCGCTCAAGGCGCGTGTGGTGCAGTGCGTGTTCCAGGACTGGAAGAACGGCGCCTGGAAGATCATCAGCTTCCACGCCAAGCGCGCGCGCGGCCTGATGGCGCGCTACGCCATCCTGCACAAGGTGTCCAAGCCCGAAGGCCTGCACGGCTTCGACCTGGAAGGCTACAAGTACGACGCCTCGGCCTCGACCGAGGACAAGCTGGTGTTCCGCCGCAAGCTCTGAGCGGGACGCGGGTAGCGCGGAGAACCGGCCCCGAAGGGGCCGGTTTTTTTGTTCCCGCGGAGCGCGGCGGCTCGATTCAGGCCGGCGCCGCGACAGGCGGCGCGTGCTGCGGATCGGCCAGCGCCAGCAGTTCCTGGCGGATCATGTGCGCGGCCTTGATCATCTGCTTGACCGGATAGACGAGCGCCGCCTGCTCGCCTTCGGTGTCGAACTGGGTGGGCAGGTCGGCGGGGGGCTGCGCGCGGTTCTCGTCGAGCAGGTCGGCCATGCCGGTGAGCGCTCGCTGCACCGCCTCGGGCGTGGCGGGCAGGGCGGCCAGGATGGGAATGGCGGCGGTGATCTGCGAGGCCAGCACGTGGTTCTGGATCAGCAGGTTGTTCAGCTCGGGCACGCTGACCTGGTGCGACTTGGGCTCGCTCATCATGCGATAGAAGGCCTCGGCGAAATTGCTGAAGGCGATGTGCACGTTCTTGCGCGCCAGGCGCCAGGCGATGTCGGCGTCGGTGACCGCGGGCGTCGCGTCGGCGGCCGCGCCCATCGGCGCGCCGTGTGCCTGCATCGCTTCCACGTAGCGCATGCCTGCCATCAGGTATTCACGATTGGCGCGCGTGGCGGCGGCGGCCAGCGGCTTGAGGTAGCGCGCTTCCCACCAGGGCAGGATGTAGCTGCACACCAGCGCCAGCGTGCAGCCGATCAGCGTATCGATGGCGCGTTCGCCGATCACCGCCATCGACACCGTGCCGGGCGAGACGAAGTGGAACACCAGCACCACGAACAGGGTGTTGAAGATGGCGCTGGCCATGTAGTTCAGCTGCACCATGCTGTTGCCCATGACGCAGGCGCCCAGCAGCACCGCGAACAGGATCTCGGGGCGGTCGGTGACGTTGAACAGCAGCAGCGCGCAGATGCAGCCGATCAGCGTGCCCATCAGGCGCCAGCCGTTGCGCTGGCGGGTCAGCGCGAAGCCCGGCTTCATGATGATGACGATGGTCAGCATGATCCAGTAGTTGTGCGCCGAGAACGCCGGCGACAGCCAGCGGCTGGCCAGCGTCATGGCGATGGCGGCCGCCGCGGTCACGCGCAGCGCATAGCGAAAGTGCGGCGAATCCAGGCGCAGGTTGCTGGTCAGCAGGCCGAAGCGGAATTCCTGGCGCGAGATGAAGCGCGTCAGCGACTTGTTGATGCGCAGCACGTCGGTGGGCTTGGCGTGGGGCGAGGCGGCGGTGTGGTCCGCCAGGCGGTCGACGATGCGGGCCGAGTTGCGCAGCCGGCGCAGCACCTGCACGATCAGCGCCAGCATCTCGGGCTCGCGCTCGCCCAGGCCCTGCTGCTTGAGTTGCTCGATCTCGTACTCGATGGCGCGCAGTTCGGCCTTGGCGCTGCTGCGGTACTGCACCTTGCGGCCGCGCGACACGTCCAGCGCGATGCGGTTCAGTTCCAGCGACATCTTCACCAGCGCATCGCGCATGAACATCAGGCAATCGTTGCCGGCCAGCGCGCGCCGCAGCGCGGCGTAGTCGGTGTGGGTGGCCACCAGCGTATCCAGCAGTTGCAGCATGTCGACGAACATGTTCCAGATCATCACGCGCTGGCGGTCGCCCAGGCCCTTGCCGCGGGGCAGGGCGCGCAGCACCATGTCGCGCGCCGCCTGGTGCTTTTCGGTCATGACGGACTGCCGTTGGATCAGGTTGCGGTAGGCTTCGTCCAGGTCGGCGGTTTCGTCGTAGAAGGCGGCGCGCGCGGCGACGTAGTCGGCGGTGGCGAACAGTGCCACCGACATCGCCTGCTGTTCTTCCCGCAGCCAGAACAGCCGCGAAAATCCCAGGCTGAATGCCACGTAGAACAGCGCCCCGCCCAGCGTCGCGGCGGCATGCGCCAGCACCTCGTGCGGTTCCAGCGGCGAATGCATGGTCAGCGTCATCAGCAGCAGGCCGGCAAAGCCGATCAGGCCGCCGCGCTTGCCGAACACCGTGAACATGGAATAGACGAAGCACTGCGCGATGACCACCAGCCAGATCAGCACCGGGTTGGTCGAGGCCAGACCGGTGATGATGACGGTCAGCGTGCCCAGCGCGGCGCCGCCCAGCATCTCGTTGGTGCGGTGCCGCTGCGGGCCCCCGGGCTGGTCGATGATGGCCAGGCACTGGGCGCCGAAGGTGGCGACCAGGCCGGTGGTGTAGTGGCCGAACAGCCCGCCCAGCACCAGCACCGGCAACAGCATGCCGACTCCCTGCCGCACCCCTCCGAAGAAGTAGTGGCTGTAGAGAAAGCGGCGAATGCTGGCAATGCGCAGATCCATGGACGGCGGGGCTCGAATCCGGGTGACGCGTCAAGTATAGAGAGAGCGGTCGCGTTTTAGGGGCCAGATGGTTACCAGACTTTCCCGCATGGCCGGGCGCGACTTCCGTGCAACGTCCGCGAAACCTCGATTTGCTAGCTTTGACGCAACGCGGTAAATTGCTCCACTTGCGCCGGTCTGCCTATCCGAAACCGGCGCGATGAGGCGGATGGCCAGGGTCACCTCCCAGCCATCCCGCAGCAGATACATTTGCCGTTGGCCGCGCCACAAGCGTGTGTTGCCAAGGCTTCCATTTCGACCTCCAGCGTCCCCCAGGGGCGTTTGCACTGCGTTCTGTCGAACGTGTGCCGGGTCGGCAGGGTGTCCGGGTGGCGTGGCTCCGTGAGCCGCTAAGCGCCGGATCATGTTGCCGCAGCCGGCATGGGTTCCGTTGCCGCCGTATCCGGGCGCGCAGCAGTCAGGGTTGCAGGGCCGGTTTTGAAAGGAATGACAACATGGAAATGAATGGCGCCGATATCGTCGTGCGCTGCCTGGCCGATGAAGGCGTGGAACACGTTTTCGGCTACCCTGGCGGCGCGGTGCTCTACATCTACGACGCGATTTTCAAGCAGGACAAATTCCAGCATATCCTGGTTCGTCACGAGCAAGCCGCCGTGCACGCGGCCGATGCCTATTCGCGCTCGTCGCAGAAGGTCGGCGTCTGCATCGTGACCAGCGGTCCGGGCGTGACCAATGCCGTCACCGGCATCGCCACCGCCTACATGGACTCCATCCCCATGGTCATCATCAGCGGGCAGGTGCCCACTGCGGCCATTGGCGAGGACGCCTTCCAGGAATGCGACACCGTCGGCATCACCCGTCCCTGCGTCAAGCACAACTTCCTGGTGCGCGACGTCAAGGACCTGGCCGAAACCATGCGCCGCGCGTTCTACATCGCGCGCACCGGCCGTCCCGGCCCGGTGCTGGTGGACATCCCCAAGGACATCACCGTCGCGCAGTGCAAGTACACCCCGCCCAAGGGCGAGATCTCGATGCGTTCCTACGCGCCTGTCAACAAGGGCCACCAGGGGCAGATCAAGAAAGCCGTGCAGATGCTGCTGGCCGCCGAGCGGCCGATGATCTACACCGGCGGCGGGGTCATCCTGTCGAACGCCGCGCCCGAGCTGAACAAGCTCGTGTCGCAACTGGGCGCGCCCTGCACCAGCACCCTGATGGGCCTGGGCGGCTTCCCGGCCAGCAGCGGCCAGTTCGTGGGCATGCCCGGCATGCACGGCACCTACGAGGCCAACATGGCGATGCAGCACTGCGACGTGCTGCTGGCCATCGGCGCCCGCTTCGACGACCGCGTGATCGGCAATCCCAAGCACTTCGCCCAGAACGCCCGCAAGATCATCCATATCGATATCGACCCGTCGTCGATCTCCAAGCGCGTGCGCGTGGACGTCCCGATCGTCGGCAACGTCAAGGATGTGCTGGCCGACCTGAGCGCGCAGTACGAGGCCGCCTCGGCCGAGCACAAGCCGGCTTCCATCGCCAAGTGGTGGGACCAGGTCGAGACCTGGCGCGGCAAGGAATGCCTGAAGTTCGCGAATTCGGACGAAGTCATCAAGCCGCAGTTCGTGGTGGAAAAGCTCTGGGAAGTGACCGGCGGCGACGCCTTCGTCACCTCCGACGTGGGCCAGCACCAGATGTGGGCCGCGCAGTACTACAAGTTCGACAAGCCGCGCCGCTGGATCAATTCCGGCGGCCTGGGCACCATGGGCGTGGGCCTGCCGTACGCCATGGGCGTGCAGATGGCCAATCCGGGTCATGACATCGCCGTGATCACCGGCGAGGCCTCGATCCAGATGAACATCCAGGAACTGTCGACCTGCGCCCAGTACCGCCTGACGCCCAAGATCATCTGCCTGAACAACCGCTTCCTGGGCATGGTGCGGCAGTGGCAGCAGATCGACTACGGCTCGCGCTATTCCGAGTCGTACATGGATTCGCTGCCCGACTTCGTCAAGGTGGCCGAGGCCTACGGCCACGTGGGCCTGCGCATCGAGCGCCCGGCCGACGTCGAGCCGGCGCTGCGCGAAGCGTTCAAGAAACACAAGGAGCGCTTGGTCTTCCTGGACTTCATCACCGACCGCACCGAAAACGTGTGGCCGATGGTCAAGGCCGGCCGCGGGCTGACCGAAATGCTGCTCGGCTCTGAAGACCTGTAAGGAGGCCACCATGAAGCACGTGATTTCCGTCCTCCTCGAGAACGAGCCCGGCGCGCTGTCGCGCGTGGTCGGCCTGTTTTCGGCGCGGGGCTACAACATCGAGACCCTGACCGTGGCGCCGACCGAGGACGCCACGCTGTCGCGCATGACCATCGTCACCACCGGCTCGGATGAAGTCATCGAGCAGATCACCAAGCACCTGAACCGCCTGGTGGACGTGGTCAAGGTCGTGGACCTGACCGAAGGCGCGCACATCGAGCGCGAGCTGATGCTCGTGAAGGTGCGCGCGGTCGGCAAGGAACGCGAGGAAATGAAGCGCATGGCGGACATCTTCCGCGGGCGCATCATCGACGTCACCGACAAGTCCTACACCATCGAATTGACCGGGGTGCAGGAAAAAGTACAGGCCTTCCTGGAGGCCCTGGACCGCAGTGCCATTCTGGAAACCGTGCGCACCGGCGTGTCCGGCATCGGCCGCGGTGAACGGATCCTGAAGCTTTGACCGGCCTTCCAGGCCAAGCCGCACCCTACATCCCGAACCAACGAATATCCAAAAATATCTGGAGCACCCCATGAAAGTTTTCTACGACAAAGACTGCGACCTCTCCCTCATCAAAGGCAAGACCGTTGCCATCATCGGCTACGGCTCGCAAGGCCACGCCCATGCCCAGAACCTGAATGATTCGGGCGTGAAGGTCATCGTCGGCCTGCGCAAGGGCGGCGCCTCGTGGGACAAGGCCGCCAACGCCGGCCTGCAGGTCAAGGAAGTGGCGGAAGCCGTCAAGGCCGCCGACATCGTCATGATGCTGCTGCCCGACGAGAACATCGCCTCGGTCTACAACAAGGAAGTGCACGCCAACATCAAGGCCGGCGCCGCCCTGGCCTTCGCCCACGGCTTCAACGTCCACTACGGCCAGGTCGTGCCGCGCGAAGACATCGACGTCATCATGATCGCCCCGAAGGCCCCCGGCCACACGGTGCGCAACACCTACAAGCAGGGTGGCGGCGTGCCCCACCTGGTCGCTGTCTATCAGGACAAGTCGGGCGCCGCGCGCGACGTGGCCCTGTCGTACGCCAGCGCCAACGGCGGTGGCCGTGCCGGCATCATCGAAACCAACTTCCGTGAAGAAACCGAAACCGACCTGTTCGGCGAACAGGCCGTGCTGTGCGGCGGCACCGTCGAACTGATCAAGGCCGGTTTCGACACGCTGGTGGAAGCCGGCTACGCGCCCGAAATGGCGTACTTCGAGTGCCTGCACGAACTGAAGCTGATCGTCGACCTGATCTACGAAGGCGGCATCGCCAACATGAACTACTCGATCTCGAACAACGCCGAGTTCGGCGAGTACGAGACCGGCCCGAAGATCGTCACCGACGAAACCCGCAAGGCCATGCGCCAGTGCCTGACGGACATCCAGACTGGCGAATACGCCAAGAAGTTCATCCTGGAAAACGCCGCCGGCGCCCCGACGCTGACCTCGCGCCGCCGCATCAACGCGGAATCGCAGATCGAAGTGGTGGGCGGCAAGCTGCGCGCCATGATGCCCTGGATCGCCGCCAACAAGCTGGTGGACAAGTCCAAGAACTGATTCCGGTTTCCGCGCGGGGTTTGCGCCCCGCGCGCGCCGACGGCAAGCGGCATGCCTCGCGAGGGCATGCCGTTTTTCTTTGCGCGGAAAATGCGCGAGGCGGGCGCGTCAGCGGGGCGCGAGCGGGGCTTTTCGCGCCGGCGGGGCCGGATCGGCGCGGGCACGGCCCTTGCTGCGGCCCGTTGTGGGGCCAGATGAGTTAACCTTTCAATGTCTGTCGTAAGTAATTGAGACCATGCCCAATTTTTCCATGCGCGATTCCGAGAACCGCCACCGAAGCATCTACCTGCTGCCCAACGCATTCACCACCGCGGCGTTGTTCGCGGGGTTCTATGCCGTGGTGCAGGCCATGAACAACCGCTTCGAGGTCGCCGCCATCGCCATTTTCGTGGCCATGGTGCTGGACGGCATGGACGGCCGGGTGGCCCGCCTGACCAACACCCAATCCGCCTTCGGCGAGCAATACGATTCGCTGTCCGACATGACCTCGTTCGGCGTGGCGCCGGCGCTGGTGATGTACGAATGGATCCTGAACGACCTGGGCCGCTGGGGCTGGCTGGCGGCGTTCGTCTACGTGGCGGGAGCCGCGCTGCGCCTGGCGCGCTTCAACACCAATATCGCGGTGGTCGACAAGCGTTACTTCCAGGGGCTGCCGAGCCCGGCGGCGGCGGCATTGGTGGCCGGCTTCGTCTGGCTGGCGGTCGACAACAAGCTGCCGATCCACGACAGCGTGATGGCCTGGGTCGCGTTCACGCTGACCATGTACGCCGGCATCACCATGGTGTCGAACGCGCCGTTCTTCAGCGGCAAGAGCTTCGCCCTGGGCCGCAGCGTGCCGTTCTGGGGCATCCTGCTGGTGGTGGCGGTGTTCGTGTTCGTCTCCAGCGATCCCCCGGTGGTGCTGTTCGGCCTGTTCGTGCTGTACGGCTTTTCGGGCTGGGTGATCTGGGCCTGGCGCTGGAACCGCGCCCGCCGGCTGCAACAGGAGCGCCGCGGCCAGTCGTCCTGAGCCCGCCGCCCGGCAAAAGAAAAACCCGCCTGGATGAAGGCGGGTTTTTTCATGGGGGAATCAACGCCACATGAAGCGGTCATCGTCGTACATCGGGTCCGGGCCGGGATGGAAGTGCGTCACCCCGTTGCCGTCGCGGCCCATGTAGACGTACATCAGCGAATTCCAGACGCTGTTTTCCTTGTAGCGGTACGACCAGATCACCTCGCGTTTTTCGCCCAGGCCGGCCTGATCGATGCGGGCCGGCGGGCCGAACTCGCAGCGCACGCGCTCGGGGCTCCATTGGCCCTGTTCCAGCACCTTGAAGTGGGCGTCGGTCAGCAGCGGCACGACCCGGTCGACTCGGCCGTCGGCGCCGACGTTGGCGCCCCAGGCATACTGGCCCATGGGTTGCTGCGTCCAGATCACGCGGCGGCCGCCGTTGGCCTGCGGGCATTCGAAATTGGGACGGCCGAACTGGGCCTGGACGTCGGCCAGCGGGGTGCCGGGGGCGACCTGGGCAAGATTGGCACAGGCGGCCAGGCCGGCCAGGGCCGCGGCGGCCAGGGTGGTGCGGGCAAGTCTGTAATAATTTGACATATTATGGCTCCTGGTGCCTTCCGCGAGGGCGGCGGCGCGACGCCCGGCGGCGGGCCGGCGGTCTCACTGGGGTAATTCTAGCGAATCGGCTATAATCGTCAGGCTTTATCAAGTGTATTGATTTTGCAAGATGCTTTGCGCCGGCAACGGGGCTGGGCTGGACATGCGGCAAATGGGGCGCCAAGCCTTGTCTTGCGGCACTTCCAGGGTAGCCTTGAAGCAGCAGTGAGAACGCAATAACGCTTTTCGCCGGCCGCGATTTTTTTCCAAACCACGTCAGGGCGCCTCGGCCCTGTCGCATGTCCGAAGAGGTCATCAATGTCTGTAGCTGACATCAAGAAATCCGATATCGTTGCGCAGTTCCAACGCGCTCAAGGCGATACCGGCTCCCCCGAAGTCCAGGTGGCTCTGCTCACCGCCCGTATCAACGAACTGACCGGTCACTTCAAAGAACACATGAAGGACCATCACTCGCGCCGCGGTCTGCTGCGTATGGTCAGCCGTCGCCGCAAGCTGCTCGACTATCTCAAGGGCCGCAATCCCGATTCGTACCGCGCACTGATCGAAAAACTCGGTCTGCGCAAGTGATCGACGGGGCTGGCTCCCCATGACGCAACCGTGGTCGGTGCGACGCATGTCGCGACGGCCACGGTTTTTCATTTGTAAGGAATAATCGTCATGTTCAATAAAGTGACTAAATCGTTCCAGTACGGCCAGCACACGGTCGTCCTGGAAACCGGCGAAATCGCTCGCCAGGCCTCCGGCGCCGTTGTGGTGTCGATCGAGGACACCGTCGTCCTGGCCACTGTCGTGGCCTCCAAGAAGGCCAAGCCGGGTCAGACGTTCTTCCCGCTGACCGTCGACTACATCGAAAAGACCTACGCCGCCGGCCGCATCCCGGGTGGCTTCTTCAAGCGTGAAGGCAAGCCGTCCGAGAAGGAAACGCTGACCTCGCGCCTGATTGACCGTCCCCTGCGTCCGCTGTTCCCCGAAGACTTCTACAACGAAGTCCAGGTGGTCATCCACACGCTGTCGGTCAATCCCGAAATCGATCCGGACATCGCCGCCATGATCGGCGCGTCGGCCGCGCTGGCCATCTCCGGCATCCCCTTCAACGGCCCGATCGGCGCCGCCCGCGTGGGCTACATCGATGGCCAGTACGCCATCAACCCGACCGCGTCGCAGCTGAAGTCCTCGAAGCTGGACCTGGTGGTCGCCGGCACCGAAAACGCCGTGCTGATGGTGGAATCGGAAGCCGACCAGCTGTCCGAGGAAATCATGCTGGGCGGCGTGGTCTACGGCCACGAGCAGATGCAGGCCGTCATCAACGCCATCCATGAACTGGTCAAGGACGCCGGCAAGCCCGATTGGGACTGGCAGCCGCCCGCCAAGGACGAGGCCCTGATCGCCGCCGTCACGTCGGCCGCCCAGGAAGGCCTGAACGCCGCCTACCAGATCCGCGAAAAGCAGGCCCGCACCACCAAGCTGCGTGAAGTCTACGCCGACGTGTCGGCCAAGCTGAACGCCGCCGCCGCCGAAAAGGGCGAGCCGGCGCCGGACGCCGTCACCGTCGACAACATCCTGTTCTCGCTGGAATCGGCCATCGTCCGCGGCCAGATCCTGAACGGCGAACCGCGTATCGACGGCCGCGACACCCGCACCGTGCGTCCCATCAGCGTGCGCCTGGGCGTGCTGCCCCGCGCGCACGGCAGCGCCCTGTTCACCCGCGGTGAAACCCAGGCGCTGGTCGTGGCCACGCTGGGCACCAAGCAGGACGAGCAGATCATCGACGCGCTCATGGGCGAGTACCGCGACCGCTTCATGCTGCACTACAACATGCCTCCGTTCGCCACCGGCGAAACCGGTCGCATCGGCGTGCCCAAGCGCCGCGAAATCGGCCACGGCCGCCTGGCCAAGCGCGCGCTGATCCCGCTGCTGCCGGCCCCGGAAGACTTCCAGTACACCATCCGCATCGTCTCGGAAATCACCGAGTCCAACGGCTCGTCGTCGATGGCTTCGGTCTGCGGCGGCTCGCTGGCCATGATGGACGCCGGCGTGCCGGTCAAGGATCACGTGGCCGGCGTGGCCATGGGCCTGATCCTGGACGGCGGCAAGTTCGCCGTGCTGACCGACATCCTGGGTGACGAAGATCACCTGGGCGACATGGACTTCAAGGTCGCAGGCACCGAAAACGGCGTCACCGCGCTGCAGATGGACATCAAGATCCAGGGCATCACCAAGGAAATCATGCAAGTGGCGCTGGCGCAAGCCCGCGAAGGCCGCCTGCACATCCTGGGCAAGATGAAGGAAGCGCTGGACGGTTCGCGCGGCGAGCTGTCGGCTTTCGCCCCGCGCATGCTGACCATCAAGATCAACCCCGAGAAGATCCGCGACGTGATCGGCAAGGGCGGCGCCACCATCCGCGCGCTGACCGAGGAAACCGGCACCCAGATCGACATCTCCGACGACGGCACGATCGTGATCGCCAGCGTCGACGAAGCGCAGGCCAAGGAAGCCCAGCGCCGCATCGTCGAGCTGACCGCCGACGTCGAAGTGGGCCAGGTCTACGACGGCTCGGTCCTGCGCCTGCTGGACTTCGGCGCCATCGTGCAAGTGCTGCCGGGCCGCGACGGCCTGCTGCACATCTCGGAAATCGCCAACTACCGCATCGCCAACATCAACGATGTGCTGAAGGTCGGCCAGCAAGTCCGCGTCAAGGTCATCGAGGCCGACGACAAGGGCCGCCTGCGCCTGTCCATCAAGGCGATCGGCGGCATCGAGCAGCAGCAGGCCGCTGCCGAAGCCGCCCCGCAAGCGGAACCGCAAGCCGAATAAGGCCTGCCTTTCCCCTGCTCAAGAACGGCGCCGCGAGGCGCCGTTTTTCTTTGCTTTGGTGGCAGGCGGATTCATCTTCTTTCGTCTTCGAATCTCCCGCATCTCCCATCTTCGCGCGCCTTACGGTAAAGTCTTGCGCGTGACACGAGCGCCGGCGCGGCGCAAGCCGGCAGGGCGCCAGACAGAGGGGGATACGGATGGATCGAGCATGACGCGATGGCGAGGACCCGCCACGGCGGCGGCCATGCTGCTGGGAGCGTTGTTGGCCGGATGCATGTCCGCGCCCGGGCCGGGCCAGGGTTCGCCCAAGGGCGAAGGCATGTCGGCCGACCAACTGGTCCAGACCGACTTCAACCGCACCGTCACCCTGGAGGTGCGCGACAACCTGGCCAGCCTCTACAGCCTGCTGGACAAGCTCTACCGACGCAACCCGCGCGAATGGCGCAAGACCGGCGCGCCCGACCACGCGACCGCGGTGTCGCGGGTCAAGCATGCGATCGAGGTGCGGATCCCGCCGGCCGACCTGGCCGGCCTGCACGACATCCAGATCCTGGCGGTGTCGCTCGATCCCAACTACAGCGGCGACCGCGTCGGGGCCTTCATCTACGGCCTGGCCGACACCATCATCGCCGCCCACAACGGCAAGACCCGCCTGTACGCCACCGACGCGCTCGACGGGCAGCGGGTCTACAATGCCGCACGGAACGTCGAGGCGGCGGCCTGGCTGCTGGCGTCGCGCCGCAACAACCAGGGCGAGCCGCTGCTGCTGGCCAACGAGATGTCGGCGCAGGCCACCAACCTCAGTTTCGAACGCGAGTTCGGCGCCATCATCGGCCGGCTGGACCTGATCGCCAATCTGCTGGGCGAGAACTCGCGGCGCATCGGCATCAACTATGCGCAAGGCCTTTTGCTGTTCAATTTCCTGCCGGTGCGCTAACAGGATTTTTCCATCGTGATCGATATCGCTTCCATCCAGACCGCCCGCGAGAACCTGCGCGGCCAGGTGCTCAAGACCCCGTTCACCCTGTCGCGCACGCTGTCCGACATCTTCGGCGCCGAGATCTGGCTGAAATTCGAGAACCTGCAGTTCACCGCCAGCTTCAAGGAGCGCGGCGCGCTCAACCGCATGCTGACGCTGTCGGAAGACGAGCGCCGCGCGGGCGTGATCGCGGTGTCGGCCGGCAACCATGCCCAGGGCGTGGCCTACCATGCGCAGCGCATGGGCGTGCCGGCCGTGATCGTGATGCCGCGCTTCACGCCGACCGTGAAGGTCGCCAACACGCGCCGCTTCGGCGCCGAAGTGGTGCTGGCCGGCGATACCTTCGACGACGCCAAGGCGCATGGCTACGAGCTGGCCAAACAGCGCGGGCTGATCATGATCCACCCCTACGACGACGAGGCGGTGATCGCGGGGCAGGGCACGGTGGCGCTGGAAATGCTGGAAGACCAGCCGCAGCTGGACATGTTGGTGATCGCCATCGGCGGCGGCGGCCTGATCTCGGGCATCGCCACGGCAGCCAAGGCGCTCAAGCCCGGCATCGAGATCATCGGGGTGCAGACCGAGCGCTTTCCCGCCATGTATGCCGCCGTCAAGGGCGTATCGATGCCGCAGGGGCAGTACACCATCGCCGAAGGCATCGCGGTGAAATCGCCGGGCGGGCTGACGCAGCCCATCGTCAGCCGGCTGGTCGACGACATCGAACTGGTCAGCGAGGCCGACATCGAGCACGCCATCGTGGTGCTGCTGGAAATCGAGAAGACCGTGGTTGAAGGCGCCGGCGCGGCCGGCCTGGCGGCGCTGCTGCGCGCGCAGGAGGCGGGCAGCGAGCGTTTCAAGGGCAAGCGCATCGGCCTGGTGCTGACCGGCGGCAACATCGACCCCTTGATGCTGGGCGAACTGATCGAGCGCGGCATGGTGCGCGCCGGTCGCCTGGCCCGTATCCGCGTCGATCTGCGCGACCTGCCGGGCGCGCTGGCCCACGCGACCAAGCTGATCGCCGATGCCCAGGCCAACATCACCGAGGTGCATCACCAGCGCGCGTTCACCTCATTGCCGGTGCGCAATGTGGAAGTGGATTTCGTGCTGCAGACGCGCGGGCCGGAGCACATCCAGGAAGTGATCGACATCCTGAACGCGGCCGGTTTCGCGGCCAGCAACCACGACCATTGAGTCAGGGGCGGCCCAGTTCCGGGTCGCGGCCCACCTGGTTTTTCAGCCGGTACAGCCGCTCGCGATGCAAGGTCGCGGCCAGCGGCTCGGGCTCGCGCCCCAGCGCTACGTAGTCCACCGGAATCTGCGCGATGGCCTCGCGCATGCGGTCGGCGCCGTCCTGCCACCATTGCGCCAGCATGCGGTCGGGGTTGTATACGTCCAGGCCCTGGCGCCGCAGTTCCGAGCGGTTGAAATCCTTCAGGTTCCAAGTCAGCACCTGCACCACCGGCGTCTGCGGCAGGCCGCAGCGGGCGCGGCGCGCCAGGCCGGCGGCGATGACGTGGAAATCCTTGGGGTCGCTGTAGCGCAGCGCCGCCTCGTAGACCTGGGTGTCGTGCTCGATGGCCTGCGGGAAGCGGGCGTTCATCTCGGCCCAGAACTCGGCCATCACCTCGGGCGGGATGTCCCAGATGCGGCAGGCGTTGCGGCGCCATTCCTCGCCGATGCGCTCGGTCCAGACCGGCTGGAACACGCCGGCGTCGGCCAGGCGCAGCAGCAGGCGGCGCAGGATGCCGGACATGAGGACACAGGCGTCCAGGACGATGAAGGGCGGGGCGGCGGGTGTGGCGGTCAAGATCGGGCGGTCCGGGCGCGCAGGCAAGGCAGGCGCGGCGGCGCCTGGCATAGGGGTGGTGCCCGAGACCGGAATCGAACCGGTACGGCCTCGCGGCCGAGGGATTTTCGTACCACTTCGACTTTCGCCGCCGGCGCGTCAAGCGCCGTTCGTGGTCTGGAGCACGCCTTCACCATAGCCTTGCGGCCTTAGGTGCCCGCCGTCTGCTCTCTACACCTTCCCGGTTCTTTCGAAGCGGGCTTGGCTCGGCGTTGGCTCGGACCGGGTCCAGGGCATTCGCCGAGTTTGACGGGCTACACCTCTGGAGTTTCCTCCGGAGGGCTCAAATGGATTCAAGTCCCTTGTGTCTACCAATTTCACCACTCGGGCATCGCCGACCCCGCGGACGGGGCGGCAACGGGATACCGGGTGAGCCGCGCGGGCGCGGCATGGGTATCCAGCGGCCGTGACTATACCACTGGAGCCGCGGGCTTCCCGCCCTGACGGACGCCGGCCGGGTGAAGTCAGGCGGTGAAACGCACGCTCTGGCGCACGCGTTCATCCACGTCCAGGGCGAAAACGTCGGGACGCGCGTAATGGCCGACCACGTCGAAGTCGTAGCGCGCGCGCACCAGGTCCTCGATGTCGATGGTTGCGGTCAGCAGGCCGGTCTGGCCGTGCAGCGGGCCGGCCAGGACGTCGCCCAGCGGGCCGACGATGAGCGAGCCGCCATTGATGAGCGGGCGTTGCGGATCCCAGCCGGGCACGTCCAGGCCCAGTTCGGCGGGCGACGGTTGCACCTGGCAGGCGCTGATGACGAAGCAGCGGCCCTCGTGGGCGATGTGACGCATCGAGCATTGCCAGATGTCGCGTTCGTCGACGGTGGGCGCGCACCAGATCTGCACGCCCTTGGCGTACATGGCGGTGCGCAGCAGCGGCATGTGGTTTTCCCAGCAGATGGCGCCGCCGACGCGGCCCGCGGCGGTTTCCACCACGGGCAGGGTGGAGCCGTCGCCCTGGCCCCAGATCAGGCGTTCGGTGCCGGTGGGCATGAGCTTGCGATGCCTGGCGGCCAGGCCGGCGGCCGGATCGAAGTACAGCGCGGTGCAGTACAGCGTGCTGCCGGCGCGTTCGATGACGCCGATCACCAGGCTGGCGCCGGTGCGTTGCGACAGCGCGGCCAGCGCGTCGGTCTCGGGGCCGGGCACGTCGATGGCGTTCTGGTAATAGCGGGCATAGGCCTGGCGGCCTTCGGGCAAGCGGTAGCCGAGGCGCGTGCCGAATATCTCGCCCTTGGGATAGCCGCCGAGCAGGGCTTCGGGCATGACCACGAGCGCGGCGCCCGAGGCGGTGATCTCGGCCTCGAAGGCCAGGATCCGTTCCAGGGTGGCTTCCTTGCCCTCGGGCGAGGCGCCGATCTGCAGTGCGGCAACGGTCTGGGTGGTCATGCGGGTTCCTTGGCTGGGGCTGGCGGGGTGTCGGGAGCTGCCAGTGTCGGCGCCAGCCTAAAATCGATCAATCCCATTTGACGATAAATGATATGAGCCAGATCGATATCGAGTCGACCGACCTGAACCTGCTCAAGGTGTTCGAGGCGATCTACGACGAGGGCGGCGCGGGCCGCGCGGCGCTGCGGCTGGGGGTGACGCAGTCGGCCGTCAGTGCGTCGCTGGCGCGGCTGCGCACGCTGTATGCGGATCCGCTGTTCGTGCGCACCGGGCGCGGCCTTTCGCCCAGCCTGCGGGCCCGCGAGCTGCGGCCGATCATCGGCGAGGCGCTGGACAAGTGCCGGCAAAGCCTGTCGCTGGCCCGGCCTGGGCCGGCCGGGTTTGCCGGGCGTTCGGTCACGCTGGGGCTGTCGGACGACTTCGAAATCGCGCTGGGGCGCGAGGCCATCGCGGCGCTGGCCGAGGCTGCGCCGGGACTACGTCTGATCTTTCGCCAGACCCACAGCCGCCTGGCCGCCGACATGCTGATGGCGCGCGACGTCGACCTGGTGATCGCGTCCGGTGGACTGACCGCGCCCGCATTGCAGCGCGTGACCGTGGGGCAGGGCGACTATGCCTGCCTGGTTGATCCGGCCAGCCTGGCGCCGGGCCAGGATGCGTTGTCCGTGGAGGATTTCACCGGGCGTGCGCACGTGCTGGTGTCGTCGGGCGGATTCATCGGCGTGGTTGACGAGGTGCTGCACGCGCAGGGATTGACGCGACGGGTGCTGGCCGCGACCACGCACTTTGCGGCGCTGGCGTTCCTGTTGCGTGGCGGCGACGCGCTGGCGACCCTGCCGACCCACGCGGCGCGCGGCCTGGCGGCGGTCTCGGGGCTGCGGCTGCTGCCGTGCCCGGTCGCCATGCCGGGCTACGCCATCGAGATGGGCTGGCGTGCCGATGCCTTGCGCGATGAGGCCGTGGCGGTGGCACGCCTATCCCTGCTGGGCCTGCTGCAGGGCTACGGTTGGGCCGCGGCGCCTGGCGCCCGGTGATTGACCGGTGACGCGTTTATAGGCGCGGCTGAAGGCGGCTTGGGAGGTATAGCCGAGGCGCTCGGCCACGGTGTCGATCGGCAAGCGCTCGTGGGATAGCCATTGGCTGGCCAGGCGCATGCGCAATTCGGTGGCGTAGCGCAGCGGCGGCGTGCCGATGGTGGCCTGGAAGCGTTGCGCGAAGACCGATCGCGAGACATTGCATTGCGCCGCCAGTTCTTCCACGGTCCAATCGCGGCCGGGCTGGCGATGCAGGGCCAGGATGGCGCGCGCCAGCCGCGGGTCGCGCAGGGCGGCCACCAGGCCGGCGGCATCATCGCAACCGCTTTCGATCCAGCCGCGCACGATCATGGCGGCCACCACTTCCGCCAGGCGCGCCAGGATGCCGGCAAAGCCGATGCGTCCGGCGCAGATTTCGCGCTTCATGGCGTCCAGCAGCGCCAGCGCGCCCGGGTAGCGTTCGCTGGCGGCGTCCACCAGCATCAGGCCAGGCATCAAGGGGCCGAGGCCCCGCATGCCGCCCAGGTCGAACGCCATGCAGCCATAGAAGAGCACGGCGCTGGGCGTGTCGTGCGTGCTGGGGCAGGTGTCGACGCCGCTGACCTGCTCGCCCAGCGGCGCCGCGGCCACCTCGTCGATATCGCGCACCGGGGCGCGCGGGTCGGATAGCAAGTGATGGGCGTCGCCCTGGGGAATGAGCACGGCGTTGCCCGCGGACAGCGGATGCAGCGCGCCGTCGGCGCTGCGCAGCACCGCGTTGCCAACCGCCAGGTAGTGGAAGTAGGCGTGGCCGGGGCGGGCGCGGAAACCCAGGCCGACCGGCGCGCCGACCTGGATGCGGCGGTATTGCACGCCGCGCAGGCGCATGCCGGTCAGCAGTTCGCTGATCAGGTCGGACGAAAGCGCAAAGGCATCCGTGGCATTCATTCAGGTGTTTGGATCAAAAACCAAAGATTCTTCATCATAGATCATCCTGGATGCCATCCCTAGACTGGCCGCTGTGATGTTTTCCTGAGGATGTTCTGCGATGAGTCATGGTGTCTGTGAAGCGGTCTGCGATGGCCGCATGTCGCGCGCGGCGGATGCGCCGCCCGCCTGGATGGCGGTGTTTTCGCTGGCGATGGGGGTGTTCGGCTTGCTGACCGCGGAGTACCTGCCGGCCAGCCTGCTGACGCCGATGGCGCTCGACCTGGGCGTCTCCGAGGCGCTGGCCGGGCAGGCGGTGACGGTGACGGCGGTGGTGGCGCTGTTTGCCGGACTGCTGGTGCCGGGTCTGACGCGCGCGCTCGATCGGCGCGTGGTGCTGCTGGCCTTCAGCACCCTGATGGTGGCCTCCAATCTGCTGGTGGCGCTGTCTTCCAGCCTGGCGGTGCTGCTGGCGATGCGTATTTTGCTCGGCGTTGCGCTGGGCGGTTTCTGGAGCATGGCGGCGGCGGTGGCCATGCGCCTGGTGCCGCCCGCCCTGCTGCCGCGCGCGTTGTCGATCATCTTCAGTGGCATTGCCGTGGGGACCGTGGTGGCGGTGCCGCTCGGCAGCTATCTGGGCGGCAGGTATGGCTGGCGCAGCGCCTTCGTCGCCGCCGCCGCGGTCGGCGTGGCGACGCTGGCGTTCCAGTGGCTCACGCTGCCGCGGCTGGCGCCGGGCCGGACCGCGCGGCTGCGCACGGTGCTGGAGGTATTGCTGCGTCCCGGCATCGCCGTCGGCATGCTGGGATGCGTGCTGGTGCACACCGGCCACTTCGCGTTGTTCACCTACATCCGGCCGTTCCTTGAAACCACGACAGGCGTCGGCGCCGACGGACTGGCCTTGATGCTGCTGGGTTTTGGCGTGGCGAATTTCGCCGGCACCCTGCTGGCGGGCTGGTTGCTGGGCCGCAGCGCCCGCGCCACGCTGGTGCTGATGCCTGCGCTGGTGGGGACGGCGGCCCTGGCGCTGGCCTTGCTGCCGGCGTCCGTGACGGGACAGGCGCTGCTGGTGGCGCTATGGGGAATGGCGTTCGGCGGGGTGCCGGTGGCGTGGTCGAACTGGGTGGCCAGCGCGGTGCCCGACCAGGCCGAAAGCGCGGGCGGCATGGTGGTGGCGTCGGTGCAGTCGTCGATCGCGGCGGGCGCGGCGGCCGGTGGCGCGATGTTCAGCGCCAACGGCATTGTCGGCGTGTTCGTGGCGGCCGGCATCCTGATGCTGCTGGCGGCGCTGCTGATCGCATTGCGGGTGCGCATCCACGCGCCCGGACGCGGCCCCGGTCCGGCAGTGCATCTTTGAGACCTGCGCCGCCTGAGGCCGGCGCGGTATGAGGCCGCGCCGGCCGGGCGCGTGAATGCGGCGACGGTATCATGTGCCATCCTCGTCTTGGCAGCCCGCCGTACATCCATGGTCCCTGCATCGACCCCGCTTCTCGACCGCCTGCTTGCCGACGGCGTCATTCGCCCGGACCACCACGCCGCCGCGCGCCAGCGCCTGGGCGAGAGGGGCGCCGAACCGTGGACGTCGCTTGGCGAGGCGTTGTTCTGGCTGGTGGACGAGCACATCGTTTCCGACGAGGACCTGGCGGCCATCGGCGAGCTGTCCGTGACCGAAGCCGCCTTCGCCGGCAACGCCACCCGTCGCCAGGCGCTGGCCGAGATGGACGCGCTGATGCAGCGCAAGCTTGAAGAATACGAACGGCAGGTGCGCCAGGTCGCGCTCAAGCGCGCTTTTCCCGGCCCGCGCTGGGCATGGCTGGGCGGCGGCGTGATCGCGGTGGCCGCGGCGGGCTGGTACCTGTTTGCGCCGGCATCGCCGCCGCAATGCGATGACGCCGATGTGCAGAAGACCCTGCGCGCCAGCATGTTCACCTCGCGCATTCAGCAGATGTCCAGGAACCCGCTGGCCGGGGGCGCGGCACCCGCGGACCTGTACCTGGCGACATTTGCGGACGTGAAGGAGGTCGGCTACATCAAGCCGGAACGTTCGCGCGGTTGCACCGCCACGTTGAAGGTGGGCGAGGCCTCCTCCAGCCTGGCCTACACCATCGGACCCAATGCCAAGGGCGAAATGATGATCGCCGGCGCGGACCCGCGCGTGGTGCGGGTCCGCTACGGCCAGCTCGATGCCAGCGGCAAGCCGCGCGACGTGGGCCAGCCGGCCGGCGCCGTCCGGCTGGCAGCCGCGTTCGAGCAGGGCGTGGCGGCATTCGACCAGACCACCCGGGGCGAAGCGCGCAAGGCGGCGTACGAGCGCCAACGCCAGCGCGTGGGCCTGCCGCCGGAAACCGATACGCGTACGGTCCGCAACGTCCAGCCGCTAGGCGACTGCAAGGAGCTGGGAGGCGGCAAATGGTCGTGCCGCCTGCAGGCCGAATATCGCGACCGGCTGCTGTCGGCCATCGGCCGCGCCGACTGGCAGGTGCTCGAAGGCGATTTCGATTTCGTGCGCGACGGCGATGCCTGGCGCGTGGGCGAAACGTTCACGCGCCAGTACATGGATGCGATCGTGCGCGGCCGGGTGGCCGAATTGAAGGGCGACGAGGCGGCGGCGCAACTGGAGCAGATCCAGCGCCAGCGGCCGGAGGCCGCCGCGCCAACGCCCGATGCAGCCCCCCCCCGCGGCGCGTGGCCGCGAGCATCGCGGTGATGGTGCCGTGATCAACAAATGACGGGAGCCGTGCCACAAGGCGCGACGCGGTCCGCCGCTGACCGGCCTCCGCGCCCAGCACAAGCGAAGGCGAGCGCGATCCTGCCGGCTGATAGGCCTGGGCGCATGATGGCGCGAAAAAGGGAGGAAAGGGCGGATTCCTGGCGGAAGCGGTGAGATTCGAACTCACGAACGGTTGCCCGTTGCCGGTTTTCAAGACCGGTGCAATCGACCACTCTGCCACGCTTCCTGGTGCCGCACTGTACTGCGGGGGCGGCAATCCGGCCGCCAGGCAAACACTCTACCTGACGAAAACGCGACTTGCCGTAAAGGGCGCAATAATAATCCATTTGCCGCGAAGGAGGCACGCGATGCACTGTGTAGAAATCTCACGCCCGGGCGGCCCCGAGGTCCTGGTTCCCGCCGAACGTCCCACGCCTGAAGCCGGCAAGGGTGAAGTGCTGATCAAGGTCAGCGCCGCGGGCGTCAACCGTCCGGATGTGTTCCAGCGCAAGGGCAACTACGCGCCGCCACCCGGGGCGTCCGACCTGCCGGGCCTGGAAGTGGCCGGTGAAATCGTCGGCGGCGACCTGGCCGGCAGCGGCTTCGCGCTGGGCGACAAGGTGTGCGCCCTGGTCGCTGGCGGCGGCTATGCCGAATACTGCGTCGCGCCCGCGGCCCAGTGCCTGCCGATTCCCAAGGGCCTGTCCGATATCGAAGCGGCCGGCCTGCCGGAAACCTATTTCACCGTCTGGAGCAACGTGTTCGACCGCGGCCGCCTGGCCGACGGCGAGATCCTGCTGGTGCACGGCGGCGCCAGCGGCATCGGCACCACGGCCATCCAGCTGGCCCGCGCCATGGGCAACCCGGTCTACGCCACCGTCGGCAGCGATGGCCGCGCTCGCGCGGTCGAGGCGCTGGGCGCCGCGCGCGGCATCAATTACAAGACGCAGGACTTCGTCAAGGAAGTGAAGGACGCCACCGGCGGCCGCGGCGTCGACGTGATCCTGGACATGGTGGCCGGCGACTACATCGCCCGCGACATGCAATGCCTGGCCGACGACGGCCGCATCGTCATCATTGCCCAGCTGGGCGGCGCGCAGGCCAATGTCGATACCAGCCAGGTCATGCGCCGCCGCCTGACCATCACCGGCTCGACCCTGCGTCCGCGCCCGGTGGACTTCAAGGGCGCCATCGCCCGGGCGCTGCGCGAGCGCGCCTGGCCGCTGCTGGAGCAGGGCGCCATCAAGCCGATCGTGCACGCCACCTTCCCGCTGGCCCAGGCCGCCCAGGCCCACGCCATGATGGAAAGCGGCGAGAACATCGGCAAAATCATCCTGACCGTGTAAGAAACGCGCGGCGTTCGGCGCGGCGCCGCGCAACAGGATACAATCACGGGTTTCGCCTGGAATTATTTCCAGGCCAGCCCGTGGGCGGGTGTTTTTCCCCCGGGTTCACCCACTCTGACATTTGCGCCATGACTTCAGTCGAACACCGCGCCCGCCTCGTGCTGGGCAACTGGAAGATGCACGGCAACCTGGCCGAGAATGCCGCGTTGCTGACCGAACTGCGCGCCGCGGATGCCGCCAGCCATTGCGAAATCGGCGTCTGCGTGCCGTTTCCGTACCTGGCGCAGGCCGCCTCGGCCCTGACCGGCAGCGCCGTGTCCTGGGGCGCGCAGGACGTCAGCGCCCACGACAAGGGCGCCTACACGGGCGAAGTCGCGGGCGCCATGCTCAAGGAATTCGGCTGCCGCTATGCGTTGGCCGGCCACTCCGAGCGCCGCGTGCTGCACGGTGAAACCGACCAGATGGTCGCCGACAAGGCTCGCGCCGCGCTGGCTGCCGGCCTGACCCCGGTGGTGTGCGTGGGCGAGTCGCTGGCCGATCGCGAAGCCGGCAACACGCTGGCCGTGATCGAACGCCAGCTCAAGCCGGTGCTGGCGCTGGGCGCCGAGGCCGTCTCGCGCATGGTGCTGGCCTACGAACCCGTGTGGGCCATCGGCACCGGCCGCACCGCCAGCCCCGAGCAGGCCCAGGAAGTCCACGGCGCCATCCGCGCCGCTCTGGCCGCGCTGGGCGCGGCCCAGGTGCAGGTTTTGTACGGCGGCAGCGTCAAGGCTGCCAATGCCGCCAGTTTGTTCGCCATGACTGATATCGACGGAGCCCTGGTCGGCGGCGCGTCGCTCGTGGCCGAAGAATTTTTGCGAATCGCCGCCATCTAAGTTTCCGTTCCGGAGTCTGTAATGCCCTTGATGCTCAAACTTCTGCTGGCCGTCCAAGTGATCTCGGCGCTGGCTATCATCGTGCTGGTCCTGCTGCAGCAGGGCAAAGGCGCCGACATGGGGTCCGCTTTCGGCAGCGGCTCGTCGGGCAGCCTGTTCGGCGCCACTGGCGCGGCCAACTTCCTGTCGCGCGCCACCAAGTGGGCCGCGGTGGTCTTCTTCGCGTCCACCGCCGGCCTGGCCTACGTCAGCCACAAGGGCACGAGCGGCCCGGCCGTCGATTCCGGCGTGATGCAGAACTTCCCGGCCGACCGTTCGGTGCCGCAGGTGCCGGGCGCCGCGCCGGCCCAGCCGGGCGCGGGTGCCTCGTCGGTGCCGGGCGCTTCGTCCGTCCCTGGCGCCGGTTCGTCGGTGCCTGGCGCCGGCTCGGCTCCTGCTCCGGCCCCGGCTTCCAAGCCGGACGCTTCGGTGCCGTCGGCGCCGGCCGCCGCGGGCGACAAGCCGGCCGAGACGCCTGCCAAGTAAGCGTCCCGCCACAATGAGAAAGGCCGGCGATAGCCGGCCTTTTTTCATGGCGGCGCCGCAATGGCGCCCTTTGCGGGAAAGGCGTGTTCAGGCGCCCGGCAGCATGTGGCGCGCCGACACCGCGAGGATGCGTTCGGCGGATTCGCGCAACTGGCGCGCTTCGCGGTAGGCCCGCAGGGACACGACGGCGTCGTAACGGCGCGAGCTGCGCGGGCCGGCGAGCAGCGTGGGGCGACGGGCCAGGATGGGGGATATCAGACGTTGCATGGTGGAACCTTTTCTACGGGCCTGAGGCCCTGTTGTGTATGGCTGGCATCGTAAGCCGGCCAGGCATGCGCGCCAACGAATTCCCTTTTATATGAATATCCGGAGGAAATTCCCCGGGAACATCCCGGGTGTGCGCATGAGGATGCCAGTATTGCCCGGCGACATGACAGATTGATGCCATGGCCTGTCGCGCTTGTAAGGGCTTGTTGCCCGGGCGGGGCTCGCCGGGCGGCTGGGTCTGGAGCGACACGGCGGGCGGATGCACGCGAATCGTCAATTACGTGATAGAATGTTCGACTTTCCAGGAAGCCACGGCTTTTCTGGATGAAGTTAGCCGACGTGGTGAAATTGGTAGACACGCTATCTTGAGGGGGTAGTGGCGAAAGCTGTGCGAGTTCGAGTCTCGCCGTCGGCACCAAGAATTTGTCCCAGCTTTTCCCTGGGCGCACGTAAAAACCCGCATCTCTCCTGGAGGATGCGGGTTTTTTGTTGCCTCAGTCGTTAATCGTTGGCCGCGGGGCCAGCCATCGACGATCAGCTGACGGAGCGCCAATGCATCAGGCTCCTTATCCTGGCGTTGAACGCGATATCTTGGCTTTTCGCCAATGAAGCTCTTGGCGAGCATCGGGACGACCGATTCGCATGGGCCGCCGCCTGGGCCGGATCCGTTGGATGGCAGTGGAGTTTTCTCCAACCTTTCATTTTGCTGTTATCGCTACGTCATGTTTGGGAACGATCATGCCGTGAGGCTGGCCCGCGGGTGCGCCAGCCAAGAACACCGACAATGACAGGAAAACTGATGAGTTCTTCGGACCAGGACGACATCCCGTCCAACCCCTCCCAGGCAGTGCATTTCAACGAAGTGGTGCGCCGCGCGGTGTCGCGTCGGGGCTTTCTCAAGGCCGGCCTGGGCGCCGGCGCGGTCGGCTTCATGGGCGCGGGCCTGACAGCCTGTGGCGGCGATGACGACGATGACGATTCGTCGGGCAGCAATCCGGGCACCGACCCGGGCACCAACCCGGGCGGCGAGACGCCGGCCAAGCCCGTGGAACTCAATTTCAAGGCCGTGCCGATCAGCACCGCCGATACCGTGGTGGTCCCCGAGGGCTACCAGTTCGCCGTGATCAACCGCTGGGGCGATCCGCTCTTTGTCGGTGCGCCGGCCTTCAAGGCCGACGCCAGCAACGGCGGCGACGACCAGGCCCGCCAGCTCGGGTACAACCACGACGGCATGCATTTCTTCCCGATCGATGGCACCGACAGCGTCAACGGCAGCAGCGTGGAAGGCCTGATGGTCACCAACCACGAATACACCACGCCGGACTACTTCTATCCGGTGGGCGTACAGCCGGGCAACGCGCAATGGAACCTGGACTGGGTGCGCAAGTCGCAGCACGCCCATGGCGTGTCGGTGCGCCATATGCGCCTGGCAAACGGCAAGTGGGAACCGGTGCTGGATTCGCCCTTCAACCGCAGCGTCAACGCCAACGTCGCGATGCAACTGGTGGGGCCGGCGGCGGGCAACCGCCTGGTGCGCACCAACGCCGATCCGACGGGCACGCGCTGCTTCGGCACCTTCGGCAACTGTGGCAACGGCTACACGTTGTGGAACACCTACCTGACGTGCGAAGAGAACTTCACCGACTACTTCGGCGTCGGCACTGCCGACCCGACCACGGTGAACTATCCCGATGCCGAATACCAGAAGCACATGGAACGCTACAAGGGTTCGGGCAAGACCTCCAGCAGCTCGTACCGCTGGGACCACTACGACAACCGCTTCAACTGGGCGCAGGAGCCCAATGAATACAACCGCTGCGGCTGGGTGGTCGAGATCGACCCGTTCGACCCCAACTCCACGCCCAAGAAGCTGACCGCGCTGGGCCGCTTCAAGCACGAGAACGCCGCGATGACGCTGGCCGACGACAAGCGCGTGGTGGTCTACATGGGCGACGACCAGGTCAGCGAGTACATCTACAAGTTCGTGTCCGACGGCAAGTACGACCCGGCCCGCCCGGCGCTGAACCGCCTGCTGCTGGACAAGGGCACGCTGTACGTCGCGCGCTTCCTGGACGGCGCCGCACAGGGCGACGCGATGGGCGTGGGCGAATGGATTGCGCTCAAGCTCGATACCCCGGCGCTGGCCGGCGGCACGCTCGGCGCCCTGTTCAACCAGGACATGGGCGAACTGCTGGTCAAGACGCGCCAGGCCGCCGACGCGGTGGGCGCCACGCCAATGGACCGGCCCGAGTGGATCACCACCCATCCGACCACCCGCGAAGCCTACGTCACGCTGACCAACAACAGCTCGCGCGGCACCGGCGGCACCCGCTATCCGAACGGCCCGCAGCATCCGGGCGCCGACGACGCCAACCCCCGTACCGCCAACCAGTACGGCCAGATCGTGCGTTGGCGCGAGAAGAACGGCGATCCGGCGTCGCTGACTTTCGAATGGGACATCTTCGTGCTGGCGGGCAACCCGACGCTGTACCCGCGCACCGACCTGCGCAGTGGCTCGGCCAACGTCACCACGGACAACACTTTCAACAGCCCCGACGGCCTGGCCTTCGACAAGCGCGGCCTGCTGTGGATCGAGACTGACGGCAACTACTCCAACACCGGCCCCTACGCCGGGCAGGGCAACAACCAGATGCTGGTCGCCAATCCGGCCACCAAGGAAATCCGCCGCTTCATGACCGGCCCGATCGGTTGCGAAGTGACCGGCCTGACCTGGACGCCCGACCAGAAGTACCTGTTCATCAACATCCAGCACCCGGGCGAAGGCCCGAGCGTGACGGATGCGCAGAACAATCCCCTCATGGCCTCCAAGTGGCCCGACGACGCCACTGCCAGCCGGCCGCGCCCGGCTACGGTGGTGATCTGGAAGCAGGACGGTACCGCCGTCGGCACCTGACGACGATGCTGCCGATGGTCGCGGACCTGGCGTCCGCCGCCATGGCAAAGCGATCGTGACTGGCCGGCACCTCGCGTGCCGGCCTTTTTTTTTGCGGCTCGGATCCGCGCCCGAGCCTGAAGTAATGCGTTCCTTAGTGCAGGTGGTGGCCGAAGGCGATGGCCGCCGTCACGAATGTCGCGGCGCCGATGCCGGCCAGTGCGTAGGCCCGCCTGGCCGCCGTGGCCTCGTTACGGCCGAAAGCCACCAGTAGTGCGACCAAGGACCACACGCCGCTGAAGCCGAGCAGGGCGAGCGTGTAGACGAACCCGGACAGGTCGTAGCCGCCGCCGCCGATGGACGGGTATTGCGGGCTGCGCGGCCACAGCAGTGCCACAAGCGGCATGGCGACCAGCGCGAACACGGCCAGCCAGATCTGGAATCGGCGGTCTTTCAGCATGGGCGGGGCTCCAGCGTTGGCGACCAGGCTCGGCGCTCTGGCCATCGTCATGTGGCGATCAGGGGAACGACGTAAGCGGATGAGAAAGATGCCGCCTAGTTTACCGATCGCGCATCGCGGCCGGGACCGCGACCGGATCCGGGCTCTCGGTATGTCCTGGGCACGTCGATGCAGCGCGAAACCCCCGCGCGGAACGGGGCGAAAAGGCTGTATTCGTAACGATAGTTATATATAATTAAAAAACTATATTTGATAGTTTTATTAAATTAAGTCGATAGGCACCGTCCGGCTCATCCGGCGGGTGGCCGCAGGAGGTTTCATGCAGGATTCCCATTCCCCTTCGCGCGGGGTGCGCAGCACGGGCGGTTCCATCATGCTCGGCTTCACCGTCGTTCTCTGCCTGATGGTGCTGTTGACGGTGGTCGGCATCACCCAGGTCAACCGGATGAATGGCGCGCTCGCCGCCATCAACGATGTCCACGGCGTCAAGCAGCGTTATGCCATCACCTTCCGGGGCAGCGTGCATGACCGCTCCATCGCCTTGCGGGACGCCGTGCTGGCCGCTCCCGCCGAACTGCGGACGCTGGTGGCCGAGATCGACCGCCTCAAGCGCCAATACGACGAGGCAGCGGCGCCCATGGACGCGCTGTTCGCGCAGGGCGCCGACGTGTCGGCCCAGGAACGCGAGACGCTGGCGGGCATCAAGGCGATCGAGACGCGCACGCTGCCCGTGGTGCAGCGCCTGTTGACGGCGCTGGAGCGGGGCGACGCCGCGCAGGCGCGGCCGCTGCTGGATCAGGCGCGGCCCCTGTTCGTGCAGTGGCTGGCGGCGATCAACCGCATGATCGACCTGGAGGAACGCCTGATGAAGGACCAGAGCGATATGGCGCGGCGCGTGGGCGTCGATTTCCAGCAATTGATGCTGGCGCTGACCGGCGCCGCGATCCTGCTGGGCGCCGGCCTGGCCTGGTTGATCGCGCGCCGCATCACGCGCGCCCTGGGGGCGGAACCGGCGACGCTCAAGCGTATCGCGCAAACCGTCAGCGCCGGTGACCTGGCCAGCCCGATCGCGGTCAGGCAGGGCGACGCCAGCAGCATCCTTGCCACCCTGGCCGGCATGCAGCGCAACCTGGCTTCGGTGGTGGGCGGGGTGCGCCAGCACGCCGACGCCGTATCGGTGGTCAGCGTGCAGTTGGCGCAGGGCAATGCCGACCTGTCGGCGCGTACCAGCGACGAGGCGCGCGCGCTGCGCCAGACGGCCGAATCCATGGAGGAACTGACCGGCGCGGTCAAGCGTAATGCCCATGCTGCCCAGGAGGCTGGCGACATGGCCGGCCAGGCGATGGACGCGGCGCGGCAGGGCAGCCAGACCATGCACGCCGTGATCGACACGATGGAACACCTGTCCAGGGCGTCGGCGCAGATCTCCGACATCACCTCGGTGATCGAGGGCATCGCCTTCCAGACCAATATCCTGGCGTTGAACGCGGCGGTCGAGGCGGCGCGCGCGGGCGAGCAGGGCAAGGGCTTCGCGGTGGTCGCCAGCGAAGTGCGCTCGCTGGCGCAGCGGTCGGCCACGGCGGCCAAGGAAATCAATGCCTTGATCTCGCAGTCGGCCGACACGGTGCGCCAGGGCGTGGACCGCGTCGGCGCCGCCGGCCAGACCATGGACCTGATCCTAGAAGCGATCACCCAGACCACGGCCACCATGAATGGCATCGTGCAGGCGTCGGTGGCGCAGACCGGCCGCATCGAGCAGGTGGCGCAGGTCATCGCGCAACTGGACGAGGATACCCAGAAGAACGCGCGCCGGGTCGAGGAGGCGTCGGCCGGCGCCGAGGCCTTGCGGGTGCAGGCGGCCGACTTGCGGCAGGCCGTCGCGGCGTTCCGGGTGGGGGCGGGCGGTGCCTTGCAGGCGCGAGCCACGCCCGTGGGCAATGCGCGATTGCTGCCGGCGTGAGACCGGGCGGCATTCGCTACAAAACTGGAACAGTTTGTTCCGGCAAAAACCGCGCTTGAACGGTGGTCGCCCGCGGCACCGGCCAGTAGAATTTGTTCACTCCCTACCCCTCTATCTACCAGTCGAAAGGCAATATCCTCATGAGCAACGCATACCTCGACGCACTGAAGAAGCGCCGCACGCAGTATTCGCTGGGCCGCAACCTGTCCGCCTCGAAAGAGGAACTGGCGACCCTGATCCAGGACGCGATCAAGCACAGCCCCTCGTCGTTCAACTCGCAAAGCTCGCGCGCCGTGATCCTGTTCGGCGCCGAAAGCGACAAGCTCTGGAACCTGGCCATCGAGGAAGTGCGCAAGGTCGCTCCGGCCGAAAGCTTCGCCCAGACCGAAGCCAAGCTCAAGAGCTTCGCCGCCGGCGTCGGCACCGTGCTGTTCTTTGAAGACCAGGACGTGGTGCGCAGCCTGCAGGAAAAATTCGCGCTGTACGCCGACAACTTCCCGGTGTGGTCGGAACAGGCGGGCGGCATGGCCCAGCTGTCGGTCTGGACCGCGCTGGCCAATGCCGGCGTGGGCGCCAGCCTGCAGCACTACAACCCGCTCATCGACGCCGGCGTGGCGCGTGAATGGAATGTGCCCGCCAGCTGGAAGCTGCGCGCGCAGATGCCGTTCGGCTCGAACGAAAACGGCTTTGGCGAAAAGGCCTTCATGGACGACGCCGAGCGCTTCCGCGTGGTCGGCTGAACCGGCGCGCGCCTGGCGCGCCGCGCCGGGCCGCCCCTCTCGAAACCCGCACGTCCCGATTCCGGGACCTGCGGGTTTTTCTTTGGCTGAACCCTGGCCGGCGACAGCGGGCGGCCAGACCCTGGGACGCCGCGTGTGCGGCCATCGGCAGCGGGACGCGCTGCGCGTGCAGGCATAATCCGGGGTTTTCCGCCCGCATATAGAAAGAGAAAGGCCCCGCCGTGACCGACGCCGTACCGATCAGCCAAGCCGACTACGACCTGCCCCTGGAAACGCTGGAGGCCCATCTGCTGGCGCAGCGCCAGCGCGCCGCCGACGTGGTCAACGCCGCCACGCGCACCTGGACCTGGATACGGCATGGTGCCTTCCTGGCTTCCATCGTCATCGTCGGCATCGAGAAGCTGACCACCGGCAAGGTGGGCGCGCACACGGCGGTCTTCGCCAGCGTGATGCTGCTGATGGCCTTGAGCTTCATCGCCGCTGCCAAGACGCGGCGCATCATCAAGGGCCTGGGCAACGGCCAGCCCACGCCCAAGTGGGTGCTCAGGCGCATGATCCGCAAGACCATCTTCAAGGGCGCCGCCAGCCTGAAGGGATCGGCGCGTTTCTACGCGGACCGCTTCGTGCTGGACCAGAACGGCAGCCATTTCGAATCCGGCTATGAAGACGACAAGATCTCGTTGATCGCGCTGACGCCGGATTATCTGCAGATCATTCCGGTGCAGCGTCCGGATGTGGCGGATGAGGTGTATTTCATTCCGCTGGCGCAGGTCAGCCAGCCCGAGGAACTGTTGAAATTCCTGGGCGGCAAACCGAATTACGTGGATGCGGCCTGAACGGCGGCGCGGGACCTATTCGTACGCCTGCTTGCCCGCCGACCACTTGAACGTGCGCTTCCACTTGCCGCCCTGCTGGCGCAGCTGGATGTCGAAGTAGCCGCCGGTCTTGCCCGGCAGCACCAGCAGCGAATTGCTGGCGTCGGATTCATCGTGTTCGCGCGTGCCATCGGGGTTCCAGTCGCCCGCGATGCTCTTGACGAACGACATGGGCCGGGCGAACACCACCTTCAGGGTCGCGCCGTCGATGCGGAACAGGTACAGGGCCTCGAAATCGGCGCCGCCGCCCGCATAACCCTCGCTCCAGCCCGCGCGCAGGCCGAAGGCGGTGGTGTCGGGGGCGATCCTGTAGGCGGCCAGATCGAAGCGCTTCCAGCTGTCGGGCGTGGACAGCATGGGCGCGCCGGCATCCTGCATGGCCAGGTCCATGGGCGGGTCGATGTCGGTGTCGCTCCAGTCGGTCGGTTCCGTCACCGGGGCCTCGGTGCGCGCCACCAGGCGCGGCGCGGCGCCGGGCGTCGATTCGAACACGCCGACCCATATCTCGTTCCTGTCCTGGTCGCGCGACAGGTTGGCGCAGTCGCCGCCGCCGAACTGCTTGAGGCGCTCGGCCCGTTCGGCGCTGGCCGCCAGGCACACCAGCGCCACGTAGGATCCGGGGCGCTGCGGCCAGGCCTTGGCGCCCGCCAGCAGCAGGCGCGCGGGATTCTGGCCGGGCGCCAGTTGCTGCAACAGGAAGGCATTGCTGAAGCCCGCCGGCAGTTGCACGCCCAGGCCGTCGGGTCGGGGCGCGCCGCTCATCTGGCTGTCGTACATCTTGCGGGCGTCCTGGGTCTTGATGGCGCCCGGCACCTGGTCCAGGGATTGCACCCGGGTGTCGGCGCGCGTCATCGGGGCGTGCAGGGCAAGGGCCAGCGGGCAGAGCAGCAGGGCGGCGCGGATACGCATCGGCGTGACCCGGCGGCGGCCGGGCGGTCATGGAGTTGCCCGATTATCGCCGAATGCCGCTGACGCGCAGCCGTCGGCGTCAGTCCGTTTTCCAGCCCCACTTCTTGAAGATCGCGCGGCCCTCGGCGGACGCGAGGAATTCGACGAAGGCCTGCGCTTGCGGATTGGCCTTGCCGTGGCGCGTAACCACCGCGCCAGCGTCGCGGTAGATGCGGTAGGGCTCTTCCACCGCCACCACGTCGGCCAGCGTCGGATTGGACACCTGCCAGATGTTCCAGATCAGCCACGCGTCGATGCTCTTGTCCTCGGTCCACTGGCTGCGCGCCTGGGCGCTGTTGCCGGCTTCGGGCAGCACCAGGTTGGCGCGGAAGGCGCGCACCGTCTCGATGTCGCCGAGGCGGCCGGCCACGTCTTCCCACAGTCCGGTCTGGCCCGCGCCGGAGACGGCCATGACCTTGATGCCCGGCTTGAGCAGGTCCTTGAAGCCCTGGATGCCCTTGGGGTTGCCCGGCCGCACCAGGATCGCGGATGGCCTCAGGTACAGCGTGCGCGCATCGCGCAGGTCGAACACGCCCGGCAGCGTGGCGGCGAAGCCGCTCATCATGTTCTCGGCGCCGCTGAACAGCACGTCAGCATTCTGCCGGGCCTGTTCGGCCCAGGCCGGCGTGGGGCCGGCGGTGACCTTGACCTCGATGCCGCGCTGCTTGCCGAACGCCTCGGCCGCTTCCTTCATGGCCGGGGCGGGGCCGCCCGGGCCATAGACGTTCAGGTCCTGCGCGGCCCAGGCGGCGGGGCCGGACACGGCGGCCAGCGCCAGCAGGGCGCCGGCCAGTGTCTGTTGCAATGTCGATCGATTCGATTTCATGTCGGGGATTCTCCGGCGGGCCGGCCAGCGCGCCGAGGCGCTTGGCCGGTGGGTTGGGATACGAGGCGCGGCGCCGTCGCGGCGTGGGTCCCTCCTGTTGTGGACGTTGGGGCGGACGCGAATATTCCATCGATTTCGGTCTATAGTCCCTGCCCAATGGGCGAAGAACCGAGCAGAGAGAAATCGATGGACAAGCGACTGGACCTGGAATCCCCGGCGATGCGGGAGGGCGCCGCGCATGGCGCCGGCATGGCGGCGCTGGAGCCGGTCGGACAGGACGTCGCGGCACGGGACGGCGTGATGATCGAGATCGAGGCCGATCCGACGCTGGGCTACGCCTCCATCCAGAATGCGGTGCCGGTCCTGCGATCGCTGCGCCTGGTCAACCGCTCGCAGGAGACTTTCGAGAACGTCGAGGTCCAGATCCGCTGCAATCCGGCCTTCGCGCAGCCGGTGCGGCTGCGCTTCGATGTGCTGGTGCCCGGCGAAATCCGCCGCATCGCGCCGCTGGACCTGGCGCCCGACCATGGCTACCTGGCCGATCTGCAGGAAGCGCAGCGCGCGGCCATCGAGGTGACGGCGCAGGCCGATGGGCGCGAAGTGGGCCGCGCCGCGCAGCCCGTGGCGGTGCTGGCCTATGACCAGTGGGCCGGCACCCGCGCGCTGCCGGAATTGCTGGCCGCGTTTTCCATGCCCAACAACCCGGCCGTTGACGGGCTCATCGGCAAGGCCGCCCGGCTGCTGCGCGAACAGCAGAGCGACCTGACCATGAACGGCTACCAGTCCAAGAGCCGAGACGTGGTCTGGAAGCAGGTGTCGGCCATCTACAGCACGCTGGCGGCCGAAACGCTGCATTACGCCGAGCCGCCCGCATCGTTCGGCGTCGACGGCCAGAAGATCCGCACGCCCGACCGCATCCTGGAGGCCCGCGTGGCCACCTGCCTGGACCTGGCGATGTTGTTTTCGTCGTGCCTGGAGCAGGCCGGGCTGCGCCCCGTGATCCTGATGAAGGAAGGCCACGCCTGGGTGGGCGTGTGGCTGCATCCGGCCTGCTTTGCCGATCCGCTGACCGACGACGTGCAGGCCGTGCGCAAGCGCGTGGACAGCGGCGAATTCCTGGCCTTCGAGACCACCGGCATCGCCCAGCATCCGAGTTTCCGGCCGTCGCTGCGGCTGGCGCTGGAACAGGGCGCCGCGCACCTGCGCGAAGACGATACGTTCCGCTACGCCATCGACGTGCACCGGGCGCGCGAGCTGCAGATCAAGCCGCTGCCGTCGCGCGCCGGCGCCACGGCGCCGGGCGAAGCCGATGCCTCCGAGGCGCCCGCCGCCATCGAACCCACGCCCCAGCTGCCGCCGCTGGATCCGGAGTTCGTCATCAGCCTGGAGCCGGCCGACGACACGCCCGAAGGCCGCCTGGCCAAGTGGAAATCGCGCCTGCTGGACCTGACGCTGCGCAACCGGCTGCTGAATTTCAAGAACACCAAGTCGACCCTGCCGCTGGTGGTGCCCGACCTGGGACGGCTGGAAGACGCCATTGCCGACGGCGGCGAGTTCCGCATCCGTCCCTTGCCCGCCGCCTTGATGGAGGGCAGCGACCCGCGCGTGGCGCAGGTGCACGTCGACCGTGGCGGCCGCGCGCCGCTGGACGACATGGCGCTGGAGGCGCTGGGCAACAAGGAACTGATCGCCCGCGTGGCGCAGGAGGCGCTGGACGCCAACCTGCTGACCATCTTCGGCGCCGCGCGCACCGGGCTGGAGGAAGGCGGCGCGAATACGCTGTACCTGGCCCTGGGCATGCTGCGCTGGACCGAGCATCCCGCCGCCGAGAGCAGTCACCTGGCGCCGCTGATCCTGGTGCCGGTGTCGCTGCAGCGCCAGTCGGTGCGCAGCGGTTTCCGGCTGGTGCGCCACGATGACGAGACCATCATCAACCCCACGTTGCTGCAGATGCTGCGCAACAACTACGAGTTGCGCATCCCCGGCCTGGATGCGCTGCCGGCCGACGATAAGGGCGTGGACGTGGCGCGGGTGTTGCAGGCGTTCCGCCTGGCGGTGCGCGAGATCGTCGGCTGGGAAGTGCTGGAGCAGGTGCACCTGGGGATTTTCTCGTTCACCAAATACCTGATGTGGAAGGACCTGCAGGACCGCAGCGGCCAGCTCAAGGCCAACCGCGTGGTGCGGCACCTGATCGAGCACCCCGGCCAGGCTTTCGCGCAGGAGCCCTGGGATCCGCGCTTCGAGCGCCTGGACGAAAGCTACCGGCCGCTGGACCTGCTGACGCCGCTGTTGTCGGATTCCTCGCAGTTGAAGGCGATCTGCGCGGTCGATGCCGGCCGCGACCTGGTGCTCGAAGGCCCGCCCGGCACCGGCAAGAGCCAGACCATCACCAACCTGATCGCGCACCTGCTGGCGCGTGGCAAGACGGTGCTGTTCGTTTCGGAAAAAATGGCGGCGCTGGAGGTGGTGCATCGCCGCCTGGCCAATATCGGCCTGGGACCGTTCTGCCTGGAATTGCATTCGTCCAAGGCGCGCAAGTCCGAAGTGCTGCAGCAGCTCGGTCGGGCGCTGGAACTGGGCGGCCAGCGCAGCAGCGATGAATGGAACCGCGAAGCCGAGCGCTTGGCGGCGCTGCGCCAGGAGCTGAACGGCCTGGTCCAAGCCCTGCATCAGCGGCATGGCAACGGCCTGACGGTCTACGACGCCATCGGCACCTGCATCCAACACAGCGGCGAGGAACCGTCGCCGCTGTGTTGGCCCGATGCCCAGGCGCATGGCGAGGACGAGCTGGCGCAGTTGCGCGAGGCGGCGCGGCGCATGTCGACGCTGTCCGGCGAACTGGGCGCGCTGCATGGCCACGCCCTGGCCCACATCGGCATGACCGGGTGGAGCCCCAGCTGGCAGGACGAGCTGCTGGCGGCGGCGCAGGCCCTGGACCGGGCGGCGGACGCGTTCAAGGCCTGCGTGGACGTCGCCGGCGCCGAACTGGGCGTGCCGGTCGCCGGCCTGGGCCTGGAGGCCTATGCGCGCCTGGATGCATTAATCGACGTATTGCTGGCGGCGCCGCGGGTGCCCACCGGCCTGGCCGCGCAGGCGCATGATCCCGCGGCGCGCCAGCGGGTGCAGGCGCTGGCCCGTCACGGCCTGGCGCGCAATGCGCATTGGGCCGAGGTCGACGCGTCCTGGCAGGCGCGCCTGGCGGACCTGGACGGCGCCGCGCTGCAGGCCGAATGGCAGGCCGCGCGTGCCGCCTGGTGGCCCAAGTCGGCCTTCGCCAAGCGGCGCCTGCGCAAGCGGCTGGCGGCGTTTCGTGTCGACGCGCGTGGTCCGGACGATGCCGCCATTGACGCGATGCTGGCGCCGCTGGCGCGGGTCAATGCCGAAGACCGGGAACTGGCGTCCCTGAAGGCCGATGCCGAACGCCTGTTGTTGAACGACTACGCCGGCCTGGACACGGATTGGGAACAGGTCGGGCGCCACGAACAATGGGCCGAACGCTTCGCCGGGGCGGTCACGCTGATGGCCGGCGATCCGGCCGCGGCCGGCGCGCTGCGCACGCGCCTGCAACCGCTGGTGGGCGAGAATCGCGCCTTCCTGCAGCCGGGCGCCGCGCTTGGCAGGCGCCTGCTCGACACCCGCAATGCCTGGCGCGCGCTGCGCGACCAGCTTGCCGTGGTGGAGGGCCTGGCGCATCCCACCATGCCGCTGCAGGGGCAGGAACACGACGGCGGGGCGCTCGAACGCATCCAGGCCGTGCTGGCCGGATGGCGGCTGAACAAGCAGAGCCTGATGCCGTGGTGCGTCTGGCGCCAGGCGCGCGAGCAGGCCATCGGCATGCAGTTGCAGGGCCTGGTTGCGACGTTGGAGCAGGGGCGCGTGCCGCTGGCCCGGGTCGAGGCGCATTTCGAGTTCAGCTATCGCAACTGGTGGGTCAAGAAGGTCATCGACCATTCGCCGCTGCTGCGGTCGTTCTCCAGCGCCGACCACGATCGCAAGATCCGCGAGTTCCGCCAGGCCGATGACCGCTTCCAGCAACTCACGTCGGCCCATATCGCGGCATTGCTGGCCGGCAAGGTGCCGGCCAGCAATGCCGTCCTGGTCAGTCCCGACAGCGAACTGGGCCTGTTGCGCCGGGAATTGCAGAAGAAGGCCCGCCACGTGCCGGTGCGCCAGCTGATGCAGCGCCTGCCGTCGCTGCTGCCGCGCCTCAAGCCGTGCCTGCTGATGTCGCCGCTGTCGGTGGCGCAATACCTGGACGCCGGTCATTCGCAGTTCGATGTGGTGGTGTTCGACGAAGCCTCGCAGATTCCGGTGTGGGATTCGATCGGCGCCATCGCGCGCGGCCAGCAGCTGGTGGTGGTGGGCGACACCAAGCAGTTGCCGCCCACCAGCTTCTTCAGCAAGTCGGCCAACGACGACGACGGCGCCGGCGACGATGGCCAGGTGGAAGACCTGGAGAGCATCCTGGACGAATGCCTGGGCGCCGACATGAACCGCCTGCGCCTGCAATGGCACTACCGCAGCCGCCACGAAAGCCTGATCACCTTCAGCAACGTGACCTACTACGATTCGCAGCTCATCACCTTCCCGTCGCCGGTCACCGACGACTTGGCGGTGCGGCTCGAGCGCGTGGCCGGCGTCTACGACCGCGGCGGCAGCCGCACCAACCGCGCCGAGGCCGAGGCCATCGTGCAGGGCGTCGAGCGCCATTACCTGGACCCGGCGCGGCGCCGCCAGAGCCTGGGCGTGGTGACCTTCAACCAGCCGCAGCAGTCGCTCATCGAAACGCTGCTGGATGCGCGCCGCCGCGCCAATGCCGCGCTCGACAAGGCCATTGCGGCGCAGGCGCGCGAACCGCTTTTCATCAAGAACCTGGAGAACGTGCAGGGCGACGAGCGCGACGTGATCCTTTTCTCGATCACCTATGGGCCGGACGCGGCCGGCAAGATGACGATGAACTTCGGCCCGCTCAACGGCGAAGGCGGCCACCGCCGCCTGAACGTGGCGATCTCGCGGGCCCGCGAAGGCGTGGTGATCTACAGCACGCTGGCGCCGCAGCAGATCGACCTGTCGCGCGTGCGCGCCGCCGGCGTGCGCGACCTGAAGCACTATCTGGAGTTCGCCTTGAAGGGGCCGCGCGCGCTGGTGGCGCAGTCGCTGCCCACGGGCCGCGAGCCCGACAGCCCGTTCGAGACGCAGGTGATCAAGGTGCTGCGCGAGCGCGGCTGGGTGGTGCATCCGCAGGTCGGCTGCTCGGGCTACCGCATCGACATGGGCGTAGTCGATCCGCGCGCGCCGGGGCGCTACCTGCTGGGCATCGAATGCGATGGCCGCGCCTATCATGCCGGGGCCACCGCGCGCGACCGCGATCGCCTGCGGCAGGTGGTGCTGGAAGGGCTGGGGTGGCGCCTGCACCGGATCTGGTCGACCGACTGGTGGATCAATCCCGAACGCGAAGTGGACAAGCTGCTGGCCCGCCTGGACGCGGAACTGGCGCGCGAGGAGGAAGGGCCCGCCCCCGAACCGGAGCCTGACCCGCAGCCTGGCCCACAGTCTGGTTCCGGCGAGGACGACGCGGCGCAGGCGGACGACGTGGCTTTCACCATCACCACCGAGGATGGCGTGGACGCGGCCGGTTCCGGCACGATGCCGGGCCAGGCGCCGCCGCGGCCGAACGCGGCGGCGGGCGCCATCACGACCTACCAGGTGACCGATCTGGCGCCCGGCGACGCGCAGGCGTTCTACGACCGCGCCAACAATGCGCGACTGACCGCCGAGCTGCGCCAGGTGATCGAGACCGAGGGCCCCCTGCCCGAAAGCGTGCTGCATCGGCGGGTGGCGCGGGCCTGGGGCCTGGAACGCACCGGCGCGCGCATCGTCGAGCGCCTGCGCCAGCTGACGCCGGCCGACAGCGGCCGCACGCGCGAAGGCGAGGTCACGTTCCTCTGGCCCGCCGGCGCGCGGCCGGCGGCGTGGGCGGACTTTCGCGGCGCCGGCGAGGACGAGGCCTCGCGCCGCCGCGTCGACGATGTCTGCCTGGAAGAACTGGCCAACGGCGTGCTGCGGGTGCTGGCCACGACCGGCAACGCGCCGCGGGCCGATGTGATCAAGTCGGTCTGCCGCCTCCTGGGCCTGTCGCGCACGCTGGCGGATGCCGAGGCGCGGCTGGGACTGGCGTTGTCGGCGCTGCAGGCGCAAGGCCGGGTGCGCGACGATGCCGGGATGCTGCGGGTGGATTGAGACGCGGCGGGCGCCCCATCACGCGTGGGCGCCCGCAAAGATCTGCATTACTGCGCAGAGTGTTGCGCCGGGGCGTGGCCCGTGAGTGTCAGACTGTAATTGCGGGGCGGGCCGCGATCCGCCCGCGCCGCGTACCGGGATTGGCCGCGCCGCCGCAGGGGGAAGGCGCGGGCGGAGATGCTTGCAGGTGTCAGCCTGCGTTCAGTCAGGCGGCAAGATTTTGATACGTCCAAGGACAGAACCCGCCCATTTCGTCCATGGCGCGGACGTAGAATCCGGGTTTTCACCAGTGCCGCACGGCTGATAGGAACCCACCATGAAAAAAACAATTCTCCTGGCGTCTGTCTGCGCCGCGCTGCTGCAGGCTTGCGCACCGGTTACCACCCCTGGCGAAGGATCGTCCTCCATGTCCACTTCTTCCGCGACGCCCGCCGCGAACGCGGTGAGCCTGCCCGCCTACTACTGGCGCCTGGTGTCGGCCACCGATGCCTCGGGCAAATCCATCCCCGCCCTGCAAAAGGGCGTCGAACAGCCCTTGCGCCTGTCGTTCACGGCCGATGCCTTGAACGTGCGCGGCGGCTGCAATGCGCAGTTCGGCGGCTATACCTACAAGAACGGCGTGCTGCAGGTCGCCAATCTGGCTTCCACCATGAAGGCCTGCGAGCCCAGCCTGATGACGCTGGACGCCGAGTTCGGCCAGCGCCTGAAGGGCGACCTGCGCGCCACGCTCGGCGGCGATCCGGCCGAGCCCGCGCTGGAGCTGGTGGCGCGGGACGGCAGCGTGCTGAAGTTCGTCGGCGAACCGACGCCGGAGACCCTGTACGGCAGCGCCGGCGAGATCATGTTCCTGGAAGTGGCGCCCAAGCGCGCCGACTGCAGCCATCCCATGATTCCGCGCTACCAGTGCCTGATGGTGCGTGAGCGCCGCTACAACGACGCCGGGGTGCAGCTGCCGCCGCAGGAAGACTGGCATCCGCTGTACCAGTCGATCGAAGGCTACGATCACCGCGATGGCGTGCGCACCGTGCTGCGGGTCAAGCGCTACGACTGGAAGAACCCGCCGGCCGACGCGCCGTCGAAGGTGTACGTGCTGGACATGGTGGTCGAGCAGGACGCCTCGGGCAAGAAGAAGTAAGCACCTGCCGCGCCCGATCGGGCGCGGCCTCCCAGGGCCCCGGGGCGACTACGCCGAACGTTCGGCGTCTGCCGGCGAGGCCCCATCCGCGCGGCAGAACGTGATCTGGAAGCTTCCAGGCAGTTCGAAGGCGACGTGATGCCGCACTTGCGGCGCGATCAGCACGCGCTGTCCGGCGGCCAGCACCACTTCGGTGTGCGGCGGATCGTCCAGCGTGTAGCGCAGCACGCCGCTGTACACGGTCAACAATCCCCAGGTTCCCGCCTTGGTCGTATGCGCGGCGCGCAATGCGGCGGGCAGGTTGTCGGGCGTGAACATGGGGCTGTCGCGGTAGGGACGCACGTTCGCGGGCAGGGTATCCGGCAGGCCGGGCATGGCGTGCCGCTGCTGCCAGACGTGCCACAGCTTGGCGGCGATGCGTTCGGCCATGGCGTCGGCCTGCGCCTGCAGCAGCGGCGGCCCGACTTCCGCGGTGACCTGGTGGAACAGCGCCAGCCAGCGCTGGAACAGGGGCCATGACAGGTCTGGAATGCGGGCGTGCGCCGGAATCGGCGCGCCCTTGAAGCGGCGCGTGCCCAGCAGCAGCGCGGACCAGAAATCACACAGCATGGCCAGGTGCGCATCCCAGTCGGTCACGCGCGCGTCGAAGATAGGCGCCAGCGTGTCGTCCTGGCGCACGCGGGCATAGAACCGGTGGACCAGGCGGCGGATGTCATCCTCGCTGATCGGCGCGGCGGGAAGGTCGGGGAAATCGGGCGGCATGATGGGGCAGGGGGCAAGACCAGTCCCATTGTCGGCCGGAGGGGAGGGCGGCGCCGATGACGAATGTCATTGGCGGGCCCGGCATCACGGCCGGCGTCGCGGCGCGCCGGGCGTGGCAGCCGGCCGTCAGAACGGCCGTTTGGCCGTCGTCGCCAGTTTTTCCAGGTAGGCCGGCGTGTGCAGTATCCATTCGCGGCGCTTGCCGCTGACATGGCCCTGGGTCTGCCAGTCATTCAGCAGGCGGCTCAGGGTCTCGGCGCGGATACCGAGGTGCGCGGCCAGCTGGCGCTGGTTCAGCGGCAGCGTCACCGTGTCGCCCTGGCGCTCGCGCAGTCCCATCAGATAGTTGGCCAACCGCTCCGGCGCGGAGCTGGACGTCATCCAGTCGACCCTGTTGACCTGGTCGTAGAGGTTCTTGCTCAGCCCTGCCAGCAGCGCCAGCGCCAGGTCCGGCCACTGGCGGCAGGCCTCGTGCAGCCGGCGACGGCACAGCCGCCAGCCCTGGAAAGCCGTGCGCGCCCGCGCCTGCATCGGATAGCGGCCATGCGGCATGAACATGGCGGCATGGGCCATCAGCGTGCCCGGCTCGAACACGCGGAAGACGCGTTCGTCGCCGTTGTAGCCATAGCGCATGACCTCGGCCTGGCCGTGGCCCACCAACAGGTAGTGGCGGGCGACGTCGCCTTCGCCGAACAGGATCTGTCCGGCCTCGGCGCGCAGCGGCACGGCGTCGCCCACCAGGTACGTGGCGACTTCGGCGACCGCCGGCGGCGGCAGGCTGCGCAGCAGCGGATGGCGGGCGAGCAGGTCCGCCGCGACCGGGTCGGGCAGATTGATATTTGTCATTCTGGGTCTTTGCGCGTGAATGGGAAAATTTTAAACGATAACAATTCCCATTTGAAATTCCATGAAGAACATCCCGACGCGCCGCCGTTTCTGCGCCGCGGTCAGCGCCGCGGCGCTGCTGCCGCGCTGGGGCGTGGCCGGCCCCCGTCCACGCGCCACGCTCACGCTGGCCGGGCCTGGCGCCGTGGTCAGCTATCCGTTGATGCACATGGCCGCGACCGGCGCCCTGGCCGGGCAGGCGGACGCGGTGCGCTTTCGCCTGTGGCAAAGCGCCGACCAGCTGCGCACGCTGCTGGTGAACGGCGACGTCGACTTCAGCGCCGCGCCCAGCACGCTGCCGGCGCTGTTGCGCAACCGCGGGCTGCCGGTGCGGCTGCTGAACATCTCGGTGTGGGGCATTCTCTGGCTGGTCAGCCGCGACCCCGCCATCCAGTCGTTCGAGGACCTGGCCGGCCGCGAGCTGGCGGTGCCATTCCAGCGCGACCTGCCGGCGGTGCTGCTGGATACGCTGCTCGAGGCCCAGGCCGCGCGCGGTCTGGCGCCCGTCAGGCTGCGCCGCACACGCGACGGCCAGGACGCGATCGCGCTGATGCTGGACGGCCAGACCGAACAAGCGCTGCTGGTCGAACCCATGGCGTCGCTGCTGCTGTGGCGGGCGCGGCAGCAGGCTGGCGCGCCCACGTTGCACCGCGGTCCGAGCCTGGAGCAGGCCTGGCGCGCCGCGTTCCCCGCGCAGCCTGCCTTGCCGCAGGCGGGCATCATGGCCGCCGCGGGCGTGGCCGACGACGTGGCGCTGTGCCAGGCGGTCGACACGGCCTATGCCGCGTCCGCGCGCTGGTGCATGGATCATCCGGCCGAATGCGCGGCGTTGGTGCGCGAGCATCTGCCGCACATGCCGCAGGCCGCCCTCGAAGCCGCGATCCGCCAGACGCGCCTGCGGAGCCGCAGCGCTCGCGAGGCGCGTGCCGACATCGAGGCCCTGTACCAGTTGCTGGCCAACCGCTATCCCCAGGCCATCGGCGGCGGCCTGCCGCCGGTCGGCTTCTACGGGCCATGAGCGGCCCGCGTTTTTCGCGCCAGGGGACGCCGGCCCTGCGCACCTCGCGCGCCTGGAGCGCGGCCGGCGTGCTGCTGCTGTTGCTGGCCTGGCACCTGGCCGCGCGCCAGCTCGGGCCGCTGCTCATGGCGACGCCCTGGGAGGCGCTGCGCGCCATCGGCCCGCTGGTGCGCGGCCCGCAATTCTTCGCCAACGCTGGCGTCAGCCTGATGCGCATCGGCGTCGGTGTGCTGGCCGGCGCATCGCTGGGTTTCGCGCTGGGCATGCTGGCCGGCCACAGCGCCCGCCTGCGCGGCCTGATCGAGCCCCTGCGCTGGCTGCTGATGGCGATGCCGCCGGTGGTCGTGGTGGTGCTGGCAATGCTGTGGTTCGGCCTGGGTTCGTCAATGGTGATCTTCATCACCACGCTGATGATGGCGCCCGGCATGTATGTCAACACCGTCAAGGGCATGCTGCACGTGGATCGCAAGCTGATCGAGATGACGCAGGTCTACCGCTATGGCCCCTGGCTGCGCTTGCGGCACCTGTACCTGCCCGCGCTCAGCGCGCCGCTGCTGGCGGCGCTTCTGATCGCCGCCTGCGGCGGCGTGCGGCTGGTGGTCATGGCCGAGGTGCTGGGCGCCGAGAACGGCGTGGGCTACGCGCTGGCCAATGCCCGCAGCACCTTCGACACGGCCGAGCTGTATGCCTGGGTGCTGCTGATCCTGGGCCTGGTGGCCTTGTTGGAATTCGCCTTCCTGCAACCGCTGCAGCGGCGCCTGGGGCGCTGGATGGAGCCGAGCCATGCTTGAGTTGCGCGGCCTGTCCCTGCGTTATGGCGCGCAATCCGTGTTGCGCGATGTCGACCTGCGCCTGCGTCCGGGCGAGCGGTTGGGGCTGATCGGCCCCAGCGGCGCCGGCAAGAGCAGTCTGTTGCGCCTGGCCGCCGGCTTGGCGCGGCCCAGCGGCGGCTCCTTGCGCAACGATTTTCGCCACGCCGCGCTGATGTTCCAGGAACCGCGGCTGCTGCCCTGGCGTCACGCGTTGGACAACGTGGCGTTGCCACTGCGTGCTGCCGGCCATGCGCCCGCCAGGGCGCGGGCGCTGGCAGCGCAATGGCTGGTCCGGGTGGGGCTGGACGCGGCGATGCAGTCGTGGCCGGGCGAGTTGTCGGGCGGCATGGCGCAGCGTGTCGCCCTGGCCCGCGCGTTGGCGCTGGGACCCGACCTGCTGATGCTGGACGAACCCTTCAGCGCGCTCGATCCGGCGCTGCGCCGCCAGCTGGCCGCCAATTGCCGCGAGGAATTGGTCCGCAGCGGCGCGGCCTTGCTGTGCATCAGCCACGACCCCGAGGAATTGCTGGGCCTGGTCGACCGCTGCGTGCTGGTGCGGCAAGGGAGCGTCATTGCCATCGAGCCGGACGCCACTGGCGCCTTGTCGGCCGTGCGCCTGCGCGCCCTGTTGCTGGAGGCCGGCGCCGGGCTGTGACGCGGCCATTGCCAGGATTTCCGTCTTTCCGATTTCCCCGTTCGCCGGCTCCGCCATGAACGCTCTTTTGTTTCCTTGCTACGTGGAAGTACTCGCATGACATCCCCCCTCCTACGCCAGTTGGCGTCTAGCCTCACCCTGGGCGTGCTCGGCCTGTCCGCGGCCCATGCCCAGCCGCAGCCTCCCGCGACCGGCCAGGCCGTGCCGTCGTTGTCGCCGGTGGTCGTGTCCGGCGAGTCCGTCACGCGCGGGCTCGATCCCGGTCCCCGGCGGATCCAGGCCGAACAACAGGCCGTGCCGGGTGGCACCAACCTGATCCTGCCGCAGCAGGAGGTGCGCCTGATCACGCTGCGTGATGCGCTCGACTACCAGCCGGGCGTGGTGGTGCAGGAATTCTTCGGCGGACTGGACCAGCCCCGGCTGAACATCCGCGGTTCCGGCATCCAGAGCAATCCCCTCAGTCGCGGCATCCTGCTGATGCAGGACGGCTTGCCGCTGAACGATGCCGACGGCTCGTTCGTCATCAGCCTGCTCGAACCTCGCAACGCGGGCCTGGTCGCCGTGCGGCGCGGGGCCAATGCGCTGGCACCCGGCGCCACGACGCTGGGCGGTGAAGTCGACTTCCGGTCGCTCACAGGCACCCAGGGTGACCAGATCCGGCTTGGCACTGGCAGCTTCGGCACGCGTTCGGTCACCTTGTCCAAGGGCTTCGAGGACGAGCGCCTGGATGGCCGCTTCAGCTTCGGCTACGACAAGTCGGATGGCTATCGCCATCATTCGGCGTCCGAACGCTCCAGCTTCCAGGGCAATCTGGGCTTTCGTCGCGGGACTTTCGAGAACCGTACCTATCTGTCCTACACCGACCTCAGGTTCGACATTCCCCAGCCGGTGCCCAAGGCCCGCATGTATGCGGATCCGCGCGGCGTGCTGGGCGACGGCAATTCGCCGCAGGACCTGGCCAACAACGTCTACAACCGGGACCCGCACCGCGAGACCAGCCAGTTCCGCATCGCCAACCGCAGCTACTGGGGCAGCGACGACTTGAACCAGACCGCCGGCCTTTATTGGCAGCGCACCAATGACGACTTCACCAACCCGCAGGTCGCCAACGTCACGGACGGCGATACCTACGGCCTGGCGTGGCAGCTGGCCGGCAAGGCGGGCAGTGTCGATTACCGCGTGGCGCTCGACTGGCAGCGTAGCAATATGGACCGCGACTTCTACGCCATCCGTCCCGCCGATGGACGCCGCCTGCAACGCTTCGGCAACTATGCCTTGACGGCCGAGAACCGCAGCGCGCTGATCGGCCTGGATTGGCACCTCACCGGGCAGCTCAGCCTGGTCGGCGACCTGAAGTACACCCAGGCGGTGCGCGATGCGCGCGAGCGCGGCAGCGGCAAGACGCTGGACCAGGACTGGAACTACGCCACCCCGCGCCTGGGCATCGTCTGGCAACCGGCGCAGACGCAGCGCTGGTATGCCAACGTCAGCCGCAGCAACGAGGCGCCGACCTTCTGGGAAATCGTCAACGGCGAAGTGCCCGCGCCCATGAACCCGGCCACCGCCGTCACTTCCATGAGCAAGCTCGACCTGCAACGCGCGCTGACGGTCGAACTCGGCGGCGATGGCACCTTCGCCGTGGCCGGCCGTGATCTGCGCTGGACCGTGTCGCTCTATCGCAGCCGGGTGGAGGATGAACTCATGTCCGTCACCAACGCCAACGGCACGCCGGCCGGCACCTACAACTATCGCGGTCGTACCCGCCACCAGGGCATCGAAGCGGGCCTGTCCGGCAGCCTGCCGGCGCCGGGCGACGGCCTGCTGGACTACCGCGTCGCCTACACCTTCAGCGACTTCCGTTTCCGCGAGGGGGAATTCCAGGGCAACCGCATCGCCGGGGTGCCGCGCCACCTGCTGAGCGCCGAGTTGATGTACCGCAAAGGCGGTTGGCGCGCGGGGCCCAACCTGCGCTGGCTGATGAGCGACACTGAGACCAACCACGCCAACGCGCCGGGCACGCAGCAGAATGCCTATGCGCTGCTGGGTTTCAAGATCGCTTACGAGCATGATGCGCATTGGAGCGCCTACGTGCAGGCCGACAACCTCACCGACAAGACCTACGCCAGCAGCTACGCCATCCGCAACAGCGCGACGGCGGCCATGCCGATCTTCCTGCCAGGCAACGGCAGGGCGTTCAGCGCGGGCGTGGCCTACCGGTTCTGATGACCTATCCAGGCACCGCCATGAACACCTATCCCTTGCTGTTGATCCTGCACCTGCTGGCCGCCTTCGTCTTCGTCGGCACGGTGACCTTCGAGGTGCTGTTCCTGGAACCGGTGCACCGGCGCCTGCCGCCCGAGGTGCGCAAGGCGCTCGGCGCCCAGCTCGGCCCGCGCGTGCGCGGCACGGTGCCGTGGGCGGTGCTGGTGCTGTACCTGGCGGGCCTGGGCCTGGCGTCGCAATACCGCGGCGTGCTGGCGCATCCGACCGGCTCGCCGCTGGGCATCCTGCTGTCGATCAAGATCGCGCTGGCGGCGAGCGTGGCGGTGCACGTCGTCACGGCCCTGGCGCTGGCCCGCAAGCGGCGGCTGACGCCGGCCGTGCAGCGGCGCATTCACATCAGCGTTTTCTGTCACATGGTCGGCATCGTGGTGCTGGCCAAGGCGATGTTCTATGTGACGTGGTGAGGCGCCGGGCGGCGCCGGCCGTAATGGGAAGGGCATTTGAATGCCTTCATCAATAATGATTACAATTCCCATTCCCGAAATTCACAAGGCGCTGACGCGACGGCCATGTCGTCCACGGAATCCCTGGAACACCGCGAGCTTGGCAGGCTGTACCGCGACCATCACGGCTGGCTGCGCGGCTGGCTGCTGCGGCGCCTGAACGTGCCGGCCGAGGCCGCCGACCTGGCCCAGGACACCTTCCTGCGCCTGCTGGCGTCGCCGGCGTCGATGGCGCAATTGCAGGGCGTGCGGCAGCCGCGCAGCTTCCTGGCCACGGTGGCGCAACGCACGCTGGTCGACCACATCCGCCGCCAGGTGCTGGAACGCGCCTGGCTCGAAACCCTGGCGCAGCAGCCCGAGGCCTGCGCGATGTCGCCCGAGACCCAGGCCATCCTGCTCGAGACCATCCGCGAGATCGACGCCATGCTGCACGGCCTGGGCGACAAGGTGCGGCGCGCTTTCCTGATGTCCCAGCTGGAAGGGGCCAGCTACGCCGAGATCGCCGCCCGCCTGGGCGTGACGGTCAGTTCCATCAAGAAGTACATGGCGCGCGCCACCGAGCATTGCCTGGTGTACGCGCTGGCCCGGCAGTAGGCGGCCATGGCGGACAAGACCATCGCCGCGGCGGCGCAATGGTACGCGCGACTCTGCGCGGACGACGTCAGCGCGGCCGACCTGGCGGCGCATGGGCGCTGGCTGGCGGCCGATCCCGAACATGCGCGCATCTGGGGGCAGGTGGAACGGTTGCGCGGCACGCTGGGAGCCGCGCCGGCGCGCCTGGCTGCCGACACGCTCAATCGTGCCGACCAGCATTTCTCGCGCCGCCGCGCGGCGCTGCGCAACGGACTGGGCGCGGTGGCGCTGCTGGGCGCCGGTGGCCTGGCGGCCTGGCGCAACCTGCCGATGGAGCGGATGCTGGCCGACTACCGCACCGGGGCAGGCGAGCGCCGCGAACTGCGGCTGGCGGATGGCACCTTGCTCTGGCTGGACAGCGCCAGCGCGGTCGACGTGACCGTCGACGCCGGCCAGCGGCGCATCTTCGTGCATGCCGGCGAGATCCTGGTCGACACCGAAAACGTCCGTCCCGGCCTGCCGCCCTTGCGCGTGCTCACCGCGCACGGCGCGGTGCGTCCCCTGGGCACGCGTTTCATCGTCACGCGGCAGGACGACCTGACGCGGGTGGCGGTGCTGCGCCATGCGGTGGCGCTGGAACCCGCGACGGGCGGCGCGCTAGTGATCCTGAAGGCGGGCGAGCAGGGCACGCTGGCGCCTGCGGGGGCGCAGGCGGCCGGCGCCATCACCGGCGAGCCCGACGCCTGGACGCGGGGCCTGCTGGTGGTCGACAACTGGCGGTTGGACGACTTCATTGCCCGGCTCGACCGTTATCGGCCCGGGCTGCTGCGATGCGACGATGGCGTGGCGGCGCTGCGCCTGTCGGGGGCGTTTCCTGTCGACGACACCGACCAGGCGCTGGCCGCCGTGACGCGCGCGCTGCCCGTGAACATCGCGCGCTTTACCCGTTATTACGTCCGCATCGTCGCCCGCCGCTGATTTTTTTCGCTCGGCATTGTCCTTTTTCCGCGCTCGTCCGACTTAGCAGGGATTACGTCGGATCTGCCATACGGAAACCTGAGTCCATGCCTTCTGTACCCTTGCTTCGTCACTCCGCCAAACTCGCGCCCCTGGCGCGCGCCGTTGTCATCGCCTTGACCGCCCTGGGCGCCCTGGGCGCCACGCCGTCGGCGCAGGCACAGGCCGTTTCCAGCGCGCAGGCGTCGCGCCACTATGATGTGCCGCCCGGCCCGCTGGGCCTGGCCCTGAGCCGGTTCGCCGCCCAGGCCGGGGTGGTGCTGTCGTTCGATGCCACGCTCACCCAGGGCCGCCAGAGCGCCGGCCTGCAGGGCGACTATGGCGTGGTCGCGGGCCTGGCGGCGATGCTGTCGGGCACCGGGCTGGAGGCCGTCAATCAGGGCGGCAACCGCTATGGCCTGCGCGCCGCCAATGCGCAGACGCTGGCGCCGGTCGAAGTGCTGGGCGCGCGCGAACCCGCGCCCAGCGAAGGCACCGATTCGTACACGGTCGGCGTATCGAACACCGCCACCCGGCTGCCGATGACGCTGCGCGAGACGCCGCAGTCGGTCTCGGTGATGACGCGCCAGCGGCTCACCGACCAGGGCCTGAACACGCTGGAAGACGCCATCGTCAACACCCCGGGGCTGACCTTCAAGAAGAAGGGCTCGGCCGACGACAACGAGAAGGGCCTGTATGCGCGCGGCATGGAGATCACCAACATGCAGGTCGACGGCGTGCCGACCCACAAGGACTTCAATGCCCTGGGGCTGGACACGGCGCTGTATGACCGCATCGAAGTGGTGCGCGGCTCCACCGGCCTGCTGAGCGGGGCAGGCAACCCGGCCGCCTCCATCAACCTGGTGCGCAAGCGGCCGACCCGCGAATTCGAGGCCGGCGTCGGCGCCAGCGTCGGATCGTGGGACTACCGGCGCACCGAGTTCGACCTGGGCAGCCCGCTGGATGCATCGGGCAAGCTGCGCGGGCGTCTGGTGGGCGCCTGGCAGGAGGGCGGCTCTTTCATCGACCGCGTCAAGCAGGATTCGCAACTGCTGTATGGGGTGGTCGAGGCGGACCTGACCGAGCGCACCTTGTTGACCCTGGGCGCGGAATACCAACGCAAGAAGTGCACCGCGTGCTCGTACTTCGGCTTTCCCGCGTACTACGCCGATGGTTCCAAGACCGACTTTCGGCAACGGTTCAATTCCGCCACCAACTGGAGCCGCCAGGAACGCACGCGCTACAACGTCTTCGCCACGCTCGACCACGAATTCTCGTCATCATGGAAGGGGTCGCTGACGCTGTCGCGCACCGGCGACGACAACGACCGCACCTATGGCTGGTTCAGCAGCAACGGCTGGGCCAACCCGCAGACCGGGCAGGGCGCCTCGGTCTGGGTCGCCAAATGGCCGATCCCCAAGACCCAGAACGCGCTGGACGCCAGCCTGAGCGGCGCGTTCGACGCGCTGGGCCGCCGCCACGACCTGGTGCTGGGCGTGAGCCTGTCGCGCACCCGGGGCGACTACGACACCTATCCGCTGTGGACCGCGCCCGGCTATGACCCGGTCATCCCGGACGTGCGCGCCTGGGATGGCGACATGCCGCAACCCCAATGGCAGGCGACCGGCAAGCGCTACTACACCGAGAAGCAGAACGCGGTCTATGGCGCATTGCGCCTGCGCCCGACCGACGCGCTGTCGCTGGTGCTGGGTTCGCGGATCACCTGGTGGGACCAGCAGGCCTCGTATACCTACAACGACGGCTCGGCCTATCCGGACAACATGCGCGAGCAAGGTGTGTACACCCCATATGCTGGTCTGGTCTACGACCTGACGCCGACACTGTCCGCCTATGCCAGCTACACCAGCATCTTCCTGCCGCAGCAGGCGCAGACCGTGTCGGGCAGCGGCATTGCGCCGATCAAGGGCAACACCTACGAAATCGGCCTGAAGAGCGCCTGGCTGGACGGCCGCCTGAACGGCGCGCTGGCGCTGTTCCGCACCCGCCAGGACAACTACGCCATGCTGGACGGCGACAAGCTGGCCCCCAATGGCGACAACGCCTATGTCGCCGCCAACGGCGCGGTGCTGCGCGGCGTGGAGGCCGAGCTCAGCGGTGAACTCATGCCCGGTTGGCAGATGCAGCTGTCGTATGCCTACGTGGACCGCCGCCTGCCGACGGGCTTCTCGACCCAGGTCGGCCTGCCGCGACACATCGCCAAGCTCTACACCACCTACCGCCTGCCCGGCGCCTGGAGCGCGCTGACCGTCGGCGGCGGCGTGCGCTGGGAAAGCCAGAGCGGCTTCACCAGCCGCGGCCCCGGCGGGCAGCAATTCGATTCCTCGCAGAGCAGCTATGCGCTGGTCGATCTGATGGCGCGCTACCAGTTCAACCGCCAATGGTCGGCCACGCTGAATCTGAACAACGTGCTGGACAAGAAGTACTACGCCAGCACCAACGTCTACAGCAATTACTACGGGGCGCCGTTCAGTGCGATGCTGGGGGTGAACTACCGGTATTGATCCGCGCCGGTCGGCGCGGCCGGCAGCTTTCGGTTTGGGGGGGGCCGTTTGTGCCATAGTGGTGTCCCCCGATTCACTATTCCTGTCCGCCCATGCCGACCTCTTTTGCCTCGCTTGCCGCCGCGCTCCGCTCCCCGGTCACGTCAGCCGACGACGTGGAGACCCTCGATGCGTTCTTTCAGCGCCCCGAGGTGCGCGCGTTCTACGAGGAAGCCCAGGATCCGGCGCACACCAGCGCCAGCCTGCGGTTCTGCGCCGAACTGCTGCCGTCGCTGCACCCCAGCCGGGCGGCGGCGCTGGCGCTGATGTGCGGTTCGCTGGTGGAGGATGGCGCCGATCCCGTTCTCCTGTTCCCCGCGTTGCAGGCGTTGCTGGGCCCGTGGTTGCAGACCCTGCGGCCGTGCGCGCTGGAGGTCGAGGATGACGACGCCGAGGTCGAGGAAGCCGACCGCATGGCCTGGGAAGAGGCGGTGGCGCGGCTTGAAGCCATTCCCGAGGACCGGCGCTGGGAACTCGATGCGCAGGTCGCCGCCATCGACACCCTGGTGCTGCCGATGATGGCCATGCTGATGCGCGACCAGCGCAATCACCAGGCCTTCGTCGCCGACGCCGAACTGATGGACCTGCTGTACGCCATGACCACGCTCAACGACAACCTGCCGTTCGAGCAGCTGCATTTCCTGTGGCTGGCCTCGCGCATCAGCTACGAGGAAGAACTCGTGGTGGTGTTGCCCACTTCCGGCACGGGCTTCGTGGCGCGGGCGCACGGCATCAACAACAATTTCCACGCCTTCACGCTGTTGCAGAACCTGATGCGGGACCGCGTCCAGGCCCTGGGCGTGCGCCGCGAGATCGCCGCGCGCAAACCCGACGCCGAACGCGACAGCGCCGATTTCCAGTGGCTGCAGGCCGATGCCTATGCGCAGGGAAAGCTGGTCAACGACATGCGTTTTGCCTGGGGCGAAGCGGCGCTGCGCGACAATCTGGCCCGGCATGGCAAGCGGGTGCTGATCGCGTTGGAGACGGAAGAGGGCATGCAACGCAACTGGTCGGGTTTCAACGGCGCGATCCATGATGCGCAGCAGCCGTCGATGACGTTCGTGCGTTATCTGACGCCGGATGAGGTGGCGGTTTACCTAGCCTGACCGCTTCAGTCCGCCTGGCGCGGCGGCTGTGCCGCTGCCCGCCATACTTCGAGGAAATGCCGTTTCTTGAGCGGATCCAGGTACACCAGCAACCCCACGCCCAACGCCACCGGCCGCACGCCGGCGGCCGGCACGACCGAGGCGCTGACCGGCCGCATGCCGGATTGGCGCGCGATCATGTCCTGGCCGCGCGGCGACAGCAGGTAGTCGAGGAAGCGCGCGCCCAGGTCGGGGCGCGGGGCCTGGCGCGGGATGATGGCCGAGCGCGACAGCATCAGGGTGTAGTCCTGCGGGTAAATGATGGCCAGCGGCGCGCCCTGGTCGATGCGGTGGCGGGTATAGGATTCCAGCAGGTTGTAGGCCAGCGTGATTTCGCCGCGTTCGAGCTTGTCGAGCGCGTGTTCGGTCGACTCGTGCACGCCGACGCCGTTGCGGCCGAAGGCGGCCAGCAGCGCGCCGGCCAGGCTGTCCAGGCGCGCGTCCTGGGTGGCGGCCAGGTAGCCGATGCCGCTGCCTTCGACGTCGTAGGTCGAAATCCGGCCGGCCAGCGGCTGGTCGGGCGCCTGCAACAGCGCCAGCAACTCACGGCGCGTGCGCGGCACGCGCGCAGCGTCCAGGCGGCGGGTGTCGTAGACCATGACGATGGGGTCGGTGCCGATGCTGAAGACCTCGTCGCGCCAGTTGGCCCAGGCGGGCAGGGCGCGGGTATCCGGCGAAACGTGCGGCTGGGCATGGCCGTCGTTGACCAGCTTGGTCTGCAGGTCCATGGCGCTGCTGATGACCAGGTCGGGGCCGGCCTTCTCGCGCGGCGCCTGCGCGGCGCGGGTGGCGACTTCGGCATACAGGGCCTGGGTCGACAGCTCCGTGTATTCCAGGCGCACGTCGGGGTTGAGCTGGCTGAAGTCCTCCAGCACGCCGCGAAACACCTGCACGCTGTTGGAGGCGTGCAGCACCAGCACGTGTTTGCTGTCGGCCGGGCCCAGCGTCAGGCCGTCGGTGCTGGTCTCGGCGGCAAAGCTGGCCGCGGTCAGCAGCAGGGCGGCGCCAGCCGCGGCCAGGCGCGCGAGCAGGGGAAATCTAGGCGTCATGGGCGTTGGCGGGCAGGAGGACGACGGCTTCGAGGCCGCCGCCGGGGCGATTGCTGAGACTGAGCCGACCGTGGTGGATGTCGACCACGCGCTTGATGATGGACAGCCCCAGGCCCGCGCCGGGCGTGCGCGGGTTGGGGCCGCGCGAGAAACGCTCGAAGGCGCTTTGCGCCAGCGCGGCCGGGATGCCGGGCCCCTGGTCGGCCACGGTGATGCGCCAGCCGGCGTCGTCGCGTTCGAGCCGCACGTCGATGTGGCCATCCGCCGAGGCGCCATGGCGCAGGGCGTTGTCGATCAGGTTCTTGAAGGCCTCGCGCAGCATCAGGCTGTCGCCCGCGATGCGGGGCGGCGCGCCCTCTTGCGCGGCGGGCAGTTGCAGCCGCACATCGGGCTGCGGGTCGGCCTGCGGCACGGTGTCGTAGACGGCCTGCGAAAGCAGCTCGGCCAGGTCCACGGGACCGAACTTGCGCACGTTGCTGCGGTGGATGACGCTGGCGTCGCTGAGCAGCTGGTTCACCAGCCGCGACAGCTTCTCGGCATTGCGCAGCACCGCCAGCAGGCTGCGGCGCTGTTCGGCCGGGTCTTCTTCGTCCAGCGCCACTTCCATCTGCGCGTGCAGCGCCGCCAGCGGCGTGCGCAGCTGGTGCGCGGCCTCGGCGATGAACAGGCGCAGGGTGTCGAGGTTCTCGGACAGCCGCGCCATGAAGCCGTCGAGCGAATGCACCAGCGTGTCCAGCTCCTCGGGCACGGGCGCGGCGATCGGATGCAGGTCGGCGGCGCTGCGCGCGGCCAGTTCGCGCTCGATGCGCTGGATCGGCGACAGCGAGCGCTGCAGGCCCCAGTAGGCCAGCGCCAGCGCCGCGGCGGTGAAACCGATCAGCGTCAGTGTGCCCTGCCACAGGATGCTTGCGGCCAGCGCGTTGCGCGCTTCGCGCGTCTGCGCCACCTGGATCAGCGCCGTCTCGGTGGCGCGCGGGCCGGCGATCTTGCGCTCCATCCACGCCCCCCGCACCGGCTGGTCCTGGTAGGTGGCGGTGAACAGTTGCGTGTCGGCGTTGGCGTCGGCGCCGTGAGCAGGCGGGGCAGGCAGGTCGGCGTAGCCGGAAATCAGCGCGCCATCGGCCGCCGCCACGCGGTAGAAAACGCGGTCGCGCGGCGCCTGTTCCAACAGCGCGAGGGCGGCGTACGGCATGTCCATCTGCCACTCGCCCTGCACCAGCTGCAGGCTGTCCGCCATCGACAGCACCGAGGCCCGCAGCAGTTGGTCGTAGGTGGTGTCGGCCGTCTGCTGCGCATAGCCGCGCACCAGTAGGTACAGCGCGCCCAGCCCCGCCACGAACAGCGCCAGCAGCATCGCCAGCAGGCGCCGGCGCACGGAAATGCGGCGGGACGGCACCGGCTCAGTCCCGCGGCGCCGCGTCGGCGTCGGCATCCTCGACCGCCTTCAGCAGGTAGCCGGTGCCGCGCTGCGTCTCGATGCGCAGCGGCGAGCCTTCCAGCTTCCTGCGCAAGCGCGCGATGTAGACTTCGATGGCATTGGGCGCGGCATCATCATCGAACGCGAACAGTTTGTTGGCGATCTCGGCCTTGCTCACCGCGCGGTTCATGCCGGCCAGCAGGATCTCGAGCAGGCTGTACTCCCGTTTGGGCAGATCGATGCGCTGCCCCGCCAGGCTGACCTGCCGCGCCGCGCTGTCGATCACCAGCTCGCCAAACCGCAACACCCCCGCCGCCTGCACGCTGGGCCGCCGCAACAAGGCCCGGCAACGCGCTTCCAGTTCGCGGAAGTCGAACGGCTTGGCCAGATAATCATCGGCCCCCGTATCCAGCGCATGCACCCGATCCTCGATATCGATGCGCGCCGTCAACGCCAGCACCGGCGTCTTGCTGCCCCGATCCCGCAACCGATGCAGGATCTCGAACCCCGACATGCGCGGCAAGCCGATGTCCAGGATCACCAGATCGAAGGTCTCGTACTGCAACACCCCATCCGCGCTCAACCCATCCTTCTGGCAATCGACGGCATGCCCAAGACGACGCAGCCGGCGTACGAGCGCGTCGGCCAGGTCCTCATCATCTTCGATCACCAGAATCCGCATGCGCGAATTGTCGCATAGCGTCCCCAGCCACCCATGGCCCCCGCCGCCACATCCGTCCCCCTGTAACGCCCTGTCATAGCGCCCCGCTCCCCACCCGCGCGCAGCGCACACCGCCACGCAATCCCCCACCGCGTATGCCGTTTGGGCCGCCTGCGCGGCCCAAAAAGGCGGGCCACCACCACTCCCCCCTGCCGCCGAGGTCCAGCAACGCATCAAACCAAGAAACCGGTAGTCCGGGGCGGGGTGGGTGTCGCGGAGCGTGCCGTCAGATGCGCCCGACGGAAACCGAAGGCAGCCGCCGAAGGGCGGCCACGAGGTTGAGGCAGGGGCAGTCCGGAGCGAAGGCTCCGGACCGCAATCGCAGGCGCGCTCCGCGACACCCACCCCGCCCCGGACGGCCTACATCCCTTCTTTGCTCAACATCCCCCCACCCCGACCCCGGCCCTCCAAAAAAACGACAGGTTCCAGACAGCTTTTCTTCCTAGTCTTCCGCCCCAGCGCCCCGAGCGCAAATAACAACGAGCCCGGAGATACCCCCTCATGCTATTGACCCTGCTTGGCTTCGGCATGGTGATCACGTTCATGACGCTGATCATGACCAAGCGCCTCTCGCCCCTGGTGGCGCTCATCCTTGTTCCGATCATCTTCGCCCTGCTCGGCGGCTTCGGCGCCGGCATCGACAAGATGATGCTCGACGGCATCCGCAAGATCGCGCCCACCGGCGTCATGCTGATGTTCGCCATCCTCTACTTCGGCGTCATGATCGACGCCGGCCTGTTCGACCCCATCGTCGGCCGCATCCTGCGCGCGGTGAAGGGCGACCCGCTCAAGATCGTGGTCGGCACCACCGTGCTGGCGCTGGTCATCTCGCTGGACGGCGACGGCTCCACCACCTACATGATCGTGGTGGCCTCGATGCTGCCGCTGTATCGCCGCCTGAAGATGAACGCGCTGTCCATGACCTGTCTGGCGATGCTGGCCAGTGGCGTCATGAACCTGACGCCGTGGGGCGGACCGACCGCGCGCGCCGCCAGCGCGCTGCATGTGGACGCCGGCGAAATCTTCGTGCCGCTGGTGCCGGTGATGGGCGTGGCCATCGTCGCGATCCTGTTGCTGGCCTTTTTTCTGGGCCTGCGCGAACGCCGCCGCCTGGGCGTGCTGTCACTGCCCGACGGCGCCGCGCTGCACGCCGGCTATGACGAGGACGGCCCCAAGAACCTGCCCGAGATCGAGGTCGACCACGACCTGCGCCGCCCCAGGCTGCTGTGGGTCAACGCCGGCCTGACGCTGGCGCTGATGGTGAGTCTGGTGATGGGCGTGCTGCCGCTGCCGGTGCTGTTCATGATCGCCTTCGCGGTCGCGCTGATCATCAACTACCCGAACCTGGCCGAGCAGCGCCGCCGCGTGGCGCAGCATGCCGGCAACGTGCTGTCGGTGGTGTCGCTGATCTTCGCGGCGGGCATCTTCACCGGCATCCTGTCGGGCACGGGCATGGTCGAAGCCATGTCGCGCAGCCTGCTGGCGGTGATCCCCGACGCGCTCGGACCGTACCTGGCCGGCATCACCGCGCTGGTCAGCCTGCCGTTCACCTTCTTCATGTCGAACGACGCTTTTTATTTCGGCGTGCTGCCGATCCTGAGCGAAGCCGCGCAAGGCTATGGCATCACGCCGGTGGAAATGGCGCGCGCCTCGCTGATCGGCCAGCCGGTGCACCTGCTCAGTCCGCTGGTGCCGTCGACCTACCTGCTGGTGGGCCTGGCGGGCGTCGAGTTTGGCGACCACCAGCGCTATTCGCTCAAGTGGGCCACGATGGTGTGCCTGGTGATGCTGGCGGCCGCGCTGGCGTTCGGCCTGTTCCCCCTGGTCGGCTCCGTCGCCTGACGGCCGCGCTTTCCCACGTTTCTTGAAAGGAGCACGTTCATGGCTTTGCGCATTGCTTACGTCACCAGCGGGATGGGCCACACGGGCACCGCGATCTGCCAGGCGCTGCACCGCGCCGGTCACCGCGTCATCGCCGGCTGCGGGCCGCGCTCGTCGCGCAAGGATCACTGGCTGAAGGAACAGAAGTCGCTGGGCTACGACTTCATCGCTTCGGAAGGCGACGCCACCGACTGGGCCTCGACCGAGGCGGCCTTCGCCAAGGTGCGGCGCGAGGTCGGCGAGATCGACGTGCTGGTCAACAACGCCGGCGCCATGCTCGACATGCGCTTTCGCCAGATGAGCCACGCCGACTGGTCGGCGGTGCTGCGCAGCAACCTGGACACGCTGTTCAACAGCACCAAGCAGGTGGTCGACGGCATGGCCGAGCGCGGCTGGGGCCGCATCATCAACATCGGCTCGGTCGCCGCCGAAAAGGGCCAGATCGGCCAGATCAACTACGCCACCGCCAAGGGCGCCGTCATCGGCTTCACTCGCTCGCTGGCGCAGGAAGTGGCGGCGCGCGGCGTCACCGTCAACCTGGTGTCGCCGGGCTTCATCGCCGACGACACCGTCAAGGCGTTCCCGCCGGCGTTGCTGGACCGCATCATCGAAAGCGTGCCGGTGGGGCGCCTGGGCACCGCCCAGGACCTGGCTGGGCTGTGCGCCTGGCTGGCTTCGGACGAGGCGGCGTTCGTGACGGGCGCCAACTATGCGATCAACGGTGGCGTCTACATGAGCTGAACGGGCGCCATCACCCCCGATTGATCGATACCCCGCCATCCACCAGCAATGCCGTGCCGGTGGTGAAGCTGGACGCGTCCGACGCCAGGTACAGGGCGGAGCGGGCGATCTCGGCGGGGCTGGCCAGGCGCTTGAGCGCGTGCAGGCTCTCAATGTAGCGGCGCGCCTCGGGCGAGTCCATCGAGGCGCGGCCCATCGGCGTGTCGGTGCCGCCTGGCAGCAGGGCGTTGGCGCGGATGCCCTGGGCGCCATATTCGGCGGCGATCGCCTGGGTCAGGCCGATCAGGCCGGCCTTGCTGGCGGCATAGGCGCCCATGCCGGGAAAGCCCGCCGTGTGGCCGACGAAGGTGGACGTGAAAACCAGCGAGCCGCCGCCCCGCCGCAGCATCGCCGGGATCTGGTGGCGGGCGCCGAGGAAGGCGCTGCTCAGGTTGGTGTCCAGGATCTGGCGCCATGCGTCGGGCGGAACCTGGTGCAGGGGCAGGGCGCCGCCGGTCATGCCGGCGTTGTTGAAGGCGATGTCCAGTCCGCCGAAGCGGCGCTCGGCGAGGGTGACGGCGGCCTCGGCGACGGCCTCGTCGCGCACATCGCCGGCCAGCGGCACGGCGTGGCCGCCATCGGCTTCGATGGCCGCGACCAGGTGTTCCAGTTCGGCCTGGCGCCGCGCCACCACCACGAGGCTGGCGCCCTCGCGGGCGAACAGCTTTGCCGCTTCGTAGCCGATGCCCGAGCTGGCGCCGGTGATGATGGCGACTTTGCCGGTCAGTTGATGCATGGTGAATCCTTCTAGGTAAATGACCTGGCGACGATAGGCAAGCCGCAGCGAGCCGGCTATCCGGATCTTGCGATGGGGCCGGGCGCGCCAATTGCTGACATCGTCCCGACGTCCGCGCACGCCTGCGCGTGGCGCTGTGCAGAAGGACTGAACGCCATGGAATCGATCTGGGTGATCGGCGATGTGCATGGTTGCCGCGACTCCCTGGATGCCTTGCTGGCGCGTCCCGAGATCGCCGATGACCCGCGCTGCCGGTTCTGGTTCGTGGGCGACCTGGTCAACCGCGGGCCGGCGTCGGCCGCGACGTTGCGGCGGGTCAGGGCGCTGGGCGAGCGCGCCACCGTCGTGCTCGGCAATCACGACCTGCGGGCGCTGGCAGTCGCGGCGGGCTGCCTGCGGCCGGGCCGCCGCGATACGCTGGACGAGCTGCTGCGCGCGCGCGACGCCACGTCGCTGCTGGACTGGCTGCGCCGGCAGCCGTTGCTGCACGCCGAAGCCGGCCATCTGCTGGTGCACGCCGGCGTCTATCCGCGCTGGGATTGCGCCACGGCGATGGCGCGCGCGCGGGAGGTCGAGACGTTGCTGCGCCATCCGCGATGGCGCCAGCACCTGCCGCGGATCCGGGGGCCGTCGCCGCTGTCCTGGCGCGACACGATGTCGGGCGCGGCCAGGCTGAGGTTCATTGTCCGGGCGTTCACCCAGATGCGGCTCTGCCGCCCCGACGGCACATTGGCGCCGCACGCCAAGGCCGCGCCGGGACGCTGGCCATCCGGCATGCTGCCCTGGTTCGACGTCCCGGGCCGGCAGGCGGGGCCGGCTCCGGTCCTTTTCGGCCACTGGGCAACGCTGGGATTGCTGGTGCGGTCGGACGTGGTGTGCCTGGATACCGGGTGCGTATCCGGCGGCGTATTGACAGCCCTGCGCCTGGCTGACCGCAAGTTGCTTCAGGTGGGGCGCGAAGCGTTGTGGCCCGTGCCTGCATGAGCGTGGCCCCCGCGGCGATTCAGATAGTCCAGCAACTCGCCCGGATCGGCAGGCTTGGTGAAATAGCGGTCGAAGCCGGCGATGCGTCCGCGCTCGAGGTCTTGCGGGCTGCCGTAGCCGCTGAGCGCGACGATCACCAGGTCCGCGGCCCAGGGTTCGCGCCGCAGGCGTTGGCAAAGGGTGTAGCCGTCCAGTTCCGGCATGCTGATGTCGAGCAGGACGATGTCCGGCCGGTGCGCCTGCGCCAGGGCGAGGGCCGTGCGCCCTTCGAGCGCGGTATGGACCTGGTGGTGGTCAAGCCTGAGGATTTCCGCCAGGGTTTCGACGGCGTCCTGGTTGTCGTCTGCGAGCAGGATGGTCAAAGGCCGCGGGGGCGTCGGCGGGCCATTTTTTCCGGTCGCGGGCTGCGGGTTGTGCGATAGGGTGCCGGCCGTATCCTGTCTGGGCGTGCGGATAGTCACGGATGGAGTCCTCCTCAACCTGTTGCTGGCAGCTTAGTTGCTGTGGCCGAACGGATGCTTCACCTTTGTTTCACTAAATTTCATCCTATGCCGTCATCCCGTGGCCGGTGAGATGCCCGCAAACCAGTGCGTATGTACCGGCCGGCGGCAGAACGCGGCGTCACTCGCGGGTGTTTGGGCGCGCCGACGCCGACAGAGTAATGGACGCTTACATTTTCGGCGCCGCCAGGTGATCGGGACTTCCGGCGCGGCGCAGCTCTCGACCGGGCACGGCATTTGCTAATCGCTGCCACGGCTCCCGCTCCGGCGAGCCGCTCGACTGAGGTTCATACCATGCTTCCCATACGCAAAGCGGTTTTCCCTGTTGCTGGCCTCGGCACGCGCTTTCTGCCCGCGACCAAGGCCATGCCCAAAGAAATGCTGCCCATCGTCGACCGGCCGCTGATCCAATATGCCGTCGAGGAGGCGGTGGCCGCCGGCATTACGGAGCTGATCTTCGTGACCGGCCGCAACAAGCGCGCCATCGAAGACCATTTCGACCGCGTGCCGGAACTGGAGCGCGACCTTGAGCTGAAGAACAAGGCCGTGCTGCTCGACAGCGTGCGCAATGTCATTCCGGAAACCGTGAAGTGCGTCTATACCCGCCAGCCCGCCGCCCTGGGGCTGGGCCACGCCGTGCTGTGCGCCGCCTCGATCGTGGGCAATGAGCCGTTCGCCGTACTGCTGGCGGACGACATGATCGACGCCGAAACGCCCGTCATCGGCGAGATGATGAAGGTGGCGCGGGAGTTCGACGGCAGCGTGATCGCGGTGCAGAAGGTGCCGCCGGCCAACACCGATCAGTATGGGATCGTCTCCGGCACGCAGGCCTCGCACGGAGTGCTGCGCCTGACCGGCATCGTCGAGAAGCCGCGGCCAGAGGACGCGCCGACCGATCTGGGTGTGGTGGGACGCTACATCCTTGATCCCGCCATCTTCCCGGCGCTGCAGGCGACCCGGCCGGGTGTCGGCGGCGAGATCCAGCTGACCGACGCCATCGCGGCCCTGCTCGATGGGGGCCGCGTGTTTGGCTACCAGTACGACGGTCAACGCTACGACTGCGGCAGCAAGGAGGGCTTCTACCGCGCCACCATGGAGATGGGCCGGAAGTATCACGGCCTGGGATGAGCGGCCGGGGCGTGGGCTTGCGGCGGCGTCTGCCGCGCAAGGGGCATGTTTCTTGCTGGCGCGGCGGGATCGCACCAATTCGACTTTCGCGAGGCAGACATGGCCCCTCAAATTCCCTCCGACGAGCGCTACCGGCTGTTGGTGGACGCGGTGATGGACTATGCCATCTACCTCTTGGACGCCAACGGCCTGGTGAGCAGCTGGAATCCCGGGGCCGAGCGCTTCAAGGGCTACGCCGAGCACGAAATCCTGGGGCAGCACTTCTCCGTCTTCTACACCGAAGAGGATCGCGCCGCCGGCGCGCCCGAGCGCGCCCTGGAAACGGCATTGCGCGCTGGACGGTTCGAAACCGAAGGCTGGCGGGTGCGCAAGGATGGCAGCCGCTTCTGGTGCAGCGCGGTGATCGATCCGATCCACGACGGCCAGGGCCGCCTGGTGGGTTTTGCCAAGATCACCCGGGACATCACCGAACAAACGCTGCGCCGCGAGGAATCCCAGGCGGCGCGCGACGCCATGCACCAGGCCCAGCGAATGGAGGCCATCGGCCGCCTGACGGGCGGGGTGGCGCACGACTTCAATAATTTCCTGACCGCCATCCGGTTTTCCGCCGAGTTCATGAAGCGGTCCCCGGACCTGCCGGCCTCGGCCACGCGTTACCTGGGAATCATCATCGATACGACCGAGCGCGCCGCGCAGCTGACCCGCAAGCTGCTGGCGTATGCCAGGAAGCAGCCGCTGCAGCCGCATGTGTTCGATGTGCGCGAAACCCTGGCGTCGTTGCGCCAGTTGTTCGAAGCGTCGCTGGGGTCGAGCATCGCCCTGAGCTATGAACTCGAACCGGGCAGTTGCACGATTTCCGCGGACCCGGGCCAGCTGGAATCGGCCTTGCTCAATCTCGTGATCAATGCGCGCGATGCGATGCCCGCGGGCGGGCAGCTGACGATATCGGTGCGGCACGTCGATGGCAGGCCCGCCGCGAACGGCGCTCCCGGCCAACCCGGGCCGCAGGTGGCGCTATCGGTACAGGACACCGGGGTCGGCATTGCCGACGATGTGGTGGCGCATGTCTTCGAGCCGTTCTTTTCCACCAAGAGCAAGCACCAGAATTCGGGCTTGGGGCTGAGCCAGGTCCAGGGCTTCGTGCGGCAATCGGGCGGCGATGTCGCGGTCCGCAGTAAAGTCGGGCAGGGCACGACGTTCACGCTGTACCTGCCCGCCGCGACGCCGGCCAGCGCGGTGGCCGGGCCTGTCGATGCGGACGTCGCCGCCCGGGTCACGACGCGCAAGGCCGTCCTGCTGGTCGAGGACAACCGCATGGTCGGCGAGGTTGTGTCGACCTTGCTGACCGATCTGGGCCAGGACCTGACCTGGGCCACCGATGCCGAGAGCGCGTTGCGCATGTTGCAAGAGAAGCAGGGGCGTTTCGATATCGCCATCCTCGACATCGTGTTGCCTGGCATGGACGGGGTGCAGTTGGCTGAAATGATCAAGACGCAATGGCCGGCGATACGGGTGGTGCTGGCAACCGGTTACAGTGAAGCGTTGGCGGGGCGCGATGCCGGGGCGCTGGAGGTCATGCAGAAGCCTTATTCGATCGAAGCCCTGACGCGGCTGTTGGCCGCGCATTAGTGCGTCCGGCGCGCACGCTTCATCCATGGAGACCGATATGGACCTGGCGGATTTCATCGAAGCCAATCTGGAAGCCCTGATCGACGACTGGGTGGAATATGCCATGGTGCTGAACCAGGGCAAGCACCGGCTTACGGCCGTCGAGCTGCGCAATTCAGGCGCCGAGCTGTTGACCAGGGTGGCCGCCAACATGCGCCAGGCGCAGACTCCCCTGCAGCAGCGGCAAAAATCGCATGGCGCCAAGCGCGAGCAGGACAGCGCCTTTGACACCGTTTCCATGTTGCACGCCGACGACCGCCTGTCACAGGGGTTCGGCATCAATGAAGTGCTGGCGGAATACCGGGCGCTGCGCGCCAGCGTGTTGCGCCGGTGGGAACACAGCGCGCCCGCCGGCCCGCAGGCCTTTCAGGAAATGATCCGCTTCAATGAGGCGATCGACCAGGGCTTGACCGAGTCGGTCCGCCAGTTTTCCGACCGCACCGAGCGCATCCGCGACCTGTTCGCCGGCGTGCTGGCGCATGACCTGCGATCGCCGCTGGGCGTGTTGCTCAATTCCGCGGAGATCCTGTCGCGCGACCGCAATCTCTCGCCGGCCAGTATCCGTGCCACTTCGTACGTGCAGCGCAGCGCGGTGCGCATGAAGTGGATGATCGATGACCTGCTGGTGTTCGCGCGGACGCGGCTGGGCAGTGTGTTGCCGGTGGCGCTTTCCGAGCAGGACCTGGCGCGGATATGCCGCCAGGCGGCTGAGGAGATCGGCGCGCTCTACCCGGAGGCCGTGATCCGCGTCGAGTGCCCGGAGAACCTGATTGTCCGCTGCGATCCCGGACGTATCGGCCAACTGTTGTTCAATCTGCTGTCCAATGCCGCTCGCTATGGCGCGGGCGAGATCGAGTTGATGGCAATGGCCGAGCCGGCCGGTTGGGTGTGGCTGGAAGTGGCGAACGACGGCCCGCCGATTCCGCGACGCGCCCTGCCCACGCTGTTCGACCCGCTGACGCGGGCCAGCAGCGCCACGGGCAGGACTGGCATGGCGGCGGGAATCGGCCTGGGCCTGTATATATGCCGGTGCATCGCCACGGCCCATCAAGGCGTCATCGACGTCAGGTCGGGCGAGGATCGCACTGTCTTCACGCTGCGGATGCCAGTCGCGCCCCAGGCCTCCTGACGCGCCGGCCCGGCCCGCGCATGCGGCCATGCCGCGCCGTGCCAAAATCGGCGTTTCCCATTCCCTCCCGATCCGAGGAATACCATGCCGAACCGCTCCTGCCGCGCCCTGGGCGCCGGTGCCATGGCCTTGGCCCTGCTGGCTGGCTGCAACAAAAAGACGGAGTACCCGCCCGAGGTGCAACGCACCACCTACAACTCCTGCATGCAGGGCTTCAAGGCCAAGGCGCCGGCCGCCGCGCGCGACGTCGACGCCAAGGCCAAGGACTATTGCCAATGCGTGCTGGACGGACTGCAGGCGAAAGTGCCATTGGAGGATTTCCTGCGTTATGACCAGTTGCTGGCTTCGGGGGCGGCCCATGCCGAGGCCGAGTTGCGCGGCGGACCGGTGATGACGGTGGTGAACGCCTGCCTGGAGCGCATGCCGCGCTCCTAGCTGGCTAGCAGGCTCAGTCCTTCAGGCCGAGACGGCGCGCCAGCTTGTGCAGGTTGCTGGAATCGATGTCGAGCGCCCGCGCGGCGCCGGCCCAACTGCCCTGGTGCGCGTCCAGCGCGCGCCGGATCGCCTGGCGCTGGCAGGCGTCGACCGCGGCCCGCAGGGTCTGGGCGGCGCCGGCCGGCAAGGCGGGCGCTTCGGGCGGGGGCACGGGCATGGCGACATCGTCCAGGTCCAGCAGGCCGGGGCCCAGCGTGACGATTTCGTTGCGATGGGCGCCGTGGCTCACGGCCTTGATGGCGGCGCGGCTGATGACATGTTCCAGTTCGCGCACGTTGCCGGGCCAGCGGTAGCGGCTGAGCATCTCCTCGGCCTCGGGCGACAGGCGCAGGCTGCGCAGCCCCAGCCGCGCGCGGTTCAGTTCCAGGTAGCGGCCGGCCAGCAGCAGCACGTCGCGGCCGCGCTCGCGCAGCGGCGGGATCGGCACCGGATAGACCGAGAGCCGGTGATACAGGTCGGCGCGGAAATCACCCTGGCGCACGCGATCGCGCAGGTCGCGGTTGGTGGCCGCGACGATGCGCACGTCGACCGTGCGCGGGCGGTCGTCGCCCAGCCGCTGGATTTCGCCGTTCTGCAGAGTGCGCAGCAGCTTGGCCTGCACCGCCAGCGGCAATTCGCCGACCTCGTCCAGGAACAGCGTGCCGCCGTTGGCGGCTTCAAAACGGCCCGGCCGCTCGGTCAGCGCTCCCGAGAATGCGCCCTTGGCATGGCCGAACAGTTCGCTTTCGGCCAGCGATTCGGGCAGGGCGGCACAGTTCACGTGCACCAGCGGCTTGCCGCGGCGGCGCGATTGGCGATGCACGCGATGCGCGAACAACTCCTTGCCGACGCCGGTTTCGCCCAGCAGCAGGATGGGCAGTTCGGAGTCCGCCACCACCTCGATCTCGTGCAGCAGGCGGGCGATGGCCTCGCTCTGCCCGAGGATCTCGCTGTCATCGGCCAGCGCGCTGTCGGCCGGCAGCGCGCCGCGGGCCACGCGCAGCGCGCGGGTTTCGGCCTCCAGGCGCGTCACGCGCAGGGCGGCCTCGACCAGCACGATCATGTCGCGCAGATCCGATTGCGCCTCGGCGTCGAAGGTGCCGACCTCCAGCGCGTCCAGCGTCAGTACGCCCCAGGGCTGGCCTTCGATATGCAGGCTGGTGCCCATGCAGTCGTGCACCGGCAGCGGTTCGCCGGCCATGCCGTTGATCAGCCCGTCGTAGGGATCGGGCAGGGTGCTGTCGTGATGGAAACAGGTGACGCCGCGGCGCGCCAGGATGGCGGCCAGCCGCGGGTGCTGCTGGACCGCGAAGCGGCGGCCCAGCGCATCCTGGGTCAGGCCATCGACGGCGACCGGCCGCAGGTGGTCGGCCTCCAGTTGCAACAGGGCGACCGCGCCACAGCGGAAATGGGCGCGCAGGCCGGCCGTCAGCCGCTGCAGGCGGACGGCGGCCGGCAGGTCCACGACCAAGTCGGTAAGCAACAGGTTCTGCATGGGTCAATCGTACCCTTGGGGGTGATAAATACCGCAAGCGCGCCGGGTGGTTTTTACCCTTTAATTTTCAAATCATTGATTTGGCGCAAGTTTTTCCTGGCACGGATCTCGCTACTGATCAGGCACCCTCATGAAGCATGGAGAAACGCGATGAGCATGGTTGAACAGTCCCTGGGCCAGCTGGCCCGCAGCATTCCCGGCGCCACCCAGGTGTTTCACGAATATCAATTGGATTTTTGCTGTGGCGGCAAGAAAAGCCTGGCCGAGGCCGCGGCGCAACGGTCACTGGATGCGAGCCAGATCGAGGCGCGGCTGTTGGCGCTGGCCGGCGCGGCCTCGGACGAGCGCGACTGGAGCCAGGCAAGCCCGGCCGACCTGATCGATCACATCCTGGCGCGCTATCACGAGGTGCACCGGCAGCAGTTGCCCGAATTGATCCGGCTGGCGATGAAGGTGGAACAGGTGCATGCGGACAGTCCCGACTGCCCCACCGGACTGGCCGATCACCTGCGCGATATGCACCAGGAACTGGAAAGCCACATGCAGAAGGAGGAACAGGTGCTGTTCCCGATGCTGGCGCGCGGCCATGGCGCCATGGCGGTCATGCCCATCACCATGATGCGCATGGAGCATGATGACCACGGCGTGGCGCTGGAGCGCCTGATGGCCCTGACGCATGACCTGACGCTGCCACGCGCCGCCTGCAACACCTGGCGCGCGCTGTACCTGGGCATCGGCACGTTCAAGCAGGACCTGATGGCCCACATCCACCTGGAAAACAACATCCTGTTCGAGAACGCCGAGGCCGAGGCGGTCCGCCCGCGCGGCTAGTCGGCGCCGCCAGCACGGCCGGCGCGCGGACACATGCGCGCCGGCTCCCTGGCCCGCCGTGGCGGCGACGGATGCGCGGCGCGTGGGCCCGGCGGTTTCAGCGGTCCTGTGGCGGGATGCCGCGCAGCGCCTGCCGCAGCGCGGCGTGGGCGGCCAGGTCGGCCGGCCGGTGCTTGCGCTCGGCCGCCGCCGGATACCTGCCCAGGAAATTGCCATTGCGCCGGTCGGTGGCGGGGCGCACAGGCCGCGGCGCAAAGCCGCCGCCGCAATTCGGGCAGACGTTGCCGAGCACCTCGTCGGCGCAGCGCGCGCAGAAGGTGCATTCAAAGCTGCAGATGCGGGCCTCGGTCGAGGCCGGCGGCAGGTCGGCGTCACAATGTTCACAGCTGGGGCGCAATTCGAGCATGGCGGTCCTTTCCGAACGGTCGGTCCGCCAGCATACCCGCGCCCCGGCGGCGAGCCCATCGCGCGCACGGACAGGTAACGGGCGGAAACGGCCACGTCCGGCAGACCGCTCCCGGCGCGCGGACGCCTGTACACTCGGGCATCTCCACTTTGCGGAATCCGCCATGGCAGGCAGCAGCTTCTTCGCATTGTTCGACGACATCGCCACCATCCTGGACGACGTCTCCGTCATGACCAAGGTGGCGGCCAAGAAAACCGCCGGGGTGCTGGGCGACGACCTGGCGCTGAATGCGCAGCAGGTCTCGGGCGTGCCGGTCAATCGCGAACTGCCGGTGGTGTGGGCGGTGGCGAAGGGCTCGCTCATCAACAAGCTCATCCTGGTGCCGTCGGCGCTGGTGATCAGCGCCTTCGCGTCCTGGGCGGTGACGCCGCTGCTGATGGCCGGCGGCCTGTTCCTGTGCTTCGAAGGCGTCGAGAAGCTGGCCCACAAGTTCCTGCCGCACGGCGAGACCGCCGAGGGCAATCACGCCGCCCGCGCCGAGGCCCTGCAGAACGCCGCGGTGGACATGGTGGCGTTCGAGCGCGACAAGATCAAGGGCGCGGTGCGCACCGACTTCATCCTGTCGGCGGAGATCATCGCCATCACCCTGGGGGCGGTGGCCGGCGCCGATCTGCTGCGCCAGACGGTGGTGCTGGCCGGCATCGCCCTGGTCATGACGGTGGGGGTCTACGGCCTGGTGGCGGGCATCGTCAAGCTCGACGACCTGGGCCTGTACCTGAGCGCCCGCCGCGCCGCGCTGGCCGCCTGGTTCGGCAAGCGCATCGTGGCGGCCGCGCCCTACCTGATGAAGACCTTGTCGGTGGTGGGCACCGCCGCCATGTTCATGGTCGGCGGCGGCATCCTGACGCACGGCATCGCGCCGCTGGGCGCGGCCATCGAACACGTCGCGGCGGCCAGCGGCGGCGGCTTGCTGCCGCCCTTGGTGTCGACCTTGCTCAGCGCCCTGTTCGGCATCGTCGCGGGGGCGGTGACGCTGGGCGTGGTCGCTGGCGTCAAGCGCCTGTTGGGCAAATAGCGGCGCCGAGATCCCGCGATGAACGCGCGGGTTCAGCCCGCCGTGCCGCCGGCGCGTGCGCCGAAGCGGCGCCGCACGCGCCGGCGCCCGATCAATACGCCAGCGACGCCTGCAGGTACACCGTGCGCGGCATGCCCACGTACTTGCCCGCGTTGTTGTCGGTGGAGCGCGTGAAGTAGCGCTTGTCGAACAGGTTCTTCACGCCCAGCGCGATGTTCAGGTTGTGCATCTGCTTGCCGAAGTCGTAGGCGGCGCGCACGTGCACCGTGCCGTAGCCCGGGATGTCGCCGTAGGCGCCGTTGGCGCTTTCCTCGGTCTGGTAGCGGGCGCCAGGGTCGGGCGCGCCGGGCGACCGCTGCTTGGACTGCAGGAAGGTGTCGACATTGAAGGTCCACTGGTTGCGCGTGTAGCGCGCGCCCAGCGAGGCCACGTTGCGCGAATAGAAGGGCAGGTCGCGGCCCTCGAACACGCCGGCTTTGTAGGTGGCCTGGGTGTAGGTATAGGTGCCGTACAGCGACAGGCCCGACAGCGCCGCCGACAGTTCGCCCAGGTCGTACGACAGCCCGGTTTCCAGGCCACGGTGGCGGGTGGCGCCCAGGTTGGTCCAGGCGTCCGAACCGCCGTTGGTGCCGCCGCGCAATTGCAGTTCGTCGTCGAAGTCGATGTTGAACAGCGTCAGTTCGCCCTTCCAGCCGCCGCCATTGAAATGCGTGCCCACTTCATAGGTGGTGGCCTTCTCCGGATGCAGGCCGTTGGTGGTCGAGGCGATCTGGAAGTACTGCAGCGGGCCGAATGACTGGCCGGCGTTGGCGAACACGCTCCATTGCTCGCTGACGTGATAGACCACCGACAGCGACGGCAGGGGTTCTTCGGACTTGATGCTGGTATGGGTCCTGGCCGCGGGATTGGACTTGTCGTTCAGGAACGAGTCGATGAATTCATAGCGCAGGCCCGGCGTGATGGTCCAGTTGCCCACGTTGATGGTGTCATCGATGTAGACCGCATGCGCCGTGGTGCCGCCGGTGCGGTACTGGTACTGCGGATTGGGCGCGTTGGGCGCGTCGAAGCCGCTGTCCGGCACGTAGAACGCGGTGCGCGAGGCGCGCTCGTCGCTGGCTTCCTTCAGGTAGCGGTAGCCCACGCTGATTTCCTGTGTCACGTCGGCGCCGCGGAACAGGCGCGAATAGCGCGGCTCGATCGCGAAGGTGTGATAGTTGCGCGGGTTGAACGTCAGGCGGCGCTTGCCGGCGTTGGCGCCGGTGCCCTCCGTTTCGATGCTGCTGCCGCGGAAGCTGTCGGTGTAGTACGTCAGCAGCTCGAACTTATTGATGCCGTCGTCGTGGTTGTAGCGGAACGAGGCGTCGGTGCGGCGGCCGGTGAAACTGTCATACGGCCGCGTCGACTGGAAGGGGTCCTCGGAATACTGCCTGGTGGTCAACCCGCCGGGCATGCCGGCGCGGCCTTCGTAGTGATGCAGCGCGGCCGACACGCTGTCGTCGGCGCCGATGCGATAGGTGCCCTTGAGCATCACGTCATCGATGTCCACGCGGTCGTTGCTTTCACGAAAGCCGTTGCCGTGCGTGCCTGAATACAGCAGGGCGCCGCCCAGGCCCCGCTCATTGGTGCCGCCGATGAACGCGCTGGGCGAGGTCTTCACACCGCCGTGGCTGTACATGTCGGTCTCGACCGTGGCGTCGGCGGTGAAGTCCCGCGGAATCGCGCGCGTCACGAAGTTGATGATGCCGCCCACGTTCTGCGGGCCATAGCGCACCGAGCCGGCGCCGCGCACCACGTCCACCGCCGACAGGTTGCCCAGCGACACGGGCGCCATCGACAACTGCGGCTGGCCATAGGGCGCCACCGCCAGCGGAATGCCGTCCATCAGAATGGTCGAGCGCGGCGACAGGCGCGAGGTCAGCCCGCGCACGCCCACGTTCAGCGACACATCGCTGCCGCCCGTGCCATTGCTTTCCTGCACCTGCACGCCCGGCACGCGGCGCAAGACGTCGCGCACATTGGTCGCGCCGGTATCCTGGAACGACGAACGCTCGATGATCGTGCGCGCGCCGCCGTGTTCAAGCACCTTTTCTTCATTGGGGTTGTCCAGCCAGTCGCCCACGACGCTGATCGCGCCCAGGGTGTTGTCGGCGGGCGCGGCGTCTGCCGCGGTCTGCGCCTGGCTGTGGGCGGCCAGCGTCAGCATGGCCAGCGCGAGCGCCAGGCGTCGCGGGGGAAAAGGAATCGGCATCGGAAGTCCAGGAAGCGGGGAAGGGCGCTCGTCATTAATACGAGCGTCAATCACATTGAGAATCTTTACGAGTCCGGCACGGACGTCAGCCAAGGTGGATGCATGAGCCGAGTAGGGCGCTGTCGGACCGGCCCGAAATATATCAAAAATTGGCGCCAATCCAAACGGGGTAAATTGGGGCCGTGGCAAAAACACGCCATGGCCCGCCAGGCCCGCGTGCCGGACAGCGCGCGCCAGCGCCGCATCGAATCCGTATAAGATGTGAAATTGGCGCCAATTTTCAGGCTGGAACAATCATGGACACACTCGATCAGCAATTGCTGGGTCTGTTGCGCGCCGACGCTCGCGCAACCGTCGCGACCCTGGCCAAGAAGCTCGACGTATCAAGGGGCACCGTCAACAACCGCATCGCCCGCATGGAAGACGAGGGCATCATCGTGGGCTACACCGTCCGGCTGCGCCCCGAATCCCAACCCGACCAGATCGGCGCCTGGATGAACATCGCCGTCGACGGCAACGAAACCCGCCGCGTCGTCAGCATCCTCCTGGGCGATCCCGCCGTCGTCGCCCTGCACGACACCAACGGCCGCTGGGACCTGCTGGCCGAGCTACGCGTCGCCAACATCGAGGAAATGTCCCGCGTCCTGGATCGCGTCCGCCTCATCAAGGCCATCTCCGCTACGGAAACCAGCATCCACCTGAAAAGCTACAAGCTCGATTGAGCCCCGCCGCCCCTCTTTGCGACCGTCCCTCCCAGAGCGCAAAATCGCCGCTCTTGTCTGTGCCCTTCCTGTTGACGACGCCTACGTCATCTCCGCAAACCCGGACGTCGACGCCGCACCACTGAACGCCCAAAAAGGCCGCCCGCGCGGCCGCCTTGGGCGACCCCGCAAGATCTTCCATCGAACAAACCAGCGTCGCCGCGAAGCCCAAGCACGCAAGACTCCCCAGCGGCGCTTCGCTTGACACTGACGCAGCGTGGTGGCCGGGCCGGGCGGAGGGCGGGGCGTGTAGATGCGCCCGAGGGAATCTGAAGGAGCAGCCGAAGGCTGCGACGAAGATGACGAAGGGGCAGTCCGGAGCGAAGGCTCCGGACCGCAATCGTAGCCCCGCCCTGCGCCCGGCCCGGCCACCACGCGTCAAAAGAACCACAGCCCGAGCCGCCCGACCCATCCCCCCGGGGCAACGTCACGAACCACCCGTTAGGGATTCCCCCCGCTTGCCCCCACCCACACCTGGTTCCTAAAATTGGCGCCAATTTAGTCAACCATCCCCGCCCGCAACACCCCCCCGGCACACCCCCGCCCGGGAATCGAGGAAACCATGCAGTCCACCGCAGCACCCGCCCTGGCCCCCGACGCCGCCCGCGCCCGCGCCATCTACGACCTCGGCCACAGCACCGTCTTCGCCTCGCGCACCGACCCGCGCTTCTCGTACTGCATGTACGTCCCCCCGCATATCGACCAGGCCAAGCACCCCATGGAGCTGGTCGTGATCATGCACGGCACCGGCCGCGCCTTCGTCGAATACCGCGACGCCTTCGCCGAATTCGCCCGCTGGAACGACTGCATCGTGCTGTGCCCGCTGTTTCCCGTCAGCCCGCTCGGCGACGGCAACCGCGACGGCTTCAAGCAACTGCGTGAGGGCGACATCCGCTACGACCACATCCTGCAAGGCATGGTCGCCGAAGTCGGCGAGAAATTCGGCCGCGACTTCACCCGCTTCGCCCTGTTCGGCTATTCGGGCGGCGGCCAGTTCGTCAACCGCTACGCCCTGCTGCATCCCGAAACCCTGTGGGCCGTGTCGATCGGCGCGCCCGGCTCGGTCACGCTGCTCGATCCCGCCCAGGACTGGTGGGTCGGCGTGCGCGACGCCGAGGCCCGCTTCGGCAAGGGCGTCGACATCGACGCCCTGCGCCAGGTCGCGGTGCACATGATCGTCGGCAAGGCCGACCTGGAGACCTGGGAGATCACCCACCGCGAAGGCGGCAAGTTCTTCATGCCCGGCGCCAACTCCGCTGGCGCCACCCGTCCCGAGCGCCTGGAATCGCTGCGCCGCTCGTTCGAGGCCGCCGGCGTCAAGGCCGTGCTGGACGTGGTCGACAACGTGCCGCACGACGGCCTGAAGTGCGTCGGCCAGGTGCAGGACTTCCTGGCCGCCGAACTGCGCAAGCTGCGCAATGAATAACGTCGACAACCAGACCGGCCGCCGGCGCGTCAGCGCCTGTCGGCCGCGATAGGAGAGGGCCATGTTGCGTTTCGCGCTATCCCGTATCGTCATGGCCATTCCGACACTGCTGATCGTGGCGGTGGCGGTGTTCGTCATGATCCGCCTGATTCCCGGCGACCCCGCGCAGCTGCTGCTGGGCGACCTGGCCACGCCGGCGGCCCTGGCCGACCTGCGCGCGCGGCTGGGCCTGGACCAGACCTGGCCGACCCAGTTCGGCATCTGGTTCGGCAACATGTTGCATGGCGACCTGGGTTCGTCCATCAACACCGGCCAACCCGTGCTGCCGCTGGTGTGGGACCGCTTCCTGATCAGCGGCCGCGTGGTGCTGGTTGCCGTGCTGTTCGCCGCCCTGGTGGCCGTGCCCGCCGGCATGATCGCCGCCTGGAAGCAGAACAAGGCGCCCGACCTGATTCTGGTCGGCGCCGCCACGCTGCTGGTGTCCATTCCCACCTTCTGGCTCGGGCTGCTGCTGCTGATCTTCTTTGGCTTGAAACTGCAATGGCTGCCGGTGGTGGGCTACGTGTCGATCGGCGAAGACTGGAAGGCCGGCCTGCTGTACCTGGCCATGCCGATCCTGACGCTGTTCCTGCACGAGATCGGCGTGCTGATGCGCATGGCGCGCGCCAGCACGCTGGAAGTGCTGCGCCTGGACTACATCACCCACGCCCGCGCCAAGGGCCTGTCGGAATCCGCGGTGCTGATGCGCCACGCCTTCCGCAACGCCTTCGGTCCCACCTGGACCCTGATCGGCCTGGTGCTGGGCAACCTGCTCGGCGGTATCGCCGTGGTCGAAACCGTATTCACCATTCCCGGCCTGGGCCGGCTGCTGGTGGATTCGATCTTCGCCCGCGACTATCCCGTGATCCAGGGCTGCCTGCTGTTCGTCGGCGTGATCTACGTGATCGTCAACCTGCTGATCGACCTCTGCTATCCCATCTTCGACCCGAGAGTGACCGCCGAATGAAAAAGCGAATTGCAGCTAACGCGCTGATAGGCGGCGTGATCGTGGCGGCGATGCTCGTCGCGGCCATCATGGGCGCCTTCTGGACGCCGCACGACCCGCTCAAGATCAACTTCGTGGCGCGGCTCAAGCCGCCCGGCGGCGACTTCCTGCTGGGCACCGACGAGTTCGGCCGCGACGAGCTGTCGCGCCTGCTGGCCGGCGCCTCCAGCAGCGTCTGGATCAGCCTGCTGACGGTGGGCTTCGCCATCATCGCCGGTACCATTATCGGCACCTTGACCGGCTTCGTGCGCGGCTGGACCGACCGCATCATCATGGCCTTCAACAACGCCCTGCTGGCCTTTCCCGGCCTGCTGCTGGCGCTGGGCCTGCTGGCCGTGGTCGGCGCCAACAAGTACGGCATCATCCTGGCGCTGGGCCTGGCCTATACGCCGTCGGTGACGCGCATCGTGCGCGGCACGGTGCTGTCGCTGCGCGAGAAGGAGTTCATCGAATCCTCGCGCGTGCTGGGCAACTCCGAGATCTACACCATGGTGCGCCACGTGCTGCCCAACTGCGTCGCGCCGTTGACGGTGCTGGCGACCTCGATGTTCGGCTGGGTGATCCTGGCGGAAAGCGCGCTGTCGTTCCTGGGCCTGGGCGTGCCGCCTCCGGCGCCCACCTGGGGCAACATGCTGGCCGCCGCCCGGCCGTTCATGGCGCAGGCGTCGTACCTTTCCATTCTTCCCGGCCTGGCCATCGCGCTCGCGCTGCTCGGGATCAACCTGCTGGGCGATGCGGTGCGTGACCGTCTCGATCCCCGCATGAGGGGCGTGCAATGAGCGCACTGGTAACCGTATCGAATCTGTCCCTGACCGTCGGCCGCGGCGGCCGCGAAATCGTCAGCGGCGTGTCCTTCGAGGTGGCGCCGGGCGAAATGGTCGGCATCGTCGGCGAGTCCGGCAGCGGCAAGACCCAGGCGGCGCGCGCCATCATGGGCCTGACGCCGCCGCCGCTGGTGGTGGCCGGCGGCTCGATCCGCTTCGAAGGCGTGGAAGTCACCCAGGCCCGCCCGGCCGCGCTGCGCAAGCTGCGCGGCGCGCGCATCGGCATGGTGTTCCAGGAACCCATGACCTCGCTCAACCCGTCCATGCCCATCGGGCGCCAGCTGGACGAGGGCCTCAAGCTGCATCGCCGCGACCTGTCGACCGCGCAGCGCCGTGAACGCATCCTGGAGATGCTGCGCCGCGTCGGCATCCGCGACCCGAAGGCCGCCGTCGAGGCCTGGCCGCACGAGTTCTCGGGCGGCATGCGCCAGCGCATGATGCTGGCCTCGGTGATGCTGCTCGAGCCGGCGCTGCTGATCGCCGACGAGCCCACCACCGCGCTCGACGCGGTGGTGCAGCGCGACGTGCTGGAACTGATGGTCGACCTGACGCGCGAGCACAACACAGCCGTGCTGATGATCAGCCACGACCTGCCGATGGTGGCGCGCTACACCGAGCGCATGGTGGTGATGCAGCACGGCAAGGTGCTGGAAACCGGCACCACCGCCGGCATCCTCGAACGGCCGCAACATCCCTACACCCGCAAGCTGCTGGACGCCATGCCGCGCCGCCTGCCGGCGCGCGCGCCGATCCAGGAAGCGCCCATTGTCGAGGTCCGGAACCTGGTGGTGGACTACGCCGGCCACCAGCGCCTGTTCTCGCGCACCGGCGCCAAGCGCGCGCTCAACGGCATCGACCTGCACGTCAAGCCGCGCGAAGTGGTGGCGGTGGTGGGCGGCTCGGGTTCCGGCAAGACCACGCTGGGCCGCGCCATCGCCGGCCTGCTGGCGCCGACATCAGGCCAGATCCTGTTCCGCGACCAGCCGGTCAGCCGCCGCTCGCCGGCCTGGCGCGACTACCGCCTGAACTGCCAGATGGTGTTCCAGGACCCATACTCGTCGCTCGACCCGCGCATGACCATCGGCCAACTGGTGGGCGAAGGCCTGCGTATGCTGGTCGACATGCCGGCGGCCGACAAGCGCCGTCGCGTCGACGAGGTGTTGGCCGAAGTCGGCCTGGGTTCGGAATACGCCAAGCGCTTTCCGCACGAACTGTCCGGCGGCCAGCGCCAGCGCGTGGCCATCGCCCGGGCGGTGGTGCGGCGGCCGTCCTTCGTGATTGCCGACGAGCCGGTGTCGGCGCTGGACGTGACGGTGCGGGCGCAGGTGCTGGACCTGTTCGCCGACCTGCAGGAACGCCACGGCTTTTCGTGCCTGTTCATCAGCCACGACCTGGGCGTGGTGGAGCAGGTGGCCGACCGGGTGGTGGTGATGCGCGACGGCGGCATCGTGGAACAAGGCTCGCGCGACACGGTGTTCGACCGGCCGCGCGAGGAATACACCCGCAGCCTGCTGTCGGCGATTCCGGCCCTGGAATCGACCGAAACCGGCGGCGTGCGCCTGCGCTGGCGCCTGGACCAGCCGGAGCCCTCGCGGGCCATGGCCTGACGGGACGGGGCCGCGCCGCGCGGGCTTACCGTTGCGGCGCGGACTTACGCATAAAATACGCGGTTTGGATTAGATTCACGGGAGTGGTCCATGCCGAAAGCGGCGGCGACACAGCCGGGCCTGGTTGACCGTATTGCCCTGGATATTCAATCGGGGGTATACGGCCCTGGCGCATGGCTGAAACAGATCGACCTGCAGGAACGCTACGGCGCCAAGCGCCTGGACGTGCGGCGGGCGCTTGACCAATTGACGGCCAAGCGGCTGATCGCGCACATCCCCAACCGGGGCTATCACGTCTATACGATGGACCCGGACCAGCACCTGCAGATCCGCGATATCCGGGTGCTGCTGGAAACTGGCGCGGCGGCGGACCTGATGCCGAATGTCACCGCCGCCAAGGTGCGCGCCCTGCGCGCGCTGGCCGAGCGCTTCGCCAAGCTGTTGCAGGACGGCACGCTGCTGGAACAGTACGAGGTCAACCTGGCCTTCCATGCCGGCATGTACGACATGTGTTCCAACCGTGAGCTGGCCGCCCTGATCCAGGAAACCCGGGCGCGCGGCCCGGCGGCGCCGGCCAAGGAATGGGTGACGCGGTCGCGCATCGAGATCTCGGCGCGCGAGCATTTCGACATGGTCGAGGCGCTGGAAGCGCGCGACGTCAAACGTCTGCAGAAAATCATCGCCCAGCACGTCGGCCAGGACATTTCCTGACCCGACAGCGCCCGGCACGCGCGGCGGCCTTCCTGCAAAGGAGGCCGCCGCGCTCGTTTTCGGGGCGCTTTCAGGGATACCCCGGATACCGCGACCGGCGCAAGCCTTCATAATGGGCAGCTATTTTGGCGCCAATATAGTTATGAATCCGGCGTCGCATGCCCCCGGGGGAGTTCCTGCAATGCACCACCATCCTGTTTCCCGCGCGCTCGCGCTCAGCCTGGCCCTGGCCGCCGCGGGCGCGGCCCAGGCCGCTACCCTGACCATTGCCCAGCCGGCCGACATCCGCTCGACCAATCCGGGCGTGAACCGCGACAACACCACCGACGGCGTGGTGCTGAACATGGTGGAGGGCCTGGTTGGCTACCGGGAGAATGGCACGGTGGCGCCGCTGCTGGCCAAGTCGGTCGACCTGTCCGAAGACGGCCTGACCTACACCTTCAAGTTGCGCGACGGCGTCAAGTTCCACAACGGCGCGCCGCTGACGTCGGCCGACGTGCTGTGGAGCTGGCAGCGCTACATGGATCCGAAGACGGACTGGCGCTGCCGCAGCGACTTCGACGGCCGCAACGGACTGAAGGTGACGGACGTGTCGGCGCCGGACGCGCAGACGGTGGTCATGAAGATCGACCGCAAGTCGGCGGTGTTTCTGGATTCGCTGGCGCGGACCGATTGCGGCATGACGGCTATCTTGAGCAAGGATTCGGTCAACGCCGATGGCTCGTGGAAGCAGCCGGTCGGCACCGGTCCGTACCAGTTCAAGGAATGGAAGCGCGGCGAGTACGTGTTGTTGACGGCGTTCAAGGATTACGTGTCGCCCGGCGCCGGCGACAAGCCGGACGGCTACGTCGGCGCCAAGCGTCCGCTGGCCGACGAGGTGCGCTTCCTGGTGGTGCCGGACCCGTCGACGGCCAAGGCCGGCCTGGTGTCGGGCGCGATCGACGCCAGCCAGATCACCATTACCGACGTGGCCGAGCTGAAGAACAACGCGGCGGTGTCGGTGATGAGCCCGCACGACGCGACCAAGCACACGCTGCTGTTCCAGACGCAGGATCCGGTGCTCAAGAACGTCAAGCTGCGCCAGGCGATCGCGGCGGCGCTGGACATTCCGCAGGTGGTGGCGGCGGCTTCCGAAGGGCTGGGGCAGCTGAACAATTCGGCGGTGTATGCCGGCTCGGCCTATTACCAGGAAGCCGAGAAGCGCACCTACAAATACGATCCGGCGCGCGCGCAGCAATTGCTCAAGGAGGCGGGATACAAGGGCGAGCCGATCGTGATCTACGCCAACAAGCGCGCGCACGTGCCGAGCTACCAGGTGGCGGTGATCGCGCAGGCGATGATGCAGGCGGTGGGCATCAATGCCAAGATCGAGGTGCTGGAATGGGCCACGCAGCTGGACCGCTACAACACGGGCAAGTACCAGATCAGTTCGTTCACGTTCTCGTCGCGGATCGACCCGGCGCTGAGCTTCGAGCAATTCGCGGGCGACAAGAGCAAGCAGCCGCGCAAGGTCTGGGATGATCCAGCGGCGCAGAAGCTGATCGACGAGAGCTTCCTGGAGTCGGATCCGGCGAAGCGGCAGAAGTTGTTTGACCAGCTGCATGCGTTGATGCTGGAGCAGACGCCTCTGTTGGTGCTTTATAACGGGGCGGATGCTTGGGCGACCAACAAGCGGGTGCAGGGGTTTTCGGTTTGGGAGGGGAAGCCGCGGGCCTGGGAGACTAAGATCGTTGGCAAGTAAGTCGCTTTTTTCGGGGGGCTTTTTTCTGGGGCCGTCCGGGGCGGCGTTGGCCTGGCGTGCGCGGGGCTACGATTGCGGTCCGGAGCGTTCGCTCCGGACTGCCCCGTTGTCATCTTCGTCACAGCCTTCGGCTGTTCCTTCAGATTCCCTCGGGCGCATCTACACGCCCCGCGCACGCCAGGCCAACGCCGCCCCGGACTCGACCGTTGAAGCTTGACGGTTGCCGGGGCGGTTTTTTTGCTTGGGGTACCTGGATGCAACGGAGGGTGGGGGCGAGTCTTGCGGGGCCCGCGCAAAGGCGGCCGCGCGGGCGGCCTTTTTGAGCTTACGTGGTGTCTTGCGGTTGGGGTTGGCGCTGCGCGTGGGTTGCGGTTGCCGCTGCCGCTGTTTATTTGCAATGCAAAGAGGCCGCTTTTCGCGGCCTCTTTGCTTGGCGTTGCGCGGGCTACTTCGCCACGCGTTCCACTTCCCAGGCGCGCGGCTTCTTGACGGCCCAGGGGGTGTAGCCCTTGATATCGCTGCGGAAGGCGCCGATGTCCAGGCCGTTGTAGAGCGGGATGCTGGGGACGTCGGCCAGGAACAGCTTGTGCAGCTGGTCGAAGGCGGCCTGGCGCTTGGCGTGGTCGGTGTCGACCGAGGCGGCGTCCAGGAGCTTCTGGGCGTCGGGGTTGTCCCAGACCTTGCGAGGTTGCCTGGCCTTGTCGCCGGTGACCATTTCGTAGTTCAGCGCCGCGTCCAGGCGGGCGGAGTACGGGAAGGTCATCATCTGGTAGGTGCCGGCGTTGTAGCGGTCGAGCTGGGTGGCCCATTCGGATACGGACAGCTTGGCGTTGATGCCGACGGCCTGCAGCATGGCCTGGATGATGACGGCGGAGTTGTACGACTGGGGATAGCGCTTGGTGGTGATCAGTTCGATCTCCTGGCCCTTGTAGCCGGCTTCATTGAGCAGCTTCCGGGACAGCGCGGGGTCGTATTTCCAGCCTTCCTTCTGCGTCGCATCGTTGTACGGCGAGACCAGCGGGACGATGGAGTTGTTGGGCTTGGCCAGGCCTTCGGTGACGGCGGCGGCCAACTGGTCGTAGTCGATGGCGTGGGCCAGGGCCTGGCGGATCTTGGGATTGGACAGCAGCGGGTCCCGGGTCTGCAGCAGCAACGCGGTCATGCTCATGACGGGCGCGTAGGCGACCTTGACGTTGGGGGTGCCTTGCAGCACCGGCACGTCGTTGTTGGAAACGTCCTCGATGATGTCGATGTTGCCGCGTTGCAGGGCGGCCTTGGCGGTGGAGTCGTCGGGCACGATGACGAAGCGCACTTCATCGACCAGGGGGCGCTTGGAACCGGTGTAGCCGTCGCGCCTGCCGTCGCGGTTGGCGTAGTCGGCGAACCGGGTCAGGCGCACATATTCCCCGCGCTTCCATTCGGCGAAGACGAAGGGGCCGGTGCCGATGGGCTTGTCCCAGGTGCCGTCGGCCTTGACCGAGGCTTTCTGCAGGATGCCGGTGCCGCCACAGTCGGCGCGCGCCAGCGAGGCCAGGAACAGGCTGCTGGGTTTTTCCAGGTGGTAGACCACGGTCTGGGCGTCGGGCGCCTCGACGCCGGTGACCTTGACGGTGCCGCGGCCATCGAATTCGCTGGCGCAGCGCCAGCCGCCGTTGGCGGCGGTGTAGTGCTGCCAGGTCCAGAGCACGTCGGCCGAGGTCAGCGGCGCGCCGTTGTGGAACTTGACGCCCTGGCGCAGCTTGAAGGTGTAGGTCTTGCCGTCGGGGCTGATGTCGATGGATTCGGCCAGCAGCGGGCGCACTTCGGCATCCTCGCCGTAGGCCACAAGGCCCTCGACGATGTGCAGCACCACCGCGTCGCTGTTGCTGTCGCGGTTCACGCCCGGCTCGGTCGAGCGGATGTCGGCGGTGAACGAGATGCGCAGCGGCGCCGGCGCCTGGGCGCAGGCGGTCCCGGCCAGCGCGCCCAGCGCCAGGGCAACCGCGGTATTCAGGAGTTTGGTTTTCATCGATGCGTTTCCACGGGGTGCATGGGCGGCCGGGCAGGCCGGCCGCCGCCAACGGTTCAAGGGGCCGGGAGCGTTCAGGCCGCGGCCAGCAGTTCCGGCTCGGCGTCCAGGCTGTAGCGGGTGAAGGTGCGATTCAGCGCCGGCAGCGGCGCCACTTCCATCAGGCCGGCGGCCGGCTCCATGACGACCATGGCCACCGTGGCCGACAGGTTGTCGTGGCTGCCGGGGCGCGGCGGGCGGCAGACCGAGTAGGGCGTGCCGAAGTCGTCGAACAGCGCGCGCTTGAGGTCTGCGCGCGTCAGCTTGTCCTTTTCGTTCAGCAGGCGGCGTACGCGCCAGTCGCGGTAGGCGCTTTCCGGAGTGCTGGCGCGGCCGGTGTCGCGCAGCTTGCCCAGGGCGACTTCGCTGACCCAATGGTTGGCGTGCACGATCAGGTCATCGGCGCCCGGGTAGATCGGGAAGGCTTCATCGGTGGTGCATTCGTAGTCCACGCCGAAGCCCGCGGCCATGCCGATCATGATGTTGTTGGAGCACGACTTCGGGGTGGTGCTGACGGCCTTGATGGCCAGCGCGAAGTGCTCCTGTTCCAGCACCTTGCGGCGGATCAGCGACAGCGGCACGCCCAACTGGCGGAAGTCGCGGTCGGATTCCAGGTAGTTGGCGGTGATCGACACGCCGGCGCTGTTCAGGCCGCTGCGGGCCAGTCCGCCGGCCTCGACGAAGGTCAGGATGTCGGGGCCGTTGTCGTTGCGCACGCGCAGCACGATGGCGGTTTCGGCGCATTCGGCGCGCCAGTCCCAGTTCTGGCCATGGATCAGGCGGCCGTTGGCCGAGCGGGTCGGCAGGATCAGGGCGCCGGTGCAGCCGTCGCCGGGTTCGAGTTCAGCGGCCTTCTTCTTTTCGGCGCGGGCCTTGGCGATGACTTCGGTGCGGGCGTTGACCATCACGATGTCTTCGAACGGCACGTTGGCGCCGGCGGCGATGCCGCGCATTTCCTCGAGGTAGTGCGGCGCGAAGTTCTCGATCTCGCGGGCGAAGCTCTCGATGAGGCGGGTGCGCGCCATGGCGTCGTAGCCCAGGTCGACCAGCGTCTGGCCGTACATGGCGGCGCTCTTGCGCACGCGGTCGGCAGCCTGCTGGCCATAGGCGCGGCCGCGGGCCTCGGGAGTACCGGATACCGATACGAACGGGAATTGGGTGATCTGGGTCATGAACGGATAGCGGCGCGAGGCGCCGTGAGGTCGGGGAAGGGGAGAATGTTGCAAAAATATTAGCTTATTTTGGCGCCAATATTACCGAGGGTTTGCCCGGAGATAGCGGTCTGGCAAGGCTGGGCGCGACTCGTCGCGGCGCGGCGCATCGAATCCCTGGCGCTGGCGGCCAGCATCAAGGAACAGGCCCCCGCGCCGTCGGCGTCGGGGGCCTGTGGAGTCGCCTGGATTGGGTGGCGAGGGCTACTGATGTTGTTGCTGCAGTGTCTGCCGATTGGCCGCCGCATCTTCGGTGGCCCGTTGCGCCGACGCCTGTGGCGCGCGCACCGGCGAACCCATCGCCTGGAACAGCGCCGCCGTCTCGGTCAGGCGGGCATTGGCGTATTCCACTTCCCGCACCCGCGCCGCGACGTAGTGCTGTTCGCTGGCGTACGCGGTGTAGGGCGCCAGCGCGCCCAGGCGCACGCGGTTGGCGGTGTTGCGGTGCGACTGCTCCGCGGCCCGGCGCGACGCCTCGGCCGAGGCCAGCGCCTGACCGTCCGCCTCCAGTTGCGCCAGGGTGTCGGCCACGTCGCGGAAGGCGGTCAGCACGGTCTGCTTGTATTGCAGCACCGCCGCCTCATAGCGCTCCTTGGCGGCGCTGCGTTCGGCCAGCAGCGCGCCGCCGTGGAAGATCGGCTGCGTCAGCGACGCGCCGATTGCCCAGATCGACCCCGCGCCCGACAGCGCCGTGGGCCAGCTGAAGCCGCCCTTGCCCATCGATGCCGACAGCGACAGGCTGGGGAACAACTGCGCCGTGGCCACGCCGACGTCGGCTGCCGCCGCGCGCAGCACGGCCTCGGCGACGTGGATGTCGGGCCGCGCCGCCAGCAGTTCGGACGGCACCAGCACCGGCACCTCCTCGGGCACGGCGATCATGGCGAAGGCCAGGTCGGGCGGCGCCTGGTCGGGGCTGCGGCCCATCAGCACCGCCAGCGCGTGGCGCGTGGCCTGCCATTGCGCGCGCAGGCCCGGCAGCGAGGCTTCCAGCGTGGCGGCGTCCTGGTCGGCCTGCAGCGCGTCGTTCTGCGAGGCCGAGCCCAGTTCGTAGCGGCGCTGGGTGTCGCGCGCCACCTGGCGCGCCAGCACCACCTGCTTTTCGGTCAACGCCACCCGTTCGGCCAGCGACGCCGAGGTGATGGCGCCGGTGACGATGTTGCCGGCCAGGGAACGGCGCGCCGATTCGAGCTGATAGGCCTGCTGTTCCACCTGGGCCGCGCGCGACACGTTCTCGAAGCGCGCCGCGCCGAACAGGTCGAGGTCGTACTTGGCCTGGACCTGGCCGGTGAAGACGTTGTAGAGCGCCGTGGGTTGCGGCAGGTTCGGCATGGTCAGCGCGCGCTTGCGCGAAACGTCGGCGCCGGCATCCACCGAGGGCAGCAGCGACGAATTGACCTGTCCGCGCAACTGCTCGCGCGCGCCGGCCAGATTGCGCTCGGCCGCGGCCAGGTCGGGGCTGTTGGCCAGGCCTTCCTCCACCATGGCGTTGAGCGCGTCCGAACCAAAGCGTTTCCACCATTCAGGCACCGGACGGCCTTCGCGCGCATAACGCTGCGCCACGCCCTGTGCCGGCGCGCCGGCGGCGGGCAGCGCTTCGACGCCGTATTGCGCCGGCTGCGCCATCGCCGGCGGCTTGCTATCGGGGGCGAAGGCGCAGGCGCCCAGCGCCAGCAACAGCGGCAGGGTGGCCAGGCGCCAGGCCGGGGTCGGGAGACGGAGGGACATCGTCAGGCTCCTCGTTCTACGTTGTCGCCGGCGTGGGCGCCGGGCGGCACGCCTTCGGGCTCTTCGCGCTCGTCGTGGCGCACGCGGAACCAGGCCGCGTACAGCGCGGGCAGGAAGAACAGCGTCAGCACCGTGGCGCTGGTGATGCCGCCCATCAGCGCGGTGGCCATGGGGCCGAAGAAGTTGCTGCGCAGCAGCGGGATCAGCGCCAGCACCGCGGCCGCGGCCGTCAGGGTGATGGGGCGGAAGCGCCGCACCGTGGCGCCGACGATGGCGTCGACACGTTTGTGCCCGGCGCTGATGTCCTGTTCGATCTGGTCGACCAGGATCACCGAGTTGCGCATGATGATGCCGAACATCGCGATCACGCCCAGCATGGCGACGAAACCGAACGGCTTGCCGAACAGCAGCAGCGCGGCCACCACGCCGATCAGGCCGAGCGGCGCCGTCAGCACCACCATCAGCACGCGGGCAAAGCTCTGCAACTGCACCATCAGCAGCGTCAGCACCGCCACGACCATGATGGGCATCTGCGCGTTGATGGACGACTGGCCCTTGGCGCTTTCCTCGACAGGGCCGCCGACCTCGATGCGATAACCTACGGGCAGTTCGGCGCGCAGCGCGTCCAGCTTGCGGTCGATGGCATGGGTGACGTCGATGCCCTGGGCGCCGGCCGTGACGTCGGCCTGCACGGTGATGGTGGGCTGGCGGTCGCGTTCCCAGATCACGCCGTATTCCAAACCGTAGCGCACCTGGCCCAGGCTGCCCAGCGGCACCGGGCCGTTGGGCGTGGGCATGGCGAGCGTGGCCAGGCGGCCCGGGTCGATGCGCTCGCTGTCGGGCGCACGCAGGCTGACGTTGATCAGCTTGTCGCGCTCGCGGTATTGCGTCACGGTGTAGCCCGACAGCGTCATCGCCAGGAAGCTGGAGATGTCGTTGGAGCTTACGCCGACTTCGCGCGCCTTCTGCTGGTCGATGTCGAAGCGCACCGAGCGCTCGGACGGTTCGTCCCAGTCGAACTGCACGTTGACAGAGCGGCTGTCGGCGCGCACTTCGGCGGCCACCTTCTCGGCCACCTGGCGCACCTCGGGGATCTTGTCGCCGCTCACGCGGAACTGCACCTGGAAGCCCACCGGCGGGCCGTTCTCCAGCCGCGACAGGCGGCTGCGGATCGCCGGGAACTGGTCGCGCAGCACCGGCTCCAGCCAGTGCGCCAGCTTCTCGCGGTCTTCCACCGAATTGGCGGTGATGACGATCTGGGCGAAGTTGGGCGTGGCCAGCTGCTGGTCCAGCGGCAGGTAGAAGCGCGGCGCGCCGGTGCCGACGAAGCTTACCGAATGGGCGATCTCGGGCCGGCCGTCCAGTGTCTTTTCAAGCCGCTCGACCTGGCGCAGCGTGGCTGCGAACGAGGCGCCTTCCTGCAGCCGCACGTCGACCAGCAGTTCGGTGCGGTCCGAGCTGGGGAAGAATTGCTGCGGCACCAGGCCGAAGCCAGCCATCGACAGGATGAACACCAGCACCGTTGCCAGCAGCACGCGCCAGCGCCGGTCCACGCACCACGCCACCCAGCCGCGCAGGCGCTGGTAGAAGCGGGTGTTGTAGATGTCGTGCTCGTGGTCGTCGGGCAGGTGCGCCTCGCGCTTGCGCTCGGGCAGCATGCGGTAGCCCAGCAGCGGGATCAGCACCACCGCGGCGAACCAAGAGGTGATCAGGGCGATCGCCGACACCTGGAAGATCGAGCGGGTGTATTCGCCGGTGCTGGACTTGGCCAGCGCGATCGGCAGGAAGCCGGCCACCGTCACCAGCGTGCCGGTCAGCATCGGGAAAGCGGTGCTGGTGTAGGCGAAGGCGGCGGCGCGCGCGCGACTCCAGCCCTGTTCCAGCTTCACCGCCATCATCTCGACCGCGATGATGGCGTCGTCCACCAGCAGGCCCAGCGCCAGCACCAGCGTGCCCAGCGAGACCTTGTGCAGGCCGATGCCGAACATGTCCATGAACAGCGCGGTCACCGCCAGCACCACCGGGATAGAGATCACCACCACCATGCCGGTGCGCAGCCCCAGCGAAACCAGGCTCACGATCAGCACGATGGCCACGGCCTCGGCCACCGAGCGCAGGAATTCGTCCACCGAGAACGACACCGCCTTGGGCATGCTCGACACCTCGGTCAGCGTCAGGCCGGCGGGCAGGCGCGCCTTGAGCTCGCCGAACTTGGCCTCCAGGGCCTTGCCCAGGTGCACCACGTCCTGGCCCGGCTGCATGGTGATGCCGATGCCCAGCACCGGCTCGCCCCGCGTGCGCATCTGCTCGGCCGGGGGATCGTCGTAGTCGCGGTGGATGGTGGCGATATCGCCCAGCCGGATCGACTTGCCGTTGACGCGGATCAGCGTCTCGGCCAGTGCCCGGGTGTCCTGGAACTGGCCGCTGGGCCGCACGAACACGCGATCGTCGGCCGTGGTCAGGGTGCCGGCGCTGGCCACCGCGTTCTGGCTGTTGATGGCCTCGGCGATCTGCTGCGGCGACACGCCCAGCCGCGTCAGCTGCGTGTTGCTGATCTCGATGTAGACGTGCTCGGGCTGTTCGCCGAAGTAGTCGACCTTGGCCACGCCCGGCACGCGCAGCAGCACCGTGCGTAGATTGTCGGCGTAGTCGCGCAGCTGTGCCGGCGAGAAGCCGTCGCCGGCCAGGGTGTAGATGTTGGTGTAGACGTCGCCGAACTCGTCATTGAAGAACGGCCCCTGCACGCCTTGCGGCAAGGTCGCGCCGATGTCGCCGACTTTCTTGCGCACCTGGTACCACTCGTTGGCCACCTCGCTGGCCGGCGCCGAGTCCTTCATGGTGAAGAAGATCAGCGATTCGCCGGGGCGCGAGTAGCTGCGCAGGAAGTCGGTGGACGGCGTTTCCTGCAGCTTCTTGGCGATGCGGTCGGTGACCTGTTCCTGCACCTGTTGCGAGGTGGCGCCGGGCCACAGGGTCTTGATGACCATCACGCGGAACGTGAAGGGCGGGTCTTCGGACTGCGCCAGGCGCGAATACGACAGCACGCCGAACAGCGTCACCAGCGTGATCAGGAAGATCACCAGCGGCTGGTGCCGCAGGGCCCAGGCCGACAGGTTGAACTTGCCTTCCTCGTGGCGGTGCGCGGCGTTCTGATTCTCGGGAACCGGCGCGCTCATGATGCGAAGTCCTCGGGGTGCAGCGGCGGCACCGCGCGGACCTTTTCGCCGGCCGACACGGCGTGCACGCCTTGCCACACCACGCGCTCGCCGGCCTGCACGCCCTGCGACAGGGTGACGCTGCGCGCGTCGTAGCGCAGCACCTGCACACGGCGCAGCTCGAGCGTGTCTTCCTGCGGCTTGACGATCCAGACGGCGGGCTCGGTGCCGTCATGGAACAGCGCGGTCGCCGGCACCGTGTAGGTGGTGGCGCCGTTGGCCTGGCGGTTGTCGAAGCTGATGTTGGCGGTCATGCCCAGCCGCACTTCGGGCGAGGGCGACTCCAGCGTCAGCTTGGCGCGGTAGGTGCGGCTCTGCGGATCGGCCGCCGGCGCGATCTCGCGCAGCACGGCGCTGAAGGTCTTGCCGGGCAGCGGCGCCAGGGTGACGGTGGCGCGCTGGCCGATGGCCAGGCCAGCCAACACGCTTTCGGGCACGTCGCAGAGCGCGTCGACGTCGCCCGACCAGGCCAGGTTGTAGACCGCCTGGCCGGCCGCCACGTTCTGGCCGGTGTCGGCCTGTTCGGCGGTGATGACGCCGGCATGGTCGGCCACGAGGGTGGTGTAGTTGAGCTGGTCGGCCGACAGCGCGGCCTGTTGCGCCGCCTGGTCGCGTTGCGCCAGCGCCGAGGCGTAGGCGTTGCGGGTCTGTTCGAGCTGGTTGGCGGCGATCAGGTTTTCGCGGGCCTGGGCGCGGTCGCGGTCCAGTTGCTGCTTGGCATAGTCCAACTGGTGCTGGGCGGCCGACAACTGGGCGCGGGCGGCGGCGGCATTCTTGGTGGCGTCGGCGGGATCGAGCCGGGCGACCACCTGGCCGGGCTTGACCGTGTCGCCCAGACGCACCTTGCGTTCGATGATCTTGCCGCCCACGCGGAATGACAGCGGCGTGCTGTAGCGCGCCTGCACTTCACCCGGCAGGGTCCAGGCCGGCAGCGCCGCGTCGGCCTTGGCCGGCATGGCCACCACCGGGCGCGGCGGCGGCGCCTCGGCTTCCTTGCTGCCGCAGCCGGCCAGCGCCAGCGTCAGCGCCAGGGCGAGCGCGGGCCAGGGGCGGCGGCGCAGGGGAGAGCGGGAAAGCGCCGCGACACGGGCGGCGGGATTGCGCGCGACGACGGGCGCGCAAGAACCTGGAGAATTCACGAAACACCTCGCGACGCGGGCATGAGGGGGGAACAGGACACGGGGCGGCCGGCCGTTACAGGCCGGCGCGGCGCCTTGGCAATCCGATACGGGATGGATTCTAATGCGGCTATGTATTCAAATACAAGTGTGAATCTGAAATCGTTCCAGATGATAGAATCTGCGCATGTCAAAAGTCCGCCTTACCCGAGAGCAAAGCCGTGACCAGACGCGCCAGCGCCTGCTCGATGCCGCGCAATCGATCTTCCTGACCAAGGGTTTCGTCGCCGCCAGCGTCGAGGACATCGCCGAACTGGCCGGCTATACCCGCGGCGCTTTCTATTCCAATTTCGCCAGCAAGTCCGAACTGTTCCTGCAGCTGCTCAAGCGCGACCACGAAAACGTCATGAGCGACATGCGCGCCATCTTCGAGGCCGGGGAAACCCGCCAGCAGATGGAGGACAGCGTGCTGCACTACTACAGCAACCATTTCCGCGACAACGAGTGCTTCCTGTTGTGGATGGAAGCCAAGCTGCAGGCGGCGCGCGACCCGGAGTTCCGCATCGGCTTCATCGCCTGCATGGGCGAACTGCGCGACGCCACCACCGAGTACATCCGCCAGTTCTCCGAGCGCGTCGGCACGCCGCTGCCGCTGCCCGCGCGCGAACTGGCCATCGGCCTCTTGGCGCTTTCCGACGGCATGCAGTTCAGCTTCGCCTTCGATCCGCAGAACGTCAGCGCCGAGACCACCGAATCGGTGCTGGCGGGATTCTTCCGCCGCGTGGTGTTCGGCGAGCGCGACAGCGGCTAGCGTTGTCGCCCGCGGCCATGGCCCCATTGCCGGGCAATCGGGCCGTGGCCGCGGCGATCGCCGCATCGCGGGCATTGTCAGGGTGCTCGTTCGCGTGATAGTAATTACAACGGCGCGCCGGCTGGACTGAGGGGGCCAGCGCCGCAGCCTCAGGCATCCCTCGGGCGAAAGGAGCGGCAGCATGTCTTCAGAAACCCGACCATCCACCATCAATCGTCCAGTGTTTTTCACGGCGGCGGTATTCACGCTGCTGCTGGTGGGCTTCGCGATTTCCGCGCCCAAGGCCGCGCAGGGCCTGTTCGAGGCGGTCCAGGCCTGGATCCTGGGCAACGCCAGCTGGTTCTACATCCTGGTCGTCGCCATCATCCTGTTGTCGGTGGTGTTCCTGGCCGTCAGCCGCTACGGCGATATCAAGCTGGGCCCCGATCACAGCGAACCGGACTACCGCAATTTCACCTGGTTCGCCATGCTGTTCTCGGCGGGCATGGGCATCGGCCTGATGTTCTTCGGCGTGGCCGAACCGGTCATGCATTTCATGGCGCCCCCGGTCGGCGAGGGCGGCAACGCCATCGCGGCGCGCGAAGCCATGAAGATCACCTTTTTCCACTGGGGCCTGCATGCCTGGGCGATCTACGCCATCGTGGCGCTGATACTGGCCTTCTTCAGTTATCGCCACGGCCTGCCGCTGACCCTGCGGTCCGCGCTGTATCCACTGATCGGCAACCGTATCTACGGGCCGGTGGGGCATGCGGTCGACATCTTCGCGATCCTCGGGACGGTGCTGGGCGTGGCCACGTCGCTGGGCCTGGGCGTGGCGCAGATCAACAGCGGCCTTAACCACCTGTTCGGCGTGCCGGTGGGGGTGCCGACGCAGATCATCCTGATCATCGTCACATGCGGCCTGGCGACGCTGTCCGTGGCCAGCGGGCTGGACAAGGGCATCCGCATCCTGTCCGAAACCAATCTGATCCTGGCCGCGGTGCTGCTGGTGTTCGTGCTGGTGGCGGGCCCCACGGTGTTCCTGCTGCAGACCTTCGTGCAGAACACCGGCGCCTATCTCTCGGACATCGTCAACAAGACCTTCAATCTCTATGCCTACGAGCCGACCGACTGGATCGGCGGCTGGACCTTGTTCTACTGGGGCTGGTGGATCGCGTGGTCGCCGTTCGTGGGGTTGTTCATCGCCCGCATTTCGCGCGGACGCACCATCCGCGAATTCGTCAGCGGCGTGCTGCTGGTGCCGGCGGGCTTCACGCTGTTCTGGATGACCGTGTTCGGCGACACCGCCATCCACCTGATCCTGGTCGATGGCGTCAAGGATTTTGCCCAGACGGTGCAGGCGGACAGTTCGCTGGCCCTGTTTGCCTTCTTTGAGCAATTGCCCTGGAGTGGGGTGGTCTCGCTGGTGGCGATCGCCATGGTGGCCGTGTTCTTCGTGACCTCGGCCGACTCCGGCGCATTGGTGGTTGACCTGCTGGCCTCGGGCGGCTCCGACCGCACGCCGGTGTGGCAACGCATCTTCTGGTCGTTGCTGATGGGCGCGGTGGCCATTGCATTGCTGCTGGCGGACGGCCTGACCGCCCTGCAGACGGCGACCATCGCCAGCGCCTTGCCGTTCTCGGTGATTCTGCTGCTTTCGCTGTGGGGGCTGTTCAAGGCGCTCAAGCTGGATGCGACCAAGCGCGGCATCCGCTTCCAGTCGTTGACCTTGTCGCGTCCGGCGCGCGGCGGCCAGTCGTGGGAACGGCGGCTGCGCAACATGGTCATGATGCCGCGTCGCGCCCACGTGCTCCGCTTCATCGCGGACGTGGTGACGCCGGCGCTGGAGGACGTGGCCGACGAACTGCGCAAGCAGGGCTACGCGGTCGCGGTCAAGGAAGGCGACGTCGAGGGCGGCGCGGTGCTGGAAGTGAACCACGGCGAGCACCTGGACTTCTTCTATTCGGTGCAGCCGCAGGCCTTCGTGCGGCCCAGCTTGACGCCCGAGGAGGCCGCCGACGAGGAGGAACGCAAGTACTTCCGCGCCGAGGTCCACCTGCGCGAGGGCGGGCAGGACTACGACATCATGGGCTGGAGCCGCGACGCCGTCATCGGCGACATCCTCGACCAGTACGAGCGCCATCGCCATTACCTGCACATGGTCCGTACCTAGAGGCTATCCGCGCCGGCCCGCGCCGGCGCCCGTCCTTTTCCCGCAGACCGCCGGCCGTTGCCGGCGGTTTTTTTTGCGCATTTTTCGCCGATAGGATTCTTCAATCCTCAACATTACTTTAGGTTTTTTGACTTCGTCTGATTTTTCAGGGATTATCCAAGCCATTCCTTTGATAAATAGCGAGAGAATCATGAAGGCGAAATCTGGCGCATGGACGGCAGGGGTGCTGATCCTGGCGGTGGCCGCGGGCGGCGGGCTGTATTGGAAATTCGGCGGGGCGCAGCACAAGGGCGGCTGGGCCATGGCGCCGGCCAAGGTCGCGGTGGCCCCCGTGCTGCAGGCGGATTTCCCGGTGGCGCTGTCCGGCATCGCCTCGCTCGAGGCGACGCGCCAGGTGCTGGTGCCGGCCGAAGTCGACGGCCGGGTGGCGCAGATCCTGTTCACCCCCGGTGAGCGGGTGCGCGCCGGCCAACTGCTGGTGCAATTGAACGACGCGCCCGAGCAGGGCGAACTGGCGCGCCTGCAGGCCCAGGCCAGGAATGCCCGGGCGCTGCTGGAGCGCACCCGCCGCCTGGTGCCGCAGCAGGCCGCCACCCGCGAACAGCTGGACCAGGCCCAGGCCGACTACGACCAGGCCGCCGGCGAGATCAAGCGGATCCAGGCCCTGATCGAACAAAAGCGCGTCAAGGCCCCGTTCGACGGCGTGCTCGGCGTGCGCCGGGTCCACCTGGGCCAGTTCGCGCGCGCCGGCGATCCGCTGGTGTCGCTGACCGACGCGGCCAGCGTCTACGCCAACATCACCTTGCCGGAACAGGCGCTGGGCGCGCTGCGCATGGGCCAGCCGGTCAGCATCACCGTGGATGCCCATGCCGGACGGGTATTCGAAGGCACCGTCACCACGATCGAGCCTCAGGTGGATCCCGGCTCGCGCACGGTCCGGGTGCAGGCCACGCTGGCCAATGCCGACGGCGCGCTGGCGGCCGGCATGTTCGCCCACGGACAGGTGATGCTGCCGGCGCGGCCCGGCGTGCTCACCGTGCCGGAAACCGCCATCAGCTACAGCGCCTATGGCGACTCGGTCTATGTGGTGACGCCGCCCAAGGCGGGCGACACGTCGGCTCCGCCGACAGTGACCCAGGCCTACGTGCAGACCGCTGAGCGCGTGCGCGGGCGGGTGGTGGTGACCAAGGGCGTGAAACCCGGGGACCGGGTGGTGACCTCGGGCCAGTTGCGCCTGCACAACGGCGCGCCCGTCGAGATCAGCGCCCAGGACACCGTGGCGCTGGACGCCGCGCCGCAATCCGTGGCGCAAGCCCGTTGAGCCCGCGGAGCCGATCATGAAGTTCACCGATCTGTTCGTGCGCCGGCCGGTGCTGGCGCTGGTGGTCAGCACGCTGTTGCTGCTGATGGGGCTGCGCGCCCTGAGCGGCCTGCCGATCCGCCAGTACCCGCTGACCGAAAGCACCACCATCACCATCACCACGCAGTACCCGGGCGCCTCGCCCGACCTGATGCAGGGCTTCGTCACCCAGCCCATCGCGCAATCGGTCGCCACCGTCGAAGGCATCGACTACCTGTCGTCGTCCTCGACCCAGGGCCGCAGCGTGATCACGGTGCGCATGAAGCTCAACGCCGATTCCAACAAGGCCATGACCGAGGTCATGGCCAAGGTCAACGAAGTCAAATACCGCCTGCCGCAGGACGCCTACGACCCGGTGCTGGTCAAGTCCGCCGGCGAGGCGACGGCCGTGGCCTACGTGGGGTTTTCCAGCTCGACCATGTCGCTGCCGGCGCTGACCGACTACCTGTCGCGCGTGGTGCAGCCGCAACTGTCGTCGATCGACGGCGTGGCCAGCGTGGAACTGTACGGCGGCCAGAAGCTGGCGATGCGGGTCTGGCTCGATCCCGACCGGCTGGCCGCGCGCGGCATCTCGGCCGGCGAACTGGCCGAGGCCCTGCGCCAGAACAACGTGCAGGCGGCGCCCGGCCAGGCCAAGGGCCTGTATGTGGTGTCCAACATCAAGGTCAACACCGACCTGGTCAACGTGGCCGAATTCCGCGACATGGTGGTCAAGCGCGAGGGCGACGCCATCGTGCGCCTGGGCGACGTGGCGACCGTGGAGCTGGGCGCGGCCTCGACCGATTCCAGCGGCCTGATGGACGGCGAGCCGGCCGTGTACTTCGGCCTGAACGCCACGCCGGTCGGCAACCCGCTGGTGATCGTCAAGCGCCTGAACGAACTGCTGCCCAACATCAAGCAGAACCTGCCGCCGGGCACCAGCGTGCAGGTGCCGTTCGAGCTGGCGCGCTTCATCAGCGCCTCGATCGACGGCGTGGTGCACACGCTGATGGAAGCCATCGTCATCGTGGTGGCGGTGATCTTCCTGTGCCTGGGCTCGCTGCGCGCGGTGCTGATCCCGGTGGTCACCATCCCGCTGTCGATGCTGGGGGGCGCGGCCATCATGGCGCTGTTCGGCTTCAGCGTGAACCTGCTGACGCTGCTGGCCATGGTGCTGGCCATCGGCCTGGTGGTGGACGACGCCATCGTGGTGGTCGAGAACGTGCACCGCCATATCGAGGAAGGCAAGTCGCCGGTGCGCGCGGCGCTGATCGGCGCGCGCGAAGTGGCCGGCCCGGTCATCGCCATGACCATCACGCTGGCGGCGGTGTACGCGCCGATCGGCCTGATGGGCGGCCTGACCGGTTCGCTGTTCAAGGAATTCGCCTTCACGCTGGCGGGGGCGGTGGTGGTGTCGGGCGTGATCGCGCTGACGCTGTCGCCGGTGATGAGCTCGTTCCTGCTCAATAGCCACGTATCCGAGGGCTGGATGGCGCGCCGCGCCGAACACTTCTTCAATCGCCTGGGCCAGGCCTACGGCCGGCTGCTGGACGTGTCGCTGCACCACCGCTGGGTCACCGGCCTGGTGGCGGTGGCGGTGATGGCCAGCCTGCCGTTCCTGTACAACGCCGCCCAGCGCGAATTGGCGCCGGTCGAGGACCAATCCACCGTGCTCACCGCGATCAAGTCGCCGCAGCACGCCAACATCGACTACGTCGAGAAGTTCGGCAAGAAGTGGGACGACGTGATGGCGACGCTGCCCGAGCAGAAGGGCCGCTGGCTCATCAATGGCTCGGACGGCGTGTCCAACAGCATCGGCGGCGTCGACTTCGTCGACTGGCAGAAGCGCAAGCGCTCGGCCGACCAGATCCAGGCCGACATGCAGTCGATGGTCAACCAGATCGAGGGCAGCAATATCTTCGCCTTCCAGTTGCCGCCGCTGCCGGGTTCGACCGGCGGCCTGCCGGTGCAGATGGTCATCATGAGCGCGGCCGACTATCCGGTGGTGTACGAGGCCATGGAAAACCTGAAGCAGGCGGCCCGCGCCAGCGGCCTGTTCATGGTGGTCGACAGCGACCTGGACTACAACAACCCGGTGGTGCAATTGAAGGTGGATCGCGCCAAGGCCAACAGCCTGGGCGTCACCATGAAGGCGGTGGGCGACACGCTGGCGGTGCTGGTGGGCGAGAACTACGTCAACCGTTTCGGCATGGACGGCCGCTCGTACGACGTGATTCCGCAAAGCCTGCGCGAGCAGCGCATCTCGCCCGAATCGCTGGCGCGGTACTACGTCAAGAGCGCCAGCGGCGCGCAGGTGCCGCTGTCGAACATCGTGTCGGTGTCGATGGGCGTGGAGCCCAATAAGCTGACCCAGTTCAACCAGCTCAACGCCGCCACCTTCCAGGCCATCCCGATGCCGGGCGTGACCATGGGCGACGCGGTGCAGTTCCTGACGCGCCAGGCGCAGGAACTGCCGGCCGGCTTCAGCTATGACTGGCAGTCGGATGCGCGCCAGTTCAGCCAGGAGGGCTCGGCGCTGATGATCACCTTCATCTTCGCCATCATCGTCATCTACCTGGTGCTGGCGGCGCAGTACGAAAGCCTGCGCGACCCGTTCATCATCCTGGTGAGCGTGCCGCTGTCGATCTGCGGCGCGCTGATCCCGCTCGCGCTAGGCATGGCGACCATCAACATCTACACGCAGATCGGGCTGGTGACATTGATCGGTCTCATCAGCAAGCACGGCATCCTGATGGTGGAATTCGCCAACGAGATGCAGGTCAGCCACGGCCTGGACCGGCGCAGCGCCATGGAGCACGCCGCCCGCATCCGCCTGCGCCCGATCCTGATGACCACGGCCGCCATGGTGGTGGGCCTGATCCCGCTACTGTTCGCCAGCGGCGCCGGCGCCCACAGTCGCTACAGCCTGGGGCTGGTGATCGTGGTCGGCATGCTGGTCGGCACGCTCTTCACGCTGTTCGTGCTGCCCACCGTCTACACCGTGCTGGCGCGCGACCACCGCGCCGCCAACGACACGCCCCGCGCCCGTGAATTGGCCCGGGCGCAGGCCGAGGACGGACTGCCGGCGGCAACGTCGCGCCCGGCCGAATCGCATTGAGGAACCGATCATGAAACATCCCGACCTGTCCAAACGCCTGCGTCGCGGCACCCTGGCGCTGCTGGCCGCGCTGGCCACCGCCGGCTGCGCCGTCGGTCCCGACTACCAGAAACCCCAGGCCGCGCCGGTGGCGCTGGCCAGTCCCGAGCAGGCGCTGTTCTCCACCGACCGGGTGCAGCAGGATTGGTGGAAGCAGCTGCAGGACCCGCAACTGGACCGCCTGATCACCCTGGCGCTGCAACGCAATCACGACATCCGCATTGCCCAGGCCCGCCTGGCCGAATCGCGCGCGGTGCTGGACGAAAAGGAACTCGACCAGTTCCCCACGGTGACGCTCGGCGGCCGCTTCGAGCGCAGCCTGTCGCAAGCCAATCCCGGCGTGACGGGCGAGCGCAATCTCGCCAAGAGCTACCGCGCGGGCTTTGACGCCACCTGGGAGATCGACCTGTTCGGCCGCCTGCGGCGCGCGGCCGAGGGCGCCGCGGCGCGCAGCGAGGCCCAGTCCGCCGACCTGGCGCAGGCCCGCATCGTGGTGGCGGCCGAAGTGGCGCGCAACTACTTCGAATTGCGCGGCGCGGAGCAACGCCTGGCGGTGGCGCGCGCCAATCTTGAGAGCCAGCGCGACAGCCTGCGCGTGATCCAGGCCATGGTGTCGGCCGGCCGCGGCGACGAGGGCGACCTGGCCAGCGCCCGCGCCGAACTGGAAACGGTGCAGGCCAGCGTACCGTTGCAGGAAACCGCCCGGCGCCTGGCGCTGTACCGGCTGGCGGTGCTGGCCGGCCTGCGTCCGGCGGAACTGGGCGAACTGGACGCGGCCACGCCGCAAGCGCCGCTGGCGGCGCGCCTGCCCATCGGCGACGTCGCCGCCTTGCTGGCGCGCCGCCCCGACGTGCTGGCGGCCGAGCGCAACATGGCGGCCGCCAACGCCGACGTGGGCGTGGCCACCGCCGAGCTGTACCCACGCATCGACCTGGGCGGTTTCCTTGGTTTCGTGGCCCTGCGCGGCGCCGATTTCGGCAGCGCGTCCAGCCGCGCCTTCAGCGTGGCGCCCGGCGTGAACTGGCCGGCCTTCCACCTGCCGACGGCGCTGGCCCGCAAGCGCGCCGCCCAGGCCCGTTCGCAGGGCGAAGTGGCGCGTTACGAACAGACCGTGCTGCAGGCGGTCGAGGAATTGGAGGGGGCGCTGACGCAGTACGGCCAGACCCAGCAGCGGCTTGGCAACCTGGCGCAGGCGGCCGCCCATAGCGGCCGCGCCGCGGAACTGGCGCGCCTGCGCTATCGCGAAGGCAGCGCGCCGTACCTGACGGTGCTGGACGCGCAGCGCACGCAGCTGCGGGCGCAGGACGCGGTGGCGGTGGCCGAAACGGCTTCCTATACCAGCCTGGTCGCCCTCTACAAGGCGCTGGGCGGCGGCTGGGAGGCGCAATCCGTGGCACCATAGGGGCTTGGCGCCTTTCCGATCTTCCATGTCCGACGACAACCTGTCCCACCCCCTCTCCTGGCAGCCGCACCAGCCTGCGGACCGCGTGCTCATGACGCTCAAGGCACGCGGCCCGCAGTCGGTCGCGGTCATCGCGAAGGCGCTCGACGTCACGGCGGAAGCGGTGCGCCAGCAGATGGCGCGCCTGCACGCGGACGGCCTGGTGGATTCGGAAAGCCGCAGCGCCGGGCGCGGCCGGCCAACGCAGATCTGGTTCCTGACCGACGCCGGCCACCGCCGTTTTCCCGACACGCACGCCGACATGACGGTGCAGATGATCAACGCCGTGCGCCAGGTGTTCGGCGACGAGGGCGTCGACAAGCTGATCTCGGTGCGCGAGGCCGCCATGCTGGCCAATTACCGCCAGGCGCTGCAAGGCGCGCGCGACCTGGCGCAGCGCGTCGACAGCCTGATGCGGGTGCGGTCGGCGGAAGGCTACATGGCCGAAACCCGCCGTGATGGCGATGATTTCCTGTTCATCGAAAACCACTGTCCCATCTGCGCCGCCGCCCAGGCCTGTATGGGCTTTTGCCGCAGCGAACTGGAATTGTTCCGCCAGGTGCTGGGCGAGGACGTGCGCGTCGAGCGTGAAGAGCACATCCTGCTGGGCGCGCGCCGCTGCGCCTACCGCATCAGCCCGCGCCCCTGACGGCAGGCATCACGAGGCCGGCGCCTTGCCGTCGTCCCAGCCGCCCAGCGCCTTGTAAAGGTCCACCGCATTGACCAGCCGGCGCTGCTGCAGCCGGATGTATTCCTGTTCCGATTCGAACAGGCTGCGCTGGGCCTCCAGCATCTCCAGGTAGTTCGCCACGCCGCGCGTGTAGCGTCTCTCGGCCAGCCGCTGGCGTTCGCGGTCGGCGTCGCGCACCTTGCGCTGAGCCTCGATCTGGTCGCGCAGCGCGTCGCGCGCCGACAGGGCGTCGGCCACGTCGCGGAACGCCGCCTGGATGCTGCCCTCGTACTGCGCCACGGCGATGTGCTTGCGGGTCTCGGCCAGCGACAGGTTGGCGCGGTTGCGGCCGGCGTTGAAAATCGGCAGCGTCAGGCGCGGCGCGAAGCTCCAGCCGCCGGTGCCGCCGCTGAACAGGTCCGAGAAGCGGTCGGCGGTGGTGCCGATGTCCGTGGTCAGCTGCACCGAGGGGAAGAACGCCGCGCGCGCCGCGCCGATATCGGCGTTGGCTGCCAGCAGCGCCTGTTCCGCCTGGCGCAGGTCGGGACGGCGCGTCAGCAGCTCGGACGGCAGGCCCGCCGCCAGCGGCGTCAGGCTCTGGCTTTCCAGCGGCGCCGGATCGACGCCGAGCGGCAGCGCGAAATCGCCCGCCAGCAGGCCCAGCGCGTGCCGCGCCAGGCTGGCTTCGCGGGTCAGCTCGGCGCGCGTGGCGCGCGAGCTTTCCACCAGCATCTGCGCGGTGCGCAGGCCGATGGCGGTTTCCAGCCCGGCGTCGTAGCGGCGCTGGGTCAGCTTGAGCGAGGCCTCGCGCAGCGCCAGCGTGCTGTCGGTCAGGCGCAGTTGCTCGGCCAGCGAGCGCTGGTTGAAGTAGGCCGTGGCCGTTTCCGCCACCAGCGCCAGCGTCGCGGCGCGATGCGCTTCTTCACTGGCAAGGTAGCGCGCCAGCGCGGCCTCCGACAGGCTCCGTACCCGGCCGAAAAAATCCAGCTCGAAGGCGGTGATGCCGACGGCCGCGCGATAACGGCTGGACACCGCGGTGCCGGACTGGCCCGGCTCGGTAAAGCGGCCGCGGCTGAATTCGCCGCTGGCGTCGATGGCCGGCAGGCGTTCGGACTGCTGCACGCCATACAACGCGCGCGCCTCTTCGATGCGCAGCGCCGCGACCCGCAGGTCGCGGTTGTTGGCCAGCGCGGCCGCGATCCAGGCCTGGAGCGCGGGGTCATTGAAATAGGCGCGCCAGTCCTGCGGCGCGGTGGCCTGGCCGGCCTGCGCCGGCGTGTCGTACTGCGCCGGCACGGGCGCCGCGGGGCGCTCATAGGTCGGCGCCAGCGAGCAGCCGGACAGCGCCAGCGCCAGCAGGGTCATTGCCACGGGCTTCATGGCGTCGTCTCCAGCGGTTCGCGGCCCGTGGGGCGCGCGGGACGGGCGCGCATGCCGACCATGCGCCCCACGATAAGAAAGAACAGCGGCACCAGGAACACCGCCAGCACGGTCGCGGTGATGATCCCGCCCAGCACGCCGGTGCCGATGGCGGCCTGCGCGCCCGAGGCGGCGCCGCTGGCCAGCGCCAGCGGCAGCACGCCCACGCCGAAGGCCAGCGAGGTCATCACGATCGGCCGCAGCCGCAGCCGCGCCGCTTCCAGCGTGGCGGACAGGATGCCCTGGCCATCGCGCACCAGGTCCTTGGCCACTTCCACGATCAGGATCGCGTTCTTGGCCGACAGGCCGATGGTGGCGATCAGGCCGACCTTGAAGTAGATGTCGTTGGGCATGCCGCGCACGGTCACCCCCAGCAGCGCGCCGATCACGCCCAGCGGCACCACCAGGATCACCGCCAGCGGGATCGACCAGCTTTCGTACAGGGCCGCCAGCGCCAGGAACACGATCAGCACCGACAGCGCGAACAGCACCGGCGCCTGGTTGCCGGACAGCCGCTCTTCGTACGACTGGCCCGACCAATCAAAGCCGATGCCGCGCGGCAGCTCGGCCGCCAGCGTTTCCATGGCGCGCATGGCCTCGCCGCTGCTGTGGCCCGGCGCCGCCGAGCCGTTGATCGTGAACGACGGGAAGCCGTTGTAGCGGTTCAACTGCGGCGGCCCCATCGACCACTTCAGCGTGGCGAACGCCGATAGCGGCACCATCTGGCCCTGCAGGTTGCGCACGTGCAGGCGCGAGATGTCGTCCACGTCCACGCGGCGCTTGCCGTCGGCCTGCACGGTCACGCGCCGCACCTGGCCGTTGAGCATGAAGTCGCCGATGTAGTCCGAGCCATACATCACCGCCAGCGCGGTGTTGATCTCGTCGATCGGCACGCCCATGGCCTGCGCCTTGTCGCGGTCGATGCGCAACTGCAGCTGCGGCGCCTCTTCCTGGCCGGCGAACACCACGTCCGTCAGCGCCGGATGCTCGGCCGCCGCCGCCAGCAGTTTCTGCCGCGCCTGCGTCAAGGCCTCGTAGCCCAGGCCGCCGCGGTCCTGCAGCCGGAAGTCGAAACCCGAGGTCGAGCCCAGGTCCGGCAGCGGCGGCGAGTTGAGCGCGAACACCATCAGGTTCTTGCGGTCGGCAAAGGCCTCGTTGATGCGCTTGACCACCGCATCGACGTGCAGCGAGGCATCGCGCCGCTCCTTCCAGTCCTTGAGCGTGACGAAGAACATGGCCGAGTTCGGGCCGCTGCCGTACTGGCTGAAGCCGTTGACCGAATACACGTACTGAACCGGCTCATGCTCCATCATGTAGCGCTCGACGTCCTTGACCACGGCCATGGTCTCGGCCTGCGGCGAACCCTGCGGCAGGATCACCATGGCCATGAAGCTGCCCTGGTCCTCGTCGGGCAGGAACGACGACGGCAGCCGCGCGAACAGCAGCGCCGCCACGCCGATCACCAGCGCGTAGGCCAGCCCGAAGCGCACTGGCCGCGCCAGCACGCCGGCCACGCGCGCCGTATAGCGCGTGGTCAGGCGCGCGAAGGCGCGATTGAACCAGCCGAAGAAGCCGCGCTTCTCGTGGTGGCCGGCCGGGATCGGTTTCAACAGGCTGGCGCACAGCGCCGGCGTCAGCGACAGCGCCAGGAAGGCCGAGAAGGCGATCGACACCGCCAGCGTCACGGCGAACTGGCGATAGATGTTGCCGACCGCGCCGTCGAAGAACGCCATCGGCACGAACACCGACACCAGCACCACCGTGATGCCGACGATGGCGCCGCTGATCTGGCCCATGGCCTTGACCGTGGCGTCATGCGGCGACAGGCCTTCCTCGGCCATGATGCGCTCGACGTTCTCGACCACCACGATGGCGTCGTCCACCAGGATGCCGATGGCCAGCACCATGCCGAACATCGTCAGCACGTTGATCGAATAGCCCAGCCCCAGCATCACCCCCAGGGTGCCCAGCAGCGCCACCGGCACCACCAGCGTCGGGATCAGCGTGGCGCGCAGGTTCTGCATGAACAGGTACATCACGCAGAACACCAGGGCCACCGCCTCCAGCAGCGTCATCAGCACCTTCTGGATCGAGATCTCGACGAAGGTGGAGGTCTCGTACGGGATGTCCCAGCTCACGCCCGGCGGGAAGTACTGCGCCAGTTCGCGCATGGTTTCGCGGATGCGGCGGGTGGTCTCGACCGCGTTCGAGCCCGGCGCCAGCTTGATGCCCAGGCCGGTGCCCGTCATGCCGTTGACGCGCGACAGGTACATGTAGTCGGTGCCGCCCAGTTCCACCCGCGCCACGTCCTTCAGGCGCAGCGTGGCGCCGTCCGGCTGCGCCCGCAGCGGAATGTTGGCGAATTGTTCCGGCGTGTGCAGCGATTCCCCCGCCACGATGCTGGCGTTCAGCGGCGCGTCCTGCGGCACGGCCTGGTTGCCCAGTTCGCCGATGGTGACGCGCGCGTTGTGGCTGCGCAAGGCCGAGACGATGTCGCCCGGCGTCAGCGACAGGGCGGTGAGCTTGGCCGGGTCCGGCCAGATGCGCATGGCCGCTTCCGCGCCGAACGATTGCACCTTGCCCACGCCTTCGACCCGGCGCAGCGCCTGCAGCACATTGGATGCGGCCAGTTCGCCCAGCTGCATGTCGTCCAGGCTGCCATCCGACTTCAGCGACACCACCAGCTGGATGTTGTCGGCGGCCTTCTCCACGCGCACGCCGTCGCGCCGCACGGATTCCGGCAGGCGCGGTTCGACTGCTTTCAGGCGGTTCTGCACTTCCACCGCCGCGATGTCGGGGTTGGTGCCCTGCTTGAAGGTCAGGTTGATGCTGGCCCAGCCGGTCGAGTCGCTGCTGGACGAGGTGTACATCAGCCCCGGGGCGCCATTCATCTCGCGTTCGATGATGGCGGTGACAGCCTCCTCGACCACCTTGGCCGAGGCGCCGGGATAGCTGGCGCCGATGTTGACGACCGGCGGAGCGATGTCCGGATACTGCGCCACCGGCAGCGCGCGGATCGACAACAGGCCGACCAGCGCGATCAGCAGCGAGATCACCCACGCGAAGACGGGGCGATCGATAAAGAAACGCGCCATGGCGGTTTACCTTTTTTCGTTATTTCCCGCGGTCGCCATGGGCGCGCTTGGCGCGGCCCGCTCGACCGGTTTGATTTTCTGGCCGGGGGCCAGCTGCGCGGCGTTTTCCACGACCACGCGTTCGCCGCCCTCGAGCCCCTCTGTGATGACCCAGTTCGGCCCCAGCAGGCGGTGCGCGGCCACCGCCACGCTGCGCAGCTCGCCGTCGTCGCCCGCCACCAGCAGGTGCGCGCCGTCGGCATTGCGCAGCAGGGCGTCGCGCGGCACCAGGTAGGTGTCGCGGTTGACGGCCTGCTCCAGCCGCACGCGCACGTACATGCCGGGCAGCAGCACGCGGTCCGGGTTGTCGAACAGCGCGCGCATGGTCACGTTGTCGGTGCCCGGGTCCACCGCCAGGTCGGCGAACGACAGCGTGCCGCCCTGGCCGTATTCGGAGCCGTCGGGCAGCAGCAGGCGCACCCGCATCTTGTCGGGCGCAACGCCCTCCAGCGCGCCGGCGCGGATCTGCTTCTGCAACTGCATGACCTCGGCCGCGGGCTGCGAGAAGTTGACGTAGATCGGGTCGAGCTGCTGCACCACGGTCAGCGGCGTGGCCTGGCCTTCGCCCACCAGCGCGCCCTCGGTGACCAGCGCGCGGCGCGCGCGGCCGTCGATCGGCGAGGTGACGCGGGCGTATTCCAGCCGCAGCCTGGCGCTCTGCAGGTTGGCCTTGGCCAACGCCACTTCGGCGCGCGCCTGGCGTTCCTCAGCCACGCTCTCGGCGTGGTCGCGTTCGCTGATGGCGCGGTCCGACACCAGGTCGGCGTAGCGGCGCAGCTTGTCGGCGGCGGCGGACAGGTTGGCCTGGGCGCGCGCCAGCGCGGCCGCCTCGGAATCGTAGGCCGCCTGCAGCGGCGCCGGATCGATCTGGAACAGCGGGGCGCCGCGCGCCACTTCCTGGCCTTCTTCATACAGGCGGCGGGTGACGATGCCGGCCACGCGGGCGCGCACTTCGGCCTCGCGATAGGGCTCCAGCCGACCTGGCAGTTCGCTGGCCACCGAGGTGGGCGTGGCCTTGGCCACGATGACACCGATTTCGGCGGGCGCCTTGGCGGCTTCGGGGGCTTCCTTCTTCGAGCAGGCGGAAACAAGAAGCAGTACGGATACGAATGCGAGCGTTCTGAGAGGGACTCGGTGCGACATTTTTAGAAGTTATTGTGGGTTGCCCATGGCGGGCGAGGAAGGGAAAGTGCGCGGGTTTTCCCTGTGGGGTCCGCAGTCTATCATTTAATCCGTCATGCTTGATTAATTGTTTTGTTCAAAAGTATGCTGACGGCTGCATACATCTTTACAGTGCGCAGACGGCGGCCTCCGCAAACGGGGCCGCCGTTTTCACGTCGATCCGTTTTTCCCCGCAACCCGTTCATTTACAAGGAGATCTTTGTATGGCCCGCAAGACGAAAGAAGAATCCCAACGCACCCGCGACCGCATCCTGGACGCCGCCGAGCACGTGTTCCTGTCCAAGGGGGTGGCCAGTACCACCATGAGCGATATCGCCGATTTCGCGGGCGTTTCACGGGGCGCCGTCTACGGCCATTACAAGAACAAGATCGACGTCTGCATCGCCATGTGCGACCGAGCCCTGGGCGAAGCCGTGTCGCTGACCCGGGTCTCGACCGACGGCGAGGCGCTGGAATCGCTGTATGCCTCGATGCGCCAGTACGTGCAGATCTACGCCGAGGAAGGCTCGGTGCAGCGCGTGCTTGAAATCCTGTACCTGAAATGCGAGCGCAGCGACGAGAACGCGCCACTCCTGCGCCGGCGCGACCTGTGGGAACGCCACGCCCTGCGCACCTCCGAAAAACTGCTGCGCGCCGCGGTCAGCCGCGAAGACCTGCCGCGCGCGCTGGACGTGCGCCTGTCCAATGTCTACCTTCACTCCCTGATCGAGGGCGTGTTCGGCACTATCTGCTGGTCCGATCGCCTCAAGGGCGATATCTGGCCGCGCGTCGAGCGCATGCTCCGCGCCGCCATCGACACCCTGCGGCTGTCGCCGCAACTGCGGACGCCGCAGGCCGCTTGACCCCCTGGACGCGGCCGACCCGCTAGCCCGCGTCCCGATGCCGCGCCGGCCGCCGCCACGCCAGGCCGTGCCCCTACAATCCGGCCATGACCCTCAAGCAACTCGAAGCCTTCTACTGGGCCGCCACCTGCGCCAGTTTCGCCGTGGCGGCCGAGCGCCTGCACCTGTCGGTGTCGTCGCTGTCCAAGCGCATCGCCGAACTCGAGGACGCATTGGGGCGGCCGCTGTTCGACCGCAGCGGCCACAAGGCCGTGCTGACCGACGCCGGCCAGCGGCTGCTGCCGCAGGCGCGCGAATTGCTGGCCGCGGCCGACCAGATTCGCGCCTCCCTGGCGGAAACCCCGGTCCTGCGCGGCCGCTGCCGTTTCGGCGTGGGCGAACTGACCGCGCTCACCTGGCTGCCGCGCCTGATCGGCGTGGTGCGCGCCGCCTATCCCGAACTGGTGCTGGAACCCTACGTGGACATCGGCCAGGTGCTGGAGCAGCGGGTCGCCGACGGCGAACTGGACTTCGCCGTCATCGCCGGGCGTTCCTCGCGGCCCAACATCGCTTCCGCGCCGATCGGCGAAGCCGCGTTCGCCTGGGTCGCCGCGCCCGCCGTGCTCGAGGGCGACACCCGCATGTCGCCGGCATTGCTGGCGCGGCTGCCGCTGGTGACCTTGCCGCCGGGCGCCGGCACCACCCGCATCATCGACGACTGGCTGGCCGGGCGCGACGTGGCCGGCGAGCGCCTGTGCTGCAACAACTGGGGCGCCATTGCCGGCCTGCTGATCGAGGGCACCGGCGTCGGCCTGCTGCCCAGCCACTGGGCGCAGGCCTTGCAGGCGGAAGGCAGCCTGTGCGTGCTGCACTGCGAGCCGGCGCCGGCGGCGCTGCCGTATTCATTCCAGTACCGGCGCGACGACGCCCGGCCGCTGGTCGCCAGATTGCGTGAAGCGGTGCTGGAGGCGGTGGATTTCTCGGCGCCCTGCCGGTTGCCTTGACGGATCGACGTCGTTCCGTCCGCAAGGCGGTCGTCCGGGACCAGGGGCGGGCGCCTGGCGGCCGCCGCTCTATACAATCGCCGCGCGCCTGGCGCAGAATCCAACAAGAACGTGCGCAACGGGGGGATGGGCCCGGCGATGCAGCACGGCTCGGGGTCTGTTCCCTCTTTGCCGGGCGGCGCGCCGTCCGGCGCGGGGGGAAGCAGGCCGCCTGAATCGACGGAGATCATTCATGCGTAAACTCTGCCTCGCCATGGCCATGGCGGGAATGCTGGCCAGCGGGCTGGCCCACGCCCAATCGACCCTGAGGGTCGGCCTGCAGGACGACCCGGACGTGCTCGATCCGACCCGCGCCCGCACCTTTGTCGGCCGCATCGTGTTCGCCTCGCTGTGCGACAAGCTGGTCGACATCACGCCGGACCTGAAGTTCGTGCCGCAGCTGGCCCAGTCCTGGAGCACCAGCCCCGACAACAAGACCCTGACGTTCAAGCTGCGCACCGATGCCGTGTTCCATGACGGCACGCCGATCGACGCCGCCGCCGTCAAGGCCAACCTGGACCGCGCCCGCACGCTGCCCGACAGCAACCGCAAGAGCGAACTGGCCACCGTGGCCAGCGTCGACGCGCCCGACGCCGGCACCGTGGTGCTGCACCTGTCCGAACCCGACGCCTCGCTGCTGTCGCAACTGTCCGACCGCGCCGGCATGATGATCTCGCCCGCCTCGTTCGACAAGGACCCCGGCGGCAAGCCGGTTTGCTCCGGCCCGTACCAGTTCAAGGAGCGGGTGCAGAACGACCGCATCGTGCTCGAGAAATTTCCCAAGTACTGGGACGCCGCCAACTACCACTTCGACCGCGTGGTGTTCACGCCGATCCCCGACAACACCGTGCGCCTGAACAACCTGCGCGCCGGCGACCTCGACATCATCGAACGCGTGGCGCCCAGCGATGCCAAGGCGGTCAAGGACGACGCCAACCTGCGCCTGGCGCCGGTCACGGGCCTGGGCTTCCAGTCGATTTCGGTCAACCTGGGCAACGGCGCGCGCGCCAACAATCCGCTGGCCAAGGACAAGCGCGTGCGCCAGGCGCTCGATCTGGCCATCGACCGCGACGTGCTCAACCAGGTCATCGGCGAAGGCCAGTACCAGCCGGCCTACCAGCCGTTCCCGCCGGCCAGCTTCGCCTACAACAAGTCGTTCGAGCACGCCGGCCGCGATCCCAGGAAGGCCCAGGCCCTGCTCAAGGAAGCGGGCTTCGACCGCGTCAAGTTCGAGATCACCTTCGGCAACAACACCACCATGCAACAGGTGTTCGAGCTGGTGCAGGCCATGGGCGCCGAGGCCGGCTTCGACATCACCCTGCGTCCGGTGGAGTTCGCCTCGCTGCAATCGTCGCTGGCCCGCGGTGACTTCGAAGTCGGGCAGAGCGGCTGGTCGGGCCGGGTCGATCCCAGCGGCAACATCCACCAGTACCTGAGCTGCAAGGGCAACCTGAACGACGGCAAGTTCTGCGACCCGCAGGCCGACAAGCTGCTCAACGACGCCCGCGCCGAGCCGGACACGGCCAAGCGCCGCGCCCTGTACGACCAGGTGCTGTCGGTGATGCAGGACCAGCGTCCCATCGTCTACCTGTTCTACCTGCCGTGGACCTTCGGCACGCAGAAGAAGCTGGAAGGCTTCGTGCCGTATCCCGATGGCCTGATTCGCCTGAAGGGCGTCACCCTGGCCGGGAAGTAGCATCGAGCCAGACACGGGACCCGGTTGCGGGTCCCGTTTTTACTTGTCTCTCGCGGCCGCCGGCCTCGCGCCGTCCGCAACAGGATCGCACCATGATGTTTACGACTCGCCCGGAAATCCTCGGCACCTTTGGTGTCGTGACGTCCACCCATTGGCTGGCCAGCTCGGCCGGCATGTCGCTGCTGGAGCGCGGCGGCAACGCGTTCGACGCCTGTGTCGCCTCGGCCTTCGTGCTGCAGGTGGTCGAGCCCCACCTGGTCGGCCCGGCCGGCGAAGTGCCGGCGGTGTTCTATTCCGCCCGCACCGGCCGCGTCGAAGTGCTGTGCGGCCAGGGCACCACGCCCGCCGCCGCCACGCTCGAGCGCTACCGCGCCGAAGGCCTCGCGCTGATCCCCGGCAACGGCCTGCTGGCCACCGTGATCCCTGGCGCCTTCGATGCCTGGATGCAGCTGCTGCGCGACCACGGCACGATGCGCGTGCGCGACGTGCTGGAACCCGCCATCTACTACGCCGAACACGGCCACGCGCTGATGCCGCGTATCTCCAACACCATCGCCGGCCTGAAGGACTTCTTCCAGGCCCACTGGCCCACCACCGCGCAGGTCTACCTGCCCGGCGGCAACGTGCCCGAGGCCCGCAAGCTGTTCCGCAACCCGGCGCTGGCCGCCACCTGGACCCGCGTGCTGCGGGAAGCGGAACAGGCCGGCGCCGACCGCGAGCGCCAGATCGAGGCGGCCCGCGACGCCTTCTACCGCGGCTTCGTGGCCGAGGCCATCGACAGATTCGCGCGCGGCAACGAGGTCATGGACGAAAGCGGCCAGCGCCATCGCGGCGTGATCACCGCCGACGACCTGGCCGGCTGGTCGGCCAGCTACGACCAGCCCGCCACCTATGACTACCACGGCTACACCGTGGCCAAGGCGGGCGCCTGGAGCCAGGGGCCGGTATTCCTGCAGACCCTGGCGCTGCTCAAGGATATGGACCTGGCCGGCGTCGGCCCGACCAGCGCCGAGTTCGTGCACCGCGTCACCGAAGCCATGAAGCTGGCCTTCGCCGACCGCGAGGCCTACTACGGCGATCCCGCCTTCGTCGACGTGCCGCTGGCGCAACTGCTGTCCGACGAGTACAACGACGCGCGCCGCGCCCTCATCGGCGAGCAAGCCTCGCAGGACCTGCGGCCCGGACAGATCCCCGGTTTCGAGGCGCAGGTGGCGCGCGTGATGGACACCCTGCAGCGGCTGTCCAAGGTGTCGGCCCCCGGCAGCGCGACCAACGAACCGACGCTGGCCGACATGCGCGCCTCGGTCAAGCGCGGCGACACCACCCACGTGGACGTCATCGACCGCTGGGGCAACATGATCTCGGCCACGCCGTCGGGCGGCTGGTTCCAGTCCTCGCCGGTGATCCCGGAATTGGGCTTCGGCCTGAACACCCGCGCCCAGATGTTCTGGCTGGAGGAGGGGCTGCCGGGCACGCTGGCGCCGGGCAAGCGTCCGCGCACCACGCTGACGCCGTCGCTGGCGCTGCGCGAGGGCCGGCCCTATCTCGCATTTGGCACGCCGGGCGGCGACCAGCAGGAGCAATGGCAACTGCTGTTCTTCCTGCGCCACGCGCACCACGGCCTGAACCTGCAGGAAGCCATCGACCTGCCGATGTCGCACACCATGCATTTCCCCACCTCGTTCTACCCGCGCGACCGCAAGCCGGGACACCTGGCGGTGGAAAGCGGCTTCGGCGCCGAGACCATTGCCGCCCTGCGCGCCCGCGGCCACCAGATCGAGGAAGTGCCGCAATGGTCGGTCGGCCGCCTGACCGCCGCCTCGCGCGACGCCGACGGCCTGCTGCACGCGGCCGCCACGCCGCGCCTGATGCAGGCCTACGCGGTCGGCCGCTGAGCCTCGTGCCGGCGCGCCCGCCCGGCGCGCGCCGGCACGGTTGCGGCGATTTGCCGCCATGGGCTATCTTTTGCCCATGACGCCTATCCAGCAGAGCCCGGCGAGCGGGGCTCCTCCCCTGACGGGACACGAACCCCTCTTCATCGTCCTGAACACCGGCTCCGGGCGCGGCGACGCGCAAGCGCTGCAGGATATCATCCGCCGCGTGCTCGACCAGGCCGGCCGCCGCTTCCAGCTGATGCCGGTCGACGATCCGTCGCGCCTGGTCGCCACCGCGCGCGAGGCGGTGGCCCTGGCGCGCGAGGCCGGCGGCATCGTGGTCGCGGCCGGCGGCGACGGCACGCTCAACGCCGTCGCCGGCCAGGTGCTGGGGCAGGGCGTGCCGTTCGGCATCCTGCCGCAAGGCACCTTCAATTACTTCGGCCGCCGCTACGGCATCTCGCAGGACACCGAAGCCGCGCTGCGCGGCTTGCTGGGCGGCGAGCTGCGGCCGGTGCAGGTCGGCCTGCTCAACGGCCGCCTGTTCCTGGTCAATGCCAGCCTGGGCCTGTATCCGCAACTGCTCGAAGACCGCGAAGCCTACAAACAGCGCTTCGGCCGCAGCCGCCTGGTGGCGCTGTGGTCCGGGCTCGTGACGCTGATGCGCGCGCCGCGCCAGCTCAGCCTGCGGCTCGACTACGAAGGCCGCGTGCGCGACCTGCGTTCGCCAACGCTGGTGGTGGGCAACAATCGCCTGCAACTGGAACATATCGGCATCGATCCCGCCGAACTGGACCGCGGCCACCTGGTGGCCATGGCGGCGCGGCCGGTCGGCACGCTGGCGCTGTACGGCCTGTTGCTGCGCGGCCTGTTCAGCCGGCTGGGCGAGGCCGAGCACGTCGTCAGTTTCGCCTTCGACCGTCTGATGGTCTCGATCCGTGGGCGCCGCCGCGTCAAGGTCGCCATGGACGGCGAAATATCCTGGATGGACACCCCGCTGGAATTCAAGGTGTCCGACACGCCTCTGCCGCTGGTGGTGCCGGTCGCCGCCCCGGAAGAGGGGCGGCCATGACGCGCATCCTGCAGTTCTCCGACACCCACTTCGGCACCGAGCGCAAGCCGGTGGTCGAGGCCGCGCTGGACCTGGCCCGATCACTTTCACCCGAATTGGTCGTGATCAGCGGCGACATCACCCAGCGCGCGCGGCGCGGCCAGTTCGCCGCCGCCCGCAAGTTCATCGAGCGCCTGTCGCTGCCGGTGCTGGCGGTGCCGGGCAATCACGACATTCCGCTCTTCAACCTGTTCGCGCGGGCGCTCAATCCTTACGGCAACTACAAGCGCGCGCTCGGCGCCGTGCTCGAGCCGGTCTATGAATCCGACGGGCTGCTGGCCATCGGCGTCAATACCACGCGGCCCCGCCGCCGCAAGGACGGCGAGATTTCCGATGCGCAGATCGCGCGCGTGGCGCAGCGCCTGCGCCAGGCCAGGCCGGGGCAGTTGCGGGTGGTGGTGGCGCATCACCCGATGCGCGCCAAGGTCGAATCCGATCACTCCAACCTGCTGATCGGCCGCCAACGTGCGCTGGCCGCCTGGGCCCAGGCGGGGATCGACCTGATCCTGGGGGGGCATATCCACCTGCCCTACGTGCTGCCCGCCAGCGTCGACCCGGCCGTGGCCGCCGGCTGGGTGGTGCAGGCCGGCACCGCATGCTCGCGCCGGGTGCGGGGCAATATCCCCAATTCGGTCAACCTGATCAGCTGCGAAACGGCGGGCGATACGCGCGTCTGCCACGTGGAGCGCTGGGACTACGCCGCCGGCGCCCACGCTTTCGCGCCGGCCGACAGGACGCTGGTCACGACGGCTGGCGGCGATGGCCAGGCCGGTCTGCCGTCGGGGGCGCGATGACCGATTCCTGCGCGGCCTGGGTGGCGTCCCACGCGCTGCTCCTGTTCATGCTGGCGCCGCCGGGCAGCGCGCTCGTGGCGGTGTTGCTGGCGCGGGCCTATGTCCGGGCCGCGCCCGCGGCCCGCCTGGCTGGCTTCGCCGGTGCGGTCGCCCTGGCCTGCGCCGTCTTCCTGTCGCTGGCCGCGGCCGTGACGCGACCGGGCGTGGTGGTCGAGTTCGATAGCGCCCTGGCAGGCGCCCTGAGCATGTCGATGGCGGATTCCGTGCTGTGGCTGCTGTCGTGGTTCACCACCCTGGGCGATCGCAGCCTGTTGACGGTGCTGGCCATCGCGATGACGGTCGCATTGCTGTGGCACCGGCAGTGGCGCCTGGCTGCTTTCTGCGCCATTGCCACCGGCGGCGGCGGGGTGCTCAACCGGCTGCTCAAGCACGGCTTCGAGCGCGTCCGCCCCGAACATGACCACGGTTTCGCGACGGCATTGGGCTGGAGTTTCCCCAGCGGGCATGCCTCGGCGGCCATGGCGGTGTACGGCGCGGCGTGTTATCTGGCCTGGCGTCTCGCGCCTCAGGTCTGGCGGTTGCCAGGCGTGGCGCTGGCCGCCGCGCTGATCATGGCGATCGGGTTGAGCCGGGTCCTGTTGCAGGTGCACTTCGCCAGCGACGTGGCGGCGGGTTTTGCCATCAGCTTCGCCTGGCTGGCCATTTGCGTGGCCGTGACGGAACGGGCGAGCGCTTCAGCGCGGCGGGAGCAGCGCATCCAGTAGGCGCGCGTCGGCTCCGCGGATATCCCGCGACCTCAGCGCGGCGCAGGCATAGCGGCCGCCGGCGGTGGCGATCGCCTGGTCGAGCCGGCGCGCCCGGTGCGGTGGCGGGGGTTCCAGGTCGACGATCAGCTTGCCGGCCACGGGCGCGGTCACTTCGCCGTCGCTGAAGCGCTCCAGGGTGCGGTCGATCTCGCGTTCGCGCGGCAGCGCCAGCACGATGGTGTCCGACTCGGCCAGGGCTTCACGCGCCGAGGTGGCCAGGGTCGCGCTGCCGCGGAAGTCCTCGCAGCGGTCCGGGTCGATGTCATAGACCGTCAGGGCGATATCGGGCTCGGCCGCCAGCAGCCGCCGCGCCGCCTGGGTGCCGGTGCGCCCCATTCCCACGATGCTGATGCGCAGGCTCATGGCTTGGGCACCGACCAGGTGCTGACGATATGGGCCAGCGGTTCGCCGCCGCCGGCCGCGGTCAGGATGACCTCGCCCGCCGACAGGCGGCCCACCTTGAGCAGTCGGGCGTCGGCGTGGACCGCCCCGGCCGGGCTCTTGCGCAAAAAGTTGATGGTCAGGCTGGCGGTGACGGCATGGGCCTGTCCGGTGGCGCCGACCACCGCGGCATACATGGCCAGGTCGGCCAGCCCCATGAGCATCGGGCCCGCGACGATCCCGCCCAGGCGCTGGTGGCTGTCGCGCGCGGGCAGGACGGCGAGGGCGGTGCCGCGGCCGATCCGTTGCACCTCGATGCCCAGCAACAGGGAAAAGGGATGCTGTTCGGCCAGCAACAGCTGGAAGTCGGCCAGGCTGATCAGTGGCGCCTCGGCCCGGGCGCAGGGCAGGGTGGTGGAGGTCATCGTTGTTCCAGCGCGTGGCAATAATGATCCAGCAGGACGTCCGCCTGCTGGCCCAGGGATTTCAGGCGGCGGGTGTGCAACAGCAACAACAGCCCGATGAGGTAGGTGAAGACGTTCATCTGCTCGACCAGCACCGCGCCGGCGCTCCAGGACTTGGTGCGGGCCAGCGCCTGGCCCAGCACGTCGACGCATTGGCGCAGCCGGCCGTTCAGCTGTTCGTCCATGTCGCGGCCCAGGCCGCGCGGCCCCAGGCCCTGGAACAGGTACAGCCCGAGTGAGAAATCGGTGCGGCGCTCGGCGTAGTAGCCGAAGAAGGCCAGGATGGCCTGGCGCGCCGCGGCAGGGGGGGCGCAGTCGGCGGTCGCCGCCTGCAGATGCGCATGCAGGCGCTGCAACGATTCGTCCAGCAAGGCGCCGTACAGGATTTCCTTGCCGGCGAACCAGGGATATATCGCGCCCGTGGTGCAACCGGCTTCCTTGGCGATCGCGCGGATGGTGGTCTTTTCGAGGCCGTCACGCTCGAATACGCGCTGTGCGGCGTCCAGGATCATCTGGCGGCGCAGGGCGCTCAGGCGTTCGTTGCGGTCAGCGCGCGGAGTTGAGGTAGGCATCGGCAGCCAGGGGATTGAGGTGTTGTTAAATAATATCGACGATTTATTTAAATAACAACGTTATTAAAGACATCGCCAACACGCCACGCAAGGGCGCGGGCCGGCGGGACGGCAGGGCCTCAACCGGGCGCTGGCGGACCGGGGGAAATCGTTCAAAAGAAATAAGGGCGGTATCAGCGAATTATTGGGGTCAGGGCTGAAAGTCGCGTGAATACGTGATCGTTTGCAAAATTCAGGGTTAGCCCTAGCGGGATTGGTCTGATGTTGCAATATCCCAACAAGGCTGTCGCAAACCTGCACTTTTATGGTGTCTACCATAGCCAGCCCCCCTGATTTTTGATGCAATAGCGTCAACTTCCCTTCGCGGAGTTAGGGGGGCGGCAGGCTGGTTTGCTGGATTGCTGCTCTTGTCACTCAAATCAACGGAGATTTCTTAAATGAAAAAGACTCTGCTCGCTGCCGCCCTGCTCGCCGGTTTCGCCGGTGTCGCCCAGGCAGAAACGTCTGTCACCCTGTACGGCATCATCGACACGGGTATCGGCTACAACAAGATCAGCGGTGCTGGCGATGCCAACGGCAGCCGTATCGGCATGATCAACGGCGTTCAGAACGGTTCGCGTTGGGGCCTGCGTGGTTCGGAAGATCTGGGTGACGGCCTGCGCGCTGTTTTCCAACTGGAATCGGGTTTCAACTCGGGTAACGGCAACTCCGCTCAAGACGGTCGTCTGTTCGGTCGCCAAGCCACCGTCGGTCTGGCCAGCGACAGCTGGGGCCAACTGGACTTCGGTCGTCAAACCAACATCGCCTCGAAGTACTTCGGTTCGATCGATCCGTTCGGCGCCGGCTTCAACGTCGCCAACATCGGCACCGGCATGAGCGCTGCCAACACCGCTCGCTACGACAACATGGTCATGTACCAAACCCCGTCGTTCAGCGGCTTCCAGTTCGGCGTTGGCTACTCGTTCTCGGCTGACGATCGCAACACTGCCCGTACCGGCTTCCGTACTGCCGACAACGTCCGCGCCATCACGACCGGCCTGCGTTACGTCAACGGTCCGCTGAACGTGGCTCTGTCCTACGACCAGCTGAAGGCTGCCAACACGCAGGCTCAAGGCGAAGTCGACGCCACCCCGCGTTCGTACATGATCGGCGGCAGCTACGACTTCGAAGTCGTGAAGCTGGCTCTGGCCTACGCTCGCACGACCGACGGCTGGTTCACCACGTCGAACCCGGCCGGTGCTTCGGGCACGCTGGCCAACGGCAACGACCTGGGCTTCACCAACAACGCCTTCGCTGATGGCTTCAAGGCCAACTCGTACATGCTGGGTCTGTCGGCCCCGATCGGCGGTGCTTCGAGCCTGTTCGGTTCGTGGCAGCGTGTCGATCCGTCGAACGACAAGCTGACGGGCGACGATTCCACGATGAACGTGTACTCGCTGGGCTACACCTACGACCTGTCCAAGCGTACCAACCTGTACGCCTACGGTTCGTACTCGAAGAACTACGCCTTCAACGATGGCGTCAAGGCGACCGCCGTCGGCGTCGGCCTGCGTCACCGCTTCTAATCGAAAGCAGGGCGCAAGTCCTGCCTCGATTCTTAGTGCATGAGCGGGCTTCGGCCCGTTCATATGAAGCCACCCTCCGGGGTGGCTTTTTTTATGTCCGAAATGTCTGCTTTTTTAAGCGACGGGTCCGCGCGCATGGCGGTGCGTGCGGGCGGGTGTCGTGTGTCGTCGCAAGGTGTGCGCGATCAGCGGCGAAGGGGGTGCGAATGGCGTCGCGCCTGGCCGCTGTGCGGGCGTTTTATCGTGCTGGCGGCGCGGGCGTGGCGCGATTGCGGTAAGCTGTTTGCTTCCCGTCAAAGATTGCGATTGTTCCACTGGAGAAATGCAGTCTTTCACCCGCTGTTCACGCTACAGAGTTCAGCCGGAAGTAACCGCGCGAATGCTACAATCCTAAGGTTTGCGCATTTGACGGACGCCTGAATGAACCTGCAACAGTATTTCCCCGTCCTGCTGTTTATCGTAGTGGCCACCCTTATCGGGTTCGCGCTTCTGACGGCCGGCTCCCTCCTTGGCCCGCGGCGTCCCTACGCCGAGAAGCTATCCCCTTATGAGTGCGGCTTCGAAGCGTTCGAAGACGCGCGCATGAAGTTTGACGTGCGCTACTACCTGGTGGCGATTCTGTTCATTCTTTTCGACCTGGAAATCGCGTTCCTGTTCCCGTGGGCCATCGCCCAAGGTACGGTCGGGCTCGTCGGTTTCTGGACGGTCATGGTTTTCCTCGCCGTGTTGACCGTCGGCTTCATCTACGAATGGAAAAAGGGCGCGCTGGACTGGGAATGACCCGCCGGGTTATTTCATCACCGCACGCTATCAGAGACGAATATGGCTATAGACGGCATTCTCAAGCAAGGGTTCATCACAACCAGCGCCGACAAGTTCCTTAACTGGGCGAAAACCGGCTCCATGTGGCCCATGACCTTCGGCCTGGCCTGTTGCGCGGTCGAGATGATGCACGCGGGCGCGGCCCGCTACGACCTGGACCAGTTCGGCATCATCTTCCGCCCCAGCCCGCGCCAGTCCGACCTGATGATCGTCGCCGGCACGCTGTGCAACAAGATGGCGCCGGCGCTGCGCAAGGTCTACGACCAGATGCCCGAACCGCGTTGGGTGGTGTCGATGGGCTCCTGTGCCAACGGTGGCGGTTACTACCACTACTCGTATTCCGTGGTGCGCGGCTGCGATCGCATCGTACCGGTAGACGTCTACGTGCCGGGCTGCCCGCCCACGGCCGAGGCGCTGGTCTACGGCTTGCTGCAGATGCAGAACAAGATCCGCCTGACCAACACGATTGCGCGCTGAGTTTGCGCTCCGGTCCGCGGCCGCCGCAAACGCCGCCGCAGGACCCCGCGAAACAGCGTATCGGTTCACCTAAGCGTACAAGATGATGACCAGGCTCGAAACCCTGAAAAACAATTTGCAGACCACCCTCGGCGCGGACATCGCGCTGACCGAGGCGCTGGGCGAGCTGACGCTCGAAGTGCCCGCGGATCAGTGGTTCTCCGTCTGCAACAAGCTGCGCACCGAAGCCGGCCTGCGCTTCGAAATCTGTATCGACCTCTGTGGCGTCGATTACCTGACCTGGGGCAACGGCACGCGCCAGCTGCCCGAGGAAGCCAACGCCAAGGTGCATCGCGCGCGCTTCGCCGTGGTCGCGCACCTGCTGTCGGTCGAGAACAACTGGCGCCTGCGCGTGCGCACCTGGGCGCCGGACGACGAATTCCCGATGGTCGCCTCGCTGATGGAATGCTGGCCGGCCGTGGGCTGGTTCGAGCGCGAGGCGTTCGACCTGTACGGCATCGTCTTCGAAGGCCACCCGGACCTGCGCCGCATCCTGACCGACTACGGCTTCATCGGCCACCCGTTCCGCAAGGACTTCCCGCTCTCCGGCACCGTCGAAATGCGCTACGACCCGGAACAGAAGCGCGTCATTTACCAGCCCGTCACGATCGACCCGCGCGAGATTACGCCGCGCGTGGTGCGCGAAGACACCTACGGCTTGGGACGTTGAATCATGGCAGAAATCAAGAACTACACGCTCAACTTCGGCCCGCAGCACCCGGCCGCCCACGGCGTGCTGCGCCTGGTGCTCGAGCTGGACGGCGAAGTCATCCAGCGCGCCGACCCGCACATCGGCTTGCTGCACCGCGCCACTGAAAAGCTGGCCGAGCACAAGACCTACATCCAGGCGCTGCCCTACATGGACCGCCTGGACTACGTGTCCATGATGTGCAACGAGCACGCCTACGTCATGGCCATCGAGAAGCTGCTGGGCGTCGAAGCCCCGCTGCGCGCGCAATACATCCGCGTGATGTTCGACGAGATCACGCGTCTCTTGAACCACCTGATGTCGCTGGGTTCGCACGCGCTCGACGTGGGCGCCATGGCGGTGTTCCTGTACGCCTTCCGTGAACGCGAAGACCTGATGGACTGCTACGAAGCGGTCTCGGGCGCGCGCATGCACGCGGCCTACTATCGTCCGGGCGGCGTCTACCGCGACCTGCCGGACACCATGCCGCAGTACGGCGAGACCAGCAAATACCGTGGCGAGAAGGAAGTGCGCGTCATGAACGACGCGCGTTCGGGCTCGCTGCTGGACTTCATTGAAGACTTCACCAACCGCTTCCCCGCCTGCGTCGACGAGTACGAAACCCTGCTCACCGACAACCGTATCTGGAAGCAGCGCCTGGTCGGCATCGGCGTGGTCGATCCCGACCGCGCCAAGGCGCTGGGCTTCACCGGCCCGATGCTGCGTGGCTCGGGCGTTGCCTGGGACCTGCGCAAGATGCAGCCCTACGAAGTCTACGACCTGCTCGATTTCGACATCCCCATCGGCGTCAACGGCGACTGCTACGACCGCTACCTGGTCCGCATCGCCGAAATGCGCGAGAGCAACCGCATCATCCGCCAGTGCGTGGAATGGCTGCGCAACAACCCGGGCCCGGTCATGATCGAGAACCACAAGATCGCCCCGCCCAAGCGCACCGCCATGAAGACCAACATGGAAGAGCTGATCCACCACTTCAAGCTCTTCACGGAAGGTTTCCACGTGCCCCCGGGCGAAGCGTTCGCCTCGGTGGAGCATCCCAAGGGCGAGTTCGGCATCTACCTGGTGTCGGACGGCGCCAACAAGCCGTACCGCCTGAAGATTCGGGCCCCCGGCTTTGCCCACCTGCAATCGCTGGACGAAATGTCGCGCGGTCACATGATCGCCGACGCCGTCACCATCATTGGTACGCAGGACATCGTTTTCGGCGAGATCGATCGCTGATCCGCCAGACAGTCACGAGCACGCCCGCATAACCCGGATTCAAACTATGCTGCTTTCCGAACAGGCCTACCAGAAAATCGACCGAGAACTCGCCAAGTTCCCGGCCGACCAGCGGCAGTCCGCCATCATGGCCTCTCTTGCCATCGCGCAGGAAGAGAAGGGCTGGTTGGCTACCGACATCATCGAAGATGTAGCGAACTACATCGGCGTTCCGCCCATCGCGGTGCAGGAAGTCGCCACCTTCTACAACATGTTCGACGTCAAGCCCGTCGGCAAGACCAAGATCGCGGTCTGCACCAACCTGCCCTGTGCCTTGCGCGACGGCGAACGCGCCGGCGACTACCTCAAGCGCAAGCTGGGCGTGGACTACCGCGAAACCACCGCCGACGGCCAGTTCACCCTGGTCGAGGGCGAGTGCATGGGCGCCTGCGGCGATTCCCCCGTGCTGATCGTGAACAACAAGCATATGTGCGTGCGCATGACCGAAGAGAAGCTGGACGCGCTGGTCGCGGCCCTCAAGGCGCAAGGAGAGTCGGCATGAACGCGCCGGACATCTACAAGCAGTTCGCGCAGGGCCTGGAGCCCAACCCGCTGAACGACCTGTCCAACTCGATGTGCCTGCACGGCCGTCACATCAAGCCGCAGATTCTGGCCGACGTCGACGGCGCCAACTGGCGCCTGGCCGACTACGTCAAGCGCGGCGGCTACGAAGCCCTGCGCAAGATCCTCACCACCGGAATGAAGCCGGAAGACGTGATCGCCGAAGTCAAGGCGTCGGGGCTGCGCGGCCGTGGCGGCGCGGGCTTCCCGACCGGCCTGAAGTGGAGCTTCATGCCGCGCGCCTTCCCGGGCCAGAAATACCTCGTCTGCAATTCGGACGAAGGCGAACCGGGCACGTTCAAGGATCGCGACATCCTGCGCTTCAATCCGCACATCGTGATCGAAGGCATGGCGATCGCCGCCTACGCGATGGGCATCAGCGTCGGCTACAACTACATCCACGGTGAAATCTTCGAAGTCTACGAGCGCTTCGAAGAGGCCCTGGAAGAAGCGCGCGCCGCCGGTTTCCTGGGCGACAGGATCCTGGGTTCGGAATTCAACTTCCAGCTGCACGCGTTCCACGGCTACGGCGCCTACATCTGTGGCGAGGAAACCGCGCTGCTGGAATCGCTGGAAGGCAAGAAGGGCCAGCCGCGCTTCAAGCCGCCGTTCCCGGCCAGCTTCGGCCTGTACGGCAAGCCCACCACCATCAACAACACCGAAACCTTCGCGGCGGTGCCCTGGATCATCCGCAACAGCGGCCAGGCCTACCTCGAAGTCGGCAAACCCAACAACGGCGGCACCAAGCTGTTCTCGATCACCGGCGACGTCGAGCGTCCCGGCAACTACGAGATCCCGCTGGGCACCCCGTTCTCGACCCTGCTGGAACTGGCGGGCGGCATGCGCGGCGGCAAGAAGCTCAAGGCCGTGATCCCGGGCGGTTCGAGCGCCCCGGTGCTGCCGGCCGACATCATGATGGAAACCACGATGGACTACGACGCCATCGCCAAGGCGGGTTCCATGCTGGGTTCGGGCGCCGTGATCGTCATGGACGAGACGCGCTGCATGGTCAAGTCGCTGCTGCGCCTGTCGTATTTCTATTTCGAGGAAAGCTGCGGCCAGTGCACGCCGTGCCGCGAAGGCACCGGCTGGCTGTACCGCATGGTGCACCGCATCGAAAACGGCCACGGCCGTCCGGAAGATCTGGACATGCTGGACAACGTGGCCGGCAACATCATGGGCCGCACCATCTGCGCCCTGGGTGACGCCGCCGCCATGCCCGTGCGTGGCTTCCTCAAGCATTTTCGCGACGAATTCGCGCACCACATCGAGCACAAGTCGTGTGTGGTTCCGCAATATCTGTAGGTCTCAGGAACAGCAATGGTTGAACTAACCGTCGACGGCAATACGGTAGAAGTGCCCGAGGGCAGCATGGTGATGCATGCGGCCCAGAAAGTCGGGCTTTACGTGCCGCATTTCTGCTACCACAAAAAACTGTCCATCGCGGCCAACTGCCGCATGTGCCTGGTCGAAGTGGAAAAGGCGCCCAAGGCGCTGCCCGCCTGCGCCACCCCCGTGACGAACGGCATGGTCGTGCACACCTGCTCCGAGAAGGCTCGTGCCGCTCAGAAGTCGGTGATGGAATTCTTGCTCATCAATCACCCGCTCGACTGCCCGATCTGCGATCAGGGCGGCGAATGCCAGCTGCAGGACCTGGCCGTGGGCTACGGCGGCTCTTCCTCGCGTTACCAGGAAGAAAAGCGCGTGGTGTTCCACAAGGACCTGGGCCCGCTGGTTTCCGCCGAGGAAATGAGCCGCTGCATCCACTGCACCCGCTGCGTGCGCTTCGGCCAGGAAATCGCCGGCGTCATGGAACTGGGCATGCTGGGCCGTGGCGAGCACTCAGAGATCACCTCGTTCGTGGGCCGCTCGATCGAGTCCGAGCTCTCGGGCAACATGATCGACATCTGTCCGGTGGGCGCGCTGACCTCCAAGCCCTTCCGCTACAGCGCCCGAACCTGGGAACTGGCCCGTCGCCGTTCGGTCAGCCCGCACGACAGCCTGGGCGCCAACCTGGTGGTCCAGGTCAAGGGCGACCGCGTGATGCGCGTGGTGCCGTTCGAAGACGAAGCCATCAACGAATGCTGGATCAGCGACCGCGACCGCTTCTCGTATGAAGGCCTGAACAGCGAAGACCGCCTGGCCGCGCCGATGATCAAGGGCGCCGACGGCAAGTGGCAGGAAGCCTCCTGGGCTGACGCCCTGGCTGCCGTGGCCCAGGGCCTGTCGCGCGTGCGTGACAGCTTCGGCGCCGGCCAGATCGGCGCCCTGGCGTCGGAATACGCCACCACCGAGGAATACGCGTTGCTGGGCCGCCTGGTCCGCGCGCTGGGTTCCGAGAACATCGACTTCCGCCTGCGCCAGACCGACCCGGCGTTCGACGCCGCGCTGACCGGCGCGCCGTGGCTGGGCATGCCCATCGCCGAACTCGACAACCTGGACCGCGTCCTGGTGGTTGGCTCGTTCCTGCGCAAGGACCACCCGCTGATGGCCCAGCGCCTGCGCCAGGCCGCCAAGCGCGGCACGCAGATCCTGATGGTCGACAGCGCCGCCGACGATCCCCTGATGCCGGTCGCCGGCCGCCTCACCGTGGCCCCGTCCGAGCTGCCGCGCGCCCTGGCCGAAGTGGCCGTGGCCCTGGCGCAAGCCAAGCAAGCCGCGGTGCCGGCCGAGTTCGCCTCGGTCACCCCGGGCGAGAACGCCAAGATCATCGCCGCCAGCCTGGCGTCGGGCGCCAACACCGCCGTGCTGATGGGCAACCTGGTCGTGGCCAGCGCCCAGGCCTCGACCCTGGCCGCCAACGGCCGCGCCGTGGCCGACCTGGCCGGCGGCAAGTTCGGCTTCCTGACCTCCGGCGGCAACACCGTCGGCGGTTACCTGGCCGGCGCCATCCCGGGCAAGGGCGGCAAGAACGCCGCCGCCATGCTGGCCGAGCCGCTCAAGGCCTACGTGGTGCTGCACGCCGAGCCGCTGCTGGATGCCGACAACGGCCAGCAGGCCATCGCCGCGCTGCGCGGCGCGCAGTTCGCCGTGGCCCTGACGCCTTACCGTTCGGCCGCCGCCGAATGGGCCGACGTCATGCTGCCGGTGGCGCCGTTCACCGAGACCTCGGGCACGTTCGTCAACGCCCAGGGCCTGGCCCAGAGCTTCAAGGGCACGGTCGCGCCGTTCGGCCAGACCCGTCCGGCCTGGAAGGTCCTGCGCGTGCTGGGCAACGTCCTGCACCTGGCCGGCTTCGATGACGAAACCTCCGAGTCCGTGCGCGATGCCGCGCTGGCCGGTGGCGTCGAAGGCCGCCTGTCCAACGACATCAAGGCGCCGCTGGGCCTGGGCCAGCCCTTGACCGGGCTGGAACGCGTCGCCGACGTGCCGATCTACCGCAGCGACGCCATGGTGCGCCGCTCGGAACCGCTGCAGGCCGCGCCGGCTTCGAAGAGGCCCGCCGCGCGCATGAACGGCAACACGCTCACCAGCCTCGGCCTGACCGCCGGCGTCAAGGTGCGCGTGACGGGCGGGCAGGGCGCTGTCGAGCTCGAAACCGTGCAGGACGACGCCGTGGCGGATCGCGCCGTGCGCATCGCCGCAGCCTTTGAAAATACCGCAGCCCTGGGTGGCGCATTTGGTCAACTCAGCGTGGAGCGTGCCTGATGGAATGGCTCAATGTTCTTGAAAGCCACGGAACGGCATTGCTCGGTCCGACGGTCTGGATGGTTCTCTGGACGATCATCAAGATCGTGGTCATCGCCGTGCCCATCATCCTGTGCGTCGCCTACCTGACGTACTGGGAGCGCAAGATGATCGGCGCCATGCACGTGCGCATGGGCCCGAACCGCGTCGGTTTCAAGGGGCTGCTGCAGCCGTTCGCCGACGTGTTCAAGCTGCTGACCAAGGAAGTCGTGGTCCCCAGCCAGGCCAACAAGGTGCTGTTCGTCGTGGCCCCCGTGGTCACGCTGATGCCGGCCCTGGCCGCCTGGGCGGTGGTGCCGTTCGGCCCCGACGTGGTCCTGGCCAACGTCAACGCCGGCCTGCTGTACATCATGGCCATCACCTCGATCGGCGTGTACGGTGTGATCGTCGCCGGCTGGGCCTCGAACTCCAAGTACGCGTTCCTGGGCGCGCTGCGCGCCTCGGCCCAGATGCTCTCGTACGAACTGGCCATCGGCTTCGTGCTGGTGACGGTGCTGCTGGTGTCCGGCAGCCTGAACATGTCCGAGATCGTGCATGTGCAGAACCGCGGCTGGTTCGCCGACAAGGGCCTGACGTTCCTGTCCTGGAACTGGCTGCCGCTGCTGCCGCTGTTCGTGATCTACGTGATCTCGGCCGTGGCCGAAACCAACCGCCACCCGTTCGACGTGGTGGAAGGCGAATCGGAAATCGTGGCCGGCCACATGGTCGAATACTCGGGCATGGCCTTCGCGCTGTTCTTCCTGGGCGAATACGCCAACATGATCCTGCTGTCGTGCATGGCCTCGATCATGTTCCTGGGGGGCTGGGCTTCGCCGATCGACATCGCGCCGCTGACCTGGATCCCGGGTTGGATCTGGCTCGGTCTCAAGACGTTCGTCGTGGTTTCGTTGTTCGTGTGGTTCCGCGCGTCGTTCCCGCGTTACCGCTACGACCAGATCATGCGTTTGGGTTGGAAGATCTTCATCCCGCTGACCGGTGTTTGGCTGGTCATTGTGGCGATCTGGATGCAGACGCCCTGGAACATTTGGCGCTAAGCCGCCAGGCAGAGGCAGGATATGGAAGCGATCAAAGATTTCTTCGGCAGCTTGATGCTGGCCGAACTGCTCAAGGGCATGCGCCTGACGGGCAAGTATTTCTTCAAGCGCAAGGTGACCTTGCGCTACCCGCAGGAAAAGACGCCGACCTCGGCGCGTTTCCGCGGCCTGCACGCGCTGCGCCGCTACCCCAATGGGGAAGAGCGCTGCATCGCGTGCAAACTGTGTGAAGCCGTGTGCCCCGCGCTGGCCATCACCATCGAGTCGGACCAGCGTGACGACGGCACCCGCCGCACCACGCGCTACGACATCGACCTGACCAAGTGCATTTTCTGCGGCTTCTGTGAGGAAAGCTGCCCCGTGGACTCGATCGTGGAAACGCACATCCACGAATACCACGGCGAAAAGCGCGGCGACCTGTATTTCACCAAAGACATGCTGCTCGCCGTGGGCGACCGCTACGAAGCCGAAATCGCCCGCCGCCGGGCCGAAGACGCTCCCTACCGTTGAGCCCAGGGTCCTGATCCATGACTTTTACCACTGTCCTGTTTTACATACTGGCCGCCGTGCTGGTGATCGCGGCGTTCCGCGTGATCACCGCGCGCAGCCCGGTCACCGCCGTCCTGCACCTGATCCTGGCGTTCGCCAACGCGGCCATGCTGTGGATGCTGCTGGGCGCCGAGTTCCTCGCGCTGCTGCTGGTGCTGGTGTACGTGGGCGCCGTGATGGTGCTGTTCCTGTTCGTCGTCATGATGCTCGACATCCGCATGGATGCGCTGCGCCAGGGCATGAAGACCTACCTGCCGCTGGGCCTGGTGATCGGCCTGGTGATGGTGCTGGAAATGGCCTTCGTGCTGGGTTCGACCTGGTACGGCGCGGGCCCGCAGGCCCCGGTCGCCGGCGACTACAACAACGCCCGCGCCCTCGGTGAAGCGATGTACACGCAGTACATCTACGCCATCGAAGTCGGCGCCGCGCTGCTGCTGGTCGGCATGGTTGCCGCCATCGCGCTGACCCTGCGCCGCCGCCGCGACGTCAAGTACAACGACCCGGTCGCCGCCGTCCGCGTGCGCTCGAAGGACCGCTTCCGCATGGTGAGCATGCCCGCCCAGAGCGAGCGCGCCCAGGCCCAGAACGGCACCGCCGCGCCCCAAGGAGAAAAACAATGACGCTGACGCTGGCCCATTACCTGATCCTGGGGGCGATCCTGTTCGCCATCGGGATCTTCGGCATCTTCCTGAACCGCCGCAACCTGATCATCCTGCTGATGTCCATCGAGCTGGTGCTCCTGGCCGTCAACATGAACTTCGTGGCGTTCTCCAGCTGGTTCGGCGACACCGCCGGCCAGGTGTTCGTGTTCTTCATCCTGACCGTGGCCGCCGCCGAAGCGGCGATCGGCCTGGCCATTTTGGTGCTGCTGTTCCGCAACCTGAACACGATCAACGTTGACGAACTCGATCGCCTGAAGGGCTGACGGGGTATTGGAAGAAAATGTCTAGCTCACCCAATCTCTACCTGCTCATCGCGCTGGCGCCGCTGGCCGGAGCAATCCTCGCGGGCCTTTTCGGCACCGGGTTCCTGGGCCGTCCGATCGGCCGCCGCGCCTCGCACGTCATCACCATCCTGGGCGTGCTCATCTCCGCCATCGGTTCGGTGGTGGTGCTGGGCGACGTGCTCAACGGCCTGCGCTTTGACGGCGCGGTCTACACCTGGAGCCTGATCGGCCAGACCAAGCTGGAAATCGGCTTCCTGATCGATCCGCTGTCGGCCATGATGATGGTCGTGGTGACCTCGGTGTCGCTGATGGTGCACATCTACACCATCGGCTACATGGCCGACGATCCCGGTTACCAGCGCTTCTTCTCGTACATCTCGCTGTTCACGTTCTCCATGCTGATGCTGGTGATGTCGAACAACATGGTGCAGCTGTTCTTCGGCTGGGAAGCGGTGGGCCTGGTGTCGTACCTGCTGATCGGTTTCTGGTACACCCGCCCGACCGCGATCTTCGCCAACATGAAGGCGTTCCTGATCAACCGCGTCGGCGACTTCGGTTTCGTGCTGGGCATCGGCCTGCTGTTCGCCTACGCCGGCACCATGCACTACGGTGAAGTGTTCGCCCAGGCCGACAAGCTGTCCAAGCTGACGCTGCCCGGTTCGGACTGGATGCTGCTGACCGTGGCCTGCATCTGCCTGTTCATCGGCGCCATGGGCAAGTCGGCGCAGGTGCCCCTGCACGCCTGGCTGCCTGACTCGATGGAAGGCCCGACCCCGATCTCCGCGCTGATCCACGCCGCCACCATGGTGACGGCCGGCATCTTCATGGTCGCGCGCTTCTCGCCGTTGTTCGAGCTGTCGGACACCGCGCTGTCGTTCATCATCGTGATCGGCGCCATCGGCGCGCTGTTCCTGGGCATCCTGGGCATCATCCAGAACGACATCAAGCGCGTGGTGGCGTATTCGACGCTGTCGCAGCTGGGCTACATGACCGTCGCGCTGGGCGCCTCGGCCTACTCGGTGGCGATCTTCCACCTGATGACGCACGCGTTCTTCAAGGCGCTGCTGTTCCTGGGCGCGGGCTCGGTCATCATCGGCATGCACCACGACCAGGACATCCGCAACATGGGCGGCCTGCGCAAGTACATGCCCATCACCTGGATCACCTTCCTCTTGGGCACGCTGGCCCTGGTCGGCACGCCGTTCTTCTCGGGTTTCTACTCGAAGGAACACATCATCGAAGCGGCCGGCGCCGCCCACGTCTGGGGCGCCAGCTTCGCCTACTACGCCACGCTGATCGGCGTGTTCGTGACCTCGCTGTACTCGTTCCGCGTGTACTTCCTCGTCTTCCACGGCAAGGAACGCTTCGACACCAGCGACCACGGTCATGGCCACGGCCACGACGCGCACGGCCACGACGACCATGGCCACCACGGCGGCAAGCCGCACGAGTCGCCCTGGGTCGTGACCCTGCCGCTGATCCTGCTGGCGATCCCGTCGGTGCTGATCGGCGCCTGGGCGGTGGATCCGATGCTGTTCGGCAAGTTCTTCAACGGCGTGATCACGGTGCTGCCGCAGCATCCCGCCATGCATGAACTGCATGAAGAATGGCACGGCTGGGTCGCCTTCGGCCTGCACGCCTTCCAGACCCTGCCGTTCTGGCTGGTCGTGGCCGGCGCGGTCATCGCCTGGTACTGCTACCTGATCAACCCGAAGGTCCCGGCCGCGATCAAGTCGAGCCTGTCGGGCGTCAACAAGGTGCTTGAGAACAAGTACTACGTCGACTGGATCAACGAGCAGATCATCGCCCGCGGCCTGCGCTGCCTGGGTCGTGGCCTGTGGCAGACCGGCGACCGCGGCATCATCGACGGCCTGCTGATCAACGGCAGCGCCCGCGTGGTGGGCTGGGTGTCGGCGATCAGCCGCCACCTGCAGTCCGGCTTCATCTATCACTACGCGTTCGCGATGATCATCGGCATCATGGCGCTGGTGACTTTCTTTGTGCTGATTCCCCAATGATGGCAAGCGAGATGGCATCCAACACTTTCCCCTGGCTCACGCTTGCGATCTTTGTCCCGATCGTATTCGGCCTGCTGGTGCTGGCGGTGGGCCGTGACGACCGTCCCGGCCTGACGCGCGGCCTGTCGCTGATCGGCTCGATCGCCGGCTTCCTCGTCACGATCCCGCTGTACGCCGGGTTCGACTCCAAGACGGCTGCCATGCAGTTCGTCGAGAAGACCTCCTGGATCGAAGCCTTCAACGTCAACTACCACCTGGGCGTGGACGGCATTTCGCTGTGGTTCGTGCTCCTGACCGCGTTCATCACCATCATCGTGGTGCTGGCCGGCTGGGAAGTCATCACCAGCCGCGTGTCGCAGTACATGGCCGCCTTCCTGATCCTGTCGGGTCTGATGGTGGGCGTGTTCTGCGCGCTGGACGGCATGCTGTTCTACGTGTTCTTCGAAGCCACGCTGATCCCGATGTATATCATCATCGGCGTCTGGGGCGGACCGAACCGGGTGTACGCGGCCTTCAAGTTCTTCCTCTACACGCTGATGGGCTCGCTGCTGACGCTGGTGGCGTTCATCTACCTGTGGAATGCCTCGGGCGGTTCGTTCGACATCCTAACCTGGCAGCAGACCAAGCTGGGCTACACCCCGCAGATCCTGATCTTCGTGGCGCTGCTGGCGGCCTTCGCCGTCAAGGTGCCGATGTGGCCGGTGCACACCTGGCTGCCGGACGCCCACGTCGAGGCGCCCACGGGCGGCTCCATCGTGCTGGCCGCGATCATGCTGAAGCTGGGCGCCTACGGTTTCCTGCGCTTCTCGCTGCCGATCGCGCCCGACGCCTCGCACAGCTTGGCCGGCCTGATGATCACGCTGTCGCTGATCGCCGTGATCTACATCGGCCTGGTGGCGATCGTGCAGGACGACATGAAGAAGCTGGTGGCCTATTCGTCGGTCGCCCACATGGGCTTCGTCACCCTGGGTTTCTTCATCTTCAACACGGCCGGCGTCGAAGGCGCCATCGTGCAGATGATCTCCCACGGCTTCGTTTCGGGCGCCATGTTCATGTGTATCGGCGTGCTCTATGACCGCATGCACTCGCGCCGCATCGCCGACTACGGCGGCGTGGTCAACGTGATGCCGCGCTTCGCCACGTTCTTCATCCTGTTCTCGATGGCCAACAGCGGCCTGCCGGCCACCAGCGGTTTCGTCGGCGAGTTCATGGTGATCATGGGCGCGGTCGAGCACAACTTCTGGATCGGCCTGCTGGCGGCCACCGCGCTGATCCTGGGCGCTTCGTATTCGCTGTGGATGGTCAAGCGCGTGGTCCTGGGCGACGTCGCCAACGACCACGTGCGCGAGCTGACCGATATCAACCGCCGCGAATTCGTGATTCTTGGCGTGATGGCGATCGCCGTGCTGTACATGGGGATCTATCCCAAGCCCTTCACCGACGTGATGCACGTGTCGGTCGAGGCCCTGCTGCAACACGTTGCCGTCTCGAAACTGTAAGACAAGACAATGATGCAATCCCAAATCGATTTCGCCCTGGCGACACCGGAAATCCTCCTGCTGGTTTTCGGCCTGGCTATCCTGCTCGTCGACGCGGTCAGCAATCACCCCGAGCGCAAGCCGACGTTCCTGCTGACCATGCTGGCGCTGGGCGTGCTGACCGTGGTGTCGGCGCTGCAGTGGAAGAACGGCGTCACGGGTTCGACCTTCAACGGCCTGTACGTCACCGACGAGCTGTCGCACCTGCTCAAGATCGCCTCGTACATCGCGGTGGCGGTCACGCTGGTCTACGGCCGCGTCTACGCCCAGCTGCGCGACATGATGCGCGGCGGCGAACTGTACGTGCTGACGCTGTTCGCCCTGCTGGGCCAAATGGTGATGATCTCGTCGGGCAACCTGATCTCGATCTACCTGGGCCTGGAGCTGATGTCGCTGGCGCTGTACGCGCTGATCGCGCTGCGTCGCGACAACGTCGTCGCCACCGAAGCCGCCATGAAGTACTTCGTGCTGGGCGCGCTGGCCTCGGGCTTCCTGCTGTACGGCATGTCGATGGTCTACGGTGCCACCGGTCACCTGGACTTGGCCGAAGTCTCCAAGGTCATCGCCGCCGGCAAGGCCGAGAAGCTGGCCCTGGTGTTCGGCATCGTCTTCCTGGTTTCGGGCCTGGCGTTCAAGCTCGGCGCCGTGCCGTTCCACATGTGGGTGCCGGACGTCTACCAGGGTTCGCCGACCGCGGTCACGCTGATCCTGGGCGGCGCGCCCAAGCTGGCGGCCTTCGCCATCACGCTGCGCCTGCTGGTCGACGGCCTGCACGGCCTGGCGGCCGACTGGCAGCCGATGCTGATGATCCTGGCGGTGCTGTCGCTGGCCATCGGCAACCTGACCGCCATCGCGCAGACCAACTTCAAGCGCATGCTGGCCTACTCGACCATCTCGCACATGGGCTTCGTGCTGCTGGGCCTGATGTCGGGCTCGGTGGCCGGCAAGCCGGAACTGGCGTCCGCCGCCTACGGCGCGTCGCTGTTCTACATGCTGACCTACGTGCTGACCACGCTGGCCAGCTTCGGCATCGTGCTGCTGCTGTCGCGCCAGGGTTTCGAGTGCGAGCACATCGACGACCTGAAGGGCCTGAACCGCCGCAGCCCGTGGCATGCCGCCATCGTGCTGCTGCTGATGTTCTCCCTGGCCGGCATCCCGCCGCTGGTGGGCTTCTACGCCAAGCTGGCGGTGCTGCAGGCGCTGGTCAGCGCCGGCCACGTCACGCTGGCCGTGATCGCGGTGCTGTTCTCGCTGATCGGCGCGTTCTACTACCTGCGCGTGGTCAAGGTCGTGTACTTCGACGAGCCGGCGGCCGATGCCGCCCCGATGTCGGCCACCTGCGGCCAACGCGGCGTGCTGTCGGTCAACGGCCTGCTGATCCTGGTGCTGGGCCTGTTGCCCGGCGGCCTGATGGCCCTGTGCGTGCAGGCCATCCGCAGCTCGCTCAGCCTGTAAGCGGAACGGGCCATGAACCAGACCCTGGCGGTATGGCTCCTGATTGCGCTGGCCCTGGTCAGCGCGAACCTGCCTTTCCTGACGGAGCGCGTGTTCGCCGTGCTGCCGTGGAAGCAGGGCGGAGCCGAGGCCGTCAAGCCGTTCTGGATGCGCCTGGTCGAAGTACTGGTGTTCTACCTGATCGTGGGCGCCCTGGGCTTCACGTTCGAGTCCGTGCTGGGCAATCGCTTCGCGCAGACCTGGGAGTTCTACGCCATCACGTTGAGCCTGTACCTGGTGCTGGCTTATCCGGGATTCGTGTATCGCTATCTCTTCAAGCGCCATCCCCGCCTGCGGACCTGAACGGCTCGCCACGCCTTCGCAGTACCTGCCAAACGCCCCGCAAGGGGCGTTTTGCTTATGCGTGCCAGCGTTGCCGTCGATTGCCGTTTTCGTGGCGAAATGGCATCACACCGCGCCACTCTCGCGTTACCGCGTCCGATTTCCGGGCATGGCCTGAACTCGATCAGCTTTCCAATACAGAATCGCAACCTGTCATAAACAGGAATGCTTGTCATTCATGTTCTGGAGGTTGATGGTGAAGCACGAAGACTCGTATGCATTGAATACCCTGGCCAGTTCGCTGGCTGCCGCGGTGGCGGTTCCCGCACTGTTCATCAGTCCCTATGCGCTGGCGCAGTCTGGCGCCCATGGCGTCACCCAGCTGGCGCCGGTGGAAGTGGAGGGCGAGGATTCGCCCTACCAGCCCGATGCCGCGCAATCGCCCAAGATGACCGCGCCGCTGCTGGACACGCCGCGTTCGGTGCAGGTGGTGCCCAAGCAGGTCATGTCCGACCAGTCTGCCAGCTCCTTGCAGGACGTGCTGCAGAACTCGCCGGGTATCACCTTCGCTGCTGGCGAAGGCGGGCGCGCCGGCGGCGACCTGCCCGTCATCCGCGGCCAGAATGCCGCCAGCAGCCTGTTCCTGGACGGAATGCGCGATGCCAGCATGCAGGCGCGCGACACCTTCAACCTGGAACAGGTCGAGATCATCAAGGGGCCCGATTCGGTCTATTCGGGCCGCGGCGGTGCGGGCGGCAGCATCAACCTGGTCAGCAAGGCGCCCAAGGCCAAGGATGCCATCGAGGTCACGGGCCAGATCGGCACCGATCGCAACTACCGGGGAAGCGTCGACAGCAACTGGCGGCTGGGCGAAAAATCGGCCTTCCGCCTGAATGTCATGGGCACCAAGGGTGACGTGCCGGGCCGCGACAGGGCGGTGAATTTCGAGCGTTGGGGCGTGGCGCCGTCGCTGATGCTGGGCATGGGCACGCCGACCCGCATCACGCTGAGCTACTACCACTACCAGAACGACAGCATGCCGGACTACTCCATCCCCTACGACCCGCGAGTGGGTCTGCCGGTCACGGAGACCCTGGGAATCAGCCGCAAGAACTTCTACGGCCTGGCCGAACGCGATTTCATGAAGACCCGCGATGGCATGGCCACCGTCGATTTCCAGCACGATTTCTCCGACAAGCTCACGTTGCGCAACGTGGTGCGGTATGGCCGCGAAACCGCCGATTACCTCGCCACCCAGCCCGACCTCACGCGCGCAAACCTGCCCGCGGGGATCGTGGACAGGCCGGCCTACGGCAGGTACTACACCACCAAGGCATTCGCCAACCAGACCGACCTGAGCGGCGAGTTCCTGACCGGCGCCGTCAAGCACGGGTTCGACCTGGGCTTCGAGTACACCAGCGTGAAGCAGACCATGGCCTATACCAACGACCAGGTCCTGTCTTCGGATGGTGTCACCAAATGCCCGGCCGATCTGACGCAGACCTCGCTGCGCAATCCCGATCCGAACGTGGCCTACCCTTGCCGCACCGCCCGCAGCTGGCCGGCTCCCTACGCCACCGACACCCTGGCGCTATACGGCTTCGACACCCTCAAGTTCGACGAACAATGGCAGGCCAGCGTCGGCTTGCGCTGGGACAATTACCGCACCAGCGGCCACGACAAGAAAAAGCAGGGCTATAGCCGCACCGACAATCTGTTCAACTACCAGTTGGGCCTGGCCTACAAGCCCGTGCCCCAAGGCACGATCTATGCGTCCTATGGCACGTCGTCCACGCCGTCCGCGGTGGCGGGTGCCACGGCTTCCGACATCCTCAGGAAAAGCTCGGACGAGGCGGCGGCGCCGGAAAAGAGCCGTTCGGTCGAGGCGGGCGTCAAGTGGCTGGTCCTGGATGAACGCCTGACGCTCACGGGCGCGGTGTTCCAGGATACGCGCAGGAACACCAACATCGAGGTGTTGCCGAACGAATACGAGCAGGCCGGCCAGACCCGCGTGCGCGGCATCGAACTGGGCTTCTCCGGCGCCATCACGCCGGCATGGAACATCTATGGCGGCTATACCTTCCTGGACAGCAAGCTGATCCGGGGCGGACGCAAGGACATCGGCGCCGAGGGCCAGGATCTGCCGAACACGCCGCGCAATGCGTTCAGCCTGTGGTCCACCTACAAGGTGCTGCCTGAACTGACGTTGGGCGGCGGCGCCTACTATGTCGACAAGGTCTACGGCAACGCCGACGCGGGCGTCGATGCCAGCGGCGCTCCCAAGGCGCGCTGGGTGCCGTCGTACTGGCGCTTCGATGCGATGGCCAAGTACAAGTTCAGCTCCCACCTGGCGTTGCAGCTCAATGTCCTGAACGTGTTCGACCAGACTTTCTACACCCGGGCCAGGCCGAAGAACCACGCCGCGCTCGGCACGGGCAGGGCGGCGCTGCTGTCCGTGAGACTGCGCTATTGAGCGGTATGCAGACCGGGCGGCCACCTTGCGGTGGCCGCCCTTCTCTGCGGATCCGCCAAGATCAGCTTTCGAACCAGTTCAGCACGCCGTCCAGGCCCGAGACGTTCAGCGCGTAGCGGGTCTGCTGCCGCACCAGCGGCTTGGCGTGGTAGGCCACCGGGAAGCCGGCGGCGCCCAGCATCTTCAGGTCGTTGGCGCCGTCGCCCATGGCGATGACCTGCTCCTTGGTGGCGCCGTGGGTGCGGGCGAACTCGCGCAGGTAGACGGCCTTGGCGTCGGCGTCCAGGATATCGCCCAGCACGCGGCCGGTCAGCACGCCGTTGTCGATTTCCAGCGTGTTGGCGTGCGCGCTGTCCAGCTTCAGGCGTTCGCGCAGGCGGTCGGTGAAGAAGGTGAAGCCGCCGGACACCAGCAGCACCTTGATGCCGGCGGCCTGGGCGGTGGTGATCAGGCGTTCTGCGCCCGGGTTCAGGCGCAGCTTTTCGGTGTAGACCTGTTCCAGCGCTTCGGCCGGCACGTCCTTGAGCAGCGCCACGCGGCGCCGCAGGCTTTCGGCGAAGTCCTTGATCTCGCCGCGCATCGCGGCTTCGGTGATTTCCGAGACCTTGTCCTTGACGCCGGCCACGCCGGCGATCTCGTCGATGCACTCGATGTTGATGAGCGTCGAGTCCATGTCCATCGCCAGCACCTTGCAGTGCGACAGCTTCAGGCCGGCCGGCACGAAGGCGGTGTCGATGCCATGGCGATCGGCCCACGCCACCACGTCGGCGCGGGTGGCGTCGTCGTGCTGCACGTCGAGCAGGCGCGCGGCCGTGGCGCTGATGCGGGCCACGCCTTGCGCCTGCGCCAGGGCGGCGAGCTGTTCGGCGTGTTCGACGGTCAGGCCGGGGGATTGGACGACGAGGTGATGGATAGTCATAAAAATGCGAAGGTCGGGGCGGGTTACTTCAAGGCGCGCAGCACGGCGCGCACGGCATCGGCGCGAGCCGGGATCTGCGCGGCCTTGATCTCAACCCGCAATTTATCCTGTCCGGCGAGTTTGATGTGGCGTTGCCGCTGCACCAGCTCGATGATTTTCGCCGGATCGACGCTGGTCTTGGGGCCGAACTGCAGCAGCGCCTGGGTTTCGCTGGCGTCGATCTTGACGATGCCCAGCGGTTGCGCGGCCAGGCGCAGGCGGTGCGTGGTCAGCAGCGTCTGCGCCGCTTCGGGCAGCTTGCCGAAGCGGTCGATCAGTTCTTCCTGGATCTGGATCAGGTCGTCCTCGTCGGCGGCGTGGGCCAGGCGCTTGTAGACGCTCAGGCGCGCGTGCACGTCGGCGCAGTAGTCGGACGGCAGCAGCGCCGGCGCATGCAGGTTGACCTCGCAGGCCAGGTTGAAGGGCGCGTCCAGGTCCGGCTCTTCGCCGGCGCGCAGGGCGCGCACCGCTTCGTTGAGCATCTCGTTGTACATCGAGAAGCCGACTTCCTGGATGTTGCCCGACTGCGAATCGCCCAGCACTTCGCCGGTGCCGCGGATCTCCAGGTCGTGCATGGCCAGGTAGAAGCCCGAACCCAGTTCCTCCATGGCCTGGATCGCCTCCAGCCGCTTCTTGGCGTTGCTGGTGATGGCGTCCTCGCCCGGCGTCAGCAGGTAGGCGTAGGCCTGGTGGTGCGAGCGGCCGACGCGGCCGCGCAGCTGGTGCAACTGCGCCAGGCCGAAGCGGTCGGCGCGGTGGATCACGATGGTGTTGGCGCTGGGCACGTCGATGCCGGTCTCGATGATGGTGGTGCACAGCAGCACGTTGTAGCGCTGCTGGTAGAAGCCCTTCATCACCTGTTCCAGGTCGCGCTCGGGCATCTGGCCGTGGGCCACCGCGATGCGGGCCTCGGGCACCAGCTCTTCGAGGCGCGCGCGGCGGTTGTGGATGGTCTCGACCTCGTTGTGCAGGAAGTAGCACTGGCCGCCGCGCTTGAGCTCGCGCAGCAGCGCCTCGCGCAGCGTGCTGCCGTCCTCGCGCCGCACGAAGGTCTTGATCGCCAGCCGCTTCTGCGGCGCGGTGGCGATGACCGAGAAGTCGCGGATGCCTTCGAGCGACATGCCGAGCGTGCGCGGGATCGGCGTGGCGGTCAGGGTGAGCACGTCGACCTCGGCGCGCAGCGCCTTGAGCGCTTCCTTCTGGCGCACGCCGAAGCGGTGTTCCTCGTCGATGATGACCAGCCCGAGGCGCTTGAACTTTACGTCCTTGGACAGGATCTTGTGGGTGCCGATGACGATGTCGACGCGGCCGTCGTTGATGCCCTCGATGGCGGCCGATACTTCCTTGGCCGAGCGGAAGCGCGACAGCTCCACCACCCGCACCGGCCAGTCGGCGAAGCGGTCGGAGAAGGTCTGCGCGTGCTGTTCGGCCAACAGGGTGGTGGGGCAGAGCAGGGCGACCTGCTTGCCGTTGGCCACCGCCAGGAACGCAGCGCGCAGCGCCACCTCGGTCTTGCCGAAGCCGACGTCGCCGCACACCAGGCGGTCCATCGGCCGGCCCGAGGTCATGTCGGCGATCACGGCCTCGATGGCGGCGGCCTGGTCGGCCGTTTCCTCGAAGCCGAAGCCTTCGGCGAAGGCCTGGTAATCGTTCAGCGGCAGGTTGAAGGCGAAGCCCTCGCGCGCGGCGCGCTGGGCGTACAGCGCCAGCAGTTCGGCGGCGGTGTCGCGCACCTGTTTGGCCGCCTTGCGGCGCGCCTTGTCCCACTGGCCCGAGCCGAGCTGGTGCAGCGGCGCGGCTTCCGGATCGGCGCCGCTGTAGCGGGCGATCACGTGCAACTGCGACACCGGCACGTACAGCGTGCTGCCGTTGGCGTATTCGAGATGCAGGAACTCCATCTCGCCTTCGCCCATGTCCATGTTGACCAGGCCGTGGTAGCGGCCGATGCCGTGCTGCGCGTGCACCACCGGGTCCCCGGCCCGCAGTTCGGACAGGTCGCGCACCATCGCTTCGACATTGCTGGCGCGTTCCTGGTCGCGCTTGCCGCGCCGGCTGGTGGCGGCGACGCCGGGATACAGGTCGTTTTCGGTCAGGAACGCCAGCCCGGCCTGCGGCAGCTCGAAGCCGGTGGCCAGGGGCGCGGCGACGATGCCGAAATGGGCGTCGGACGCGAGAAAGGCCTCGATGGTCTCGGGTTGCGCGTCGGGCGTGACGCCGAACTCGTTCAGCATCTGCACCAGCGTCTCGCGCCGGCCCGCCGAATCGGCGCACAGCAGCACGCGGCCATCGTGCCGCCCCACCAGCGCGCGCAGTTTGGCGATCGGGTCTTCGGCGCGGCGCGCGACGCTGACGTCGGGCGCGGCGCGGAAGTCGGGATGCGGCTGGCCGGCGCCCAGCGCCAGGCGGCGGAAATCCTTCAGGCGGGCGTACAGCGCCTGCTCGTCCAGGAACAGCGCGGACGGGGGCAGCACCGGCCGTTCGCGGTCGCTTTTCAGGAAGCCATAGCGGCTGCCGGTGTCCTGGCTGAAGCGCATCATGGCGTCGTCGATGTCGCCGACCGTGACGGTGAGCGTGCCTTCGGCCAGGTAGTCGAACAGCGTGGCCGTCTCGTCGAAGAACAGCGGCAGGTAGTACTCGACCCCGGCGAAGGGGATGCCGTTGCCGATGTCCTTGTAGGGCAGGGCGCGCGAGGGATCGCCTTCGAACACTTCGCGGAAACGCGCGCGGAAGCGGTTGCGCGATTCCTCGTCCATGGGAAATTCGCGCCCCGGCAGCAGTTGCACCTCGCGCACCGGATACAGGCTGCGCTGGGTGTCGACGTCGAAGCTGCGGATGGTCTCGATCTCGTCGTCGAACAGGTCAAGCCGGTAGGGCAGCGCCGATCCCATCGGGAACAGGTCGATCAGGCCGCCGCGCAGACAGAACTCGCCGGGCGCGGTGACCTGGGTGACGTGGTTGTAGTTGGCCAGCGTCAGCTGCGCGCGCAGCGCTGCTTCGTTGAGCTTGTCCTTCTGCTTGAAGGAGAAGGTGTAGGCCGCCAGGAACGACGGCGGCGCCAGCCGGTACAGCGCGGTGGTGACCGGCACCGTGAGCACGTCCACCGTCTTCATCATCAACGAATGCAGGGTATGCAGGCGCTCGGAGATCAGGTCCTGGTGCGGCGAGAAGGCGTCGTACGGCAGGGTTTCCCAGTCGGGCAACTGGCGCACCCGCAGGCCGGGCGCGAACAGCGCGATTTCCTCGGCCAGGCGCTGGGCTTCCAGCGGCTCCGCGGTCAGCACCACCAGCGGCGCGCCGGCCTGCCGAGCCAGGTCGGCCAGCAGCCAGGCATCGCCCGAGCCGGGCGGCCGGGGTTGCGCATAGCGCGTGCCGGGCTTGAGCGCGGCGAGAGTGGGGGCGGTCGCGGGGACGGGCGGCGCTGCCGTGGCGGAGGAGGTGGGAGCGGGCATCAGGCTGGGAGCAGGCATCAAGCGGAAGATTATAAAATCACCGCACCATGTCTGACTCAATCATCGCAATCGTTCCCGCCGCCGGCGTCGGCGCCCGCGCCAGCCACCCCGGCGTCGAGAGCGTGCCCAAGCAATACCGTCCGTTGGCCGGACAGCCCATGCTGCGCCATGCCATTGCGGCGCTGCTGGCTGACGAGCGCGTGTCGCAGGTGCGCGTGGCGGTGACGCCCGGCGATGGCTGGGTCGACCACGCCCTGGCCGGCCTGCCGCGCACCGTCTGGCGCGCCTGCGGCGGCGCGACGCGCGCCGATACGGTGGCCGGCGCCCTGGCCGAGAGCGGCGTGGCCGATGACACGTGGGTGCTGGTGCATGACGCGGCCCGCCCCGGCCTGCCGGCGCCGGCCCTGGCGCGCCTGATCGACGCCTGCCTCGCGGATGCGGTGGGCGGGCTGCTGGCGCTGCCCGTGGCCGATACCGTCAAGGCCGGCCACGACCGGGTCGAGCGCACGCTGGACCGCAACGGCCTGTGGCTGGCGCAGACGCCGCAGATGTTCCGCGCCGGCGTGCTGCGCGATGCGCTGACGGCGGCCGCGGTGAACGGCGTTGCCGTCACCGACGAGGCCTCGGCGATCGAGGCCGCGGGCTATGCGCCGCTGCTGGTGCCCGGCGCCATGCGCAATTTCAAGGTGACCTGGCCGGACGATTTCGAACTGATGGAAAAATGGCTATGAGTATTCCCTTCCGCGTCGGCCAGGGGTTTGACGTGCATGCGCTGGTGGAAGGCCGCCCGCTGATCATCGGCGGCGTGACCATTCCGCACAGCCACGGCCTGCTGGGCCATTCGGATGCCGACGTGCTGCTGCACGCCATCACCGACGCGCTGCTCGGCGCCGCCGGGCTGGGCGACATCGGCCGCCACTTCCCCGATACCGATCCGGCCTTCAAGGGCGCGGATAGCCGCGTGTTGCTGCGCGAGGCCGTGGCGCGCGTGCGCCAGGCTGGCTGGACGCCCGTGAACATCGATGCCACGGTGCATGCCCAGGCGCCCAAGATCGGCCCGCATGCGCCCGCCATGGTCGGCAACATCGCCGCCGATACCGGCCTGGCCGAAACCGAGGTCAACATCAAGGCCAAGACCAACGAAGGCCTGGGATACCTGGGGCGCAAGGAAGGCATCTCCGCGACGGTGGTGGCGCTGCTGGCCCGGGCCTGACCCGCCGCCCCCCGTACCTTGCGGGCATCGATGGCGCGGTGTTTACCGCGCCATTTTTTTCGCGCGCGAGCGTTGTTTTATTCGCACGGATACATGTCCACAACAAATTAACAAACCGCAAAAAAGGGCGAGGACCGCGTAGCTGCTGCGGTTTGGCGTGAATCCCGCGTCGTTTGGGGCGCACAGGCCGAAAACGCCCTGTGTTTTCGTCTTGCCGGGGCATTTGAACTGGAATATTCTGCCGCTACTTAACGTCTGGATAATAGGGACACTAGGATGCATGTACGTGGCGCTGCCTTATTCGTGGCTCTCGTCGCCTTTGGTTCGCCTGCACATGCAGAATTCGAGCAACAGCTCGGCCCGCTCGCGGGCGCTGTCCGCACGCAGCTGCTGCAAGGCTGGACCGCAGGGGTCGAGGATGGCTGGTTCACGCTGCGCAACAAGGCCACGGCCGGCAGCGAACAGACGCTCTACCTGAACGTCGGGCAACCGCCCGAAGGCGGCCGCATCACCGACGTCAACGTGGTCCTGAATTCGAAGAATCCCAAGGCTTCCATCGGCCTGGCGCTGACCAACCGTTCGCGCAAGGGGCTGTGCCTGCTCGAGCTCACGGCCGCCAAGCAGACCTTGCTGTTCTGTCTGGACGGCGACAAGCGCCGCGATATCGCCAACGTGCCCAATGTGGCCAAGCTGGACGGCTCCGATCGCATCAAGGTGGTCGAGGTGCCGGGCGCGGCGCGCTTCATCGTCAATGGCCAGAAGATCGGCGATATCGAGAACGAACCCGCGCTGGGTTCCGAGCTCGGCATCATGGCTTACGAGGTCGGCACCTTCGGGATCGCGGACTTCGCCATCAACACGAACGTCAATGCCAACACCGGCCAGGGCGGCGGCGGGCAACCGCAGCAGCAGCCGACGCGCGCGCCGCAGGCCTCGCCGGATTCCGGCGCCAGCAGCGGCTTGCCGGGTTCCGGCCCGTATCCGCGCTTTGGCGGCGACTCGCTGCGCATCGTGGCGGTGTACATCGGCATCATGCGCAGCATTTTCATGCATGAGTTCGGCCACGCGCTGATCGGCGAACTGGAACTGCCCTCGACCGGCGCCGAGGAAGACGCGGTCGATATCTATTCGGCGCTGCAGATCGTCGAGCCGACCATGTACCCGTCCAGCGACAAGGACACCAACGCCATGGCCCAGGGCGCGGCCAAGTACGCGGCCCTGCAGTGGTACTACAGCGGCAAGCTGGCCGAGGCCAAGGGCGCCGGCAACTCGCCCTGGCAGGACGAGCACACGGGCGACCTCAAGCGCTTTCGCAACATGCTGTGCATCATGTATGGCGGCAACCCCGGCGTGTTCGCATCGCTGGTCGACCAGGTCGGCTTCGAAGACCGCACCAAGGCGCGCTGCGCGGATGAATTCACCAAGCAGAACCGCGCCTGGCGCCGGATCCTGGCGCCGCATACCCGCGTCGGCACGTGGTCGCCCGATGGCCAGCAGCCGGCGAACGCCCCCGGCGCGCCGGTGAACGTGACCTTCGAGCCGTCGTCGCGCCGCATCGGCAACCTGTTCGCCAACAACCTGTCCGAAGCCATCACCAACAACATCAAGCTGCTGGGCCAGACCTACGTGTTGCCGCGGCCGGTGAACGTGGTCTTCAAGGATTGCGGCAAGCTCAACGCCTGGTACAGCCCGCGTGAAGGCTCCATCACCATGTGCTACGAGCTGATCGAGAATATCGCGGTGATGATCTCGGATATCGAGATGGGCACGGTCGGTGGCGAGCCCAAGCAGGGCGGGGCGGCGCCGCAGCAAGCCCCGCAACAGGCCCCGCAACAGCAGCCGCGCCAGCAACCGCCCGCCGGCCAGCCGCAGCGCGCGCCCGGCAACGGCGGTTTCGACGAGTTGCAGGATAGCGGCGTGCCGCCGACGACCCTGCTGTTCTCGGCGCCCTACAAGGGCCCGACGCCGAACTCCCATCCCCGCGCCAAGGTGATCACCACCAAGGACGTGGTGGCCCTGTTGACCGATGAAAAGAACAAGAACTTCCTGGTGATCGACACCAGCGGCCTGCGCGACACCATTCCCGGCGCCTTCCCGCTGAGCGATGCGGGTTCGGACGGCAGTGTGACGGACCAGATGCAGGAAGCCTTTGACGGCTGGCTGCACAAGAAGACGGGCACCGAGAAAGAACACAACGTGCCGCTGATCATCGTGGGCGCCGGCATGAACGACCGCTCCTCCTATAACGCCGCGCTGCGCGCCGGCATGATGGGTTGGCCGGTCTACTGGTATCGCGGCGGCATGGAGGCCTGGCTCGCCAACGGCCTGCCGACGGCTCCCGTCAAGTCCCAGGGACAATAGCGGCAGCGGGGCGGCGCAAGCGCCTTCCGGCAAATAAAGAAAGCCCGCCTGTGCGAACAGGCGGGCTTTTCATTGCCCGCGCGCGGCGGGGCGGGCCAGCGTGGCGGAGGCGGGCTTACTTGCCCTGCGCGGCCAGCGCCAGGGCGGCGGCGTTGACCACCGCGGCGATGCGACCGGCGTCGCGCAGCTGCTCGGTCGACAGGCCGTCCTGCTTCAGGTTCTCATAGTGCGAACCAACGCAGAAATGGCACTTGCCGATGATGGAGGCCACCAGCGCGAACAGCTCGAAGCGCTTCTTTTCCACGCCGCCATGGGTGGCGTAGGCGTTCATGCGCAGCTGGGCCGGCAGGCTCTTGAGCTGGGCGTCGCCGCTCATCTCGACGTAGGGGTACCAGGTGTTGTTCATGCCCATGAGCGCCGAGGCGGTCAGCGCGGCATTGGCGTCGGTTTCGGACAGGCCGCTCTTGAAGGCTTCGATCAGCACCGGGCTGCGCGCGGCGTAGGCGGCCGACAGGGCGGCGCCGACGGCGTCTTCCGGGGCCAGGGTCGAGCGGGCGATCACGGCGTCCAGATTCAGGCGGATGTCCTTGGCCCAATCCGGCAGCTGTTCCTTAATGGTCGTCAGAAATTCCATAGTTTTTACCTATAATCTAGCGCAGTTAAAGCCCGGCGAGGGACCCGCGAGCAGGTCCCGGCCGGGCTGGAAATTACAGCGTGGCGCCGCCAACCGTACGGTTGCACGGGCACAGCTCGTCGGTTTGCAGGCCGTCGAGCAGACGCAGCACTTCTTCCGGGTTACGGCCGACGTTCAGGTTGTTCACCGAAACGTGCTGGATCGTGTTGTCCGGGTCGACGATGAAGGTGGCGCGCAGGGCAACGCCAGCACCCTTTTCACGCACGCCCAGCTGGTCGATCAGGGCGCCGGTGGTGTCGCCGAACTGGTAGTGACCCAGCTTGTTCAGGTCCGGGTGCTCACGGCGCCAGGCCAGCTTGACGAATTCGTTGTCGCTCGAGCCACCCAGCAGGACGGCGTCGCGGTCTTCGAAATCCTTGGCCAGCTTGTTGAAGCCGACGATTTCGGTCGGGCACACGAACGTGAAGTCCTTCGGGTAGAAGTAGATCACCTTCCACTTGCCGGGGAACGAGCTTTCGGTGATGTCTTCGAAAGCCGAGACGCCGTTTTCTTCGTGCTGGTTGAAGCCGGGCTTGACGCCGGTAACCTTGAAGGGCTCGAGTTTGTCGCCAACAGTTTTCATGTTTACTCCCAGTAGTTGTTGGTGGAATTAAGGCGGTGCCTCAAACCATAAATTCTACGCTATGGATTATCGTTGTCTAATTGATAATTCCTAAACTTCGCTTTGGGCAGCTCTATGCGGGCGGTCAGGCCGCCACCCTCGCGCGGCAGCATGCGCAGGGCGCCGCCCACGTGCTTGAGCAGGCGTTCGACGATGGCCAGGCCCAGGCCGGCGCCGCTGACGCCGGTGCGGGCGGCCTCGCCGCGCGAGAACGGCCGCAGCAGGCGGTCGACGTCTTCGGGGGCGATGCCGGGGCCGCGATCGGACACCTCGATGACGATCATGCCGCCCTCAGCTTGCAGTGTCATGACCAGATGGGCCATGCCGTCGGTCGAACGGCCATAGCGGCGCGCGTTCTCGATCAGGTTGCTGACGATGCGTTTCAGGTCCAGCGCGGTGATGCGCGCGCGCAGGCCTGGTTCGAGGGTGGCGTCCAGTTCGCCGCCCAGCGAGGACGTGTGGCTGCGTTCACGCTCGTACAGCTCGGCCAGCACGGCCGAGATATCGGTGGCCAGTTGCGGCAGGGTGCCGGCGGGACGGGCGTATTCCATCAGCTGGCCGATACTGTGGTCGATCTGGCCCAGGTCCTCGTCGATGGCCTGGCGCGCGTCTTCCGACACGCCGCTCAGCTCGATTTCCAGGCGCATGCGCGCCAGCGGCGTGCGCAGGTCGTGGGAAATGCCGGCCAGCATCAGCTCGCGGTCGGCCTCGGCCTGCCGCAGGTCCTTGGCCATTCGGTTGAACGAGGCGTTCAGGTCGCGGATTTCCAGCGGCCCCTGCTCGGGCAGGGGCGCCGGGGTCTCGCCGCGCGACAGCACCTGCGCCGCGCGCGCCAGCCGCGACAGTGGCCGGTTGACGAAGCCGACGCTGACCGCCGCGCCCACCAGGGACAGCAACAGCGCCGTGGCGCCCCATCCCAGCCATTCGATGCCGCCCGTCAGTCCGATTTGCTCGCGCTCGAATACCAGCCAATATAGGTCTTTCTCGATCTGGAAACTGACCCAGAAGCCCGGCACCTGGTTCACGCCCCAGGCGATCTGGGTCTCGGGGCCGAAGCGCGTGCGGATGTGCTGCGCCACGCGCTGCCAGTAATCGTCGTCGGGAAGGGCTTCGGCGAAGTCGGTGACCTCGCGCGGATAGACCTGGATGCCTTCATTGGTGGCCAGGTCGAGCAGGAGCTTGCTGCGTTCGCCGTTGTGCGAATAGATCAGCGCGGTGCGCGTGATATTGACGGCCGTGATCACCCGCTGCGCCATTTGATTGGCGCGCGGTCCCAGCTCCATGCTGAAGAAGACTTGTAGCCACGCCCCCAGGCTGACCAGCATGAGCGCGGCCAGCAACAGGAACGTGCGGCCGAACAAGCCGAGCCGCAGACGTGAAGTCAGGTTCCTGAAGGTTTTGCGCAAGCGGGGCACGAGGCTGCGCTCCTGCCCGGGGCGGGCGTGTCGATCAACTGCCACCGTCCGGCACAAACACGTATCCGAGACCCCAGACGGTCTGGATGAATACGGGCTTGGACGGGTTCGGCTCGATCAGCTTGCGCAGGCGCGAGATCTGCACGTCGAGGCTGCGGTCGAAGGCTTCGTATTCGCGGCCGCGGGCCAGTTCCATGAGCTTGTCGCGCGACAGCGGAATCTTCGGGTGGCGCGCAAACACCTTGAGCACCGAGAATTCGCCGGTGGTGATGGGCACCTGTTCGCCGTTGCGCGTGAGCGTGCGGGTCGACAGGTTCAGCACGTAGGGGCCGAAGGCGATGGATTCGTTTTCCTGGCTGGGAGCGCCGGGATGTTCCTCGGTGCCGCGGCGGCGCAGGATCGCGTTGATCCGGGCCAGCAGTTCGCGAGGGTTGAACGGTTTGGACAGGTAGTCGTCCGCGCCCATCTCCAGGCCGACGATGCGGTCGATTTCTTCCGCCTTGGCCGTCAGCATGATGATGGGGGTGTTGTCGTGGCCACCGCGCAGCCGGCGACAGATGGACAGGCCATCCTCGCCGGGCAGCATCAGATCCAGCACGAGCAGGTCGAAGTGCTCGCGTTGCCAGAGTTTGCCCATCTCTTTGGCGTCTTCGGCAACGAAAACGTTGAATCCCTGCTCGGACAGATACCGGCGCAGCAGATCGCGCAAGCGCGGATCATCGTCGACGACGAGGATTTTTCGGGTGGGGGTGGTGTTTTGCGTATTCATGGCCGGAAATGTAACAGTGACAAGAACCAGCGGCTAGTGGGCGTTCACAAGATATTACACATTGCGAACCATGGTTGAAATCCCCCTTACATACGGGGGCAAGCCCCCGGTATTTCGTACAATCTGCATCTATGGAACTAAACCTGCTGGCTCTGGAAACCTCTTCGTCGCGCTGCGGCGTGGCCCTTTTGCGCGCCTTCGACGGGCGGCTGGAGGTCGCCGTCCGCGAACACGAGGGCTCCCAGGAGCACGCGGAACGCCTTTTGCCCATGGCCAACGAACTGCTGGCCGAGGCCGGCCTGGCGCCCGGCGCCCTGCAGGCGGTGGCGTTCGGCCAGGGGCCGGGCGGCTTTACCGGGCTGCGCGTGGCCTGCGGCGTGGCCCAGGGCATGGCCATGGGGCTGGGAATCCCGGTATTGCCGGTGGTGTCGCACCAGGCCGTGGCCGCCCAGGCGGGCGGCGTGCCGGACGACGCCATCGTGGTGGCGCTGGACGCCCGCATGAATGAAGTCTACCTGGCGGTCTATCGCCCGGTTGCCGGCGCCGATGGAGAGTCCGTCTGGGAAACCCTGCAGGCCCCCTTGCTGATCGCGGCGGCCGAGGTCGTGCCCTGGACGGCGCACCACCTGCCCGCGTGGTCCCGCGCCGCTGGCCGGGCGCTGCAGCCCCTGCTGGCGGGCGATGCCTGGGATGCCTACGCCGCGGACATGTCGATACCGGCCGGATGGCGGCGCGCCGGCGAGGCGCAGCGGCCCGAGGCCGCCAGCGTCGCCCGCCTGGCGCGCCAGGCCTGGTCGCGGGGCGAGGCCGTCGCGCCGGAACAGGCCGCGCCGCTCTACGTCCGAGACAAAGTGGCTTTCACCACCGCGGAACGCCTGCGGGGCGAGGGCGGCAACCCCAAGGCGCAATCCACGCTGGCGCCGGCATATCCCCAGCCGCTGACCGACGCCGACCTGGACGAGGTGGTGGCCCTGGAGGCCAATGTCCAGTCGTTTCCCTGGACCCGCGGCAATTTCGCTGACGCGCTGGCGGCCGGCTATGGCGCCTGGACATTGCGCCGTGATGGCCGCGTGGCCGGTTTCTGTATCCTGATGTTTGCGCCCGACGTGGCCCATCTGCTGGTGATCGCGGTGGCGCGCAGCCTGCACCGCCAGGGGCTGGGCAGCGTCCTGCTCGACTGGTGCGAACAGCAGGCGCGCGAGCGCAGCCTGGACGGCGTGCTGCTCGAAGTGCGCCCATCCAATACCGCGGCGGTCGAGTTCTACAAGGCCCGCGGCTACCTGCAGATCGGCCTGCGGCGTGGCTACTATCCGGCCGAAAAGGGCGGACGCGAGGATGCCCTGGTGATGCAGAAGCGCCTGGACAGGCCCAAGGGAGCGACGGCGTGACGGCCCCGAACCCCACGCAGTCGGCGGCCGCGCCCCGCATCAATCCGCTGCAGCGCCTGTGGCTGCGCGAGCTGGGCATGGAGCGTCTGTGGCTGCGCCCGGCGCCCCGGCCCGCGGTCGCGTCCGAGCCCCAGACCGTTGTTTCCAAACAGGATTCGCCGGCAACGGCGGCGCCGGATGGCATGCCGCCGACGCCGGTCCGCGATGCTGCGCCAGCGCCGGCGGCCGTGGCGTCGCCCGTCGCCGCGCGTCCCCCCGGGCCCGGCCCGGGCCTGCGCAATGGCCCGCCGCCCAAGCCGGCGCCCAAGCCCGAGGTCGCGGCCGACGCCGCTCCGGCGCCGATTCCGGTGGCCGAAGCGGTCAAGAACGCCAACCTGGACGAATTACGCGAACAGGTGGTGGCCTGCACCGCCTGCGGCCTGTGCAGCGGGCGGCGCCATGCGGTGTTCGGCCACGGCGGCCAGCCCACGCGCTGGCTGGTGGTGGGCGAGGCGCCCGGCGAACAGGAAGACCGCCAAGGCCAGCCTTTCGTCGGCCGTTCCGGGCAATTGCTGGACTCGATGTTGTCGGCGGTGGGCATGAGCCGCGAGCGCGATGTATTCATCGCCAACGTGATCAAGTGCCGGCCCCCGGGCAACCGCAATCCCAAGCCCGAGGAAATCGCGGCTTGCAGCCCTTACCTGATGCGCCAGATCGCGCTGCTCAAGCCCGAGCGCATCCTGGTGCTGGGCCGGTTCGCGGCCCAGACGCTGCTGGGCACGGACGCGACCATCGGCAGCCTGCGCGGCCGCGTGCACCAGATGAAGACGGAAGAGGGGCGCGAGATCCCGGTGATCGTGAGCTATCACCCGGCCTATCTGCTGCGCAGTCCGGCCGAGAAGGCGCGCGCCTGGCAAGACCTGAAACTGGCGGCCCGGCAGCTCTAGGCCGGGCCCGGCCGGCAAGGCCGCCAATGGGCGGGGCCGCAAGGGCGGCCCGCCGCGATGATGATCAGCGCGTGTGCGGGTCGAGCGCGTGGCCGTGGCCTTCCTGGCCGATCTGGTCATGCAGCTCGGGGTTGGCCGCCAGGTTGCGCCGGCTCCAGCGCATGAACACCACCATCAGCACGGCCACCACGGTGCCGAAGATCACGATGATGATGTTGATCGGCAGTTGCAGCCACAGCAGCAGGGTGTACATGGCCACCATCAGCAGGATGTTGAGCTGCTCGTTGAAGTTCTGCACCGCGATCGAATGGCCGGCCGACAGCAGCACGTGGCCGCGGTGCTGCAGCAGGGCGTTCATGGGCACCACGAAAAAGCCGGCCAGTCCGCCGGTGATCAGCAGCAGCAGGTAGACGCTCCAGGGCGAATAGACCAACGGCATCAGCAGCACCACCAGCCCCATGGCCGCACCCACCGGCAGCACCGCCAGGGCGCGCCGCAGCGGAATGCGGCCGGCCAGGATCGAACCCACCACCGTGCCCAGGGCGGCCACGCCCATCAGCATCGAGGCCTTGTCCAGCTGGTAGCCCAGGTGGCTGCGGCCCCATTCGATGACGATCAGTTGCAGCGTCGCGCCGGCGCCCCAGAACAGGGTGGTGACGGCCAGGGAAATCTGCCCCAGCTTGTCCTTCCAGAGCACGCGGACGTAGCCCCAGAAGGTGCGCATCAGCTTGACCGGGTTCTTCTGCTGCGGCGGATAGCGCACGTGGGTCGGCGGGATCAGCAAATTGCACAGCGCCGCCAGCAGGTAGACGAAGGCGATGACCAGGATGGCTGCCTCGGCCGGCGTGTGGACCAGCTTGCCGATGAAGGAATGTTGCAGCAGCGCGGTCGATACCGTGGTCGAGATCAGCAGGCCGCCCAGCACCGTGCCCAGAATGATGGAGAAGACGGTAAGGCCTTCGATCCAGCTGTTGCCCTTGACCAGCATGGTGGGGGGCAGCATTTCGGTGACGATGCCGTACTTGGCGGGGGAGTAGGCCGCCGCGCCGATGCCCACCACGCCGTAGGCGGCGCAGACCAGGTAGGTCTGGTATTCGGGGGCGACGCCGATGCTGGCGTACGAGAACATGAGCAGGCAGCCGGCCACCTTCAGGGCGTTGGTGGAGAACATCACGCGGCCCTTGGGGTAGGAGTCGGCGATGGCGCCGACGAAGGCCGCCAGCACCACGTAGGCCAGCGCGAAGGACCATTTCATGATCGGGGCCAGCCAGTCCGGGCCGTGCAGTTCCTGTATCAGGGCGATCGCGGCGATGAATAGCGCGTTGTCCGCCAATGACGAGAAGGCCTGCGCGGCCATGACCAGATAGAAACCTCGTTTCAAGAATGTCCCCGTACTTTGACCTGAGCCCGGTCGGTCTGCGTGAAAATTATGCGTCTTGCGAAAAAGTGTCAGCGAGTATAGCCCGTGGCGCAGGTAGGGCTATTCAGCGTTTGCCCGCGGGTTGCGGCAGGTCAGGCGGCGCGCGGCAAGGGGGAGGGCAGTCCCCGGCTTGACCGTTGTTCACGTTTGGGGACAGACTGCCTGCGGTATCATACGACCCATCCGCGAGCCGGCCCTCCAGGGGCCGGTTTGCAATGTGTGCGGCAGGTCCGTTAACGCCTTTCGTTCAACCCACCCCGTCGTCATCGTACTGTGCGTCTTACTCAGCTCAAACTCGCCGGCTTCAAGTCCTTCGTCGATCCCACCGTGATTCCCGTGCCCAGCCAGCTGGTGGGCGTGGTGGGCCCCAATGGCTGCGGCAAATCGAACATCATCGATGCGGTGCGCTGGGTGCTGGGCGAGGCCAAGGCCTCGGAACTGCGCGGCGAGTCCATGCAGGACGTCATCTTCAACGGCTCGGGCAACCGCAAGCCGGCGGCCCGGGCCTCGGTCGAAATGGTGTTCGACAACAGCGAAGGCCGCGCCGCCGGGCAATGGAGCACCTACGCCGAAATCGCCGTGCGCCGCGTGCTGACGCGCGACGGCACCAGCAGCTACTTCGTCAACAACCAGCAGGTCCGCCGCCGCGACATCCACGACATCTTCCTGGGCACCGGCCTGGGCGCGCGCGGCTACGCCATCATCGGCCAGGGCATGATCAACCGCCTGATCGAGGCGCGCCCCGAGGAACTGCGGGTGTTCCTGGAAGAAGCCGCCGGCGTGTCGCGCTACAAGGAGCGCCGCCGCGAGACCGAAAACCGCCTGTCCGACACGCGCGAGAACCTGACCCGCGTCGAAGACATCCTGCGCGAACTGAACAGCCAGCTGGAAAAGCTGGAAGCCCAGGCCGAGGTCGCCACGCGCTACCGCGAACTGCAGGCCGACGGCGAAAAGAAACAGCATGCGCTGTGGTTCCTGAAGGAAACCGGCGCGCGCGAAGAGCGCGCCAAGAAAGCCCAGGAAATGGCCCAGGCCCAGAACGAGCTGGAAGCCGCCATCGCCGGCCTGCGCGCCGGCGAGGCCGCGCTCGAATCCCGGCGCCAGGCCCATTACGCCGCCAGCGACGCGGTCCACACTGCCCAGGGCGCGCTGTACGAGGCCAACGCCCAGGTCAGCCGCCTCGAGGCCGAGATCCGCCACGTGGTGGATTCCCGCAACCGCCTGCAGGCGCGGCGCGACCAGCTGCAGCAGCAGATCGCCGAATGGAACAGCCAGCGCGAGCACTGCGCCGAGCAGATCGCCCAGGCCGAAGAAGACCTGGCCGCCGGCGCCGCCCGCACCGAAGAGGCGCGCGCCGCCGCCGAGGACGCCCAGGCCGCGCTGCCGTCGGTCGAGCAGCGCGTGCGCGAAGCCGCCTCCGGCCGCGACGAGATGCGCGCCGCCCTGGCCCGCGTGGAACAGAACCTGGCCCTGGTGGCGCAGACCCAGCGCGATGCCGACCGCCAGATGCAGGCCCTGGAGCAGCGCCGCGAGCGTCTGCAGCAGGAACTGCGCGAATTGCACAGCCCCGACCCGGTGCGCCTGGAGCAACTGGCCGGCGATCGCGTCGCCGGCGAGGAACAGCTCGAGGAGGCCCAGGCGGAACTGGCCACCCTGGAAGGCAAGGTGCCGGACGCCGACGCCGAGCGCAGCCGCGCCCAGGCCGCCGCCCAGACCGATGCGCAGAACCTGGCCCGCCTGGAAGCCCGCCTGTCGGCCCTGGTGAAGCTGCAGGAAGACGTGCAGAAGCAGGGCGCTCTGGAACCCTGGCTGGCCAAGCACGAGCTGGCCGGCCTGTCGCGCCTGTGGCAGAAGCTGCACATCGAACCGGGCTGGGAAACCGCCCTGGAAGCCGCCCTGCGTGAACGCATGGCCTCCCTTGAAGTGCGCAGCCTGGACTGGGCCCGCGCCTTTTCCGACGACGCGCCGCCCGCCCGCCTGGCCTTCTACCAATTGCCCCCCGCGGCGCCCGCCCCGGCGGCGCCCGCGGGCCTGACGCCGCTGGCCAGCCTGCTGCGCATCACCGATCCCGATCTGCGCACGCTGCTCAATGACTGGCTGGCCGGCATCTATACCGCCACCGACCTGGCCCAGGCCCTGGCGACCCGCGCCACGCTGCCGGCCGGCGCCGCCTGCGTGGTCAAGGCCGGCCACCTGGTGGATGCGCACAGCGTGCGCTTCTACGCCCCGGATTCCGAACAGGCCGGCCTGCTGGCGCGCCAGCAGGAGATCGAAAACCTGCAACGCGAGATCAAGGCGCAACAACTGATCGCCGACCAGGCCCGCGCCGCTGTCGCCCGCGCCGAAGTGGCCTGGCAACAGGTGAGCCATGCGATCGCGCCGGCGCGCCAGCGGGTCGCCGAAGTGACCCGCCGGGTGCACGACATCCAGCTGGAACACTCGCGCCTGCAGCAGCAGGCCGAGCAGTCCGGCCAGCACGCCGCGCGCTTGCGCCAGGATCTCGAAGAGATCGCGGCCCACGAAGAAGACCTGCGCGCCACCCGCGAAGAGGCCGAGGCCCGCTTCGAGGCGCTCGACGAGGAGCTGGCCGAACACCAGTCCCGTTTCGCCGACGCCGAAATGGATGGCGAAACCCTGGCCGCCCAGGCCGAGGCCGCCCGCGCCCGCCTGCGCGAACTCGAGCGCGCCGCCCAGGAAGCCGAGTTCGCCGAGCGCGGCATCCAGGTCCGCATCACCGACCTGCAACGCAACCAGCAGCTGGCGGCCGACCAGAGCCAGCGCGGCAGCGTCGAACTCGAACAATTGCTGGCTGACCTGGTCGACCTGGACGCCTCGGCCTCCCAGGCCGGCCTGCAGGACGCCCTGGAAGTGCGCGCCGAGCGCGAAGAGGCGCTGTCGCGCGCCCGCCAGGAAATGGAAAACCTGGCGGCGCTGCTGCGTGGCGCCGACGAAGACCGGCTGCAACAGGAACGCACGCTCGAGCCGCGCCGCGCCCGCATCACCGAATTGCAGCTGCAGGAACAGGCCGCGCGCCTGGCCGAGGAACAATTCACCGAGCAGCTCAACGCCCGCGAGGTCGACCGCGAGGCCCTGGCCCAGGACCTGGCCAACCAGCCGGACGAATGGCGCCGCGCCAGCTGGCTGCAATCGGAAGTCACCCGCATTTCGCGCCAGATCGAGTCGCTTGGCTCGGTCAACCTGGCCGCGCTGGACGAGCTGAACACGTCGCGCGAGCGCAAGGGCTTCCTGGACGACCAGCACCAGGACCTGATGACCGCCATCGAGACCCTGGAAGACGCGATCCGCAAGATCGACCGCGAAACCCGCGACCTGCTGCAAGAGACCTTCAACGTCGTCAACGGCCACTTCGGCGAACTGTTCCCCAAGCTGTTCGGGGGCGGCGAAGCCAAGCTGACCATGACCGGCGAGGAAATTCTCGATGCCGGCGTTCAGGTGATGGCGCAGCCGCCGGGCAAGCGCAACAGCACCATCCACCTGCTGTCGGGCGGCGAAAAGGCGTTGACCGCCACCGCGCTGGTGTTCGCGCTGTTCAAGCTGAACCCTGCGCCGTTCTGCCTGCTGGACGAGGTGGACGCGCCGCTGGACGACGCCAACACCGAGCGCTACGCCAACCTGGTCGCCAACATGAGCGAGCAGACCCAGTTTCTGTTCATCTCGCACAACAAGATCGCGATGCAGATGGCCAAGCAACTGATCGGCGTCACCATGCAAGAGCAGGGGGTTTCGCGTATCGTTGCGGTAGACATAGATTCGGCCGTCCAGATGATGGCCTCCGAAGCGGCATAAACCCAATATTCAGAATGGCGCCGGCTTCCTGGCGCGGGATTTACACATGAGTGATTTGCAGATCGGGCTGATTGCCCTGGGCGTCTTGCTGATACTGCTGGTGCTGGGCTTCAACTGGTGGCAGGACCGGCGCGTGCGCCGCAAGATGCAAAGCCATTTCCCCACCTCCGAGCAGGATCCGCTGCTGGGGGCGGGCGCCAACGCCGCCACCGGCGCCGCGGCCGTGCGTCGCGAGCCCGGCATGGGCGACGCGCCCAAGGCGCACCCGGAGCAGCCCAGGCCGGTCGATCCGGGCAGCGATGCCGACGATGCCGAGGAACCCGATCCCGCCTGCGAAGTGGTCATCGAGATCAACTTCGCCGAGCCGGTGCGCGGCGCCGACCTGCTGCCCTACATGCAGAGCCTGCGCCAGGTGGGTCGCAAGCCCATGCGCGTGTTCGCCGAAACCGACCAGCGCCGCCATCGCGCCCGTGTCCATGCCGGCGAGTCGTATGCCTCGATGCAACTGGCGGTGCTGCTGGCCAACCGCAGCGGCCCGCTGACCGCCATCGAATGGTCGCAGGCCTGGGCCCGCGCCCAGGACATGGCCGAACGCTTCGATGCCACCATCGAGGGCCCCGACCAGCAGGCCGTGCTGGAGCAGGCCGCGCGCCTGGACGACACTTGCGCCGCGCTGGATACCCAGGTCGGCCTGACCCTGTTGCTGGGCACCGCCCAGCCGGCCGCCGAGGTGCTCAACGTGGCCCGCGACGCCGGCTTCGTCGCCGATGGCAACCGCCTGGCCTGGCCTGCCGAGAACGGCGTGGCCCGTTTCACGCTGGCGCGCGCCGATGGCGCCGCCTTCGACGCCGGCATGGGGGGCATCGAACGCCTGTACCTGCTGCTGGACGTGCCCTGCAGCCCCGCCGACAGCCGCGCCTTCGGCCGCATGGTGGACGTGGGCCGTGAACTGGCCGCCCGCCTGCGCGCCGACCTGGTCGACGACCAGGGCAAGCCGCTGGCCGACGGTTCGGAAAGCGTCATCGACGAACGCCTGCAAGTGTTGTTCGGCCAGCTCGAGCAGGCCGGCCTGCCGGCCGGCAGCGAGCGCGCCCAGCGGGTGTTTGCATAATGAGCAAGGCCGGAGGGACCCCCGCGGCGGAAACCGCGGCGCGCCTGCGCGCGGAGATCGAGCAGCACAACGTCCGCTATTACGTCTACGACGACCCGTCGATCTCGGATGCCGAATACGACCGCTTGATGCGCGAGCTGCAGGACCTGGAAGCCGCGCATCCCGAACTGGTCACGCCCGAATCGCCCACGCAGCGGGTCGGCGCGGCGCCGGTCTCGGCCTTCGGCAGCGTGCGCCACGCGGTGCCGATGCTGTCGTTGGGCAACGCCTTCGACGAAGAAGACGTGGTGGCGTTCGACCGCCGCGTCACCGATACGCTGCGCGGCGCCGGCCTGCTGGGCCCGGCGCAGCAGGCCGAATACTTCTGTGAACTCAAGCTCGATGGCCTGGCGATCAGCCTGCGCTACGAGGACGGCCGGCTGGTGCAGGCCGCCACCCGTGGCGACGGCCAGACGGGCGAGGACGTCACCTCCAATATCCGCACGATCAAGGCGATCCCGCTGCAGCTGAGCGGCCCGGCGCCCAAGGTGCTGGAGGTGCGCGGCGAAGTGCTGATGAACCGCGCCGATTTCGAGAAACTCAACGCGGCCCAGGCCAAGCGCGACGAGAAGGTCTTCGTCAACCCGCGCAACGCCGCCGCCGGCAGCCTGCGCCAGCTCGACCCGCGCATCACCGCCAAACGGCCGCTGCGCTTTTTCGCCTACGGCTGGGGCGAGGTGCGGGGCCTGCCGGGCACGCAGAGCGGCCTGTTCGACGAAGCGTCGGCCGGCGCGGCGGATGCCTCGACCCTGCCCGAGAAATCGCATGGCGCCATGCTCGACTGGCTGGCGTCGCTGGGCCTGCCGGTCAATGTGAAGCACAACCACCGCGCCACCGGCGCCGAGGGCCTGATGGCGTTCTACGCCAAGGTCGGCGCCCTGCGGCCCGAACTACCCTACGACATCGACGGCGTTGTCTACAAGGTGGATTCGCTGCCGGCGCAGAAACTGCTGGGCTTCGTGGCGCGCGCGCCGCGCTTTGCGCTGGCGCACAAATTCCCGGCCGAAGAAGCCACCACCACGCTGCTGGACATCGAGGTGCAGGTCGGCCGTACCGGCGCCATCACCCCGGTCGCCCGGCTCAAGCCGGTGTTCGTGGGCGGCGTGACCGTCACCAACGCCACGCTGCACAACGAAGACGAGATCCGCCGCAAGGACGTGCGCATCGGTGACACCGTCATCGTGCGTCGCGCCGGCGACGTGATTCCGGAGGTGGTGGGCGCGGTGCTCGAGAAGCGTCCCGCCGACGCGCGCGAGTTCGTCATGCCCAAGGCCTGCCCGGTCTGTGGCTCGGCGATCGAGCGCCTGGAAGACGAAACCATCGCCCGCTGCACCGGCGGGCTGTTCTGCGCCGCGCAGCGCAAACAGACGCTGTGGCACGCGGCCAGCCGCAAGGCGCTCGATATCGAGGGCCTGGGCGAGAAGCTGGTGGAGCAATTGGTGGACAGCGGCCGCGTCAAATCGCTGGCCGACCTGTTCAGCCTGCGCCCGCTCGAACTGGTCGGGCTGGACCGCATGGGCCAGAAGTCGGCCGACAACCTGGTCGAGGCCATCGACAAGGCGCGCGCGCCGGCGTTGGGACGCCTGCTGTTCGCGCTGGGCATCCGCCACGTGGGCGAGACCACGGCGCGCGACGTGGCCCGGCACTTTGGCAGCATCGAGGCCATCATGGACGCAGACGAGGACGCGCTATCCTCCGTGCCGGACGTGGGGCCGGTGGTGGCGGGTTCGATCCGCCGCTTCTTCGCCGAACAGCACAATCGCGACGTGATCGAGCAGCTCAAGGCCCAGGGCGTGCATGCGGTGGCCGAGGCTGTGCCGCAGGACACCACGCTGGCGGGCAAGACCTTCGTGCTGACCGGCACGCTGCCCAACTGGACGCGCGAGGAAGCCTCCATGCGCATCCAGGCCGCGGGCGGCAAGGTCAGCGGCTCGGTGTCCAAGAAGACCGCCTATCTCGTGGCCGGCGAAGACGCCGGCAGCAAGCTCACCAAGGCCCAGGAACTGGGCGTCACGGTGCTGGACGAGGACGGACTCAAGGAATTGCTGGGTTCCTCCTGATTAATCCGGGCCGTGTTGCCGGCCCGGCGCCTGGCCCTGTCGAACAGGCCGCCCGCCTTTGGCGCGCGGCCTGTTTCCATTTTCGCCGCGCTCGGGGCCGTTCCATCGGGCTTTTGCGGCCGCCCCCGCGAGACGTTCTTGCGCGGACAAAAAAAACTGCCCGCGCAAGGCGGGCAGTTTCTGCGGAAAGACGCCAGGTTTACTGGATCTTGGCCTTCTCGCGCAGTTCCTTCTGGTAGTCGGCCAGGGTTTGCTGGCGCAGCATTTCTTCCAGTTGGGTGCGGACCTGGTCCAGCGGCGGGAATTCAACCGGACGGGTGTCGTCGACCATGATGATGTGCCAGCCGAACTGGGTCTGGACCGGCTTGTCGACCAATTGGCCCTTCTTGAGCTGGGTCACGGCCTGCGCGAACGGCTGGACGTAGTTGGTGGGGGGCGCCCAACCCAGGTCGCCACCCTTTTCGGCGCTGCCGGGGTCCTTCGAGTTCTTCTTGGCCAGGTCGTCGAACTTGCCCTTGTTGCTCTTCAACTGGGCCAGCAGGTCGTTGGCGGTCTTTTCGTCTTCGACCAGGATGTGACGGACCTTGTATTCCATCTTGCCGGCCTGTTCTTTCTTGATCTTCTCGTATTCAGCCGTGACCTTGGCGTCCGACACCGGGTGCTTGGCGAGGTAGTCGGCCATCAGGGCGCGGACCAGGATGCCTTGGCGGGCCAGTTCGATTTCGGTCTGGACGTCGGCCTGCTTGGCGATGCCGCCGGCTTCGGCGGCCTGCACGAAGACCTGGCGGTTGATCATTTCCTGCTTGACCTGTTCGCGCAGCTGGGGCGAATCGGTGGCGCCCTGGCTGACCAGCAGCTTGACGAATTGATCCAGGCTCTTCTGCGGAATGGCCTTGCCATTCACGGTGGCGACGTTCTGGGCGAAAGCGGGCACGGCGATGACGCAGGCGGCGGCCAGCATGACGATGCGTTTCATGAATATCCTTTTACTTTCTATTTGGGAGCCTGGGCGTCGAGCGCAAGCGCATGAATCGGATAGGGGATCAAATCTTGCAGATGATGATACACCAGCCTATGTCGCGCCACGGCGGAGAGCCCCGCAAAGCAAGACGCCACGATGTGGACGCGATAATGGCCGGCGCCGTTTTTACTGCCTTCGTGACCGGCATGTAAATGGGAGTCGTCCTGGATGTCCAGGGAAACCGGTTCCAGGACGGCCAGGCGCTCCCGGATCAGGGTGATGCGGTCGGTGGTCTCTGACATGGCGTCGATCGTAAAAGTTCCGGCGCGCGGGGCGCGCCCTGGGAGGGAAGCGGGCGCCGGGCCCGGTCGGGATGCGTCAGGCCTTGGGCGGGGTGTTGGCGCCGTCGTCGGCCTGGATGTGCTTGCCCAGCCAGATGGACTGGCCGATGACGAAGACGATCATCAGGCCCATCAGGCCGAAGGCCTTGAAGCTGACCCACTGGGATTCGGTGAAATGCCCCGAGAACGCCACGTAGAGGTTGATGGCGCCGGCGAACAGGAAGAAGCCGGCCCAGATCAGGTTGAGCTTGTCCCAGGCGGCGTCCGGCAGCTGGATCTGCTTTTCCATCAGGCGCCGGATCAGGTTGCGACCGAACAGCAGGCGGGCGAACACCAGGGCGCCGCCGAACAGCCAGTACAGCACCGTCGGTTTCCATTTGATGAAGACGTCGCTGTGCAGCCAGATGGTGGCGCCGCCGAACACCAGGATCACGGTCAGGTTGATCCAGTGCATGGCTTCGGTGGCGCGGCCGGTGGCCTTGAGCCAGACGATCTGCAGCACCGCCGCCGCCATGGCCACGCCGGTCGCCACGAAGATGTCGGTGAACCGGTAGGCCAGGAAGAACAGGAACAGCGGAAAGAGGTCGAACAGGAACTTCTTCATTCTTCTATGGGTTCGAACGTCATCGACAGGGAGTTGATGCAGTAGCGCAGGCCGGTGGGCTCGGGGCCGTCGGGGAAGACGTGGCCCAGGTGCGCGTCACAGACGTTGCACAGGACCTCGGTGCGCACCATGCCGTGGGAGGTGTCGCGTTCCTCGCGCACCAGTTCCGGGTCGAGCGCCTGGAAATAGCTGGGCCAGCCACAGCCGGCGTCGAACTTGGTGTCCGACGCGAACAGCGCGGTGCCACAGCCCACGCAGCGGTAGATGCCCGGGGTGAAGGTGTTCCAGTAACGCCCGGTGAATGCGCGTTCGGTACCCTTTTCACGGGTGACGACGTATTCTTCCGGGGACAGCTGGGCCCGCCATTCGGCGTCGGTTTTGCGTACTTTGTCCATATCAGCTCTTGGAGTCCCGATGCCCGAAATGGTTCGGGCATAATCCCGCCCCATGTTAATCGAGTTTGACCAGGCGATTGTATCGACGCCCCAGGCGGAAGTGTTGCGCGGGGTGAGCGCGGCGCTGGACGGGCGCCGGATCGGCATCGTCGGTCCGAACGGCGCCGGCAAGAGCACCCTGGCGCGTTTGGTCAACGGGCTGGTGCTGCCATCCTCGGGCAGCGTGCGGGTCGGCGGCCTGGATACCCGGCATGAATTGAAGGCGGTGCGGCGCCAGGTCGGCTTCGTGTTCCAGAACCCCGAGAACCAGATCGTCTTCCCGATCGTGCGCGAAGACCTGGCGTTCGGCCTGAAACAACTGGAACCCGATCGGGCGCAACGCGAGGCCCGCATCGAGGCGGAGCTGGCGGCCCTGGGCGTGGCGCATCTGGCGGATCGCACCAGCCACACCCTGTCCGGTGGCGAACGCCAGCTGGTGGCGCTGGCCGCGGTGCTGGTGATGCGGCCCGGGCTGGTGGTGTTCGACGAACCCACCACCCAGCTGGACCTGCGCAACCGCAACCGCGTGCGCGACGCCATCGCCGCCATGCCGCAGGACGCCATCGTGGTCAGCCACGACCTGGCGCTGCTGGAAGATTTCGAGCGGGTGCTGGTGATCCAGGATGGCGTCATCGCCGCCGACGACACGCCGGCCGCCGCGCTGCGCTGGTACCGGGACCGCTGCGCGTGATCGAGCCCCTATATATTCCCGGCGACTCGCCGCTGCACCGGCTGCCCGCCGGCCTGAAGCTGCTGGCGTTGGCCGCGGCCGGCGCCGGATTGTTCCTGCTGCGCGATCCCGCCATCCTTGCGGGAGCCTGCGCGGTCGCCGGCCTGCTGCTGTGGTGCGCTGGCGCCACGCCAGCCGGCGTCTGGCGCCAGGTGCGCGGCCTGGTCTGGGTGCTGCTGGCCGTCGGCGTCTTCACGGCCTGGTTCCAGGGCTGGCGCGAGGCGTTGGCGGTACTCTTGCGGATCGCCGCGATGGTCGGGCTGGCGCTGGCTGTGACGCTGTCGACCCGCAGTTCCGACCTGATCGCCGTGTGCGAGCGGGTGTTGATGCCGTTGCAGCGCATCGGCCTGCTGGACGCGGGCAAGGTGTCGCTGGCGCTGGCGCTGGCCCTGCGCTTCGTGCCCGAGATCTGGCGCAATTTCCACGAGATCCGCGAAGCCCAGGCGGCGCGCGGACTCGGCGCCAACCCGGTGGCGCTGATCGTGCCGCTGGTGGTGCTCACGCTGAAGCGGGCGCAGGAAGTGGCCGAGGCCATCGACGCGCGCAGCCTGTGACATTCCAACTCCATCCCTGATTCCCTGTCCCACTAGATAGAAAGGGCATTGCCATGAAATCCAACAACACTGTGCTGGTGGCGCTGTTCGCCGCGCTGATCGTGGTGCTGAGCCTGATTCCGCCGATCCCGCTGCCGGGCATACCGGTGCCGATCACGCTGCAGACGCTGGGCGCCATGCTGGCCGGCGCCATGCTGGGGCCGGGCCGCGGCGCGCTGGCCTGCCTGTTGTACCTGGCGCTGGCGGCCATCGGCCTGCCGGTGCTGCCGGGCGGGCGCGGGGGGCTGGGCGCGTTCTTCGGGCCGACGGGTGGTTTCCTGGTGGGACTGGTGGCCGGCGCTTTTGTCACCGGCTGGCTGGCGCGGCGCCTGGCGGGGCGGGCGGCGGGGTTCGGCGGCCAACTGGCCGGCTGCGCCATCGCCTGCGTGGTCGGCGGCATCGCGGTGGTCTATGCCTTCGGCGTGCCGTGGCTGGCCACGGTCACCAAGATGGGGCTGGCCAAGGCGGCGACGGCGGTGGTGGTGTTCGTGCCCGGCGACCTGATCAAGGCCGCGCTGGCGGCGTGGGTGGCGACGCGGGTCGAGCGGGTCTGGCCGATGCGTGGCCGGTGAGCGCGACGCAGCGATCATGGCCCCAGGGAATCCCCCAACTGACGCCCGTTTGGCTTTCAAGTACAAGTTCGCCATTAACGAATGCGTTTGCTGAAACATGGTTTCCGTAGCACATCAGGGATTTACCGTAGTTGCGCGAAGTCATTTGATACTGTTTTAACCCTATAATATTTTTTTCTGTATAACTTTAACTAGGCTCGCTTCCGCCTCGACCGGGGCATAACAGAGCCACCACAGGAGACAAAACATGCGCAAGCACTTCGGCTTGTCCGCGGCCGCCGCCGCCGTTGCCCTGACCCTGCCGCTGCTGGCCAGCGCCCAGGTCAAGGTGGGCGTCACGGTGTCCAGCACCGGTCCCGCCGCGTCGCTCGGCATCCCCGAGCGCAATACGGTTGCGCTGCTGCCCAAGGAAGTGGCCGGCCAGAAGATCGAATGGATCGTCCTGGACGATGCCACCGACACGACGCAAGCCGTCAAGAACTCGCGCAAGCTGGCGTCCGACGACAAGGTCGACGTGCTGATCGGCACGTCGGTCACGCCGGGCTCGCTGGCCATGGTGGACGTGGCCGCCGAAGCCAAGGTGCCGATGATCAGCGTGGCCGCCAGCGCCAAGATCGTCGAACCCGTGGACGACAAGCGCCGCTGGGTCTTCAAGACCCCGCAGAACGACGCCCTGATGGCCGGCGCGCTGGCCGACGCCATGTCCAAGTCCAAGGTCAAGACGCTGGGCTTCATCGGCTTTGCCGACGCCTATGGCGACGGCTGGCTGGACGTGATGCAGAAGGCCGCCAAGGCCAAGGGCATCGAGATCGTCTCCATCGAAAAATACAGCCGCACCGACACCAGCGTGACGGGCCAGGTGCTCAAGCTGATCGGCGCCAAGCCCGACGCCATCCTGATCGCCGGCGCCGGCACCCCGTCCGCGCTGCCGCAAAAGGAACTGAAGGCCCGCAACTACGGCGGCACCATCTACCAGACCCACGGCGCCGCCAACAACGACGTGCTGCGCGTCTGCGGCAAGGACTGCGACGGCATGTACCTGCCCGCCGGCCCGCTGCTGGTCGCGGCCCAGCTGCCCGACAGCAACCCGGTCAAGAAGTCGGCGCTGGCCTACGTCGAGACCTACGAGAAGGCAAACGGCGCCGGTTCGACCAACACCTTCGGCGGCCACATGTGGGATGCCGGCCAACTGGTCGTTGCCGCGCTGCCCGCGGCCCTGAAGACCGGCGCCAAGCCCGGCACGCCGGAATTCCGCGCCGCCATGCGCGACGCCCTGGAAAACGTCAAGGACCTGGCCGCGTCGCAAGGCGTGTTCAACATGTCGCCGACCGACCACGCCGGTTTCGATGAGCGTTCGCGCGTCATCGTCAAGGTCGAAGGCGGCAAGTGGGTCTACCAGCCCGGCCTGTAATTCCCCCGGATTGCCCGATCCACGGGCGCCTGCAAGGGTGCCCGAGCAATGCTTCGCACCGGCCTCTCCGGCCGGTGTGTCGTATCAGTGTTCCGGGCGGGGTCGGAACACCAAGAATCAATAAGGTTGTTAGATGGATTCCTCAATTGCGCTGATTCTGCTGCAAGACGGTATCGTCAACGGCGCCATCTATGCCCTGCTGGGCATGGCGCTGGTGCTGGTATTCGCCGTTACGCGCGTCATTTTCATTCCCCAGGGCGAGTTCGTGGCGTTCGGCGCCCTGACGCTCGCGATGCTGGTGGACGGCAAGGTGCCCGGCACCGCCTATCTCCTTCCGCTGCTGGGCGTCGTTTGCCTGGCGCTTGAACTGCTGCGCGCGCTGCGGACCCGCAGCGCGGCAGGCCTGCCCAAGGCCGTGTTGACCTGTCTCGTCGTGCCGCTCGCGCTGCTGTGGCTGACGACCACCTACACCGCCGCCGGCAATTCGCTGTGGCTCAACATGCTGTTGACGCTGCTGCTGGTGATCCCGATGGGCCCGATGGTCTATCGCATCGTCTACCAGCCGCTGGCCGAGGCCACCGTGCTGGTGCTGCTGATCGTGTCGGTCGCGGTGCACTTCGCGTTGACCGGTCTGGCCCTGGTGTTCTTCGGCGCCGAAGGCTGGCGCACGCCCGCGTTCGTGAGCGGCCAGGTCGACCTGGGCTTCACCACCTGGTCGGCGCAGAGCCTGTTCGTGGTCGCGACCTGCGCGTTGCTGATCATCGCGCTGTGGCTGTTCTTCGGCAAGACGCTGTACGGCCGCGCGCTGCGCGCCACCGCCGTCAACCGCCGCGGGGCGCGCCTGGTGGGCATCAGCACCACCATGTCGGGCAGCCTGACCTTCACGCTGGCCACCGCCATCGGCGCCATGTCCGGCATGCTGATCGCGCCCATCACCACGGTCTATTACGACACGGGCTTCCTGATCGGCCTGAAGGGCTTCGTTGGCGCCATCATCGGCGGCCTGGCCAGCTACCCCGTGGCGGCCGCCGGCTCGCTGCTGGTGGGCGTGCTGGAATCGTTCTCGTCCTTCTGGGCCAGCGCCTACAAGGAAGTGATCGTCTTCACCTTGATTATCCCGGTTCTGGTCTGGCGTTCGTTCAGCACCCATCACGTGGACGAAGAGGAGTAAACGCCATGAACCGCATTCTGCTTGCCGTCTTCATCGTCGTCCTGGCGGGGCTGCCGCTCTTGCCTGTCACGCCCGAGTTCTGGGTGACGCAATTGAACTACATCGGGCTGGCCAGCCTGGTGGTGCTGGGGCTGGTGCTGCTGACCGGCGTCGGCGGCCTGACCTCGTTCGGCCAGGCCGCGTTCGTCGGCCTGGGCGCGTACACCACCGCCTACCTGACCACGCAATACGATGTGTCGCCGTGGCTGGCGCTGCCCGCTGGCCTGATCCTGACCGCCGTGGTGGCGTACCTGCTGGGCGCGATCACGCTGCGCCTGTCGGGCCACTACCTGCCGCTGGGCACCATCGCCTGGGGCCTGTCGCTGTACTTCCTGTTCGGCAACCTCGACTGGCTGGGCAAGCATGACGGCATCGCCGGCATCGAGCCCATCAGCATCTTCGGCATGTCGCTGGCCAGCGGCCGCCACATCTACTACCTGATCTGGGTGTTCGTGCTGCTGGCGCTGTGGGCCACCCGCAACCTGCTGAACTCGCGTCCGGGCCGCGCCATCCGCGCGCTCAAGAGCGGCGCCGGCATGGCCGAGTCGATGGGCGTGAACACGGCCGCCTACAAGGTCGTGATCTTCGTCTGGGCGGCGCTGCTGGCCTGCGTCTCGGGCTGGCTCTACGCGCACATGCAGCGCGCCGTCAGCCCCAGCCCGTTCGGCATCAACTACGGCATCGAGTACCTGTTCATGGCCGTGGTCGGCGGCGCCGGCTACGTCTGGGGCGCGCTGCTCGGTTCCAGCGTCATCCTGGTGCTCAAGGATCAGCTGCAGAACCTGCTGCCCAAGCTGCTGGACACCAACGCCAACTTCGAGATGATCGTCTTCGGCGTGCTGCTGATCCTGATGCTGCAATACGCCCGCAACGGCCTCTGGCCGATCCTGGCGGGCTGGTGGGGCAGCCTCACCGGCGCCGACGGCTCGCGCCGCAACCTGGCGCCGCCCAAGCCGGCGCCGGCGCTGCCGCTGCGCGCGCGGCCGCAGGCCGGGCAGGTGGTGCTGGAAGTGGATGCCATCCGCAAGGAATTCGGCGGCCTGGTCGCCGTCAACGACATCAGCTTCAAGGTCCGCTCCGGCGAGATCATGGGCCTGATCGGCCCCAATGGCGCCGGCAAGAGCACCACCTTCAACCTGATCAGCGGCGTGCTGCCGGTGACGCGCGGCAAGGTCACCTTCATGGGCGAGCGCATCGACAGCCGTTCGGCGCGCGAGATCGCCAAGCTGGGCGTGGGCCGCACCTTCCAGCACGTGCAGCTGCTGCCGGGCATGACGGTGCTGGAAAACGTCGCGCTGGGCGCGCACCTGCGTTCCGACGTGGGCGTGTGGGCGGGCGCCCTGCACACCGACCGCGCGCGCGAAGCGCAACTGCTGCATGAGGCCGCCGAGCAGATCAAGCGCGTCGGCCTGGGCGAATACCTGTACGAACAAGCGGGCAACCTGGCGCTGGGCCAGCAACGCATCCTGGAAATCGCGCGGGCCCTGGCCAGCGATCCGGTGCTGCTGTTGCTGGACGAGCCGGCCGCCGGCCTGCGCTACAAGGAAAAGCAGGACCTGGCTCGCGTGCTGGAACAGCTGCGCGCCGAGGGCATGAGCATTCTGCTGGTTGAACACGACATGGATTTTGTGATGCGCCTGACCAACCACCTGGTGGTGATGGATTTCGGCACCAAGCTGGCCGAAGGCGTGCCGGCCGAGGTGCAACAGAACCCGGCGGTGCTGGAAGCCTACCTGGGCGGCATCGACGACGACCTGCCGGAAGCCGACCAGGCCAAGCCGGTGTCCGCGGGAGGCGTGCAATGACGACGTCCAAGCCTGTTCTCGAAGTCAGCAACCTGTCGGCCCGCTATGGCAAGGTCGGCGCGCTGGCCGGCGCCACGCTGACGGTTCCGGCCGGCAGCATCGTCACGGTGATCGGCGCCAACGGCGCCGGCAAGTCGACCATGCTGAACGCCATGATGGGATCGCTGCCGCAGACTGGCCACGCGGCCGGCTCCGTGCAGTACGCGGGCACCGATGTGTCGAGCTGGCCGGTCGAGCGCCGCGTCGCCGCCGGCATGTCGCTGGTGCCCGAGCGGCGCGAGCTGTTCGGCAGCATGTCGGTCGAAGACAACCTGCTGCTGGGCGGTTTCCGCCGCTACCGCGCCCGCGAAAGCGGCTGGCGCGACACGCTCAACGAAGTCTTCGACCTGTTCCCGCGCCTGCGCGAACGCCGCGCCCAGCAGGCCGGCACGCTCTCGGGCGGCGAGCGCCAGATGCTGGCGGTCGGCCGCGCGCTGATGGCCAAGCCGGCGCTGCTGATGCTGGACGAACCCAGCCTGGGCCTGGCGCCGCGCATCGTGCGCGAGATCTTCCACATCATCGCGCGCCTGCGCGAGACCGGCGTGGCGATCCTGCTGGTGGAACAGAATGCGCGCGCGGCGCTGCAGGTGGCCGACTACGGCTACGTGCTCGAGACCGGCGAAGTCATCCTGCACGGTCCGGCGCGCGAGCTGGCTGGCGATCCCAAGGTGATCGAGAGCTATCTCGGCCTGGGCAAGGGCGCGGAGCAGGCCGAAGCCTGATCCACGCCGCGAGGCGGGCGCTTCAGTCCGCCTCGCGCTTGAACACTTCGACCACGCGGAAGCGCTCGCACACCAGCAGCATGTCCGGCGCGTAGCCGCCATTGCGGTCGAAGTAATCGATGTGTCCGGATCGCCAGACGTCGTAGGGCCCTTCGCCCTCGGCCAGGGCGAAGGCCTCGTCCACCTCGTCGAAACGCTGGATCACGATGCTGATCGTCTCGATGGCGCAGGCCGGACGGCCGCGGCCGTCCAGCACCACGTCGCGCCGGCCCGGCTCGGGCACCGGCTCCTTCTCGTTGAAATCGCGCAGCGCGCCGCAGGTGGCGGTCTTGGCGCCCGACAGCACCAACGCCAGCAGTTCGTCGGCCAGTTCGGGCGAGTCGCCGAATTGGAAGGTCACGGCGTCCTGGTAGGGGGCGGGCGGTTTCATGCGGGTGGCGTCCATTGCAGGATCAATTCTTCGCCCATCGCGGGGTCGGAGATGGAAGGCGCGCCGGTCTCGACGCGTCCGGCGAAGCGGCGGATGAAGCCGGGCGCGTCGTCGGCGCGCACGCTGAAGTCGTACCAGCCGCCGCTGGCGGCCAGGTCCCAGGCCAGGGTGGCGCCCAGGCCGGGCGCCAGCGCCGGCTCGTGGTGGCCGGCATGGCCATAGGCGTTGGCCTCGACCTGGAAGCCGCGCGCCAGCCCGCCGGGGTTGTGGATCTTCAGCCGCAGCGTCGGGCCGGCGGCATCGCAGGCGGCTTCGACCGCCAGGGGCGCGGGATCGGCGCGCAGCCGGCCGGCAAGGTGGCGGTGAAAGCCGTTCGGGCCCAGTATCCACAGATCGTAGCGGCCGTCGTCGCCCGTCACCTGCCAGCCATCCTCCAGGTGCTTGCCGGCTTCCACCGTGTAGCGGCGCGGGCCGTCTTCCAGCCGCTGGCGGTCGTAGACGTGCAGCACGGCGCCGGCACTGCCGGTATTGTCGAAACGCAGCATGATGCGTTCATCCGCCACGCGGTCCCGCGCCGACAAGGCATACGGCAGCGGCCGCGACGGCCGCGTGCCGGCCGCCTGCCGCGCCAGGGCCGGCCGTTCGGGCGCGGGCGGGGTGATGGTGCCCGGCAGCGCGGCGGCCCGCGCCGCGCGCGTGGCGGTGGCCGGCAGGCCGCGCGTCAGGTTGGCGCCATCGGGCGTGGCGAAATCGAAGATCGACGTCAGGTCGCCGCAGACCGCGCGGCGCCACGGCGAGATGTTGGGTTCGGCGACGCCGAAGCGGCGCTCGACGAAGCGCAGCACCGAGGTGTGGTCGAACACTTCGGAGTTGACCCAGCCGCCCTTGGTCCAGGGCGACAGCACGTACATCGGCACGCGCGGCCCCAGGCCGTAGACGCCGTGCAGGTGGGCGGCCGTATCGTCCTTTTCGGCGCCGGTGACGATCTCGTGGTATTCGCCGGCGGTGTCCACGGTGGACGCGCCCGCCAGCCGGTCGTCCGGGCCGCGCGAGGGCGGGGCGGGAGGCGGCATGTGGTCGAAGAAGCCGTCGTTCTCGTCGAACATCAGCAAGAGGACGGTCTTGCTCCAGACCTCGGGATTGGCGGTCAGCGCGTCCAGCACCTTTGCCGTGTAGTCCGCGCCCTGCGCCGGGCTGGAGGGGCTGGGATGCTCGGAGCCGGCCTTGGTGGCGCAGATCCACGACACCTGCGGCAAGGTGCCATCGAGCACGTCCTGGCGCAGCAGGTCCAGGCCGCGGGTGGTCAACGCCTTGTCCTTGAGCGCGGCCAGCGAGCCCGGCACGCCGTGGTAAGCGTCGCGGTAGGCCTTGAAGCCCGCGGTCGGGTTGAGCGAGTAGTTGTCCGCCATGTCCTGGTAGATGCGCCAGCGGATGCCGGCGCGCTCCAGGCGTTCGGGATAGGTGGTCCAGGTGTAGGCGCCGGCCGGATCGCCGCCGCCCAGCTTGTTGTAGGTGTTGCCCAGCGCCGGCCCGTGGCCGCGCCCCAGGCCGTCGTTGGTGCCGCTCCAGAGGAACAGCCGATTCGTATTGGTGCCGCCGGTGAACGAGCAGTGGTAGGCGTCGCACACGGTGAAGGCGCGCGCCATGGCGTACTGGAACGGCATGTCGGCCTCGGTGTAGTACGCCATCGAATGGTTCTTCTTGGCGGCCGGCCATTGGCCCATGCGGCCGGCGTCCCAGGCGTCCTGGGCGTTGGACCAGGTGTGCGGCGTGCTGGCCACGCGCATGGCCTCGTAGGCCGCGCCGGTGTCGAGCCGGAACGGCAGCACGCTGCGGGGCGCGCCGGCATCGGGACGGCCGTTGTACTGCGCCCAGACCGTGCGGCGTTCGAAGTCGGGACTGGCGGGCACCGGGATGGGAAAGCGGTCGCCGAAGCCGCGCACCCCGGCGAGGCCGCCGAAGTAATGGTCGAACGAACGGTTTTCCTGCATGAAGATGACGATGTGCTCGACGTCCTCGATCGTGCCCTTGCTGCGGTTGGCGGGAATCGCCAGCGCGCGGCGGATGGAGGCGGGCAGCAGCGCCAGGGCGCTGCCGGCGCCGGCGATCGCGGCGCCGCCGCGCAGGAATTCGCGTCGGGATTGCATGCGGGGGGTGTCCTTGCGGGGTGTCCTTGTCATGCGGCGCCGTCCCGGACGGGGCGGCGCGTTCCGTGGCGCCGCGGGGCGCCTACCGCTTGCGGGTGCTTTCGGCGTAGTCCATGTACAGCTTGTGGGCGCGGCGCGCCAGCGGGCCGTATTCCAGCTTGCGGTCTTCGACGCGGTTCACGTGCACCACCTTGCCGTAGTTGCCGGACGAGAACACTTCGTCGGCGGCCTCGATATCGGCGCGCGTCAGGCTGCGTTCCTGGACTTCCACGCCGTCGGCCTTGAGCAGCGCCAGCACGCGGCGACGCGTGATGCCGTTCAGGAAGGTGCCGTTGTCCACCGGGGTCGAAACCACGCCGTCCTTGGCGATCCACAGGTTGCTGGAAGCGAACTCGGCGACGTTGCCGGCGCCGTCCAGCATGATGGCGTTGTCGAAGCCCTTGTCCATCGCCTCGCGGATGGCGCGCTGGCCATTGGGGTAAAGGCACGAGGCCTTGGCGTCGGTCGGCGCCATGTTGGGCCAGGAACGCGCGAAGCTGGAGAAGCAGGCGGCAAAGCCCTGGTCGCCCGGCATCGGCACCTTGAACACGTGCAGCACGAACAGGGTCTTGTCGGCATCCGGCAGCAGGAAGCCGTCGGCGCAGAAGAACATCGGCTTGATGTAGAGCTCGCTGCCTTCGGGGAACTTGGCCACCGCCTGCAGGCACAGCGCCTGGATTTCCTGCCAGCTGATCTGCGGCTTCATCAGCATCTTTTCGGCCGAGCGCACCACGCGCTGGCAGTGCAGGTCCAGGTCGGGCGTCAGGCCGCGGAACGCGCGCGCGCCGTCGAAGACCATGCTGGCCATCCAGAAGGCGTGGTCGGCGGGGCCGAGCAGTTTGGGGTTTTCGGTGGTCCAGTGACCGTTGTGCCAGAACAAGGCGTCCATGGTGGTTTCCTTCGGTGTCAGGTTGGCGCATCTCGGCGCCGAAACGTCAGGATACATGAGGCGCGGACCGCCTCACTCCTTGTCGAGCGCCGCCTGCACCCGTTCGGCCGCATCGGCCGGCATCCACTGCCGCCAGACCGGGCCGTACCGCTTGAGGAAATAGCGCGCCGCCTCTTCGGGCTCCTTGCCTTCGTTCTCCAGCCAGCCCAGCGTGGCGTCGATGGCGTCGCTCGGAATGGTCAGCTTGGCCAGGAACGCGGCCAACTGCGGCGCCTCCTTGGCGAAGGCGCTGTTGACACCGGTGACCACGGGGTTGGGCTTGAACTCGGTGGCCACCGGCTTGGCGCACTTGGTATCGGTCAGGCAGGTATAGGCGGTCTGGTCGAAGGCCGGTAGTTCCAGCTTGACCAGGTCGAGCGCGCCGACCAGCGCGGTGGGCGTCCAGTAGTAGAAGACGATGTCGCGCTTGCGCTTGTAGGCCGACAGGATGGCGGCCTTCTGCGCGGCGCCGGAACCGGGCGCGAACAGGCTGTAGTCGCGCTCCAGGCCCAGGGCGCGCAACAGGTTGTCGTTGAGCGTGCCGCAGGCCCAGCCGGCCGGGCAGCCGTAGATGCGGCCGCGGCCGGGATCCTCGGGGTCGGCGAAGACTTCCTTGAAGCGCGCCAGGTCCGCCGCCGATTTCAGCTCGGGATGGCGCTGCACGGTGTAACGCGGCACGTACCAGCCTTCGCCGGCGTCGTAGACATGCCCCAGGCCCTGCACCCGACCGCTGGCCAGCGCCTTTTTCCAGGCCACCTCGATCTGCCCCGGCCACACCTCGGGCGTGACGTCGACGTCGCCGCGCTGCAGGGCAGCCAGCATGGGCAGCGTCTCGCCGATCTCGACGCTGGTCTTGCAGCCGTAGCCGTGTTCCATCACGTAGCGTTCGATGCCCGCCAGCACCAGGTTGGATTCCCAGTTCAGGCCGCTGAAGCGGACCGGGCGGTCGACTTCGCAGACCGGCTTGGCGGCGTGGGCGGCGGCGGGCGCGAGCAAGGCGGCGGACAGGGCCAGGACGCCGGCGAGCAAAGGCTTCATGCGCATGATGGAGCACCTTTCTGATTGCGTGCCGGTCATTGTAAAGGCGCCATGCAATCGGGGCCGCGTGCAGCGGCCCCGAAGGTCAGGCAGGCGATGCGGCCGGCGGCCGCGCGGATCAGGCGCGCGCGGCGCGCCGCTTCTCGATCAGCGCCCCGATCTCGCCGACGATGCCGCGGCGGAACGCCAGCACGCAGATCACGAAGATCAGGCCGATCACGATGGTCACCGATTCGCCCAGGCGCAGGAACCAGTCCACGCCGGTCAGGCTGGCCATCATCTGGCCGAAGTCGCCGACCTTGTTTTCCAGCAGCACCACGATGAACGCGCCGAGGATAGGCCCGGTCAGCGTGCCGAGCCCGCCGATCAGCGTCATCAGGATCACCAGGCCCGACATCTGCCAGGTCGCATCCGACAGGGTCGCGGACACGAACACCAGCGTCTTGGTGGCGCCCGCCAGGCCGGCGATGGCGGCCGACAGCACGAAGGCCAGCAGCTTGAAGCGATCGACGTCGTAGCCCAGCGAGATCGCGCGCGGCTCGTTCTCGCGCAGCGCCTGCAGCACCTGGCCGAACGGCGAATGCACCGTGCGCCAGATGATGAAGTAGCCGATGATGAACACGCCCATCACCAGGTAGTACAGGTTCAGGTCCTTGGACAGGTCGATGATGCCCAGCAGCGTGCCGCGCGGCACGCTCTGCAGGCCGTCCTCGCCGCCGGTGAACTTGGCCTGCAGGAAGAAGAAGAACACCATCTGCGCCAGCGCCAGCGTGATCATGGCGAAGTAGATGCCGCTGCGGCGGATCGCCAGCGCGCCCATCGCCAGGCCCAGCAGCGTGGCCACGGCAACGCCGAACAGCAGGCCGATCTCGGTCGGCACGCCCCATACCTTGAGCGCGTGGCCGGCCGCGTAGGCGGCGCTGCCCAGGAAGGCGGCGTGGCCGAACGACAGCAGGCCGGTAAAGCCCAGCAGCAGGTTGAAGGCGCAGGCGAACAGGGCATAGCACATGATCTTCATGGCGAAGATCGGATACACCCCGACGAAAGGAAGTATGGCCACCACGACGGCCAGGACCGCATAGCCCAGGAATTGACGATTCATTTCTCTTTTCCGAACAGCCCGGCCGGGCGGAGCAACAGGACAATGGCCATGATGATGAAGACGACCGTGCTGGACGCCTCGGGCCAGAACACCTTGGTCAGGCCTTCGATCACGCCCAGGCCTAGGCCGGTGACGATGGCGCCCATGATGGACCCCATGCCGCCGATCACGACCACCGCGAACACCACAATGATGAGGTTGGACCCCATCAGCGGGGAGATCTGCAGCACCGGCGCCGCCAGCACGCCGGCAAAGCCCGCCAGCGCCACGCCGAAGCCGTAGGTCAGCGTGATCATGCGCGGCACGTTGACGCCGAAGGCCTCGACCAGGCGCGGGTTCTCGGTGCCGGCGCGCAGCAGGGCGCCAAGCCGCGTGCGTTCGATCACGAACCAGGTCGCCAGGCACACCACCACCGATGCCGCCACCACCCAGCCGCGGTAGTTGGGCAGCACCATGAAGCCCAGGTTGGTGGCGCCGCGCAGGGCGTCGGGCGTGGGGTAGGGCTGCCCCGACACGCCGTAGAAGCTGCGGAACAGGCCTTCGATCAGCAGCGTCAAACCGAAGGTCAGCAGCAGCCCGTAGAGGTGGTCGAGCTTGTACAGGTGTTTGAGCAACAGCTTTTCGATGATGATGCCGAACAACCCGACCACCAGCGGCGCCAGGATCAGCATGACCCAGTAATTCAACCCCAGGTACGACAGCCCCATCCAGGCCAGGAAGGCGCCCAGCATGTAGAGCGCGCCGTGCGCGAAGTTGATGACGTTCAGCAGTCCGAAGATAACCGCCAGGCCGAGCGACAGCATGGCGTAGAACGAACCGTTGACCAGTCCCAGCAGCAACTGGCCGAACAAGGCCTGTATGGGGATGCCGAAAATATCAGTCATCTTGTAAAAATCCTGCGCGTACGAAGGGAAGCGGGCAAATTCAGGATGCGACCCGGCCGCGCGGGCCAGGTCGCATCAATGGGTCGCATCGACGGGAATTACTTCTTGACCAGCTTGCAGGTCGACTCGGACAGCTTGGTGTAGACCTCGTCACCCGGCAGCGTGGCCACGACCTTGTAGTAGTCCCACGGGCCCTTGGATTCGGCCGGCGTCTTCACCTGCATCAGGTACATGTCGTGGATCATGCGGCCGTCTTCGCGCACATAGCCACCCTGGGTGAAGAAGTCGTTGATCTTGTTCGACTTCATCCACTTCATGAGGGTGTCGGCATCGTCGGTGCCGGTGGCCTTCACGCCGTTCAGGTAGAACGTGACGGACGAGTAATCGCCCGCCTGCAGCATGGACGGCTTGCGGCCGACCTTGGCTTCGAACTTCTTGGACCAGGCGCGCGAGGCGTCGGATTGATCCCAGTACCAGCCGTCGGTCAGGTACATGCCCTTGGTGGCTTCCAGGCCCAGCGAGTGCACGTCGTTGATGAACACCAGCAGGCCGGCCATCTTCATGGTCTTGGTGACGCCGAATTCGTTGGCGGCCTTGATGGTGTTGATGGTGTCGCCACCGGCATTGGCCATGCCCAGGATCTGCGCCTTGGACGACTGCGCCTGCAGCAGGAACGACGAGAAGTCGGAGGCGCCCAGCGGAGCGCGCACCTGGCCCTTGATCTCGCCGCCGGCGGCCTTGACCACGGCCATGGTGTCGCGTTCGAGGGCGTGGCCGAAGGCGTAGTCGGCGGTCAGGAAGAACCAGCTCTTGCCGCCATCCTTCACCACCGCCGAACCGGTGCCGCGCGCCAGCGCGACCGTGTCATAGGCGTAGTGCACGGTGTACGGCGAACATTGGGCATTGGTCAGGTCCGAAGCGCCCGCGCCGATGGCGATGAAGGGTTTCTTCTTCTCGGCGGCCACGGCCGCCATGGCCAGGCTGGTGGCCGAGTTGGTGCCGGCGATGATGACGTCGACCTTCTGCTGGTCGAACCATTCGCGCGCGCGGGCCGAGGCCACGTCGGCCTTGTTCTGGTGGTCCGCCGACAGCACCTCGATCTTCTTGCCGTTGACGTTGCCGCCGAAGTCCTCGATCGCCATGCGGACCGCTTCCAGGCCCGCCTTGCCATCGATGTCGGAATACACGCCGGACATGTCGGTGATGAAGCCGATGCGGATGACATCGTCGGAGATGCCTTGTGCCTGGGCGGTCGCCCCGGCGAATCCCAGGCCCGCCATGGCCAGTGCAGCAGTGATGGTGTGCAGCTTCATGGGATGACTCCTCTTCCCTTTGGTGTATGGGATGCCGGGAACCCGGCGGATGACAGGTTATTCAGACGCCCAGCAATTCGTTGAGCGTGTCCTGTTTTTCTGAAAGTTCGGCGGCTTCGAAATGCTCGACGATCTGGCCGTGCTCCATGACGTAGAAGCGATCGGCCAGCGGCGCCGCGAAGCGGAAATTCTGTTCCACCATGACGATGGTGTAGCCACGCTGCTTGAGCGCGGTGATCATGCGGGCCAGCGCCTGCACGATGACCGGCGCCAGGCCTTCGGAGATCTCGTCCAGCAGCAGCAGGTTGGCGCCGGTGCGCAGGATGCGCGCCACCGCCAGCATCTGTTGTTCACCGCCCGACAGGCGCGTGCCGGGCGAATGCCGGCGTTCCTGCAGGTTGGGGAACATGTCGTAGATTTCGGCCAGCGACATGCCGCCGCCGAGCGAGCCCACCACGGGAGGCAGCAGCAGGTTCTCCTCGCACGACAGGCTGGCGAAGATGCCGCGTTCCTCGGGGCAATAGCCCACGCCCAGATGGGCGATCTTGTAGGTCGGCAGGTCGATGGCCTCGGTGCCGTGGATGCGCACGGAACCCTTGCGGGAACCGGTCAGGCCCAGGATGGCCCGCAGCGTGGTGGTACGGCCGGCGCCGTTGCGGCCCAGCAGCGTGACGACCTCGCCTTGCCCCACGCGCATATCCACGCCGTGCAGGATATGCGATTCCCCGTACCAGGCCTGCAGGCCCGAGATTTCCAGTGCCGGGGTACTCATGCGTGCGCTCCTTGGAGTTCGCCGTCGGTGGTGCCCATGTAGGCCTGCATCACGGCGGGATGGCGGGACACTTCGGCGTAGTTGCCCTCGGCCAGCACCGCGCCGCGCGCCAGCACGGTGATGGTGTTGGCGATCGAGGACACCACGTTCATGTTGTGTTCCACCATCAGGATGGTGCGGCCGGCGCTGACGCGCTTGATCAGCTGCGTGACGCGGTCCACGTCTTCGTGGCCCATGCCCTGCGTGGGTTCGTCCAGCAGCATCAGCTCCGGTTCCATCGCCAGCGTGGTGGCGATCTCGAGCGCGCGCTTGCGGCCGTACGGTAGGTTCACCGTGGTCTCGTTGGCGAAGGCGCCGAGGTCGACCTGGTCGAGCAGGGCGCGGGCCGGCTCGTCCAGCGCGGCCAGGCGCCTGGTGCTCTGCCAGAAATGGAACGACAGCCCGGTCTTGCGCTGCAGGCCGATGCGCACGTTCTCGAGCACGGTCAGGTGCGGGAACACCGCCGAAATCTGGAACGAGCGGATCACCCCGCGCCGCGCGATCTGCGCCGGGCGCTCACCGGTGATGTCGATGCCATTGAACTTGATGGTTCCCGAGGTGGGAGAGAGAAACTTGGTCAGCAGGTTGAAGCATGTGGTCTTGCCCGCGCCGTTCGGCCCGATCAAGGCATGAATCTCGCCTCGCTTGATACGCAAATCGACCCCATTGACCGCGACAAAACCGCGGAATTCCTTGGTGAGGCCTTTTGTCTCCAGGATCGTGTCGTCCATGTCCGCTGCACCGGCGTTGTATTTATTTGGACCCTGCCCGGCGTTATTCGCAGGGCCCCCCGCGGGGTAAGGAAAATCATGGCGATGCCACGGTTTTCTATAAGAGTTGCCGGCGAGTATGCGCACCTCCGAATCAAAATTCCATGAGGGTTTGTCATAGGTTTTGCGGTGCGGAAAGGTGAATTGTCGGATAGCGGACAATTCGCATGGCTACTGGGCGAAAACCCTATATCCTCATGCAATGCGTTGCAGCAAATCCGTATTGACCGTCATCAATCCGTCATCGTTGCAATCATCGGGAAAAACCCGGATTTGCCCATGCGCGAACGAACTTTCCGCGCGAATCCGCCGCGCGGGCGGCGCGGATCTCAGGCGGGAGTTTTGGCTTTGAATTCACAGAGATCCGAAATGCCGCATTGCGGGCATTTCGGCTTGCGCGCCACGCACACATAACGGCCGTGCAGGATCAGCCAGTGATGCGCGTCCTGCAGATACTCGCGCGGCACGAATTTCTCCAGCTTCAACTCGACTTCCAGCACGTTCTTGCCGGGCGCCAGGCCGGTGCGGTTCGAGACCCGGAAAATGTGCGTGTCGACCGCCATGGTGGGCTGGCCGAAGGCCGTGTTCAGCACCACGTTGGCGGTCTTGCGACCGACGCCGGGCAGCGCTTCCAGCGCTTCACGGGTCTGCGGCACTTCGCCGCCATGCTGTTCGATCAGGATGCGGCAGGTGGCGATGGCGTTCTTGGCCTTGGTGCGGTACAGGCCGATGGTCTTGATGTAATCGGACAGGCCTTCCTCGCCCAGCGCCAGCAGCGCCTGCGGGGTGCCGTAACGCGGGAAGAACTTGCGCGTGGCGATGTTCACCGACTTATCGGTGGCCTGCGCCGACAGCAGCACCGCGATCAGCAGCTGGAAGGGCGTGTCGTATTCGAGTTCGGTGGTGGGCTGCGGATTGGCGGCTTGCAGGCGGGCGAAGATCTCTCGGCGTTTGGCGGCGTTCATGGGCGCGGGGCGTTGCGGCGGGCGCGGGCACGGGCCAGCGCGGATTCAATGGCGGCGCGCTTGCGGTCTTCGCCTTGCGCGTCATCGGAAGGGGCGGCGGGCGCCGGCGCGGCGGCGGGCTCGGGCGCCATCAGGCGGGCGTTGTCGGCCGCCAGCCGCTCCATGCGCGCCTGGTGGTGGCGATGGCGCTGGCGGCCGGTGGCGGCGTCAGCGGCGCTCCAGGCGCGGCCGGCGGGGACCATCTCGATGCAATCCACCGGACAGGGCGCCACGCACAGGTCGCATCCGGTGCACCAGTCGGGCAGCACGGTGTGCATGTGCTTGTTGGCGCCGACGATGGCGTCGACCGGACAGGCCTGGATGCACAGCGTACAGCCGATGCAGTGCGCCTCGTCGATGCGGGCCACCAGCAGCGGACCGGGCTCGCCGCGGCTGGCGTCCAGCGGCAGGGCGGGGGTCTCCAGCAGCGCCGCCAGGGCGGCGATGCCTTCGTCGCCGCCCGGCGGGCAGCGGTTGATCGGAGCGGCCCCGGCGGCGATGGCCTCGGCGTACGGCAGGCAGCCGTCGTAGCCGCACTTGGTGCATTGCGTCTGGGGCAGCAGGGCGTCGATGCGATCGGCGAGTGAGCGACAGGACATGGCGGACAACGGGAAAAGCAAAGGGGCCCGCGAGGGCCCCCGTGGACGGACGGTGAAAGGCCTCAGGCCGATTGCCGGATGAATTCCGCGATTTTAGGACAGATCATTTCGCGCCAGCGGCGGCCGGAGAAAATCCCGTAGTGGCCGCAGTTGGGGGCGGTGTAGTGCATCTTGCGGTCGGCCGGGATGTTCTTGCACAGCTTGATGGCGGCGCGCGTCTGGCCCTGGCCGGAGATGTCGTCCAGCTCGCCCTCGATGGTGAACAGCGCCACCTTCTTGATGTCGGCCGGGCGCACCAGCTGGCCGTCGACTTCCCAGGTGCCGTTGGGCAGCGCGAATTCCTGGAACACCATGCGGATGGTGTCCAGGTAGAACTCGGCCGGCATGTCCAGCACGGCGTTGTATTCGTCGTAGAAGCGGCGGTGGGCCTCGGCGTCGCTGTCGTCGCCGCGCAGCAGGTCCAGGTAGAAGTCGTAGTGCGACTTCATGTGGCGGTCGGGATTCATGGCCATGAACCCGGCATGCTGCAGGAAGCCCGGGTAGACCTTGCGGCCCGACCCCGGGTAGCGCGGCGGCACCGGGTGGATGACCTGGTTCTCGAACCACGAATAGGGCTTGGTGGTGGCCAGGCGGTTCACCTGCGTGGGCGACTGGCGCGGATCGATCGGGCCGCCCATCATGACCATGCTGCGCGGTTGGCAGGGATCGTTGGCCGAGGCCATCAGCGACACGGCGGCCAGCACCGGCACGGTGGGCTGGCAGACGGAAATCACGTGCACGTCCGGCCCCAGGTGGCGGATGAAGTCCTGCACGTAGCGCACGTAATCGTTCAGGTGGAACGGGCCGGCCGACAGCGGCACCATGCGCGCGTCGATCCAGTCGGTGACGTAGACGTCATGGCCGGGCAGCAAGGCGCGCACGGTATCGCGCAGCAACGTGGCATGATGGCCCGACAGCGGCGCCACCAGCAGCACCTTGGGATCGTCCTGCGGGGTCTGGCGCACGTCGCGATGGAAATGCACCAGGCGGCAGAAGGGCTTGTCCAGCACGACCGATTCCGTCACCCGGACCGGCTTGCCGGCAATTTCCGTGGCGGGCAGGTTCCAGGCGGGTTTCTGGTATTCCTTGCCGATGCGCGTCATCAGCTCGTATCCCGCGGCCATCTGGCGCGAGATCGGGGTGTAGGCGAGGGGACTGTAAGGGCTGGAGAACAGCTGGGAACCGGCATCCGTGAATGCAGCGAACGGAGTCAGGAAGGCGCGCTGCATTTCGTGCAATTGGTACAGCATTTGGGGAAGTCCTTCTGGGTCGTGCGTGTGCCCCGATTATTGCGCCGGGGAGTAACGGTATTTCCAATTTGTCTGACGAAAGCGCCCGAAAACCGGATTTTGTGTTGCAAAAATGCGACCCGTCATCCCTTGCGCACCAGTTTAGGGCGCAATCGTGTTGCATTGGAGGGTAAAACGGCGGATTTTCGCCCTAGGCCGGACGGGCCAGGAGGGGCCGATCCGGACCGGGCGAAGACTCACCAGTAGTTTTCCACCGCGAGGTTGCCGGGGATGCCGCGGCGGCCCGGCTTGAAGCCGCGTTCGCCCAGCAGCTTGCGGGCGTCGGCCAGCATGTCCGGATTGCCGCAGAGCATGATCTTCGCTTGCTCCGGGTCCAGCGGCAGGCCGGCCAGGCGTTCCAGTCCGCCGTCGGCGATCAGGGCGGTCAGGCGCGCCTGCGGCATGCCGGGCAGCGTCTCGCGAGTGGCGATCGGCAGGTAGGTCAGTTTGTCCGGCTCGGCCGCGAACAGCTCCGCCAGGGACGGGTCATTGCGCCAGCCTTCGATTTCCTCGCGGTAGGCCAGCTCCGCCGCGGTGCGCACGCCGTGCACCAGGACGATGCGGCGGTAGGCACGCCACACGGCCGGGTCGCGCAGGATCGACAGGTAGGCCGACAGGCCGGTGCCGGAGGCCAGCAGCCAGAGGTCGCCGCCGGGGGCGAAGCGCTCCAGCGTCAGGAAGCCGTAGGGCGCTTTCTCGACATACAGCGCGTCGCCGGGCTGCAGCCGCGCCATGCGCGGGCTGAACAGGCCCTCGGGCACCACGATGGAATAGAACTCCAGCCAGGGCTGGTGTGGCGCCGAGACCATCGAATAGGCGCGCCACAGCGTCGGCAGGCCATCGGGGTCGTCCGCGCCCGGCAGACCGACGCGGGCGAACTGGCCCGGCTGGAAGGCATACGCGTCGTCGCGCGTGACGCGCACCGAGAACAGTTTGTCGGGCACCCAGGTATGGACGTGGGTGACGGTCTGGCGCGTGTATTTGGAATCGTCGGTCATCGGCGCATCGCGCGGCGCGGGCCGCTGGCGGCCGCGCGCTCGCGGATCATTTTTCCAGGTATTGCAGCTTGTCCTGCTTGCCGTTCCATTCGTCGGCGTCGGGCAGCGGCTTCTTGGCTCGGCTGATGCTGGCGAACTCGGGCGAGAGTTCGGCGTTCAGGGCGATGAAGTTGAGCTGGTCCTGCGGCACGTCTTCCTCGGCGTAGATGGCGTTGGCCGGGCATTCGGGGATGCACACGGCGCAGTCGATGCATTCGTCGGGGTCGATAACCAGGAAGTTCGGACCCTCACGAAAACAGTCCACCGGGCATACGTCGACGCAATCGGTGTACTTGCACTTGATACAGTTTTCGGTGACTACGTGGGTCATTCTCAGGAGCTCCGGGCTGGCGGCATTTGTGTCTTGTTGCGCCAATTTTACCCAATGCGGGGCCGATACGCCGCCAATACCCTGTTGACATCGTGGCGCAATGGGGGTTCGGCCGGGCCCGCTATGCTATGGTGTCGCGAAACGATACGCGCAATCATGATAATCACCTCGCTGCTCGACACCGACCTGTATAAATTCAGCATGATGCAGGTGGTGCTGCATCAGTTTCCCGCTGCCCAGGTCGAGTACCGTTACAAATGCCGGACTCCGGGGGTCAACCTGCGCCCCTACCTGGACGAAATTCGCGAAGAAGTGCACCAGTTGTGCCAATTGCGCTTCACCGAGGACGAACTTAAATATCTGGGTGGCTTGCGTTTCATCAAAAGCGACTTCGTCGATTTCCTCGAATTGTTCCACCTGCCCGAGCGTTGCATCAGCATCGAAGAGGGCGAAGGGCCGGGCGAGATCAGCATCGAGGTCAAGGGCCCCTGGCTGCACACCATCCTGTTCGAGATCCCGGTGCTGGCCATCGTCAACGAGGTCTACTTCCGCAACACGCGCAAGAACCCGGATTGGGCCGAGGGCCGCAAGCGCCTGCAATCCAAGATGCACCTGGTGCTGGACGACCCGGCGCTGGCCGATTTCCGCGTGGCCGAATACGGCACCCGCCGCCGCTTCTCCAAGGTCTGGCATGAAGAGATCGTGTCGACCATGAAGGCCCAGATGGGGCCGCACTTCGCCGGCACCAGCAACGTGCTGCTGGCCAAGCAGCACGAAGTCCTGCCGCTGGGCACCATGGGCCACGAATACCTGCAGGCCTGCCAGGCGCTCGGTCCGCGGCTGCGTGATTCGCAGGTGTTCGCGCTGGAAGTGTGGGCCAAGGAATACCGCGGCGACCTGGGCATCGCGCTATCGGACGTCTATGGCATGGATGCCTTCCTGCGCGACTTCGACATGTATTTCTGCAAGCTGTTCGACGGCGCGCGGCACGATTCGGGCGATCCCTTCGTCTGGGGCGAACGCTTGCTCGAGCACTACCGCAAGAACCGCGTCGACCCGCGCGCCAAGACGCTGGTGTTCTCGGATTCGCTGACCTTCCCGCGCGCCATCGAGCTGGCGCGCCAGTTCGCCGGCCGCTGCAAGGTGTCATTCGGCATCGGCACCAACCTGACCAACGACCTCGGCCACGAACCGCTGCAGATCGTCATGAAGATGGTGCGTTGCAATGGCCAGCCGGTGGCCAAGGTGTCCGACGCGCCCGAGAAGACCATGTGCGACGATCCGGCCTACCTGGCCTATCTGCGCCAGGTGTTCCAGCTGCCGCCCGCCTGAAACCCGGTCAGGGTAAAGTTCGCCATTCTTCGCATTGTTCAACCCGCAACTCGTCATTAGGGGAATATTCATGAGCAGCATCAAGCGCTTCCACGTCGCCAAGCGCCTGTCGGACATGGCCGTGTACAACGGCGTCGCGTACCTGGCGGGCCAGGTGCCGGACGATTCCACGCTGGACATCACCGGCCAGACCGAGCAAGTGCTCGCCACCATCGACCGCCTGCTGGCCGAAGCCGGCACGGACAAGACCAAGATCCTGATGGCCCAGATCTACGTGGCCAACATGAAGGAATTCGACGGCATGAACAAGGCCTGGGACGCCTGGGTCGCCGACGGCAACTCGCCTCCGCGCGCCACCGTCGAGGCCCGTCTGGCCAATCCCGACTTCAAGGTCGAGATCGTCGTCACCGCCGCCGTCGCCTGATCGGCGCGTCCGCGCGATGAAAAGCCCTCCGGCAGGCCGGAGGGCTTTTTTGTTTGCGCAGGCCGTCGCGTGGCGTCACGGCGCCGTGACCGCCGGGAAGAATTGCCGACTCTGGCGACGCGCGCCGGGTCGGCCGGCCCGCGCTGACCGGCGGCTGGCCCGCGTCAACCCGCCGTCAGCAGCAGCCCAGCGAGCAGGCCGCCGGCTTGCTCGCAGCGCGCCAGCTCGGCCGGGGCCACGGTCTTGGGGGCGGCGATCTGTTCCGGCGTCTGGGCGCCCAGGTTGACGATCAGGGCCGGCGCCACGGCCCGCAGCCGCCAGCCGGTGCAGATGCGCTCCACCTGGCGCGCCGCGCCGGCGCCGTCGCTGCCGGCGCTGACCAGGCAGGCGTAGGGCCGGCCGGATATGCGATCGAGCACGCCGTAGTAGCAGCGGTCGAAGAACTCCTTCATTTCGCCACTCAGGCTGGCCAGGTTTTCCGGCGCGCAGAACAGGAAGCCGTCGCTGGCCAGCACCTCGTCGACGCCGGCGTCCGCGGCGCGGCGCAGCGTCACCGCCAGGTCGTCCGGCTGTTCCAGCTGCGCCGCCGCCGCGGCCGCGCCGCGGGCGGCGGCCTCGGCCATCTGGCGGGCCGCGCCGGTGCGGGAATGCCACACGATCAGCAGCCGTTTCATGGGTAGCGCGCCAGGGTGTCCTGGCGGTAGTAGGCCCGCAGCAGGCCGAACCATTCGGGCAGGGCCTCGGCCATGGGGTGGGGATCGACGAAGAAGTGCTCGGAACTGACGGCGAAGAACTCGGCCTCGTCGGTGGCGGCGTAGGGATCCAGCGGCAACTGGCCGTACCAGGCGTCGGCCTCGGCGCTTTCCGGGTCCACGTCATGCGGAATCGCGGCCTCCACCGCGTCCACCGCGGCGATGAAGCGGTCCAGGCTGTCGTCCAGGACGCGGCGCCAGTCGCGCGGCTTGATATCGCCGTGCGCCGCCAGCGACGGCATGCCGTCGGCAAAGCCCGCTTGCAGGTCGAGCTTGTGCGCGAACTCGTGGATCACCACGTTGAAGCCGCCCTCGGACAGTTGCGTGTCCTCCCAGGACAGCACCAGCGGGCCGCCTTCCCAGGCCTCGCCGGCGGCGTCCTCCAGGTATTCGTGCATCACGCCGTCCTCGTCCATCTGCTTGCGCGGGATGCGAAAGCCCGCGGGGTACACGATGATTTCGTCCCAGCCTTCGTACAGCGTGGGCGTCAGGTTCAGGATAGGCAGGCTGGCCTGGGCGGCGATCGACAGCCGCATGAAGTCGGTGATCTCCAGGCCGCGGGCGCCATTGATGGTCTTGCTGGCCAGCAGCCAGGCCGAGCGCGCCAGCAACTGCGCGGATTCGTCGGCGTCCAGCGCCGCCAGGAAGGGGTGGGCCTGCAGCACCTGCCGCCAGAGGTCGGGCGCGATCCGGGCCTGCATCTGCGCCACCTCGGCGGCGCGCGCTCCCCGGCCCTTGAGCCAGCGCAACATAAGCTTGGGTTCCTTGAATATGTGCCCGGCGTTGGCCGGGGTTTTCAGCATTGATTCCTAGTGTAGAGTGTCGGAATCTTCGTTTACCGTAACCGCAATACGCCCGCGATGTCCGCCCCGCCCGTTCCTGATGCGCCTTCGCCTTTCGACGCTTCCTGGCGACAGGAGGCGGGGGCGGGCCTCGACGCCGACGGCCTTGCGCTTATCGACCAGGCGGTGGCCTGGTCGGTTCCCCGTTTCGAGGGTCAGCAGGCCCTGACTGGCGAACCGCTGGCCTCGCACGGCGCCAGCGTGGTGCGGATCCTGGCCGGCCTGCACACCGACGCCGCCACGCGCGCCGCGGCCCTGCTGGCCGCCTTGCCGACCGACCTGACCGCGCCGGCTCCCGCGCTGCGCAACGACCCTGTCGCCACCGCCTTCGGCGCCGAGGTCGCCCGCCTGGTGCAGGGCACCCGGGCCCTGTTGCGGCTGGGCGTGGTCGCGCGCCAGGCCAGCGACGCCGAAGCGGAAACCGGCTCGCAGAAGGAAATGCAGCGCAAGATGCTGCTGGCCATGGCGGCCGATCTGCGCATCGTGCTGATGCGCCTGGCCTCGCGCCTGCGCACTCTGCGCTGGCACGCCGAAAGCAAGACGCCCTGTTCGACCGCCTTCGCCCGCGAAACCCTGGACCTGTACGCGCCGCTGGCCAACCGCCTGGGCATCTGGCAGATCAAGTGGGAAATGGAAGACCTGGCGTTTCGCTTCCTGGAGCCCGACCGCTACAAGCAGATCGCCCGCCTGCTCGAGGAAAAGCGGGTCGAGCGCGAAGCCTTCATCGCCGGCGCCATCGAACGCCTGCAGACGGCGCTGGCCAAACATGGCATCGAAGCCGAGGTCAGCGGCCGGCCCAAGCACATCTACAGCATCTGGAACAAGATGCGGGTCAAGCGCCTGGATTTCTCGCAGATGTACGACCTGCGCGCGCTGCGCATCATCGTCGACGACGTGCGCGCCTGTTACATGGCGCTGGGCATGGTGCACGAGATGTGGACGCCGCTGTCCGACGAATTCGACGACTACATCTCGCGGCCCAAGCCGAACGGCTACCGTTCGCTGCACACAGTGGTGGCGGACGACGACGGCCGTCCGTTCGAGGTGCAGATCCGCACCCGCGAGATGCACCAGTTCGCCGAGTACGGCATGGCCGCGCACTGGCGCTACAAGGAAGCCGGCGCCAAGGGCGGGCAGGTGGCGGCCTCCAGCGAGTACGACCGGCAACTGGCCTGGATGCGCCAACTGCTGGCCTGGAACACGGACGTCGAGGCGGGCGATGGAGCCGCGGCCGACAAGTCCGATGCGGCCAAGCCCGCCGCCGCCAAGTCCGGCCCGGGCAAGAGCCGCCACGCCGCCGTCACGCCGGCTCCCACGGACGAGCGCATCTACGTGCTGACGCCGCAGGCGCGGGTGATCGAGCTGCCGGCCGGCGCCACGCCAGTCGACTTCGCCTATCACCTGCATACCGACCTGGGCCACCGCTGCCGCGGCGCGCGGGTCGACGGCCAGATGGTGCCGCTGCAGACACGCCTGGCCACCGGCCAGACGGTCGAGATCATCTCGGCCAAGTCCGGCGGCCCGTCGCGCGACTGGCTCAATCCACAGCTCGGGTTCCTGGCCAGCCCGCGCGCCCGCGCCAAGGTGCGCATGTGGTTCAACGCCATCGAACTGCAGCAGCGCATTACGCAAGGCCAGGCGCTGGTCGAAAAGGAACTGCAACGGCTGGGCAAGACCGCGGTCAATCTCGAACAGCTGGCGCAGAACCTCGGGTTCGCCCGCGCCGACGACCTGTACGTGGCCGCCGCCAAGGAAGAATTCAGCCTGCGCCAGATCGACGCCGTGTTCCAGCAGCCGGCGCCCGCCGCCGAGCCGCAGCCGGCCGCACTGCGCCACGCCAGCGCCGGCAGCGCCGAGAAAAGCGGCAAGAGCGGGGTGCTGGTGGTGGGCGTGGGCTCGCTGCTGACGCAGCTGGCGCGCTGCTGCCGCCCGGCCCCGCCCGACGCCATCGCCGGTTTCGTGACGCGCGGGCGCGGGGTGTCGATCCACCGCAGCGACTGCCACAGTTATCTGGCGCTGGCCGCGCGCGAGCCCGAGCGCGTGATCGAGGTGGCCTGGGGCGAGACCCCTGCGGACACGTTCTATCCGGTCGACATCAGCGTGCGCGCGCACGACCGCTCCGGCCTGCTGCGCGACCTGTCCGAAGTGTTCGCGCGGCTGCGCCTGAACGTGGTGGGCGTGAACACCCAGAGCCGGCAGTCGCTGGCCCATATGGTGTTCACGGTGGAAGTGCGCGGCGGCGAATCGCTGGCGCGCGCGCTGGATGCCCTGGCGGAAGTGCCGGGCGTGTCGTCGGCGGTGCGCCGCTAGCTTGCGACGCGCAAGACGTGCCGCCCTAGGGGCGGGCGGCTCGGCAGAGGGCGCCCATGCAAGGCCGTTGCCAGGGGCGCCCCGTAATGGACCGCCCGGGCCGTCGCGGCCCGGGAATATCAGTGATCCAGGTTCTCGTGGGCGCGTTCGCGCATGAAGAACGACGCCACCAGCCCCAGCGCCACGCCGAACATCACGTAGTAGGCCGGCGCCATGGGAGAACCCGTGGTCTTGATCAGCCAGGTCACGATGAACTGGGCAAAACCGCCAAAGATCATCACCGCGACGTTATAGGCCAGCGACAGGCCCACCGAGCGTACCCGCGCCGGGAACAGTTCCGCCATGACGGTGCTGAACACGCCGAAGAAAGCCGACACGAAGAAGCACACCACGATCTGCACGGTCAGCAGCCGGCCGATCGACGGCGCGTCCGACAGCCAGTAGTACAGCGGATACAGCACCACCAGGTAGCCGATCAGCGAGCCGATCACGATGGGGCGGCGTCCGGCGCGGTCGGACCAGGCGCCCATGAACGGCGTCAGCAGCACCATCAGCGCGGCGCCTGCCATCTGCACCAGGAAGGTCTGGTTCAGCGGCAGCTTGAGGATCTGGGTCGAGTAGGTCACCAGGTAGGTGAAGGTGATGTAGATCGACACCGTCGCCGTCACCACCAGGCCCACGCCGATCAGCGTCTCGCGGGTGTGGGTGCGGACCATCTCACCCAGGCTCAGGCGCTGCACTTCGCCGCGCGCGGCGGCCTGGCGCTCCTCTTCCTTCATCTGCTTGAAGGCGTCGGTTTCGTCGATGTTGCGGCGGATATAGATGGCGATCGGCACAATCACCAGGCCGAAGGCGAACGGCAGGCGCCAGGCCCAGGCCGCGATCTGCTCCTGCGTGAAGAATTCGGTGATCAGCGTGCCGCAGGCCGCGCCGATCAGCAGCGCCAGCATCTGCCCGGCCATTTGCCACGAACCGTAGAAGCCGCGCTTGCCGTTGGGCGCCATCTCGATCAGCAAGGCGGTCGAGGTACCGAACTCGCCGCCGGCCGAGAAGCCCTGCAGCAGCCGCGCGATCAGGATGAAGATGGGGGCCAGGATGCCGGCCGCGTGATAGGTGGGCGCCACGGTGATCAGGGCGATGGACACCGCCATCAGCGAGGTCACCAGCACCATGGCCGCCTTGCGGCCCTTCTTGTCGCCATACAGCCCCAGGATGATGCCGCCCACCGGCCGCATGAAGAAGCCGACGCCGAAGATCGCCGTGGTCATCAGAATGGCGTTCAGTTCGCTGCCGGGAACGCTGGGATCGGTCGGAAAGAACAGCTTCGAGATGATCGGCGTCATGAACGCGAATACCAGGAAGTCATACCATTCGAGGGCGTTGCCGATGACTGCCGCCACGATATTGCGCGTGGGAACTGCTTTGTGCTGCACGGTTTCTCCTTGGGGGCTTGTGCTGTTTCAAGGCCGTCATTCTAGGCCCAGGCGCGGCCCGGGTCCGTTCCCGGGCGCGCGACGCGGACGCGTCCTGGCTTTACACTCTCCCTTTTCCCCAAGAGAGTTGCTACATGAACGCGCGCACCTGGCTGGAGACGCTGGTCGGTTTCGACACCACCAGCCGCAATTCCAATCTTGCCCTCATCGAAACCGTCCGTGACTGGCTCAAGGGCCAGGGCGTCGATGCGTGGCTGGCGCACAACCCCGAGCGCACCAAGGCCAACCTCTTCGCCACCCTGCCGGCCCAGGACGGCAACCAGCAGGGCGGCATCGTCCTGTCGGGCCACACCGACGTGGTGCCGGTGGACGGCCAGGACTGGAGCACGGACCCGTTCAAGCTGGTCGAGAAAGACGGCCTCCTGTACGGCCGTGGCAGCTGCGACATGAAGGGTTTCATTGCCGGCTCGCTGGCGCTGGTGCCGGAATTCCTGGCCATGCCGCGCAAGAAGCCGATCCACCTGGCGTTCTCGTACGACGAAGAGGTCGGCTGCGCCGGCGCGCCGTACATGCTGGCCGACCTGCACGAGCGCGGCATTCGTCCCGAAGGCTGCGTGGTGGGCGAACCCACCGGCATGCAGGTGGTGGTGGCGCACAAGGGCATCAACCTGTTCCGCTGCAAGGTGCACGGCAAGGCGGCGCACTCGTCGCTGACGCCGCGCGGCTGCAACGCCATCGAATACGCCGCCCGCCTGATCTGTCGCATCCGCGACCTGGCCGACAGCTTCAAGGCCAACGGCCCGTACGACCAGTTCTACGATGTTCCGTTCTCGACCATGACCACCAACCAGATCCGTGGCGGCATCGCGGTCAACACCATCCCCGAGCTGTGCGAATTCACCTACGAATTCCGCAACCTGCCGGGCATGCAACCCGACCAGATCCAGGCCGAAGTCGAAAAATACGTGCGTGATGAGCTCCTGCCGCGCATGAAGGCCGAATTCGACGGCGCCAGCATCGAGATCGAGACCGGCGCCGCCGCGCCTGCCCTGGAAGCTTCCGAGGAAGCCGCCATCACCCAGCTGGTGCGCGCCCTGACCGAAGACCGCGCCACCCGCAAAGTGGCCTACGGCACCGAGGCCGGCCTGTTCCAGGGCATCGGCATTCCTACCGTGGTCTGCGGCCCCGGCCACATCGAGCAGGCGCACAAGCCCAATGAGTTCGTCGCGCTCGACCAGCTCGCCGCCTGCGAGACCTTCCTGCGCCGCATGGGGCAATCGCTCTGAAGCGCCTGGCCGGGCAGGCCCGGCCCCGGGGCGCCCGGTGAGGGGGCAGGGGGCGCGGCCCCCGCCCGCGACCGGCGTCAGGTAAAATGACGGGTTGCAAACCGGATTCACGGGCCGCAGAGGCTGGCCGTGATGCCGGGGGAGATGCTTGGTGAAACCTTACGATTTTCCGGATGCCCAGGGCCATTTCGGCCCTTATGGCGGTGTTTTCGTGGCGGAAACGCTGATGCACGCGCTCGACGAGCTGCGTGCCGCCTATGACCGTTACCGTGTCGATCCCGCCTTCCTGGAAGAGTTCAACTACGAACTCAAGCATTTCGTCGGCCGTCCCAGCCCCGTCTATCACGCCCGCCGCTGGTCCGAACAACTGGGCGGCGCCCAGATCTGGTTCAAGCGCGAAGACCTCAACCACACCGGCGCGCACAAGGTCAACAACTGCATCGGCCAGGCCCTGCTGGCCAAGCGCATGGGCAAGCCGCGCGTCATCGCCGAGACCGGCGCCGGCCAGCACGGCGTCGCCACGGCCACGGTGGCCGCCCGCTACGGCATGGAATGCGTGGTCTACATGGGCAGCGAAGACGTGCGCCGCCAGGCCTCCAACGTCTACCGCATGAAGCTGCTGGGGGCCACGGTGGTGCCCGTCACGTCCGGTTCGCGCACCCTGAAGGACGCGCTCAACGAAGCCATGCGCGACTGGGTCACCAACATCGAGAACACCTTCTACATCATCGGCACGGTGGCGGGCCCCGATCCCTATCCCCGCATGGTGCGCGATTTCCAGACCGTCATCGGCAATGAATGCCTGACGCAGATGCCCGAGGCCATCGGCCGCCAGCCCGACTACGTCGTGGCCGCGGTCGGCGGCGGCTCCAACGCCATGGGCATCTTCCACCCCTACATTCCCTACGAAAACGTGCGCCTGATCGGCGTCGAGGCCGCCGGCGAAGGCATGGACAGCGGCAAGCATGCCGCGTCGCTGGCTGCCGGTCAGGTCGGCGTGCTGCACGGCAACCGCACCTACGTCATGCAGGACGCCGACGGCCAGGTCCAGGAAACGCATTCGGTCTCGGCCGGGCTGGACTACCCCGGCGTCGGCCCCGAGCACGCCTGGCTCAAGGACTCCGGCCGCGCCGAGTACGCCGGCATCACCGACGACGAAGCCCTCAAGGCCTTCCACGATTGCTGCCGCATCGAAGGCATCATGCCGGCGCTGGAGTCGTCCCATGCCATCGCCCAGGCCGTGAAGATGGCCCCCACGCTGCCGCGCGACGCCGTCATCCTGGTCAATCTGTCGGGCCGTGGCGACAAGGACATGCATACCGTCGCCGAACGTGCCGGTATCGAGCTCTAACATGACGACTTCACGCTCCGATCGTATTGCCGCCGCCTTCGCGCGCACCGCCGAATCCGGCCGCGCCGCGGCGCTCATTCCCTACATCGCCGCCGGTGATCCGTCGCCCGCCACCACCGTCCCGCTGATGCACGCCTTGGTCGAGGCCGGCGCCGACGTCATCGAACTGGGCGTGCCGTTCTCCGATCCCATGGCCGACGGTCCGGTGATCCAGCGCGCCGCCGAGCGCGCCATCGCCCAGGGCATGGGCCTGGGCCGCGTGCTCGACCTGGTGGCCGAGTTCCGCCAGCGCGACACGGCCACCCCGGTCGTGCTGATGGGCTACGCCAACCCGATCGAACGCATGGGCCAGGCCGAATTCGCCCGCCGTGCCGAGGCCGCCGGCGTGGATGGGGTCCTGGTGGTCGACTACCCGCCCGAAGAAGTCGTCGAGTTCGCCGGCACCCTCGGGCGCCACGGCATCGCCCCGATCTTCCTGCTGGCGCCCACCTCCACCGAGGAACGCATCCAGGCCGTGGCCAGGGTGGCCCGCGGCTACGTCTACTATGTCTCGCTCAAGGGCGTGACGGGCGCCGGCTCGCTCAACACCGATGACGTGGCCGAACGCGTGGCGGTGATCCGCCGCCACGTGCGCGATATCCCGGTCGGCGTGGGCTTCGGCATCCGCGATGCCGACAGCGCGCAGCGCGTGGCGCGCGTGGCCGACGCGGTCGTCATCGGCAGCAAACTGATTGAAACCATGGAGCAGGCGGTGGCGAACGTCCCCGCGGCCCAGCAAACCGACGCCGCAGTCGCCGCCGCCAGCGGCTGGCTGCGCACCATCCGGCAGGCGCTGGATCAAGTGAAACGACCGAGCGTGTCGGCCTGAACGGCCCGGCGCGACCTCCTTACGGGATGAACAAACAATGAGCTGGATCGAAAAACTCCTGCCGCCTCGCATCAACAAAACCAGCGACAGCGGCGCCCGCCGCGTGCCCGAAGGCCTGTGGGTGAAATGCCCGTCGTGTGAAACGGTGCTGTACAGCGAAGACCTGGCGGCCAACCTGCACGTCTGCCCCAAGTGCGACCATCACATGCGCATCGGCGCCCGCGCCCGTATCGATTCGCTGCTCGACCTCGAAGGTCGGGTCGAGATCGGCCAGTCGACGCGGTCGGTGGACACGCTGAAATTCAAGGACACGCGCAAGTACCCCGAGCGCCTGGCCGAAGCCGTCAAGCAGACCGGTGAAACCGACGCGCTGGTGGTGGTCAGCGGCTCCATCCGCGGCGTGCCGGCGACGCTGGCGTGCTTCGAGTTCGAGTTCATGGGCGGCTCCATGGGGTCGGTGGTCGGCGAGCGCTTCGCGCGTGGCGCCCAGGCCGCCCTGGACAACAAGACGCCCTTCATCTGTGTCGCCGCTTCCGGTGGCGCGCGCATGCAGGAAAGCCTGCTGTCGCTGATGCAGATGGCCAAGACCAACGCCATGCTCACGCGCCTGTCGGCCGCGGGCCTGCCGTTCATCAGCGTGCTGACCGACCCCACCATGGGTGGCGTGTCCGCCAGCTTCGCCTTCATGGGCGACGTGGTCATCGCCGAACCCAAAGCCCTGATCGGCTTCGCCGGCCCGCGCGTGATCGAGCAGACCGTGCGCGAGAAGCTGCCGGAAGGCTTCCAGCGCGCCGAGTTCCTGCTGCAGAAGGGCGCCATCGACATGGTGGTCGACCGCCGCCAGTTGCGCGAGGAAATCGCGCGCCTGCTCGCGCTGCTGACCAACCAGCCGGCCGACGTCGTCACGGCTGCCTGATCCTCCTGCCCGCACCCAGACGCCGCCGCCACGACCGTGCCGGCGGCGTTTTTCATCCACATGCGAGCCGATCCGGAAATGGAATTTTTCGTTCTCCGGGCGGAACAGTGTTTTCCATGATTTGTGTTGCCAGATTGCGACACAGGGCAAGCCTTCTGGTCTGGTTTTTGCTATGTTGCGTAGTGATGAAAAATCTCGTGAATCATGCCGGGATTTTTGCCCCAACAAAAATACGGAGTTGCTCCCAATGCAGTCGACGAAGAAGAAAATGCTTGTCCGCCTCATCGGTTTGGCCCTGGCTGGCGCCGCTACCATCGCCAGCGCGCAGTCGTCCGAAGGTACCCAGGGCGGGGTAAGCCTGCACTACGGCGTGGGAGACCACTACCAGCGCTTCACGCTGAACTACGAAACCCCGTCGGTCTGGACCCACCAGTTCGGCGGCAATTGGGGGCGCCTGGATCTCACGCCTGAACTGGGCGTGTCGTATTGGTGGGCCGATGGCGACCGTTCGCCCAGCAGCGTGTGGCAGCTGAACGCCATCCCGATGTTCCGCTGGTGGACTGGCGAGCGCTTCTACCTCGAAGCCGGTATCGGTGCCACCGTGTTCTCGCGCACCCGCTTCGCCAACGAGAACATCAGCACCGCCTTCCAGTTCGGCGACCACGTCGGCCTGGGCTTCCTGCTGACGCCGAACAACCGCATCGGCCTGCGCTATTCGCACTTTTCCAACGCCAGCATCAAGCGCCCGAACCCGGGCCTGGATACGGTGCAGCTGACCTACACGTACCAGTTCTGATCGCTGCGCGATCCGGCGTGATGAAAAGCCCTCGGTAACGAGGGTTTTTTTTCGGCCTCGCCAGGCCGTGCCAGACGCTTGCGCGGCAAGCGACAGGCAATAAAAAAAGCCCCCATCATTCGATGGGGGCTTTTGCTTGCGGATTGCCTCAGTGGCGGGTTTCGACCTGAACCAGGGGTTCGTTCGAGACCGGCGCCACCGGCTTGCGCTCGCGGCCCAGGCGGACCGGCGTGTGCGCCGCGGCGATGCGCAGTTGCGTCTGCGCGTGGCGTTCGGGATCGGTTTCCACCCACTGCAGGCCAGCGGCGTTGACCACTTCATGCAGGGCCTGGGCCTTGGCCGAGGGCGCCGTCGCCGGCACCACGATGGGCTGGGCGCTGGTGGGCGCGGCCTGCGCCGGCGCGGCGGCCGGGGCGGGCGTGACCACCGGGGCCGCAGCGGCTTCGGGTTCGGCCGGCGCGGCGGGCGCCGTCGTCACGACGGGTTCGACCACCGGTTCCACCACAGCGGCTTGCACCGGCGCCGCGACGGGCGCGGCCGGCTCGGAAACCTGGCTGGCGGGCTCGACGGCCACCGGAGCGGTCGCCTCGGGCGCGGCAGTCTGGGTGGGCTGCTCGGCCTGCGGCTCGATCGCGGCGGCGGGCGTCTGTTCGGCCTGGACCGGCGCCGGCGCGGCTTCAGCCTGGACGGCTTCGGCTTGTTGCGCGGGAGCCTGAACCGGCGTCGCGGGGACGTCGGCCGCGGGGGCTGCCACTGCCACCGGAGCGGCTGCTGCCGGCGCGGAGGCGGCCAGGTTCTCGGCCTGTTCGCCGGCGTCGTCTTCGGCGCCGTCTTCCAGCTGCTCGTCGCTGCCAGCCACGCCGGCCTCGTCCGCGCTGCGGCGGCCACGACGGCTGCGGCGGCGGCGACGCTTGCGTTCCGGATCGGCGCCGGCTTCGGCGCCTTCGGCGGCGGGCACGCCCTCGGCGGCCAGTTCGACGGCTTCCGCCGGTTCGGCCTGGGCATCGGCAGGCTGCTTGGCTTCAGGCAGGGCGGTCGCGACCGACTGGGCCAGCGCGGCGACCATGCTTTCCTGTTCGCTCATCGGCGTATCGGCCTGGCCTTCCTCGCGGCGGTTGCGGCCGCGGCCACGGCGGCGGTTGCGGCCGGCGCCGGCGTCGTCGCCAGCGGCTTCCGGCGCGACATCGGGACGGCTCGAGGCCTGTGCGGCCTGCACTGCCTGGTCGCGTTCGCCACGCTCGTTGCGATTGTTGCGCTCGCCGCGTTCCTGGCGTTCGCCGCGCTCGCCTTCGGGCCGGCGGTTGCCACGGATGTGATGACGGCCGCCTTCGCCGCCCTCGGCGCCTTCCGTGCGCGATTCACCGCGACGGTTGCGATTGCGGTCGGAACCATGGCGTTCGCCGCGGCGTTCCTGGCCGTCATGGGCGCCACGGCCCTTGCCACGTGCCGGCGAGGCGGCGCGCTTGGCGCTGGTCTCTTCCTGGGCAGCGGCGGGCGCGGTCTTGGCGGGCTCGGAATTGCCGGTCAGCCAGCCGAACAGGCGCTTGAGCAGGCCGCCGCCCGATTGCACCGGGGCGGCCGCGGGAGCGGGCGCCGGGGCGGGGGTCGACACGGGCGCCGGCTGCGAGGGCGTGATGCCCTTGACCAGCGCTTCGGGGCGCGCCTTGATTTCGCTTTCGCGCGGCTGCCACGGAGCGTCCGTGGCCGGCGCCTCGACCAGTTCGAAGCTGGTCTTCACTTCCTCCAGGCGCGGATCGTCGTGGCGCAGGCGCTCGATGTGGTGGTGCGGCGTTTCCAGGTGCTTGTTGGGGATCAGCACCAGGTTGACCTTCAGGCGGGCTTCCATCTTGGTGATGTCGGCGCGCTTTTCGTTCAGCAGGTAAGTTGCCACGTCGACCGGCACCTGGGCGTGGACCGCCGCGGTGTTTTCCTTCATGGCTTCTTCCTGCAGCAGGCGCAGGACGTGCAGGGCGCTGGATTCGGCGTCGCGGATCACGCCGGTGCCGTTGCAGCGCGGGCAGGTGATGTGCGAGCCTTCGTTCAGGGCCGGACGCAGGCGCTGGCGCGACAGTTCCATCAGGCCGAAGCGCGAGATCTTGCCCATCTGGACGCGGGCGCGGTCGAAATGGAGGGCGTCACGCAGGCGCTGTTCGACGGCGCGCTGGTTCTTGCTGTCTTCCATGTCGATGAAGTCGATGACGATCAGGCCGCCCAGGTCGCGCAAGCGCAGCTGGCGGGCCACTTCGTCAGCGGCTTCCGAGTTGGTCCGCAGGGCGGTTTCCTCGATGTCGGCGCCGCGGGTCGAGCGGGCCGAGTTGACGTCCACGGACACCAGCGCTTCGGTGTGGTCGATGACGATGGCGCCGCCCGAGGGCAGCTGCACCGTGCGCGAGTAGGCCGTTTCGATCTGGTGTTCGATCTGGAAGCGCGAGAACAGCGGGATGTCGTCGCGGTAGCGCTTCACGCGCTGGACGTTGTCCGGCATCACCACGCTCATGAACGCGGTGGCCTGGTCGGCGATCTCGTCCGTGTCGATCAGGATCTCGCCGATCTCGGGCGAGAAGTAATCGCGGATGGCGCGGATGACCAGGCTGGATTCCAGGTAGATCAGGATGGGCGCGGAGTTGTCGCGCGCGGCGCCGTCGATGGCGGTCCAGAGCTGCAACAGGTACGACAAGTCCCATTGCAGTTCTTCGACGTTGCGGCCGATGCCGGCGGTGCGGGCGATGATGCTCATGCCCTGGGGCAGCTCGAGCTGCTCCATCGTGTCGCGCAGTTCCTGGCGGTCCTCGCCCTCGACGCGGCGCGAAACGCCACCGCCACGGGGGTTGTTGGGCATCAGGACCAGGTAGCGGCCGGCCAGCGAGATGAACGTGGTCAGGGCGGCGCCCTTGTTGCCGCGCTCTTCCTTTTCGACCTGGACGATCAGTTCCTGGCCTTCGCGCAGGGCGTCCTGGATGCGGGCGGTGCGGACGTCGACGCCTTCCTTGAAGAAGCTGCGGGCCACTTCCTTGAAGGGAAGAAAGCCATGGCGGTCTTCGCCGTAGTTGACGAAGCAGGCTTCAAGGCCGGGTTCGATCCGGGTGATGACACCTTTGTAGATGTTGCCTTTGCGTTGTTCGCGGCCGGCAGTCTCGATGTCGAGGTCGATGAGTTTTTGCCCATCGACGATAGCGACGCGTAATTCTTCCTGGTGCGTCGCATTGAACAGCATGCGCTTCATGAGAGGGTTTCTCCGTTGTCATGACGCGCCGATATCGGCGCGTGACCTCGGGCCACTCGGGCTGCGGCTGAAGCGGGCAAGAAGATGCGGACCGTACCTGGGCGGCGCCCAGGCGTATCCGCCGCGGGTCAGGCGGGCACGTCGTGCCGTGGGGCACGGGGTTCTTTCAGCAGGAGGGTCAGCTTCACTGAATGTGGTTTGACGGAAATGTGCTGTGAACGGCAGTTGCGGCCGGATTGGTTGCCGACGCGCAGCTGGTGCTTTAAATATGCGACGATTCTTGCAGTGCTTCAAGCCGCTTGCGGCAGGCAACGGACCTGCTGGGACAGCGGGCAAAATGAATGCCACACCACTATCCGGCAGGGCGCGGTTGCGCCGGCGACCAAATGACCCAGGGGTTGAATGAGCAGGCAGTACAATGGCGGCCCACGCGCTCGACGGAGTTGCGTACTTGAGTTGCATCTCTACGCCAGCGGCTGATTCAGCCCCTTAAGGCTGTCCCGATTATATGTCGCTTTCCGCAATGCGCAAAGAAACTTCCTCCCCTATGGCCACCCCCTCCGTCCGCATGGTGGAAGTGGGCGCCGAGCATGCCGGCCAGCGCCTGGATAATTACCTGATGCGCCTGTGCAAGGGCGTCCCCAAAACCCACATCTACAAGGCCATCCGCGGCGGCGAGGTCCGGGTAAACAAGGGACGCATCTCGGTGGACTATCGGGTCGCGGAAGGCGATATGGTCCGTATTCCGCCGCTGCGGCTGCCCGACCCGGGCAAGCCCAAACCGGTGCCGGCGGCCGAATTTCCGGTGGTGTTCGAGGACGACGCGATGCTGGTGGTGGACAAGCCCGCCGGTGTGGCGGTCCACGGCGGCAGCGGCGTGTCCTTTGGCGTCATCGAGCAACTGCGCGCCGCCCGCCCCGAGGCCAAGTTCCTGGAGCTGGTGCACCGGCTCGACCGCGAAACCTCCGGCCTGCTCATGGTCGCCAAGAAGCGCAGCGCGCTGCTGGCCCTGCACGCCATGCTGCGCGAGGGGCGCAGCGACAAGCACTATTACGCGCTGGTCGAGGGCGACTGGGTCAATGACCGCCAGCACATCAAGCTGTCGCTGTCCAAGTGGACCACCCAGTCGGGCGAGCGCCGCGTCAAGGTCGATCCCGACGGACAGACCGCCCACACCATCATCACGCTCAAGCAGCGCTTCGGCCGCTACAGTCTGGTGGACGCCGAGCTGCGCACCGGGCGCACCCACCAGATCCGCGTGCATCTGGCGGCCAGCGGCTTTCCCATCGTCGGCGACGACAAGTACGGCCATGACGAGGTTCGCGCCGAGTTCTCGCGCATGGGTTTTGGCCGCATGTTCCTGCATGCCCACCAATTGACGCTGAACCATCCGCTGACGGGCGAGCCGATGACGCTGACGGCCGAACTGCCGCCCGCCTGCCGGAAAATACTGAAACAACTGGAGTCGGTCTGATATGTCGTATTCGCTGGTCGTTTTTGACTGGGACGGAACCCTGATGGATTCCACGCACAGCATCGTGGCCGCCATCCAGGGCGCCTGCCGCGACCTGGAGCTGCCGGTGCCGTCGGCCTCCGACGCCAGCTGGGTGATCGGGCTCTCGCTGGAAAGCGCGCTGCGCCGCGCCGTGCCGCAGCTGACGCAGGCGATGCTGCCGCGCTTTCTCGAGCGCTACCGCACCCACTACCTGCTGCGCGATCCTGAATTGCGCCTTTTCGACGGCATTCCCGAGCTGTTGAAGGCGCTGGCCGAGCGCGACGTGCGCCTGGCCGTGGCCACCGGCAAGAGCCGCGTGGGCCTGACGCGCGCCCTGGCCGCGACCGGCCTGGGTCCCATGTTCGACGCCACCCGCACGGCTGACGAAACCTTCAGCAAGCCGCATCCGGCCATGCTGCACGAGTTGATGAGCGAGCTGGACGTCGATCCGGCCCGCGTGGTGATGGTGGGCGACACCTCCCACGACATGCAGATGGCCACCAATGCCGGCGTGCACGGCCTGGGCGTGACCTACGGCGCACACACCCTGAAGGAACTTGAGGGTTGTGGCCCGCAAGCGGTGCTGGAGAGCGTGCCGCTGGTGCGCGACTGGCTGCTCAGCCGAACCCTGACGGCCGCTGCCTGACGGCCGCAGGCGTCCCGTCCCGACGGGAACGCCGGGAGAGCGGGGCGGTCTATTACCGATCGCCGCCGGCTACGCCGGCGGAATATCATGGGGTCGCGAAACGTCCACGGTTTGAGCGGGGCGGCAGCGACGCGACTCGCCGCGCCGGCCCCCAGGAGATTCCCATGTTGATACGCAAGCCCGATGACATCGTTCCTTCCGAGATCACGACCGAAGCGGTCTGGCGGTCGCGCCGCGACCTGATCCTGCGCGCCGGCGTGACGGCGGCGGGGTTGGGGTTGCCGGGGTGGGCGACGCGCAGCGCCTTCGCCCAGGGCGCCGGTGCCGGCGTCCTGGCGGGCCAGCCCAATGCGGCGTTCAGCGTCATGGACAAGCAGACGTCCTTCGCTGATATCACGTCATACAACAACTACTATGAATTCGGGGTCGACAAGGGCGAGCCCGCGGCCAACGCCGGCAAGCTGCAGACCCGGCCCTGGACGGTCAGCGTCGAGGGCGAGGTCGGCAAGCCGCGCACCTTCGATATCGACGAACTGCTCAAGCTCGCGCCGATGGAAGAACGCGTCTACCGGCTGCGCTGCGTCGAGGGGTGGTCCATGGTGATTCCCTGGGTCGGCTATTCGCTGTCGGCGCTGCTCAAGCAGGTCGAGCCCACCGGCAATGCCAAGTACGTGGAATTCGTGACGGCCGTGCAGCGCGAGAACATGCCGGGCGTGCGCGCCGCCATCCTCGACTGGCCCTACGTCGAAGGGCTGCGCATCGACGAGGCCATGCATCCGCTGGCCATGCTGGTGTTCGGCGTCTACGGCAAGATGCTGCCCAACCAGAACGGCGCGCCGCTGCGGCTGGCCGTGCCCTGGAAATACGGCTTCAAGTCGGGCAAGTCGCTGGTCAAGATCCGTTTGGTGGAAAAGCAGCCGGTATCGTCGTGGATCAAGGCCGCGCCGCAGGAATACGGCTTCTATGCCAACGTCAACCCGACCGTGCCGCATCCGCGCTGGAGCCAGGCCACCGAGCGCCGCATCGGCGAGGACGGCCTGTTCACGCCCAAGCGCAAGACCTTGATGTTCAACGGTTATGCCGAGCAGGTCGCGTCGCTCTACCAGGGCATGGACCTGAAGGCCAACTATTGAAGCCGCCGGTGGCCGATGGCGCCGGCGCGGCCGCGGCGCGCAAGCCGCAATGGTCGGCGCGGGCCGTGGGGCGCGCCAAGCCCTGGCTATTCCTGTTGGGCCTGGCGCCGTTCGCGCGCTGGATCTGGCTGGGTTTTTCCAACGGCCTGACCGCCAACCCGGTTGAATTCCTGACCCGTTCGTCGGGCACCTGGACGCTGGTGTGCCTGCTCGTGACGCTGGCGATCACGCCCTTGCGGCGCTTGACCGGGCAGCCGGCGCTGGTGCGCGTGCGCCGCATGTGCGGCCTGTTCGCCTTCTTCTATGGCGCCATGCACTTCATGGCCTGGGTCTGGTGGGACCGTGGTCTCGATCCCGTCGCCATGCTGCAGGATATTGGCGAGCGGCCCTTCATCACGGTGGGCTTCGCCGCTTTCGTGCTGATGGCGGCGCTGGCGGCCACCTCCACCCAGTGGGCCATGCGCAAGCTGGGCAGGCGCTGGCAGCAATTGCATCGCGCCATCTATCTCATCGGCCTGCTGGCGGTGTTGCATTACTGGTGGCACAAGGCCGGCAAGAACGACCTGTCGCAGCCGATCCTCTATGCCTCGGTGCTGGCGCTGCTGCTGGGGTGGCGGCTGGTCGCCTGGTGGCGCCGCCGCCCGGGGTGAACCCCTCTCGTCGGGCGTGCCGTGTCTTTCGCGGTCACCGCCCGGGGCGTCGGGCTACAGCATGGCAAGCATGATCGCCGCGGTCTCCGCGTCGGGCTGGCCGTCGTGCAGGGCGGGCCGATAGTGCATCTGGAAGGCCGCCAGCACATTGATGGTGGCGCGGTCCAGGGTGCCGGTTTGCGGGCTGGTGTAGCCCAGGCGTTGCAGTTGCTGCTGGAACCAGGCCACGTCGGGCGTGCCCTGGGCCTGCAGCCGTGCCAGGTGCGCGGCGGCGCCGGCTTCGTCGTACCAGCGGCCGATGCCCGCCGCGGCCAGTTGCTTCCAGGGGAACAGCGGGCCGGGATCGACCTTGCGCTGGGGCGCGATATCGCTGTGGCCGACCACGTTCCGGGGCGCGATGCCGTGGCGCTGGATGATGTCGCGCAGCAGGATGGTCAGCGCCCGGATCTGGCGGTCGCCGTAGGCATGCCATTGCGGTTTGCCGTCATCGCCGTCGGTCCAGCCGGGGTTGACGATCTCGATGCCGACCGACGTGCTGTTCATGGCGTTCAGGCCGTACCAGGCGCTTTCGCCGGCGTGCCAGGCGGCGCGGGACTCATCGACCAGCCGGTAGGCGCGGCCGGGCGTATCGATCAGGTAATGGGCGCTGACCTTGCCCTGCGACAGCAGCTTCATCGACAGCGCGTCGTCGGTCGAGGTGTAGTGCAGGACCACGAAGCGCACCCGGCTGCTCTGGCTGGCCGCGGTGATGGAGGTGTCCAGGTCCAGGCCCGCGGGGCCGCGTTGGGCGCAACCGGCCAGGGCCGCCAGGGCCAGCAATACCGCTGCAGATCGGATCATCGTCAGCGCGCCAGGTACAGGAACAGGGTGGGCATCTTGTCCAGCTGCGGGGCGGGCTGCTTCTTCCAGTCGGCGATGGTGCGGGTGACGATCCATTCGTCGGCGGTGGTCAGCGCGCGCGCCACGCACAGCTTGGTGTCGCCCTTCAGGCTGGCCAGCAATGTGGCGAACATGGCGGCGTTGCGGTAGGGGGTCTCGATCAGCAGTTGCGTCTGGTTGTGCCGCGCGGAGTGCTGTTCCCACGCCTTGAGCTGCCTGGCGCGCTCGCCGGCGTCCACCGGCGCGTAGCCGTGGAAGGCGAAGCGCTGGCCGTCCAGCCCGCTGGCCATCAGGCCCAGCAGGATGGAGGAGGGGCCGACCCAGGGCTTGACGGTGATGCCGAGCCGGTGGGCGGCGTCCACCACCTTGGCGCCAGGGTCGGCGACCGCCGGGCAGCCGGCCTCGGATACCAGGCCGATGTCGGCGCCGCGGCGCACCGGCTCGAGCCAGGCGCCGATCTGGGCGGCGTCGGTCTTGTCGCTCAGGGTATGGATGGTGATTTCCTGCAGCGGCCGGGTGGTGCCGACCTGCTTGAGGAATGCCCGCGCCGTCTTGGCGTTTTCGGCGATGTAGGTGTCCAGGCTGCCGGCCCGCTCGCGCGCGTCGGCGGGCAGCCAGCTTTCGGGGGCGGCGTCGCCCAGCCCCACGGGAATCAGGTGCAGCGAGCCACTCATGCGGCCGCTCCGGGCGCCGTCAGGGGGTCCAGGCCGAAGCCGGCCAGCATCCGGGTCAGGGCGATCAGCGGCAGGCCGATGATGGCGGTGGGGTCATCGCTCTGGATGCTCTCCATCAGGGCGATGCCCAGGCTTTCCGCCTTGGCGCTGCCTGCGGTATCGTAGGGTTCCTCGGCGCGTAGGTAGGCGTCGATGGCCTGGTCGCTCAGGCGCCGGAACCTGCACCGCGTCACGATATCGGCTTTTTCCACCCGGAGGCCGTCAGTCACCGCCAACGCGCTGTGAAATTCCACGATCTGCCCGGAAAGTGCGCGCAATTGCGCCTGGGCGCGCGTAAAATCGCCAGGCTTGCCAATGGGTTGGCCGTCCACCGTGGCAACCTGATCCGACCCGATGACGACGCTGCCGGGGTGCCCGCCGGCCACCGCCATGGCCTTGGCCACCGACAGGCGCAGCGCCAGCGCTTCGGGTGATTCGCCTTGCTGTGGCGTTTCGTCCACATCGGGCGAAATGGCGGTGAAGGGCAGGCGCAGGCGGGTGAGCAGTTCTTTGCGGTAGCGCGAGCTGGAGGCGAGGATCAGGCTGGGTTGTGAGGGCATTCGATATTTGACGCTGGGACGTAAGTCACAGTATTATCTAACGTTTTGCGGCATTTTTGCAGGGCAGCATGACTTTTGGGCGGGGCGCACCCCGCGTCAGTCATCGGTTTGGCGCCCTGGGATGGCCGCGAATGCACGGGATGTGCGGGTTGTGCGCGAATGCGCATTTCCGGCGGCCTCGTGCGAAAGGACAGAACATCAAGCCCATCGACGCATTCGCATTCGCCCATTCGGGCAAGGAAGCGCAAGGCACCATACCTCTTGTGCGGTTGACGCGCGCGGTTGACGGACTTCCCGAGCAACCGGCGGGTGAGGCCGGCCTTGTGACGTGGTCCGTGCGCGGCGAGATGGGCAAGGCCGGGCTGCTGCAAGGTCAGCCGCTCCTGCGCATACATGTGCGGGCGAATCCGGTCGTGGTGTGTCAGCGGTGCAATGAGCCGTTCGCCTATCCGGTGGACAGCGAGGTCCTGCTGCAACTGGTCAAGTCCGAAGCCGACCTCGACGACGGCTTTACCTCCGGCGATCACGCCGCGGGTTTCGACGACGAGGACGAGGACGGCGAGGCAGGAAACGCAGGAAATGGTTTTGTGTCCAACCAGCCTGAAAAGGTGGTGGGTTCGCATCACTTCGATCTGTTGGCCCAGATCGAGGATGAGCTCATTCTGAGCGTTCCGTATGTGCCCAAGCATGATGTATGCCCGGGCGCGCAGGCCAAGGACAGCGAGGCTTCCCAAGAGCCCGTTGTCAAGCGTCCGTCGCCGTTTGCGGTGCTGGAACAACTGAAGCACAAAGATTGAGATCAACATCGGGCCGCATCGCGTACAATGCGCCCCGTTTCTAGGAGTCATCATGGCCGTTCAACAAAACAAGAAGTCCCCGTCCAAGCGCGGTATGCACCGCTCGCACGATTTTCTGGTGAATCCGTCGACCGCGATCGAACCCACCACGGGCGAAACGCACCTGCGTCACCACATCAGCCCCAACGGCTTCTACCGTGGCCGCAAGGTCCTGAAGACCAAGGCCGACGAATAAGGCCCCCGGGCCGAACTCGTACTCGGACCATTTCGGCTGAGCGCTGATACCTGGCACCCGTGATACGCATCGCCATAGACTGTATGGGCGGAGACTTCGGTCTGCCCGTCACGATTCCGGCTGCGATCGAGTTCGCCCGGCAATTTCCGGACACCCGGCTGTTGCTGGTCGGGCTTCCGGACGCTATCGAAGCGGCGCTCTCCGAGCATCGCGGCGTCGAGCGTGATCGCTTCGAGATCGTGGCGGCTTCCGAAGTCGTCACCATGGACGACCCGGTCGAGGTCGCCCTGCGCCGCAAAAAAGACTCCTCCATGCGCCTGGCCGCCCAGTCCGTCAAGGACGGGCGCGCCGACGCCTGCGTTTCCGCCGGCAACACCGGCGCATGGATGGCCATTTCCCGCTATGTGCTCAAGACGCTGGACGGCATAGACCGCCCCGCGATCGCCACGTCCATTCCGAACCAGACGGGCCGCGCCACCACGGTGCTGGACCTGGGCGCGAACGTGGACTGCACGGCCGAGCACCTGCTGCAATTCGCCATCATGGGCGCCGCGCTGTCGCAGGCGGTGGACCATCGCGACAGCCCCACTGTGGGGCTGCTCAACATCGGCGAAGAAGTCATCAAGGGCAACGAGGTCGTCAAGGAAGCCGCCGAGCTCCTGCGCGCCAGCCCGCTGAACTTCTACGGCAACGTGGAAGGCAATGACATTTTCAAGGGCACGGTCGACGTCGTCGTCTGCGACGGTTTCGTCGGCAACGTCGTGCTCAAGTCCGTGGAAGGACTGGCCAAGATGTTGTCCAGCGTCATCCGCGAAGAGTTCAAACGCAACCTGATCACGCTGCTGGTCGGCGCCCTGGCCAAGCCGGTGCTCAACCGCCTGCGCAATCGCGTCGATAACCGTCGCTACAACGGCGCGGCGCTGCTGGGCTTGCGTGGCGTGGTCATCAAGAGCCACGGTTCGGCCGATGCCTACGCTTTCGGCTTCGCCTTGCAACGGGCCCGCGAGGCCGTGGTGAGTAAACTGCTGGAGCGCACCGCTCAGACGGTGGCGCAGATCAACCAGCGCGTCCAGTCGGCTTCGGGTGTTTCGGCGCTCGAACCGGGCGCGGCTGGGGACACCGCTTGATGGATACCGCAATGAAATATTCCGCGATCGCGGGCACCGGCAGCTTCCTGCCGGAACGCGTGGTTTCGAATGACGCCCTGGCGGCCGAACTGGCGACGCGCGATATCGCCACGTCCGACGAGTGGATCGTCGAACGCACCGGCATCCGCCAGCGCCACCTGGCCGAGCGCGGCGTGACCACCAGCCAGTTGGCCACCGAGGCCGCGCGCCGCGCGTTGGCCGATGCCGGTGTCGACGCGTCCGAGGTCGATCTGATCGTGCTGGCCACCTCCACGCCCGATTTCGTGTTCCCCAGCACCGCCTGCCTGGTGCAGGCCAACCTGGGCGCCAAGGGCTCCGCGGCCTTCGACGTGCAGGCCGTGTGCAGCGGTTTCGTCTACGCCCTGACCACCGCCGACAGCTTCATCCGCGCCGGCCGCGCGCGTTGCGCGCTGGTGATCGGCGCCGAAGTGTTTTCGCGCATCCTCGACTGGAACGACCGCAGCACCTGCGTGCTGTTCGGCGACGGCGCCGGCGCGGTGGTGCTCAAGGCTTCCGACAAGCCCGGCATCATGGCCGCGCAGCTGCATGCCGATGGCAGCCAGATGAAGATCCTCAGCGCCGCGGGCAACGTGGCCTATGGTGACGTCACCGGCGATCCGTTCCTGCGCATGGACGGCCAGGCGGTGTTCAAGCAGGCCGTCACGGTGCTGGACCGCTCGGCCCGTGATACTTGCGCGGAAGCCGGGATCGAGATCGCCGATGTCGATTGGTTGATCCCGCACCAGGCCAACGTCCGCATCCTGAATTTCCTGGCGCGCAAGCTTGCCGTGCCGGTCGAGAAGGTTGTCATCACCGTCGACAGCCACGCCAACACCTCCGCGGCCAGCGTGCCGCTGGCGCTGGACGCCGCGCGCCGTGATGGCCGCGTCAAGGCCGGCCAATTGGTCCTGATGCAGGGCGTGGGCGGCGGATTCACCTGGGGTTCGGTACTGGCCCGCATGTAAGGGCGAGTCCGGCATGGCGCGGAGTGCCGCGCCTGCCGGATGGCACGCTCGACATTCCACAGACTCAGAATCAATCCACACGGTCAATCATGAAAATCGCTTTTGTCTTCCCCGGCCAGGGTTCGCAAGCAGTCGGCATGCTCGATGCCTGGGCCGACGTCGCTGCCGTGACCGACACCGTGGCGCGCGCCTCGCAGGCGCTGGGCCAGGACCTGGGCGCGCTGATCGCGCAGGGCCCCACCGAACAGCTCAACCTGACCACCAACACCCAGCCCGCCATGCTGACGGCCGGCGCCGCGTTCTTCGCGGCCTGGCGCGCGGCGGGCGGTCGTAATCCCGATGTCGTCGCCGGTCACAGCCTGGGCGAATACGCCGCGCTGACGGCCGCCGGCTCGCTGGCGCTCGAAGATGCCGTGCGCCTGGTGCGCGTGCGCGCCGACGCCATGCAGGCCGCCGTGCCGGTCGGCACCGGCGCCATGGCCGCCATCCTCGGCCTGGACGATGACGCCGTGCGCGCTGCCTGCGCCTCGGCGGCCCAGGGTGAAGTGGTCGAAGCGGTCAACTTCAATGCGCCGGCGCAAGTCGTGATCGCCGGCCACAAGGCCGCCGTCGAGCGCGCCTGCGAGCTGGCCAAGGCCGCCGGCGCCAAGCGCGCGCTGCTGCTGCCGGTGTCGGCGCCGTTCCACTCCAGCCTGCTCAAGCCCGCCGCCGACGTGCTGGCCGGCGCGCTGGCCGCGGTGACGGTGGCGGCGCCGCAGATGCCCGTCATCAACAACGTCGATGTCGCCGCCCCGACCGAACCCGGGGCAATCCGGGATGCGCTGGTGCGCCAGGCGTGGCATCCTGTGCGTTGGGTCGAAACGCTGCGCGCCATGAAGGCCCAGGGAGTGACCCACGTCATCGAGTGCGGTCCGGGCAAGGTCCTGACCGGCCTGACCAAGCGTATCGACCCCGAGCTCACCGGCCTGGCCATCACGGATCCGGCCTCGCTCGAAGCCGCGCTGGCCGCGGTCAACGGAAACTAAGACCATGGAAAACACCTCGATCGAACTGCAGGGCAAGATCGCCCTGGTCACGGGCGCCACGCGCGGCATTGGCCGCGCCATTGCGCAGGAACTGGCCGCGCGCGGCGCGGTTGTCGTCGGCACCGCCACGTCGGAATCCGGCGCTGCCGCCATCACCGAGGCGCTGGCCCCGTTCGGCGGCCGTGGCGTGGTGCTGGACGTGACCAATGCCGAAGCCTGCGACGCCTTGATCGACGCGCTCGGCAAAGAAGGCGGTGGCCCCCATATCCTCGTCAATAATGCAGGCATCACCCGCGATACGCTGGCAATGCGCATGAAAGACGACGATTGGTCCGCCGTCATCGACACCAACCTGGCGTCGGTTTTCCGCCTCTCGCGCGCGGTACTGCGCAACATGATGAAGGCCCGCTGGGGACGCATCATCAACGTCACCTCCGTGGTAGGCTCGAGCGGCAATCCCGGCCAGGCCAACTACGCCGCGGCCAAGGCCGGCGTGGCGGGCATGTCGCGCGCGCTGGCGCGTGAGCTGGGCAGCCGCAACATCACCGTCAATTGCGTGGCGCCCGGCTTCATCGATACCGACATGACGCGCGCCCTGGGCGAGAGCCAGACGGCGGCGCTGCTGCAGCAGATTCCGCTGGGCCGCCTGGGTTCGCCGACGGATATCGCCCATGCGGTGGCCTTTTTGTCCGGGCCGCAGGCGGGTTACATTACCGGCACCACCCTGCACGTCAACGGCGGGATGTACATGCAATAAGTCACGAAGCGCGTGGGCGGCCCAGGCCGCCGCGCCGCAGCCGGGCTTTCCGGCGCGGGGCAACGCGCGCTTCATCCGGAAACGCCGCATATCGGCACTCCTGCGCCCCGTGGGCGACAGATCAAAGTGTGCGGTGTTATTTTTGTCACGGCCTGGCGTTTGCAGTACTCTGCGCTTGGCTATAATTCGCGGGATTTTTCCCATTTGGAGATCTGCATGGAAAGCATCGAACAGCGCGTCAAGAAGATCGTCGCTGAACAACTTGGCGTGAACGAAGCCGAGATCAAGAACGAATCCTCCTTCCTTGACGACCTCGGTGCCGATTCGCTCGACATGGTCGAACTGGTCATGGCGCTCGAAGACGAATTCGAGACCGAGATCCCCGACGAAGAGGCCGAAAAGATCACGACCGTGCAACAAGCGATTGATTACATCAATTCGAACGGTAAGCAGTAAGCTCAGCCTATATCCTTCCGGTTGCCCCGAATTCGATTTCGGCGCCAACCGGGAACCGGGGCGGTTTCAGGAATTTGCCGTGTGGTCCACGCGCGGGAAGGGCATTGACGCCCGACCCGCTGTTGCGTGTGCCGCACGCGCAGTGCATCCCGAAAACCGCCTTTCTTTTGTCTGTTTGAGGAGTCATCCGTGAAGCGACGAGTCGTCATCACTGGCCTTGGTATCGTGTCGCCTGTCGGCAACGACCTGACCACCGCTTGGGACAATATCGTCAACGGACGTTCTGGCATCAGCCGCATCACCCGTTTCGATCCCTCGGCCATCACCACCCACATCGCCGGCGAAGTCAAGGACTTCGACATCAGCGCCTATATCTCGGCCAAGGAAGCCCGCCAGATGGATACCTTCATCCATTACGGCCTGGCTGCCGGGATGCAGGCCTGGCGCGACAGCGGCCTGGAAGTCACCGAAGCCAACGCCGAACGCATCGGCGTGATCGTCGGCTCGGGCATCGGCGGCCTGCCGCGCATCGAGGAAACCCAGGTCGAATACATGGCCAAGGGTCCGCGCCGCATCTCGCCGTTCTTCGTGCCGGGTTCGCTGATCAACCTGATCTCCGGCCATCTGTCCATCGCCTACGGCATGAAGGGCCCCAGCTACGCCGTCGTATCGGCCTGCACCACGGGCCTGCACTGCATCGGCGACGCGGCCCGCCTGATCGAGTACGGCGATGCCGACGTCATGGTGGCTGGTGGCGCCGAATCGACCGTGTCGCCGCTGGGTATCGGCGGTTTTGCCGCGATGCGCGCGCTGTCGACGCGCAACGATGATCCTCAGACGGCCTCGCGTCCCTGGGACCGCGACCGCGACGGCTTCGTGCTGGGCGAGGGCGCGGGCGTGCTGGTGCTGGAAGAATACGAACACGCCAAGAAGCGCGGCGCGCGCATCTATGGCGAGTTCGCGGGCTACGGCATGAGCTCCGATGCGCATCACATCACGGCTCCCGACAAGGACGGCCCGCGCCGCGGCGTGCTAAACGCGCTGCGCAACGGCGGCCTGAACCTGGAAGACGTCCAGTACGTCAACGCGCACGGCACCTCGACGCCCCTGGGCGACAAGAACGAAACCGATGCGCTGAAGCTGGCTTTCGGCGACCACGCCAAGAAGCTGGTGGTGAACTCGACCAAGTCCATGACCGGCCACCTGCTCGGCGCCGCCGGCGGCATCGAGGCCGTGTTCACGACGCTGGCCGTCTACAACCAGGTCTCGCCTCCGACCATCAACATCTTCAACCAGGATCCGGAATGCGACCTGGACTACTGCGCCAACGAGGCGCGGCAGATGAAGATCGATGTCGGCCTGTCCAACTCCTTCGGCTTCGGCGGCACCAACGGCTCCATGGCCGTTCGCCGGATCTGATTTGGAAGGCCCGGGCAAGGGGCGCTGGACGTTTGGCGTGCCTGTCCTGCGGCCGCGCGGCGTCGCGGCGTTGCCAGTCCTGGGGCTGGCCGCCGCGGTGGCCAGCATCGTGACCGCGGCTTTCTGGCACGGCACGGCCTGGCTGGCCGGCGCCGCACTGGCCGCATTGCTGTTGGCGGCGGGGCTGTTACACTCGATCCGTTTCAGCCCGTCCCCGGTATCGGCCTTGCGCACGGCAGCCGGGGCTGGCCGCTGGCAGGTACGCCTGCCGGGCGGCTGGCGGGAAGCGTCGCTGGTGGATCAGCGACGCGGACCGGCATGGCTCACGCTCACCCTGCAGCCCTTGCCCTCCGGGAGTATGGCCTTTAACGACCAACACGTAACTTTTACCGTCTGGCAGACGGCCTTGCCGGCCGACGGCTGGCGGCGCCTGTGCCTATTGGCTGGCGCGGCGCGGCGCCAGCCTGCGGCGGTGCGCTTGCGGGAGGCTCCATGAGCGAGCGCGAAGTCGACGCCGAGCTTGTCGCCCGTGTCCAGCGCGGCGACAAGAAAGCGTTCGATCTGCTGGTGCTCAAGTACCAGCGCAAGATCCTGCGCCTGCTGGCTCGCATGATCCGCGATCCGGCCGAGATCGAGGACGTGGCCCAGGAAGCGTTCATCAAGGCCTATCGGGCCCTGCCCCAGTTCCGGGGCGAGAGCGCGTTCTATACCTGGTTGTATCGTATCGCCATCAATACGGCCCGAAATTGGCTCGCCTCGCAGGGGCGGCGGCCGAGCGCGCCCAACGCGATAGAAACGGAAGACGGTGAAACTTTTAACGAAACCGACAACCTAACCGATATAAGCACGCCGGAGTCGATGGTTGCCAGCCGCGAGATCGCCGAGACGGTGAACGCGGCCATCGAGGAATTGCCCGAGGAACTGCGCACCGCAATCGTCCTGCGTGAAATCGAAGGTATGAGTTACGAAGACATCGCCCAGAGCATGGACTGCCCCATTGGTACGGTGCGCTCCCGCATTTTCCGTGCGCGAGAGGCCATCGCGACCAAGTTGCGCCCATTGCTAGGCACCGATGCCGAGCGTCGCTGGTAAGGAGTGGCAGTCATGCAGACTACAGCAGCCAAGTCCGTCGTTTCCTCGGAGTCCTCCTGGGAGGAATCCGTTTCCGCCTGGATGGACGGAGAAGAAACCGACGATATTCTTCCCGGCCTGTTGACCCGCGAGGGGCGGCAGACCTGGGATACCTATCACCTCATTGGTGATGCCCTGCGCAACAGTGATCTGGCGCTGACGCCCAGCGCCAGTTTCCATGCCCGCCTGTCGCGCGCGCTGGATGCCGAGCTGCCGATCGTGGCCGCGCCGCGGCGCCGCTCGCCGCTGCGCCTGGGCCTGTCCGGCCTGGCGGTGGCGGCCGCGGTCGCCACGGTGGCCTGGGTGGCCCAGCCCTACCTGGCGGGCGGCAATCCGGGCGCTGAAACCCGCGTGCTGGCCGACGCCAGCCTGGGCAGCTCCGCCGACACTTCGGGCCTGAGCGACTACCTGGAGGCCCATCGCCAGATGGCTGGCCCCAGCGCGGTGCGCCAGGTGTCGTTCGATGTCGGAGCGGGGCGCTGATGGCCCTTGTGCTTCCGACCCGTTGGCCGGTGCTGGGAAGGGCTGCCTCGTGGCAGGCCCACCGCGCCGGCTGGTTCGCCGCTACGCTTCTGACCGCTTTTCTGGCCGCGCATGACCCCGCGCGCGCCGCCGACGCCGCTCCCGCCCAGCAGGGCGATGACGTGGTCCAATTGCTCTCGCGCATCCAGCAGGCTGCGCGCAAGCAGGACTACGCCGGCGTATTCATGTATCAGCAGGGCGAGACGATCCAGTCGTCGCGCCTGGTGCACGTCGTCGACGGCACCGGCGAGCGCGAGCGCCTCGAGATCCTCGATGGCCAGCCGCGCGAATACCTGCGCCACAACGAAGACGTGCAGTGCCTGATTCCCGAGCGCAAAACGGTGTTGCTCGAACGCCGCCGCGGCGATCGCTTCCCTGGGCTGCTGCTGGGCGATCCCGCCAACCTGACCGAACACTACAAGATCCGCACCGAGTCGGCGCTGCACCGCGTCGCCGGGCGCGAATGCCGGTTGATCACTATCGAACCGCTGGACAAGTTGCGCTATGGCTATCGCCTCTGTGCCGATGTCGAAACCAATCTGCTGCTGAAGGCCCAGACCCTCAATGCCGCCCGCGGCGTGGTCGAGCAGGTGTCGTTCACGTCCCTGCGCCTGGGAGCCGACGTCGACCCGCAATCGCTGTCGTCGCGCTGGAACACGCGCGACTGGCGCGTGCTCGAGCCTTCGATGAAGTCCGTGGACCTGAGCGCCCAGGGTTGGCGCATCCCGGCGCCCAAGGGCTTTGTGGTGGTCATGCAGGTGGCGCGCTCGATGGGGCGCGGCGCGACGGTCAACCAGATGGTGCTGTCGGATGGACTGGCGGCCATTTCGGTGTTCATCGAGCCTTACGACAGCCAGCGCGGCCATCATCCTCCGCCTGGCGCGGCGCAGCGCGGTTCCATTACCGTGTATGGCACGCGCATCGCCGACTACTGGCTGACGGCCGTGGGCGAAGTGCCCGTGGCGACGCTGGAACAATTGGCGGAAGCGACCGAATACGTACCCGTGACGAACGCTCCGGCGGCCGATTCCAAGTGAAGCGCGGCCGCCGCGGCAAGAAGTGATTTCGGAGCAACATATGAAAGCATTGATGGTGTCGAACCCCGGTCTGCGCCGCTTCCTGGCGGCCGCGACGGCGGGGCTCCTGATGTCGGCCGCGTTCGCGCCCGTCTCCCTGGCGCAGACCCCGGCGGCCGACACGCCGACTCCGACGGTGGCGCTGCCTGACTTCACCAGCATCATCGAGAAGGCCGATCCGGCGGTCGTGAACATCCGCACCACGGCGACGGTGCCGATCCGCGGAGTGGGCCCGGGCGGCAACGATCCCGCCGAGCTGTTCCGCTGGTTCTTCGGCCCCGATTTCCAGCCGCCGGGCCAGGCGCCCGGTCCGCGCCAGCGTCCGCAGCCGCAGCAACCCGAGGAGCGTACCGTGCCGCGTGGCGTGGGCTCGGGTTTCTTCATCTCGGATGACGGCTACATCATGACCAACAACCACGTGGTCAGCGACGCAACCGACATCTACGTCACCCTCACCGACGGCCGCGAGTTCAAGGCCAAGGTCATCGGCACCGACGAGCGCACCGACGTGGCGCTGATCAAGATCGAAGCCAAGGACATGACGCCGCTGGTGATCGGCGATCCCAAGAAGCTCAAGAAGGGCCAGTGGGTGCTGGCGATCGGCTCGCCGTTCGGCCTGGATTCCACCGTCACGTCGGGTATCGTCAGCGCCATCGGCCGCGATACGGGCGAATACCTGCCGTTCATCCAGACGGACGTGGCGGTCAACCCGGGCAATTCGGGCGGTCCGCTGATCAACCTGGCGGGCGAGGTGGTGGGCATCAACTCCCAGATCATCTCGCGCAGCGGCGGCTTCATGGGTATTTCGCTGGCCATCCCGATCGACGAGGCGATGCGGGTGGTGGACCAGCTGCGCGCCACCGGCAAGGTCACGCGCGGCCGCGTGGGCGTCCAGATCGGCGAAGTGGGCAAGGACGTGGCCGAGGCCATCGGGCTGCCCAAGGCCGAAGGCGCCCTGGTGAGCAGTGTCGAGGTCGATGGTCCGGCCGAACAGGCCGGCGTGCAGCCGGGCGACGTGATCCTGACCTTCAACAAGGAACCGATCAAGCGCTGGACCGATCTGCCCCGCATCGTCGGTGAAACCAAGCCGGGCACGCGCGCCGACATGGAAGTGTGGCGCAAGGGCAAGAAGATGACCCTGTCGGTCAAGGTGGGCGAGATTCCCGTGGACAAGGCGGTGCCGGGCAAGAAGGGCGCGACGCCCGCGCCGGAAGTCACCAATGCGCTGGGTCTTGGCGTGGTGGACGTGCCCGCCGACGTGCAGAAGAAGCTGCGTATCAAGGGCGGCGTGCAGGTCAAGGTCGCCGAAGGCGCGGCCGCCAAGGCCGGGCTGCAGGAAGGCGATATTGTGTTGGCTCTGAACGACACCGACGTCACCGGCGCCAAACAGTTCGCGGAGCTGGTCGGCAAGCTGGACAAGGGCCGCGCGGTCGGTCTGCTGGTACGCCGCGGCGAGCAGACCCAGTGGGTGGCGGTGCCCGCAAGCAAATAAGGCCCAAGACCGGCTAAAATGGCTGGTTGCCGCAAGAGGGGGCGCCTGGCGCCCCCTCGTTTTTGCCCGTGCCGCCGTCGATCGCGGGCGGGCAGGGCGGCCGGGCGGCGCGACCGCGGGCATCCGCCCTTGACGCGCCAGCCGCAACCCTGTCAGCCGTGCCTACCCTGGTGGCGGCGTCTTCCGGCAGTTTGCCGAATGTTCCGTCCCTTTTAAACTCAAGCATGCAGCATATTCGCAACTTCTCCATCATTGCCCACATCGATCACGGCAAATCGACCCTGGCCGATCGCCTGATCCAGCGCTGCGGCGGATTGGCGGATCGCGAAATGTCGGCCCAGGTGCTCGACTCCATGGAGATCGAGCGTGAGCGCGGCATTACCATCAAGGCCCAGACGGCCGCCCTGCACTACAAGGCGCAGGACGGCAAGATCTACAACCTGAACCTGATCGACACCCCGGGGCACGTCGACTTCTCGTACGAAGTCAGCCGCTCGCTCTCTGCCTGCGAGGGCGCGCTGCTGGTGGTTGACGCCTCGCAGGGCGTCGAAGCGCAGACCGTGGCCAACTGCTACACCGCCATCGAGCTGGGCGTGGAAGTGCTGCCGGTGCTGAACAAGATGGACCTGCCGCAGGCCGATCCAGACGGCGCGCGCCAGGAGGTCGAGGACGTCATCGGCATTGACGCCTCGCAGGCGGTGCTGGCCAGCGCCAAGACCGGCATGGGCATCGACGAGATCCTCGAGGCCATCGTGGCGCGCGTGCCGGCTCCCCAGGGCGATCCCGAGGCGCCGCTGCAGGCGCTGATCATCGATTCGTGGTTCGACAACTACGTGGGCGTGGTGATGCTGGTGCGCATCGTCAACGGCATGCTCAAGCCCAAGGACAAGATCCTGCTGATGGCTTCCGGCGCCACCCACCTTTGCGAGCAGACCGGGGTGTTCACGCCCAAGTCGCAGCAGCGTCCGCACCTGTCGGCGGGCGAGGTGGGCTTCATCATCGCCGGCATCAAGCAACTCGAGGACGCCAAGGTGGGCGACACCGTGACGCTCGCGAGCAAGCCTGCGGCCGCGCCGCTGCCCGGCTTCAAGGAAGTCAAGCCGCAGGTGTTCGCCGGCCTCTACCCGGTCGAAAGCTCCGAATACGACCAACTGCGCGATTCGCTCGAGAAGCTCAAGCTGAACGACGCCGCGCTGATGTTCGAGCCCGAAGTGTCGCAGGCGTTGGGCTTTGGCTTTCGCTGCGGCTTCCTCGGCCTGCTGCACATGGAGATCGTGCAGGAGCGCCTGGAGCGCGAGTTCGACATGGACATCATCACCACCGCGCCGTCGGTGGTGTACGAGGTCGAGCAGCGCGATGGTTCGGTGATCACCGTCGAAAGCCCGTCGCGCATGCCGGAAATCGGCAAGATCGCCGATATCCGCGAGCCGATCGTGAAGGTCACGCTGTTCATGCCGCAGGACTACGTCGGTCCCGTGATGACGCTGTGCAACAACAAGCGCGGCGTGCAGATCAACATGAGCTATCACGGCCGCCAGGTGCACCTGGTGTACGAGATCCCGCTGGCCGAGATCGTGCTGGACTTCTTCGACAAGCTCAAGTCGGTGTCGCGCGGCTATGCCTCGATGGACTATGAGTTCCTCGAATACCGCTCGGCCGACGTGGTGCGGGTGGACCTGCTGATCAACAACGACCGCGTCGACGCGCTGGCCGTGATCGTCCACCGCAGCAACGCCCGCCACCGCGCGCGCGACGTGGTGACGCGCATGCGCGGCCTGATTCCGCGGCAGATGTTCGACGTGGTGATCCAGGCCGCCATCGGCGCCGAAATCATCGCCCGCGAGAACGTCAAGGCGCTGCGCAAGAACGTGCTGGCCAAGTGCTATGGCGGCGACATCTCGCGCAAGAAGAAGCTGCTGGAAAAGCAGAAGGCGGGCAAGAAGCGCATGAAGCAGGTCGGTACCGTGGAAATTCCGCAAGAGGCCTTCCTGGCCATCCTGCAGGTGGAAGACAAATAGAACCCGAGAAGGCGGTTAGCTGATGAGTTGGAACTTTGCCCTGATCCTGTTTGTTCTGCTGGTGCTGACCGGCATTATCTGGGCGCTCGATCTGGCCGTATTGCGGCGCGGCCGCGAGCGCCGGGCGCAAGAGGCGATGGCGCAGTACGACGCGGCGCTGATCGGCGATTCGCAAGAAGCCGAGCGCCTGCGGCGCGAGGCCGGCGACAAGGCCCGTCGCGTGCCGTGGTGGATCGAATACGCGGTCAGCTTCTTCCCCGTGATCCTGTTCGTGTTCGTGCTGCGATCGTTCGTGGTGGAACCGTTCCGCATTCCGTCGGGTTCGATGCTGCCGACGCTGCAATCCGGCGATCTGATCCTGGTGAACAAGTTCAGCTACGGCCTGCGCCTTCCGGTCATCGACAAGAAGGTGGTCGATATCGGCAAGCCGCAGCGCGGCGACGTGTTCGTGTTCCGCTACCCGGTGGACCCGGACGTCGACTACATCAAGCGCGTGGTGGGTCTGCCGGGCGACGAAGTGGCGTACATCGACAAAAAGCTGTACGTGAACGGCCAATTGGTGACGCATGTGCGGGATGGCGATTATTTCGAACCCGATCGTGTCTCTTATATCGCACAATATAAAGAAAAATTAGGCGAAGTTAGCCACAATATCCTGCTTGATGAAGGCAGGCCGCAGGAATATCGCCCGCAATACCAATTTCCCAACCTCGGGAACTGCCAATATTCCCGCGATGGGGTACGCTGCAAAGTACCGGAGGGGCAATACTTCGCCATGGGCGATAATCGGGACAACAGCGCCGACAGCCGATACTGGGGTTTCGTGCCGGAATCCAATATCGTCGGAAAGGCGTTCTTCATCTGGATGAATTTCAGCGATCTCAGCCGCATCGGCCGGTTCAACTGATTATGTCGCTAGCCACGCTAGAAAACCGGCTGGATCACCACTTCGGTGACCCAGCACTGCTTGAACAGGCGCTGACCCACCGCAGCCACGGTGCGCGCCACAACGAGCGCCTGGAGTTCCTCGGGGATTCCGTGCTCAACTTCGTCGTCGCGGCGATGCTGTTCGAGCGTTATTCGAAAATCGACGAGGGCGACCTGTCGCGCCTGCGCGCCAATCTGGTCAAGCAGGCCTCGTTGGCGGATATCGCCCAGCGCCTGGAACTGTCCCAATACCTGCGCCTGGGCGAGGGTGAATTGAAGAGCGGCGGTTTCCGTCGTCCGTCGATCCTGGCCGACACGGTCGAGGCCCTGTTCGGCGCCGTGTTCCTGGACGCCGGTTTCGATGCCGCCCGCCGCGTGATCGTGCGCCAGTACCAGCCGGTGCTGGCCTCGGTCGATCCCAAGACCCTGGGCAAGGACGCCAAGACCTTGCTGCAGGAATTCCTGCAAGGCCGCAAGCTGGCCTTGCCCGTGTACACCGTGGTGGCCACGCATGGCGCGGCCCACAGCCAGCAGTTCGAGGTCGAATGCGCCATTCCGGCGCTCGAGATCAAGGTGAACGCGCCCGGCGCCAGCCGCCGCGCGGCCGAGCAGTCGGCCGCCAAGCTGGCGCTGGAGGCGGCGCAGGCCATCAGCCCGGCGTCCAAGGCCGCCCGCAAGTCGGGCAAGGCGCGCAAGACCGCGCAGTTGTCGCTGCCCGTGGCAGTGTCCCAAGAGACTAAATGAGCGATACCCCTTTCCGTACCGGTTTCGTGGCCATCGTGGGCCGCCCCAACGTGGGCAAGTCCACGCTGACGAACGCGTTGATCGGTTCCAAGATTTCCATCGTGTCGCGCAAGGCGCAGACCACGCGCCACCGCATCCACGGGGTGCTGACGCGCGACCACGAGCAGTTCGTGTTCGTCGATACGCCGGGCTTCCAGACGCGTCATGGCGGCGCCATGAACCGCATGATGAACCGCGTGGTGACGCAGGCGCTGGCCGACGTCGACGTGGTGGTGCACGTGGTCGAGGCTGGCAAGTGGTCGGAGGGCGACGCCAAGCTGCTGCCGTTGCTGCCGGCGCCGGAGCGCACCATCCTGGCCGTCAGCAAGATCGACGCGCTCAAGAACCGCGATGAATTGTTCGCCTTCGTCTCGAAGATCATGGCGCTGCATCCGTTCGGCGCCGTGGTGCCGGTCAGCGCCACCAAGAACCAGCAGCTCGACCAGCTGCTGCAGGAAATCGCCGCGCGCCTGCCGGAAGGCGAGCCGATGTTCGAGGAAGACACCCTGACCGACCGGCCGATGCGCTTCATCGCGGCCGAATTGGTGCGCGAGAAGATCTTCCGCCTGGTGGGCGACGAACTGCCCTACGGCTGTACGGTCGTGATCGAGCAATGGGAAGAGACCGACAAGGGCGCGCGCATCGCCGCCTGCGTCGTGGTGGAGCGCGACAGCCACAAGCCCATCCTGCTGGGCACCGGCGGCATGCACATGAAACGCATCGCCTCCGAGGCGCGGCAGGACATCGCCAAGCTGCTGGACAAGCCGGTGCACCTGGAGATCTACATCAAGGTGCGCAAGGGCTGGTCCGACCGCGAGAGTGCGCTGCGCGACCTGGGCTATGAGTAGACGGGCGCCTCGCGTCCAGGACCGCCCGGGATACATGCTCCACGCCACGGCGTGGCGCGAGACGTCCCTCATCGTTCAGACTTTCTCGCGCGACCACGGCTGTGTGGCCATGGTCGCCAAGGGCGCCAAGCGCCCGTATTCCGTGCTGCGTCCGGTGCTGTCGGCGTTCCAGCCGCTGCTGCTGTCCTGGACCGGCAACGGCGAGGTCAAGACCCTGACCCGCGCCGAGATCATGGGCGTGCGCGCCCTGAACGGCACCGCCCTGATGTCGGCTTGGTACATGAATGAACTGTTGCTGCGGCTGTTGCCGCGCGAAGACGCCCATCCCCTGCTGTTCGACGCCTACGACATGGCCTTGCAGCAGTTGTCGGGCGGCACGCGCGCGGCCGGCGCCTTGCGCCGCTTCGAATGGACGCTGCTGCGCGAAACCGGCTATGGCGTGGACGAGGCCGAGCCCGACTTCGACGACCCCGTCATCGAGCCGGCGCTGCGCCGCGATCTGCGCGAGCGGCTGGCCGAGAACCTGGCGGGCCGGCCCCTGGCCACGCGCCGGGTGCTGATGGATCTGCAACGCATCTGAACCCGCGGCGAGCCCGGCCATGACCTTCACGCTCAAACAGGTCGAGACTTTCCGCACCGTCTATGAAACGGAGAGCGTCACCGCCGCAGCCCGGCGCCTGGATGTGTCGCCGGCCACCGTCAGCGCCACCCTGGCCGCGCTCGAAGCCGCGATTGAACTGCGCCTGTTCGAACGCGTGCGCCAGCGCATGCAGCGCACCCCCGAGGCCACGCTGCTGTACGAGGAAATCCGCCGCCTGAACGTGGGCCTGGAAACCCTGGGCCGCAAGATCCGCGCCATCCGCGGCGCGGCCCAGCCGCGCTTGCGCATCGGTTGCATCCATGCCTACAGCGGTGCGATCGTCAGCGACGCGATCACGCGTTTTCGCCAGCGCTACCCCGATACGCCGCTGTACCTGCAGATCCGCGATTCGAATACCTTGCGCGACATGGTGGTATCGGGCGAGCTGGACCTGGCCGCGGTCGCCGATGAGTCCGAACTCGAAGGCCTGCGCGGCCATCGCCTGGCAAGCCTGCGGGCGGTGGCGGTATTTCCCGATGGGCACCCCCTGGCGCGTCTGCAGCAGGTCGGCCTGGCACAGCTGGCCGAAGCCGATGTGATTGCGCTCAATGCCGAGGATGCCTCGCGCCAGCGGCTGGACGCGTTGTTGCTGCAGGCCGGCCTGGGGCTCAAGATCGCGATCGAGACGCCGTATTCGAGCACCGTGTGCCACCTGGCGCTGGCGGGACACGGCGTCGGCATCGCCAACCCCGCCACGGCCGTGGGGCTGGAGGCCGCGGGGCTGTGCCACCGGCCGCTGGCGGCGCCGGTGCATTTCGAATGCCACATGATCGTGCACGGCAGCCGGCCATTGTCGGAAGCCGGCAAGTTCTGGGCGACCTGCCTGCGCGCGGCCCTGGCGCCTTTGGTGGAACGCTACGGCCTCAAGCGCGGCTGAGGCCGAAGAGCGATCGCAGGCCCGGGAGGCGGCCGATCCGGCGCGGCGGGGCCTCGCGCCGGCCTTGGCGGTCAGCCGCGGCGGCCGTCGGACGTCAGGATCAGCACCACCGACGATTCGGCGTCCAGTTGGCCGGCGCGCCGCAAGCGCGTGACCGCCGCCAGCGCCGCCGCCGACGACAGTTCGGTGGCCACCCCCATGCGTTCCAACCGCTGCTGCGCCTGGGCGGCGGCGGCGTCGGAGACTTCGACCGGCGAGCCGCCCGAGCGCTTCAGCGCTTCCAGCGATTGCAGCGTGACGGTGCCGCCGGCGATCGAGTACTGATCGGTCGCGCCTTCCCACAGGCCGCGCGCATCGCCGGTGCTGCGGGCGCGCGACAGGCGGGCATAGGGCTCGACCGCGTGCAGCCGCGGCAGCCGCGGGATGCGGCCGGCGCGCAGCAGGTGCTGCCAACCCAGCAGGATGCCCCACAGCAGGTCGCCGCGTGCGGTCGGCACCACGATATCGGTGGGCAGGCCGCAGGCATCGAGGATTTCCTGGGCAATGGGTTTGTAGCCCTCGACCCCGTACGGATGCGTGCCGACCGGCGGATTCAGGTAATTGGTGCCGGCGAAGGCGCCTTGGTTGCGGCACAGGTCCGCCACGTGCGGCCAGCGCGCCAGGCTGTCGTCGAAGGCCGTGAGGCGGGCGCCGAAGCGCTGCATGGCCTCCCGTTGCAGGGGCGGGCAATTGCGGGTGATGGCAATGTCGGCCTGCAGCCCGGCGGCGGCACAGTAGGCCGCCAGCGACACGCCGGCATTGCCGCTGGAGGCCGCCGCCACGCGTGTGGCGCCGGCCAGGCGTGCGCGCGACACCAGCTGGGCCGCCATGCGGTCCTTGTGGCTGCCGGTGGGATTGGCGCTTTCGCACTTGAGCCACAACCGCCCGACGCCTTCGGCCTGCGCCAGGGACCCGGCCTCCAGGCAGGGCGTGGCGCCCTCGCCGAGGGTGACCGGAGACCAGACCGGCAGGTCCATGGCATCGCCGGGCGCCGCATCGTAGCGGCATTCCAGCGACGCGGGATGGCCGGCTTCAAGGCAGTGAGGGCAGCCTTCGGGGTAGTCGGCGGGAGGCAGCAGGGCTTCGCAGCGCAGGCAGCGCAGGCCGGACAAGCGGGGATTCATCTGCATGGGTCAGTACAACGAGGCTAGGGAGTCCAGGGAAAGGGCGGGGGCCACCTGCAGCAGGCAATCGCCGTCGTCGCTGCGGGCGATGGCGCGCAGGCAGACGACGGTGCCGGCCTGCGGGCTGGCCAGGTTGCGCGCGGGCAGGTCGGGCCGCGCCGGTTCGATCAACTGGCCGATGGTCTGGCCGGCCGTTACGGTCTGACCCAGGTCGACGGCTGGGATGAAGACGCCGCTGTCGCGCGCACGCAGGGTGGCGGCGGGGGGCTCCAGGTTGTGCAGCGTGGGGCTGGCCTGGCGCGACGAAGCGCCGGCCAGCAAGCCGAGTTCGGCCAGGCAGCCGAGCAGGCCGTCGCGGCAGCGTTCGACCAGTGCGCGGGTGGTTTCGCGGCCGCCGCCGATCTCCGCGCTCAGCCGCAGCACGCCCAGGCGACTGGCGGCGGCCGGCAGGGAGCCGCTCTCGGTGCCGCGAAAGAACACGCAATGAGGCAGGCCGAAGGCGCGTGCCAGCGCAGGCAGGCGCTCATCGAGCGCATCGTCGCCGTAGCGGGTGATCACCGACGACGGCAGGTAACGCAGCGAGGCGCCGCCGCTGTGCACGTCCACCAGCGCCTGGATGCGCGGCAGCAGCCGTGCTTCCAGCGCGGCGGCCACGCTTTCGGTATAGCCGCGCGCCGGGGCGCCCAGGAAGGCGCGATTGAGGTTGCCGTCATCCGAGGGCGACAGGCGGGTGCCGGCCAGCGACGCCTCGGCGTTGGCGGCGGGCAGCAGATAGACCGTGCCGCGCTGCAGGACGCCGGGCAGCAGTTGCCACAGTTGCAGGAGGGCTGCCTGGCCTTCCCATTCGTCGCCATGCACACCGGCCATCAGCGCCACGGCGGGGCCGGGCCCGGCCTCGATCTTCAGCACCGGCACCGTGACGCGCCGGTAGGCCGAGGCATTGGTGGCCGCGGCGCAGGTGAAATCCTCTCGGCTTACCTTGGCCATGGTGCGTCTCCGGCGTGCGGGCTGGCCGTCATCAGTCCAGCGTGGTGCCGGCCGCCTTGATGATGTTTTCCCATTTGGGCAGTTCCTTTTGAATCTGGGTCTTGACGTCGGCGGGCGTGCCGCCCAGCGGTTCCTGCGAGCGGCTGCGCAGTTCGCGGGCGACGGCTTCCGAATGCAGCGCCGTGTTCATGGCGGCGTTCAACCGCGCGATGACGGCGGGCGGGGTGCCGGCCGGCGCCACCAGCGCGCTCCAGGCCGATTGCTCGTAGTCCGGGTAGCCCTGCTCGGCCACGGTCGGCACGTCCGGATTGGAGGCGGCGCGGCGCTTGGTGGTTACGGCCAGGGCGCGCAGGCGGCCATCCTTCAGGTTGCCGATGAGGGGGGGCAGGTTCTCCATCATCGAGTCCACGTGGCCGCCCAGCAGGTCGGCCAACTGGGCGGCGGTGGCCTTGTACGGAATCTGGCGCACGGCGGCGCCCGTCTGCGCGATGAACAGCTTGACGCCGACCTCGCTGGTGGTGCCGGGGTCGGCCGAGGTCATGGTCAGCCGGTCGGGCTGGGCGCGGCTGGCGTCGATGAAGCTCTTGAGATCGCGGTACGGCGAGGCTGCGTTGACGACGATGACGTTGGGGGTTTCTGCCACCAATCCGACCGGCGCGATATCGCGGTCCAGGTCGTACAGCTGTTGCTTGAAGAGGTAGCGATGCAACACCAGCGTGCCGACGTGGGCGTAGCCGATGGTGTATCCATCGGCCGGGGCGCGCACCAGCGCCTGCGTGCCGATGCGGCCCCCGGCGCCGACGCGGTTTTCCACCACCACGGCCTGGCCCAGCACGCGCGCCATCTCCTGGCCGATGAGGCGCGCGGTGATGTCGGCATTGCCGCCGGCGGCGGCGGGCACGATCAAGGTGATCGGACGTTCGGGGTAATCGGCCAGCGCGGGCGCGGCGGTCAGGCTGAGCAACAGGGCGGCAAGGCTGGCAATGCGTGTCATGGCGATTCCCGTAACGTGGATGGGCTGCGCTATTGTGCGGCGGCCGCGAGGGAAATCCGTTCGCCTTGCTCAGATGGATGTTTGGAGAAATCTAATGACTGTCTGGTGCCCGCCGATCCGCCCGGCGGCCCAATCCATAGCCGAGCGCCGCGGCCGCCAGCGCGCACAGCGCACCCAGCAAGGCGATCAGCGCCACGCCATGGCCGAGCGCGTCGATGCCGGCCTTGACCCAGCCGCTGGCCGCGTCGCCGGCGCGGTAGACGACGGTGTCGATGACGTTCTTGGTCTTGTACTTGTCTTCGGGCGGCACCGCGGTGAACAGCATCTCGCGCCCCGGCTTGACCAGGGCGTATTCCCCCACGCGACGCAGGATCATCGCGCCCGCCAGCACGGCGAACACCGGATGGATCGCCAGCACCAGGAAGGCCAGCGCCATGGCCAGCGGCACCGCCGCCATCAGGAAGCGCACCCCCAGCCGGGCGGCGAGGCGGCTGGTGAGGAACAGTTGCGACAACAGCGATAGCGCCTGGACCGTGAAGTCCAGCGCGGCGAAGACCCGGATGCGCTGCGCCGTGTCGGTGAAGGCGCCGGCCACCAGCCGCGCCTGTTCCATGTAGAGAAAGGTGTTGAGGGTGGCCAGCAGCAGCACCAGCACGGCGACGCCCAGCAGGAAGGGCGATTGGAACACCCGAGCCAGGCCGGCCAGCGTCGCGCCCGCAATCGGCGTCGCCAGTTCGGCGGTGTCGGCCTCGGGGCGAACGGCGGCGCGCCAGCGCAGCAGCCAACGCTTGAGCGGCAGCGTGGCCGTCAGCAGCAGGGCCGACAGCAGCAACAGGCCCGCCGGACCCAGCGCGCCGGCCAACAGGCCGCCGAGCAAGGGGCCGCACAGCCCGCCGGCGCTGGCGCCGGCGGCGATGAAGGCGAACAGGCGCTTGGCCGAGTCCATGCGGAACACGTCGGCCATCAGGCTCCAGCCAAGCGAGACCACGAACAGGTTGAAGACCGACAGCCAGACGTAGAAGCTGCGCGCGGCCCAGACGCTGTCCGGCCGCCAGTGGAACAGTGCAGCGTAGCCGGCCATGGTGACGGCGAAGGCGGCGTAGGCCCACGTCACCAGCGTGGCGCGCGCCACCCGGGCCGACAGCCAGCCGAACAACGGCACCACCGCCAGCATGGCAAGGAAGGTGGCGGTGAAGAGCCACTGCAACTGGTCGACGCCGGCCTGGATGCCCAGCGTCTCGCGGATGGGGCGCAGCATGAAATAGCCGCAGAACAGGCAAAAGAAAAACGCGAAGCCGCAGGCGCCCGCAGGCAGTTCGTCGGGTTGAATCCCCAGCGCTTGCGCCGCCCGCTGGCGCCAGGATCCGGCGGCGCGCATGGCTTCAGCCCAGCAGGGCGGCGATGCGTTCGCGCAGCGCCGCGTCCGGTTGCGGCCCGAAACCGGCCCGCGCGTTGTCCGCCATGTTGGCCGGCTTGGAGGTGGCGGGGATGACTGCGGTGACGGCCGGGTGGCCGATGATGAATTTCAGGAACAACTGGGCCCACGAGGTGCAGCCGATTTCGGCGGCCAGCTCTGGCAGCGGCCGGCCCTTGACCTGGCGGAACAGCGCGCCGTCCTGGAAGGGCCGGTTGATGAGCACCGCGACACCATTGGCCTGGCAGGCCGGCAGCAGGCGCTTTTCGGCGTTGCGGGCGCCGACCGACAGGTTGATCTGCAGGAAGTCGGGCTTCTCGCGTTCGACCAGTTCGGTGAGTTCGTCGTGGGCGTGGTCGGTGTAGTGGGTGATGCCGATGTAGCGCGTCAGGCCTTGCCGCTTCAGGTCGCGCAACAACGCCAGTTGGTTGCGGGTGTCGATGAGGTTGTGCACCTGGATCAGGTCGAGCTTGTCGGTGCGCAGCGCGCGCCGCGACTGTTCGATCTGGCGCCTGGCCGCATCGTGTCCCTGGACGCTGATCTTGGTGGCCAGGAATACCTGCGGACGCCGGTCCGGCTCGCGCGCCAGCAGCGCGCCGGTGACGGTCTCTGCCAGGCCATAGCTGGGGGCGGTGTCGATCAGCGAACCGCGCCCGTCCAGCAGCGCGTCCACCACCTGGGCCAGCGGCGCCATCGCGGCCGCATCCGACGGCGATACGTTGAAGGTGTCGGCCGTGCCGAGTCCGACCACAGGCAGCATCTCGCCGGTCGACCAGATGGGGCGGGCCAGCATCGGCTGTCGCGTGGTCAGCGCCCCTGCCGCCCACGGCTGGGCCAGCAGGGAAGCGCAGGCGGCGGCTTGCAGGAATCGGCGGCGGTCGGGCATGGCTCGCTCCAATGAAAAAGGGCCTGCATGTTGCATGCAGGCCCTTGCGACTGTAGCGCGGCGCGCTTATTCGCGGTTGCCGCCGAAGATGCCCAGCAGCATCAGCAGGTTCGAGAAGACGTTGTAGACGTCCAGGTAGATGGCCAGCGTGGCGGACACGTAGTTGGTTTCACCGCCGTTCACGACGCGCTGCAGGTCGACCAGCATGAACGCCGAGAAGATCACGATGGCCAGCACCGAGATGGTCAGCATCAGCGCGGGCAACTGCAGGAAGATGTTGGCCAGGGCCGCCACCAGGATCACGACGGCGCCGATGAACAGGAATTTCTGCAGGCCGGACAAGTCGCGCTTGATGGTGGTGGCCAGCGTGGCCATCGTGCCGAACACGATCGCGGTGCCGCCGAAGGCCGTCATGACCAGCTGCGAGCCGTTGCTGAAGCCCATCACGAAACCGAGCAGGCGCGACAGCATCACGCCCATGAAGAACGTGAAGGCGAGCAGCAGCACCACGCCCAGCGAGTTGTTCTTGTTCTTCTCGATGGCGAACATCATGCCGAAGGCGCCCACCAGGAACACGATGGCGGACAGGCCCGGGCTGGCGCCCATGACCCGGTTGATGCCGGTGTACAGGCCGACGGCCGCGCCCAGCACGGTCGGGATCAGCGAGAGCGCCAGGAGCCAATAGGTGTTGCGCAGCACTTTGTTGCGCACGACCTCGCCCGGCGCGCCGGCGAGGGCGCCGGAACGGTTGAAGGGGGACGGACGATATTCGTTCATGGAGGACTCCTGTGTACGGCAGAAATTGATTTGCCTAGAAGGCTTAGATGCCAAGGATACCTTACAGTTCCCTGAAGAATCCAGTTTTCGAAGGAATTAACGCATCGGGCGGACCCGCATGATCCTGCGGTATGACCCCATTATGGGGACGCTTGCGCCGGTTTCAACCTGGCCTGACGTCCCGCAGCACCCGGGCGACGATGCGGGGCAGTTCTTCGTCCATGTGCGCCTGGATCCGGGTGATGGCGTCGGCCAGGGCGGCGCGCATGGCCTGCTCGACTTCCGCCTGCAGGCGGGCGGCCAGGATCGCGGGCGGGGGCGTGTCGGACGGCATGGCCGTGCCGGCGCCGTCATCCGGGGCGTCCGTGAGTAGCGGCACGCCGTGGTCGTCGACGGGGTCGGTGAGCAGCGGGAAATCGTCGCCGCCGGCCGGATCCGTCAGCACGGGGACATCCGCGTCGGCCACTTCCGTCAGCAGGGGAAAGGCGTCATCGGGGTACGCATCGGTGGCGCCGCGCGCCGCGCCGACCGGCGGCGCGGATGGCGACAGCGTCGGTTCGGCCCGTTGGGTCAGGGTGGGGATGCCGGGATCGGAAGGGTGGTGGGGCATGGGGGCTCCCGAGGATCGAGATGGCGCCGCCCGGGGCGGCGCGAGGGGGCGTAAAGGGCGCTCAGGCGCCCGACTGGCGCTGGCTCAGGTCGTGGCTCTGCGGCGTATGGCCGGCGCCCTGGTAGGCGCGCCAGCGCTGGCGCGCGGCCTGCTTGTCGTCGGGATCGTCGGAGACGATTTCGAGCAGGCGCTCGAAGGCGTCGAAGCCCGGGGGGCAGGCATCGTCGAGGTTGAGCAGCCAGGGCTGGGGCTGGCCGTCCGCGACGGCGGCCTGGGCCGCCTGCCAGGGATCACCGGCGGTCAGGACGACGGGCGTTTCGGCCGCCAGCGGATCGTTGGCCAGGACGTGCGGCACGAACGAGGTGTCGTCGAAGGCCCAGAGCATGCGATCGAAGGCCGCCAGGCGCGAGCCTTCCTTACAGTACACCACCAGCCGCTGACCCGCCAGGTAGCGCTTGCGCACCACCTGGCAGGCCATGCGCAGGCGGTCGGGCGCGCCGAAGGCGAAATCGATGCGCGTCATGCCGGTTTCCGTGCGTGGCGGTTCAAGCCTGATCCAGCAGGAACTGCATCAGCAGCGGCACGGGACGGCCCGTGGCGCCCTTGTCCTTGCCGCTCTTCCAGGCGGTGCCGGCGATGTCCAGGTGGGCCCAGCGGTACGACTTGGTGAAGCGCGACAGGAAGCAGGCGGCCGTGACCGCCCCGGCCGGGGGGCCGCCGATGTTGGCCAGGTCGGCGAAGTTGGACTTGAGCTGTTCCTGGTAGGCGTCGTCCATCGGCATGCGCCAGGCGGTGTCAAGGGACTGGCGGCCGGCGGCGGACAGGGCCTCGGCCAGCGCGTCGTCCTTGGTGAACAGGCCGGTGTTGACGTGGCCCAGGGCCACGACGCAGGCGCCGGTCAGGGTGGCGATGTCGATGACGGTGGACGGCTTGAAGCGCTCGGCGTAGGTCAGCGCGTCGCACAGCACCAGGCGGCCTTCGGCGTCGGTATTGAGGATCTCGATGGTCAGGCCGGCCATGCTGGTGACCACGTCGCCCGGCTTGTTGGCCTTGCCGCTGGGCAGGTTTTCGCAGGCCGGGATCAGGCCGATCACGTCCAGCGGCAGTTCCAGTTCGGCCAGCGCGCGGAACGAGCCGAGCACGCTGGCGGCGCCGCACATGTCGTACTTCATTTCGTCCATGATGGCGGCCGGCTTGAGCGAGATGCCGCCGGCGTCGAAGGTGATGCCCTTGCCGACCAGCACGATGGGGCCGTCGGACGCCTTGGCGCCCTTCTTGGCGGGCTTGCCGGCGTGGCGCAGGACGATGAAGCGCAGCGCTTCCTCGGAGCCGCGCGCCACCGACAGGAACGAGCCCATGCCGAGGGCCTCGACCTGCTTGCGGTCCATGACTTCGACCTTGAGCGACTTGAATTCGCGCGCCAGGCGCTTGGCGGTGTCGCCCAGATAGGTGGGGGTGCAGATATTGCCCGGCAGGTTGCCCAGGGTGCGGGTCAGTTCCATGCCGTTGGCGATGGCGGCGCCTTCGCGCAGGCCCTTCTGCGCCTGGCTGGCGTCGGCGCGCTCGACGATCTGCACGATCTTCTTGAGCTTGGGACGGGCGTCGCGGTCGGGCTTGCCGAAGCTGGCGTCGTAGTGATAGGTGGCGCTGCCGGCGGCGATGGCCGCGCTGCGGGCGCGGGCGATGAGGGCCACGTCGGCGATGGGGTTGGCGGCCAGGGTCGACACGCCTTCGGTCAGTTGCGCGGCGACGCAGGCGGCGGCGAAGGCCTGTTCGGCGGAGGCGTGGGCGCGGGCCGAGTATTCGTCCTGCTTGCCCAGGCCGACCAGGACCACGCGCTGGGCCGACACGCCCGGCAGGGAACGCAGCACCAGGGTCGAGCCGGCACGGCCGCGGAACTCGCTCTTGGCGACGGCGCGCACGGCGCCGTTGGAAGCGCGGTCGATCAGGTCGGCGGCGGGGCTCAACACGCCGTCGGCGTAGATCCCGACCGCCAGCGCGGCGGTTTTGATCTGGTGCAGGGAAGCGGTGGTCTGTGTGCTAAATTCCATGAGGGTTTCCCGTGTGCGTCTGTATGATGCGGTCGATTATCCCGCATATTCTCCCATGTCTCTATTCAAACGCTCTGTCGTCAGCGAGATCACCAGTCACGCTGGCGTTGTCTTTTCCACGTTGCTCATCGTATGGCTCAGCGTGCTGCTGGTGCGCCTGCTCGGTGAGGCGGCGGGCGGCAACATCGGGGCGGACGTCGTGCTCGTGCTGGCCGCGCTGTCCACCATCACGGCCTTGCCGACCATCCTGGCGGTGTCGGTCTTCATCGCGGTGCTCACCACGGTCACGCGCAACTATCGGGAATCCGAGATGGTGGTGTGGTTCGCCAGCGGCCTGTCGCTGGCAGACTGGCTCAAGCCGGTGCTGCGCGTCGCCGTTCCCGTGGCCATCGCGGTCGCGGGCCTGACGCTGGTGGCCGCGCCGTGGGCTTATCGCCAGATCGGCGAATACCATGAACGCTTCGAGCAGCGTTCCGACCTGTCCAAGGTGACCGCGGGCCAGTTCGCGGAGTCGGCTGGCGGCAATCGCGTGTTCTTCGCCGAGGACCCGGCCAAGCCTACCGACGAACTGGGCAATGTGTTCGCGCGCGAAACCGGCCCCGAATGGCTGAGCGTCCTGACCGCCAGCAGCGCCCATAGCGAAACCCTGCCCAATGGCGACCGCTTCCTGGTGCTGGGGGAAGGGCACCGCTATGACCTCAAGCCGGGCACGCCCGAGATCCGCCTGGTGCACTTCGAGAAATACGGCCTGCGCCTGGAGAGCAAGGGCGGCGATGACCCGGTCGCCGAGGCCCGCGCGGCCGCCGAACGCTCGTCCAAGGCCCGCACCACGCCGCAGCTGATGGCCGACAACACCAGCAGCAGCTGGTCGCAGGTGATGTGGCGCATTTCGCTGCCGCTGGCCGCGCTCAACCTGGCGCTGCTGGCGATCCCGCTGGGGGCGGTGAATCCGCGCTTGGGCCGTTCCGGCGACCTGCTCATCGCCGGCCTGGTGGGCCTGCTCTACATGAACCTGATCAACCTGTCGCGCGCCTGGATTTCCAATGGCAAGCTCAGCTTCGGCGTGGGCACGGTGGCGATCCACGTCGTCGTGGCCATGTTCACGGCATTCCTGCTGATGCGCCGCCTGCGGGTCAAGGCGCCCAAGAACAGCTAGGGGCGGAAAGCGCGGCCCCGCCACGCAATCATGGCGGCCGGCCGAGGGTGGCCGCCGCGCTTGCGGCGCGGCTGCCCCGGTCCCGGATTGCCAGGCCTGCTCAGGGCAGGTATTTCATGGTGCCGCGCTTGCCGGCCAGCAGGTCGGCGTTCCGTAGCACCGACTTGCGGATGAATTCCCACAGCACCGTCACGCGCTTGAGCTTGCGCAGGTCCTCGTGGCAGTACATCCAGAACGATCGCGTGATCTCCACTTCCTTTTCCAGCACCGGCTTGAGCCGCGGATCCTGCGCCGCGATGAAGCAGGGCAGGATGGCCAGCGACTGGCCCTGCAGCGCCGCGTGGTATTGCGCCACCACGCTGGTGCTGCGCAACACCACGCGGCTGGCGGGCAGCAGGTCTTCCAGGTAGCGCAGGCGTTCGCTGAACAGCAGTTCGTCGACGTAGCCGATGAAACTGTGCCCGGCCAGGTCGGCGCGGCCCCGGATCGGTGGATGACGGGCCAGGTACTCGGGCGTGCCGTACAGGCGCAAGGTGTAATCGCACAGCTTGCTGCAGACGTACGGGCCGCGCTGGGGGCGCTCGATGGTGATCGCCAGGTCGGCCTCGCGCTTGGACAGGCTGACAAAGCGCGGCACCGGCAGGATGTCCAGCGTGATGTGCGGATAGCGCCGCTGGAAGTCGGCTGCGAGCGGCGTCAGCACGTAGCTGCCGAAGCCCTCGGTGGCGCCGATGCGCAGGTGGCCGGACAGCGCCTGCCCGATCCCCGACAGGGTTTCGCGGGCGCTGTGCACCGTGCTTTCCATCTGCTCGGCGTGCACGAACAGGCGCTGGCCGTCCTCGGTCAGCACGAAGCCGGCGCTGCGCGACTTCTCGAACAGCAGCGTGTCCAGCTCGGTTTCCAGCGCGCGGATGCGGCGCGATACCGTGGTGTGCTCGACCCCGAGCCTGCGCGCCGCGGCGCTGACGCGCTGGGTTCGGGCGACCTCCAGGAAATACCGCAGACTGTCCCAATCCAGCACGTTTTTCGCTCCTGACAGGCTTGTGCATTGATGCACAAGGAATGTGCATTTCTGGTGTTGCTTGTTGATTTTCACACATCTACACTGGGTCGGCAGCCCTGGGAGACAACCGCCAGGAGCCGCAGGCCGCAAAGACGGCGCCATAACGCATAAAACTCAGGAGACAAATCCATGGAATTGCACGCACGCGGGCTGGCCGCAGGCTTCTGTCTGGGCGCTGCCCTGTTGAGTCAGGCGCACGCGGCGGATAAACCGCCCGTGAAGATCGGCATCCTGACCGACATGTCGGGCACCTACGCCGGCATGGGCGGGCCGGGTTCGGTGGCGGCGGCGCAGTTGGCCATCGACGATTGCCTGGCCGCGGAATGCAAGGGCATGAAGATCGAACTGGTGTCGGCCGACAACCAGAACAAGGCCGACGTGGGCGCGGCCAAGGCGCGCGAGTGGTTCGACCGCGACGGCGTCACCGCCATCGCCGACCTGACCAACTCGGCCGTGGCGCTGGCGGTGCAGGGCATCGCGCGCGAAAAGAACAAGGTCGTGATGTTCTCCGGCCCGGCCACCACGGCGCTGACCAACAAGGAATGCTCGCCGGTTGGCTTTCACTGGATGTTCGACACCTATTCGCAGTCCGCCGGCGGCGCCAAGGCCACGGTCAGGGCGGGCGGCAAGTCCTGGTACTTCATCACCGTCGACTACGCTTTCGGCCATTCGCTCGAGGCCGACACGGCCAAGGCGGTCAAGGCGCTGGGTGGCACTGTCGCCGGTAGCGTGCGCCATCCGCTCAACGCCCCCGACTTCGCTTCGTACCTGCTGCAGGCGCAAAGCTCCAAGGCGCAGGTGGTGGCGCTGGCCAATGGCGGCCAGGACACTGTCAACGCGGTCAAGCAGGCGCGCGAATTCGGCATCGTGGCCGGCGGCCAGCGCCTGGTGTCGCTGCTGATCTTCCTGTCCGACCTGCGCGCGCTGGGGCTGGAAAGCGCCCAGGGGCTGTCGTACGTGGACGGCTTCTACTGGGATTACGACGACGCCACGCGCCAGTGGTCGACGCGCTTCGAGAAGGCCTTCCGCGGCCTGAAGCCGACCATGACGCAGGCCGGCGTGTATTCCAGCGTGCTGCACTACCTGCGTTCGGTGGCGGCCTCGGGCAGCACCGACGGCAAGGTGGTGGCCGACAAGATGCGCGAGCTGCCGATCAAGGATCCGATCATGCGCAATGCTTCGATCCGGCCCGACGGCCGGGTGATCCACGACATGTACCTGTATGAGGTGAAAAAGCCGTCCGAATCCAAGGGCGGTTGGGATTATTCCAAGCTGGTGGCCACCATCCCGGCGGCCGAGGCCTTCCAGCCGCTGGCCGATTCGGCCTGCCCGCTGGTGCAGAAGTAAGGCGCGGCGCGCCGCCGGCAGACCCGGCGGCGCGCGCGCGAGATCCAAGAACGCGGATTCTATCCGCATCGACTATGCAGTTGTGAGGAGCATCAAATGAGTGAAGTCCCCCGCGTTCCGCTATTGATCGGCGGCAAGCTCGTGCAGTCCAAGACCACCGAATGGCGCGACGTGATCAACCCCGCCACCCAGGAAGTCGTGGCCAAGGTGCCGTTCGCCACGCGCGCCGAACTGGACGAGGCCATCGCCAATTCCAAGGAAGCCTTCAAGACCTGGCGCAACAGCGGCCAGGGCGCGCGCATGCGCGTCATGCTGAAGTTCCAGGAGCTGCTGCGCGCCAACACCGCCAAGCTGGCCGAGATGATCACCCGCGAGCATGGCAAGACCCTGCCGGACGCCGAGGGCGAAGTCGGACGTGGCCTGGAAGTGGTCGAGCACGCCTGCTCGATCGCCAACCTGCAGCTGGGCGAGTACGCCGAGAACGCCGCTTCGGGCATCGACGTCTACACGCTGATCCAGCCGCTGGGCGTGTGCGCGGGCATCACCGCGTTCAACTTCCCGGTGATGCTGCCGTGCTTCATGTTTCCCATCGCGGTGGCCTGCGGCAATACCTTCGTGCTCAAGCCGTCCGAGCAGGATCCGACCTCGTCGCTGTTCCTGGCCCAGCTGGCGCTGGAAGCCGGCCTGCCGCCGGGCGTGCTGAACGTGGTGCATGGCGGTCCGGAAACGGCCAACGGCCTGTGCGAGCATCCCGACATCAAGGCGGTGTCGTTCATCGGTTCGACCCGCGTCGGCACCGAGATCTACAACCGCGCCTCGGCCGCCGGCAAGCGCTGCCAGTCGATGATGGGCGCCAAGAACCACTGCGTGATCCTGCCGGACGCCGATCCGGAAGTCGCGCTGAACCAATTGCTGGGCGCCGCGTTCGGCGCCGCAGGCCAGCGTTGCATGGCCTCGTCGGTGGCCGTGCTGGTGGGCGAGGCCCGCAACTGGCTGCCTGATTTCGTCGAGCGCGCCAAGAAGCTCAAGGTCAATTCCGGCACGGACCGCGCCGCCGACCTGGGCCCGCTGGTGTCGCCGAACGCCAAGAAGCGCGTCGAAAGCCTGATCCAGAAGGGCGTGGACGAAGGCGCCAAACTGCTGCTGGACGGCCGCAATCTGAAGGTCGCCGGTTTCGAGCAGGGCAACTTCGTGGGCCCGACCGTGTTCGAGGGCGTCACCGAGAACATGACCATCTACACCGAGGAAATCTTCGGCCCGGTGCTGTGCGTGGTCGGCGCGGAAACGCTGGAAGAAGCGGTGGAATTCATCAACCGCAACCCCAACGGCAACGGCGTGGCCCTGTTCACGCAGGATGGCGGCGCGGCGCGTTACTTCCAGAACAACATCGACGTCGGCCAGGTCGGCATCAACGTGCCGATCCCGGTGCCGGTGGCATGGTTCAGCTTCACCGGTTCGCGCGGTTCCAAGCTGGGCGACCTGGGTCCCAACGGCAAGCAGGCGGTGCAGTTCTGGACCCAGACCAAGACCGTCACGGCGCGCTGGTCCGCCCATGCCAAGACCGTGAACACCACGATCTCGATGCGCTGAAACAGGGACGCCTTGTCCTAAGCTTATATAAATAAGTCATATAACAAGGCGTCCTTATTACTTATAATTGGCCCGTCTATCAGGGGCCAATTCATGAACCTGCAGCAATTTCGTTTCGTGCGCGAGACCATCCGGCGCGACTTCAACCTGACCGAAGCCGCCCGGATGCTCTATACCTCCCAGCCGGGGGTGTCCAAGGCCATCATCGAGTTCGAGGACGAGCTCGGTATCAAGATCTTCGAGCGCCACGGCAAGCGCATCAAAGGGCTGACCAAGCCCGGCCTGGCGGTTTCGCAGGTCATCGACCGCATCATGCGCGAGGTCGACAACCTCAAGAAGGTCAGCGACGAGTTCGCGCGCCGCGACGAGGGTGGCCTGGTGATCGCCTGCACCCACACCCAGGCGCGTTATCTGCTGCCGCGCGTGATCCCGGCATTCCGCAAGCAATTTCCCAAGGTGCATCTGTCGCTGGCCGAAGGCAGCCCGGCGCAACTGGCCGAAATGGTGCTGCACGAGCAGGCCGACCTGGCGCTGGCGACCGAATCGCTGGCGCTGACGCCCGGCCTGGCCACCCTGCCGGTCTACGCCTGGGAGCACACCGTGGTGGTGCGGCCCGACCATCCGCTGGCCGAGCTGACCTCCAGCGCCGCCAAGCGCCTGTCGCTGGCGCAATTGGCCGAATACCCCATCGTGACCTACGACCGCGCCTTCACCGGCCGCAGCACGATCGACGAGGTCTTCGCCAACCAGGGCATCCATCCGGACATCGTCCTAGAAGCGATCGACGCGGACGTGATCAAGACTTACGTCGACGTGGGCCTGGGCATCGGCATCATCGCGGGCGTGGCCTATGACCCGCGTCGGGATTCCAGCCTGGTGGGCTTGCCGGTGGGGCACCTGTTCGGCACGCACACCACCCGCGTCGGCGTGAAGGCCGGGGTGTTCCTGCGGGACTATGTCTATACGTTCCTGGAAATGCTGGCGCCGTCGCTGACCCGCGCCGTCGTCACGGAAGCGGTGCAGGGCACGCCGAAATAGGGCTGCCCGGCCGCGCGCCGGAGCAATCGGACGAAAGGCGGCGCCCCTTCCGGGGAGCCGTTTTTTTTGCCCGCACGCCCGTGGCAGGGGCATGGCGGGCGGCCGGAGAGGGGGGGGGCTCGCTATCCCTTTCGACGAGCTCATAAAAATTATTAGATAAGAACTGATCTCATTTGAGTTGACTAAAAAATAGGAATCATTATCATTACATCCAGTCTCAACGACCCAGTGAGGTTCAACATGACGGCAGGATTGAGTGCAGTGGTAGTGGGCGCCGACAGGCTCGGCAACATCCCGGATCTGCTCAAAGGACACAATATTTCGATCACCCACCACATCAGTGGCCGTGATCCTTCGCATCAGAAGAAGACGTTGCAATTGCCCTCGGGCACCCAGTTGGTCATCCTGCTGACCGACTTCCTGGGCCACAACGTCATGAAGACCTTCCGCAACGCGGCGCAGCGCGGTGGCATCCGTGTCGTGGCTTGTCGCCGTTCGGTGTGCAGCATGCAGCAGGCCCTGCAGCAATGCGGCCTGTGCGCAGGAGCTGCGGGAGCCGCGGTTCACTGATACCGCGCCTGACCGTCGTACGGACCGCCGTACGCACCGATTACTGGGGAGGCCGAAACGGCCTGCGGCCCCAAAGGTCGCGAAGAGGAATGTAAAACGCCGCCGGACTGGAATGGTCCGGCGGCGTTTTGCCGTATGGAGGATTGCGGGCAGCGCGCGAGGGCGCAAGAATGCTCGCGCGGGCTTGGGTTCAGTTGGCGGCGCGAGCCGTGGCGAGCAGGCTGTTGTCGATGCGGCGGGCGCCGTTGTAACGCTTGGACCAGTACGCCATGGTCATGTTCTCGACGCGCACCACGCCGCCGGAGCTGGGCGAATGCACGAAGCGGTCGTCGCCCAGGTAGATGCCGACGTGGGAATAGCGGCGGCCCATGGTGTTGAAGAAGACCAGGTCCCCGGCCTTGAGCTCGTTCTTGGCGATGGAAACGCCTTGCTGCGCGATCTCGGCGGCGTTGCGGGGCAGTTTCAGGCCCAGCGAGCGCTCGGCGGTGTAGGCCACCAGGCCGCTGCAATCGAAGCCGGTATCGGGGGAGCTGCCGCCGAAGCGGTAGCGGATGCCCAGGTAGTTCAGGGCTTCGCTGACCATGGCGTTGTCGCTGCTGACACCGCTGTGGCTGCGTTGGCGCTCGCGCTTGAATTTCTGCACCACCAGCATGCCGATGGGATCATCGGCGGTGGCAACCCATTCCGTCTCGTAGGGATCGATCTCGGACGTATAGGCGGTGGACTTTTGATTGGTGCTTGCACAACCCGCCAGACCCGCGACGCACGCCACCAGCGCCAGCAAACGCAGACCGCGGTTCGCCTGGCCAGAGGATGAATTCAGTCGCGCGCTTTTGGAGTGTCGATGCATTCGCCTGGGGAAGGTTGCCGCCTGTTTCGCATTTTTCGGGGTAATAAAGCGTCAAAAACGCTAAAAAACACCTGAATAGCTGAAATCAAGCAGCCAACCAACAGATATGTTGTGTACAACTTCGCGGGGATTCTACCAAACTTTTAAGACTGGTTCGTTACTGTAACCAGCCCGGCGCCCGTGCGGCGTAGACGCGTGGCAGAATTTTTTGACCTGCGGCAAGCCTGGTGCAAGGTTTGCCGACCAAAATGACCGAAGGATTCAAAAAGAAAGCAATCAGCCATAAGGCGTATGCACAATAACAGGAGACAAAAATGCAAAAAACCAGGGATTTCCATTACCGCTCGGTGCACGACCGCGATGCCTTCTGGCGCGAGCAGGCCGATCGGGTGCACTGGGAAACGCCGTTCGAATCCGTCCTGGATTTTTCGCGGCCCCCATTCGCCAAGTGGTTCGTGGGCGGAACGACCAACCTCTGTTACAACGCCGTCGACCGCTGGCTGCCGACCCAGGCCGACAAACCGGCGTTGATCTGGGTCTCCACCGAGGTCGAGCGCGAACGGGTCTACACCCGCCAGGACGTCTATGAAGAGGTGAACGCGGCAGCCGCCATGCTGCAGGACCTGGGCGTGGGGCGGGGCGATCGGGTGCTGCTCTACATGCCGATGGTGCCCGAGGCGGTCTTCACCATGCTGGCCTGCGCCCGCATCGGCGCGGTGCACTCGGTGGTGTTCGGCGGATTTGCCTCGGTCAACCTGGCGCAGCGCATCGACGATGCCGCGCCCAAGGTGGTGGTGTGCACGGACGGCGGCTCGCGCGGCGGCAAGGTGGTGCCCTACAAGCCGCTGCTGGACCGGGCGCTGGCCCTGTGCAAGACGCCGCCGGCTTCGGTGGTGGTGTTCGACCGCGGCCTGGCGCCGTTCGAACCGGTGGCCGGCCGCGATCTGGACTATGCCACCCTGCGCGCCGCCCAGCGCGGCGCCCGCGTGCCGGTGGCATGGCTGGAGTCGTCCGAGCCCAGCTACATCCTGTACACGTCCGGCACCACCGGCAAGCCCAAGGGCGTGCAGCGCGACACCGGCGGCTACGCCGTGGCGCTGGCGTCGTCGATGGAGTACCTGTTCAACGGCAAGGCGGGCGACACGTTCTTCTGCACCAGCGACATCGGCTGGGTGGTGGGGCATTCCTATATTGTGTATGGCCCGCTGATCGGCGGACAGGCGACGGTGCTGTACGAAGGCACGCCGGTACGCCCGGACGGCGCCATCCTGTGGAAGCTGGTGGAGCAGTTCGGCGTCAACACGCTGTTTTCGGCGCCGACGGCGGTGCGGGTGCTCAAGCGCCAGGACCCGGCCTTGCTGCGCAAGCACGACCTGTCTTCGCTGCGCGCGGTGTACCTGGCCGGCGAGCCGCTCGATGAACCCACCGCGCAGTGGATTTCCGAAGGCCTGGGCAAGCCCATCATCGACAACTATTGGCAGACCGAGTCCGGCTGGCCGATCCTGTCGGCGCAGCCGGGCGTGGAAAAGGTGCCGACGCGCTTCGGCAGCCCGTCGTTCCCGGTCTATGGCTTCGATGCGCGCATCGTCAGCGAATCCAGCGGCGAGGACCTGGGACCTGACCAGAAGGGCGTGGTCGCCATTGTGCCGCCGTTGCCGCCGGGCGCCATGTCGACCATCTGGGGCGACGACGAGCGTTTCGTCCAGACCTATTTCACGTCGATCCCGGGGCGCCAGGTGTATTCCACCTTCGACTGGGGCCTGGTCGACGCGGATGGCTACTGGTTCATCCTAGGCCGCACCGACGACGTGATCAATGTGGCCGGCCATCGGCTCGGCACGCGCGAGATCGAGGAATCCGTCAACAGCCACAGCGGTATTGCCGAATGCGCGGTGGTGGGCGTGGCCGATGCGCTCAAGGGGCAGGCGGCGATGGCGTTCGCGGTGCTGAAGAATCCCGCCGCGGCCGAAACGCCGGAGGGCGCAAAGCAGCTGGAAGCGGATATCATGCGGCTGGTGGAAGATCAGCTGGGAGCCGTGGCGCGGCCCGCCCGCATCCGGTTCGTCGGCGCGTTGCCCAAGACCCGCTCGGGCAAGGTGCTGCGCCGCGCGATCGTCGCGGTATGCGAAGGCCGTGATCCCGGCGACCTGACCACGATCGAAGATCCCACCGCCCTAGAACAGATCAAGGAGTCGCTGCAATGAACACCAAACCCGTGCTGACCGCCGAAGACGTCAAGAAGATCCTGGCCGCGGCCGAGGCACACGCCCTGCAGAACAAGTGGGCAGTCACCATCGCCGTGTCGGACGACGGCGGCCACCTGCTGGGCATGCTGCGGCTGGACGACGCCGCGCCCATTTCCTCGCACATCGCGCCGGCCAAGGCCAAGACCGCGGCCCTGGGCCGCCGTGAATCGCGCATCTACGAAGAGATCATCAACAACGGCCGCTATTCCTTCCTGTCGGCCCCGCTGATCGAAGGCATGCTGGAAGGCGGTGTGCCGATCGTGGCCAATGGCCAGGTGGTGGGCGCGGTCGGCGTGTCGGGCGTGAAGTCGACCGAAGACGCCCAGATCGCCCAGGCTGGCATCGCCGCGCTGGGCCTGTGAGCCAGGAAACGCCGCGGCAGGCGCCCGCCGGCGCCGCCGCGTCCGCCGGCGGGGAGGCGGACGGCAGTCCGCTGAACCCCGGCGTGGCCAAGCGCGAGGTCTGGGCCTGGGCCATGTACGACTTCGCCAATTCCGGCTACACCACCGTGATCCTCACGGCGGTGTTCAGCACGTATTTCGTCGGTGTGGTCGGCGGCCGCGCGCCGTGGGCCACGCTGGCCTGGACCGCGGCGCTGTCGCTGTCCTACCTGCTCATCATGTTGACGATGCCCACGCTGGGCGCGCGCGCCGACGCCCGCGCCGGCAAGCGGCGGCTGCTCTACAGCAGCACCATCGGTTGCGTGGCGGCCACGCTGGTGCTGACCCAGGCCGGGCCGGGCGACGTCTGGCTGGCGCTGGCCGCCATCGTTGTCTCCAACTATTGCTACTGCGTCGGCGAGTCCGTGGTGGCGGCGTTCCTGCCCGAACTGGCCAAGCCGTCGGCGCTGGGGCGGGTGTCGGGCTGGGGCTGGAGCTTCGGCTACTGCGGCGGCATGCTGACCCTGGGCCTGTCGCTGGTGGTGGTGAAACTGGCCGAGGCCGACGGGCTCGACGCCGAGCACTTCGTGCCGCGCGTCATCCTGGTGACCTGCGCGGTGTTCGCGCTGGCGGCGCTGCCCTCGTTCTTCCTGCTGCGCGAACGCGCGCGGCCATCCGGCGAGCCGCAGGCGGCGCTGGCCATGCTCAAGCGGCTGGCCTACGCCTGGCGCGAGACCGGCCAGCATTTTCCCGAGTTCCGCCGGCTGCTGATGTGCATCGCCTGCTATCAGGCCGGCATTTCGGTGGTGATCACGCTTGCCGCGGTGTATGCCTCGGAGGTCATGGGTTTCACCACGCCGCAGATCATGCTGCTGGTGTTCACCGTGAACATCGGCGCGGCGGCCGGCGCGTTCTCGTTCGGCTATGTGCAGGATCGCATCGGCCACAAGCCGGCGCTGGCGATCACGCTGTGCGGCTGGATCCTGATGGTACTGGTGGCCTACGCCGCGGTGACGGCGCCGGTGTTCTGGGTGGCCGCGACGCTGGCCGGCTTGTGCATGGGCACGACCCAGAGCGCGGGCCGCGCCATGACCGGCGCGCTGGCGCCGACGGGGCGCCTGGCGGAGTTCTTCTCGCTGTGGACGTTCGCGGTGCAGCTGGCCGCGGTCATCGGACCGCTGACCTACGGTCTGGTGACCTGGGGCACGCATGGCAACCACCGCCTGGCGATCCTGGTGACCGGACTGTTCTTTGTCGGCGGCCTGGTCCTGCTGTCGCGCGTGGACATGGCGCGCGGCCTGGCGCGCCGCGCCGCGTAAGGGCGCGTGCGGTCGCCGCAACTGATATTCTTATGAAGTCCCGGATGCCGCCGCGGCGCCTCGCGGCGCGGCGGCATCCGGCGGGTTGCGTATTGCGTTGTCGGTTGTCGATGCCGTTGCCGCCACGATTGGCGCACGTTCCTGCGGAATACGGGCTTATGGCCCGTATTTTGCGTAAGGTGCCCGTAAGAGCGCGGCGATACGGTTGCGAGTGGCAGTCAGATAAAAGCGGCATCAACAACAGAATCACAGATTGGAGACAAGATCATGTCGAATGCTATTGAGTCCGTACTGGTGGAAACCCGGGTATTCCCGCCGCCCGAGCGCGCGGCGCAGGGCGCCGCGATTCCCAGCATGGACGCGTACAACGCGCTGTGCGCGCAGGTCGAGAAGGATTTCGACGGTTTCTGGGCCGGCCAGGCCCGCGACAACCTGCAATGGACCAAGCCGTTCACCGAGGTGCTGGACGAGTCCAACGCGCCGTTCTACCGCTGGTTCGGCGACGGCGAACTGAACGTCTCGGCCAACTGCCTGGACGTGCACCTGACCAACGGCAACGCCGACAAGACCGCCATCATCTTCGAGACCGATGACGGCAAGGTCACCAAGGTCAGCTACCGCGAACTGCTGGCGCGCGTGTGCCGCTTCGCCAACGGCATCGCCAAGCTGGGCTACAAGAAGGGCGACCGCGCCATCATCTACATGCCCATGTCGATCGAGGCCGTGGTGGCCATGCAGGCCTGCGCCCGCCTGGGCGTGACGCATTCGGTGGTGTTCGGCGGCTTCTCGGCCAAGAGCCTGCAGGAGCGCATCGTCGACGTCGGCGCTTCGCTGGTCATCACCGCCGACGAACAGGTGCGCGGCGGCAAGACCATCCCGCTCAAGCCGGCGGTGGAGGAAGCCATCGCCATGGGCGGCTGCGACGCCGTCACGCGCGTCATCGTCTACCGCCGCACCGGCGGCAAGGTCGCCTGGAACGAAGGCCGCGATCTCTGGATGCACGACGTCGAGGCCGGCCAGGCCGACACCTGCGAACCGGTGCCGGTCAACGCCGAGCATCCGCTGTTCATCCTGTACACGTCCGGCTCCACCGGCAAGCCCAAGGGCGTGCAGCACTCGTCCGCCGGCTACCTGCTGTGGGCGCTGCTGACCGTCAAGTGGACCTTCGACGCGCGCAAGGACGACGTCTACTGGTGCACGGCCGACGTGGGCTGGGTCACCGGCCACACCTACATCACCTACGGCCCGCTGGCCGCGGGCCTGACGCAGGTGGTGTTCGAAGGCGTGCCGACGTTCCCCAACGCCGGCCGCTTCTGGGACATGATCGCGCGTCACAAGGTCACCACCTTCTACACCGCGCCCACCGCGATCCGCTCGCTGATCAAGGCCGCCGAGGCCGCGCCCGAGACCCATCCGTCCAAGTACGACCTGGACAGCCTGCGCATCATCGGCACGGTGGGCGAACCCATCAACCCCGAGGCCTGGATCTGGTATCACAAGAACGTCGGCCGCGAGCGCTGCCCCATCGTCGACACCTGGTGGCAGACCGAGACCGGCGGCCACATGATCACGCCGCTGCCGGGCGCCACCCCGACCAAGCCGGGTTCGTGCACGCTGCCGCTGCCGGGCATCGCCGCCGCCATCGTCGATGAGACCGGCGGCGACGTCGACCAGGGCAATGGCGGTTTCCTGGTGATCAAGCGCCCGTGGCCGGCGATGATCCGCAACATCTGGGGCGACCCGGAGCGCTTCAAGAAGAGCTACTTCCCGTCGGAACTGCGCGGTTACTACCTGGCCGGCGACGGCGCGCAGCGCGATGCGGACGGCTACTTCTGGATCATGGGCCGCATCGACGATGTGCTGAACGTGTCGGGCCACCGCCTGGGCACGATGGAGGTGGAGTCGGCGCTGGTCGCGCACGAACTGGTGGCCGAGGCCGCCGTGGTCGGCCGTCCCGACGACACCACCGGCGAGGCCGTGGTGGCCTTCGTGGTGCTCAAGAGCGCTCGTCCCGAAGGCGCCGACGCCCAGGCCATCGCCAAGACGCTGCGCGACTGGGTGGCCAAGGAAATCGGCCCGATCGCCAAGCCCAAGGACATCCGCTTCGGCGACAACCTGCCCAAGACCCGCTCCGGCAAGATCATGCGCCGCCTGCTGCGCGTGGTGGCCAAGGGCGAGGAAGTGACGCAGGACGTGTCGACGCTGGAAAATCCCGCCATCCTGGAACAGCTGTCCAAGCCGCTGTAAGGCGGGGCGCGCCGTCCGTCATGCGGACGGCGTGGACGGTTCCCGCCTCGACGGGAGCATAATGTGAGGTGCCCATGCCGGTTTGCCGGCATGGGCATCGTCGTTTTTTCCATTCAAGTTTTCCCGTTCAATCTTCCACCGGAGACGCCGCCGTGAGCCGCAGCAGTTTCGATCGCGCAGGGCTTGCCCTGATGTTCAGCACCATCCTCGTGTGGGCGGGTAGCTGGATCGCGATGAAGCTGATCGTGCCCTACATCGGCCCCTTCGATTTCGTGGCGCTGCGCTACGTGACCGGCGCGCTGGTGTTGTTCGCGCTGGCCGCCGCCACCCGGCGGCCGCTCGGCTTGCCGTCCTGGAAGCTGACCTTGCTGATCGGCCTGACCCAGACCGCCGGCTTCCAGGGCTTCGTGCAGACCGCGCTGGTGTCCGGCGGTGTCGGCAAGGTGTCGTTGATGGCCTATACCATGCCGTTCTGGGTGGTGCTGTTCGCCTGGGGTTTGCTGGGCGAGCGGCCGACGGCCCGCCACGGCGTCGGCATCGGCCTGGCCGCGATCGGCCTGGTGCTGTTCATCGAACCGTGGCACGGCGTGGGCGAGCTGCGGCCGGTGCTGCTGGGGCTGGGCAGCGGCCTGTGCTGGGGCGTGGGCACGGTGCTGTCCAAGCGCATGTTCGAGCGCCATGCGCCCGACGTGATGACCTTCACGGCCTGGCAGATGCTGTTTGGCGGACTGGTGATGACGCCGGTGGCGTGGCTGGTGCCGCAGATCCCGGCGCAGTGGGGCTGGCAACTGTGGACCGGCATGGTCTATATCGTCCTGATCGCCACGGCCGCCGGCTGGCTGTTGTGGCTGCAGGTGGTGCGGCGCGTGCCGGCCTCGATCGCCGGCCTGTCCAGCCTGGGCGTGCCGGTGGTGGCGATGCTGATGGCGTGGGCGGTGCTGTCCGAGCGTCCGTCGCCGGTCGAGTTGGGCGGCATGGCCTTGATTCTCGCCGGCATTTTTGTCGTGAGCCGCGCGGCGCCCGCCGCGCGCGCGGGCTGACCGGCCCGTTTACCGGATTCCGTTTTCCCTCAAGGAAGCTTCATGATCGATTTGCGCAGTGATACCGTCACCCGGCCGTCCCCGGCCATGTTGCAGGCCATGGTCAGCGCGCCGCTGGGCGATGACGTGATGGGCGATGATCCCACCGTCATCCAGCTGCAGCAAGCCGTGGCCGAACGCGCGGGCAAGGCCGCCGGGCTGTTCTTCCCGTCGGGCACGCAGAGCAATCTGGCGGCGCTGATGGCGCATTGCGAGCGGGGCGATGAGTATCTTGTGGGCCAGCAGGCGCATACCTACAAATACGAAGGCGGCGGCGCGGCGGTGCTGGGCAGCATCCAGCCCCAACCCATCGAACACGCCGAGGACGGTACGCTGCCGTTGGAAAAGCTGGCGGCCGCTCTCAAGCCCGAAGGCGATCCCCACTTTGCCCGCACCCGCCTGCTGGCGCTGGAAAACACGTTCCACGGCAAGCTGATTCCCGCCGACTACGTGCGCGTCGCCACCGACTGGGCCCGCGCCCATGGCCTGGCCACGCACCTGGACGGCGCGCGCGTGTTCAACGCGGCGGTGGCCAGCGGCAAGCCGCTGGCCGAGATGTGCGCGCCGTTCGATTCGGTGTCGATCTGCTTTTCCAAGGGACTGGGCGCGCCGGTCGGCTCCGTGCTGGTGGGCAGCGCCGAACTGATCGCCCGCGCGCGCCGCTGGCGCAAGGTGCTGGGCGGCGGCCTGCGCCAATCGGGCGTGCTGGCGGCAGCCTGCCTGTATGCGCTGGAACACAATGTCGAGCGCCTGGCCGAAGACCACGCCAACGCGCGCCTGCTGGCCGAAGGCCTGCGCGGCATCGCCGGCGTGCGGGTGCTGAGCCAGGACACCAACATGGTGTTCGCGGAGTTCGAGCCGGCGCGGTGCGATGCCTTGACCGCCGCGCTGGCGGCCGACGGCATCCTGATGCGCGCCGTCTATGGCGGCCCGACGCGCATGGTGACGCACCTGGACCTGTCCAGCGACGACGTGCGCCGGGTGATCGAGGCCGTGGCGCGTCACCTGGCTTGATGCCGCCGTGGCCGGCCGCGCGGCCATGAGGGCTGGCGTCAGGCGCCCGCGCGCAGCACGTCGGCCAATACCGAGAACAACTCGTCGATCTGCGCGCGCTCGATGATGAGCGGGGGCGACAGCAGCATGGTGTCGCCGGCGGCGCGGATCAGGCAGCCGCGTTCCAGGCAGGCCTGGTGTGCCGCATAGCCGCGCTGACCGGGCTTGCCGGCCTCGGGCGCCAGTTCGATCGCGGCCAGCAGGCCGATGTTGCGGATATCCACCACGTGCGGCAGGCCCTTGAGGCTGTGGGCCGCGTCTTCCCAATAGCGTCCGAGTTCGCGGCTGCGCTGGAACAAGCCTTCGCGATGGCAGATGTCGAGCGTGGCCAGGGCGGCCGCGCACGCCACCGGATGGCCCGAGTAGGTGTAGCCATGGGCCAGTTCGATGGCGTTGTCTGGGCCTTGCATGAAGGCGTCGTGGACGTGCTGGCGCACCAGCGTGGCGCCCATCGGGATGGCGCCGTTGGTCAGGCCCTTGGCGCTGGTGATAAGGTCCGGCGTGACGCCGAAATGGGCCGCGGCGAAGGCGCCGTCGACGCGCCCGAAGGCGCTGATCACTTCATCGAAGATCAACAGGATGCCGTGCCGGTCGCAGATCTCGCGCAGCTTCTGCAGGTAGCCGCGCGGCGGCACCAGCACGCCGGTGGAACCCGCCACCGGCTCGACGATGACGGCGGCGATGGTCGAGGCGTCATGCAGCGCGACGATGCGTTCGAGCGCATCGGCCAGGTGTGCGCCCCAGTCCGGTTGGCCGCGGCTGTAGGCCATCTGTTCGCGGTCATAGGTATGCGGCAGGTGGTCGACATAGGGCAGCAGGTTGCCGAAGGGCTTGCGATGCCCGCCGATGCCCGACACTGACAGGCCGCCGAAGCCCACCCCGTGATACGAACGTTCGCGGCCGATCAGGCGCACGCGCTGGCCTTCGCCGCGCGCGCGGTGATAGCCCAGCGCGATCTTGAGGGCGGTGTCGACCGCCTCGGAACCGGAGTTCGAAAAGAACACTTGCGAGTAGCCGGCCGGCGCTTGCTGGCACAGCCTTTCGGCCAGTTCGAATGCCAGGGGATGGCTCATCTGGAATGACGGCGCATAGTCCAGGTCGTGGGCGGTGCGCGCGATGGCCTCGATGATCTCCGCGCGCCGATGGCCGGCGTTGACGCACCACAGGCCGGCGATGCCGTCCAGCACGCGGCGGCCGTCGGGGCGGATGTAGTGCATGCCCTCGGCCGCGCTGAACAGCACCGGATCGCGCTTGTAGCGCCGGTTGGCGGTGAAGGGCATCCAATAGGCGTCGGTATTGAGGGGAGACGACGAAAGAGGCGCGGACGAGGGCATGGGCTTCCTGCTTCAAGGGAGTTCAGGTGTACCTATTTTGTATTAATAAAAAGAAAAATACAATTTTGGGTGTGCGAGCCGGATCTGGCGCGACCGTCGTCTCCGCAGTCCCCGCGGAGGGTGGCCCGCTGGTAAATGCGTAGACGAAGCAGGTGGAACGGAAAAAGACGGGGCGATGGCCCGGGAGTTGGGGGGATCAGGATTGCCGCAGCGAGGTCTGCAGGTGTTCGCGCATGAGTTGCGCGGCGCCTTCCTGGTCGCCGGCCTCCAGCGCGGCGATGATGCGCAGGTGCTCGTTGCTGGAATCGAGAAAGCGCGCATCGCGGTGGAACGCGGCGTGTTCCTCCAGCCGGCGCAGCTGGTTCTGCTGCTGCACCGCCTGCAGGATGTAGCGGTTGCCGGAGCAGCGCGCCAGCATTTCGTGGAACGAGGCATTCAGGCCGAAGAATTCGGTGGCCGAGATCTCGCCATCGCCGCGCTGGACCAGCGCTTCGTGGGCCGCGCGCATGCGCGCCAGGGCGTCGCGGTCGAGCTTGAAGGTCGGCTCCAGCAGGCCGGCGCATTCGATGATCATGCGGTAGCGGTAGCTTTCGTCGAGCGCTTCGCGGTTTTCCAGCGATGGCGCGAACTGCCAGCCGTGGCCCTTGCGCTTTTCGAGCAGGCCGTCGGCCGACAATTGCAGCAGGGCCTTGGCCAGCACACTGCGGGGCGCGGGATAGCGCTGCAGCAGCTCGCGTTCCGTGAACTGCTCGGGCAATGCGCGCCTGGCGCGGTCGGCGATCAGGCGGCGGTAGAGTTCATCCTGGGTCGGACCCGCACCGGTGATCGCGGGCGAGGCCAAGGCGGCGTTTTCGGCCACGGTGTAGCCGCTGTTGGGGCGGTGCGTGATCAATCCCTGCGCGGCCAGCAGCCTGAGCGCGCCGCGCACCGGCGTGCGCGAGACCTCGTAGCCCGCCGCCAACGCTTCCTCGGACAGGTGGGCGCCGGGGGGGTGGCGCCGCGCTACGATGTCCTGCGCGATCAGGCGCGCCAGATCGACTTGAAGCGCAGTGGGGCGGGCGGGAGCGGCAGGCGGCATGGATGGGCGTGGCAGCGACGGAGCAGCAATGGTAACGGACCGGCGCGCCGTCAGCCATGGCGGGCGCGGCTGTCGCCCGGCGCCTGGTCGCGTTCGTGCATGCCGTAGTCGCGCAGCACCTGGGCGACGCGCAGGCGATAGTTGGCGAACACGCCGCCCCGTCCTGCCTCCTGGGCGCGACGGTGCGATTCCAGCGTGCGCCAGCGCTTGACCGCATCTTCGTCGCGCCAGAACGACAGCGACAGCAGCTTGCCCGGCGTGGCCAGGCTCTGGAAGCGTTCGACCGAGATAAAACCGTCGATCGTCTTCAGTTCGTCGATCAGGCCCGCGGCGATGTTCAGATAGGGCGCGGGGTCGCCGGCGGCGGGTTCGACTTCGAATATCACGGCGATCATGGGGTGGGCTCCTCGGTGAAATCAAATTGGGGAATGCGGGCATTGGGCAGGGGGCGGTAGCGAAAGCGCGCCGCCAGAGGGGCGCCGTCGACGCCCGCGCGCAGCAGATGGACCAGCGCGCCGGCCGCATCGCGGCGCGCCGCGTCGCGCCCGGGGCATGCATGGCCCTGGGCGCCGAAGGTCCAGTGCGCCTCGGGCTGCGCCATGGCCGCCGCGGCCAGCGCCAGCAGCACGGTCTCGCCGGCCTGCATGAGCTGGCCCTCCAGTTCGATGGGGCCGGCCAGGAAGCGACGGGTGTTGTGAATGGGAGGATCGTGCCGCAGCGTCGCGTCGACCAGTTCCCATGCCTGCGCCAGCGTCAGGGCGGCGCCGGCGCGCTGGCGGCCTGCCCGCAGCAGCGCATTGCCCAGCAGGCCGGCGCCGGCTTCACAGGACTGGAACAGCAGGCCCGCCAGATTGGCGGCCAGCAGCGCCGGCTCCAGGCCGGCATCGGCGCCCCGGCCGCGCAGCTCGCGCAAGGCCGGGCTGGCGGCGTGATCGTCCAGGTGGGCGCCCAACCGTGCCAGGAGGCGCTCGGCGGCCGTGTGCCCTGCGGCGACCCGGTCTTCAGGCGCGGCCGGCGGCAGGGCGGCGAGGAACGCGCCGACCTCGCGCGCGCAGTCTGCGGCCACGGCGCCGGGCAGTCCGAGGGCACAGGCTTGCGCAAAAACGGGCGCTGCATGCAGGTAGCGGTCGATGGCGCCGGCCGATCCGGTGTCCATCTCCAGCCGCGGCCAGTCGGGCGCGGGCGCCAGCGGCGCCTGCCGCGCCAGGAACGCGCGGAACAACGCCTTGAGACGGGCCTGGCGCGGACCATCGTTCATCCGCAGGAAGCGGCCGAACAGCAGGCCCGCCGGTCCCGCGGCGATGCCCCTGGGCACCGGCTCGGCCATGGGCCGCACGCGGGCGGCGGGATGACGCATGATGTCGCGGATCGTCCCCGGGGCGCTGGCCACCCACAGGCCCAGCCGGGCGTCCCGGTACAGCGGCCGGTCACGGGCCAGGGCGGCGTAATAGGGATAGGGATCGGCGTGCGTGACCGCCTGCAGCGGATCGGTCGGGAAAGGCGTGGACATGGGCGGCGCGGCGGGTGGAGGGCAGGCCAGTATCGCCGCGTCGCGCCCTCGACGATTCGGCCGCGGCCGAACTATGCCTGCATGCTGTCGGCCAGCAGCGCGGCGTAGCCGGCGCGCGAGTCCGGCCATTGCAGCGCCAGCCCGCTGGCGCGCAGGCGGGCGTTGCTGAGCTTCTTGCTGCCCACGCCCGCGGGCGCCGGGCCGTCTGCTGGCAAAGGCGCGCCGATCATCCGCGCCAGTTCGGCATAGAGTTCATGCAGCGGCAGGGGGGTGTCGTCGCAGCCGATGTAGACCGGCGATGCCTCCGGCAGCAACGCCACGTGCGCGATGGCGGCCGCGGCGTCGTCGATGTGGATGCGATTGGCCCAGTGCGGCGGCTCGACCGGCGCGCTGGCCTTGCCCGCGCGCAACCGCTCGATCAACTGCAGGCGGCCGGGACCATAGAGGCCCGCAAACCGCAAGGTAGTGTGCGGGATCGCGCGCGCGGCAAGCGTCGCTTCGGCCTCGAGCAGGATGCGGCCGTTGAAGCCCTGGGGCGCGGTCGGGGTGTCTTCGTCGACCCAGTCGCCGTGATGTTCGCCATACACCGCGCTGGATGACACGAACACGATGCGCTCGACCTGGTTCGTGTCGAGCGCATCCAGCACGTGGTTCAGTCCGTCGACGAACACGCCGCGATAGGCGGCCGGATCGCGCGCGCCGGCGGTGGCCACATGGATCACGCGGGTGATGCCCGCCGGCAAGGCCGGCAGGCCGTCGGGGCGGGTGATGTCGCCTTGCAGCCAGTGGATGCCGCTGCTGTCGTGCGCCGGTGGATGGCGGCGCAGCGCGTAGACCGCGTCGCCGCGCGCCAGCAGGCGGCGCGCGGCGCGCTGGCCAAGGTCGCCGCAACCGATGAACAGCACGCGTTCCGCCATGACCGGGCGCCTGCTACATGCCGCTGTAGACCGGCCCTTCGCCGCCTTGCGGCGCCACCCAGACGATGTTCTGGGTCGGGTCCTTGATGTCGCAGGTCTTGCAGTGCACGCAGTTCTGCGCGTTGATCTGCAGGCGATCGTCGCCGTGATCGTCCTTGACGAACTCGTAGACGCCGGCCGGACAGTAGCGCGATTCCGGGCCGCCGTACTTGGCCAGGTTGACCTGCACCGGCACCGAAGGATCCTTCAGCGTCAGGTGGACGGGTTCGTTCTCGTCATGGTTGGTGTTGGAGATGAACACCGAGCTGAGCTTGTCGAAGGTCAGCTTGCCGTCGGGCTTGGGATAGTCGATGCGGGCGCACTGCGAGGCCGGCTGCAGGCAGGCGTGATCCGGCTTGCTGTGGCGCAGCGTCCAGGGCATCTTGCCCTTGAACACCAGTTGCTCGATGCCGGTCATCAGCGTGGCCACGGTGCGGCCCTTCTTGAACCACTGCTTGAAGTTGCGGGCCTTGTTCAGTTCGGCATGCAGCCAGGAATTCTTGAAGGCTTCCGGATAGGCGGCCAGTTCGTCATGGCGGCGGTCGGCCACCAGCGCGTCGAACGCGGCTTCGGCGGCCAGCTTGCCGGACTTGATGGCGGCGTGGCTGCCTTTGATGCGCGAGGCGTTCAGGAAGCCGGCCTCACAGCCGACCAGCACGCCGCCGGGGAAGGTCAGCTTGGGCAGCGACAGCAGGCCGCCGGCGGTGATGGCGCGCGCGCCGTAGGCAATGCGCTTGCCGCCTTCGAACGTGCCGCGGATGGCGGGGTGGGTCTTGTAGCGCTGGAATTCGTCGAACGGCGACAGCCAGGGGTTGGCGTAGTCCAGGCCGACGATCATGCCGACCGCGACCAGATTGTTGTCCAGGTGATAGAGGAACGAGCCGCCGTAGGTGTCGGCGTCCAGCGGCCAGCCGGCGGTGTGGATCACCAGGCCGGGCTTGGACTGGGCCGGATCGACCTCCCACATTTCCTTGATGCCGATGCCGTAGGCCTGCGGATCGCGGCCGTCGTCGAGCTTGTAGCGTTCGATCAACTGGCGGCCGAGCTGGCCGCGCGCGCCTTCGGCGAACACCGTATAGCGCGCGTGCAGTTCCATGCCGGGCTGGTAGTGGGCGGTGTGGCTGCCGTCGCGGGCCACGCCCATGTCGCCGGTGGCCACGCCGCGCACGGCGCCGTTCTCGTCGTACAGCACCTCGACCGCGGCAAAGCCCGGGAAGATCTCGACGCCCAGCGCCTCGGCCTGTTCGCCCAGCCACTTGACCACGTCGCCCAGGCGGACGATGTAGTTGCCTTCATTGTGGAAACAGGGCGGCAGCAGCCAGTTGGGCGTGGCGCGCGCGCCGTTCTCGGACAGGAACAGGAACTTGTCCTGCGTCACGGGCACATTGAGCGGGGCGCCCTTGTCTTTCCAGTCGGGAATCAGTTCGGTCAGCGCCAGCGGGTCCATCACCGCCCCGGAAAGGATGTGGGCGCCCAGCTCGGCGCCTTTTTCCAGGACGCAGACGCCGATTTCCTGGTTCTTTTCAGCGGCCAGCTGCTTCAGACGGATAGCGGTGGCCAGGCCGGCAGGACCCCCGCCAACCACGACCACGTCATATTCCATCGACTCGCGTTCAGACATTGCAAAGCTCCCCGTATGTATTCCATATATGGCTGGAAGTATTATCGGCGATTGTATTGCAGGCGGAGACCTTGCACGTCTTCGCATTTCTTTCAGCCATCAGGAGTATTTGGTGAACCCGGACACACTGTCTGCGCGGATTCTGACGGTGGGCGATACCCACCAGGTGGATTTGCCTTTGCGTTGGGGCGATTCCGACGCCTTGAACCATCTCAACAACACGCTGTATTTCCGCCTCATGGAAGAGGCGCGCATGCAGATCCTGTATGACGCGGGCTTCGAATTGCCGGCCGACGACGGCGCCATCCTGGCCCACGCATCCTGCGATTTCCTGCGCCCGTTGACCTATCCGGCGACCGTGCGCGTGACGCACAAGGTGACGCGTATCGGCCGTTCCAGCGCCGAATTCGAGCTGCTGCTCGAGAAGGTCGGCGATGATGGCGGCCCATACGCCCGCGGCCGCAACGTACTGGTGTGGATGGATTACGTGGCCAATACGTCCGCCCCGTGGCCGCCCGAAGTGCTGGCGAAAATGGCCACGCAGTTCCAGCCGGCCGCCTAGCGCAAGGGAGCGGCGGCAGTCCGACTTCAATGCGGCGTTTGAAACGGCGCCCGCATTTGCCGGCCATGCCGTTAAAATCCAGGACAGAACCACAATACGAATGACAGGGCGCGCCACCCTCGGCGCCGCGAACCAGCAGGTATCGGGCCACGCCGCGATGCCGCCGGGCCGCGAAACCGGCAGCCGCGCCCCAAGTAAAACAGGGTCCACCCAGGATCGCCCGCCTCCTCGAGGCATGCGTTCCGGCAGGCGGGCGGACTCTCTTCAGTTCGACCTTAACTAGGAGTTGGAGCGATGGACAAGGTTTTTGCAAGCGCCCAGGAGGCGCTGGCAGGCATCGTCAAGGACGGCCAGATGATCGCCGTCGGCGGTTTCGGCCTCTGCGGCATTCCCGAGGCCCTGATCGCCGCGCTGCGCGATTCGGGCGTGAAGGATCTTACGTGCGTCAGCAACAACGCGGGCGTCGACGGCTTCGGCCTGGGCCAGCTGCTCAATACGCGCCAGGTCCGCAAGATGATCGCGTCGTACGTGGGCGAGAACAAGGAATTCGAACGCCAGTACCTGTCGGGCGAACTCGAGCTCGAATTCACGCCGCAGGGCACGCTGGCCGAGAAGCTGCGCGCTGGCGGCGCCGGCATCCCGGCCTTCTTCACCCGCACCGGCGTGGGCACCATCGTCGCCGACGGCAAGGAAATCCGCGAATTCGACGGCCAGCAATACGTGATGGAACGCTCGCTGGTGCCGGACGTGTCGCTGGTCAAGGCGCACATCGCCGACCGCAGCGGCAACCTGGTGTTCCGCAAGACGGCGCGCAACTTCAACCCGAACGTGGCGATGGCCGGCAAGTTCACCGTGGTCGAGGTCGAGCAGATCGTCGACACCGGCAGCCTGGACCCCGACCAGATCCACCTGCCCGGCATCTATGTGCACCGGATCGTGCTGAACGCCAATCCGGAAAAGCGCATCGAACAACGCACCACTCGCCCGGCCTAAGGAGAAGACGACATGGCATGGTCCCGCGATGAAATGGCGGCGCGCGCCGCGCGCGAGCTGCAAGACGGTTTTTACGTGAACCTGGGTATCGGCCTGCCGACCCTGGTGGCCAATCACGTGCCCAAGGGCGTCGAAGTCTGGCTGCAGTCCGAAAACGGCCTGTTGGGCATCGGCCCGTTCCCGACCGACGCCGAGGTCGACGCCGACCTGATCAACGCCGGCAAGCAGACGGTCACGACGCTGCCCGGCTCGTCGATCTTCTCGTCGGCCGACTCGTTCGCGATGATCCGCGGCGGCAAGATCAACCTGGCCATCCTGGGCGCGATGCAGGTGTCCGAAAAGGGCGACCTGGCCAACTGGATGATCCCGGGCAAGATGGTCAAGGGCATGGGCGGCGCGATGGACCTGGTGGCCGGTGTCGGCCGCGTGGTCGTGCTGATGGAACACGTGGCCAAGAAGAAAGACGGCACCGAGGACATCAAGCTGCTGCCCGAATGCAACCTGCCGCTGACGGGCGTGGGCGTGGTCGACCTGATCATCACCGACCTGGGCGTGATGGAAGTCACCGACAAGGGCCTGAAGCTGCTGGAAACGGCGCCGGGCGTCACCGTGGACGAGATCCAGTCCAAGACGCTCGCCAAGCTGGACGTGTCGGCGGTCAAGTAATCCGCCGCCAAGGCATCATGAATAACGCCCCGCAAGGGGCGTTTTTCATTTGGGACGGCGGCGCGCGGGATGGCCGTTCAGGCCGATTCCCGCAGCAGCATGCCGACGTGGGGGATGCCGTCCTCGATGTATTCGTCGGTCACCGGCACGAAGCCGTGGCCGCCGTAGTAGCCCTTGAGCCGGGCCTGCGCGCCCAGGTAGACCGGCGCGCCGGGCCACAGCCGCGCCACTTCGTCCTTGGCGCGGCGCATCAGCTCGTGGCCCAGGCCCGTGCCGCGTGCCGCAGGCGCCGTGATGACGCGGCCGATGACCGCCTGGCCGTCATTGAGCGCCGGTTCCAGCAGGCGGCAATAGGCCAGCAGCTCGCCGTTTTCCCATGCCATCAGGTGTTCCGTCTGCCCCAGCAGGTCCTTGCCGTCCAGGTCGAGGAAGACGCAATTCTGTTCCACCACGAAGACTTCCGAGCGCAGGCGCAGCACGGCGTACAGCTCGGCCAGGGTCAGTTCGGCGTGGGGTTTGCAGGTCCAGGCGGGCATTCGAGATAGTCCGAAAAGGGTGGGTGGGGCAGGGCGGTTAGCGTACCTCAAACCGACCCCGTTTCTTTTGATGCACTGTTACATAAATTCACGGGTATACCCTTAGTATGAAAATGAATTTTCTTATCTAAAATTTGTGTGTAAACAGATTTACATAAACCCCCGCTACGCTCCCCCTCCCACTTTCGATGAACAAGGCCGCACTCACGATTGCTGATCGGATCGCCCGGGCCCAGCCCGCGCTGAGCCGCAAGCAGCACAAGATGGCCGAGTACGTCCTGGCGCACCAGTTCCGCGTGGCCACGATGACCATCGACGAATTCGCGGCGGCGGCGGGGGTGTCGGTGGCGACCGCCAACCGGTTCGCGCGCGCCCTGGACCTGCCAGGCTATCCGCAATTCCGCGCCGAACTGGCGCGTGGCTTCGAAGCCGCGCTGGAGCCGGTCGAGAAGCTGCGCACCGAGCTGGCGCATTCGGCCAGCGCGGTGCAGATCTTCGCCGCCACGCTCGAAGAAGACATCCGCAACGCCCAGCGCAACCTGCAGAGCCTGGACGCCGCCGCCTGTGAACAGGCGGTCCAGGCCATCCTGGCCGCCGACCGCGTCTTCATCATCGGCTTCGGCGCCAGTGGTTTCCTGGCCGGCATGCTGCAGCGCGGCCTGTGCATGCACCTGCATTCGGTCGAGTCGCTGGCCGGTCCGGGCGGCGTATCGCATGCGGCGCGCCAGATGTCGCGCATGACCAGCAAGGATCTGGTCATCGCGATCGGCTTTCCGCGCTACCTGGCCGACACCGTGACCCTGGCGGGCGCCGCCAAGCAGGCCGGCGTGCCGGTGCTGGTGCTGACTGACAAGCCCACCTCGCCGCTGGCGCCGACCGCGTCGGTGGTGCTGTACGCCGTGTCCACGCGCCAGCTGATCCCCAATTCCGAAACCGCCGCGCTGGGCCTGATCGAGGCCCTGTCGGCGGCGGTGGCCTATCGGGCCAAGAATTCCGTCGCGGCCGCCGCTGGGGTGACCCAGTCCGTGATGCCGTGGCTCATCCATGGAGTAGGTAAACGATGATTCAACCCGTGATCGCGATTCACGGTGGCGCCGGCGCGATGTCCCGCGCGGCCATGTCGCCCGAGAAAGAGCAGGAATACCTGAGCGCGCTGGAATCCATCCTGACCGCCGGCCAGGCCGTGCTGGCCCGTGGCGACAGCGCGCTGGACGCGGTCACCGAAGCCGTGCGTCTCCTGGAAGATTGCCCGCTGTTCAACGCCGGCCATGGCGCCGTGTTCACCAGCGCCGGCACCCATGAGCTGGACGCCGCCATCATGGACGGCGCCACGCTGCGTTCGGGCGCCATCGCCAACGTCAACTGCGTGCGCAACCCGGTGTTCGCCGCGCGCAAGGTCATGGAAACCAGCAAGCACGTGCTGTTCGTGGGCGAGGGCGCCGAAACCTTCGCCAAGGACGCCGGCCTGGAAATCGTCGACCCGTCGTACTTCTCCACCGAGGCGCGCCGCGAGCAGTTGCTGCGCGTGCAGCGCGAAACGCCGGAAGCGGCGGTGCTGGACCACGACGGCCAGGCCATGGTCGCGCGCGGCCAGCCGGCGCCGGCCGATCCGCTGGATTCCGACAAGAAGTTCGGCACCGTGGGCGCCGTGGCGGTGGACGCGCAGGGCAACCTGGCCGCGGCCACCTCCACCGGCGGCATCACCAACAAGCAGGTCGGCCGCGTCGGCGACGCGCCGCTGATCGGCGCCGGCACCTACGCCAGCAACAAGACCTGCGCCGTGTCCACCACCGGCACCGGCGAGATGTTCATCCGCATGGTCGCCGCCTACGACGTGGCGGCCCAGATGGAATATTGCGGCGCCTCGCTGGAAGCGGCGGCGGACCGCGTCGTGATGGAAAAACTGCCCACCATCGGCGGCAAGGGCGGCCTGGTCGCCGTCGACGCCCAGGGCAATGTGGCCTTGCCGTTCAACACGGAAGGCATGTACCGCGGTTACGCCCGCGTCGGCGAGAAGCCGGTCACCGCCATCTACCGCTGAGCGGCGGCGGGCTTCGTTTTTGTCAGTTTTGGGGATTACTAGAGATATGGTTGATCGCGCAAACAGCCTGGCGCTGCCGGATAACCGCGTGGTCCAGGTCGACGACCTGACGGTGCGCTTCGTGGGTTCGGAGCGCACGGTCGAAGCCGTGCGCAACCTGTCGTTCCATGTGGACCGGGGCGAGACCCTGGCCATCGTGGGCGAATCGGGTTCGGGCAAGTCGGTGACGTCGCTGGCGCTGATGCGCCTGGTGGAACATGGCGGCGGCCGCATCGCCCAGGGCCGCATGGCCCTGCGCCGGCGCAACGGTTCCGTGATCGACCTGGTTGGCGCCAACCAGCGCACCATGCGCAACGTGCGCGGCGCCGACATGGCGATGATCTTCCAGGAGCCGATGACCTCCCTGAACCCGGTGTTCACGGCCGGCGACCAGATCGCCGAATCGATCCGCGAGCACCAGGGCATGGACGCCGCGGCCGCGCGCGCCGAGGCTCTGCGCATGCTGGAACAGGTGCGCATTCCGGAAGCCAAGTCGGTGCTGGACCGTTATCCGCACCAGTTGTCGGGCGGCATGCGCCAGCGCGTCATGATCGCCATGGCGCTGGCCTGCAAGCCGGCGCTGCTGATCGCCGACGAGCCCACCACCGCGCTGGACGTCACGATCCAGGCGCAGATCCTGCAACTGATCCGCCAGCTGCAGGAAGAAATGCACATGGGCGTGGTGTTCATCACCCACGACATGGGCGTGGTGGCCGAAGTGGCCGATCGCGTGCTGGTCATGTACCGCGGCGACAAGGTCGAGGAAGGCCCGTCGGCATCGGTGTTCGCCACGCCCCGGCACGCCTATACCAAGGCGCTGCTGTCGGCCGTGCCGAAGCTGGGCGCGATGCAGGGCACCGACCTGCCGGCGCGTTTCCCGCTGCTGCAGGTGGACGGCAAGGCGCAACCGGCGGCCGAACCCGGCGCCACCAGCACCCAGGAAGTGCCGGCCGCGCGCCGCGAGCCGATCCTGAGCGTGCGCAACCTGGTGACGCGCTTCGACCTGCGCGGCGGCATCCTGAGCCGCGTGCAGCGCCGCGTGCACGCCGTCGAGAAGGTCAGCTTCGACCTGTACCCCGGCGAGACGCTGTCGCTGGTGGGCGAATCCGGTTGCGGCAAGTCCACCACCGGCCGCTCGCTGCTGCGCCTGGTCGAAAGCCAGGGCGGCGAGATCCGCTTCGGCGGGCGCGACATCGTGCGCCTGAAGACATCCGAACTGCAATCCCTGCGCCGCGACATCCAGTTCGTGTTCCAGGATCCGTTCGCCTCGCTCGACCCGCGCGTCACCGTCGGTTTCTCGATCATGGAACCGCTACTGGTGCACGGCGTGGCCAAGGGCAAGGAGGCTGAGCGGCGCGTGGCCGAACTGCTCGAGCGCGTCGGCCTGCCGCCCGAGATGGCGCAGCGCTATCCGCATGAATTCTCCGGCGGCCAGCGCCAGCGCATCTGTATCGCGCGCGCCCTGGCCCTGAACCCCAAGGTCGTGATCGCGGACGAATCGGTGTCGGCGCTGGACGTGTCGATCCAGGCGCAGATCGTCAACCTGCTGATCGACCTGCAGCGCGACATGGGCATTTCGTTCCTGTTCATTTCTCACGACATGGCCGTGGTCGAGCGCGTCAGCCATCGCGTGGCCGTGATGTACCTGGGGCAGATCGTCGAGATCGGCCCGCGCCGGGCCATTTTCGAGAACCCGCAGCACCCGTACACCAAGAAGCTGATGGCGGCCGTGCCGATCGCCGATCCGGCGCGCCGCCACATGAAGCGCACCTTGCTGTCCGATGAAATCCCCAGCCCGATCCGCAAGCTCGGCGACGAGCCGGTGGTGCAACCGCTGGTACAGGTAGGAACCGATCACTTCGTCGCCCGCCATGCGGTCGGCGGAGCGTATTGAGTCAGTTGTCGTACTTGTTTTTCTTCCACCAAACCCCCTAATTCCTCACGGAACCAGGAGTTGCAATGATGAAAGTTCTGCGCCCCACCAAGCTGATGGCCGCCGCCGCGGTGGCCTTCGGCGTGCTCACCTCGCCGCTGGCGCATGCTGCCAAGGACGTGACGTTTGCCGTCTCCATCGCGCTGGAAACGCTCGATCCGTACAACACCAACAGCACGCTGAACCAGGCGGCCGGCAAGGCCTACTACGAAGGCCTGTTCGAGTTCGACAAGGACCTGAAGGTCCAGAAGGTGCTGGCCACCGACTACACCGTCAGCGAAGATGGCCTGGTGTACACCTTCAAGCTGCGCGATGGCGTCAAGTTCCATGACGGCACGCCGTTCAACGCCGAAGCCGTCAAGATCAACTTCGACCGTCCGGCCAACCCCGACAACCGCCTGTCGCGCTACATCCAGTTCAGCGTCATCGAGAAGACCGAAGTGGTCGACCCGCTGACCGTCAAGATCACGCTGAAGAAGCCGTTCTCGGCCTTCATCAACGCGCTGGCCCACCCGGCCGCCATGATGATCTCGCCGGCCGCGCTGGCCAAGTACGGCAAGGAAATCGGCTTCCACCCGGTCGGCACCGGCCCGTTCGAATTCGTCGAATGGAAACCGGCCGAATACCTGAAGGTCAAGAAGTTCGACGGTTACTGGAAGAAGGGCTACCCGAAGGTCGACACCCTGACCTTCCGCACCGTGACCGACAACAACACCCGCGCCGCCGTGGTGCAGACGGGCGAAGCGCAATTCGCTTTCCCGGTGCCGTTCGAGCAGGCCGCCGTGCTGTCCAAGAACGACAAGCTGGATGTGGTCGACCACAAGAACTCGATCATGGCCCGCTACCTGTCGATGAACACGCAGCAAAAGCCGTTCGACAACGTCAAGGTGCGTGAAGCCATCAACTACGCCATCAACAAGGAAGCCCTGGCCAAGGTCGCTTTCTCGGGCTACGCCACCATCGTCGATGGCGTCGTGCCGCAAGGCGTGGACTTCGCCCACAAGACCGGCCCGTGGCCGTACGACATCAAGAAGGCCAAGGCCCTGCTGGCCGAAGCCGGCTACCCCAACGGCTTCGAAAGCCAGCTCTGGTCCGCCTACAACGACGGCACCTCGGTGAAGGTGGTGCAGTTCCTGCAGCAGCAACTGGCGCAAGTCGGCATCAAGGTGTCGGTGGAAGTGCTGGAATCGGGCCAGCGCGTGCAGCGCGTCCAACAGGTGCAAAAGCCTGAAGACGCCAAGGTCCGCATGTACTACGCCGGCTGGTCGTCCTCGACCGGCGAAGCCGACTGGGGCCTGCGTCCGCTGCTGACCACCGCGGCTTTCCCGCCGGTGCTCAACAACGTGTCGTACTACTCGAACAAGTCGGTTGACGACGGCATCCAGCAAGCCCTGGCCACGACCGACCGCGCCAAGAAGACCGAGATCTACAAGAACGTTCAGGAAACCATCTGGAAGGACGCCCCGTGGGCCTTCCTGGTGACCCAGAACAACCTGTACGTCAAGTCGAAGAACCTGTCGGGCGTGTACGTGGAACCGGACACCTCGTTCTGGTTCGGCGACATCGACCTGAAGCAGTAATCGCGCGGCGGTAACTCACGGGGCCGTTCGGCCCCTTGCAAGGCCACATACGGCGGGGACGCGGTGTCCCCGCCGATGTTGCAGGAATTTCAATGCTGACCTACATCGTCAAACGTCTTTTGGGCATGATCCCCACGCTGCTGCTGGTGGCCGTGGTCGTGTTCCTGTTTGTGCACATGCTTCCGGGCGACCCGGCGCGATTGGCCGCGGGCCAGGAGGCCGACCAGCAGACCGTCGAACTGGTGCGCAAGGAACTGGGGCTGGATCTGCCCCTGCCGCAGCAATTCGTGCGCTACTTCAGCCACATGTTGCAAGGCGACCTGGGTACCTCGCTGCGTACCAAGCGTCCCGTCTCGACCGAAATCGCCGATCGCTTCATGCCCACGCTGTGGCTGACCATCGCGAGCATGGTCTGGTCCGTCACCTTCGGCATGATCATCGGTATCGTGTCGGCCGTGTGGCGCAACCGCTGGCCCGACCGCCTCGGCATGACGCTGGCGGTGTCCGGCATCTCGTTCCCCGCGTTCGCGCTGGGCATGATGCTGATGCAGATCTTCTCCGTGAACCTGGGCTGGCTGCCGACCGTGGGCGCCTCCAGCTGGAAACACTACATCCTGCCGTCCATCACGCTGGGCGCGGCCGTGGCCGCGGTGATGGCGCGCTTCACCCGCGCGTCCTTCGTTGAAGTGGTGCAGGAAGACTTCGTGCGCACCGCCCGGGCCAAGGGCCTGAGCGAGCGCCGCGTGGTCATCAAGCACGCGCTGCGCAACGCGCTGATTCCTGTCGTCACCATGATGGGCCTGCAGTTCGGCTTCCTGCTGGGCGGCTCGATCGTGGTCGAGACGGTGTTCAACTGGCCCGGCCTCGGCCGCCTGCTGGTCGACGCCGTGACCCAGCGCGACTATCCGGTGATCCAGGGCCTGGTGCTGCTGTTCTCGCTGGAATTCATCCTGATCAACCTGATTGTCGACGTGCTCTACGGCGTCATCAATCCCAGCATCCGTTACAAGTGAGGCGGCCATGAGCAATACGACACCCGCCGCAACCGTTGCCGCCGCCGTGCCCAAGAACGACGTGCGCACGCCCGCCACCGAGTTCTGGCGCAAGTTCAAGAAGCAGAAGCTGGCCGTGGGCGCCGGCGTCTTCGTCCTGCTGCTGGTCGTGGTGGCGATCCTGGCCCCCTGGATCGTGCCGTTCGACCCGGAGAACTTCTTCGACTACGACGCGCTCAACGCCGGTCCGTCCTGGACGCACTGGCTGGGCGTGGATTCGCTGGGCCGCGACATTTTCAGCCGCATCATCATGGGCGCGCGCATCTCGCTGGCCGCCGGCTTCCTGTCCGTCGCCATGGGCGCCATCGTCGGCACCTTCATGGGCCTGATGGCCGGCTACTACGAAGGCTGGTGGGAACGCATCACGATGCGTATCTCCGACGTGCTGCTGGCGTTCCCCGGCATGCTGCTGGCCATCGGCGTGGTCGCGATCCTGGGCTCGAGCATGGTCAACGTGATCGTGGCCGTGGCCGTGTTCAGCGTGCCGGCGTTCGCCCGCCTGGTGCGCGGCAACACGCTGTCGATCAAGCAGATGACCTACGTCGAGGCGGTCAAGAGCGTGGGCGCGTCCGACTGGACCATCATCATGCGCCACATCCTGCCCGGCACGATCTCGCCGATCGTGGTGTACGGCACGATGCGCATCGGCACCTCGATCATCACCGCGGCCAGCCTGTCGTTCCTGGGCATGGGCGCATCGCCCCCCACGCCGGAGTGGGGCGCGATGCTGAACGAGGCGCGCGCCGACATGGTGATCGCGCCGCATGTGGCGATCTTCCCGGCGCTGGCGATCTTCCTGACCGTGCTGGCGTTCAACCTGCTGGGCGACGGCCTGCGCGACGCGCTCGATCCCAAGATCGACCGCAAGTAACCGCCAAGCGGATGATGGCCGCCGCGCCGGCCGCCCTTCGGGGCGCGGCGCGCCCCATCGATCCCCTTGCCGCCGCCCGCGTCCGGGCGCCCGCCTCGCGGCGCGCGCCACGGTCGCGCGGGACGGCGGCATTTTGCATTCTGGAGCGTGGCGACACGCAGCGACAAGCATGGAAAAACAAGCGTTCGACCAACCCCGCATCGGCAAGCTGGACGCCGGCCCGCTCGATTCGATCTGCGACGTGGGCGACATCAGCGTCGGCCACTGCACGCTGGACGATGGCGCGCTGCAGACCGGCGTGACCGTGCTGCGTCCGCACGGCGGCAACCCGTTCCTGGACAAGGTGCCGGCGGCCGCCACGGTGCTGAACGGCTTCGGCAAGAGCACCGGCCTGGTCCAGGTGCAGGAACTGGGCGTGCTGGAAACGCCGATCGCGCTGACCAACACCTTCGGCGTGGGCACCGTGGCCAACGCCCAGATCCGCGCGGCGGTGGCGGCCACGCCCGAGATCGGCCGCGGCATGTCGACGGTCAATCCGCTGGTCTTCGAATGCAACGACGGCTACCTGAATGACATCCAGGCCATGGCGGTGCAGGAGTCGCACTACGCCCAGGCGCTGGCCGCCGCGGACAAGCGCATGGCGCAGGGCGCGGTCGGCGCCGGCCGCGGCATGTCGTGCTTTTCCTTCAAGGGCGGCATCGGCTCAGCCTCGCGCGTGGCCTCGATCCAGCCGGGCCTGCGCCATACCGTGGGCGCGCTGGTGCTGGCCAATTTTGGCCGCCTGCCCAACCTGACGGTGGCGGGCCGGCCCTTTGGCCGGCGGCTGGCGGACCAGTTGGACCGCGGCCTGGCGCAGGCCGGCGAGAACGCCGCCATCGTGCCGGAGAAGGGGTCTATCATCCTGCTGGTGGCCACCGACGCGCCGCTCGACGCGCGCCAGCTGCGCCGCCTGTCGCTGCGCGCCGGCGCCGGCCTGGCCCGCACCGGCTCGGTGTTCGGCCATGGCAGCGGCGACATCGCGCTGGCGTTCTCCACCGCATACACCGTGCCGCAACAGGCCGAGCGGCCGATGCCGGCCATCGCCATGCTGCACGAGACCCGCATCGATCCGCTGTTCGAGGCGGCGGCCGAGGCCTGCGAGCAGGCCATTATCGCCGCGCTGTGGCAGGCCGAGGGCGTGCGCGGCCGCGACGGCCATCACCGCGCCGCCATCCGCGAGGCCGCGCCCGACTGGCGCCAATGGCTGGCCGACACCGAATTCTGAATCCTACGAAGGCACACTCCATGAAGATCCTGATTTCCACCGATATCGAAGGCGTCGCCGGCGTCTTCCACGCCGAACAAGTGCGCGCCGGCAACGGCGAATACGAGCGCGCCCGCACCTGGATGACGGCCGAGGCCAACGCCGCCGTGCAGGGCGCCATCGCCGGCGGCGCCGAAGAGATCCTGGTCAACGATTCGCACGGCGGTTTCCGCAACCTGCTGCCGGACGGCATCGACGAACGCGCCCGCCTGGTGCTGGGCAAGCCGCGCTACCTGGGCATGATGGGCGGCCTGGAAGAGGGCTGCGACGCCGTCTTCATGATCGGCTACCACTCGCGCTCGCAGGGCCGCGGCATCCTGGCGCACACCATCAACAGCTTCGCCTTCGCGCGCGTCTTCATCAACGGCATGGAACTGGGCGAGGCCGGCCTGTACGGCGCGCTGGCCGGTGAAATGGGCGTGCCCGTCATCCTGGCCACCGGCGACGACGTGTTCATCGCCGAGACCACCGACCTGTTCCCCGGCGCCCAGTGGGTGCAGACCAAGGTGGCGCATGGCCAGGGCAGCGGCGTGACGCTGTCGCCGGCGGCCTCGCGGCGGGCCATTGCCGCCGCCGCCGAGACCGCGGTGCGCAACGTGAAGGGAACGACCCCCACGCCGCGCCCGCAAGGCGGGCTTGCTTCCCCCCAGGGGGGCGTTTCCACCTCGGGGCGGCCCAGCGGTGGAAAGGCGGTTCCGTTCCGCATCCCCGCCCCTATAGAATGCCGGTTGCAGACGCAGTCGTCGGCCCTGGCCGACCTGTTCTGCATGTGGCCCACGCTGGAGCGCGTGGACGGCGTGACGCTGCGGTTCACCACGGACAGCATGCAGGCCGCCATCCGCACCCTGAACAGCCTGGCCGCCATGTCCTTCATGTTGCGCTAAGGAAACCCATGTCCAGCACCGACACCCGTATCGCCCAACTGCGGCAGGCCATGCGCCGCCGCGGCCTGTCCGCCTATATCGTGCCGTCCTCGGATCCGCACCTGTCCGAGTACCTGCCGGCGCGCTGGCAGGGCCGGCGCTGGCTGTCGGGTTTCACGGGATCGGTGGGCACGCTGGTCGTGACGGCCGATTTCGCCGGGTTGTGGGTCGACAGCCGCTATTGGGTGCAGGCCGAGGCGCAACTGGCCGGCACCGGCGTGCAGCTGATGAAGATCGCCGTCGCCACCACGCCGGGCCATGTGGACTGGCTGGCCGCCAACACCCGCGCCGGCGACGTCATCGGCGTCGATGGGCAGGTGCTGGGCCTGGCCGCGTTCCGCGCGCTGTCGGCGGCCGCCGCCACGTCCGGCGCCGCGCTGGAAATCCGCGCCGACCTGCTGGACGACATCTGGACGGACCGCGCCGGCCTGCCGTCGGCCGCGATCTACGAACACGTGGCGCCGCAGGCCTGTGTCGCGCGCGCCGACAAACTGGCCCAGGTGCGCGCCGCCATGCGCGCCCACGGCGCCGATGTGCATTTCATCAGCACGCTCGATGACATCGCCTGGCTCCTGAACCTGCGCGGCGCCGACGTCGACTACAACCCGGTGTTCGTCGGCCACGCCCTGATCGGCCTGGACCACGCCACGCTGTTCGTGGCCGACGGCAAGATCGACGCCGCGCTGCGCGCCACGCTGGCCGCCGATGGCGTCGAAGTGGCCGATTACGCCCAGGCCGCCGACGCGCTGGCCTCGCTGGAACTGGACCAGAAGCTGCTGATCGACCCGGCCCGCGTCACCTGCGGCGTGTTCCACGCGATGGACCCCGCCGTGCCGCGTGTCGAGGCCATCAACCCGTCCACGCTGCTCAAGTCGCGCAAGACCGACGCCGAGCTGGCCAACGTGCGCCACGCCATGGCGCAGGACGGCGCCGCCCTGTGCGAGTTCTTCGCCTGGTTCGAAGGCGCGCTGGGCAACCAGCGCATCACCGAGCTGACCATCGACGAGCAGATCACCGCCGCCCGCGCGCGCCGCCCGGATTACGTCTGCCCCAGCTTCGCCACCATCGCTGGCTTCAACGCCAACGGCGCCATGCCGCACTACCGCGCCACGGCCGAGTCGCACGCCACCATCGAGGGCGACGGCCTGTTGCTGATCGACTCGGGCGGCCAGTACCTGGGCGGCACCACCGACATCACCCGCGTGGTCGCGGTGGGCGCGCCCAGCGCCGACCAGAAGGTCGACTTCACGCTGGTGCTCAAGGGCATGATCGCGCTGTCGCGCGCCTCGTTCCCGCGCGGCACGCCGTCGCCGATGCTGGACGCCATCGCGCGCGCCCCGATCTGGGAGGGCGGCGCCGAATATGGCCACGGCACCGGCCACGGCGTGGGCTATTTCCTGAACGTGCACGAAGGCCCGCAGGTCATCTCCTATCGCGCGGCCCCCGGCCCGCACACGGCGATGGAACCGGGCATGATCACCTCCAACGAACCCGGCATCTATCGTCCCGGCCGCTGGGGCGTGCGCATCGAGAACCTGGTGGCCAACCGCGCCTGGCTGACGTCCGAACTGGGCGAGTTCCTGTGTTTCGAGACGCTGACGCTGTGCCCGATCGACACGCGCTGCATCGAACCGTCGCTGCTGCGCGCGGATGAAATCGCGTGGCTGAACGACTATCACAAGACCGTGTTCGAGCGCCTGTCGCCGTTGGTCGAGGGTGAAGCCCTGGCCTGGCTGGAACGCCGCACCGCGGCGATCTGACGGTCGCGTCCTGCAATGACAAAAGGCCCCGTTGGGGCCTTTTGTCATTGCGCTTGCGGCATTGCGCCTTCGCGCGGCGCTCACGCTCAGGCCGAGGCGCTCTTCGGCGGCGTCCGGCGGCGGTAGAACAGCCGGGCGCCGAGATAGCAGCTCAGCACCAGCAGCACGCTATAGATCAGCACCGACACCACCGAGGTCGTGTACGACGCGGCTGTGCGCATCAACTGGCTCCAGGTCATGGACCAGATGATCAAAAGCGCCAGGCCGATTCCCAGCACCTGGGTCAGCCAGAAGGCGAAGGTGCCGTGGGCGATGGCGCGGCCCATGCCGGCCGCGCCGAGCGCTTGCGGCAGGCTGCGCAGGCAGACCCATGCAGCCAGCGCCAGCAGCAACGCGGGCACTATCCAGTAGCCGATCGCGTGTTCCAGCATGCCGGCCGATCCCGCATCGCTCATAAAGTACAGGCCGATCACCAGCGCGACGTGCAACTGCCACAGCAGCAGCGTCAGCGCGGCGATCCACGCGGCGTGGCGCCGCGGCAGGAACGGCGCCTGCGTGGCGGCGACGGGCGTGACGCTCCAGGCCGCGATGCGCACCGCCAGCCAGCTGCCCAGGATGGTGAGCAGGATGGCGCACAGCTTGGGCGGCAGGGCCATCAGCAGCATGCGGCGGGCGCCGTAATAGCCGAAGGCCTGATCCACCCATTCCTTGTGCCTGACGATGAGCGCGTAGAAACCGTGATTCAGCAACGCCAGCCCGGTCGAGATCAGCACGAACAGCACCAGCGAGACCGCCAGCAGCACGGCCACCATCCTGCCCGGGCGGTCGACGCCGCCCGCGTTGTGCCGGCGCAGCCAGCGCTGCGTGGCGCCCCAGGTGGTCAGGCCGACCAGGATGCAGCCGGCGACGATGTTCACGACCGTGCTCGCCACCATGTCGGGCCGGGCAAACGCCTCGCGCGTCAGCGCGGCCAGCGGTCCGGCGCTTATCAGATAGAGCTGGACCAGGATGGCGCCCAGCAACTGCAGGCCGACGGCGGCCGTGGTCAGGCGCCTGGCCAGCGCGTTCGGGTGTGCGGTCGGAAGGTTCATCGGCAGGTGGGCCTCGGGACGAGAAAATCGGGGACGACCATAGCATGAAGGCCGCCGTCACGGCATTTCGGTCTTGCGCGCGAGTGCAGCCAAATGTTACGCCTGGCCCGCTAGGGGAAAACCCAGACAAGTTCCGCCTCCCGGCTATAATCCAAATTTCCCGCACGCGCCCGCTCGTCCCGGGCGCTTATTACGATGACCAAATACGTATTTGTCACCGGCGGAGTGGTGTCTTCCCTGGGCAAGGGCATCGCCGCTGCGTCGCTTGCCGCCATCCTCGAGTCGCGTGGTCTGCAGGTCACCATGCTCAAGCTCGATCCCTACATCAACGTCGATCCGGGCACCATGAGCCCGTTCCAGCACGGTGAGGTGTTCGTCACGGAAGACGGCGCCGAGACCGACCTGGACCTGGGCCACTACGAGCGTTTCGTGTCCGCCCGCATGCACAAGGTGAACAACTTCACCACCGGGCAGATCTACGAATCGGTGCTGCGCAAGGAGCGCCGGGGCGACTACCTGGGCAAGACCGTCCAGGTCATTCCGCACATCACCAACGAGATCCAGGACTTCATCGCCCGGGGCGCCGACGCCGCCTGGAACGGCAACACCGACGTCGCCATCGTCGAGATCGGCGGCACCGTGGGCGACATCGAATCGCTGCCCTTCCTGGAAGCCGCGCGCCAGATGAGCCTGCGCATGGGCCGCAACAATGCCGCCTTCGTGCACCTGACGCTGGTGCCGTTCATTGCTTCCGCCGGCGAACTCAAGACCAAGCCGACCCAGCACTCGGTGCAGAAGCTGCGCGAAATCGGCATCTACCCGAACGCGCTGCTGTGCCGCGCCGACCGTCCCATCCCGGACGACGAGCGCGCCAAGATCTCGATGTTCTCCAACGTCCCCCTGGATGCCGTCATCTCGGTGTGGGACGCCGACTCGATCTACAAGATCCCGGCCATGCTGCACAAGCAGGGCGTGGACAACATCGTCTGCGAAGCGCTGGGCCTGACCCCGCCGCCGGCCGACCTGTCCATGTGGGACAACCTGGTCGATGCGCTCGAACACCCCGAACACCAGCTCACCATCGGCATGGTCGGCAAATATGTCGACCTGACCGAGTCGTACAAGTCGCTGACCGAAGCCCTGGTGCACGCCGGCATCCACACGCGCTCGAAGATCAACATCGAGTACATCGATTCCGAAGACATCGAAACCCGCGGCACCGACCAGCTCAAGCACCTGGACGCCATCCTGGTGCCGGGCGGCTTCGGCAAGCGCGGCACCGAAGGCAAGATCGCCGCCATCCGCTACGCCCGTGAAAACGGCGTGCCGTACCTGGGCATCTGCCTGGGCATGCAGCTGGCCGTGATCGAATTCGCGCGCCACGTGGCCGGCCTGGGCGGCGCCAACAGCACCGAGTTCGATCCGTCGGCGCCGCATCCCGTGGTGGCCCTGATCACCGAATGGATGGACCGCGAAGGCAAGGTCGAGAAGCGCGACAACTCGTCCGACCTGGGCGGCACCATGCGCAAGGGCGCGCAGCGCGTGCCGATCAAGCCGGGCACCCGCGCCCAGTCGATCTACGGCGACGAAGTCAACGAACGCCACCGCCATCGTTACGAAGTCAACAACGTCTATGTGCCGCGCCTGGAAGAGGCCGGCATGGTGATCAGCGCGCGCACCCCGACCGAGAACCTGCCGGAAATCATGGAACTGCCCGACCACCCCTGGTTCGTCGGCGTCCAGTTCCACCCGGAGTTCACGTCCACCCCGCGTGACGGCCACCCGCTGTTCTCCAGCTACATCCGCGCCGCCATCGAGCAGAAGGCTCGCCGCGGCCAGGGGGCGTAATGCAGGCCGGCGGCACCGAGCCGCGCATCTGCGCCGCCCGGGCCGCCGGCCTTGTTCCCGCCGTCGCTCCTGGCGGACAATGCGCCGCGGCCCCGCGCCGCGGCGCTGCTTTCGGATACAACCACTTAGCATCGGACAGGCACGGCGCGACCGTGTTGCGCGACACTGCCTGTGTCATGCGGTCCGGCGCCGCGACCCCATCAACGCAACTGCCCTGAAGGAACCCCATGAGTGCCTATCTCATCGCCGACGTCACAGTGACCAAGCCCGCGCAGTACGAGGATTACAAGCGTCTGTCCACGCTCGCCATGCGCGCGTACGATGCCAAGATCCTGGTGCGCGGCGGCGAATCCCGGCACCTCGAGGGGCGTGAGCCCGGCCGCACCGTCGTCATGGAGTTTCCGTCCATGGCCGCGGCCCAGGCCTTCTACGACTCCTGGCAGTACCGACGCGCCCGCAATGCCCGCGAAGGCGCGGCCGTGATGAATATGTTTATCGTTCAGGGAATGTAAAGTCATGAGTGCAATTGTCGATATCATCGGCCGCGAGATCCTGGATTCGCGCGGCAACCCGACCGTCGAATGTGACGTGTTGCTGGAGTCCGGCGCCATGGGCCGCGCGGCCGTGCCGTCGGGCGCGTCCACCGGCGCCCGCGAAGCCATCGAGCTGCGCGACGGCGACAAGGGCCGCTATCTCGGCAAGGGCGTGCTGCGCGCTGTCGAGAACCTCAATACCGAAATCTCGGAAGCGCTGATGGGCCTGGACGCCCAGGAGCAGACCTTCGTCGATCGCACCCTGATCGAGCTGGACGGCACCGAGTCCAAGGAACGCCTGGGCGCCAACGCCATCCTGGCCGCCTCGATGGCCGTGGCCCGCGCCGCCGCCGACGAGTCCGGCCTGTCGCTGTACCGCTATTTCGGCGGCAGCGGCCCCATGAGCATGCCCGTGCCGATGATGAACGTCATCAACGGCGGCGCGCACGCCAACAACACCCTTGACCTGCAGGAACTGATGATCCTGCCGGTGGGCGCGGGCAGCTTCCGCGAGGCCCTGCGCTGGGGCGCCGAAGTCTTCCACATGCTCAAGAAGCTGATCCACGGCCAGGGCATGTCCACCGCGGTGGGCGACGAGGGCGGTTTCGCCCCCAACGTGGCCAGCCACGAAGCCGCGATCCAGCTGATCCTGAAGGCCATCACCGAAGCCGGCTACGAGCCGGGCACGCAGATCGCCCTGGGCCTGGACTGCGCCAGCTCCGAGTTCTACCGCGACGGCAAGTACACCCTGGCCGGCGAAGGCGGCATCTCGCTGTCCTCGCAGGAATTTACCAACCTGCTGGCCACCTGGTGCGACAAGTACCCGATCATCTCGATCGAGGACGGCATGGCCGAAAACGACTGGGAAGGCTGGAAGCTGCTGACCGACCAGCTCGGCAAGAAGGTGCAGCTGGTGGGCGACGACCTGTTCGTCACCAACACCAAGATCCTGCGCGAAGGCATCCAGAAGGGCGTGGCCAACTCGATCCTCATCAAGATCAACCAGATCGGCACCCTGACCGAGACCTTCGCCGCCATCGAAATGGCCAAGCGCGCCGGCTACACCGCCGTCGTTTCGCACCGTTCGGGCGAAACCGAGGACTCGACCATCGCCGACATCGCCGTGGCCACCAATGCCATGCAGATCAAGACCGGCTCGCTGTCGCGTTCGGACCGCATGGCCAAGTACAACCAGCTGCTGCGCATCGAGGAAGAACTGGCCGAAGTGGCGTCGTACCCCGGTCTGGAAGCCTTCTACAACTTGCGTTAACGTAAGCGGGCCGCGGCACGCGCCGCGGCCCTGTTAGCGCCACGACTGCTGAGGGTTCCCGCGTATGCGCCTGTTGTTCCTGGTGCTGTTCGTGCTGGTAGGGCTGATCCAATACCCGCTTTGGCTGGGTAAGGGCGGCTGGTTCAAGGTCTGGGACCTGCAACGCCAGGTGGCGGCGCAGCGCGAGACCAACGAAGGCCTGCGCGCGCGCAACGCCGCGCTGGAAGCCGAAGTCCGCGACCTGGACAACGGTTCCGGCGCCATCGAGGAACGGGCCCGGGGCGAACTGGGCATGATGCGCGAAGGCGAAGTCTTCGTGCATATCCTGCCCCAGAACACCCAGCCGCCCGCGGGCGGCGCTTCATTGGCGACCGATGCCGCGGCGCGGCCCGCCACGCCCACCCGCGCCAGCGCGCCCGCCACGCCCCCCAGGCCCGCCGCGCGGCCGGCTACGGGGGCCTCCGGCGGCAACGCCGGCTCCTCCTCCCGGCACTGATCGCATCCAAAAGCTGCCCATTCACGGGCAGCGCAGGCTGCGGCATACCCCCTGCACCACGCCCGCCGGATACGGCGGACCGGCAAGCCAGTCCGCCGGCTTGCTGTGCATTTCCATTTCGAGTTCGATGCTGATGGGCGCCAGGCCCCGCGCGCGCGCGGCGGCGGCGTAGCTGCCGTCGTTTTCCGCCAGGCCCGCCAGCAGCGTCCGTAGCGGCGGTAGCAATGGCTGGTACAGGTAGGTCAGCCGCAGCCTGAGTATGTTGGCGCGGAAGATATCGGGCTGCAGGATTTCGATGCGCCATGGCACCGTGCCCATCCGCGCGGCGATACGTTCCTGGCTGCGGGCCAGCCGGCGCCCGGCGGTCTCGCCCTGCGGGCCGACATGCAGTGGCCGCAGCGCCCTCAGGAAGGCGTCGCGGATGCGGGTAGGATCGGCGTGGCCGGTGCTGCCTGCGCGGGCGGCTTCCATCAAGGCGAGATGGGCGACCTGGCGTGTCACCTGCCAGCGCGCCGCGTCGGCCACCAGCGCCGCCACCGACAGCAGCACGGCCATGACCAGCGTGAATTCGAGCGCGGCGGCGCCGCGTTGCGGCACACGAGGCCTTGCAGCGCCCGGCGCAAAGGACGAAGGCAAGGAACGGCGGGGTAAGAAAAAGGCGGTCATGGCCGGCCAGTGTGGCGCGGGCATGACCGCCTGTCGATGCGTGCAAGCCGAGGGGGCTGCCGGGGACGTCAGTGCACCGTCGGCGGCGTGCCGTCCGCGGTGGGCGGGCTGGAGGTGAACAGGGCGGCGCAGTCGACCGCGTCGAAGGCATACGGTTTGCCGCAGAAATCGCAGGACACGTCGACCTGGCCGCGTTCGGCCAGGATGTCCTTGACCTCGTCCTCGCCCAGCGAGCGCAGCATGTTGGCCACGCGCTCGCGGGTGCAGGGACAGTGCCAGCGCACCGCCTGCGGGTCGAACGCCACCAGCGTCTCTTCCCAATACAGGCGGTGGATCAGGGTGTCGATATCGGTGGCCAGCAGTTCCTCGCGCTTGAGCGTGGCGGCCAGCGCCGAGGCGCGGTCCCAGGTCTCGGCGGCGGCCTGCTCGGTCAGGGCCGGCGCATCCGCGCCGCCGTGGTAGGGCAGGCGCTGGATCAGCATGCCGGCGGCGTGTTCGCCGTCCGCTGCCAGCCACAAGCGGGTGTCCAGCTGCTCGGAGGCCTTCATATAGTGCTGCAGGGCCTCGGCGACGGTATCGCCTTCCAGCGGCACAATGCCCTGGTAGGCCTGCTGTCCGGGCACCTTGTGCTGCGGATCCAGCACCACGATGAAGCGGCCATTGCCGCCGGGGTTGAGCAGGCTCTGCATGTCGCCGTCGGCCGGCACGTCATGGCCTTCGCGCACTTTCACGGTGGCGCGCAGGCTGAGGTCGGAACGGCATTCCACCACCAGCAGCGCGATCGGGCCGTCGCCCTGGATCTGCAGTACCAGCGAGCCGTCGAACTTGATGTTGGCGGCCAGCAGGGTGGAGGCCGCCACCAGTTCCCCCAGCAAGTGGGTGATGGCGGGCGGGTAGTCGTGGTTGGCCTGGACGGCCTTCCAGGTATCCGTGAGGCGCACCGCTTGGACGCGGACGCTGCGGTCTTCGAGGAGGTATTTCTTGAGCTGATCGGTCATGGGGGAATGTTAGCCGATCGGACGGCCGATTCCCCCTGCCGGCGACAGGGGTGTAGGCCCTTGCCGGGGCGTTCCCGGCGGCAATGTCAGGCCAGCCGCTTCAAGGCCGTCTTGTAGTGTTGGCCGCGCGCCACGTAGTGGGCGGTGTTCTTGTGCAGATTGGCGATTTCCTCGTCGGACAGCTCGCGCACGATCTTGCCGATGCCGATGACCAGGGAATTGTCAGGAATCACCCGGTCTTCGGGGATGATGGCGCCCGCGCCGATCAGGCAATTGCGGCCGATCACGGCATTGTTCAGCACGATCGCCTGCATGCCCACCAGCGCGCCTTCGTGGATGGTGCAGCCGTGCAGCATGGCCTGGTGGCCCACGGTGACGTTGGGGCCGATGGTCATGGGACAGCCGGTATCCACGTGCAGCACGCTGCCTTCCTGGATATTGGTGCCCTGGCGGATCAGGATGGCGTCGTTGTCGCCCCTGATCGAGACGTGCGACCAGATGCTGACGCCGGCTTCCAGCGTGACATTGCCGATGATGTCGGCGCTGTCGGCCACGTAGGCGGCGGGATCGATGCGGGGAATGAGGTCGTCGAGCTGGTAAATGGGCATGCCCTGTCTCCGGATGCGGCGGGTCCCTGGCGGACCCGCCCGCGTCATTGGGGCCTGGACGCCCGCGCGCGTTCTTCTTCGCGCTGGCGCAGGATGCGACGCTGGATTTTACCGGTGGTGGTCATGGGCAGTTCTTCGACGAACTCGATTTCCTTTGGGTATTCGTAGGGCGCCAGGCGTTCGCGCACGTGTTCCTGCAGGTTCTCGATGATGTCGTTGCGGTCGCGTTGGGCGAATTCGGGTGTCAGCACCACGTAGGCCTTGACCACCGCGCCGCGCTCGGCGTCCGGTTTGGGCACCACGGCGGCATTGGCCACCGCGGGGTGGCCGATCAGGCAGCTTTCGATTTCACCAGGACCGATGCGATAGCCGGACGACTTGAACACGTCGTCGGCGCGGCCGGCGTACCACAGGTAGCCGTCTGCGTCGATCCGCGCCAGGTCGCCCGTCAGGCACCAGTCGCCCTTGAACTTGGCCTGGGTGGCGGCCTCGTTGCGCCAGTAGCCCAGGAACAGGACCGGGTCGGGATAACCGTGGATATCGTAGCGATTGACGGCGATTTCGCCGGTTTCTCCGGCCGCCACCGGCTGACCGGCGTCGTCCAGCACCGCGACCCGATGGCCCGGGTAGGGCCGGCCCATGCTGCCCGGCTTGGCCGGCCAGCGCTTCTGGCTGTTGCCGACCACGTAGTTCATCTCGGTCTGGCCGAACATCTCGTTGGGCGTCACGCCCAGGGCGGACTGGCACCACTCGAAGACGGTCTCGCCGACGCTTTCGCCGGCGCTCATGATCGAGCGCAGGGCCAGCTGATAGCGATTGCGGGGCTCGGGCACCGCTTTCATCATCATCTTGAGCGCGGTCGGGAACAGGAAGGTGTTGGTGACCTGGTAGCGCTCCATCAGCTCGAACGCCCGCTCGACCGAGAAGCGGCCGCGGGTGCCGACGATGGGATGGCCGAAATACAGCGTGGGCAGCAGCGCATCCATCATGCCGCCGGTCCAGGCCCAGTCGGCCGGCGACCAGAACACGTCGGCGGGCCGCGGAAACCAGTCCTGCGAGGCCACGAAGCCGGGCAGGTTGCCGATCAGCGCGCTGTGCGGCAGCAGGGCGCCCTTGGGCGCGCCGGTGGTGCCGGAGGTATAGAGCAGGATGGCCGGATCCGACGAGCGCGTCGGCACCGGCTTGAATTCACTGGGTTGGCGCGCCAGCAGGCTGCGCCAGGGCAGCACGCGCTCGTCGGCGAAGCCGATGCCGATGATCTGTTGCAGGTTGGGGCAGTTGTCGCTGACGGCCAGCAGGTTGGCGCTGGAGGCGTGGTCGACGATGGCGACGCGGGTCTCCGAATCGCACAGGCGGCTTTGCAGGGCTTCGGGACCGAACAGGGCCGACAACGGCAACACCACCGCGCCCACGCTGTAGATCGCCATGTGCGCGACCACGGTCTCGGGGCGTTGTCCCAAAACCACACCGACGCGGTCGCCGCGGCCCACGCCCATCTTCACCAGGCCATTGGCCAGCTGATTGGCGGCCTCGGCCAGCCGCGCATAGGTCCAGACCTCGCGGTTGCCGGCTTCATCTTCGTAGTAGATGGCGATGCGCCGCGCATCCGGACTACTGGATGCCCAGCGGTGGCAGCACGCTTCCGCAATGTTGAACTGGGTGGGAACCAGCCAGCGGAATGTTTGGTAGAGCACCTGATATTGGTCGTTCATGGCCCTATGTTGTGAGCATGTTGCAGCGTGAACGGGTCAGTTTTTGCCCGTTGCCCCAACTGCAAGCATGACCTAGAGGGCCGTGAACTGCAATATCCCCGTTGCGTAACGGGGACGTATAAGGGTTATCACGGGTGCTTGCCCTGGCGGCGCAGCGCCGATGGCAGTGCCGGCAGGGACAGCGAGCGCGGCTTGCGCTGCGCCGGGTCGGTCTGGCGTTCGGCCTGGATCGCGGCCCAGTCCAGCAGCTGCAGCTGGCCGTCATGGGTCTCGGCCAGGGCCGACAGGCTTTCCACCCAGTCGCCGTCGTTGCAGTACAGAATGCCGCCCACATCACGCAGTTCGGCCTTGTGGATATGGCCGCAGACCACCCCGTCCAGGCCGCGGCGGCGGGCCTCGCCGGCCAGCGCCTCCTCGAAGTCGGTGATAAAGGACACGGCGTTCTTGACCTTGTGCTTGAGGTACTGCGACAGCGACCAGTAGTGCAGCCCCAGGCGGTGGCGCAGGCGGTTGAAATGGTGGTTGATCCACAGCGCCAGCTGGTAGAGGCCGTCGCCCAGGTGCGCCAGCCAGCGGCTGTGCTGGATCACGCCATCGAACTGGTCGCCGTGCAGCACCAACAGGCGCATGCCTTTGGCGGTCACGTGCACGTCTTCGTCCAGGATCTCGATGTCGCCGAACGCATAGCCGGCGAACTCGCGCGCGAATTCGTCATGGTTGCCGGGGATGAACACCACCCGGGTGCCGTTGCGGGCCTTGCGCAGGATGCGCTGGATCACGTCGTTGTGGGCCCGCGGCCAATGCCAGTGCTTGCGCAGCTGCCAGCCGTCGACGATGTCGCCGACCAGGTAGAGGGTGTCGGAATCGTTGTGCTCGAGGAAATCCAGCAGGAACTCCGCCTTGCACCCGGCGGTGCCCAGGTGAATATCGGAAATCCAGAGAGCGCGCCAGTGCGTGGGGCGGATTTCGTTCACGGTGCTGTCCATGGGGGCTGTCGTCATGCCTGGGAATGAAACCACCCCGCGATGACCGTGACATGAAAAAAAAGTGACGCTGTTGTGACGGCCGCGCCCGGCGGGCGCCGGGCGCTGTCAGATGAAGCCGCTTCAGGCGCGTAGATGGCTCAGCATGTCGTGCACGTCGTGGGCCATGATGGCCAGCACGCAGACCAGCCCCAGGTAGGCGCAGGTGTAGGTCAGCTTGCTTTCCAGCGTCGTGCCGTAATAGGCCTGGTTCTCGGGCAGGGCGGGGTCGTACTTGAACGCCCGGATGACGTTGGGAAACGCCAGCACGGCCACCAGGATCAGGATCGGGCTGGGGCGCCAGAAAAACAGCGCCACCAGCACCGGCACGCCCACCAGCCAGATGCGCGGCGACAGCACCGCGGTGATGCGGCCGCCGTCGAACGGCGAAAGCGGGATCAGGTTGAAGAGGTTGATGAAGAAGCCCGCGTAGGACAGCGCCAGCAGCAGGTCGCTGCCGGTGCTGCGCGCCGCGAAATAGCAGGCCAGCGAGGCCACCGTGCCCGCCAGCGGGCCGCCCAGGCCCACGTAGGCCTCGGTATCGGCATCGTGCGGCATTTCCTTCAGCTGTATCCAGGCGCCCACGAATGGAATGAACACGGGCGCGCCGACATCCAGGCCGCGCTGGCGCGCCGCGATGTAATGGCCCAGTTCATGCACCAGCAGCAACAGCACGAAGCCTGCCGCGTAGCGCCAGCCGAACACGAAGGCATAGACCGCGACCGACAGCAGCATGGTGCCGCCGGTCGCCAGCAGCTTGCCGAACTTCAGGTACTTGATACCCGAGAACAGCAACAGGAGCAGCTTCATGGCTCAGGGCTGCTGTTGTTCCGCCTTCTTGCCGCGAAAGCGCTTCCACAGGCCGCCGCCCAGCGCGGCGGCCGCCAGGATGCCGACCTTGGCGAACTTGGCCAGGAACGCGGCGATCACGGCGAACAGGCCCAGCTTCTTGGCGGCCACGCCCGCGACCAGCGCGGCCAGGCCGTATTCGGCGACCTTGTCGGTGGACGAGTTGAAGTCGGCGTAGCGCTTGCCTTCGACGTACTTCAGGTTGTCCAGCAGGGTCAGCACCGCGGTCTTGTCCTTCGGCACCAGGTTCTTTTGCGTGATCAGGTCCAGCGTGATGTAGCCGTCGCGGCCCAGCGCGTAGGTGTTGTAGTTGACGGTGGGATTGTCGTTGGCGGTTTCGCCCTTGTGCTTGACGGCCACCGACCAGACCAGCCGCTGCGTGCTGCTGTCGTACTTGGGCGCCTCGACCCAGCCGTCCATCACCAGCTCGGGGAAGCCGCGCTTCTTGCGCTCGACGTTGGACTCTTCGGTGCCATCGCGCAGGCTGTCCAGCAGTTCGCTGACGTTCCAGTTCTTGGCGTCGTCGTCCTTGATGTAGCCGGCCTTGTCGAAATTGACGGTGATGACCCAGTCGTCATCGTCGCTCTTGGGCATGACCACGCCCAGCAGCGAGGGATCCTTGCCGTTGCCGTAGGCCGCCATCAGGCGGTCGGCCTGGATGCGCGGCACGAAGAACATCGATTCAGGCAGGTGCACCACGGCCTGGTCGCCCAGCTTGACGTCGGCCGGGCCTTCCTGGGCGGCGGCGTAGGCGGCCTTCATGGCGGCCTCGATTTCCTGCTGCGCGGCGGCATTCTGGGCCGAGGCGCCGAAGGGCAGGAACAACAAGGCACTGGCGGCGGCCAGGGACAGGCGGGAAAGGAAAGCGCGCATGATAATTATTGGAGCGTCTGTGAAAGGGGCCCCATTGTCTTTGCACGCGACTTTCAACTTTCTGAAAGCCAACGCCTAATTCGCCGCACGATTTTGCCAGTTGTAAGCAGGTATGTTCAGCGCCCGTTCAGGCGTCCGATTCCTGTCGCTCAACGGGTCTTCTTGCGCTGCGGCGCGTTGCGCAGGCGGGTGCCGAGCAGGCGGTCGTGCAGGAACTGGCCGTCCGGATCGAACCAGGACCAGATGAAGATCGTGAACGGCGCGGCCACGATGAACATGTCCATCGAGGGCCAGCCGGTGGCGCTGGCGGCGGCCCACACCACGGCGGCGCCCGCCAGCACCAGCGGCCACGCCAGCACGTAGCGCAGGATCAGGCGGGCGGTGGACGGCGGGTTGCCATCGCGATCGACCAGCCGGATGTTCCATGTCTTCATCGGCAGCGTCTGGCCGCGGCGGCGCCAGCACAGCACGAAATAGGCGCCAATGGCCACGAACAGCCAGGCCTGGCGGGCGGGCCGCAGTTCCAGCGCGTTCTTGCTCTGGGTCAGGGTATCCATGAGGTATCCCGCCAGGAAGACCACGCCGAACAGCAGCACGGCTTCGTACATCATGCAGGCGAACCGGCGCAGCCGGTTGGGGGTCTGGTCGAGGGAGGCGTCGGTCATGGGCCGGTATTATCCGACAAAGCGGCCACCCGGTGGGTTGACGGTTTCCCGGCTCCGGCCATAAAAAAAACCCGCCGGTAAGGGCGGGTCTATAAAAGGGGCTATGCAGCCCCCAAGGGGAAATCGTTCAGGCCATCAGGCCTGCAATCCTGCTTCAGGCGGCCGAGTGCGCGTTCTTGGCGCTCGTCTTGCCAGCCAGGGCACGGATACCGTGGGCCAGCTTACGCAGGCCGGCGGCCAACGCACGCATCGGGTGCGGGCGGAACTGTTCTTCAATAGCCTGGAGCATCAGTTGACGCTCGAGTTCGTCGGTCAGGCGGATGGTGTTGTTCGGGTTGATCACAATAGCCTCCACGGGCTTGCACTGTTGTTTAGCTACTAGGGATAACCCGAATTATAGGGTTAACCCTGAAGCTGTGCAAGTGCCTGGTGCGTATCGGCAACATCCTGGTGCTGATGATGCCCCAAATCGGCGCTGCGGGGCAGCATAAGCAAAGATACGGGCGCGATGTTGCGGCGCTTTTACAACGACAACGCGCGCGCACTGGCAAAGGGAGGCGGGCGGGGAAGGACGCCCGGGGAACGGGATGCCCCGGGCGTGGGGGCACGTCAGGCGTCGCGGTAGCCGGCGGCGACCAGTTCGAAGCCGAACAGGCGGCAGTCCAGGGCGCCGTTGTGCAGCGGCACACGGCGCTTGGGCTTGAGGCGCATCTGGTTGGGCAGGGTCAGGTCGCTGGTGATGATGTGCAACTGCCAGCCGGCGAAATTGCGCTTCAGGCAGGTGGCCCAGTCGCGCCACAGGTCGGCGTCCTGCTCGGTCGCCATGCGTTCGCCGTAGGGCGGGTTGGTGACGATCCAGCCATGGTCGGCGGGCGCCTGCACTTCGCGGGCGTCGCCCACCTCGAACCGGATGGTGTCGGCGGTGAGCCAGGCGCGCTCGGCGTTGTTGCGGGCGAATTCGACCGCCTGTGGATCCAGGTCGTAACCGACCAGAGGCGCGTCCAGCTGCGGCAGGATGCGCGAGCGCGCATCGTCCTTCAGGTCACGCCAGCGGTAGGCATCGTGGCCGCGCAGGCGTTCGAAGCCGAACGGGCGCGAGATGCCGGGGGGCACGCCCAGCGCGATCCAGGCGGCCTCGATCAGGATGGTGCCGGAGCCGCAGAACGGATCCAGCAGCGGCGCGGCCGGGTCCCAGCCGGCCAGCGCCAGCATGCCCGCGGCCAGGTTCTCGCGCAGCGGCGCGTCGCCCTTGTCCAGGCGCCAGCCGCGCTTGAACAGCGATTCACCGGAGGTGTCCAGGTACAGCGTGGCGGTGTGGCCGGTCAGGAACAGGTGCACGCGCGCGTCGGGGCGGACCGTGTCGATGCTGGGGCGTTCGCCTTCCAGTTCGCGCAGGCGGTCGCAGATGCCGTCCTTGGCGCGCAGATTGCAGTACTGCAGGCTCTGCACGGGGCTCTTGATCGCCGAGGTATCCACGCGCAGCGTCTGTTCGGCGCCGAACCAGCGCTCCCAGGGCGTATCGCGGGCCAGGTCGAGGATGTCGTCTTCGTGCGAGATCTCGGCGTGGGCGACCTGCACCAGGATGCGGGTGGCCAGGCGCGAATACAGGTTGGCGCGTTGCACACCCGCCCAATCGGCGGTGAAGGAACAGCCGGCGCGGCCGGCTTCGGCGTCGTCATAGCCCAGGGCCTGCATTTCGGCGGTCAGGGCTTCTTCCAGGCCCTGGGGGCAGGGCGCGAAGACCTTGAAACGCTCGGCCTGGCGCGGTTCGCGCGGGCGGCGTTCGCGGATCTCGATGGTGGGGGCGCGGTCGCGCGGTGCGTCGGCGACCCGGGCCGGGCCGGCGGGGATCGGCGCGTCGTCGTAATCGGGTTCCGGCGCGAATTCGGGCGCGGGGCCGTCGTCCTCGAAGGGATCGTAGAAGCGGCCGGCGGGCGTGGCAGGGGCGATGTACTGGTCGTCCATGCGCGGCGCGCGTTGCGGCGTGCGGCCCGAGCGCGGCGCCGACGGGGCGTCGCGGCGCGAGCTGTCGTTGCGCGGGTCATCGCCACGGCGGGTGCGGTCGCCACGCGGCCCATCGCCACGGCGCGGGCTGTCGCGGGGACCGTCGCTGCGGTGCGGATTGTCGCCGCGCGCGCCATCACTACGGCGCGGGCCGTCGCCCCGGTCGCCGTCGGCCGATCGGCGCGCCGCGCGGGCCGCGGCCTGACGCTGCCGGTAGCCCTCGGGGTCCTTCTGGCGCTCGATGTTTTCCTTGGCGCGCTCGTTCTGGGCGACCAGGCGGGCGCGGGCGCCGGTGCGCACCCGCTTGGGGGCGGCTTCGGCGTGCGCGTCGCGCGCGGTTTTCTTGATCGTCAGCGTCTTGCGCGGGCGGTCCTGGTCATCAGCGGACATACGAATCCTGGCGAATGTGCAAAGGGTAGGGGGAATCAGAAGGGTTTGACGACGACCAGCGCCACCACCACCAAGAGCAGCAAGACGGGAACTTCGTTGAACCAGCGATAGAACTTGTGCGAACGGGTGTTCTTGCCCTGTTCGAATTTACGCAGCATGACGCCACAGGCGTGATGGTAGCCGATGACGAGCAGGACGAAAAAGAGCTTGGCGTGCATCCAGCCGTTGCCGGGGCCGACGCCGATGCCGTAGCCCAGGTACAGCCACATGCCGAGCGCCACCGCGACAATCGCCAGGATGGTGGTGAAGCGGTAGAGGCGGCGCGCCATGCCGAGCAGGGTGACCTGCACGGCCGAATCCGATTGCTGGGCCAGGTTCACGAAGATGCGGGGCAGGTAGAACAGGCCGGCGAACCAGGAGGCGATGAAGACGATGTGGAAGGTTTTTACCCAGAGCATGGACATGGTGGGGGCGGTCTTTGTTTTCTTGGGGAAGGGGGATTGTAATTGCTGAGGGCTGGGGGTTCTTCGTAGGTCGCCCGTCGCGGCGGCGGTTTGGGGGGCGGGCGCCCACGATTGCGGTCCGGAGCGTTCGCTCCGGACTGCCCCTGCCTCAACCTCGTGGCCGCCGTTCGGCGGCTGCCTTCGGTTTCCGTCGGGCGCATCGAGGTTGCCCGCCCCCCAAACCGCCGCCGCGACGGGCTACGGGTTTCGAGAAATGAGGCGCTGCCAGACCGGTGGGGTTCTGGGGAGGTTTGCGGGGCCCGTCAAAACCGGCCGCGCGCGCGGCCGATTTTGACTTACGCGGTGGTTTGCGTCGGGAGGGTGTTCGCTGCGCGGTGGCGGGGAGGTGCTTGCTTGTCGCCTCAGATCACATACAGGTCGACGTACTCGTGCACCGGCATCGCTTCCAGTTTCTTCTGGTCCAGCGACGCTTCCAGGATGCGGGCCTGTTGGCGGGCGGGGAAGATGCGGGCTAGGTTGGTGCGGAATTTCGCTTCCAGCAGGGGGATGCCGTCGGCGCGGCGGCGCTTGTGGCCGATGGGGTATTCGCAGACGACCTCGTCGAGCTGGGTGCCGTCGGTGAAGCTGACGGTGAGGGCGTTGGCGATGGAGCGCTTGTCGGGGTCGTGGTAGTCGCGGGTGTAGGCCGGGTCCTCGACGCAGGTGATCTTGTCGCGTAGGGCGTCGATGCGCGGGTCGGTGGCGACGTCGTCCTCGTAGTCGGCGGCGGTGAGGCGGCCGAACAGGAGCGGGACGGCGACCATGTACTGGATGCAGTGGTCGCGGTCGGCGGGGTTGTTCAGCGGGCCCTTCTTGTCGATGATGCGGATGCACGCCTCGTGGGTGCGGATGGTGATGCTGGCGATGTCCTCGGCGGACCTGCCCAGGGACTTGAGGCGGTCATGGATCTGCATGGCGCATTCGACCGCCGTCTGCGAGTGGAACTCGGCCGGGAACGAAATCTTGAACAGCACGTTTTCCATGACGTAGCTGCCGTAGGGGCGCTGGAACCTGAACGGCTGGCCCTTGAACAGCACGTCGTAGAAGCCCCAGGTCTTGGCGGACAGCACCGAGGGGTAGCCCATCTCGCCGGTGCGGGCGATCAGCGCCAGGCGCACGGCGCGGCTGGTGGCGTCGCCGGCGGCCCAGCTCTTGCGGCTGCCGGTGTTGGGGGCGTGGCGGTAGGTGCGCAGGCTCTGGCCGTCGACCCAGGCCAGCGAGACGGCGTTGATGACTTCGTCGCGGTTCAGCCCCAGCATCTGCGCCACCACGGCGGTGGACGCGACCTTGACCAGCACCACGTGGTCCAGGCCGACCTTGTTGAAGGAGTTCTCGAGCGCGATGCAGCCCTGGATCTCGTGCGCCTTGATCATGCCGGTCAGCACGGCGCGCATCGTCAGGGGCGGCTTGCCGGCGGCGACGGCGGTGCGCGACAGCCAGTCGGCGGTGGCCAGGATGCCGCCCAGGTTGTCGGACGGGTGACCCCATTCGGCGGCCAGCCAGGTGTCGTTGAAATCGAGCCAGCGGATCATCGCGCCGATGTTGAACGCGGCCTGCACGGGGTCCAGCTGGAATTGGGTGCCGGGCACCTTGGCGCCGTGCGGGACGACGGTGCCGGGGACGACGGGGCCCAGCAGCTTGCGGCACGCCGGGTATTCCAGCGCTTCCAGGCCGCAGCCGAGGGTGTCGATCAGGCAGTTGCGGGCGGTCTCGTAGGCCAGGCCGCTCTGGATTTCATAGTTGAGGACGTAGTCGGCGATATCGACCAGGACCTGGTCGGGCTCGGGACGGACGTTGGAGATCGGGGCAGACATTGGGTACCTCTCCTGAGTGTTTACAGGCGGCACTGGGCCCGCGCGGCGCGGGGTATGGCGTCGGCAGGCCCATGTCGTCGTCCTACTTGCGCTTGTCGATCGGCACGAACTTCTGATCTTCCGGACCGACGTAGTTGGCGGTCGGGCGGATGATCTTGTTGTCGATGCGCTGCTCGATGATGTGGGCCGACCAGCCCGCGGTGCGCGCGATCACGAACAGCGGGGTGAACATGGCGGTGGGCACGCCCATCATGTGGTAGCTGACGGCCGAGAACCAGTCCAGGTTGGGGAACATCTTCTTGATGTCCCACATGACCGTCTCGAGGCGTTCGGCGATGTCGAACATCTTGGTGCTGCCGGCCTTCTTGGACAGCTTCTTGGCCACTTCCTTGATGACCTTGTTGCGCGGGTCGGACACGGTGTAGACCGGGTGGCCGAAGCCGATGATGACTTCCTTGGCCTCGACGCGGCGGCGGATGTCGGCCTCGGCTTCGTCCGGCGTCTCGTAGCGCTTCTGCACGTCGAAGGCGACCTCGTTGGCGCCGCCGTGCTTGGGGCCGCGCAGCGCGCCGATGGCGCCGGTGATGGCCGAGTACATGTCCGAGCCGGTGCCGGCGATGACGCGGGCGGTGAAGGTGGAGGCGTTGAATTCATGCTCGGCGTACAGGTTCAGCGAGATGTGCATCGCCTTGACCCATTCGTCGCTCGGCTTCTCGCCATGCAGCAGGTGCAGGAAGTGGCCGCCGATGCTGTCATCGTCTGTCTGCACGTCGATCACGCGGCCGTTGTGGCTGTAGTGGTACCAGTACAGCAGGGCCGAACCCAGGTTGGCCATCAGGCGGTCGGCGATGTCGCGCGCGCCGGGCAGGTTGTGGTCGTCCTTTTCGGGCAGCACGCAGCCCAGCACCGAGACGGCCGTGCGCATCACGTCCATCGGGTGGCTGGCGGCGGGCAGCGCCTCGAGCGCGTCCTGCAGCTGCACCGGCAGGCCGCGCAGCGAACGCAGCTTTTCCTTGTAGGCCTTCAGTTCGGCCTTGTTGGGCAGCTTGCCGTGCACCAGCAGGTGGGCGATTTCCTCGAACTCGCTGGTGTGGGCGATGTCCAGGATGTCGTAGCCGCGGTAGTGCAGGTCGTTGCCGCTGCGGCCGACGGTACACAGCGCGGTGTTGCCGGCGACCACGCCGGACAGCGCGACCGATTTCTTGGGCTTGAAGCCGGCCTTTTCTTCCGGCTTGGCGGCCGGGGTGGTATCCGTTTTGGCAGCCTGCTTCTTGGGAGCCGTGCTCATGTCTCTACTCCTTTCCTTTCGCGGTGGTCGATGCAATGGGGGAAGCTGGGGCGCCGCGGGATCGCCGCGGCGCCGGATGCGGTGGCGCGCTCAGGCCTTGCCCTTCTGGAACAGGGCGTCCAGGCGCGATTCGAATTCGTGGTAGCCGATGCGGTCGTACAGTTCTTCGCGCGTCTGCATCAGGTCGACCACGTTCTTCTGGTGGCCGTCGCGGCGGATGGCGGTGTAGACGGCCTCGGCGGCCTTGTTCATGGCGCGGAAGGCCGACAGCGGGTAGAGCACCATGCCCACGCCCACGCTCTTGAGTTCTTCCACCGAGAACAGCGGCGTCTTGCCGAATTCGGTGATGTTGGCCAGCACCGGCACCTTGACCGCCTTGACGAAGCGGTCGTAGGTCGGCAGGTCGTAGGCGGCTTCGGCGAAGATGGCGTCGGCCCCGGCTTCGACGCAGGCCAGGGCGCGCTCGATGGCGGCGTCCACGCCGTGCGAGGCGATGGCGTCGGTGCGCGCGATCAGGTAGAAGTCGCTGTCGGTGCGGGCGTCGGCAGCAGCCTTGACGCGATCGGCCATTTCCTCGGTGCTGACGATTTCCTTGCCCGGACGGTGGCCGCAGCGCTTGGCGCCGACCTGGTCTTCGATGTGGCAGGCGGCGGCGCCGAACTTGATCAGGCTCTTGACGGTGCGGGCGATGTTGAACGCCGACGGGCCGAAGCCGGTGTCGATGTCGACCAGCAGCGGCACGTCGCAGACGTCGGTGATGCGGCGCACGTCCGTCAGCACGTCGTCCATGGTGTTGATGCCCAGGTCGGGCAGGCCCAGCGAACCCGCGGCAACGCCGCCGCCCGACAGGTAGATGGCGCGGTAGCCGGCGCGCTTGGCCAGCAGGGCGTGGTTGGCGTTGATGGCGCCAATGATCTGCAACGGGTTTTCTTCGGCGAGCGCGCGGCGGAACAGGGCGCCGGCGGATTCGGGTCTGGACATGGGTGGTCTCCGTTATAGGGGCCGGGTGTCGTGACGTTGCCCCGGCTGGGATGTCAGGTCTTGCGGGTCCGCGGCGGGCCGGATCGGGATCCGGCGCCTTGCCATGACCTTACCGCGGTCGCGGCGCGTAAATCTGTCCCCTTCGCGACAATTCCTTGCGCGGCGGCAAAGAGACAGGTGTACGTGCCGCGCGGCGCATTGCGCGAATGCGCCGCGCTTGCGAATTGGGCCCGCGTCAACGGGCCCAATTCTGCTTGCGGACTGCTTACTTCAGCAGGTCCTTGACGCCGTCGCGCTCTTCCAGCAGCTCTTTCAGCGTGAAGTCCAGGCGCTCACGCGAGAAGGCGTCGATTTCCAGGCCTTCGACGCGCTTGTATTCGCCGTTTTCGGTCGTGACCGGCACGCCGTAGATAATGCCTTCGGGGATGCCGTAGGAGCCATCCGACGGGATGCCCATGGTGACCCACTTGCCGTTGCTGCCCAGGACCCAGTCACGCACGTGGTCGATGGCGGCGTTGGCGGCCGAGGCGGCCGACGACAGGCCGCGGGCCTCGATGATGGCGGCGCCGCGCTTGCCCACGGTGGGGATGAAGGTGTCGCGGTTCCAGGCGTCGTCGTTGATCAGCTTGGACAGCGATTCGCCGCCGACGGTGGCGAAGCGGTAGTCGGGGTACATGGTGGGCGAGTGGTTGCCCCACACGACCAGCTTCTCGATGTCGGCCACGGCCTTGCCCGACTTGGCTGCCAGTTGCGACAGGGCGCGGTTGTGGTCCAGGCGCAGCATGGCGGTGAAGTTCTTGGCGGGCAGGTCCGGCGCCGACTTCATGGCGATGTAGGCGTTGGTGTTGGCCGGGTTGCCGACCACCAGGACCTTGACGTTGCGGCTGGCGACGTCGTTCAGGGCCTTGCCCTGGGCCGTGAAGATCTGGGCGTTGACCGACAGCAGGTCCTTGCGTTCCATGCCGGGGCCGCGCGGGCGGGCGCCGACCAGCAGGGCCACGTCCGCGTCCTTGAACGCCGTGCGCGGATCGCTGTGGGCGGTGACTTCCTGCAGCAGCGGGAAGGCGCAGTCATCCAGTTCCATGATGACGCCCTTCAGGGCCTTTTGCGCTTTTTCGTCGGGGATTTCAAGCAGTTGCAGAATGACGGGCTGATCTTTGCCCAGCATTTCGCCGGAGGCGATGCGGAACAGCAGTGCGTAACCGATTTGGCCGGCGGCGCCGGTGACGGCGACACGCAAGGCAGGCTTAGACATGGACGTTCTCCGTAATGGTGTGGCGAGAAAGAAATCTCGCCAATCAGTGTAATCCGTTGAGCGGCGCAAACGGCCTGCGCGCGAGGGGCGGCCAGGTTGCCGGACAGACGGAAATCCTAGAACTAATTTACGGGTGCGTCAATTGATCTTATATCTTATATAAGACATAAGACGTTGGACAGCGTTGCCCCCGATATGCCACAATAGAGCGTTTGTTCGAATGCGCCGCAGCACCGCCGGCTGCGCGCCTGTATCAGGCCAGAACACCGGCACCGCAGCAGCGCATGCGAATGGAAACCGCATCGTTTGCGCTGCCTTTCCATTCTCCGGATGAACATGACACTTCCAAGACGATCCATGGCAGACCCCCGGCCCGAAACTCCCCTACGCACTCGCGCCGCCCGTCCAACGGGCGAGGGGGCCGCTTTCAGTCCGTTGTACCGCCAGATCAAGGACCTGCTCGTCCAGAGCCTGGACCGCGGCGAATGGAAGCCCGGCGAGCTCATCCCCAGCGAAATCGATCTGGCCGCCCGTTTCCAGGTGAGCCAGGGCACGGTGCGCAAGGCGGTCGATGAGCTGGCCGCCGAACACTTGCTGCTGCGCCGCCAGGGCAAGGGCACCTTCGTCGCCACCCACCATGAAGCCCGCGTGCGCTACCGCTTCCTGCGCCTGGCCCCCGACGAAGAGGGCGAGGCCGGCCGCGCCGAAAGCCGCATCCTCGAATGCCGGCGCCTGCGGGCGCCCGCCGAGATCGCGCGCGCGCTCGACCTGCGGGCCGGCGAAACCGTCGTCATGATCCGCCGTCTGCTGTCCATGGGGCAGACACCCACCGTGCTGGACGACATCTGGCTGCCGGGGTCCATCTTCCGCGGCCTCACCTTCGAGCTGTTGAGCGCGAACAAGGCGCCGCTCTATGGCCTGTTTGAATCCGAGTTCGGCGTCAGCATGGTGCGCGCGGACGAAAAGCTGCGCGCGGTGGCCGCGCCAGCCGAAGTCTGTACGCTGCTTAATGTTGCCGCCGGCACGCCGTTGTTGCAGGTGGATCGTGTGTCGTACACGTACGGTGACCGCCCCATGGAAATCCGGCGGGGCTTGTACTTGACCGATCGATACCACTACCGCAATAGTCTGAATTGATGAGCTTTTTACCTACGATTTGATACCAACCCGATCTCTGGGCGAAAATACCGTGTTTGCCCGCAAGGGCCACGGCATTGCCGCCGTCACGATTCCCTAGTTCCGAAACACCGAGGCCGTCATGTCCGACACCGCTGCCAAGCCACGTCCGCAGTTTCGCAATATTGGGCTTGCCCAAGTTGCGTTCTCCTATCGCCTGCCCCTGGCCGGCAAGCTGTCCATCCTGCACCGCATCAGCGGCATATTGCTGTTCCTCTGTCTGCCCTTGGTCATTCTGCCGCTGTTCGCGGCCAGCGTGGCCTCGCCGCAGACCTTCGCGGCCGTGGCCGCGTATGCCGGCAATCCGATCGTCAAACTCGTCCTCCTGGTCCTGATCTGGGGCTACCTGCACCACTTCTGTGCGGGCATCCGCTACCTGTTGCTGGACCTGCACCTGGGCATCGACAAGCTGTCGGCCAAGAAAAGCGCCGGCGTGGTTTTCGGTGTCAGCCTGGCGCTGACCCTGGTGTTCGCCCTCAAACTGTTCGGAGTGCTGTAAATGGCCGCCGCTAAAAACTACGGACCCAAGCGCCTGGTCGTCGGCGCCCACTATGGCGTCATGGATTTCATCATCCAGCGCATCACCGCCGTCATCATGGCCGTGTATACGCTGGTGCTGCTCATCGGCATCCTGTTGATGCCTGCCTTCACGTATGAATCGTGGCACGCGCTGTTCACGTTCTACGTGGGCGTTCTTCCGGTCGGCCAGATCCTGGCGACCCTCGCATTCGTTGCGTTGGCCTGGCATGCCTGGATTGGCGTGCGCGACATCTGGATGGACTACGTCAAGCCGGTGGGCCTGCGCCTGCTGCTGCAAGTGCTGACGATCCTCTGGTTGATCGGTTCGGTCGTTTACTTCGCGCAAATCCTCTGGAGCATCTAAGCCGTGGTCTCTGTCATGAAATCCTTGCCGCGCCGCCAGTTTGATGTGGTGGTCGTTGGCGCCGGCGGAGCCGGCATGCGTTGTTCGCTGCAACTGTCCCAAGCGGGCCTGTCCGTTGCGGTGCTGTCCAAAGTGTTCCCCACGCGTTCGCACACCGTGGCCGCGCAAGGCGGCGTGAGCGCCTCGCTGGGCAACATGAGCGAAGACAACTGGTACTGGCACATGTACGACACCGTCAAGGGTTCGGACTGGCTGGGCGACCAGGACGCCATCGAGTTCATGTGCCGCGAAGCTCCCAATGCCGTGTACGAACTCGAGCACTTCGGCATGCCGTTCGACCGCAACCCCGACGGTACCATCTACCAGCGTCCGTTCGGCGGCCACACCGCCAACTTCGGTGAAAAGCCGGTCCAGCGCGCCTGTGCCGCTGCCGACCGTACCGGCCACGCGCTGCTGCACACCCTGTACCAGCGCAACGTTGCCGCCCGCACCCAGTTCTTCGTCGAATGGATGGCGCTGGACCTGCTGCGCAACGAAGCCGGCGACGTCGTGGGCGTGACCGCTCTCGAAATGGAAACCGGCGAGATCTACATCCTGGAAGCCAAGACCACGGTGCTGGCCACCGGCGGCGCCGGCCGCATCTGGGCCGCTTCCACCAACGCCTTCATCAACACCGGTGACGGCCTGGGCATGGCCGCCCGTGCGGGCATCCCGCTGCAGGACATGGAATTCTGGCAATTCCACCCGACCGGCGTGGCCGGCGCCGGCGTGCTGATCACCGAAGGCGTGCGCGGCGAAGGCGGCATCCTGCTGAACAAGGACGGCGAACGCTTCATGGAGCGCTACGCGCCCACGCTGAAGGACCTGGCGCCGCGTGACTTCGTGTCGCGCTCGATGGACCAGGAAATCAAGGAAGGCCGCGGCTGCGGTCCGGACGGCAGCTACGTGGTGCTCAAGCTCGATCACCTCGGCGCCGACGTCATCAACAAGCGCCTGCCCTCGATCCGCGAAATCGCCATCAAGTTCGGCAACGTCGACCCGATCAAGGAACCGATCCCCGTCGTCCCGACCATCCATTACCAGATGGGCGGCATCCCGGCCAACTACCACGGCCAGGTGCTGACGCGCGAAAACGGCGAGAACAAGATCGTCAACGGCCTGTACGCCATCGGCGAATGCGCCGCGGTGTCGGTGCACGGCGCCAACCGCCTGGGCACCAACTCGCTGCTGGACCTGATCGTCTTCGGCCGCGCCACCGGCAACCACATCGTCAATTCGCATCCGGAACGCCAGCACGCGCACCAGCCCGTGCCGCAGCAGGCCGTCGAATTCTCGATGGATCGCATCAACAAGCTGGAATCGCGCACCTCGGGCGAGAAGACCCAGGACATCGGCAACGCGATCCGCTTCTCGATGCAGCGCCACTGCGGCGTGTTCCGCACGCTGGACCTGCTGAACGAAGGCGTGACCCAGATCGAAGACCTGGCCAAGCAGGCCGACAACATCTACTTCAAGGACAAGTCCAAGGTGTTCAACACCGCGCGCGTCGAAGCGCTGGAACTGGCCAACATGACCGAAGTGGCCCGCGCCACCATCAAGTCGGCCGCCAACCGCACCGAAAGCCGCGGCGCCCACGCGCTGGACGATCACCCGACCCGTGACGACGAGAACTGGCTCAAGCACACGCTGTGGTACTCCGAAGGCAGCCGCCTGGATTACAAGCCCGTGCAGATGAAGCCGCTGACGGTCGAGTCCTTCCCGCCCAAGGCGCGTACCTTCTAAGTCCGGATAGAGCCTACTATGAGCACCAAGAGAATCGTCAAGTTCGAAATCTACCGCTACGATCCGGACAAGGACGAGCGCCCCTACATGCAGAAGCTGGAAGTCGAACTCCAGCCCACCGACAAGATGCTGCTTGATGCGCTGGTGCGCATCAAGAACGACGTCGACGACAGCCTGGCCCTGCGCCGCTCATGCCGTGAAGGCGTGTGCGGTTCGGACGCCATGAACATCAACGGCAAGAACGGCCTGGCCTGCACGACCAACCTGCGCGAGCTGAAGGAACCGATCGTGCTGCGCCCGCTGCCGGGCCTGCCCGTGATCCGCGACCTGATCGTGGACATGACGCACTTCTTCAACCAGTACCACTCGATCCGCCCGTACCTCATCAACGACACGCCGCCGCCCGAGAAAGAGCGCCTGCAGTCGCCCGAGGCGCGCGAAGAGCTGGACGGCCTGTACGAGTGCATCCTGTGCGCGTGCTGTTCCACTTCCTGCCCGTCGTTCTGGTGGAATCCGGACAAGTTCGTCGGCCCGGCCGGCCTGCTGCAAGCCTACCGCTTCATCGCCGACAGCCGCGACGAAGCCACCGGCGAGCGTCTGGACAACCTGGAAGATCCGTACCGCCTGTTCCGTTGCCACACCATCATGAACTGCGTCGACGTCTGTCCCAAGGGACTGAATCCGACCAAGGCCATTGGCAAGATCAAGGAACTGATGGTCCGTCGGACGGTCTAGTAGTTTGGTGTATTTAAGGTGTAATGATGAGCAGGCTTACTGAACTGGAACGGGCGCGTCTGCGTTGGCGGGCGCGCCGGGGCCTGCTCGAAAACGACTTGATCATCACCCGGTATCTCGACGCCCACGAGGCCGAGCTTACCGACGATGACGTGACGGCATTGACGCAGCTCTTCGAGTTGGGAGACAACGATCTTCTCGACCTGCTGCTGGCCCGCAAGGAGCTCGAGGGCGCACTGGACACGCCCCGGCTCCGCGGCATCATCGGCCAGATGCGGTCGCTCTGATTAATTGAGAGGAAAAAACATGAACCTGTCTGACAAAAAAGCCACTCTGTCCTTCTCGGACGGCAGCGCACCCATTGAGTTCCCTGTCTACAAGGGCACGGTCGGTCCGGATGTGATCGACATCCGCAAGCTGTACGGCCAGACGGGCATGTTCACGTTCGACCCCGGTTTCATGTCGACCGCGGCCTGCGAATCGGGCATCACCTACATCGACGGCGACAAGGGCGAGCTGCTGTACCGCGGCTACCCGATCGAACAGCTGGCCGTCAATTGCGATTTCATGGACATCTGCTACCTGATCCTGAACGGCGAACTGCCGAACCAGGAACAGAAGGCCGACTTCGATTCGCAAGTGACCCATCACACGATGGTCAACGAACAGCTGCACTTCTTCCTGCGCGGCTTCCGTCGCGATGCCCACCCGATGGCCGTCCTGACGGGCCTGGTGGGCGCGCTGTCGGCGTTCTACCACGACTCGACCGACATCACGAACCCGCAGCATCGTCACATCTCGGCCATCCGCCTGATCGCCAAGATGCCGACGCTGGTCGCGATGGCGTACAAGTACTCGCAAGGCCAACCGTTCATCTACCCGCAGAACGACCTGTCCTACACGGGCAACTTCCTGCGCATGATGTTCGCCACGCCGTGCGAAGAGTACAAGGTCAACGAAGTCGTCGAGCGCGCGCTCGACCGCATCTTCATCCTGCACGCCGACCACGAGCAGAACGCCTCGACCTCCACGGTCCGCCTGTGCGGTTCGTCGGGCACCAACCCGTTCGCCGCTATCTCGGCCGGCGTGGCTTGCCTGTGGGGCCCGGCTCACGGCGGCGCCAACGAAGCTTGCCTGCAGATGCTCGAAGAGCTGCAAGCCAACGGCGGCATCGCCAAGGTCGGCGAGTTCATGGAGAAGGTCAAGGACAAGAACTCGGGCGTGCGCCTGATGGGCTTTGGCCACCGCGTCTACAAGAACTACGACCCGCGCGCCAAGCTGATGCAGGAAACGTGCAAGGAAGTGCTCTCGGCCCTGGGCCTGGAAAACGACCCGCTGTTCAAGCTGGCCATGGAACTGGAACGCATCGCCCTGGAAGATCCGTACTTCGTGCAGCGCAAGCTGTACCCGAACGTGGACTTCTACTCGGGTATCGTCCAGCGCGCCATCGGCATCCCGACCTCGCTGTTCACGGCCATCTTCGCGCTGGCCCGCACGGTGGGCTGGATCGCCCAGTGGAACGAAATGCTGTCGGATCCCGATTACAAGATCGGCCGTCCGCGCCAGCTGTTCACCGGTTCGGTCACGCGCGACGTGCCCCCGATGGACAAGCGTTGATACGCTTTCCCGCGTGAACAAAAAACCGCCTTCGGGCGGTTTTTTGTTGCCTGGCGATCGGGCATTCGCGGCGTGGCGCTTTGGCGTTTATCATCCTGGCCATGATTCCGATAGCGCTACCCTCCGCGGGCTTCTACATCTTCCTGTCCCTGGGATTCCTCGCCGGCCTGGTGCTGCTTGGCTGGGCGCTGGTGCTGATTGCCAGCAAGGGGGCGCGGCGCGCCGTCCGCAGGTACTGGAAGACTTCCAGCCTGGTGTTCGTGGTGCTGGCGGTGCCGTTTGCCTTCTATGGCTGGGTGCAGACCGCGATCTGGCAGATCGAGCGTGAAAGCGACCGCCGCGAGGCTGCCCGCAACGTCACGCTGGAGGCGCCGACGACGGTGGCGGGCATTGTCATGCCCGCCGGCACGCGCCTGAAGCTGCAGGATGAGGGCCAGCTGGAAACCTACGTCGAAGCCGAATTTGCGCAGCCCGTGGCCATGTACGGCGTGCAGGCCTCGCGCGCGCAGCGCTACCTGGACACCGAATACGACAGCGAGACCTACGCGCTGCGCGGGCGTCATCCGCGTAGCGTCCTGCTGCGCGGCGCGGGCAACCAGGCGGTGCTGGGCTGGCAGTGCGACGCCACCCAGGACATTGAATTCGACGTGGCGAAAGATGGCGCGATGGTGGCGTTGAACAAGTGCGTGTTGGGGCCCGGCAACCGGGTCGAGGAACTGGATCTCGCGCCCGGGTCCATCGTCTATGGTTCGACCGGCACCGTCTACACCGATGGCTCGCGCGATGCGGATCAATGGCGCATCGAGGTCAAGGACCCGGTCGCGGTCAAGGTATTCGGGCTGCCGTTGAGCGAGCCGCGGCTCTATCTGGATGGCGAGCGGCGGCTGCTGCGCGTGAGCGATGCGGAGCTGGCCTGCCCGACGCGCCTGGGCGGCGTGAGCTACGCCGCGGGCACGCAGGTCAAGACGGTGCGGCGCGGCCGCGGCGATGAGCGTGAACCCTATCCGGGTGTGCTGGTGTTGAGTCCGTGGAATGGCCAGGTCGCCAGGCGCGAGGGCCTGGCCGACGTGCCCGAGGGCATGTCGGTGATGCAGACACTGGCCGGCGAGGTCGTGGACGTGGTCAAGAACGACACGGTGGGTGTGTTCCATTTCGCCACCATCACGGTCGGTGACGACATGCCGCAGCCGGCCCGCGCGCGCTGTCCCTGAGGCGCGCGGACCGTGTGCCTCGCTGGTGGTGCGCGCCTTACGCGCCGATGCCGCGCGCCATCAACACGGCGAACAGCGGCAGGAAGATGAACAGGTGCGATTCGATCATCACCCAGCGGCGGGCGCGCTTGATCTGCGCGGCGTCGGGCACGAAGGCCGGCTGCTGGCGCGCCTGTTTGGCCCAGCGCAGGAAGGCCAGTGTGGGCGGGATCGAACAGAGCCCGATGATGACGAACAGCGTGATCTTGGCGTGGAACCAGGGGTTGCCCATGTAGAAGGCGGCGCCCTTGATGCCCAGCATCAGGCGCAGCACGCCGGTGGCCAGCACCAGGATCGCGCTGAGCAGGTACAGCCGGTCGTAGATCACCAGGCGCTTGAGCGTGGCTGGCGTCAGGTCGGGGCGCAGCAGCACCGCTTCGGCGGTCAGCACCACCACCAGCACGAAGATGGCCAGGAAATGAAACCAGGCCAGGAAGGCGTCGAGCAGCATAGGGTCGGGCTCCGGTAGGGAAGGGGCGAGGGGAGTCTCTGCTCCGTTTTTACCATTGGCCCGTCGCCGCGCACTATCGTGGCATCAAGCAGGACAGAAAAAAAGGACGCCCCGCGGGGCGTCCCTTGCCATGTCGCTCAGCGCAATGCGATCAACGGCGCTTCTTGGCGGCTTCGGCGGCTTCCTGCTGCGCATCGACCACGGCCAGCGCGGTCATGTTGACGATGCGGCGCACGGTGGCGCTGGTCGTCAGGATGTGCACCGGGCGCGCGGCGCCCAGCAGGATCGGACCCATCGCGACGCCATTGCTGCCGGTCATCTTCAGCATGTTGTACGTGATGTTGCCGGTGTCCAGCGTCGGCATGACCAGCAGGTTGGCGCGGCCCTTCAGGGTGCTGTCCGGGTAGGCCAGCACGCGGATCTTTTCCGACAGGGCGGCGTCGGCGTGCATTTCGCCGTCCACTTCCAGGTCGGGCGCGCGGTCCTGCACCAGCTGGCGCGCGGCGGCCATCTTGCGCGACGACTCCGTGACGCGGCTGCCGAAGTTCGAATGCGACAGCAGGGCGATCTTGGGCACCACGCCGAAACGCAGCATCTCGTCGGCGGCCTGGATGGTGATGTTGGCGACTTCCTCGGCCGACGGGTTCTCGTTGACGTGGGTGTCGGTGACGAACAGCGTCTGGTCGGGCAGCATCAGCACGTTCAGGGCGGCGTAGGTCTGGCCTTCCTTCTTGCCGATGATTTCGTCGATGTACTTGAGCTGGTTGTCGTACTTGCTGGCCACGCCGCACAGCAGCGCGTCGGCATCGCCGCGGCGCAGCAGCATCGCGCCGATCAGCGTGTTGTGCTTGCGGATCATCGCCTTGGCGATGGCCGGGGTCACGCCTTCGCGGCCCTTGAGCTGGTAGTACGCGCTCCAGGTTTCGTTGAAGCGGCTGTCGTCCTCGGGATCGACGATCTCGAAGTGCTGGCCGGCGATCAGGCGCAGGCCGAACTTCTTGATGCGCATCTCGATCACCGACGGGCGGCCGATCAGGATCGGGAACGCCAGCTTTTCGTCGGCCACGGTCTGCACCGCGCGCAGCACGCGCTCGTCTTCGCCGTCGGCGTAGATGACGCGCTTGGGCGCCTTCTTGGCCTGGGCGAACAGCGGGCGCATCAGCTGGCCCGAGTGGTAGACGAAGCCCATCAGCTTCTGGCGGTAGGCCTCGATGTCCTCGATCGGACGGGCCGCCACGCCGGAGTCGGCGGCAGCCTGGGCCACGGCCGGGGCGATCTGCACGATCAGGCGCGGGTCGAACGGCTTGGGGATGATGTAGTCGGGGCCGAACGACAGTTCCTGGCCGGCGTAGGCGCGGGCCACTTCATCGTTCTGCTCGGCCTGGGCCAGCTCGGCGATGGCCTTGACGCACGCCAGCTTCATTTCCTCGGTGATGCGCGAGGCGCCGGCATCCATGGCGCCGCGGAAGATGAAGGGGAAGCACAGCACGTTGTTGACCTGGTTCGGGTAGTCCGAACGGCCGGTGGCGATGATGCAGTCCGGGCGGGCGGCCTTGGCGACTTCCGGGCGGATTTCCGGTTCCGGGTTGGCGAGCGCCAGGATCAGCGGACGATCGGCCATGGTCTTGACCATGTCGGCGGTCAGCACGCCGGCGGTCGAGCAGCCCAGGAACACGTCGGCGCCGTTGACCACGTCGGCCAGCGTGCGCGCGTCGGTCTTCTGCGCGTAGCGCTTCTTGTTGGCTTCCATGTTTTCATCGCGGCCTTCCCAGATCACGCCGCGCGAATCCACCACGTAGATGTTCTCGCGCTTGACGCCCAGGTGCACCAGCAGGTCCAGGCAGGCGATGGCGGCGGCGCCGGCGCCCGAGCAGGCCAGCTTGACCGTGCCGATGTCCTTGCCCACGACCTTCAGCCCGTTCAGGATGGCAGCCGACGAGATGATGGCGGTGCCGTGCTGGTCGTCGTGGAAGACGGGGATCTTCATGCGTTCGCGCAGCTTCTTCTCGATGTAGAAGCACTCGGGCGCCTTGATGTCCTCGAGGTTGACGCCGCCGAGCGTGGGCTCGAGCGCGGCGATGATGTCGACCAGCTTGTCGGGGTCGTTCTCGGCCAGTTCGATGTCGAACACGTCGATGCCGGCGAACTTCTTGAACAGGCAGCCCTTGCCTTCCATGACCGGCTTGGCGGCCAGCGGGCCGATGTTGCCCAGGCCCAGCACGGCCGTGCCGTTGGTGATCACGCCCACCAGGTTGCCGCGCGAGGTGTACTTGGACGCGGCGTCGTCGCCCTGGTCGAAGATGGCCATGCAGGCGGCGGCCACGCCGGGCGAGTACGCCAGCGACAGGTCGTCCTGGTTGGCGAGGGGCTTGGTCGGGGTGACCGAGATTTTGCCGGGGGTCGGATAGGCGTGGTAATCCAACGCCAGCTTGGTGAGGGTTTCGTCCATGGGATACAGCCTTTTCGGCGCTAACTGTAGGTAAAAAGCGGAAAGCAAAAAGCGGGCTCGCGGCCCGCCGTATTCTTTGGGAAATGCTTAGGGAACACCCGTATTTCAACAGAAAGCGGCGCGAATTGGTTGCTGCACCGCAGCGATCGTCCGATTTTGATCAAGCCGGCGTACTTTCACGCCGCCTGTGCGCAAAAGGAAAAAGCCCCGGCCGTCGGGGCTTTTTCCTTTCCTTTCAGTGCGTTATTGCGCCCAGGGTGGCGTGGCGCGGGTCGCGGCGCCGAGCTTCTGGCGCAAGGTGTCGGCCTGCGCCTGCCGGCCCAGGCTGTCCAGCGCGTGCAGCACGATCCAGTCGGCGCTGACTTCGAAGAAGTCGCGCAGGCGGGCGCGGGTGTCGCTGCGGCCGAAGCCATCGGTGCCCAGCGTGCGGTAGGGCGCGGGCACCCAGGCGCGAATCTGCTCGGGCACGGCGCGCACGTAGTCGGTCGCGGCCACCACCGGCGCGTCGCTGCCGCCCAGGCAGGCGCGCACCCAGTCCGCGTCCGGCGCGGCGGGCAGGCCGAGCGCGCGCGCGCGTTCGGCCTCGCGGCCGTCGCGCGCCAGTTCGGAGAAGCTGGTCACGCTCCAGACTTCGGCATCCACGCCGTATTCCGCGTGCAGGCGCTCGGCGGCGATTTCCGCTTCGCGCAGCATGGGGCCGGCGCCCAGCAGGCGCACGGCCGCCTGCTGGCGCGCCGGGCGCAGGCGGTACATGCCGCGCAGGATGCCCTCGGCCGCCGCGCCGTCCCGCGGCAGGTCGGGCTGCGCCAGGTTTTCGTTGGTGACGGTCAGGTAGAAGAATTCGTCGCGCTGTTCGTCCAGCATGCGGCGCATGCCGTACTCGACGATGACCGCGACTTCGTAGGCGTAGGCCGGATCGTAGGCGCGGCAGTTGGGCACGGCCGCGGCCATGATGTGGCTGGAGCCGTCCTGGTGCTGCAGGCCTTCGCCGCCCAGCGTGGTGCGGCCGGAGGTGGCGCCGATGAGGAAGCCGCGCGTGCGCTGGTCGGCCGCGGCCCAGATCAGGTCGCCGATGCGCTGGAAACCGAACATCGAGTAATAGATATAGAAAGGCAGCATCGGCAGGCCGTTGACCGAGTAGCTGGTGCCGGCCGCCGTCCACGACGAGATCGCGCCCGCCTCGGTGATGCCTTCTTCCAGGATCTGGCCGTCGCGCGCCTCGCGGTAGTACAGCACCGAGCCGATGTCCTCGGGTTCGTACAGCTGGCCTTGCGCCGAATAGATGCCGATCTGGCGGAACAGGTTGGCCATGCCGAAGGTGCGCGCTTCGTCGGCCACGATGGGCACGATGCGCGGGCCGACCTGCGGGTCTTTCAACAGCGCCGTCAGCATGCGCACGATGGCCATGGTGGACGACATTTCCTTGCCGTCGGCGTTGAGCGCGAAGCGGGCCCACTGCTCGGCCGCGGGCGGCGACAGGCGCGGCGCCTGCGTCCGGCGGCGCGGAATGTGGCCGCCCAGCGCGGCGCGGCGCGCCTGCAGGTGGCGCAGCTCGGCGCTGTCTTCGGCGGGACGGTAGAACTTGAGCGCCAGGCAGTCGGCGTCGGAGATCGGCAGGGCGAAGCGGTCGCGGAACGCCAGCAGCGCTTCGTCGTCGAGCTTCTTCTGCTGGTGGGTGGTCATCTTGCCCTGGCCGGCCGCGCCCATGCCGAAGCCCTTCTTGGTCTGCGCCAGGATCACGGTGGGCTGGCCGCGGTGATGCGCGGCGCGGTGATACGCGGCGTGGATCTTGACCATGTCGTGGCCGCCGCGATGCAACCGGTCGATGGCTTCGTCGGTCCAGTCGGCCACCAGCGCCGCCAGTTCGGGATTCTGGTTGAAGAAGTGGGCGCGGTTGAAGGCGCCGTCGTTGGCGGCGAAGGTCTGGAACTGGCCGTCCACCGTGTTGGCGAAGGCGCGCGCCAGGGCGCCGTTGCCGTCCCGGCGCAGCAGGGCGTCCCAGTCGCTGCCCCAGACCAGCTTGATGACGTTCCAGCCGGCGCCGGCGTACAGGGTTTCGAGTTCGTCGATGATGCGGCCGTTGCCGCGCACCGGGCCGTCCAGGCGCTGCAGGTTGCAGTTGACCACGAACACCAGGTTGTCGAGCTTTTCGCGCGCGGCCAGGGTCAGCGCGGCGATGGATTCGGGCTCGTCCATCTCGCCGTCGCCGAAGATGCCCCAGACCTTGCGGTCGCCCCCCGGCACCAGCGAACGGTGTTCCAGGTAGCGCATGAAGCGCGCCTGGTAGATGGCGTTGATGGGGCCGATGCCCATCGAGCCGGTCGGGAACTGCCAGAAGTCCGGCATCAACCACGGGTGCGGGTACGACGACAGCCCGCGCAGGCCGCGCGAGGTGGCGGTGATTTCCTGGCGGAAGTGGGCCAGGTCGTCCTCGCTGAGGAAGCCTTCGAGGTAGGCGCGGGCGTAGACGCCGGGCGCCGAGTGCGGTTGCATGTAGACCAGGTCGCCCGGACCGTCGGCGCCGGCGGCGCGGAAGAAGTGGTTGAAGCCGACCTCGAACAGGTCGGCGGCCGAGGCGTAGCTGGCGATGTGGCCACCCAGCTCGCCGTGGGCCTGGTTGGCGCGCACCACCATGGCCAGCGCGTTCCAGCGGTTGATGCGGGCGATGCGTTCCTCGACCGCCAGGTTGCCGGGAAAGGGCGGTTCCTGGTCGACGGGAATGGTGTTCAGGTAGGCGGTGCGCGTCTGGCTGTTGGCGCGCAGTCCCAGCGTGGCGGCATGCCCCAGCAGGTTATCCAGCACATAGCCGGCCCGCTCGGCGCCCGAGGCCTCGACCAGGGACTGCAGGCCGTCGCGCCACTCGGCGGTTTCGGCCGGATCGGCGTCATGCCGGGGGTCTGGTCCGGCGGAGGAATGGCTGGCGTCGCACATGATGGTTTTGTCTCCTTGTAGCGCCATGCTAGTCCTGTCCACGGGGCATGGGTGATCAAAATACCGCCGTGAAAAGCGGGTTTTCAGCATAATCGTTTGCCAGGCTGGGGATGGGCGGCAGGATCTGCCGCCCAGGGCCGCTTACCGGTGGTGACCACCTGCTGGACGCCAAGGCGCTAGAATTCGCCCTTCATAAAAAACAAACCGGCAACCAGACAGGGCGGCAACGCCCTGATAGCCGGGGCCGTCCCGCCCCACAGGCGGGATCGCGTCCCGGCCAGTAAAGGGAGACTTCAATGACTCAACCCACCAGCGTCCCGGCAGAGGTCACGCTACCGGAACTGACGTTCCGCGGCGTGCTGCTGGGCGCAGTGATCACCATTATCTTTACCGCCTCCAACGTGTTCCTGGGGCTCAAGGTCGGCCTGACCTTCTCGTCGGCGATCCCGGCGGCGGTGATTTCCATGTCGGTGTTGCGCCTGTTCAAGGACGCCAACATCCTCGAGAACAACATGGTGCAGACGCAGGCCTCGGCGGCCGGCACGCTGTCTGCCATCATCTTCATCCTGCCCGCCCTGGTCATGATGGGCCACTGGCAGGGCTTTCCGTTCTGGCAGACCCTGGGCATCTGCGCCGCTGGCGGCATGCTGGGCGTGATGTTCACGATTCCGCTGCGCCACGTGATGGTGGTGCAGAGCGACCTGCCGTACCCGGAAGGCGTGGCGGCGGCGGAGATCCTGCGGGTCGGCAGCGCCGAGCGCGCCCAGGACGTGGCAGCGGATGCCGGGCGGGCGCCGGCCGCCACCGGCATGGGCGACATCGTCAGCGGCGGCGTGGTGGCGGCAGCGGTCAGCTTCGCGGCCAGCGGCCTGCGGGTGCTGGGCGACGGCGTCAGCGGCTGGTTCGCGCTGGGTGGCGCGGTGTTCCGGCTGCCGATGGGGTTTTCGCTGGCGCTGCTGGGCGCCGGCTACCTGATCGGCATCGTGGCCGGCCTGGCCATGCTGACCGGGCTGGTGATCTCGTGGGGCATCGCGGTGCCGATCCTGACCTCGATGGCCGAGATCCCCGCGGACATGTCGCTGGCGAAGTTCGCCACCGGATTGTGGTCGTCGCAGGTGCGCTTCATCGGCGCCGGCGTGATCGGCGTGGGCGCCATCTGGACGCTGGCGACGCTGTTCATGCCGATGGCGCGGGGCGTCAAGGCCTCGTTCTCGGCGTTGACCCGCGCGGGCGCGGCGCGCGCCGGCAAGGCGCCGCGCACCGAGCGCGACCTGTCGGCGGGCTGGATCTCGGTCGTCACGCTGGTGCTGGTGGCGGTGCTGGTGATCACGTTCCAGGTGTTCCTGGCGGACGCGCCGCTGACGGCCGCCGCGGTCTGGAAACTGGTGGCCTACGCCGTGCTGTTTGCTTTCGTCTTCGGTTTCCTGGTGGCGGCGGCCTGCGGCTACATGGCGGGTCTGGTGGGCACCTCGACCAGCCCGATCTCGGGCGTGGGCATCGTTGCCATCGTGCTGGTGTCGCTGTTGCTGCTGGCGCTGGGCGGCGACCTGCTGGCGGTGCAGAACGGCGTGCAGATGACCATCGCGCTGGCGATCTTCAGCACGTCGGCGGTGGTGGCGGTGGCCTCGATCTCCAATGACAATCTGCAGGATCTGAAGACCGGCTGGCTGGTCGGCGCGACCCCGTGGCGCCAGCAGGTTGCGCTATTGATCGGCTGCGTCCTTGGCGCGGCGGTGATCTCGCCGGTGCTGGACCTGCTGTACAACGCCTACGGCTTCGCCGATGCGATGCCGCGCGCAGGCATGGACCCGTCCCAGGCGTTGTCGGCGCCGCAGGCCACGCTGATGCTGGCGATCGCGCGCGGCATCTTCACGCATCAACTGAACTGGACCATGATCCTGATCGGCATGGCGGTGGGCGTGGGCCTGATCGTGGTGGACGAGATCCTCAAGCGCACCTGCAAGGTCGCCCGCATCCCGGTGCTGGCGGTGGGCATCGGCATCTACCTGCCGCCGACCGTGGCGGCGCCGATCGTGGTCGGCGCGCTGCTGGCCTGGCTGCTGGAGCGCGCGCTGCGCCGCCGCGCCGCGGCCGCCGGCAAGGACTATGCATCGTTCGCCGACGCCGCCAACCGGCGCGGCGTGCTGATCGCCTCGGGCCTGATCGTGGGCGAGAGCCTGGTGGGCGTGGTGATGGCCGCCATCATCGGCGCCGCCGGCACCGATGCGCCGCTGGCGATCGCGGGCGAGGAATTCGCGCGCACCGCCTCGTTCCTGGGGCTGGCGGTGTTCGCGCTGGTGGCGGTGCTGTTCTGGCGCCGGGTGATGCGGCTGGCGTAGCGCCGCGACGCATCGATCAAGGGGCATGGCGTACGGGCGCCATGCCCTTTTTTCATGCCGGCTGCAGCAGGTCGGCCAGGGTTCGGGCGATGACCTTGGTGGCCCGCCGCAGGTCTTCCAGCACCACGCGTTCGTCGTTGCGCTTGGCGTGCGACTCCAGCACGGTGCGCGGCCCGGCGCCGTAGATCACGCCGGGAATGCCGGCTTCGGCATACAAGCGCACGTCGGTATAGAGCGGCGTGCCCATGGCGGGGATCGATTCGCCGAACAGCTCCTCGCCGTGCCTGCGGATGGCGTCGACCAGCGGCTGGTTGCCGGGCAGCGGCCGCATGGCGTTGGCCAGCAGCAGGCGCTTGATCTCGACGCGGATGCCGGGCGTGGCGGCCGCGGCCTCTCCGATGATGCGGCGGATGCCGGCCTCCACCTCGGCCGCGTTCTCCTCCGGAATCATGCGGCGGTCGAGCTTGAACACGACCTTGCCGGGCACCACGTTGGTGTTGGTGCCGCCCTCGATGCGGCCGATGTTCAGGTAGGGATGGCTGATGCCTTCGACCCGCGAAGTGATCTCGCGGTAGCGCGCGTTCTGCGCGTAGAGCGCGTTCATGATGGCCACCGCGCCTTGCAGCGCGTCCACGCCGGTGGCGGGGATGGCGGCGTGTGCCATCTTGCCGTGCACCGTCACTTCCATCTGCAGGCAGCCGTTGTGCGCCGTCACGACCTCATAGCTGAAGCCGGCCGCGATCAGCAGGTCGGGTTTCGTCAGGCCCTGGCGCAGCAGCCAGCCGGGACCGAGCAGGCCGCCGAATTCCTCGTCGTAGGTGAAGTGCAGTTCAACCGCGCCCTGGCTCGGACGGGCCACGGCTTCCAGCGCCCGCAGCGCGAAGGTGAAGCTGGCGAAGTCGCTCTTGCTGACCGCGGCGGCGCGGCCGTAGAGGCAGCCGTCCTCGATCTGGGCGCCGTACGGATCGTGCTCCCAGCCGTCGCCGGGCGGCACCACGTCGCCGTGGGCGTTGAGCGCGACGCGGCGGCCGCCGGCGCCATATTCGCGCCGTACGATCAGGTTTGTGATGGACTCCATGCCGTAGGCGCGCACTTCGTCAGCGGGCACGGGATGGGACTCGGCCGGCAGGCCGAAACCTTGCAGCAGTTCGGCGGTGCGGACGGCGTGCGGGGCGTTGTTGCCCGGCGGCGTGTCGGTCGGCACGCGCACCAGTTCCTGCAGGAAGCGCACTTCTTCATCGAAGTGGGCGTCCACCCAGGCGTCGAGTCGGGCGTAATCGGTCATGGTTCAGCTCGTTGCTTCGTTGGCGAGATCGTCGAGCAGCCGCTGCATCGCCTGCGCGGCCAGCTGCATGTCGTGGTTGGTGGTGGATTCGAGCGGGTTGTGGCTGATGCCGGCGTTCTGGCCGCGCACGAACAGCATGGCCTGCGGCATGATCTCGTGCAGCTTCATGGCGTCGTGGCCGGCGCCGCTGGGCATGCAATGCACCGGCACGCCCAGCGCTTGCACCGCGCGTTCCCAGCGCTGCTGCCAGGCCGGCGCGCTGGGCGCGGCGGCGGCGCGCATGGTTTCCTCGAGCGTGTAGCGCAGGCCGCGGCGCAGGCAGATCGCTTCCAGTTCGGCCAGCACGTCGCTGGCCAGCGCATCGCGCTGCGGGTCGCTGGGGGCGCGCAGGTCGAGGCTGAAGCGGCATTCGCCGGGCACCACGTTGATCGAGCCGTTGGGCACTTCCAGCATGCCGACGGTGCCGACCGAGTCGCCGTCGCGCGCGGCGCGGCCTTCGACGAACACGATCAGCTCCGCCGCGGCCACGGCGGCGTCGCGGCGCCGATCCATCGGCGTGGTGCCGGCGTGGCAGGCGGTGCCGTGGATCCGCACGCGGTAGCGCACGCAGCCGTTGATGGAGGTGACCACGCCCAGCGGCAGGCCCATTTCGTTCAGCACGGGACCCTGTTCGATGTGCACTTCGACGAAGCCCAGGTAACGGGCCGGGTCGCGCTTGAGCTTGGGAATGTCATCGACGCACAGTCCCGCGTGCGCCATGGCTTCGCGCATGCTGATGCCGTCGGCGTCCCGCTGTTCGAGCCAGCGCGGCTGGAAGTCGCCGATCAGCGCGCCGGAACCGAGGAAGGTGGCCGGATAGCGCTGGCCTTCCTCTTCGGAAAAGGCGATCACTTCGATGGCGTAGGGCAGGCGCCGGCCCTGGCGCTGCAGCGCGCGCACGCAGGCCATCGGCACGAAGATGCCGAGGCGGCCGTCGTATTTGCCGGCGTTGCGCACCGTGTCGTAATGGCTGCCGCTCATCAGGATGGGCGCGTCGGCGCGGTTGGCGTGATAGCGGCCGACCACGTTGCCGACCGCGTCGATGCCGACTTCGTCGAAGCCGCAATCGCGCATCCAGTGCGAGATGCGCTGGGCGCAGGCGCGGTGCGCGTCGGTCAGGTAGGTGACGGTGAGCTGGCCGTTCTCGGCGTAGCCCGGATCGCTGTGCGCGCTGAGCTTTTCCTGCCAGTCCCAGATGTCGTTGCCCAGGTCCGGTTCGACGCCGAAGCGTTCATACAACCGCACTTCAGCGTCGCGGTGCAACTGGCGCAGGGCCTCGCGGCGTTCGTCGTCCGGCGCGTTGTGCCGGCGGCGCTCCAGCGCCTGGACCAACTGGGTGCCTTGCAGGCTGGCGCCGCGCGGGCTGTATCGGGAAAGCACGAAGGGAAAGCCGAAACGCGCGGCATGGTCGGCGATCAGCGCGGCGGCGTCGGTTCCCGCATCGGGCGCAGGCTGGGCGCGCAGCAGCGCCAGTTGCGTGGCGGCATCGGCGTCGTCCACCGCGCGTTGCAGCGCCAGCTGCAACTGGGCCACGCTGTGCATCGGTCGCGCGCGCACCGCCTGCTCCGCGGCCCAGGGCGCGTGCGGATACAGGTCGGCCAGCATGGCGGCCGCGGCTTGCGGCGTGGCGTCGTTGAATTGGGCGAGGGTGTGGGCCATGGTTGCGCCGTTCAGGGAGCGGGTTGATAGGGATGGCGCGCCTGCCAGTGCCGGGCGATGTCCAGCCGCCGGCAGACCCAGACGCGGTCGTGGCGCGCGATGTGGTCCAGGAAGCGTTGCAGGGCGACGATGCGGCCCGGCCGGCCCAGCAGGCGGCAATGCATGCCGATGCTGAGCATCTTGGGCGCTTCGTCGCCTTCGGCGTAGAGCGCGTCGAAGCTGTCCTTCAAGTACTGGAAGAACGGATCGGCGTGCGAATAGCCCTGCGGCAGCGCGAAGCGCATGTCGTTGCAGTCCAGCGTGTAGGGCACGATCAACTGCGGCGCCACGCTGCCGTCGCTCTTTTGCACCCGCATCCAGAACGGCAGGTCGTCGCCGTAGTAGTCGCTGTCGTACTCGAAGCCGCCGTAGTCCGCCACCAGGCGGCGGGTGCGCGGACTGTCGCGGCCGGTGTACCAGCCGAGCGGGCGCGCGCCGGTCAGTTGCGCGATGGCGTCCATGCCCAGGCGCATGTGCTCGCGTTCGGTGGCTTCGTCCACGTTCTGGTAGTGCACCCAGCGCCAGCCGTGGCAGGCGATCTCGTGGTCCAGTTCGACCAGCGCCGCGGCCAGCTCGGGGTGGCGTTGCAGCGCCATGCCGACGGCGAACACCGTCAGCGGCAGGCCGCGCTTTTCGAATTCGCGCAGGATGCGCCAGACGCCCACGCGCGAGCCATACTCGTAGATGCCTTCCATGCTCAGGTGGCGTTCCGGGTAGCTGGCCGGGTTGAACATCTCGGACAGGAACTGTTCGGAGCCGGCGTCGCCGTGCAAGACGCAGTTCTCGCCGCCTTCCTCGTAATTGAGCACGAACTGCACCGCGATGCGGGCGTTGCCGGGCCATTGCGCATGCGGCGGGTTGCGGCCGTAGCCGATCAGGTCGCGCGGATAGGAGTCAGTGGCGTCGTAGGTGCTCATGGCTGGGCAAGCGTGGACATCGTGTTCGACACGATAAGGTAAACCGCATTGTCTGTATACAATTTATGTACATCATTAGTGATGACCCTAATACGGCACGCAAGGCCGGCCGCCATGAAGCGAACAACCCGCCGGCATGCGCTGCCGGCGGGTTGTTCGGGGACATCGGAAAACGGACGTTCAGCGCAGATCGCCGCAGGGCCAGCCGCTGGCGCCGTAGCCGCCGTCAGCCGTTGCGGTAGAGAAAGCTGTAGGCGTTGATCGCCGGCACCCCCCCGAGATGCGCGTACAGCACCCGCGAGCCGGCCGGGATTTCCCCGCGCCGCACGATGTCCATCATGCCCTGCATCGATTTGCCCTCGTACACCGGGTCGGTCATCATCCCTTCGAGCCGCGCGCACAGGCGGATGGCTTCGTTGGTCTCGGCCGACGGCAGGCCGTAGGCCGGGTAGGCGTAGCGCGTATCCAGCACCACGTCGCTGTCGGTGATGGGGCGCTGCAAGCCCACCAGGTCCGCGGTGCGGCGCGCGATGCGCAGGATCTGGGCGCGGGTCTGGTCGGGCGTGGCCGAGGCGTCGATGCCGATGACGCGGTCGGCGCGACCGTCGGCGGCAAAGCCCACCACCATGCCGGCCTGCGTGCTGCCGGTGACGGCGCAGACCACGATGTAGTCGAACTTGAAGCCCAGTTCGGCCTCCTGCCGCCGCACTTCCTCGGCGAAGCCCACGTAGCCCAATCCGCCCAGTTCATGGTCGGAGGCGCCGGCCGGAATGGCATAGGGCTTGCCGCCGCGCTTGCGCACGTCTTCCAGCGCCTCTTCCCAACTGCGGCGGAAGCCGATGTCGAAGCCTTGGTCCACCAGGCGCACGTCGGCGCCCATCAGGCGGCTCATCATGATGTTGCCGACCCGGTCGTAGACCGCGTCGGAATAGTCCACCCAGTTTTCCTGCACCAGCACGCAGGCCAGCCCGAGCTTGGCGGCCACGGCCGCCACCATGCGGGTGTGGTTGGACTGGATGCCGCCGATGGTCACGAGGGTATCGCAACCCTGTTCCAGCGCCTGCGGAATCAGGTATTCCAGCTTGCGCAGCTTGTTGCCGCCGAACGCCAGGCCGCTGTTGCAGTCTTCGCGCTTGGCGTAGATCTCGACCTTGCCGCCGAGGTGGGCGGACAGGCGCTCGAGCTTCTCGATGGGAGTGTCGCCGAAGGTCAGGCGATGGCGGGGAAAGCGTTGCAGATCCATGCGGGCTCCTGGGAGTGTCGGTCCGGGCGGACGGCGCCGCGGATGGAAAAATCATAGGAACCGGTCGGATTGTTGGTCAATTGCGTATTTTTTGAATTTATCTGGTTTAAATTTTTCGAGAAATTTATTTTTCGATCTAATATTTATCAATAAAAAATAAATACCGAATTAAATTTTATAGGGACATATTAAATGGCCGCCATCGCCGGGCTGGATCGCATCGACCGCCAGATCCTGCGCCTGCTGCAGCAGGATGCCCAGATCACGAACCTGGACCTGAGCGCGCGCGTCCATCTCAGCCCCGCGGCCTGCCTGCGGCGGGTGGAAAAGCTGCGCGCCGAGGGCGTCATCCGCAAGACGGTGGCGCTGCTGGAACCGGCCGAGGTCGAGATGGCCACGCTGGTCATCGTTGGAGTGGTGCTGGACCGCTCCACGCCCGAGTCCTTCACCGATTTCGAGGCGGCCGCGCGCGGCATCAGCGGTTGCCTCGAATGCCATCTGGTGGCCGGTGAATTCGACTACTTCCTGATGCTGCGCATCCGCGACCTGGAACGCTTCAACAAGTTGCACGCGGGCGAGATCATCAAGCTGCCCGGCGTGCGCCAGATCCGCACTTTTTTCGTGCTCAAGGAGATCCTGTCGACCACCGAATTGCCGCTTTGACGAGGCAATTGCGCAACATCCGGCGCGGAAGCCAAAAAAAATGCCGCAATGCGGCATTTTTCGTTGGCGGAACTTGCTGGCGCGTAGACGACGTAATTGCAGGGGTTGCGCGGACATTCCAACACCGCATGAAGCCATTCCGCATGCGCTTTTGCGTCACGCAATCGCAAGAAGACGCCCATAAACTCAAAGGGTTATACTTTCATCCATACGGCTTTCAAGGCTTGTACGCGCCTTCTGCCCCTGCTATCCGCTAAACGGGAAGCCCGTGTCGCGGAAGGTTTTCCTGCATCGTAATCGAGTGAAGCACTCGTAAAGGTGAAGCGATTATGTCTTCGGAAATAGAATCCCTATCCACGTCTTACTTGTTTGGGGGGAATGCCCCCTACGTTGAGGAGCTTTACGAAGCCTACCTCGACAACCCCGGTTCGGTACCTGACAACTGGCGCGAATACTTCGACCAGCTGCAGCACGCTCCCGCCACCGACGGCCAGGAATCCACCCGCGACCAGGCCCACGCTCCCATCGTCGAATCGTTCGCCCAGCGCGCCAAGGCCAATGCCTTCGTGCAACGCGCCGCCGAACCCGACCTGAGCGTCGCCTCCAAGCAAGTCTCGGTGCAATCGCTCATCGCCGCCTACCGTTCGCTCGGTTCGCGCTGGGCCGACCTGGATCCGCTCAAGCGCCAGGAACGTCCGCCGATCCCGGAACTCGATCCGGCCTTCTACGGCCTGACCGAAGCCGACCTGGACCAGACCTACTCGGCCACCAACACCTACTTCACGACCGCCAGCACCATGACGCTGCGCGACATCCTGAAGGCGCTGCGCGACACGTACTGCCGCAGCATCGGTGCCGAATTCACGCACATCTCCGACCCCGCCGCCAAGCGCTGGATCCAGGAACGCCTGGAAACCACGCTGGGCGCGCCGAGCTACACGGCCGAGGAAAAGCGCCACATCCTGCAGCAGCTGACCGAATCCGAAGGCCTCGAGCGCTTCCTGCACACCAAGTACGTCGGCCAGAAGCGCTTCTCGCTGGAAGGCGGCGAAAGCTTCATCGCCTCGATGGACGAAGTGGTGAACCACGCCGGTGAAAACGGCGTCCAGGAAATCGTGGTCGGCATGGCCCACCGCGGCCGCCTGAACCTGCTCGTGAACATCATGGGCAAGATGCCCGGCGACCTGTTCGCCGAGTTCGAAGGCAAGCACGCCGAAGGCCTGACCGACGGCGACGTGAAGTACCACAACGGCTTCTCGAGCGACCTGTCGACCCGTGGCGGTCCGGTGCACCTGTCGCTGGCGTTCAACCCGTCCCACCTGGAAATCGTCAACCCCGTGGTCGAAGGCAGCGCGCGCGCCCGCCAGGAACGCCGCGGCGACGCCGAAGGCAAGCAGGTGCTGCCGGTGCTGGTGCACGGCGACGCGGCCTTCGCCGGCCAGGGCGTGGTGATGGAAACCCTGAACCTGGCCCAGACCCGCGGCTACGGCACGGGCGGCACGATGCACATCGTCATCAACAACCAGATCGGCTTCACCACGTCGGATCCGCGCGACTCGCGCTCGACGCTGTATTGCACCGACGTGGCCAAGATGATCGAAGCGCCGGTGTTCCACGTCAATGGCGACGATCCCGAAGCCGTCGTGTTCGTCACCAAGCTGGCCCTGGATTACCGCCTGCAATTCCGCCACGACGTCGTCGTCGACATCGTCTGCTTCCGCAAGCTGGGCCACAACGAGCAGGACACCCCGTCGCTGACGCAGCCCCTGATGTACAAGCGCATCGGCCACCATCCCGGCACGCGCAAGCTGTACGCCGACAAGCTGACCACGCAGGGCGTGCTGGCCGAAGGCGAAGCCGACCAGTTGGTCAAGGACTACCGCCAGCTGATGGAAGACGGCCAGCGCACCATCGAACCGGTGCTGACCGACTACAAGAGCAAGTACGCCATCGACTGGTCGCCGTTCCTGGGCGCCAAGTGGACCGACCAGGCCGACACCGCCGTGCCGCTGGCCGAGCTCAAGCGCATCGGCGAACGCATCACCACCGTGCCGGAAGGCTTCACGGTGCACCCGCTGGTCGCCAAGCTGCTGAACGACCGCCGCACCATGGCCAAGGGCGAGATGAACCTGGACTGGGGCATGGGCGAACACCTCGCCTTCGCCACGCTGGTGTCGTCGGGCTACGCCATCCGCATCACCGGCCAGGACTCGGGCCGCGGCACGTTCACGCACCGCCACGCCGTGCTGCACGACCAGAACCGCGAACGCTGGAACGACGGCACCTACATTCCGCTGCAGAACGTCTCGGAAGGCCAGGCCCCGTTCACCGTGATCGACTCGGTGCTGTCCGAAGAGGCCGTGCTGGGCTTCGAATACGGCTACTCCAGCGCCGAACCCAACACGCTGACCATCTGGGAAGGCCAGTTCGGTGACTTCGTCAACGGCGCCCAGGTCGTGATCGACCAGTTCATCAGCTCCGGCGAAGCCAAGTGGGGCCGCCAGTCGGGCCTGACCCTGATGCTGCCGCACGGCTACGAAGGCCAGGGTCCCGAGCACTCGTCGGGCCGCATCGAGCGCTTCCTGCAGCTGTGCGCCGACAACAACATGCAGGTGATCCAGCCGACCTCGGCTTCGCAGATCTTCCACGTGCTGCGCCGCCAGATGATCCGTCCGTTCCGCAAGCCGCTGGTGCTGTTCACGCCCAAGTCGCTGCTGCGCAACAAGGACGCCGGCTCGCCCCTGACCGAACTGGCCGGCGGCAGCTTCCGCCCGGTGATCGGCGAGGTCGACGAGGCCATCGACGCCGCCAAGGTCAAGCGCGTGCTGGCTTGCTCGGGCAAGGTCTACTACGATCTGGTCAATGCCCGCCGTGAACGTGGAGCCGACAACGTCGCCATCATCCGCGTCGAGCAACTGTACCCGTTCGCGCACAAGTCGTTCGAGGCCGAACTGCGCAAGTACCCGAAGGCAACCGAAGTGATCTGGGTCCAGGACGAACCGCAGAACCAGGGCCCGTGGTTCTACGTTCAGCATCACGTGTACGAGAACATGGTCGAAGGCCAGAAGCTGGGCTACGCCGGTCGCGCCGCGTCGGCTTCGCCGGCGGTGGGCTACCTGGCCAAGCACCAGGAGCAGCAAAAGGCGCTGATCGAAGCGGCTTTCGCGCCCAAGTTCAAGGCCATGCTGACCAAGTAACCCAACCCGATGCACGCGCGGCGCGCGGCAAGGTGCAGAAACCCGGTTTCGAACTTTGTCCGTGTCGCGCGGTCCAGAACACACACTCTACGGAATAAACAAAATGGCTATCACCGACGTCGTCGTCCCCCAACTCTCCGAATCCGTTTCCGAAGCGACCCTGCTGACCTGGAAGAAGCAGCCCGGCGCTGCCGTCGAAGCGGACGAAATCCTGATCGAAGTCGAAACCGACAAGGTCGTGCTGGAAGTGCCGGCCCCCGCCTCGGGCGTGCTGGCTGAAATCGTCAAGGGCGATGGCAGCACCGTGACCTCGGGCGAAGTCCTGGCCCGTATCGACACCGCCGGCAAGGCCGCCGCCACCCCGGCCACCGCCCCCGCCGCCGAAGCGCCCAAGGCCGCCGTGCAAGCCGCCGCCGCCCCGGCCGCTCCCGCCTCCACCGCCGCCGCCGGCGTGGCTTCGCCCGCCGCCGCCAAGATCCTCGCCGAAAAGGGCGTGGACGCCGCCAGCGTGGCCGGCACCGGCCGTGACGGCCGCGTCACCAAGGGCGACGCCCTGAACGCCAGCGCCCCCGCCGCCAAGGCCGCTCCGGCCAAGGCCCCGGCCGCTCCGGCCCCGACCACGCTGTCGCTGGACGGCCGTCCGGAACAGCGCGTGCCGATGAGCCGCCTGCGCGCCCGCATTGCCGAGCGCCTGCTGCAGTCGCAACAGGAAAACGCGATCCTGACCACGTTCAACGAAGTGAACATGCAAGCGGTCATCGATCTGCGCAACAAGTACAAGGACAAGTTCGAGAAGGAACACGGCATCAAGCTGGGCTTCATGTCGTTCTTCGTCAAGGCCGCCGTTGCCGCGCTCAAGAAGTTCCCGCTGATCAACGCCTCGATCGACGGCAAGGACATCATCTACCACGGCTACTTCGACATCGGTATCGCTGTCGGCAGCCCGCGTGGCCTGGTGGTGCCGATCCTGCGCAACGCCGACCAGCTGTCCATCGCTGAAATCGAAAAGACCATCGCCGACTTCGGCCGCCGCGCCGCCGACGGCAAGCTGGGCATCGAAGAGATGACCGGCGGCACGTTCTCGATCTCCAACGGTGGCGTGTTCGGCTCGATGCTGTCGACCCCGATCATCAACCCGCCGCAATCGGCCATCCTGGGCGTGCACGCCACCAAGGAACGCGCCGTGGTGGAGAACGGCCAGATCGTCATCCGCCCGATGAACTACCTGGCCCTGTCCTACGACCACCGCATCATCGACGGCCGCGAAGCCGTGCTGGGCCTGGTCGCCATGAAGGACGCCCTGGAAGATCCGCAGCGCCTGTTGCTGGACCTGTAATCTCGGCGCCCTGAGCCCGGCGTCCGCGCGACCCTCGTGTCGGCGGCGCCCGGCCGGCCCCAGGGGCCGGCTTGCGCGGGCCGGGGCGAGTATCTCTCCCTCCTCATTCGCGAGAACACTATGTCCAAACAATTCGACGTCGTCGTCATCGGCGCGGGCCCCGGCGGCTACATCGCCGCCATCCGCGCCGCGCAGCTCGGCATGTCGGTGGCTTGCATCGACGCCTGGCAGAATGGCCAAGGCGGCCCGGCTCCCGGCGGCACCTGCACCAACGTCGGCTGCATCCCCTCCAAGGCGCTGCTGCAATCGTCCGAACACTTCGAGCAGGCCAACCACCACTTCGCCGAGCATGGCATCGAAGTCAAGGGCGTCAGCCTGAAGCTCGACACGCTGATCGGCCGCAAGAACTCGGTGGTCAAGCAGAACAACGACGGCATCCTGTACCTGTTCAAGAAGAACAAGGTCACCTTCTTCCACGGCAAGGGCGCGTTCGCCGGCCAGGTCGAGGGCGGCTGGGCCATCAAGGTCACCGGCACCGCCGAGGAAGACCTGGTTGCCAAGCACGTGGTGGTCGCCACCGGTTCGTCGGCGCGCGAGCTGCCCGGCCTGCCGTTCGATGAAAAGGTCGTGCTGTCCAACGACGGCGCGCTGAACATCGGCGCCGTGCCGAAGACGCTGGGCGTGATCGGCGCCGGCGTGATCGGCCTGGAAATGGGCAGCGTGTGGCGCCGCCTGGGCGCGGAAGTCACCATCCTGGAAGCGATGCCGGAATTCCTGGCCGCCGCCGACCAGCAAGTGGCCAAGGAAGCCCTCAAGGCCTTCACCAAGCAGGGCCTGAACATCCAGATGGGCGTCAAGATCGGCGAGATCAAGGCGACCGCCAAGTCGGTGACCGTGCCCTACGTCGACGCCAAGGGCGCCGAGCAGAAGCTGGTGGTGGACAAGCTGATCGTCTCGATCGGCCGCGTGCCCTACACCGGCGGCCTGAACGCCGACGCGGTAGGCCTGAAGCTCGACGAGCGCGGCTTCATCGCCGTGGACGGCGACTGCAAGACCAACCTGCCCAACGTCTGGGCAGTGGGCGACGTGGTGCGCGGCCCGATGCTGGCGCACAAGGCCGAGGAAGAGGGCGTGGCGGTTGCCGAGCGCATCGCCGGCCAGCACGGCCACGTCAACTTCGACACCGTGCCGTGGGTCATCTACACCTCGCCGGAAATCGCCTGGGTCGGCAAGACCGAGCAGCAGCTCAAGGCCGAAGGCCGCGAGTACAAGGCCGGCAGCTTCCCGTTCCTGGCCAACGGCCGCGCCCGCGCGCTGGGCGACACCACCGGCTTTGCCAAGGTGATCGCCGACGCCAAGACCGACGAGGTCCTGGGCGTGCACATCGTGGGCCCGATGGCCTCGGAATTGATCTCGGAAGCCGTGACCATCATGGAATTCCGCGGCGCCGCCGAAGACATCGCCCGCATCTGCCACGCGCACCCGACGCTGTCGGAAGCCGTGAAGGAAGCCGCCCTGGCCGTCGACAAGCGCGCCTTGAACTTCTGATCCGCCACGCTGCGGCTCTGCCAAAGGGGGCGGGTTTTCGGACCCGCCCTTTTTTTCTTTTGCCTGTGCCATCTCCATGAACGTCCGCGAATACTACGAACACGCCCTGGCCGAACGCGGCTACAAGCCCGACGAAGCCCAGAAGAAGGCGATCGACCGGCTGCAGCGCTATTACGACGAGTGGGTCAAGTTCAAGGCGATGCGCTCGAACGCCCTGAAGAAGCTGCTGAACCGCCCCGATGTGCCGCGTGGCGTCTATCTGTGGGGCGGGGTGGGGCGCGGCAAGAGCTTCCTGATGGACGCCTTCTACGCCACCGTGCCGGTGGTGCGCAAGACGCGCCTGCACTTCCACGAGTTCATGCGCGGCGTGCATCGCGAGCTGGAAGAAGTGAAGGGCATGCAGGACCCGCTGGACGAGGTCGCCAAGCGCGTCGCCAAGCGCTACCGCCTGATCTGCTTCGACGAGTTCCACGTGTCGGACGTGGCGGACGCGATGATCCTGCACCGCCTGCTGTTCAAGCTGTTTGAATACGGCACCTCGTTCGTCATGACGTCCAACTACGAACCGTCGACGCTGTATCCCGACGGCCTGCACCGCGACCGCGTGCTGCCGGCGATCGAGCTGATCCAGGCGCGCATGGACGTGATGAATGTGGACGCCGGCGTCGACTATCGCCGCCGCTCGCTGGAGCAGGTGCAGTGCTACCACACGCCGCTGGACGAGCATGCGCAGCAGGCGTTGCAGCGGGCCTTCGACAGCCTGGCCGATACGCCGCCGCAGGAGCCGCTGCTGCATATCGAGCATCGCGAAATCCGCGCGCTGGCGCTGGCTGGTTCGGTAGTGTGGTTCGACTTCGCCACGCTTTGCGGCGGTCCGCGTTCGCAGAACGACTACCTGGAACTGGCCAACCGCTTCCATGCGGTGATCCTGTCCGGCGTGCCGCGCATGGGTCCGCGCCAGGCTTCCGAGGCGCGCCGTTTCACCTGGCTGATCGACGTCTTCTACGACCATCGCGTCAAGCTGATCATGTCGGCCGAATGCGAGCCGGAAGAGATCTACACCGAGGGCGCGCTCGCCAACGAGTTCCATCGCACGGTATCGCGCATCCTGGAAATGCAGTCGCGCGAATACCTCGAGTCGGAACGCCGCCAGACCGCAACGTTGTAGTTATGCCGCAAGCGTCCGCCCGCGGGGCGGACGTGGCGCAATTTGCGGCATTTGCGTTGGTAATGCAAGTCATTATCAATTAACATCCGAAGACTTCTGGTCCCGCGCCGCAGTCTTCCCGTGTCCTCCCCCATCCTTTCGTCTCCGGCCTCCTGCGCCGATGCGCCCGCCACGCAGGTCGACGGCCTGTACCGGGACCATCGGCCCTGGCTGTTCGGCTGGCTGCGCCGCAAGCTCGGATGCGCGCATCGCGCCGAGGACCTGGCGCAGGACGTGTTCGTGCGCGTGATCCAGGGCCGCAAGACGGTGCGGGCTGGCGAGGCTCGGGCGCTGCTGACCACCATCGCCAAGGGGTTGGTGATCGATCATCAGCGCCACGCGGCGCTGGAACATGCCTACCTGGCCTATCTGGCCGACCTGCCCGAGGCCCATGCGCCGTCGCCCGAGACACAGGCCGAGCAGATGCAGGCCCTGATGCAACTTGACCGCCTGCTCGACAGCCTTCCGCCCAAGGCGCGTTCGGCCTTCCTGCTGTCGCAGCTGGACGGCCTGACCTATCCCGAAATCGCCCAGAGGCTGGGCGTGTCGCTCAGTTCCGTGCAGCAGTACATGGTGCGCGCCATGTCGGCCTGTTATGCCGCGCTTCATGACTAGCGCGGTCGACCGCGCCGCCATGCCGTCCGAGGCGGTCGTGCGCGAAGCGATCGCCTGGTGGGCGCGCCTGCAATCGGGGGTGGCCGACGCCGGCGATCGCGAGGCCTGTCATGCCTGGCTGGCGCGGGACCCGGCGCACCGCAAGGCCTGGGAGCGGCTGGAAAGGATCGGCCGCGATGCCCGCCGCGTGCCGGCCGCGCTGGCGCATGCGGCGCTGGAAGGCCCGGCGATGCCACGCAGGCGCGCCATCTTGCGCAATGTGCTGACACTGGCCGGCGTGGGCATGGCGGGCTGGGCCGGCTATCGGCACGCGCCCTGGCAGCGCCTGGCCGCCGATCTGAGCACCGGCATCGGCGAGCGGCGCGCGGTGGCGGTGGCCGACGGCCTGCACATCACCCTGAACAGCGATAGCGCGCTGCGACTGCGGCTGGAAGACGGCGCGCGCGGCATCCATCTGCTGCGCGGCGAGATCCTGGTCGATGCGCAATCGCGCCGGGGCGCTCCGGCATTGCGGGTGGATACCGGTTATGGCGTGCTGCTGGCCGGGAGCGCGCGTTTCGACGTGCGCCGCACGCCTCACGGCGCGCGACTGGGCGTCTACGAGGGCAGCGTCGCGCTGCAGCGCGAAGGCCTGTCCACCCAGACCGCCGACGCGGGCGAACGCCTGGGCTACGACGACCAGGGCGGCGTCGAACGGCAGGCGGCGGATCCGGATCGCCTGGCCTGGGTCGACGGCCTGGTGGTGGCCAAGGATTGGCGTCTGGATTATTTCGCCGACTACCTGGCGCGCCACCGGGTCGGCGTGATCCGGGTGGATCCGGCGGTGGCGGGCCTGCGGCTGTCGGGCGTCTTCCCGCTGGACGATGCCGAGCGCGCACTCAAGGCGCTTGAGCCGGCCCTGCCTATCGTGGTGACGCGTCACACGCAGTATTGGTTGCAGGTGGGGCCGCGCACGGCCTGACCGTTACAAACTTCCCGGCCGGCGCATTGCAGGTTTTCCTTCCTGGTACGGAAAGGCAGAGATAGAGACCTACGTACAGGGAGTTTTCGTGTCCGCTTCATCTTGCCCGCGCCTGGGCGCACCCTTGACCGCCGGCCGCCTGGCCGTGCTTGCCGCCACTTGCGCCGGCGCCTGGCTGGCCGCCGCGCCCGCCGCCTGGGCGCAAACGTCGCCCGCCGCGGCCCAGGCGCCGCGCACCTACCAGATCGCCGCCGGTCCGCTGGGCGACGCGCTGACCCAATTCGCGCGCAACGCGGGCGTGGTGCTGTCGTTCGATCCGGCGCAGGTGCGCGGCCTGCGTTCCGAAGGCCTGGACGGCGTCTATCCGGTGGGTGCGGGCTTCGCCCGCATCCTGGCAGGCAGCGGCCTGCAGGCGCGGGCCCAGGCCGGCAACACCTGGACGCTGGTGGCGGCGCCCTCCGGCGACACGCTGACGTTGGCGCCGGTGACGGTGTCGGCCAATTCCCTGAGCGCCTTTGCGCCGACCGTGGGCTACGTGGCCGGCGCCAGCGTCAGCGCCACCAAGACCGATACCCCGCTGATCGAGACGCCGCAATCGGTGTCCGTGGTCACGCGCGAGCAGATCGCGGAGCAGGGCGCGCAGACGCTGAACCAGGTGCTGCGCTACACCCCCGGCGTGGCGACCGAAACGCGCGGCGCCACGGCTACGCGGCTGGACCAGTTCAGCGTGCGCGGTTTTTCCGCGTCGACCTACCTGGACGGCTTGCGCGTGTTCGGCGGGCGCGACGCCCTGCCGCAGGTGGACGCCTACCGCCTGGAACGCGTGGACGTGCTGAAAGGACCAGCCTCGGTGATGTACGGGCAGGGCGGGCCGGGCGGGGTGGTCAACCAGGTCAGCAAGCGGCCGCTGGAAGAAGCCCTGCACGAAGTCGAGCTGCAGGTCGGCAACTACGACTACCGGCGCGCCAACTTCGACTTCGGCGGCCCGCTGGATGCGGACGGCAGGTACCTGTACCGCCTGGTGGGATCGGGCTACATGTCCGACGGCCAGATCGACCACACCAAGGAGCGCCGCTATTTCGTCTCGCCGGCCTTCACCTGGAAGCCCAACGGCGATACCTCGCTGACCGTGCTGACGAACTTCCAGCGCGATCCCGACATGGGCTCCTATGGCGCCGTGCCGCCCATGCGCTCGCTGCTGTCGGCGCCGGATGGCATCCGCCTGTCGCCGCGCTACTACGACGGCGACGCCAACTTCGAAAAGAGCGATCGCAAGAGCTATTCGCTCGGCTACGTGCTGGATCACCGCTTCAATGACAATCTGAAGGCGACGCAGAGCCTGCGCTGGACCCATTCCGACGCCAAGTACCGCAGCGTCTACGGCGCCTCCAGCCGCTTCTACGGCTACACCGACAGCCGCTACCTGTACCAGCAGCGCGCCGCGATCGCGACCGACGTCGAGGTCGGCGCGCTGACCATCGACAACAACCTGCAGGCGCGCTTCGATACCGGCCCCTTCGGCCACACGGTGCTGCTGGGCTTCGACTACCAGCACGTCAAGACCGACACGCTGTCGGGCTTCGGCAGCGCGCCCCCGCTGAACGTGATGAACCCGGACAACCGCCAGGACATCCCGGTGCCGGCGTTCTCCACCGACGCCACCACCACGCAGTACCAGACCGGCCTGTACTTCCAGGACCAGATCAAGATCGATCGCCTTTCGGTGCTGCTGGGCGGCCGCTACGACTGGTCGCGCAATGTCGGCGAAAGCACCGCCATCGCCACCGGCCGCACCACGCCCTCGTCGTTGCGCGCCGAGGCCTTCACCGGCCGCTTCGGCGTGATCTACAACTTCGACAACGGCGTGGCGCCGTACTTCAGCTATTCCGAATCGTTCGAGCCGCAGTCGGGCACGGGCTGGAACAATGCGCCGTTCAAGCCGATCGAGGGCAACCAGTACGAGGTCGGCATCAAGTACCAGCCGCCGGGCAGCGCGACCCTGCTGTCGGTGGCGGCATTCGACATCCGCCGCGAGAACATGCTGACCACCGATCCCGATCCGACGCACCTGTGCGGCACCTCGAACGCGCGTTGCCAGATCCAGTCCGGCGAACTGCGCACGCAGGGCATCGAACTGGAAGCCAAGACCGAACCGCTGCGCGGCCTGACGCTGATGGCCGGCTATTCGCTGCTGGACAACGCGTACTCCAAGGCCAACCCCGGCACCACGGGCCTGAACCTGAAGGGCAAGGCGCCGGTGGGCGTGCCGTCACAGCAGGCCTCGGCCTGGGCCCGCTATCAGTTGCAGGGCGGCCCGCTGGCCGGCCTGGGCGTGGGCGGCGGCGTGCGCTACATCGGGTCGTCGTACGGCGACGAGGCCAACACCATGAAGGTGCCATCGGTGACGCTGTTCGACCTGATGCTGGACTACGACATGGGCCGTGTGTCGCCGTCGCTCAAGGGCATGCAGGTGGCGTTGAACGTCCAGAACCTGTTCGACAAGGAATACATCGCATCGTGCTCGGGCGATTCGTGGTGCTGGTACGGCTACCAGCGCTCGATCAAGGCCAGCCTGCGCTATCGCTGGTAGCGTGGCCAGCGTGTCCGCGGCCGGGCCACGGACACGCTTTCAGGCAGTCTCTCGCATCGTAGTGAGAATGGTTATAATTCAAGCCCAACCGACACGGAACCTGCCGCGGGGCGATTCCGGATCGGCATTCACAACAGGAAAATCGACAATGAAATTCGCAAGGACTTTGGCAGCCGTGGCGCTGCTGGGCAGCGCCGGCGCGGCGCAGGCGCACTTCGTCTGGCTCGAGCGGGCCGACCAGGGGCCGGCAAAGGCGTACTTCGGCGAATGGGCGGACGACCTGCGCGAAAAGCGCGACGGCCTGCTGGGCAAGGTCCTGGTGGCGCCGGTGGTCACCGGCGCCGACGGCAAGGCGCTCAAGGCGTCGGCCCAGGGGGCGGATTTCGTCGAGTTCGCCGTCAGCGGCAAGGGCGATGTGCGCCTGTCGCAGCCGATCCAGTTCAAGGACACGCTGATGCAGTACGGCGCCAAGGCCGGCCGCGAAGACACCCAGGGCAAGCTCGACCTGGAACTGGTGCCGGCCGCGGCGGGCAGCAATACCTTCGTGCTGCAGTTCAAGGGCAAGCCGCTGGCCAAGACCGAAGTCACCGTGTTCGGCCCGCCCAAGTGGGAAAAGCGCTTGCGCAGCGACGAGAACGGCCGCATCGAGATCACCACGCCGTGGCCGGGCCAGTACGTGCTGGAAGCCGCCCACGTCGAGGACAAGGCCGGCGAGGCCGACGGCAAGGCCTACGCCAAGGTCCGCTACGTTTCCACCCTGACCTTCAACGTGACCAAGTGAAAGCTCCCGCAGCCGGCGCAGGCATGATGCGCTACCGTCTGGCCGTGGCCTCGCGGGCCCTGGCCGCCATCCTCGGCGGCTACGGCCTGGCCTCGGCGGCCGCGGCCTGCCTGGCCGTCTGGCTGCCCATGCAGCGCGCCGATGCCGTCGTCACGGCGCAGATGTCGGCCTTCGTGGTCTACACCTGTGGCGTCATCTGGGTGTTCGCCACCCGCAACGCCTGGCGCGCCTGGGCCGGCATCCTGTTGCCGGCGGCGCTGTTCGGCGGCCTGTTCCTGATCGGCCGCATGGTGGGGGGCGCATGAAACCCAGTACCGGAAAAGCGCAAGGCGAAGAGGGCCTGCGCCAATCCATGTCGTGGCTGCACACCTGGTCGGGCTTGATCTTCGGCTGGGTGCTGTTCGCCATGTTCCTGACCGGCACGCTGTCATTCTTCCGCCCCGAAATCACCCGCTGGATGCAGCCGGAGATCCAGGCGCAGGCCGCGCCCACGCTCGAATCCGTGACCATGGCGCAGCGTTACCTGACCGAGCATGCGCCTGACGCCAAGCGCTGGTTCATCACGCCGCCGACCGACCGCGAGCCGCTGATCCAGCTGCTGTACCAGGTGCCCAAGCCCAAGCCGGGCGAGCGCGGTTTCGTGCGCGTCAAGCTCGATCCGCGGACCGGCCAGGCCGTCCAAGGGCGCGAGACGCGCGGCGGGGATTTCTTCTACCGCTTCCACTTCGAACTCGAAACGGCGTTCCCATGGGGGCGCTGGCTCGCCAGCATCGCCGGCATGTTCATGCTGGTGGCGATCATCAGCGGCATCATCACCCACAAGAAGATCTTTGCCGATTTCTTCACTTTCCGCCCGAAGAAGGGCGGCCAGCGGGCCTGGATGGACGGCCACAACGCGTTGTCGGTGCTGGGGCTGCCATTCCACCTGATGATCACATTCAGCGGCCTGGTGCTGTTTGCGACCATGCTGATGCCGGCAGGCATCCTGGCGGTCTACGAAAACCCGCGTCAGTATTCCGACGATGTATTCCCCGGGTTCAAGGTCACGCCACCGCGTAACGAACCTGCGCCGCTGGTCGCGCTGGCGCCGCTGGTGGAGCAGGTCGAGCAGCGTTGGCAGGGCCGGGTCGGCCGCGTCACGGTCAACAACCCCGGCGACGCCGGCGCCACCGTCACCTTGACGCGCGATGCGGCGGACGGCGTGTCCTATGGCCGGCTCGCGCCCTACGCGCGCTTTGACGGTGTCACCGGCGCCTTCCAGGAAGGGCAGGACGAGCTCAGCCCCACCGTGCGCACCGCTGGCGTGATCGTCGGGCTGCACCTGGGCCTGTTTGCCGAACCGCTGTTGCGCTGGTTCTATTTCCTGGTCAGCCTGGCGGGCACCGGCATGGTCGGTTCCGGCCTGGTGCTGTGGATCGCCAAACGGCGCCAGAAGGCGCGCCCCGGCGCGCGCGAGGCCTTCTCGCTGCGCCTGGTCGATGGCTTGAACGCCGGCACCATCGCTGGCCTGTTCATCGCGGTCGCCGCGTTCTTCTGGGCCAACCGCCTGGTGCCGGCCGACCTGCCGGGCCGCCCGCTATGGGAAGTGCGGGCGTTCTTCGCGGCCTGGGGGCTGTCGCTGGTGTACGCCTTCGTGTTCCACAAGCGCAAATGGGTGGATCTGCTCTCGGCCGCCGCCGCGTCGCTGGCGCTGGTGCCGGTGATCAACGCCGTGACCACCTCGCGCCACCTGGGCGTGTCCCTGCCGACCGGTGACTGGGTGATGGCCGGTTTCGACCTGACCTGCCTGGCGGGCGCGCTGCTGCTGGGCTGGATGGCGCGCAAGGCCGCCCGCGCGCGCAAGGCGCCGGCCAAGGCCGGCGGCAAGGCCGCGGCCCGGACGGCGGCGCCGGCGCAAGTCCAGGCCCGACCCCAACCCGACACGCCAGCCCAACCCGTCGCCCGGCCGCGCGCGCCGGTCGCGTCCGCGATGGCGCAAGCCACGCCTTCCGAAGCCGCCTATGAACCGAGGTGATACGCCATGACGCTCGCCGCCTTCTGCCTGGCCTACGCGGGGTTCTCCGCCCTGTGCCTGGGCATGGACCGTCACTACGAAGACCTGTTCGACCGCGCCTTGCCGCGCCGCCATCGCGTGCCGCTGCGCACCTTCGGCTGGCTGGCGCTGGCGCTGTCCCTGTGCGCCTCGGCCGCGGTCTGGGGCTGGAGCTACGGCACCGTTGAATGGATCGGCATCCTCAGCATCGCGGGCCTGCTGCTGATCTGGTTCCTGACCTTCCGGCCACGGGCCGCGTTGACGGCCGGCGGGCTGTGCGCGGTGGCTGCGCCCTTGCTGGCCGTCCTGTAGGCGCACCGTCGGCCTGGTGTCCGCGTCCGCGCGCGCACCCGCCGCGCAGGGGCGGCGTCGCGCCCGGGCGGCGCCGGTCATTCAGGCGCCCCGCGCGGCACGTTACACTGGGCGTTTCACCAAGCAAACGCCTTCATCGTCCATGAATACCCGCGTCCTCACTGGCATCACCACCTCCGGAACCCCTCACCTCGGCAACTACGCTGGCGCGATCCGCCCGGCGGTCCAGGCCAGCACGCAACCGGGTGTCGACGCGTTTTTCTTCCTGGCCGACTACCACGCGCTGATCAAGTGCGACGACCCGGCCCGCGTGGCCCGCTCGCGGCTTGAGATCGCCGCCACCTGGCTGGCGGTGGGGCTCGACCCGGACCGCGTGACCTTCTATCGCCAGTCGGACATCCCCGAGATCCCCGAACTGAGCTGGCTGCTGACCTGCGTCACGGCCAAGGGCCTGATGAACCGCGCGCATGCCTACAAGGCCTCGGTCGACCAGAACGTGGCCAAGGGCGTGGACCCCGACGATGGCGTGACCATGGGCCTGTTCTCGTATCCGGTGCTGATGGCCGCGGACATCGTCATGTTCAACGCCAACAAGGTGCCGGTGGGCCGCGACCAGATCCAGCACCTGGAAATGGCGCGCGACATCGCCCAGCGCTTCAACCACCTGTACGGCCGCGAGTACTTCACGCTGCCCGAGGTCGCCATCGAAGAAGACGTGGCCACCTTGCCGGGCCTGGACGGTCGCAAGATGTCCAAGAGCTACAACAACACCATCCCGTTGTTCGAGGGCGGCGCCAAGGCCCTGCGCGCCTCGATCATGCGCATCGTCACCGACTCGCGCGAACCAGGCGAACCCAAGGACGCCGAAGGCTCGCACCTGTACACCATCTATCGCGCCTTCGCCACGCATGAACAGGCCACGGCGTTCCGCCAGCAGCTCGAGCAAGGCCTGGGTTGGGGCGAGGCCAAGCAGGCGCTCTACGACCATCTGGAGAATCTGCTGGCGCCCATGCGCGAGCGCTACTTCGACCTGATGGCCAACCCCGGCCGCATCGAAGACGTGTTGCAGGCGGGCGCCGCCAAGGCGCGCAAGCTGGCGGTGCCGATGATGCGCGAGCTGCGCGAGGCCGTGGGCCTGCGCAACCTGAATGCGCAGGCGCCGGGCAAGCAGGCGCAGGCCAAGAAGGAAAAGGGCAAGGGCGCGCGCTTCGTCAGCTTCCGCGATGAAGACGGCGGCTTCCGCTTCCGCCTGCTGGCCGCGGATGGCGAGGAACTGCTGCTGTCGCAACGTTTTGCCGACCCCAAGGAGGCCGGCGCACTGATGCGTCGCCTGCAGTCGGAATCGCCAGAGGCGCTGTTGCAAGCCACCGCCGATGGCCTGGCCGCGGTACTGGACGGCGCGGTCGTGGCGGCGGCGCCCGCGGGCGCCGCCGGTGACGCGCAGGCGCAGTTGGCGAAAGCGCGCGACGCGTTGCTGTCGATGGCGCAGGAATAACGCGGCGAGCGCAACGACAAGGGCGGCGCGATTGCGCCGCCCTTGTCGTTTGTAATCCGAAACCGATACCGCTTAACGCGCGCCGGCGGAGACGATGCGGCCGTCGCGCACCTGGAAGCGCTGCGCATTGCCCTGGCCGGCGATCTCGAGCATGTCGCCTTCCGAATAGCCGGTGACCGTCGGGCAATCGAGCCATTCCGGGTTGATGAACGGAAAGTACTTCAGCGTTCCGCTGCCCTGGCTGGCGAAATCGAAGGTGGTGTTGGCCACGACTTCCGGATCCCACTGGCTGGCGTCGAAGGTCAGGACACAGCCGGCGCCGATACGGTAGATGATGCTTGCGCCCATGCTGGCAAAGCCGAGCGCGCCGACATGCAATTGCGCGCCGTTGGTCAGTTCGATGATGCGGCTGCCCAGGCGTTCCAGCGTGATGTGCTTGAAGGTGACCTCGGCGCCGTCCACCTTCAGGTGAGCGTATTGGCCCAGGGTGACTTCGTTGTAGGCGCCGCTCAGGCTGGCTTCCTTTTCGGTAATGGTTGCCGTTTCGTTGGCGGCAAGCGTAATGGTATTGCGCATGGCGGGCGGATCTCCGGTCTCTCAGGTATGGCGCTATTTTTCTTGTGCTTCTACCCGATAGGCGCTTGCGCCGCAGCTCGCCTGATCATGGGTGTGCCACTGCCGTGCGGACCCGACTTCGCCGACTTTTATTATTTGGACACAATTCGATATTTTCGCTTATTTTTGTTGAATCCGGCTTGAGAGAACGCAAGGAAAGGTAGCAACCGCGGGAAAGTCCTAGGTTGAACGACAACCGGCGCCTGGGCGCCGGTCGGAAGGTGCTGCGACGCCGCCTGGCCGGCTCCCGGAGGGGAGCCGGCCAGGCGCGATTCAACGCTTGAGCTTGGCGAATGCGTCGGCCATGGCACTGTTCATGCCGGCGCCGCCGGCGTTGCCGCGGCCATTGTCGCCCTGGGGACGGCGTCCGGGACGATCGCCGCCCTTGGGGGCATCAGCGCCTCGGCGCGCCGGGGCGGCGGTGTCGTTCAGGCGCATGGTCAGGGCCACGCGCTTGCGCGCCACGTCCACTTCCAGCACCTTCACGCTGACCGTCTGGCCGACGCGCACGACGTCGCGCGGATCCTTCACGAACTTCTCGGCCAATGCCGAGATGTGGACCAGGCCGTCCTGGTGCACGCCGATGTCGACGAACGCGCCGAAGTTGGCGACGTTGGTCACGACGCCTTCGAGCACCATGCCGGGATACAGGTCGTTGAGCGTCTCGACGCCTTCCTTGAACTGCGCGGTCTTGAACTCGGGACGCGGATCGCGGCCGGGCTTTTCCAGTTCGGCGAAGATGTCGCGCACCGTCGGCAGGCCGAAGCGTTCGTCCGTGAAATCGGACGGCGACACGCCCTTGAGCGCGTCGCGCTGGCCGATGATCTGTTTCACTTCCGCCTTGATCTTGGCGACGATGCGCTCGACCACCGGATAGGCTTCCGGGTGCACCGACGAGGCGTCCAGCGGGTTGTCGCCGTTGGGGATGCGCAGGAAGCCGGCGGCCTGTTCGAACGCCTTGTCGCCAAAGCGCGGCACCTTGCGCAGTTGCTCGCGGGTGGGGAAGGCGCCGTTCTCGTCGCGCCAGGCCACGATGTTCTTGGCCAGCAGCGAGTTCAGGCCCGACACGCGCGCCAGCAGCGCCGCGGATGCCGTGTTGACGTCGACGCCGACCGCGTTCACGCAATCCTCGACCACCGCGTCCAGCGAACGCGCCAGCTCGCGCTGGTTGACGTCGTGCTGGTATTGGCCCACGCCGATGGCCTTGGGATCGATCTTGACCAGTTCCGCCAGCGGATCCTGCAGGCGGCGCGCGATCGACACGGCGCCGCGCAGCGTCACGTCCAGGTCGGGGAATTCCTGGGCGGCGGTCTCGGAGGCCGAATAGACCGAGGCGCCGGCCTCGGACACGACCACCCGCGTCACCTTCAGGTCGGGGAAGCGTTCCTGCATGTCGCCCACCAGCTTCTCGCTTTCGCGCGAGGCGGTGCCGTTGCCGATGGCGATCAGGTCGACCTTGTGGCGCGCAACCAGCGCGGCCAGGGTGTTGATGGTGCCCTCGCGGTCGCGGCGCGGCTCGAACGGGTAGACAGTGGTGGTGTCGACCACCTTGCCGGTGCGGTCGATCACCGCCACCTTGCAGCCCGTGCGGATGCCGGGATCCAGGCCCAGCACGGCCTTGGGGCCGGCCGGCGCGGCCAGCAGCAGATCCTTCAGGTTGGCGGCGAACACGCGGATGGCTTCGGCCTCGGCGGTCTCGCGCAGGCGGCCGATCAGTTCGCTTTCGAAGGCCGTCACCAGCTTGACGCGCCAGGTCCAGCGGCAGACTTCGCCCAGCCAGCGCGCGCGCGGCGAGGCGTCCAGCGCGAACAGGCCGTTGCCCAGCTTGAGGAAGCTGGCGATGCGCGCCACGCAGGGATGCGGCAGTTGCGCTTCGAGTTCGGCTTCCAGGCCCAGGCGGATTTCCAACACGCCTTGCTGGCGGCCGCGCAACAGCGCCAGGATGCGGTGCGAAGGCAGCGTGCGCAGCGGCTCGTTGAAGTCGAACCAGTCGCGGAAGTTGGCGCCTTCGGTTTCCTTGCCGTCGACCATCTTGGAATACAGATAGCCGGTGGACCAGAGGTGCTCGCGCATGTCGGCCAGCAGGTCGGCGTTCTCGGCGTAGCGCTCGGCCAGGATGTCGCGGGCGCCGTCCAGCGCCGCCTTGGCATCGTTGATCGAGGCTTCGGGATTCAGGTATTGGGCGGCCAGCGCGGCCGGATCGCACGCGGTGTCGGCCAGGATGGCGTCGGCCAGCGGTTCCAGGCCGGCTTCACGCGCGATCTGGGCGCGGGTGCGGCGCTTGGGCTTGTACGGCGCGTACAGGTCTTCCAGGCGCTGCTTGGTATCGGCGGTGGCGATTTCCTGCTGCAGTTCGGGCGTGAGCTTGCCTTGCTGCGAGATCGATTCGAGGATCGCGCCACGGCGCTCTTCGAGTTCGCGCAGGTAGCCCAGGCGCACTTCCAGGTTGCGCAGGACGGTGTCGTCCAGGCCGCCGGTGGCTTCCTTGCGGTAGCGTGCGATGAACGGCACGGTGGCGCCGTCATCCAGCAGTTCCACTGCCGAGGCGATCTGGGAGGCGCGCGCGCCAAGCTCGGTGGCGAGCTGGGCCACGATACGGGCATTGTCGACGCCGGCGGCGACGTTCGTGATAACGGAAGTTTCAGACATCTCGATACGACGGCAAAAAGGAAAAACAAGGGGCGGATTGTGCCATAAGCCGCTGTTACAGAAAGTGCCAGGCGGGATGCATCCGTCCCCCTCAGATGCATCGTTTGCGACGCTTGCGGCGGAAAAGGGCGGCGCCAGCGGGTATCATTTGATCCTTTCCCACCCACTCAGTGTCTGGCGCCCCGACCGTCCCCCGGCACGGTCGCTTGCGACGCTAGGCTGTTTCCATGCTGGACCTGGACATCTCCGAATTCTTCGCCGAGGACGGCCCGCTCGCGTCGGCCTTGCCCGGCTACAAGCCGCGCCCGTCCCAAGTGGAGCTGGCCCAGGCGATTGGCGAGGCCATCCGGGACCGCGCCACCCTGGTGGCCGAGGCTGGCACCGGCATCGGCAAGACCTGGGCCTATCTTGTACCCGCCTTCATCCAGGGCGGCAAGGTGCTGATTTCGACCGGCACCCGCACACTGCAGGACCAACTGTTCGCCCGCGACCTGCCGCGCGTGCGCGCCGCGCTGGCCGCGCCTGTCACGGCCGCGCTGCTCAAGGGCCGCGGCAACTATGTCTGTCATTACCACCTGGATCGCCTGCAGGGAGACGACCGGGCGCTGAAATCGCGTTCCGAGATCCAGCAATTGCGCCAGATCCAGGTATTCGCCGGCATTTCCAAGACGGGCGACCGCAGCGACCTGGCGCAGGTGCCCGAAGATGCGGATATCTGGCAGCGCGTTACCTCGACCCGCGAGAACTGCCTGGGCCAGGAATGCCCGCGCATCCGCGACTGCTTCGTGGTGAAGGCCCGCCGCCAGGCCCAGGAGGCCGACGTGGTGGTGGTGAACCATGCGCTGTTCATGGCCGACCTGGTGCTGCGCGAAGAGGGCGTCACCGATCTGCTGCCCGAGGCCGACACCGTCATCTTCGACGAAGCCCATCAACTGCCCGACACCGCCACCCGTTTCCTGGGCAGCAGCGTGTCGACCCACCAGTTGCTGGACTTTGGCCGCGCGCTGGAGGCCGCGGGCCTGGCCTATGCGCGCGAAGCCACCAAATGGAGCGATGTGGCGCGCCACGTCGAGACGGCGGCGCGCGAGTTGCGCCTGGCCTGTGCGCCACTGGACCGGATGCCGGGCCGCAAGGCCACGTTCGAGGCCATTCCCAATGCCGAGGAGTTCGACACCGCGCTGGCGGTGCTGCGCGAAGCGATCGACGTCGCCACCAACGCGCTGGGCTCGGTCGCCGAGCGGCATCCCGACCTGGTGGCGGCCGCGCGCAGCGGCGCCGAGATCGCGGTGCGCCTGAAACGCTGGGCCACGCCCGGGCGCGATGCGGGGGGCTCCGGTTTCGATGATGAAGGCTGGGGCCGCGACGACCAGGCGCCCGCGCCCGTGGCGGCGCTGGCGGACGGCCTGTCCACGCCGACGGCCATTCTCGAAGGCGCGGCGGCGGCAGGTGAATGGACCGGCCCGGCGGTGCGCTGGGTCGAGCATGGCCAGCATCACGTGCGGCTGCATTCCGCGCCGCTGTCGGTGGCGCAGGCTTTTTCCAAATACCGCAAGCCCGGGCAGGCCTGGATCATGACCTCGGCCACGCTGTCGGTGAACGGCGAGTTCACCCACTTCACCAGCCAGCTGGGGCTGGAGCGAGCGCGCACCGGCAAGTGGGAATCGCCTTTCGACTATCCCGAGCAGGCGCTGCTGTTCGTGCCGCGTGGCATGCCTGAACCGCAGTCGCCGCAGTTCCTCGACCGTTTCGTGCAGACGTTGCTGCCGTTGCTGCAGGCCAGCCCGGGCGGCACGCTGGTGCTGTGCACCACCTTGCGCGCGGTCGACAAGGTCGCCAACCTGTTGGCCGACGCTTTCGACGATGCCGGCCACGATTGGCCGTTGCTCAAGCAGGGCGAGGGCACCCGCCGCGATCTGTTGGACAGGTTCTGCAAGCTGACCCATCCGGTGCTGGTCGGCAGCGCCAGTTTCTGGGAAGGCATCGACCTGCCGGGCGACGTGCTGACGCTGGTGGCGATCGACAAGCTGCCGTTCGCGCCGCCGGACGACCCGGTGATCGAGGCGCGGCTGCGAGCCTGCCGCGCCCACGGCGGCAATCCCTTCTCGGAATACCAATTGCCCGAGGCGGCCATCTCGCTCAAGCAGGGGGCCGGCCGCCTGATTCGGACGGAATCCGACTGGGGGGTGTTGATGGTGGGCGATGCCCGACTGGTCGAGAAGCCCTACGGCAAGCGACTGTGGCGCGGCCTGCCGCCCTTCGCGCGGACGCGCGAACTGGAGGAAGTGCTGGCCTTCTACCGGCGCAAGCAGGAATAGGACCACAAGAGGACGACACGGACCCAAAAAAAAAGCCCTTCGACGAATCGAAGGGCTTTTTCCCATGCGGCGGTGTTCAGTTCAGTTGAACGGATTCCACCAGCTCTTGTCAGCCTTCAGGCCCTTGTCCTTGAACGTGCTGTTGGGGAAGTTCTTGTCGAACACGCGCTGCGAGTCGTTCTTGAGTTCGGTCATGCCGAGCTTGTCGTAGGACTGCACCATCAGGTAGAGCGCTTCTTCGGTGGCGGGGGCGCCCTCGAAGTCGGTGATGACGGTCTGCGCGCGGTTCGCCGCGGCGATGTAGGCGCCGCGCTCGTAGTAGTAGCGGGCCACGTGGACTTCGTTCATGGCGATGGTGTTGACCAGCCACGCAACGCGCTTTTCGGCGTCCGGGGTGTACTTGCTTTCCGGGTAGCGCTTGATCAGGTCGTTGAACGCGTCGTAGGAAGCGCGCAGGCCCTTCGGGTCGCGCTCGGCCGGATCCTGGCCGGTGATGCTGCTCATGAAGGCGCTGGCGGGCGTGAAGTTGATCAGGCCTTTCAGATACAGCGCGTAGTCGGTGCCGGGGTGGTTCGGGTAGAGCTGCTGGAAGCGGTCGATCGCGGCCAGGGCCTGTTCGTTTTCACCGTCCTTCCAGTTGACGTAGGCCAGTTCAAGCAGGGCCTGCTGGGCGTAGACGCCGAACGGGTAGCGGCTTTCGATGGCGGTCAGTCGCTCGCGGGCTTCCTTCCAGCCGCCCGACGAGATTTCGGCCTTGGCGTCGGCGTAGAGCTGTTCAGCGCTCCAGTTGGTGGTCTTGTCGTACTTGCTGTTGGTCGAACCGCAACCGGCGATCGCGATGACGGCAAATAGCGCGATAACCACGCGCAAAACCGACCCGCTTCGGGAGGCGGGGTTCAAGGGAGCTGCGGAGTGGTGAATCACGAGAATCGTATCCTTGGTGTTAGCATGGCAGGCTGATTATATGATTTGTCTCCATGTCTGATACAGCCACCCCCGCAGATCTCGTTTCCGACGATGAACTCCTGGGCTTTCCCGGCGAATCCTCCGGTGAAAACCAGCGGGGCGAGCCGCAACTTGTAACGGTGCCGTCGGGCACGCGCGCCGATAGGCTCGACAAGGTGCTGGCGGGGTTGTTGCCGGATCATTCCCGCAGCCGCCTGCAAGGCTGGATCGAGGCTGGCAACGTACAGGTGAATGGCGCGCCTGGCAAGGTCCGCCAGACCGTCGGCCCGGGCGACGAGATCGCCGTCTGGGCCCAGCCCGCGCCGGAAGCCCTGGCGTTCGCGCCGGAGGCGATCGATTTTCCCGTGGTGGATGAAAGCCCCGACTGGATCGTGGTGAACAAACCGGCCGGCCTGGTGGTGCACCCTGGCGCCGGCAACTGGAGCGGCACGCTGCTCAACGGCCTGCTGCACCGGTATCCGGAACTGGCCCAGGTGGCGCGCGCCGGCATCGTTCACCGGCTGGACAAGGATACGTCCGGCCTGATGGTGGTGGCGCGCAACGAAATCGCCCAGACGCACCTGGTGCGCCAGCTGCAGGCGCGCAGCATGGGCCGCGAGTACGTGGCGCTGGCGCATGGCTGGCTGGCCGCCGCCGGCAAGGTCGACCGCCCCATCGGGCGCGATCCGCGGGTGCCGGTGCGCATGAGCGTCGAACGGCCGGTGGCGCCCAAGCCGGCCGTCACCCACTACGCGCCCGCGCGACGCGGCCAGATCGATCCCGGCGGCCGCGCCACCGAAGTGGTCTGTCGCCTGGAGACCGGCCGCACCCACCAGATCCGCGTGCACCTGGCCAGCCTCGGCCATCCGCTGCTGGCGGATACGATCTACGGTGGCAAGAACATCGCGGGCGCGCAGCGGCAGATGCTGCATGCCCGCGCCCTGCATTTCGACGATCCGGGCGGGCGTGGCGAGGTCCAGTTCGCCGCCCCCGTGCCGGCGGACATGACCCTGGTCCAGGAAGCGATCGCATGGAACGCGTGATTGAAGGCTTGCCCGTCGTGACCGGCCCCGCCTGGGCCGGCGTCAACTATTTCTGCACCACCCGGGCCGGCGGCGTGGGCGTTGCCCCGCATGACACCCTCAACCTGGGGCGCCGTGCCGGCGATGATCCCGACACCGTGGCAGAGAACCGCCGCCGCTTGCGGGCCGCGCTGCCGGCCGAACCCTTATGGCTGCGCCAGGTGCATGGCAGCGAGGTGGTCGATGCCGACGCGGCCGGCCTGCCCGACGAACCCGCGCTGGACGCCAGCGTCACCGCGCAACCGGGCCGCGTGCTGGCCGTGATGGTGGCGGACTGCCTGCCGGTGGTCATTGCCGACGCGGGCGGGCGGGTCCTGGGCACGGCGCATGCCGGCTGGCGCGGCCTGTCTGGCGGCGTGCTGGAGCACACCCTGGCGGCGATGCGCGCCAAGGCACCGCATGCCACCGCGTGGCGCGCCTGGATCGGCCCCGGTATCGGGCCGGACGCCTTCGAGGTCGGGCGTGACGTGCTGGACGCCTTCATGGCCGATGACCCCGCCGCCGAACGTTATTTCCGGCCGCGCCCGGGCGTGCCTGGCAAATGGCTGGCCGACCTGGCCGGACTGGCGCAATTCCGTCTGCGCCGCGCCGGCGTGCAGGACATCAGCCTGAGCGGGCTGTGCACGGTGGCGGACGCGGAGCGGTTCTTTTCCTACCGGCGCGACGGCGAGACCGGCAGGATGGCCTTGCTGGCCTGGCTCGATCCGGTTTGATCCCGCGCAAAGCGGCCGCGCGCGCGGGCGGGCGGCCCTGGCTGCCTCATTGAATACCCGCATTGACAGTCCCGGACCCGACATGCAACATCAATCGGGAAGTCTCGATAACAAGGTGTCGAAGTGAATGCCAATCTCTCCGCTTCAGGGCCTCTTCCGGTGAGCGTGGCTCCGGACGTCCTGGCCGATATCCAGGCTGAATTCTCGCGCGAATGGCAGCGGCTGTGTGATGATGCCCGCCGCGGCGCGCTGGCCCCGCCGGCCGACCGCCGTTTCGGCGGCGAGGCCTGGGCGGCCAGTGGCCAGCATCTGCTGATGGCGCACACCTATCTGCTGTCGGCCCGGGCCATGTCGCGCATGGTCGATGCGGCCCAGGTCAGCGAACCGATGCGCGATCGCCTGCGTTTCTCGATCATGCAGTGGGTCGACGCGTTGTCGCCGTCGAACTTCCTGGCCTTGAATCCGGATGCCCAGCAGTCCATCGTCGAAAGCGCCGGCCGCGCCCTGAACGAAGGCCTGGCGAACCTGCTCGGCGACGTCAAGAAAGGCCGCATCACCCAGACCGACGAAACCCAGTTCGAGATCGGCCGCAACGTGGCCGTGACGCCCGGCGACGTGGTGTTCGAAAATGCGCTGTTCCAGCTGATCCAGTACAAGCCCGCCACCGCCACGGTGCACGAGCGGCCGCTGGTGATCGTGCCGCCGAACATCAACAAGTTCTATATCCTCGACCTGCAACCCGACAACTCGTTCGTGCGCCACGCGGTCGAGCAGGGCTTCACGGTGTTCCTGATCTCCTGGCGCAACCCGCTGGCCAGTGATACCGACGGCATCGATCGCGCGACCTGGTCCGACTACCTCGACGACGCGGTGCTGCAGGCCCTGCGCGTGGCCAGCGACATCTCCGGCCAGCCGCAGGTCAACGCGCTCGGCTTCTGTGTCGGCGGCACCATGCTGGCCTCGGCGCTGGCGCTGGCCGAAGCGCGCGGCGAACATCCGGTCGCGGCGCTGACCTTGCTGACCTCGCTGCTCGATTTCCACGACACCGGCATCCTGAATGTCTTCGTCGACGAAGCGCACGCGTTGCTGCGCGACCATCAACTGGGCAACGGCGGGCTGATGCCCGGGCGCGACCTGGCCACCACCTTCTCGTTCCTGCGCCCCAACGAACTGGTCTGGAACTACGTCGTCGGCAACTACCTGAAAGGCCAGAAGCCGCCGGCCTTCGACCTGCTTTTCTGGAACGGGGACAGCACCAACCTGCCCGGGCCGTTCTTTTCCTGGTACTTCCGCAACACCTATCTCGAAAACAATCTCAAGGTGCCGGGACGGGCCCAGGCCGCCGGGCTGCCGCTGGACCTGACGCGCCTGTCGATGCCGGCGTATATTTTCGGTTCGCGCGAAGATCATATCGTGCCGTGGGTGTCGGCCTATGCCTCCACCCAGGTGCTGCGCGGGCCGCAACGCTTCGTGCTGGGCGCCTCGGGCCATATCGCCGGGGTGGTGAATCCGCCCGCCAAGAAGCGCCGCAGCTATTGGGTGGCGGACAATATGGGTGGCGCAGGCCAGCCATTGCCGGGCGATCCCAACGCCTGGCTGGCCCAGGCGCAGGAAAAGCCGGGCAGTTGGTGGCCCGATTGGGCCGCCTGGCTGGCCGGGCATTCCGGCAAGCAGGTCAAGGCGCGTGCAAAATCAGGTAACGCCCGGTACCGGCCGATAGAACCGGCGCCGGGCAGGTATGTGAAGGTCAGGGCTGCCTGAAGCCGCGCATGCGGTGGGCCCAGGCCAATAAGAAGTCAATCAACGAGGCGTCCGTCGCACACAGGAGGAAGTCCAATGAGCGGAAAACTGGCTTACGTTACAGGCGGGATGGGCGGGATCGGCACCTCTATTTGCCAACGCCTGGCCAAAGAGGGCTTTCGCGTCGTGGCAGGCTGCGGCCCAAGCCGCAATTACCAGCAATGGCTGGATGAACAGGCGGCGCAGGGATATACCTTCCATGCTTCCGTCGGCAATGTGTCCGACTGGGATTCCACCGTGGCCGCTTTCGAGCGTGTCACCGCGGAACTCGGTCCGGTCGACGTGCTGGTCAACAACGCGGGCATCACCCGCGACGGGCTGTTCCGCAAGATGACCGCCGATGATTGGCGCGCGGTCATCGACACCAACCTGAACAGCCTGTTCAACGTGACCAAGCAGGTCATCGACGGCATGGTCGAGCGCCAGTGGGGGCGCATCATCAACATCAGCTCGGTGAACGGGCAGAAGGGCCAGTTCGGCCAGACCAACTACTCCACCGCCAAGGCCGGCATCCACGGCTTCACCATGGCGCTGGCGCAGGAAGTCGCCAGCAAGGGCGTCACCGTCAACACCATTTCGCCCGGCTACATCGGGACCGATATGGTGCGCGCCATTCGTCCCGACGTGCTGGAAAAGATCGTCGCCACCATCCCGGTGCGGCGCCTGGGCACGCCCGAGGAAATCGCCTCGATGACGGCGTGGCTGGCTTCGGACGAATCCGGTTTTTCCACCGGCGCGGACTTCTCGCTCAACGGCGGCCTGCACATGGGCTGACGCATCGCGGGCCGCCCGGCGGGCGGCCCTTTCGCGCCGCGGTGTCTCGGGGAGACGGCGCCGCGGCATTACACTTCACCCTATTCGAAGTCTTAGAGATCGCCCGATCCGGGGACAACCATGACGCAAGCACAAACCGGCGCCAGCCTGCGCCTGATTAAAAAGTACCCCAACCGTCGCCTGTACGACACTCGGACCAGTACCTACATCACCCTGGCGGATGTCAAGCAACTGGTCCTGGCCAACGAGGAATTCCAGGTCGTCGACGCCAAGAGCGCCGAAGACCTCACGCGCAGCATCCTGCTGCAGATCATTCTCGAAGAAGAAAGCGGCGGCATGCCCATGTTCTCGTCGAACATGCTGTCGCAGATCATCCGTTTCTACGGCCACGCGATGCAGGGCATCATGGGTTCCTACCTGGAAAAGAACATCCAGGCCTTCATGGAAATCCAGCAGCGCATGGCCGAACAGTCCAAGGGCCTGTATGGCAGCCAGTTCGGTCCCGAGGCCTGGACCCAGTTCATGAACGTGCAGACGCCGATGCTGCAGAACATGATGAACAACTACATCGACCAGAGCAAAAACCTGTTCGTGCAGATGCAGGACCAGATGCAGGACCAGACCCGCGCCATGTTCTCGAACTTCCCGTTCACCCCCGGGGGCTCGCAGGGCGGCGGACGCAAGTCCTAACCGCAACGTCCGACCGCGGCGATGCCGCGGATCCGACTGTCGACCGGCCGGCGTGGCGTTGTTGCCCGCCGGTTTTGTTTTGCTTGATTGGACGCAACAATCCGCGGATTTCGGACTTATCTGATTCAGGGAGGTGTCAGATTTTTCCGTTACATTAATGCAAACGGTTCTTGTTTATGTTTTTAGGATCCGTCGTTTCAATCGAGCTTCGAGGATGACCCACATGATGAAGAAAGCCTTGGCCCTGGCCATTGTCGCTTTGAGCGTGTCCGCCGCCCAAGCGGCTGAATACCCCATCGGCAAGCCCGTGGAAAAGGGCGGCATGGAAATCGGTGCGGTCTACCTGCAGCCGATCGAAATGGACCCCCCGGGCATGATGCGCCCCGCCAAGGATTCCGACATCCACCTCGAGGCCGACATCCACGCCACGGCCGGCAATCCCACCGGCTTCCCCGAAGGCGAATGGATGCCCTACCTGGTCGTCAAATACGAAATCCAGAAGGTCGGCAGCCAGAACGTGCAGAAGGGCACCTTCATGCCCATGGTCGCCAACGACGGCCCGCACTACGGCGAGAACATCAAGCTGGAAGGCCCGGGCAAGTACAAGCTGAAGTACACCATCCTGCCGCCGACCGCCGACAAGATGAGCCACTTCGGCCGCCACATCGACAAGGAAACCGGCGTGGGCGACTGGTTCCAGCCGTTCGACCTGGAATACGAATTCGTCTATGCCGGCACCGGCAAGAAGGGCGGCTACTGATCGTGCGAATCGCGCGCCCTCTGCTCCGCATCTGCGCCGCGCTGTCGATCGGCCTGGCGTGCCTGGCCGGCATGGCGCCCGCGCAAGCGGACGAGCTGCCCACGTTCACGCTGACGTTCAAGCCCAACGGCACCTTTGAACCGGCCACGCTGGAAGTCCCTGCCGGCCGTTTCAAGATCGAACTGATCAACGAAAGCAACGAGCCGGTCGAGTTCGAAAGCATCCCGCTGCGCAAGGAAAAGGTGCTGGGTCCCGGCGTCAAGTCGTTCGTGGTCATCACCATCTCGCGTCCCGGCGAGTATCCCTTCTTCGATGACTTCCACCAGGCGGTGAAAGGCACGCTGGTCGTCAAGCCCAAGGAATAGGCAGCCGCAATACATGGAACAGGTTCTTTTCATCGTCTGGCGCGAAAGCGTCGAAGCCATGCTGGTGGTGGGCATCCTGTACACCTGGCTGCGCTCGACGCCCGAAGGCAAACGCGGACTGAAATATCTGTGGGGCGGCGTGGGCGCCGGACTGGCGCTGGCCGTGGCGCTGGCGTTGGTGCTGCTGGGCGTATCTTCGTGGCTCAGCGACGAAGGCCAGGAATGGTTCCAGGCCATCATGTCGCTGGCGGCGTGCGCGCTGGTGGTGCAGATGGTCGTGTGGATGAAAAAGCACGGTCGCACGCTCAAGGGCGAGCTTGAAAGCGGCGCCCGCTCGTCGATGGCCAATGACAACTGGTGGGGCCTGTTCGTGCTGGTGGCCATCGCCGTGGCCCGCGAGGGCAGCGAAACCGTGGTGTTCCTGTACGGCACCGTGGCGGCCGGCGAAGGCGGCGGCAACATGCTGATGCTGGCGCTGGCCGGCGTGGCCGGCTTCGTGGTGGCGCTGCTGACCTTCTGGCTGCTGCAGCTGGGCGGCAAGCTCATCACCTGGCGCCGTTTCTTCCGCGTGACCGAAATCCTGTTGCTGCTGCTGGCGGGGGCGCTGCTGGTGGGCGGCCTGGATCATTTGATTTCGCTGGACGTGCTGCCGACCATCATCGATCCGGTCTGGGACAGCTCGTGGCTGCTCAGCGACAGCACCGGTTTCGGCAAGGTTCTGGCTGATTTTGCCGGCTATCGTGCGCTGCCGGCCCTGATTTCGGTATTGTTGTGGGTTGCTTACTGGATCGTGGTGTGGGCGTTGCTGCGCTGGGTGGGCGGCAAGCCCGCGCCGGTGGCGGCGCGCGCCACCTCTTGAGCACGGACTCCGACGTATTGATCGGACTGAATTAATGAAGGTTTGACCATGGCAGCTGCACTCGGGAGGGCGACCTCCCGTATCGCCGACTTTCTCCGAGACCATGCCCCTCTGTTGCGCAAGCTGCAGTGGGGCATTGTTGCGATATACGCTTTCCTCCTGATCGTTCCGGCCATCATGCCCCTGCCGGACAACTCGGCGTCGGTATTCAACAACCTGACCATAGTGGCCCAGTTCGCCTTCTGGGGCGTATGGTGGCCGTTCGTGCTGATTTCCATGCCGATCCTGGGACGCGCCTGGTGCGGCTGGTTCTGTCCGGAGGGCATGCTCACCGAATGGGCCAGCGAACGCGGCCAGGGGCATGCCATTCCCAAGTGGATGCGCTGGGGGGGCTGGCCGTTCGTGGCCTTCGCGCTGACCACCATCTACGGACAATTGGTCAGCGTCTACCAGTATCCGCTGGCGGTGCTGGCGGTGCTCGGCGGCTCCACCGCGGCGGCCATGGTCGTCGGCTGGCGCTACGGCCGCAGCAAGCGGGTCTGGTGCAAATACCTCTGTCCGGTCAACGGCGTCTTCAATCTGCTGGCCAAGCTGGCGCCGTGGCACTTCAAGGTCGACGAGGAAAAGTGGCGCCATCCGGTTATCCGCATCGAGCCCATCAACTGTGCGCCGCTGGTGCCGTTGCGGCACATGAAGGGCGCCGGCGACTGCCATGTATGCGGCCGTTGCAGCGGTTATCGCGGCGCCATCGCACTGACGCCGCGCTCGCCCGAGGAAGAGGTCGTCAGCGTCACCGATGGCGAACCGTGGCAGACCGCGCTGCTGTGCTTCGGCCTGATGGGCATCGCCATGGGCGCCTTCCTCTGGAGCGCCAGCCCCTGGTACGTGACCGCCAAGCAGTGGGCCGCGACCTGGCTGGTCGAGCACGACATCATGTGGCCGCTGCTGGACAACGCGCCCTGGTTCATCCTGACGCACTATCCGGAAGTGAACGACAGTTTCTCGTGGCTGGATGGCGCGGGCATCCTGATGTTCGTGGTCGGCGCCACCGTGTGCGTGGGCGGCGCCACCTTCCTGTCATTGTGGATCGCCGACCGGTTGGCGCCGGCCGCTCCGGTCGCCGGTCAGGAAGCGAACCGCTGGTTCCGTCCGGGCCTGCACAAGCTGGCCCAGGGGTTGATTCCTTCGGCCGGCATCGGCGTGTTCCTGGGCCTGTCCGCCACCACCATCAACCTGCTCAAGCACGAAGGCGTGCGCGCCGCCTGGGCGGCGCCGGTGCGCTTCACGCTGCTGACGCTGGCGGTGCTGTGGACCTTGCGCCTGTTCGCGCGCCTGTTGAACCAGCGTCCGGTCGGCGTGTTCAGGAAGACCGCGGCATGGCTGGTGCTGGCCGCCGGGCTGGCGCCTTTCTGTTGGTCCTGGGTGCTGTTCTTCGCCATCTGGTAAAGCCCGCAAGATAACAAGCAAGCAGGCGAAAAAACCGCGGCGTCACGCGCGGGAAATATCGCGCGCCGTTTCCCGCATCCGCGGCGGCGCTTGAATTTGTACGACCATTTAACAATTACGTACGCTGGTAATTCGTTGCTACTCTGGCTCCGCGCAATCAAGGAGCAGAGATGCGGTGCGGTCGTCGCGGTGAGCTGTTGTTTTTCCTGGGGCCAGGGTTTCTGGTTCTCGCCGCCGTCGTTTCACCGGTTTTCGGCGCCTCGGTGCCAGAGGCGCCGACACCGCCAGCAATCTCCATCGATGCCCGCGAGCAGTTGCGCCAACAAGAGCGTGAACGTGTCCTGCAACAGCAGAATACCCCGCGGGTCGACGAGCGCCTTCCTCGTCCTGAAGCCTCCCCATCCGATTATCCCGCCGATGAAAGCCCTTGCTTCGTCATCGATGCCCTGCGGCTGAGCGGCGATTCCGCCGCCAGCTTTCAATGGGCGCTCGATGCCGCCGCCGACGCAATAGGCCACTGCCTGGGCGGCCAGGGCATCACGGCGGCCATCAACCGGGTGCAGAACGCCATTCTGGCCAAAGGCTACGTCACGACACGCGTGATGGCGCACGAGCAGGACCTGACCCGCGGCCTTCTGACGTTGACGCTGCTGCCCGGTCGCGTTGGCGATATCCGCTTCGACCAGCCAGTGTCGTGGCGCGGCCGGTTATGGAATGCCATCCCGGCATCGTCCGGCGATATTCTCAATCTGCGCGATATCGAGCAGGGCCTGGAGAATCTCAAGCGAGTCCCCAGCGCGGCCGCCGATATCCGGATCACGCCAGGGCAGCGCGAGGCCACCAGCGACCTGTTGGTGAGTTGGCAGGAAAGCCGACCCATCCGGCTGAGCCTCGGCCTGGACGATAGCGGTTCGGACAGCACCGGGCGTTACCTGGGTTCGGCCACCCTGGCCGTGGATGCTCCCTTCGCGCACAACGATCTGTTCTACGCCAACGTCGGCAGGGATCTGTTCCAGCATGCGCCGCTCGGCAACCGTTCACATGCCTTGAACTACGTATTCCCGGTTGGTTATTGGGCCTACTCCGTCAATTACAACAACTACGCCTATCACCAGAACATCCCCAGCGCCAACGAAGTACTCCGGTACAGCGGAAAAAGCGCGAGCCTTCAGGCCGCCGTGTCACGGCTGGCGTATCGCGACCAGTCCCACAAGACCACGCTCAACCTGCGTGTGTATCGCAAATACTCCACCAATGCCGTCAATGACATCGCCATCGAGCAGCAGCGGCGCCGCACGGCTGGATGGGAGTTCGGCGTCAACCAGCACAGCTATCTCGGAAGCGCCACGCTGGATGCCAACCTGGGCTGGCGCCACGGCACCGGCGCATTCGGCGCCCTCGCGGCGCCCGAGGAAGCGTCGCGTAGCGGCAGTGCCCGCGGCGGTGTGCTGTCGGGCGACGTAAGCCTCAATCAACCCTTCGCCTGGGGCAAGCAGCCTTGGCGATATCTGGCGATCGTCCGGGGCCAATGGAGCCCGGACGCGCTGACGCCACAGGAACGCATGGCCATTGCCGGCCGTTATACGGTGCGCGGCTTTGACGGCGAGCAGACACTGTCCGGCGAGAACGGCCTGCTCTGGCGCAATGAACTGGCCTGGAACGGGCTTTCATCCAGCGATGCGCTGTATGTGGCTTTGGACTATGGGCGGGTAGGCGGCCAGGGCGCCCGATATCTGGTCGGACGCCAGTTGGCGGGCGCAGCCTTGGGCGTGCGGGGCGCGCTCTGGAAAAAACTTGGCTATGACCTGTTTGCCGGCGTGCCCCTCTACAAGCCGCGTGATTTCCACACCGCGGCAATGACGATCGGATTCAGCATGAATCTGGAAATCTGATCCCGCTTTTTCAAAGACCTGGCTCATGCAATACCGCTACCGTTTCGCTTTCATCCTGTGGACCGTCTGGCTGGCGGGTTTGGTCATGCCTGGCAGGCCGGCGGCCGCGGACGGAATCGTTGCCGACGGCGCGGCGCCAACCGGGCAGCGCCCGCAGGTGGTGACCACGCAGAATGGTCTGCCGCAAGTCAACATTGCCGCGCCCGATCAGGGCGGGTTGTCGCACAACCGGTACCTGCGGTTCGACGTGGATCGGCGTGGCGCGATTCTGAACAACGCGGCCACGATGACCTCCACCGGGTTGGCCGGGATGATCCAGGGCAATCCCAACTTCGGTCCGAACGGCGCCACGGCGCGTGTCATTCTCAATGAGATCAACAGCAGCAATCCCAGCGTGCTGCGCGGCTTCATGGAGGTGGCGGGCGACAAGGCGCAGGTCATCGTGGCCAATCCGTCGGGCATTGTGTGCGATGGCTGCGGCACGATCAATGCGGGGCGCATGACGCTAAGCACCGGCAGTCCGCAGCGCAACGCCGACGGCAGCCTGGCGGGATTCCGGGTCGAGCGGGGCGTCGTGCGCATCGAAGGCGGCGGCCTGAACGGCGATGCGCGCCATGACACCGCCTATGTGGACATCCTGGCGCGCGCGGTCGAAATAAACGCCGGCGTCTGGGCCAGGGACGCCGTGTCGGTGATAGCGGGGCGCAACCGCGTCAGCGCCGATGCGAAAACGGTCGCGCCGCTGGGCGCTGAAGCCATGACGCCGGAACTGGCGATAGACATGGGCCAGCTGGGCGGCATGTACAGCGGCCACATCCGCATGATTGGCACCGAGGCCGGAGTGGGAGTGCGCAATCAGGGCGGGCATCTGCAGGCGGCGGGAACGCTGACGGTCAGCAGCGAAGGCAGGCTCAGCTGGCTATCGGGTTCCACCGAGGCAGTGACCCAGGCGGGTGGTGATATTTCCCTGGCCGCGCGGGACGGCCTCGAGCATCACGGCAAGCTGTATGGCGGCGGCGCGCTGTCGGTCGCAAGCCGGACCGGGAACATCGAACAATCCGGCACGCTGGCGGCCGCGGGTGACGTCCGGCTGACGGCCGGGCAGGGCATCCAGAGCCGCGGCAACCTGCTGGCCGGCAGCGACATCAACAGCTCGCTGACTCGGATGGCGGACCTGGTATTGACCAGCCAGCAGGACGTGCGGGCCAGCGGCAATCTGCTGAGCCGGAAATCAATCGATATAAAGGGAAACCGCATCGACCTGAGCCAGGGCACGCTTGCGGCAGACCAATTGCGGATCCACGCGCAAGACGGCGAGATCGCGCTGCGGCAAACCACGATCGACAGCCGCCGGTTGGCGTTGGGCACCACCGGCGCCATCGATGCGCAACAGGCCAAGGTCCGCGCCGGCAGCTGGCGGGTCGGTGGCAACAGCCTACTCAACCAGGCCGCCGTCTGGACCCAGGTGGAAGACGGAGAAAGCCGCTTCGCCTTGACGGGGGCGTTGGACAACAGCGGCGGCGTGATCGAAGCCCGCCAATTGGAGCTGGATGCCGGCTCCCTGGACAACCGACAGGGACGCCTGGTGATGCTCGGCGGTGGCGCATCACATGGGCGCATCGCTGGCCTGCTGGATAACCGCGGCGGCGAACTGGGCGGCAATGGTGACCTGGCGCTGAGCGCCGCAAGCATGGATAACCGGTCCGGCATGATCTCCAGCGCGGAGTCGCTGGACGTTGTGTCAGGTGGCGATTTCCACAACAGCGAAGGCACGCTGCGGGTTGGCAAGGGGCTGAAATTGAATGCCCAGGGCGTGCTCGACAATGCCAGCGGAATGATTGCCGCCGCGCAGGTCGATGTGACGGCGCAGCGCGTCCGCAATAGGCAAGGGCAGCTCATTGGCCAGGGCGACCTGCGCCTGACGGCGCGGCAGGCGCTGGATAACGCGCAGGGCTGGCTCGAAGCCGGGCGGACACTGTCGGTCCAGGCAGGCGGCCATTGGGATAACCGCGACGCGACCGCCCTGGGAGGCGAGCAGGTCCGGGTGACGGTGGACGGGCTCGATAACACCGCCGGAAGGCTGCAATCGGGCGGCGACCTGCGCCTTGGCACCTTCCACGATCTCGTCAACCGGCAGGGCATCCTGACGGCCGGGCAAGCGCTGACCTGGCAGGGCGGCGCGGCAAGCCTGCTCGACAACGGCGCGGGCTCGCTGCAAAGCGGCGGCGCCATGTCGTTGACGGGAGGAGCGCTGCGCAATCTCCACCAAGGCGTCGTCCTGAGCCAGCAGGCGTTGGCGTTGACGCTGGACGGAACGCTGGACAACCAGGGCGGCATGCTGACCGGCCACGGCCAGACGGCGGTTCGTGCCGGGCAGTTGCGCAATGCGCAAGGCAGCATCCAGTCGCTCGCCAGCCTGGATCTCTGGTTCGCGGGCGCGTTGGACAACCGCGATGGCCGTATTTTCAGCCGCGAAAGCCAGCAGTTGCATGCGCAGGACATCCTCAATACGCAAGGGTGGATGGGCAGCCAGGGGGAGTGGTCCGCCGTCGGTGGCGCGTTCAGCAATCGGGACGGGTCGATACAGACGCTGGGCGACGCCACGCTTGCCGCGAATGCCCTGGACAACGGCAAGGGCGCGCTGCGGTCGGCCGCAAATCTGACGCTGCGCGTTGCGCAGGACATCGATAACCAGGCCGGCGACATCAGCGTCGGGGGGCGGCTGGACGTGCAAGGCGCCGAGGCGGGCGCCCGCGCCGGCGCCCTCAATAACGCCGCGGGGCGGATATCGACCGGCGCGGGATTGGCGCTGGCCGCGCAAGGCCTGGATAACACGCGGCAGGGCCTGATTCACAGCGAGCGCCAACTGCGGCTCGACCTGGGCGAATCGCTGGACAACCGCGACGGCCACGTGCAAAGCGGCGAGGCCTTGCAACTCGATGCGCGACAGGTGCTGAACGAAGGCGGCGCAATCGACAGCCAGCGCGAGCTCGATCTACGCATTGTCGGACGATTGGGCAATGACCGTGGAGCCGTGCGCAGCAATGGTGATCAGCGGATCGTTGCTGCCCGGGTCGGCAATCGGGCTGGCGTGTTCAGCAGCCGGGGCGGGCTGGCCGTGGTCGCCGATCACCTGAACAACGCCGATGGCATGTTCATCAGCCAGGGGGCGGGCGACTACCGCGTTGCCATGCTGGATAACCGGCAAGGCAAGATGCACAGCGGCGATGCCCTGACGCTGAACAGCGAGCAACTGGACAATCAGGCCGGCCAGTTGGTTGCCACCAGGACATTCCTGCTGGATGCGGCGCGGCTGGACAACAGCGGGCGCGGCAATATCACCAGCCAGGAGCGGCTGAACATCACGGCAGATTGGTTGAACAATAGCGATGGCGGCCTGTTGCTGGGGGCAATCCATACCGGCGTGGCGGCCCGCTCGGTGGACAACACGTCGGGACGTTTGCAGAGTGTCGGCAGCCTCACGCTGTCGGGACTGGCGAGCCTGGACAATCGACAGGGCAGCATCCGGGCCAACGGGGCGCTGCGGATCCAGGCGGACGAAGCGGATTCGCCTTCCGCGCTGTTCCTGTTCAACCAGGACGGGTTGGTGGAAAGCGCTGGCACGCTGGCCATCGATGCCCATGCCCTGGACAACCGGGCGGGCACCCTGCGCAGCCAGGACGCGCTGTCCCTTTCGATCGGGCAGGACTACACCCACCAGGCCGGTGACACGATCAGCAGTAATGCCCAGGTCACGCTTGCCGTGGATGGCACGTTGAACAACCAGGCCGAATGGCTGTTGCCGGGCGATCTTGTCGTGCACTCCACGCACTTGACCAACCAGGGATCCCTGGCGGCCAGGCACTTGCAAGTGACGACGGGCGCCTTGCGCAACCAGGGGCGGCTGGAAGCCGACCGCATGGCGCTCGATGTCGATACGCTGGACAACGCCGCGAGCGTGATGGGCGATGACGTCGCCGTGCGTGGCCGTGTGATCGACAACCATGGCCGCGATGGCGTGGTCGCCGCGACGCAGCAGCTGTCGTTGCAGGCCCGGGAACGGTTGAGCAACCGGGACGGCAGCCTGCTGTATAGCGGCGGCGCGCTGAACCTGGGCAGTGGCGACCTGCTGGAGAACCGTGCAAGCATCATTGAGGCCGATGGCGACGTGGCGATCGAAGCCAAGCGCCTGGAGAACCTGCGCGAAGGCCTGGTGATCGCCCGGGACGCGCAGACAGATCCCGCCACCAATTGGCAACGCTACAACTACTACTGGCGTTCCTACGGCTCCAAGGTCAACCCCGACCGGAGCAGCGTGGCCCCCACCACGCAACGCCTGACCTTCCAGGACGAGGATGCCGCCAAAAGCAACCCGTACGGCACCCTGTTGGCGATCGATGCGCCGGCCAAACGCGCACAGCTGCGGGTCCGCAACCGATGGGGGAAGCTGACCGACCTATGGGTCAACTATCTGGCGTTGGTGCCTGGCGCGGATGGCAGCTATGCCATGACCTTCTACGAAACGCGCGGGCATCGGCAGGGCCTCGTGCCGACGCCGTATCAAAACACCGTCTGGCGCGAGTTCGACTGGGGGCGCCTGGAACAGTGGGATCCGGAAAGGCACGTCGATATTGCCGCCGCGCCTTTCGTGACCGATTACAGCAATTTCCGCGAGCGCACCGTCACCAGCACCGTCACGCGCGACAGCCTGGTATCCGAAGGCACGGGCGCCCGCATCCTGGCGGGCGGCGACATGGCGTTGCGCATCTCCGGCAGCCTGCTGAACGACGCCAGCGTCATCACCGCAAACGGCAACCTCGATATCCCTGATGACGGCGTGGTCGACAACCGCGGGTATTCGGTGAATGAGCGGCGCCAGGAAATCATTGTCGACCACTACGACAAGGATACGGTGCACTGGTATCCGACCTTCAACCGCGACGTCACCACGGCGCTGAGTACCGTCGATGGCATCATCAGCGGCAATGGCGACGTCACCATCCGCGGCGCCAGTATCACCAACACCACAGTCGCGCAGGCGCAGATCAGCGACGTGGCCGCCGTATTCGAGGCCGTGCAGGCCGAACGCGCCGAATGGGAGCGCAACCCGCTGGCGGTCACGGTGCCGGACGCGGACCGCATCGACGGCGATACACAATTGGCGAGCGACCGTCCGCTCCTGCCCGCCGAACAGGCGTTGACGCAGAAGCGGCATTTGCGCCGCGTGGCGACCTCGATTCCGGACAACGGCCTGTTCCGCCAGCCCGCGGCCCAGGACAGCCCATACCTGGTCGTGACCGATGCCCGCTTCACCAGCCGCAGCGGATTCATCAGCAGTGATTATCTGCTGAAGCAGGTCGGGTTTGATCCGGCGCGGGCGCACAAGCGCCTGGGGGATGGCTTCTACGAACAGCGCCTGGTGCGGGAACAGGTGCTGCAATTGACCGGGCGGCCGTCCGTGCGCGGTGAAAGCGCGATGGACCAGTACCAGGCGTTGATGGCCAATGGCGCAAAAACGGCGCAAGACCTGCAACTGGTGCCAGGCGTGGCCTTGACGCCTGCCCAGATCGCGGCGCTGCAGCAGGATATCGTGTGGATGGTGAGCGAATCGGTCGATACCGCTACCGGTCCGCAGACCGTATGGGTGCCCAAAGTCTACCTGGCCGCATCCACGCTGCGCCTTACTGGCGATGGCGCGCTGGTTGGCGGCGGCGCCCTTCAGCTGTCGGCAGGCAGCGTCGATAACGCGGGCAATCTCTTCGCCGACCGGGCGCTCGGGATCGATGCGGACCAGTTCCTGCATCGAGGCGGTGATATCAAGGCCGACCGCATCGATATACAGGCGGATCACCTGGCAATCAGCAGCAATCTGCAGGACGCGTTGCGCCAGGCCAGCATGAGCGCCACCGACATTGCCTTGAGTGGCGGTGACATCCGTTTGCGGGGCGCCAGGCTGGACGCCACGCACGACTTGAACCTGAGCGCGCGTGACAGCCTGGACATCGGCGTCGCGCAGAGCCGCCACACTGCCAGCGTCGACGTGATTTCCGGCGCCATGGGCAACCGCACCCGTTCGGGCATGGAAACCGCCGGCCAGCGGATGGCGCAAGTCAGCGGCGAATGGCAGCAGTCGCAGGGCAGCGGCCTGAAGGCGGGCAACAACGTCAGCGTGACGGCGGGGCGGGATCTGGTCCTGCAGGGCAGCCAGGTCGCCGCGGGCGGTTCGGCGCACTTGCAGGCCGAGGGCGATGTGCGGTTGTCGGCGGCCTCCACCACCAACACGACCCGGCTCAAGGCCGGCAGCAGCACGTCTTCGGTCGACAACCAGCGGGAAGAGCAGCGCTTGAGCCTGGCGAGCGTGAGCGGTGATAAAGGCGTCACAGTACTGGCGGGCAACGCCGCCGTGCTGGAAGGCGCGCAGGTCGACAGTCGGCAGGGACACATAAGCCTGGAGGCCAACGACGTCTCCGTCGGCAGCGCGCGTCGGCGCGTGACCGATCAGGACGTCGAGCATACGCGTGACGGCAAGACCAAGGGCTGGCGCGAGATGGAATCGTCGCGCAATGAAGCCACCGGCAGCACGCTCAGTGGCCAGGATGGCATAACGATCGTCGCCCGCACTGGCGATATCGCCGTGACGGCCAGCACGCTGCACAGCGAGCAGCGGGATCTCGCCCTGCAGGCGCGGCAGGATGTGCGGATCGCCAGCAGCACCGAGAGCGAGACGCGGCAGTCGCGGGAACACGCCGAGAAAAAAGGCTTCCTGCGCAAAAGCAGCAGCGATACGGTCAAGGACGACCGCATGACGCGCGAGGCCGGCAGCGTGCTGAGCGGAGATCGGGTCAGCATCGTGGCGGGCAATGACCTGACGGTGACCGGTTCGGCCATTGTCGGCGACCGCGACGTCAATCTGCGCGCGGGGCGCGACGTCGATATTTCAGCGGCCACCGAAACCGAATCCCACTACCTGCTGGAAAAGAAGAAAAAGAGCGGACTGCTGGACAGCGGCGGCATCGGCTTCACCCTCGGCAACCAGTCCTCGCGTCACGAAGTGGACGAGCACGGCGTCATCCAGAGCCAGAGCGCCAGCACCATAGGCAGTACCCAGGGCAACGTGACCATCACTGCGGAAAACCGCGTGCATGTCCGCGGCGCCGACCTGGTGGCGGGGACGGACCTGGACATCACTGGCGACAGCGTGCGTATCGACCCGGGCTATGACGAGCGTACCCGCCACGAGACCTTTGAATCGAAACAACGCGGCCTGACCATCGCGCTGTCGGGAACGGTGGGCAGCGCGCTCAACACCGCGGTCAGCGCGGCCCGGCAGGCTGGGCAAGAGAGCGACGGGCGGTTGCGGGCGCTGCAGGGCGCCAAGGCGGCGCTGTCCGGCGTCCAGGCCGCGCAGGCGCTGGAGCGGGACGATCTGCAGACGCAAGCCGCCGATGCAAAAAACACCGCGGCGGGCCTGAGCGCCGGCGACAAGGATGCGGTGCAGGGGGCGACCAACACGATCGGCGTCAACATTTCCTATGGCAGCCAGTCGTCCAAGACCGAAACGCGCAGCGAGAGCCGGCGCGCGCAGGGCAGCACGCTGAATGCGGGGCGGGATATCTCGATCACCGCCACCGGCGCGGGCAGGGGGGCCGACAGCGGCGATGTCGTGTTGGCCGGCACCCAGGTCAAGGCCGGCGGGGATGTGCTGCTTTCGGCCGACCGCGATATTGAATTGCTGTCGGCGCGGAACGTCGAGCGCATCGACGGCACAAGCAGCAGCCACGGCGGCAATGTCGGCATTGGCATCGGCGCGGGGGCTGGAGGCTACGGCATCAATGTGTCGGCCGGCGTCAATGCGGGCAAAGGCCGCGAAAAAGGACGTGGGCTGACCCATACCGAGACCACGCTGGACGCGGGCGGCACGGTGATGTTGGCCAGCGGTCGGGACACGCTGCTCAAGGGCGCGCAGGTCGGCGGTGAATACATCGAGGTCAACGCCGACCGCAATCTGACGCTGCAGAGCGAGCAAGACAGCGACCATTATTCCGCGCGCCAGCGCGACATCAGCGCGGGAGGCAGCTTCAGCTTCGGCTCGATGAATGGCACGGCGAACATCAGCGCCAGCCAGGACAAACTGCGCAGCGACTTCGATTCGGTCAAGGAGCAGACGGGCCTGTTCGCGGGCCAGGGCGGCTACGACATCAACGTGGGCCATCACACCCAGCTGGATGGCGCGGTGATCGCAAGCACGGCCGGCCCGGACCAGAACCTGCTGGATACCGGCACGCTGGGTTGGCGCGACATCGACAACCGGGCGGACTTCCAGGCGCGGCACAGCGGCGGTTCGATGGGAACCGGCGGGCCGGTGGGCAAGGACCTGTTGACCAATGCGGCCGGCGGCATGTTGTCCGGCGCCAATCACGGCGGGCATGCGTCGGGCACCACCCAGGCGGCGGTGAGCGAAGGCGGTTTACGCGTGCGCGACCAGGCCAACCAGCGCCAGGACGTGGCGGAACTGAACCGTGGCGCGGCGCACGCGAACGACGGCAGCATCAGCCCGATCTTCAACAAGGAGAAAGAGCAGAACCGTCTCAGGCAAGTGCAGCTGATCGGCGAGATCGGCAGCCAGTCGATGGACGTCATCCGCACGCAGGGCGATATCGCGGGCCTGAAGGCGCAGACGGACCCGAAGGCGCTGGCCGAGGCGAGGGCGCAGCTGGGCAAGGAGGGCCGGCTCTACACCGATGCGGACGTGATGGACAGGGCGTACGCCAATGCCATGAAGCACTACGGCACCGGCAGCGACCTGCAGAAAGCGGCGCAGGCGGTGACCGGCGCGCTGACGGCGCTGGCGGGCGACAACCTGGCCGGCGCACTGGGCAACGCCGCGGCGCCCTACCTGGCGACCGAAATCAAGCGGCGGATCGGCGAGGACAATCCCGCGGCCAACGTCATGGCGCATGCGGTGCTGGGCGCGGTGACGGCGCAGTTGAACGGCCAATCGCCGCTGGCCGGCGGCCTGGGCGCGGGCGGCGGCGAACTGGCGGCGCGGGTGATCGCGCGGCAGCTGTTCCCGGGCAAAGACCCCGACGCGCTGAGCGAAACCGAGAAGCAGCAGGTAAGCGCGCTGAGCCAGTTGGCGGCGGGAATTGCGGGGGGCCTTTCCACGGGGGATGCGGCCGGCGGCGTGACTGGCGCGCAGGCGGGCAGGAATGCGGTCGAGAATAACAATCTGAACGCACCTCAGTTGGACGAGTTCGCGGAGCGCGCACGAGGTTGCGGCGCTCGCGGCGATTGCCATCAAGTCATCGAGGAGATGGAGCGGCTGAGTGTTGCGCAGCAGGACCGGTTGATCTCGGTCTGCGCCACCGATCCAAATGCGTGCCGGAAGGAGTATGGCGATATCCCGGCAAACAGCATGCTGATCCGCGATGCGATAGATCGTGTGCTGGGAGACAGCGATATCCCATGGCAGATGAAGGCGGATATGGGGCCTTTGCTGTCGCAGCAGATAGACGCCGAAGGTGTTGTATCTAGTACCGAGTTTGCAGAACGGCTAGCGCGCACTTATGGCATCGACAAAGAGCGGGCCGAGTTGCTGTCGGGGGCGGTGCTGGGGGCAATTACCGGCGGGGTGGGGAAGGGGGGGAAGTCACCGGCAAAGAGCCATTCGGTACATGGCAAAGCAGGTGAGGATCACAAAGAAAATGTCCGATACCAGCCGAATAAGGACGCAGTTGGAAAGGCGGCGGAATTTCTAGAGCGGCCTGGGTTCGGTAGTGAAATAAAAGACGCCTCCCGGAAAACGAGCCAGCACTACCACGGACAGACTGTTTATCAAGCGGATCGTCGTATTGGTAATAATATTAGAAAAGGCGACAAATTCTATTTGGATGGGACGCATATGGATCATATTGAGGTTTTTGATAAGCACGGAAATTTTCGGTATGTTTTAAACCTGGATGGTTCTGTTAATGATCGTAAGACGAGAGCGGCGCGCGGGAGGAGTTTGAAATGATTAATATAAATAAAATAAAATTAATGTTGCCGAAATTGCATGTTATGTCCGGAATTGGTGGCGATTTTGTGGGCGCTGATTGGAGCATTGACTATAGTTTAAATTTGGATGATGAGTTTAATGAGGATGTTGCAGAGCTTGGTTTGGCGATAAATTTCCTGAGCGCGGCTGTGCGGAAGTCTGATCTCCCTGCGATCATGTGTGCATTGGTGAGGGTGAGGGGGCGCTCAAATATTGCCGAGGGATTCTTTGCGAATATCGTGGAAGACCTCGACCGGGTTGGTTGGTCCGAGGGAGGGAGACTGCGCGATGTGCCAAAAACATCTGCTGTTCCTGAGATTTATGAGTTATGCAAAAGTTACATGTTTGATTTTAAAGGATTCAACGAGCTTAAATTTGTAATGCCCTGCCTGTATGAGTTGTCAGGTTTAAAAAAAGGGTTTTTCAGTGAAAATTGGAAGATTGATTACACGTCGAATCTAGATGGTGAATTTAGTGGTGAAGTGGCGGACTTTCAGATGCATTTGGATGCCCTGGACGAGGCTGTAAGAATTAATGACTTGGTGGCGGTTAAGTACGCACTAGCGATGGCTCGATCTTCCTCGAGGGCGCTTTCGGACTTCTTTGAGCGTATTTGTGATGACATTGAAAATATCGGGTGGGCTGACGACAGGCCATGGGCCGACATTCCAGAGGACTATGAATTGCCGGCGTCCTACAACTATTCCGGTAAGTAGCGAGAAAGGCATGGGTTGTCAATATCATCTGCCCTGGCTACAGGCTGCGTGCTGAAGCTGGCATGTAGGTGACCGTGACGCGGCGCACGCGAACGACGGCAGCATCAACCCGATCTTCAATAACGAGGTAGTCAGGAGAATTTGTTGGATGATCTGCTGGAGTTGGATAAGGTTGCCTCTGAGAAATTTATAGCCATTCTGAAATCGGAAGGGGTGTTGGATGATGATTTTTATTAGGTGAAAATCTTCATATAGGCCGTGTTGGGCGTGAAATTACGGTAACCCGGGAGAGATGGGTGAGGCTGAGAGGAACTCGTACGGAATTGACGATCAGGAATCAACTGATAGCGTCCGATTTGTCGATAAAGAAAAATGAATTGATCATGAGGTTCTTGCGAGAAAATTATGGAAAAATTGATTCAGCACACGTTTTTGTGTGTACGCCTGGTGAGGATGAGGATATATATCATATTTTAATTAATGGCCGTTTTATTGTGCGTTTTGAGGTTGAGAGAATCTCGGGAATTATTTGTGGGGTGGAGAATAGTTCGGTTTTTGAGTATTCAAAGAAATTAAGAGGTAGGTTAAGAAATTTAGAGATGTTGATTGCACTTGATTTGGCCAATAATCATTAATTTTTATTGATTCGGGGTGAGGGCGGACCAGGCAGCACTGGGAGCGTCTCTTGGCCGGCCGTTGCGATAAAGTATTGGCCTTCCTCCCCACGGCAACCTCCCGCAGCCCATGGCCACCTACGCATTCCGTCTTCTCAACGTCTTCGCCTCCAGCACCTTCACCGGCAATCCCCTCTGTGTATTCGAAGACGCGCGTGGCATGGACGATGCCACCATGCGCGAGCTGGCGGCGCAGTTCAATCTTTCCGAAACCACTTTCATCCTGCCGTCCGACGTGGCCGATGCGCGGGTGCGCATCTTCACCCCCGGCTTCGAGATGGGTTTCGCGGGCCATCCGACCATCGGCACGTCGCAGGTGGTGCGCGACCTGCTCAAGCGTGGCGATGCATTGACATTGGAATTCAAGGCCGGCGTCGTGCCGGTCACCGCGCAGGGTGACGCCTGGACTTTCACCGCGCCTTGCCCGAACGGCGTGCGCACGGCGGCGCCGACGCTGCCGGCCGCTGATGTTGCCGGACTGATGGGGCTGGACCTGGACGACCTGGCGGATGATCCCATCTGGGTGGATACGGGCGCGGACCAGCTACTGGTGCCGCTCAAGAACGTCGACGCGTTGCGGCGCGCGCATCCGGATGCTTCGCAGCTGGAGCGCTGGCAGGCCAACAGCCTGGGGCGCAAGGTCTGCTATCTGTTCGCCTTCGACCCGAACCGCCGGCAGGACGGGCGCGACGTCGTGGTGACGCGTTATTTCTACGCCAAGCCCGGCGGCGGGGTGCAGGAAGATGCCGGCACCGGCTCGGCCTGCGCCAACCTGGGGGGCTGGCTGCGGCATCGGCAGCACGCGCTGCCCGCCAGTTTCCTGGTGGAGCAGGGCGACCAGATGGGCCGTCCTTGCCGGTTGCTGCTGGACGTGCAGGCCGATGGCCGCATCCAGGTGGGCGGCCGCGCGTTGGAGATCGGGCGCGGCACGGTGGACGTCTGAGTGTTCGCGCGGGTCCGGCATGACCGGACTGTGCCTGTCAGGCGGGCCGCAGTAGCGCTGGCGGCAAAGCGGTCTGGCGCGCGCTTCGGGCTGCCGCGATCCCGCGCCCAATGAAAAACCGGCGCCTGTGTGTGAGCACAGGCGCCGGTTTTTCATTGGATGGCCATCAAGGCCCGGCGGGTTACTTCTTGTTCTTGGCCGGGTCGACCTTGATGTTGTTCATCACCTGCTTCACGCCCTCGACACCGCGGGCGACGGTGGCGGCGTGGTCGGCTTCGGCGGCGGTGCCGACGGTGCCGGTCAGCTTGGCCACGCCATCGGTGGTTTCAACGGCGATGTCCAGCGCGCTCAGTTGCTTGTCGGCCACAAAGGCGGCCTTGACCTTGGTGGTCACGGTCGCGTCGGAGGCGTATTCGCCCACGGATTGCTTGGGCTTGCCGTCATTGGCGGCAAAGGCCATGGAAGTGAAGACAGCGCCCGTACCCAGTGCGGCGGCGGCGATCAGCTTGCGAATTTCCATAGTGGTGCTCCTTGTGTGTGGTTCAGCGCGTTCGGGACGCAACGGCTAAGCGAAAATTCTCGGGGTGCGATGTTCTTCTATTTCTTGCGGAATGCGCCGCCCAGGATGGACAGCAGCGCCAGAACCAGGAAGACGAAGAACAGGATCTTGGCGATGCCCGCGGCGCCGGCGGCAATGCCGCCGAAGCCCAGGACAGCCGCGATGATCGCAATAACGAAAAAAACTACGGCGTAGTGCAACATGTCAGCTTCTCCTGGTGGCGTGGGGATCAGGGGTTGCGATCAAAGAAATCGCGCACTTCCTTTTCCGCCTGTTCCTTGGTCTTGCCGTAGCGCTCCTGGATCAGGCCAGCGAGGCGCTCGGCGTTGCCTTCCGTACGGGTCAACTCGTCGTCGGTGAGTTCACCCCAGGCCGCTTTGGCCTTACCGGTAAGTTGCTTCCACTTGCCAGCGATGATGTCGTTATTCATGGTGACCTCTCTTCGTTGTGGCGGATGCGGCGGCTTATGGCCGATAAGCTTGTGCATTCGCGGTTGAGTTGGACACTGATCAGCTTGAGTTCAAGGTACAGGCCGTCCGCGAGCCCTGTCAAAGGACGCTGTGGGCAAATGTAACGGCGGGGGACGGGGCAAAGCGCGCGTCTTTCGACGGCAGGTAGCGCAGGCGCACCAGGAGGGGACGTTACATCTGAGCAACGTCTTGAGCCGTTTTGAGCGGGGCAGGTAACGGACCCCTACCCGACGCAGGCCTACCCGACCCGCGCCTCGGGCGGGACGGCAATTGAGGCCGGCAGACGGGCCATCCGCGGCTGGCCGGGTGGCCGGGGCACCGGTATATTTGGGGCAGGTTCCACGCACGGGTTTGCTGCCCGCGTGGCCGGGCCCCCTTCACACAGAGAGGACATGCATGACGCAACGATTCCTTGGCACGATCCTGCTGGCGCTGGCCGCGATGGCGGCGCTCGGTTGCACCCACGTGACGGACCGGTACCAGGCGGCGGCACCCGACCTATCGGCCCGCGGCTGAAGGGCCGGGCAATGAACACGGGGCGCACAAGGCGCCCCGTTTTCATTCGGTCCCGCGACCGGGATCAGGCTTCGCGGATGCGTTGGGCGATGTGCGCCAGCGCTTCTTCCACCTGGTCCACCAGGATCAGGCACAGGTCGCCGGCGTTCAGGCGCGCCAACGCCGTGTCGATGGCCAGGAACTCGCCGTGGATCTCCTCGATGTGGCGAGTACGGCTGGCGTTGACCAGGCCTTGCTGCAACAGGGCCAGCACCTCGCCGTCGGCGCGGCCGCGCTGGCATTGATCCTGGTACAGCAGCACGTCGTCGAAGGCTTCGCCCAGGATCTCGGTCTGCATGCGGATGTCTTCGTCGCGGCGGTCGCCGGCGCCGCTGATGACCACCGAGCGGCGCTTGGCCGGCATGGCGTCGACGGCGCGCACCAGCGCCAGGATGGCATCCGGGTTGTGGCCGTAGTCCGCGATCACGGTGGCGCCGCGATAGTCGAACACGTTGAAGCGGCCTGGCGCGGTCTGGGCGTCGTTGACGAAAGTCGCCAGGCCGCGGCGCACGATGCTCCAGTCCAGGCCCAGCGCCCAGGCCGCGGCGATCGAGGCCATGGCGTTTTCGACCTGGAACACGATGGTGCCGTTGCGCGTGAGCGGAATCTCGGCCAGCGGGAAGCGGGTTTCCTCGCCGCCCTGGGCCGCGACGATGGCGTCGCCGTCGCGGTAGACCACGCGCAGGCCCTGGGCGCGGTGCGTGGCCATCACCGGGTGGTTGCGGTCCTCGGCGAAGTAGGTGATCGAGCCGGGGCAGCTGGAGGCCATTTCCGCGACGATGGGATCGGCGGCGTTGAGCACGGCGGTGCCGCTCGGATGCACGTGCTGCACGATCACGCGCTTGACCACGGCCAGGTCTTCGACGGTGCTGATGTAGCCCAGCCCGAGGTGATCGCCCATGCCGATGTTGGTGACGATGGCGACGTTGCAGCGGTCGAAGGCCAGGCCTTCGCGCAGGATGCCGCCGCGCGCGGTCTCGAACACGGCGGCGTCGACGTCCGGGTGCATCAGCACGCTGCGGGCGCTGCGCGGGCCGCTGCAGTCGCCGGTGTCGATGCGCAGGTTGTCGACGTAGACGCCGTCGGAGTTGGTCATGCCGACGCGGTTGCCGGCCGTGCCCAGGATGTGGGCGGTCAGGCGCACCGTGGTGGTCTTGCCGTTGGTGCCGGCCACCGCCACCACCGGGATGCGGCCGTCGTCGCCATCGGCGTACATGTTGGCGATGATGGCTTCGCCCACGGCGCGGCCCTTGCCGAAGGAGGGGTTCAGGTGCATGCGCAGGCCGGGCGCGGCGTTCACTTCCACCACGCCGCCGTTCTGGTCTTCGAGCGGGTAGTGCACGCTTTCGGCCACCACGTCGACGCCGCAGATGTCCAGGCCGATCATGCGGGCCGCGGAGACCGCGCGCGCCGCCATCTCGGGGTGCACTTCGTCGGTCACGTCGGTGGCCGAGCCGCCGGTGCTGAGGTTGGCGTTGTTGCGCAGGAAGATCAGGGTGCCCGGGGCGGGCACCGAATCGGCGTCGAAGCCCTGCTTTTTCAGCGTGGCCAGCGCGATGTCGTCGAAGCGGATCTTGGTGAGCGACGTGGCGTGGCCGTCGCCGCGCAGCGGGTCGGCGTTGACCTGGTCGACCAGTTGGCGGATGGTGTGCACGCCGTCGCCGGTCACCTGCGGCGGATCGCGGCGCGAGGCCGCGACCAGCGCGCCGCCCACCACCAGCAGGCGGAAGTCGTGGCCGGGGATGTAGCGCTCGACGATGACTTCGGAGCTGATCTCCTCGGCCACTTCGAAAGCCTGGATCACGCGCTCGCGCGTCTCGATGTTGACCGCCACGCCGCGGCCCTGGCTGCCGTCGCGCGGCTTGACCACCACCGGGCCGCCCAGCTCCTGGGCCGCGGCCCAGGCGTCTTCGGCCGTGGTGACCGAGCGGCCCAGCGGCACGGGCACGCCGGCCGCGTCCAGCAGCATCTTGGTCAGGTCCTTGTCCTGCGCGATCGATTCGGAGATGGCGCTGGTCAGGTCGGTTTCGGCGGCCTGGATGCGGCGCTGCTTGCTGCCCCAGCCGAACTGCACCATGCTGCCTTGCGTCAGGCGGCGGTAGGGAATGTTGCGGGCGGTGGCGGCGTTGACGATGGAGCCGGTGCTGGGGCCCAGGCGCACGTCCTCGTCCAGCTCGCGCAGGCGCTTGAGGGCGTCGGCCAGGTCGAACGGCGCATCGTCCAGCGCCGCCTGCACCAGCTGCTGCGCCAGGTCCATGGCCAGGCGGCCGACTTCTTCCTCGCTGTATTCCACCACCACCTGGAACACGCCGGGCTCGATGGTGGATGAGGTGCGGCCGAAGGTGACGGGGCAGCCGGCGTAGGCCTGCAGCGTCAGGGCGACGATCTGCAGCACATGCGCGATCGAGACGGCGCCCTGGTGGCCCTCGGGACGCAGCAGGCCGGTCTGCGGCAGCCGCGCGCGCAGGCGCGCTTCGAAATCGGGCAGGTTGTCGATGGAGCATTCGGCGTCGGCGCACGACACGATGGCTTCGATCGCCGTGTTCTTGCTCCACAGGTTGGGGCCGCGCAGCGCTCGGATACGGGAAACTTCCATGGCAGGTATTCCTGTCTAGCTTGCGCGCGCCGGCGGCGATGGCCGTGGCGCGCGCGATGATGTCAGTGTTGCTGGATCCAGCGGCGGACGAGATCGATGGTGGGGCCGGAGAAGGCTTCGTCGGATTGCAGCAGCACGAAGTCGCCCGCGGCGATGCCGGACAGCTGGCTCTCGATGGCCTTGCCGTGGTCCGGCTCGTCGATGATCTGCTTTACGCGGCTGCCTTGTTCCAGTCCCTGGCGCAGCAGCGCGCGCGCCTGGCCGGCGGGACGCTTGCTGGTGACGGTGGCGTCGTCGTACAGCACCACGCGGTCGAAGGCGTCGCCCAGCAGCCTGCCCTGCTCGATCAGGTCCGCGTCGCGGCGGTCGGCGCCGGCCGAATAGACGGCGGCGCGCGTGGTCGACGGGAATTGGTCGATGGCGGCGATGAGCGGGCGCAGCGCGGAGGCGTTGTGGACGTCGTCCACCACCACGGTGCTGCCGTTGCGCTCGAACAGCGTGAACTGCCAGGGCGCGTCGGCCTGGTCGATGTCGAAGGTCTCGATGCCGGCGCGGATCAGTTCGACCGGAATGTCGAGCGCCCACGCGGCGCCGACGGCGGCCAGCACGTTCTCGACCTGGAAGGCGACGCGGCCGCCATGGGTAAGCGGAATCGCGGCGACGTCGGCCAGGCGCTCTTCGTGGGCGCCCTGGGCGAGCACGATGCCGCCGTCGCGCACGAACACGGCGCGGCCCTCCTGTTGCAGGTGGGCGGTGATGGCGGGCAGGGCGGGATCGATGCCGAAGAAGATCACGGCGCCGTCGGACAGCTCGGCCATTTCCACCACGCGCGGATCGCGCGCGTTGAGCACGGCGGCGCCCGTCGGCAGCACCACGTCGACCTGGGTGCGGAACACGTTGAACATGCGTTCCGTTTCATTGATGTCGAAGTCGCCGAGATGGTCGGCGTCGTCGATGTTGGTGACCACGCCGACCTGGCAGCGGTCGTAGGCCAGGCCCTGGCCGAGGATCACGCCGCTGTCGTTCTCGATGACGGCGGCATCGACGTTGCGGTTCATCAGCACGCGCGTGCCGGAGGCGAAGTCGGCGCGGTCGCCTTTCTGCACCAGGCGGCGGTCCAGGTACAGGCCTTCGCTGCAGGCCAGGCCAGTGCGCTTGCCCGACAGGTGCAGAAGGCGCGCGACCAGGCGCGCGACCACGGTCTTGCCGTTGGTGCCGGTGACGCCGACGATGGGGATGCGGCCGGCGTCGCCTTCGGGAAACAGGTGATCGACGATGGCGCGGCCGACCGGGCGCGGGGTGCCGTCGGCCGGCTTCAGGTGCATCAGCAAGCCGGGGCCGGCGTTGACTTCGACGATGGCGCCGCGCTGTTCGTCCAGCGGACGTGAGATGTCCGCGGCCACCAGGTCGACGCCCGCGATGTCCAGGCCGACCACGCGGGCCGCCAGGGTCACGGTGGCGGCGACGCTGGGGTGCACGCGGTCGGTGACGTCGAAGGCGACGTTGCCGCTGCGCTGCACCAGCACGCGCTGGCCATCGGCCGGCACGCTGTCTTCGGACAGGCCCTGGCGGGCGATCTCGAGGCGCGCGGCCGAATCCAGCCGCACCGGGTTGAGCGGGTGGTTTTCGGTGCGGCCGCGGCGCGGGTCGGTGTTGATCTGGCTGTCGATCAGTTCGGTGATGGTGGATTTGCCGTCGCCCGTGACCCAGGCCGGCTCGCCGGCGGCGGCGGCCACCATGCGGTTGCCGACCACCAGCAGGCGGTGTTCGTTGCCCAGCACGAAGCGTTCGACGATGACGCCGCTGCCTTCGTCGACCGCGACGCGGTAGGCGGAAACCACTTCTTCGCGGGTGGTCAGGTTGGTGAAGACGCCGCGGCCGTGGTTGCCGTCGTACGGCTTGACCACCACCGGCAGGCCGATGTCCTCGGCGGCTGACCAGGCGTCGTCCTCGCTGTCGACCAGCCGGCCTTCCGGCACCGGCACGCCGCAGGTCGAGAGCAGTTCCTTGGTCAGGTCCTTGTCGCGCGAAATGCCTTCGGCGATGGCGCTGGTGCGGTCGGTCTCGGCCGTCCAGATGCGGCGCTGGCGCGAGCCGTAGCCGAACTGCACCAGGTTGCCCTCGAACAGGCGGATGTAGGGGATGTCGCGGTCGTCGGCGGCATCGACGATGCAGGCGGTGCTGGGACCCAGGCAGTGCTTGTCGACCAGCCGGCGCAGGCGCGCCACGGCGGCGTCCACATCGAACGGGCGGTCTTCGATGGCGGCCATGACCAGGTCGCGGCCTTCGTTCAGGGCGGTGCGGGTGACCTGTTCCTGCCAGGCGCGCACGACGACCTTGTAGACGCCGCGGGTGGAGGTTTCACGGGCCTTGCCGAAACCGCCGCGCAGGCCGGCGAGGTTCTGCAATTCCAGGGTGACATGCTCGAGAATGTGGCCGGGCCAGGTGCCTTCCTTGACGCGCGACAGGAAACCGCCGCGCACGCCCGGGCTGCAGCGGTGCTCGATCAGGGTAGGCAGCCAGGCGGTCAGCCGCTCGTAGAAGCCGGGGATCGTGTTGGAGGGGTAGTCCTCCAGCTCGCCGATGTCCACCCACGCCTCAAGTACCGGACGGTACGTCCAAATGTTCGGGCCGCGCAAAGCCACGACATCGAGAAATTCAATGTCTTTCTTTTTCATGTTTTAATTTACTTGAGAAGCAGGTTGGCACGCGCGGACGCCCCTATGCAAGACCGCGAATTTATTGGGGTTGCGCCTTAAGAATAATGCCAACGAGTGGGGGATCCCAGATATTCCTAATTAGAAAAATCGGCTGATACTATACGACGCCTTCAAAGGCGTGAACTCGTTGTGTTGTAAGGAAGGGACACGTTTCCAACCCGGGGTTGGGAAGCCGTCGCCGCCTTGTAGGGCAGAGTCCTGGCCCGGTATGCGTTCCAATGAAAAAAACACACCTGCTTTCCGGCCTAGCCGAAGCCTTTCCTGCCCGCTGGCGGGATGAATTCCGCGCAGAACTGGCGGAGGGCGAAACCCTGCTGGCCTGGCTCGAAATAGACCTGGACCAGCGCCTGAAGTTCCGTCCGGGCCTGGTCGCGGTGACCGACCGCCGCCTGATCGCCCGCAATCCCGCCGATACCGGCTGGGAAGCCTGGCCCTATGGCCCTCAACTGTCCCTGAATCTTTCCGACCACGCCGGCGCCGCCGTGCTGGAATTGCACGACGACAGCGCCCGCCTGGGCGTCTGGCGCTTCACCCTGGCCTGCAATCCGGCCGCGCTGCGGCTGCTGGGCCAGTTCGAGGCGCAGCAGGCCATCCGCCTGTCCGGCCACCAGGAGGCGGCGCCGGGCGAACGCCAGTGCACCATCTGCAATAACGTCATTCCCGCCGGCCAGGACGAATGCCCCACCTGCAACCAGGAACAGGCATCCCCATCCACCACCTGGGCGCTGCTGCGCCTGTGGCGTTTCGCGCGGCCATACCGCCTGCCGTTGCTGGCCGGTTTCCTGCTGACCCTGCTGGGCACCGCGGCGACCCTGGTGCCGCCGTACCTGACCATGCCGCTGATGGACGACGTGCTGATCCCGTTCCAGAACGGCGCGCCGATCGACTATGGCAAGGTGCGCCTGTACCTGGGCGGACTGCTTGGATCCGCCATCCTGGCGTGGGGCCTGGGCTGGGCCCGCACCTACATCCTGGCCTGGGTCAGCGAGCGCATCGGCGCCGACCTGCGCACCACCACTTATGAGCACCTGCAGCAGCTGTCGCTGGAGTATTTCGGCGGCAAGCGCACCGGCGACCTGATTTCCCGCATCGGCAGCGAGACCGACCGCATCTGCGTGTTCCTGTCGCTGCACCTGCTGGACTTCGCCAACGACATCCTGATGATCACCATGACCGCGGCGATCCTGGTGTCGATCAATCCGTGGCTGGCGCTGGTCACGCTGGTGCCGCTGCCGTTCATCATCTGGATGATCCACGCGGTGCGCGACCGCCTGCGCCATGGCTTCGAGAAGGTCGACCGCATCTGGTCGGAGATCACCAACGTGCTGGCCGACACCATTCCCGGCATCCGCGTGGTCAAGGCCTTTGCCCAGGAAAAGCGCGAAGTGGCGCGTTTCCGCGAGGCCAACAACCGCAACCTGGAGGTGAACGACCGCGTCAACACCACCTGGTCGCTGTTCTCGCCCACGGTCACCTTGCTGACCGAGGTCGGCCTGCTGGTGGTGTGGATCTTCGGCATCTGGCAGGTGTCGCAGAAGCAGATCACGGTGGGCGTGCTGGCGGCCTTCCTGGCGTACATCGGGCGCTTCTACACGCGGCTGGACTCGATGAGCCGCATCGTGTCGGTGACGCAGAAGGCAGCCGCTGGCGCCAAGCGCATCTTCGACATCCTGGATCACGTGTCGAGCGTGCCGGAGCCGCAGAACCCGGCCAAGCTGCCGCAGATCAACGGCCGCATCGAATTGCGCGACGTCGGTTTCCGCTACGGCAACCGCCAGGTCATCCGCGGCCTGGACCTGAGCATCGCGCCCGGCGAGATGATCGGCCTGGTGGGCCACAGCGGCTCGGGCAAGAGCACCCTGATCAACCTGATCTGCCGCTTCTATGATGTGTCGGAAGGCGCGATCCTGGTGGACGGCGCCGACATCCGTTCGGTGCGGGTGGCCGACTATCGCCGCAACATCGGGCTGGTGCTGCAGGAACCCTTCCTGTTCTTTGGCACCATCGCCGAGAACATCGCCTACGGCAAGCCGGACGCCACCCGCGACGAGATCGTGGCGGCGGCCCGCGCCGCCCATGCCCATGAATTCATCCTGCGGCTGCCGCATGGCTACGATTCGCTGGTCGGCGAACGCGGCCAGGCGCTGTCCGGCGGCGAGCGCCAGCGCATCTCGATCGCGCGCGCGCTGCTGATCGATCCGCGCATCCTGATCCTGGACGAAGCCACGTCGTCGGTGGACACCACCACCGAGAAGGAAATCCAGAAGGCGCTCGACAATCTGGTGCGCGGGCGCACCACCATCGCCATCGCCCACCGCCTGAGCACCTTGCGCAAGGCCGACCGGCTGGTGGTGCTGGACCGCGGCCAGATCGTGGAGCAGGGCCCGCACGAGGAACTGATGGCGCGTGAAGGCGCCTACTACCGGCTGTACCAGGCGCAGGCGCGCCAGAACGAGGCCGACGCGCAGGCCTCCGGCAGCGAAGACATGGCCGCCGTGGCCTGAGCGAGATAACCGTCATGACGCTTCCCGTTTTCCAGCTGCGACGCAATGCGTTCGGGCGTTTGGTGTTCCAGGGCGCCGACGGCGTCGCGCACGAAGGCGTGATTCCGGTGCGGGCCTTTCCGATCAGCGAGGCCGATCGCGGATTGTCGCTGGTGACTGGCGAAGGCCGCGAACTGCTGTGGATCGAGCGGCTGGCCGACGTGCCCGCCGCCGAACGCGCCCTGATCGAAGAGGAACTGGCCGGGCGGGAATTCATGCCCGAGATCCGCAAGCTGGCCAGCGTGTCCACCTTCGCCACGCCCAGCGTCTGGAAGGTGGAGACCGACAAGGGCCCCACCAGTTTCACGCTGCGCGGCGAGGAGGACATCCGGCGCCTGAACCCGCAGACGCTGCTGATTGCCGACAGCCACGGCATCTTCTACCTGGTGCGCGACATCCTGTCGCTCGACAAGCACAGCCGCAAACTGCTGGACCGCTTCCTTTGAGCGGTCAATCCGCCGCCGCGCGCTTGAACGGCGTGTGGGCCTCGAGTTCGCCCAGGTAGTCGTCGACCGCGGCGGTTTCCTCATCGAGAAAGTGCTGGATCGCGGCCGCGAAGCGCGGATCGGCGACCCAGTGCGCCGACCAGGTGGGCGTGGGCAGCAAACCGCGCGCCATCTTGTGCTCGCCTTGCGCGCCGCCCTCGAAACGCGCCATGCCGTGGGCGATGCAGTAGGCGATGGCCTGCATATAGCAGGTTTCGAAGTGCAGCCCCGGCACGTATTCCGTCGCGCCCCAATACCTTCCGTACAGCGTGTCGCCGCCCGCCAGGTTCAGGGCCGCCGCCACCGGCTGGCCGTCGCGTTCGGCCAGGATCAGCACGAAGGCGTCGGGCTGGTCGCGATAGGCGCGCAGGAAGAATTCGCGGCTCAGGTAGGGCGGATTGCCGTGGTTGAAGTAGGTGTGGCAATAGCACTGGTGGAAGAAATCCAGTTCGGCCGTGTCGATCTGCGCGCCGCGCAGCCAGCGGAACGCCAGCCCGGCCTGCGCCACCTTCTTGCGGTCCTGGCGGATCTTCTTGCGCTTGTCGTGGCTCATGGTGGCCAGGAAGGCGTCGAAGTCGGCGTAGCCGGGGTTGGTCCAGTGGAACTGCACGCTTTCGCGCACCATGAAGCCGGCCTCGCGCAGGGCGCGCAGGTCGTCCGCGGCCGGAAACAGCAGGTGCAGCGACGACACCTGGATTTCTTCGGCGAAGGCGACCAGCCCGCGCACCAGCGTGTCGCGGTCCTCGTCGCTGGCGGCCAGCAGGCGCGGGCCCGAGACCGGGGTGAACGGCACCGCCGCCAGCAGCTTGGGGTAGTAGCGCAGGCCGTGGCGCTCGAAGGCGTCGGCCCAGGCGTAGTCGAACACGTACTCGCCGCGCGAATGCGATTTCAGGTAGAGCGGCACGGCGCCCGCCAGCGCATCGCCGCGCCACAGCATCAGGTAGTGCGGCGACCAGCCGGTGCGCGGCGCGGCACAGCCGCTGTCGTGCAGCGCATGCAGGAAGGCATGCCGCAGGAACGGCTGGTCGCCTGCCAGGGCGTCCCACTGGCGGGCGTCGATGCGGGACAGGTCGGTCTCGATGGTCAGGCGTAGCGGCGAATCCATGCACGAATGATAAAGTCTTCACTGGCGCGCGGTGCGCGGCACCTGATGAGCGCGCAGGGTTATTGCGTATGGTCATGGTCTTGCGTGCGGCCCCGAGCCGTTTCGCGGCGGAAATTTTCATGGATAGCAATTCAATCGTCGCCCCGGGCGGCAATGAACCTCGCGCAGGCGGCATGGCTTGCCTGCGGGCGGCGGCGCTGGAGGCGCTGGCCGCCGTCGGCTGGGCCGACAAGCTGGCGCGGGTGCGCGCCATCGGCGACCAGGCGCCGCTGGATTGCGCGCGCCACTACGTTGCCCATGGCGCGCTGCCGGGGCGGCCCGCCGTGCCCGTGCTGGTGTCGCCGTCCGAGGTGCCGCAGCGTTCCATGGCCACGCTCGAGGGCCGCGCGGCGCTGCTGCACGCCCTGGCGCATATCGAATTCAACGCGGTCAACCTGGCGCTGGACATCCTCTGGCGTTTCGCCGGCATGCCGGACGCCTTCTACCGCGACTGGCTGCGCGTGGCGCGCGAAGAGGCCACCCACTTCGAGCTGCTGAACCAGCGCCTGGCCGACCTGGGCTACGCCTACGGCGATTTTCCCGGCCATGACGGGCTGTGGGAAATGGCCGAACGTACCCGCGACGACCTGCTGGCCCGGTTGGCGCTGGTCCCGCGCACGCTGGAGGCGCGCGGGCTGGACGCCTCGCCACTGATCCGCAACAAGCTGGCGGGCGCCGGCGACGCGCGCAGCGCGGCCATCGTCGACATCATCCTGCGCGACGAGATCGGCCACGTGGCGATCGGCAATCATTGGTACAAGCTGCTGTGCGCGCGGCAGGGCAGGGAGCCGGTCGCCTGTTACGCCGAACTGGCCAGCCGCTACAACGCGCCGCGCTTGCGCGGCCCCTTCAACCTGGCGGCGCGCCGCGCCGCGGGTTTCGACGAGGCCGAACTGGCTGCCCTGCAGGCGGATCGAGGATGACGGCATGGAAATCGTGATCGACGCGCTGCTGGCGGGGGCGGTGCGCCCGCTGGGGGATTCCGGCCGCGACAGCGGCATCGACAAGCATCCGGTCGAAGGGCCGTTGTGGCTCGGCCTGGAGGGGTTGCGCGGTGACGAACAGGCGGACCGCCGCTTTCACGGCGGCCCGGAGAAGGCGCTGCATCACTATGCCCGCGAGCACTATCCCGCATGGCTGCGGGAACTGGGCGAACGCGCCGTCCTGCGCGCCCCGGGCGCGTTCGGTGAAAATCTCTCCACTTACGGCATGACCGAACAAGACGTCTGCGTGGGCGACACGTACGCGCTGGGCGGGGCGCTGATACAGGTATCCCAGGCACGCCAGCCATGCTGGAAGCTGAACCACCGTTTCGCGCACCCGGGCATGTCGGCCCAGGTGCAGGCCAGCGGCAAGACCGGCTGGTACTACCGCGTGCTGCGCGAGGGTTGGCTGGCGCCGGGCGATACGCTGTCGCTGCGCGACCGCCCCCATCCACAATGGTCGCTGGCCCGCATTCAGGACATTCTCAACCGCCGGGTGCTGGACGTGCCGACGCTGGCCGAGCTGGCGGCGCTGCCGGCGTTGTCGCCCAACTGGCGCGCGCTGTTCGAGAAGCGCGCCCGGCTGGGCCAGGTCGAAGACTGGCAGCGGCGCCTGCAGGGCGACCCGGCCGACGCTTCCACGGGAACTCCTTCGACATGAAAATCCGCTACGCCGCGTCGCTGGCCGCCCTGGCGCTGACGCTGTCCACTTCCGCGCAGGCCGCCGACGCGTTCGCGACCTGCCTGGCCGGCCTGCGCGCGCCCGCGGCCAAGGCCGGCGTGTCCGGCGCCACTTTCGCCACGCACACCGCCAACCTGGCGCCCGACATGGCCGTGATCGGCCTGCTGGACGCCCAGCCGGAATTCAAGACGCCGATCTGGGACTACATGGCGGCGCTGGTCGACGACGAGCGCGTCGCCGACGGCAAGGAAGGTATCGCGCGCTGGCGCGCCGAACTCGATCGCGCCGCATCGCGCTATGGCGTGGATCCCGCCACCATCGCGGCGGTGTGGGGCGTCGAGAGCAATTACGGCCGGACGCTGGGCGGCCGGCCGCTGCTGACGTCGCTGTCGACGCTGTCGTGCTTCGGCCGCCGGCAGGCGTACTTCCGCGGCGAGTTCTACGCCACGCTCAAGATCATCCAGGACGAGCACATCGACCCAGACAAGCTCAAGGGGTCCTGGGCGGGGGCCTTTGGCCAGACCCAGTTCATGCCGTCGACCTACCTGCGGCTGGCGGTGGATTTCGACGGCGACGGCCGCCGCGACCTGATCGACAGCGTGCCGGACGCGCTGGCGTCCACGGCCAATTTCCTCAAGCGGGCCGGTTGGAACAGCGGTCTGGACTGGGGCTATGAGGTCAGGCTGCCCGCGGGCCTGGCCACGGCCGGCGCCGGGCGCAAGAACAAGCGGCCGCTGTCGTCCTGGCGCGGCCAGGGCGTGACGCGGGTCGACGGGACGCCGTTGCCGCCGGGAGAGACCCCGGCAGGCCTGTTGCTGCCGGCCGGGCCCACGGGGCCGGCCTTCCTGGTGACGCGCAACTTCGATGCGCTGTACTCGTACAACGCGGCCGAGAGCTACGCCCTGGCGATCGCGCACCTGTCGGACCGCCTGCGCGGCGGCGGGCCGCTGGCGCAGGCCTGGCCGACGGACGATCCCGGCCTGTCGCGGGCCGAGCGGCGCGAATTGCAACGGCTGCTGATTGCCCGTGGCTATGAATTGGGCGAACCCGATGGCATGATCGGCGAACGCACGCGCGAGGCGCTGCGGGCGGCGCAGCGCGCCCTGGGCCTGCCGGCCGATGGCCGCGCCGGCCAGAAGGCGCTGCGGGCCCTGCGCGAGGCGGCCTGAGGCGCGGCCGGCGCGCCAAAGGACAAGTTTTGCAAAGATCGGGGCCGGTATCCTTTGGATGACGGAATGCGCGGCGTCATGGGCCTATACTGGATTTCCGATTTTCCTGGAGCACGGCGATGAGTCTATTGGATACCCTGGCCTCGATGGCTGGCGGCGGTCAGCAAGGGGGCTCGGCCTCGTTGCTGCCGGCCTTGATCGAACAACTGAACAAATACCCCGGCGGCCTGTCCGGCCTGATCGCCAGCTTCCAGCAGGGCGGCCTGGGTGAAATCGTCGCGTCATGGATCGGCAAGGGCCAGAACCTGCCGGTCAGCGCCGATCAGCTTGGCCGGGTGCTGGATCCCGGCGTGGTCAACGAACTGGCCGCCAAGACCGGGCAGGACACCGGTTCGGTGCTGGGCTCGCTGTCCGCGCTGCTGCCGCAGCTGGTCGACAAGGCCACGCCCGAGGGCGCCGTCGAGCCGGGCCAGTCCTTCAATCCGACCGACCTGCTGGCTTCGCTGTCCGGCCTGTTCGGCAATCGCGGCTGATCCGGCAAGGGGCCTTTCCCTGACGCGCCCGCGGCTTCAATCGCTGGCGCGCCGCCGCCTGCTGCAGGCGGCGGCGCTGGGCGCGCTTGCGCCCCTGGCGGCCTGCGCGCCGCCGATCTCGCTGAACGCGACCTTTCTGCAACTGTGGCTCAGCCATCTCGACCTGACGCGCGATGAATGGCGGCGCCGTATCGCCATCTACCGGCGGCTGGGTTGCCGCGAGATTTTCCTGCAATGGGTCGGCCTGGAAGGCGGCCGGCCAGATGACTGGATGGCGCCGCGGTCGATGCTGGATGCCATCTTCGACGAAGCCGACCGTAGCGGCCTGGGCGTGCATGTGGGCCTGCCCTACGATCAGCGCTGGTGGAACATGCTGGCCGCGCCCGACGACGCGGCGCTGGCGGCCTACCTTGACCACACCCGCGATCGCGGCGTTGCCTACATGCGCGCGGCCGCCTGGCCCGAGCGCCGCAATTTCCGCGGTTGGTATGTGCCGTACGAACTGGAGCAGTACAACTGGGCCCGGCCGGAGCGCCAGGCGCTGCTGGTGCCATGGCTGGACGCTTTCACCCGCGCCTCGCTGGCCAGCTGCCATCGCATCCCGTCGGTCTCGACCTACCATAGCCGGCTCGGCGGCACCGGCTCGTTGATGCAACTGTGGTCACGGGTGCTGGACGAAGTGCGCATCCATCCGATGATCCAGGACGGCGTGGGCGTGGCGGGCCTGGCCAACTACCAGGCGCTGGAGCCGCTGCACGACATGTTGCTCAAGCGCCGCGCCGCGTTCGACCTGGTCATGGAGCTGTTCGAGGAATTGCCGTCGGGCAAGACGGACGGCACCACGTTCAAGGCGCGCTCGGCCGATTTCAACCGGGTCAGGCAGCAATGGGACGTGGCCCGCGGCTACGGCGCCAAGCGCATCGTGGCATTCACCCTCGACCCTTGGGTCATCGGCGACACGCCGGAGGCCCGCGCGTTGATAGACGCCTGGATGGCCGCGCGCGTCTGACGCCACGCGGCTTCAGGCGAAGCCGCGGCCGATGATTTCCCGCATGATTTCACTGGTGCCGCCGAACAGGCGCAGGGCGCGCGCGTCGGCCCAGGCGCGGCCGATGCCGTATTCGGCCATGTAGCCATAGCCGCCATAGAGCTGCAGCAGGTCATCCAGGATGGCGCCCTGCATTTCGGTGGCATTGAGCTTGGCGATCGCCGCCCGCGTGGCGTCGAGTTCGCCGGCCATGTGCATTTCCAGGCAGTCGTCCAGGAACACCCGCAGCATGGTGGCCTGCGCGCGGGCGCTGGCCAGCTTGAAGCGCGAGTTCTGATAGTCGATGACGCGGCGGCCGAAGACTTTGCGGTTGCGGGTGTACTCGGCGGCTTCGTCGATCATGCCTTCGAGCGAGGCGCCGGCGCGCAGCGCGATCGCCAGGCGCTCGCGCGCGAGTTCCTGGGTCAGGTATTCGAAGGCGTTGTTCTCGCGCCCCAGCAGGCAATCGACGGGCAGGCGCAGCCCGTCGAAATAGAGCTCGCAGGTGTCCTGGCAATGCTGGCCGATCTTGCTCAGCGGCGTGCCTTTGGTGAAGCCGGGCTGGCCTTCCTCGACGCAGAACAGCGACAGGCCGCGCGCGCCCAGGTCGGGATCGGTGCTGGCCAGCACGATCGCCAGGCCGGCATTGACGCCGTTGGTGATGAAGGTCTTCTGGCCGTCCAGGACGTAGTGGTCGCCGTCGCGGCGCGCGCGCGTGCGCACCGCCTTCAGGTCGCTGCCCGCGCCCGGTTCGGTCAGGGCGATCGCGCCTATGATGTCGCCGCGCGCCATGGCGGGCAGCCAGCGTTCCTTCTGCGCGGTGGTGCCGAAGGCGTCCAGATACGGCGCCACCATGTCGGAATGGATCGAGAATCCGATGCCGAGGAAATTCGCGCGCGCCAGTTCCTCGATCACGACGGCGGCATGGCCGAAATCGCCGCCGGCACCGTAGGGTTCGGGCAGGGCGCAGTTGAGCAGGCCTTCCGCGCCGGCGCGGCGCCACAGCGAGCGCGGCACGATGCCGGCCTTTTCCCATTCGGCGTAGTGCGGCGCGATCTCCTGGGCGACGAAGCGCCGGACCTGGTCGCGAAAGAGTTCGTGGTCGTCCCGGAATACGCGGCGCATGCGGCCTCCTTACTTGCCGTAGGGGTCCGTGGCGCTGGCCTGGCCGTGCAGGGTGGGCGCGGTGGCGCTGCCGGTCAGGAACAGGCTGTAGTGATCGCCGGGTTGCAGGGCCGGCAGGGCCAGCGAGGGCGAGAGCACGGTGCCGCAGCCCGCCGCCAGCGTGGCGCTGACGGGGTTGATGGCGCGCGCCATCGATGCGCCCGGCTTGACGTCCTGGAACAGCGTGGGGCCGGTCGGGCTCACCTCGAGCTTGGCGCCGGGACAATCGGCCGCCAGGTTGTAGAAGCGCAGCTCGGCCTTGAGCGCGTCCTGGGCGCCATTGCTGTCGTCGATGGCCGTGTAGCTGACATTGACGCCGTCGCGCCGCACCACCAGCGTGGTGAAGGTGTCGGGCTTGACCTGCAGGCTGGCCGCCGGCTTGCCGTCGATCAGCAGGTTGAACGGCTGGTTGCCCTTGACGATGGCGTAGGTGCTGGCGGGCTGGGTCGGGCTGATTTCCTGCGACGGACCGTTGGCGATCTGCACGCGCACGGGACCCGTTTCGGGATTGACGACCCGCACGAACGATGAGCCGGCCGGCGGACGGGCGGCATACAGCTGGGCGAGCACGCCTTCGGCCTGCGTGGCGGCGCTGGCGCTGGCCAGCGCCAGCGTCAATGCCAGGATGGGGAAATGGGTGCGACGGATCATGCTTGCGGCTCCGGTTTCTTGCTGAGGCGGGCGTCGAGATACATGCGCTCGAGCTGCTTGCGGTCGGCCTTGTCGGTGCTGGTCGTCGGGAAGCGGTGGCAGGCCACCAGTTCGGACGGGATCATGTAGGGGGGCAGCTTGCGGCCCAACAGGGCTTTCCAGTCCGCCAGCGCGGCGGGCAGCGGCTGCAGGCCCGCGGCTCCGGGCTCGGCCGGTTCGACGAATCCTATGAGACGGATGATAGCGCCATCGGGCCGCCGCAGCGCGACCGTGGCGCCCGCGCGCGCGCCGGGCAGGGCGGCGATGGCGGCATCGATCTCGGCCAGTTCGATGCGGTAGCCGTGCAACTTGATCTGGTCGTCGATGCGGCCGCGGAACGTCACCAGGCCGCGCGCATCGATCTCGCCCAGGTCGCCGCTGCGATAGCCGCGCTTGCCATTGCGCGTGAACATGCGCGAGGCGTTCAGGTCCGGGCGATTGAGGTAACCGCGCATGACGTGGTCGCCGGCAATGCTGATTTCGCCGTTCTCGATGAAGACCTCGGCATACGGCTTGGCGCGGCCGATGGGAAAAGGGTTGGGCGCTTCGGCACGCAGGGCGGGGTCGATCTCGACCCAGGTAGTGGAGCAGGTGGCCTCGGTGGGGCCGTACGAGTTGATGATGCGAACGTCCGGAAAACGCTGCCACAGTTCCTCGGCCAGCGTCGGCGTGAGCGACTCGGCGCCGAATACGAAGGCGCGCAGCCGCGGCAGGTGGGCGTGGTCGAAATCCGGGTTGAACAGCTGCTGGCGCACGAACGACGGCGTCGAGGCCCAGACGTTGATGCCGGTGTCGGCCAGGTATTGCACGAAGCGGTCGCGCTGCGCGATCGTCTCGCGCGGGCACAGCACGCAGGCGCCGCCCAGTTCCAGCGCGCCGACCCAGTTGAACAGCGAGAAGTCGAAGCTGAACAGCATCTGGTCCATGAACGCGGGCGCCGGGCCGAGGTTCAGGCAGTCGCGGATCCAGCCTGCGAAGAGGGTGACGCTTTCGCGGCCGATCTGCACACCCTTGGGGTCGCCGGTGCTGCCCGAGGTGAACATGATGTAGGCCAGTCCGGCCTCGGCCAGCGGCGCGGGGCTGGCGCAACCGGCGGCGAAGGTGTTGGCCTGGGCGTCGTAGCGCAGGCCGGCGCGCACCAGTTCGCCGATGCGGGCGATGCGTTCGGGCGGGTTGATGACGTCGACCGGCACGAAGGGCACCCGCAGCCGCAGGCACCCCAGGATCGCCACCAGGAAGGCGGCTTCCTTGTGGCCGGAGATCACCAGCGGCACGCCGGCGGTGACCCCGGCGCGCAGCGCGTCCTGTTCCCAGGCCTGCGTGGCGGCGCGCAGCGCTGCCCAGGTCAACGCGCCCTGCGCGTCGACCACCGCGATGGCGTCGGCAGCGACGGCCGTATCGGCGAAATCGTAGGCGTTGAAATCGAAACGCATGATGCTGCCCCCAGGAAGACGTCAGGCGCGCGCGTGCTCCGCGATGAAGGTCGCCAGCGTGTGCACCGACTCCAGGTGCACGTCGATCTCGGTCGGCGGGATCTTGCAGCCGAACTGGCGTTCCACCGCCAACGCCACGTCCACCGCGGCCAGCGAATCCACCAGCCCGGATTCGATCAGCAGGGTATCGGGATCGACCTTGGTGAGGATGATGCCTTCGATCAGGTCGGCCACCTTGGCTTCGATATCGTTGATGTCCATAGCGTACTCCGCGACCGCGCCGCGGTCAGAATTGGAAATAGAGGAACCGGGTTTCCTTGTGCAGGTTGACCAGGCAGAAGAACAGCAGGGCCAGCATCGCGGCCAGCCAGGGCAGGTTGGGACGCCAGCGCATCCAGGGCGAAGGCGCTTCCTGCGGCTTGAACAGCGCCGGCGAGTAGCGGCCCAGGATCTGGTGCGCATTGGGCGCGAACCAGGCGATGCCCAGCAGCACCACAGCATAGATCAACTGCAGGTGGTGGCCGACCAGCACGCGCCAGGCATCGCCCCAGGCCAGGCCGCTGACGTGGGTGGCGAGGTCCAGCGTTTCCATGCCGCGCAGGCCGATCATGCCCTGCATCAGCAGCATGGCGTCGCCGACCCCGTGGGCGCGGAAGAACGCTTGCGCCACCAGCACCGCGACAAAGGTCAGCAGCACGCAGGCGGCTCGCTTGACCACGTTCAGGTTGCGCGCGGCGGCGGGCTTGCGGCCCACCACGAAGATGCGCCAGGCGTGGTTCACCGACAGGTACATGGCGTGCAGCAGGCCGAATACCAGGAACTGGAAGCCGGCGCCGTGCCAGACGCCGGCCAGCGCCATCGTGAACAGCGTCGGCGTGACGATGCTGGCCAGGAAGCCGCCCACCGTGGCCACGCCCTGCGCCCCGACGGGCAGATTGCGATCGGCGCGCCATTTCGAAATGGCCATGGCCACCGGGTAGTAGAGATAGGCGGTCAGGTAGCGTGTGAGTGTCATGTGCCAACGCGCCCAGAATTCGATGATGCTGCCCGCCTTGTAGGGCGAGTTGAAATTCAGCGGGAAGCGGATGCCGAACATCTTGGCCAGGCCTAGCGCCATGTCCGAATAGCCGGAGAAGTCGAAATACAACTGCAAGGCATAGCACAGGCTGGCGCCCCACGAGCCCCAGAACTGCAGTTCGCCAGGCGCGGCGAAACCGGCATCGGCGTAAGGCGCGATGCCATCGGCCAGCAGCACTTTCTTGGCCAGGCCGATCACGAACAGCATGCCGCCCACCGACAGGTTCTCGGCCTTGAAGCGGTAATTCTCGGGCTGCGCGAACTGCGGCATCATCTCCTTGTGATGCAGGATCGGGCCGGCGATCAGATGCGGGAAGAAGGTCACGAACAGCACGTAGCTGAGCAGGCTGCGTTCCTTGACCACGCCCGCGCGGCAATCCAGCAGGTAGCCGATCTGGGTGAAGGTGAAGAACGAAATGCCCAGCGGCAGGATGATCGCGTCCATGGTCGAACTGGTCATGCCCAGGTCGGTCAGGAAATTGAGCAGCGTCGCGAAGTATTTGTAGTGGAACAGCAGCGCCAGGTCGGCGCCCACGCCCAGTCCCACGATCAGCCCCTGCAACCGGGGCCGTGCCGCGGTGTGCAGGATCAGCAGGCTGACCAGGAAGTTGAAGGCGATCGAACCCGCCAGCAGCACCACGAACTGCGGGTTCCACCAACCGTAGAAGACGAACGAGGTCAGGCACAGCCACAATGCCGCCAACCGCAGATTGAAGCGGCCCGCGCCGTAGTACACGGCCAGCGTGATGGGCAGGAAGATCAGCAGGAACAGGTAGGAGTTGAATAGCATCTTCGGTCAGGGCAGTCGGGCCAGCACGGATTTCTCGTCGTCGGTCAGCGGCAGCGACAGCGCCATTTCCGAAAACTCCCATATCACCAGCTTCAGGCTCTTGGGCCATTGCTCGCGCTGCTTGAGGGCCACCAGCAAGGCCCCGGAAAACTGCCCGCCATCCAGGCTCAGGTTCCAGACCTCGCGCCCCAGTCCCATGCCCAGCCGCTCGGCGAAATTGCTGCGGCGGCCGTTGGAGCTGCCGGCCAGCAACACCTCCACCGGTGGGGTGTCATCGAGCAGCCCGCCGCCGCGCACCGGTTCGATCTTCTGCGGCGCCGCCAGGTCCAGCTCGGGACGCCAGCCAGGTCGTGCCTGCTCCAGCCCTGCCAGCACGATCAGGTCGCCCATGCGCGGCTGCGGCGCACCCGCGGGATCTTCCTTGAAGGCCTGGGTGCCGGAGCCGCCCAGCAGCGGCAGGGCGGCCTGCGCCACGCGCGCGGCCGCGGCCTGCGCGCCGGCGGCGTTCATGTGCACGTCGGTGCGGAAGTAGCGCGGCGCTTCGGCCTGTGCCAGGGCGTCGCGCAGATCGACGAACGGCACGCCCTGCGCATGCAGGGCGGCATTCCAGTCGTCCAGCGTGCGCCGCATCGGCAGCGAGACGGTCTGGCCGCACAGGTGATCGGCCTCGATGCGCGACTTGTCGGGCACCACCACCACCAGCAGCCGCACCTGCCGCTGGCGCAGTTGTTCGACCCAGTGGCGCATCAGGCGCAGGCGCTCATCGAAGACATGCACCCCGGGTTGCGGCCGCAGGCCGTCACGGTAGAACAGCCATTGCGGGCAGCCCATGGCCACCTGCTCGCCCAGGTCGCCGAGCAGGCGGTAGCGGATCGCGGCATTCCAGGTGTTGACCGCGCCCTGCGCCGGCAGCCGCAGCGACTGGTTCAGCACGGTCCCCGCGGTGCCGTTCATCCAGGCCGTGGGCGCGACGTCGGCGGCCCCCAGCCTGGCTTGCGCCAGGCACCAGGCGCCCCAGCCCAGGCCGAGCGCCAGCAGCACGCCGATCACGATCGCGTTGCGCCGATGGCCCGTCTCGGGCGGCGCCGCCTTGTCGGGTTGCGCCACGGCGCTATTGCCCCACCGCCGCCTTCATGCGGCCGCGCCAGGCGTCGGCGGTCATGATGGAGGCGTTGTCCCACAGCCCCTTGGCATCGGGGCCCTGCGCATAGGTGGGCTCGAACATCTGCCACACCAGCACCTGCGGCCTGTTCTGCTTGAAGGCGGGCGACTCCAGGTATTCCAGCAGCATGATCCAGTGGCCGACGTTGCCGGGCTTCCAATTCACGGAAACCGGGCGATCCAGCAGATTGGACAGCTTCTGCGGAAAGCCGAAGTAGGGTTGCACCATGCTGTGGCCGGTCACGTGCACCGGGGCGGGCGCGTCATCGATCAGGCTCTGGTTGTCGGCCTGGCGGCGCACGGTGAAGGTCTCGCGCCCCGCCTGCTTGCGCTGTTCGGGCGTCAGGAACAGTTCGGCCAGATCGCCATAGCGGCGTTCGTTGACCACGCTGCCCAGCGCCATGCCGGTGCCCGGCTTGCCGGCCAGCGTCTTCACGTCCTGCCTGATGCGCTGGGCCAGGGCCTCGGCGGTGGCGTCGGCGGCGGCCTGGGTCCAGTGCTGGTCCGTGCGATAAAACACATCCTGGCCGCCATCCTTCAGGCGGCGCAGCACGGCCTCGTCGTCGATGGTGGAGATGCCGGCGGCCTTGAGCTTGTCCTGTATGGTCTGGTAGCGCTTCCTGACATCGGCGCTCAGCGTCGTGCCGTCCGGCAGCTTGTCCTGGTAGAACAGCGTTTTGTCTGGCAGTACCAGCACTTCCAGCTGGACGCCCCTGGCGGCGAGCGCGTCGCGGGTTTCGCGCACCAGCTGGGTGGCGGCGTCGATGCCACGCGTATCCACCTGGGTCAGGCTGCCCCAGCCCGGGAACAGCCAGTTGTCCTTGCCCTGGATGACGATGGACGAGGCTCGCTGCGCCTGGGCGCCCGCGGCGGCCAGCGCCAGCAGCAAGCCGCACAGGGCCGACGCCAGGCGCGGGCGGCGGGGCAGGGGGCGGATAGCGGTAGTCATGTTTGCGGATTCCTTCATGGATACGGATCGGCGGGGCTCAGTAGGACAGGGTCAGGTTGATGAACAGGCCCTTGGCCCGGTCGGCCTGGCCGCCGCCGATGTTGAAACGGTATTGGGTGGTCAGGTCCAGGTAGGACCGTGGCGCGTTGTAGTGATCCTCGCGGAACCAGTAGCGCAGGTTGAAGCCGGGGCCCGCGCCCAGCGACCAGCTCGATCCGTTGCCTTGCAGCGGATGGGTGCTGCTGTCGCCCAGCTGGACACCCGTCACCTTGTTGTTGGTCCACAGCCAGTCGGCGCCGATCACCCCATAGGGAAAGAACACCAGCTTTTCGCTGATGGCGTCCAGGCGATAACTGCGCCCGATCCGCAACTCCCCCGCGCCGAACGCCTGGTCGCGCTTGAGCTTGCCGCGGACGCTGTCCGAGTCCTTGCCGGTGGCGTTGTCGCGCACCCAGAACCGGGCCGGCATGTCCTGCCAGGAATACCCGGCCTGCACATAGCCTTCCATCGTGAACCAGTCGGGCCGATCGATGCGCAACGTCGTGCCTTCGTACAGGCCGTAGGTGACGTAGGCGAGCCAGCCCCCGCTGCCCGCGTCCGCCTTGTAGTGGGCGGTCTGGTTGGCGCTGTTCAGGCCGCAGAACGTATCGGTCGAGCGCGGAGTGAGGATGCCGGTGCGCGTTGCCGTTCCGAGGTTGAACTGGCGCTCCAGGCCGAAGGTCAGCCCCACCTCGGTGGATGGCGTGAAGCGCATGCCGAGCGAGCCGACGGTGGTGGGGATGCCGGCGATGCCGTCGTTGCTCTGGCCCGCGACATCGATCACCCCTTCGCCGCAACGGTTCCTGACGGTCTGGCTCTTGGTGCGGCTGCCGTTGTCGTACAGCGTATTGGACAGCCGTCCATACAGTTCGAACGTGCGTGTCGATGAATTGAGGAAGTCGGACGGCCGCCAGAAAATCTCGGCGGTGCTGAATACCGCATCGCCCGGCACCGTGATCGCCGCGCCCCCCAGCCCGGAAGACGCCGGCCGCGCGCCGCGATAACCGGCGGAAACGTAGCCGCCCCATTCGCGCGACAGGCCGGCGATGCCGCTGCGCGTGTCGTAGCGCTGTTGCGGTGTCAGTTCCAGTTTGCCGGCATCGGCCTCGTCGATGGCCTGTTTCAGTTTCTCCACGGCGCCGCGTTTGTCGCCGACGCCCGACAACGCATAGCCCTCGTCCAGGATCACGGTCGGCGGCGCCTTGCCGGTGGCGCGGGCCGCCTGGAAGTCCTCCAGCGCCAGGCGGGGTTTGCCCATGCGCTGGTGCAGGTAGCCGCGCTGCATCAGCAGGGCGGGGTCGTCGGGCTGCGCGGCCAGCGCTTCGCCCATGCGTTTCTCGGCGTCGGCCAATTGCGCCGCGTTGCCCGCGGCCAGCGTGGTGGTCAGCAGGCGCTGCAATTCCTTGTTGGCGGGATCCTGCTCGGCGGCCTTGCGCGCCTGCGCAATGGCTTCCTGGTAGTCCTCGCGCGCATAGGCGGCGTAGGCCAGCGCCGCGGGGCCGCCGCTGCCGGCGGCGTCCGACGGCAGCAGTTCGCAGGACGTGCCGTAAGGCGTATCGCGGCAATCCTGCAGCGGCGCCGGGTAGTTGGCCAGCGTCAGCGTAGCCGGCACGGTGGGCGCCGAGCGCGCCCGCTTGATACGGGCTGCGGCGGCTTCGTCCTTGGCCCCGAGCGGCTCCAGCAGCGCCAGCGCGCGCTTGGTCTCGCCGCCGGCGAGCGCGGCGTCGGCCGCGATCAGGCGCACATTGCGGCGCTGGTCGTCGTCCAGCCAGTCCTGCCTGAGCGCGGCATCGAAATCGGCATTGGCCTCGTCGGTCTTGCCCTGGCGCTGGCGCAGGTAGGCGCGCATCACCAGCGCCACCGTGTTCTCGTCATCCTGCCCGAGCGCGTCGGTGGCGGCGTCCTCGGCCGCGCCCAGCTGGTTGTCCAGCATCAGCGCGGTCATCAACAGCAGACGGTGGCTGGCGGTATCCGGGGCCAGCGCCACGGCCTCGCGCGCCAGCGGCACCGCGTCGCCGGGACGGTTTGCGATCAGCGCCTGGTAGCCCTGTTCGGCGGGCTTGATGGCCAGGCGGCGTTGCATCGTGGCGCGGCGCGCGGTCAGGTCGTTCTTGTTGGGGGCGCCGAGCGCGATGGCCTTGTCCGCGGCGGCCTGCGCCTCGGCGTACTTGCCCTGGGCTTCCAGCGCATCCAGCCACAACATGGCCCACGGCCCCTGCTTGGGGTCGATGCGGAAGGCCTGCTCGGCGCCGCGCTGCGCGGCAACGTAGTCGCCGCGGTTGTAGTCGGCGTAGGCGCGCGTGGCTATCGGGAAGCCGCGACGATAGGCGGCGGTGGTGCCGGGCGCGCCGCCGCCCGCGGCGGCGGCCGGCGCGGTGCGCGGTCGCAGATTGGCGCGCGCCTGGCGCAAGGCGGGGGTATCGAGGCCGCTCTCGATGGCGTCGGCGGCGGCCTTGTCCGCCTCCCGCAGCTTGCCCTGCTTCTGCAGTGCGTAGATCAGGAGCAGGCGCAGCCGCTCCACGTCCGGCCGCAGTGCGATGGCCGATTCGGCCTGCTGCTGGGCCTGTGCGTAGTTGCCCGCGTCGTAGCTCTTGTAGCCCTCGTCGGCGAACTGATAGGCGGCGCCCTCCAGCGGCGCCTCGGCGGCGCGCGGCGCCGACTGCGCGGCGGCGGGCCCGGCGTGGCCGGCGCAGGCCAGCGCGGCGGACAGCAGGAAGGAACGGGTCAATGGCTTCATGGAGTCGCGGGTTTGTTTTCGCCGTGCGTCGGCGCGATATCGGCCTGGCCGCCTTGCTGGAAGTGGATCGCCTCTCTGAGCGTGCCTTCGTCCAGCCAGCCTTGTTCCATCAGGATTTCGCCCAGCGGCCGCTTGTCGCGCGACTGGATCTCCAGCGCCCGCGCCAGCTTGTCCTCGTCGATCGCCTGCCAGGACAGCAGCAGCTCGCCCAGGCGCTGGCGCTGTTGCGCCAGCTGGTCGGTGGACGGGAAATCGTGCATGGTCTTGTCCCAGGCAAGCCGCTTGCCCGTGATCAAGTGGCCGATGAACAGTTTCCAGGCACGCGCCGCGGCCATGGCATTGATGAAGTTGCCGACGATCATGCGCGGGATCGACAGGATCGCGTGTTCCCAGCCATACATGCGACCGACGAAATAGGCGCGCTGCACCACCCGCAGCAGCAAGGCCACCGCGTTGATCCACATCAGCGTCACCAGCCAGCCGCCCGGGCGGAAGTAGGACGGGTAATACACGGTCCACCAGCCGAACAGGTCGGCCAGGTAGAACAGGAAGAAGTTGGCCAGCAGCAGGTATGCCAGGATCGCGATGAACGAGGTCACCAGGCCCTTGCGGTCGCGGAACAGCAGGTATTTGGTCGCCAGCGAACCGGTCCAGCCGACCTGCTGCCAGCCCTGCAGCCCGATGCCCAGCGTCCAGCGCGCCTTCTGCCGGTAGGCGGTGCGGAAGGTGTTGGGAAAATACTCCCGCACCCCAAGCGGCATGTGGATGGTCGACACCTTCTCCTTGCCCAGTCCGAACCAGGCGCGGCGCCGCGTCACGTACTCGACGCCGAACTTGCCGAAGATCTGCCGCATGCCGCGCTGCGCCAGCCGCGCGCCGATGTCGTAGTCCTCGGTCAGCGTGTCGGTGTTGAAGGGCTGGTTGTCGGTCTCGGCGGCCAGTTCGACCAGTGCGCGTCGCGAGAAGCAGGTGCCCACGCCGGCCGAAGGCACCATCTTCGACAGGCTCTCGCGCACCACCAGGTCCTTGGTGTGCCATTCCGCGAACTCGTCCATGTAGGTGCCGGCCACCAGCTCGTACCAGTGGCGTTCCAGCGACGTCACCGGCAGCTGGATGAAGTCGATGCGCGGCAGCAGGTAGTTGTAGTACTTCAGTTCCAGCGGGTGCAGCACGTCCTCGCTGTCGTGCAGGATGACGCCGGCGAACGGCACGGGCTGGCGGGCGTCCTGCGCGAAGATGGCCTGCACGATCCAGTTCAGGCAGTCGGCCTTGCAGGTCGGGCCATCGTGCGGCACCTCCACCCGTATCAGTTGCCGATAGCGCCGCCGCATGCGCTCGACTTCCTTGATGGTGCGTTCGTCGTTCTGGTAGGTGCCGGCGAAGATCATGTAGTTCTTGTATTCGAGCGTCGACACCATCGTCTCGAGCATCGAGGCGATGACGTCGTACTCGAGCCAGGCGGGCACCATGATCGCCAGCGGCTGTTCTTCCTTGGCGCGCAATTGCGCTGCCGTCAACGGCGCGTAGCGGCGCTTGACCGTCAAGGCGCGCCGCAGCTCGCGCACCCAGTACCAGCCGTCGATGAACAGGTCATCCAGGCTCGAAAGCAGGATGATCACGCCAACGACGGCGGTCACGATCTCAAGGCCGCGGTAGTAGTCGGCGATGAGATAGGGCCAGTAGAGCGAAGACATGGGCGGGCCGATCCGGGTTTATCGGGTTTCCTTGTTCTTCCTGCGGCTGACGCGCATCGCGACAATCAGGATAAGCAGCAGCACCAGCAGGCCGACGCTGACGGCGGGCACGCTCCACGAGATGTAGCGACGCCATTCGAAGAAAGCGCTTTCCCCGGCGCCCGGCGGATGGCTGGCGTCGGGGTTGGCGCTGTCGATCCAGGCCACCGGGCCGGCGGCGCCAATCAGCGCGACGTTGCCGCGGTTCAGCACGAACGGCGCGTCCAGCATGCCGGCGCGTTGCCCCAGGGTGTGCCACAACACGCCGTCCTGGCCCGCGGCGCTGACCACCTCGGCCGAGCTCAGTTGCTCCAGGCCCGATATGTCCAGCCAGGTCGTGTCCTTGCCGTCCACGCGCAGTTGCTTGCGATCGGTGACCGTCACCATCGGCTTGGCGCCTTCCACCGGCACTTCCATCGCCAGGAAGGGGCGCGTCGGCTTGAAGGCCTGGCCGCCGGCGGCCACGGACAGTTCGGCGCGGGTCGTCGAAATGCCGCTGGCCGAAGCGATGCCGATCAAGCGCTTGAGGTTGTCGGGCGCGCTTGCCAGATAGCTGTCGGGCACGACGACCTGTGGCGTGCCGGCAAGCAGCGGCAGCAGGCCGACGAAGGTGCCGTCCGGTTCGGCCTTTTCCGGCTTGACGTAGCTGGTCGGCAGCACGTTCACCGGATACCCTTGCGGGATCTCGTTGCAGTCCACCGACACCGGCTGGCGCTGGAACGTGACGCGCACGGCGTTGGTGACCCCCAGCACGTAGCCGGGCACCCGGGCGGTCAGACGCTCGGGGCGACCGTCGGCATCCAGCTGTTTGGCGGCCAGCAGGATGCCGTTCCAGAAGACGGAGGCCACCGGGCGCGTCGACGAGGCGCCGGGCGCGGCCGAGACGTCCATGACCAATTCGCCGGGCATGCGGCCGTCCGCCGACACAGCGGCCAATGGGAACGTCGTGGTCCAGTCGCCGCTGGCGACCACGTTGAAGCTGTTGGGCGATCCGCCCAGCGCCGTCAGGCGCAGGCCGCCGTCCTTGAAGGTTTCCGGCGGCATCGCGGCCTTGACCCGCACCTGGCGCGTCACCAGGATGCGTCGCCAGGCCGTGTCGAACGCGCCCGCGCCCTGCGCGCCGGCATCGGCGGCCAATGCGATCACGGCTTGGCGGCCCATCGCGGCCAGGCGGATTTCCTTGGACTGCATGTCGGCGTTGGCCAGCGGCACGCGCCGCTCGCGCCAGGACTTGAAGGCCGCCGCGGCGTCGGCATCGTTGGCCAGCTGCGATTGCAACGCGTCCAGCGCTTCGTTCAACTTGCCGCGCAGCGTGGCATCGGCGATCACCACGTCACCGGCGACGGCGGGCGCGCCCATCACCAGCAAAGCGCCGATCTCGGCGGCATTGGCGATCTTGTGCTTGCCGTTGTCCGCCAGCGCGGCGAAGGCCGGCACCTGCGCCAGCCCGGCCGGCGCCTGCAGGCCGCGCGTGTCGATCTCGTCGCCCACCGAGGGGAAGGCGCGCACCGCGACGCGCTTGCCGGCGCGTTCCAGCGCCACGCCGACACGCCAGGCGCTGTCGAAGGCCTGCTGGTCCAGCTTGGCGCCGGCCACGATCAGGGTCGGCTTGCCGGGCAGCGTGCCCCAGGCATCATCCAGGTTGCCGATGGCCGAGGCATCGTAGCGGTAGGTCAGGCGCGTCTGCGGCGAGATGGTCAGCGCGTTGGCGGTGGCGCGGTTGCTTTCGCAGTGGCGCAGCGCGATTTCGGATTGCCAGTCCACGCCCACCCGCAGGAAGCCGGTCTCGCGGCGGCGCGGGTCCACCGTGTAGCCGTGCGCGATGCTGCCGTCGCCGTCGGCGATGCGTTGCGCATTGAGCGGCACGCCGTCGGCCCACAGCACCAGGCTGGTACGGCCCGGCTCGCCCTTGGTGTATTTGGCATCGAAGTTCAGCGTGGCGTCGGCGATCGGCACGCCGCGCGGCACCGGCACGTAGAACTCATGGCGCGCGTCGCTGTTGCTCAGGACCACCGGCTCGCTGATGCCCAGATCGGCCAGCGTGGTGTTGCGCGTCACCCAATCGTCGCCCTGCAACTGGCGCAGTGCGTCGCCGGCCGGGCTGGCCAGCGTCCCCAGCGGCAGCAACAGGCCGGCGGCCATCAGCGCGCGGCGAAGCGTCAGGGCGGAAAAGGAAGAGGGTTTTGGCATGGGAACTCCGGGCGGATATGCAGGGCAGGGCGTCAGGCCGCGGTGCCGGCGGCCGGGCCATGAGGATCGAATTCCGAAACCGGCCGGCCGCATAGCGCGTCGACGATGCGCCCGCTGGCCTTGCCGTCTCCGTAGGGATTGATGCGGCGCGAAAACGAGGCATGCAGGGCGGGGTCGTCCAGCAGCCGGTTGACCTCGGTCAGGATGCGCTGCGTGTCGGTGCCTACCAGCGCCACCGTGCCCGCCTGCACGGCCTCGGGGCGTTCGGTCACATCGCGCATCACCAGCACGGGTTTGCCCAGGTAGGGGGCTTCTTCCTGCACGCCCCCCGAGTCGGTCAGGATCAAATAGGCGCGTTGCATGAACCAGACGAAGTCCAGGTAATCCAATGGGTCGATCAGGTGTACGCGTTCCAGTCCCGCCAGGTCCTTCATCACGACGTTGCGCACTTGCGGATTCAAATGCACGGGATAGACGATCTGCAGATCCTCGCGCCTGGCCAGTTCCGCCAGCGCGGCGCAGATGTTCTTGAAGCCGCCGCCGAAACTCTCGCGCCGGTGGCCGGTGACCAGCATCAGGCGGCGCCGCGCATCGAGCCAGTGGTAGCGGGCCTCGAGTCCGCGCGCCAGCGGCCCGTCCGGCGCCAGCTTGGCGCAGGTCAGCGCCAGCGCGTCGATCACGGTATTGCCGGTCACCGTGATGCGCCCGGCTAGGTTTTCGCGCAACAGATTGGCGCGCGACTCGGCGGTCGGGGCGAACAGCGCGTCGCCGATCGCATCGACCACGCGGCGGTTCATTTCCTCGGGGAAGGGCATGGCCAGGTTGCCGGTGCGCAAGCCCGCTTCGACATGGCCGATGCGTATCCGGCGATGGAATGCGGCCAGCGCGCAAGCCGACGCGGTGCTGGTGTCTCCATGCACCAGCACGTAGTCCGGTTGTTCTTTTTCCAATACCCCGTCCACTTGGCTGATCAACCGCGCATACAGACCGTTCAAGGTCTGGTTGGGCACCATGATGTCCAGGTCATGCCGGGCGCGCAGATCGAACAGTGCGAGCACCTGGTCCAGCATCTGGCGATGCTGTCCGGTCACGCAGACCACGCTGTCGATCTGGGATTCTTCCTGCAACGCGGCGACCAGCGGAGCCATCTTGATGGCTTCAGGACGCGTTCCGAATATGGAAAGTATCTTCATCGCAATCAAGCGGCCGGAGCCGGTGGCATTTTCTTGCGTTTATTATGTCTTGAAAGTATTCGTAATATGTGTCGGAGTATTTCCCGGACTTCCGTTCAGCTGACAGTGATTTATCGAAGCGCCCCGGGGGAAGATGAAAGCGGCCCACTCTCTCGACCCGTAAAATGGGGTCACATCATCTTTCAATATGCTGTCTATGACATATCGCCCCATGTCCCTGCGAGTTTCCTTTGGTTACGAACACGACAGGTCGTGTGCATCTACGTGATTCCTTGAAGGCGAAGTCGAAAATGCCTTGACCCCGTAGCGGCTTCACGCTTTTACATACATCCGGCGCGCCCTCATCTCCTGGCCGGCGCGGCAGCAACCCGGAGCGCCTGTCATATGAAGCCATCGAAACCACGATCCGCCGGCGGTCAGCGCCGCACTCGCGGCGCGCATGTCCGCGCCATGCCGGCCACGCCGGCAGCGCGGCGCCGAGGCCGCGCATGAGCGGCAATCACGAACACGGTGACGTGCGCGCGTTGCCCGAATCGCGTCTCTGGATCGCCTTCGCGCTGACCGGCACGTTCATGGTGATCGAGATCGTCGGAGGTCTCTGGACCGGCAGCCTGGCGCTCATCTCCGATGCCATGCACATGATGACGGACGCCATCGCGCTGCTGCTGGCGCTGATCGCGATCCGCGCTGGCCGCAAGGCCGCCGATCTGATGCGCACCTACGGCTATGCCCGCTTCGAGATCCTGGCTGCCGCGATCAATGCATTGGTGCTGCTGGGCGTGGCCTTCTACATCCTGTACGAAGCCTGGCGCCGTCTGGAGGCGCCGCCGGATATCCAGTCCGCCGGCATGCTGGGCGTGGCCATCGCGGGGTTGGCGATCAACCTGGTGTCGATGCGGCTGCTGGCCGGTTCCAAGGACGACAGTCTGAACGTGAAGGGCGCCTACCTCGAAGTCTGGGCCGACATGCTGGGCTCGGTCGCCGTCATCGCCGGGGCCGTGATCATCTGGTTGACGGGCTGGCGCTGGGTGGATTCGGCGCTGGCCGTGGCCATCGGCTTCATGGTCTTTCCCCGTACCTGGGTGCTGCTGCGCGAATGCATCAACCTGCTGCTCGAAGGCGTGCCGCCCGGCATGAGCCTGAGCGCGGTGCGCGACGCCATCGCCGGCACCGACGGCGTCGCCAGCGTGCATGACATTCACCTGTGGGCGATCACGCAGAAGCAGCCGCTCCTGACCGGCCACGTGGTGTTGGCGACGGGCGCCGACGGCGAAACCGTCCGCCTGGAGATCGAGCGACGCCTGCAGGAAGATTTCGACCTGCACCACACGACGCTGCAGGTCGAACGTTCGGATCGTTCCGAGCAGGAACACATCCACTGAGCGACGCGAAAAAAAATGGCCGACCCGTGAAGGTCGGCCATTTGGCGCTATGGCGGAAATTTGGTGGAGCCGGGGGGAATTGAACCCCCGTCCGCAAGCCCTCCGCAACCAGTTCTACATGCGTAGTCGATCTATTTGGTTTTAACCCTGGACTTAGCCAACCGACAGGCCGGACCAGAGCGATTCACGTAATTTAAATTTGAACCGTGTGACCCCAGTTCAAACCGATTCCTTGTGAATGTCGCTGCTGCGGTTCGAGGGTTGCCCCCCTGGGAAGTTGCCTTCCTCCGCCTGACCCAAGGACAGATCAGTGCAGCGGCTCACCGCTTAAGCGGCGAGAGCGAAACGCTCGTCGTTGGCGTTTGTAGTGTTCCAGTGGTTTAACGAGCGTACTGGTGCTCGGCATGCCCTGAGTTGTTTCGCGACCCACGTCGAATCCGGATCGGCCCCAAGAACTTCTATTGTACTGGTAAACGCGATAGTCCGCTGCCTTTCCGCGCCCGCCCGCCCGAGCGTGGCGCGGATGCCTCAACGCCGTCCCGCACGGGAGGGCGCATGGGTGGAGCAGGTGGCTGGCGCCACGCTTCAAGCGTTGGCGCAGGCCGCCTTGGAGGCAGGCCGCGCGCGCGAGGCCGCCATCAGCGCGAAGGCCAGGGCCACCGACAGGGCCACGATGACCGCCGCCGCCCAGCCCAGCGATGCCAGGCCGTACTGGTCGATCACGTGGCCGCCCACCACCGCGCCCAGGCCGATGCCGATGTTGGCGCCGGAGATGTTGAGCGAGGCGGCAAAGGCGGGCGCCTCGGGGGCCGACTTCATCAGCCGCACGTGGCAGACGATGAAGAGCGCCGCCTGGGCGATGCCCCAGACCGTCAAGGCCACGGCCAGCAGGCCATGCGACTGCATCACCGGGCCCACGAATGCCAGGCCCGCCGCCATCAGCGACGAAAACAGCGCGGTGGCGCCCAGCGGGCTGCGGTCGACCATGCGGCCGCCCAGCGTGTTGCCGACCAGGCCAACGGCGCCGAATGCCATCATGGTCCAGCCGACGATCTGGCCGTTGAAACCGGCCAACCGCTCCAGCATGTCCGCCAGGTAGGTGTAGGCGGTGAACATGCCGGTGAACACCAGCAGCGACAGCAGCACGTGGCCGACCACGATCGGGTTGCGCAGGATGCGCAGCTGCGTCACCAGCTTGACGCTCTCGGCGCGGATGCGGGTGCTGGGGAAGGCCAGCAGCAGCAACAGCGCCTTGGCGAATGCCACCGCCGAGAGCACGCCGAAGGCCGCGCGCCAACCAAACGCATCGGAAATCAGCACGCCGATGGGAATGCCGAACACGGTCGCGGCGACGATGCCGAACGCCACCATCGAGATGGCGCGTCCGGCGCGGGCCGGCCCGACAAGTTCCACCGCCGTGGCGCTGGCCAGCGACCAGAACACCGGCAACGCCAGGGCGGGAACGAAGCGGGCCACCGCCATGACCCAGATGTTCGGCGCCGCCGCCGCCAGGGCGTTGGACAGGCCGAACAACACCAGCACGCTGATGAACAGGCGCTTGCGTTCGATGTTGGCCATCAGCGCGGTCAGCAGCGGACCGGTGGCGGCCACCGTGAAGGCGAACAGCGACACCAGCAGCCCGGCCTGCGATACCGTCACGTCGAGGTCGCGGGCCAGGCTGGGCAGCAGGCCGACAATCAGGAATTCGGTGGTCAGAATGGTGAAACCGGCGGCAGAAAGTAGCAGGATGGGCAAAAGCATAGGCAATTCCAGGTGCGCGCGACGCCGTGAGGCAACGCGCGGTGGGCGGATGAATGGTCTAACAGGTCTAGGTTGCGCGCCGGGGAGACGTCGGCGCGCGGGCGCATGAGGGCGGCAAACCGTCGATGCGTAACGAGAAATGCCGTGCGAGCGTTGCCACGCGGCATCCGGCATTGGCCGGGAAAGGCAATCGGGAGGCACCCGGATTGCCTTGCATGAAACGTACTTTAATTCACCGGCGGGTAGGGATAAACCCTTTTGCACCGGATAAATTGTTCGGTCAGGTCAACCAATCCGACCGAACCCTTGTCATCCGGGCCGCGCGTCGCCGTGACGGGCGGCGATGCGGGTCGCGGGGGGTCGGCGCGGATGCCGGTACATCAACGCAGATCGCGCGGCAGCAGCGGCTCGATCGCGGACCACAGCTCGGCCGGCGTGTTGGCGCAGGTTTCCGCTTCCCAGCTGATGATGTCGTCGTCTTCGCCGACGTAGCCGTAAGCTGCCGCGACCGCCGGCATACCGGCCGCGTGCGCGGCCTGGATGTCGCGCAGGTCGTCGCCGACGTAGACGCAGCGGTCGGTGGCGAAGCCGGCCTCGCGCGCGGCGTGCTGCAGGGGCAGCGGGTGCGGCTTGGCGTGGGCGGTGGTGTCGCCGCAGACGAGCACGGCGCTGTCGCGGGTCAGGTTCAGGTGCTCGACGATCGGCAGCGTCAGGTAGGTGACCTTGTTGGTCACGATGCCCCACGACAGGCCGCGCTGGCGGATGTCGGCCAGCAGCGCCTCGATGCCGGGGAACAGCTTGCTGTGGACGGTGGAACTGGCGGCGTAGTCTTCCAGGAACTGCAGGCGGGTCGGTTCGTACTCGTCGTCGCCCGGCTTCAGGCCGAGCGCCACGCGCAGCAGGCCGCGCGCGCCCTGCGAGGCAACCGGACGCAGCGTTTCGTAGGGCAGCGGCTCCAGGCCGCGGCGGGTACGCTGCTGGTTGGCGGCGGCGGCCAGGTCAGGGGCGGTGTCGGCCAGCGTGCCGTCGAAGTCAAACAGGATCAAGGCGCTCATTTGCGGGTAGCCATCAGGTAGTTGACCGAGGTGTCGGACGTCAGCGAATAGATTTGCGTGATCGGGTTGTATTCCATGCCGCGCATGCCCACCGGTTCCAGGCCGGCGCCGCGGGCGGCGGCGGCCAGTTCGCTCGGCTTGATGAACATGTCGTAGGTGTGGGTGCCGCGCGGCAGCAGGCGCAGCACGTATTCGGCGCCGATGATGGCGAACAGGAACGACTTGGGGTTGCGGTTCAGGGTCGAGAAGAACACCCAGCCGCCCGGCTTGGTCAGCGCCGCGCAGGCGCGCACGATGGAGGCGGGATCCGGCACGTGTTCCAGCATCTCCATGCAGGTGACCACGTCGTACTGGCCGGGCTGCTCGGCCGCCAGCTGTTCCACCGGCACCTTGCGGTACTCGACTTTCACGCCCGATTCCAGCCCGTGCAACTTGGCGATCTTGAGCGACTTGTCGGCCAGGTCGATGCCGGTGACCTGCGCGCCGCTGCGCGCCATGGCCTCCGACAGGATGCCGCCGCCGCAGCCGACGTCCAGTACCTTCTTGCCGGCCAGGCTGCCCACACTTTCCTGGATCCATTCCAGGCGCAGCGGATTGATGGCATGCAGGGGCTTGAACTCGCTTTCAGGGTCCCACCAGCGGCTGGCCAGCGCGCCGAACTTGTCCAGTTCGGCCTGGTCGGCGTTGACGGTGGCTTGGGCGGTATCGGAGGTGTGGGTGCTCATGGGCGGTCCAGCGTAAGGCGGCACTCTATATATAGAGCGGGACGGCGGCGCCGGTGGGCGCCGGGGTGATTGCACCGCATTGGTGCAAGCCAGGCGAAAAAAAGGGCCTCGCTATGCGAGGCCCTTTATTGTAGCTAGTCCGGCAATTACTTGCGGCTACCCACGATTTCGATTTCAACGCGACGGTTCTGGGCGCGGCCTTCCTTCGTCTTGTTGGAAGCGATCGGGTTCTTTTCACCCTTGCCTTCCGTGTAGATACGGTTCGGATCGATGCCCTTGCTGACCAGGTAGGCCTTGACCGAAGCGGCACGACGCTCGGACAGCTTCTGGTTGTAGGCGTCCGTACCGATCGAGTCGGTGTGGCCAACGGCGATGATCGTTTCCAGCTCGATACCGCGAGCTTGCTGGGCGACTTGGTCCAGCAGCTGACGGCCTTCGGGCTTCAGCGTCGACTTGTCGAAGTCGAAGAACGTGTCAGCGTTGAACACGACCTTGGCCGCCATCGGGGCCGGCTTCGCCTTTTGTTGAGCAACCGGAACGCCGTCGCAGCCGGGGATGCCGGTGGCCGGGGTCCAGAACGCATCGCGCCAGCACAGTTCGTTCGTACCGTTCTTCCAAACGTTACCGAACGGATTGCGCCAGTTGTCCACCGTCTGGGGATAGGTCTGGGCCGAGGCTACACCCGAGGCCGTGACGGCGGCGAAGGCGAGCGCCAGAGCGAATTTGGAGGGTTTGTTCATGTTTCTCCTCGTTGAGCTTGAAGCTGGATAAGTGACTCGCAGCGAACCCCCGCCGCATATCAGGAAAACGGGGCCAGTATAGCAACGCCAAGAGCTGGTTCAAAGGAATAGCTACTGGGTTTCCTGCGTGCTGGAAACAATCTTAAGGCATTTGGGGGGCTTTGGCTTCCCTGGACAGCCGCATTGGTGCTGGATATGACGTTTTCCGCGCTCCATCCGTTTGCCATGTTGGTTTTTGACAACAGGCTCGCGGGACCTTGGCGAACGCGTCGGTGCCGCTTGCCGCCGACATCCGGTTGCGGGGCCGCGCCGATGGCCGCTCGGGGCCCTTGGGGCCGCGATCCCAATCGAATGATAGAATTTCCTGTTTACCCGGCCCGGGTTCCTCCTTACACGATTCTGTCGTTATATATATGGATTCCTTTGCCAAGGAGACGCTTCCGGTATCGCTGGAAGAAGAGATGCGCCGCAGTTACCTCGATTACGCGATGAGCGTGATCGTCGGGCGGGCGCTACCGGATGTGCGGGACGGGCTCAAGCCCGTCCACCGGCGCGTGCTCTACGCGATGCACGAGCTCAACAACGACTGGAACCGCGCCTACAAGAAGTCGGCGCGTATCGTCGGGGACGTCATCGGTAAGTACCATCCCCACGGCGACCAGTCCGTCTACGACACCATCGTCCGCATGGCGCAGGATTTCTCCATGCGCTACATGCTGGTCGACGGCCAGGGCAACTTCGGCTCCATCGACGGCGACAACGCCGCGGCGATGCGCTACACCGAAATCCGGCTGGCCAAGATCGCCCACGAGCTGCTCGCGGACATCGACCAGGAAACGGTCGACTTCGGTCCCAACTACGACGGCAGCGAGCAGGAACCGCTGCTGCTGCCCTCGCGCCTGCCGAACCTGCTGGTCAACGGCAGTTCGGGCATCGCCGTCGGCATGGCCACCAACATCCCGCCCCACAACCTCCAGGAAGTGGTCGACGGTTGCCTGTACTGCCTGCGCAATCCGGCGTGCTCGGTCGATGAACTCATGGAGATCATCCCGGCGCCGGACTTCCCCACGGGCGGCGTCATCTACGGCATGTCGGGCGTGCGCGAAGGCTATCGCACCGGTCGCGGCCGCGTCATCATGCGCGCCAAGACCCACTTCGAAGACATGGAAAAGGGCAACCGCCAGGCCATCGTGGTCGACGCGATTCCCTACCAGGTCAACAAGAAGACGCTGCAGGAACGCATCGCCGAGCTGGTCAACGACAAGAAGATCGAAGGCATCTCCGACATCCGCGACGAGTCCGACAAGGACGGCATGCGCCTGGTGATCGAGCTCAAGCGCGGCGAAGTGCCCGAGGTGGTGCTGAACAACCTCTACAAGAACACGCAACTGCAGGACACCTTCGGGATGAACCTGGTGGCGCTGGTCGACGGCCAGCCCCGCCTGCTCAACCTGAAGCAGATGATCGACTACTTCCTGCAGCATCGCCGCGAAGTGGTCACGCGCCGCACGGTGTTCCAGCTGCGCAAGGCCCGCGAACGCGGCCACGTGCTGGAAGGCCTGGCCGTGGCGCTGGCCAACATCGACGACTTCATCGCCATCATCAAGGCCGCGCCGACGCCTCCCGTCGCGCGCCAGGAACTGATGGCCAAGTCGTGGGATTCCTCGCTGGTGCGCGAAATGCTGTCGCGCGCCGACGGCGACACGCCGGGAGGCCGCGCGGCCTTCCGTCCGGACGACCTGGGCGCCGAGTTCGGCCTGCAGGGCGACGGGCTGTACCGCCTGAGCGATACCCAGGCCCAGGAAATCCTGAACATGCGCCTGCAGCGCCTGACCGGCCTGGAGCAGGACAAGATCGTCGGCGAATACAAGGACATCATGTCCACCATCGCCGACCTGCTGGACATCCTGGCCCGTCCCGAGCGCATCACCACCATCATTGGCGAGGAACTGCAGGCGATCAAGGCCGAGTTCTCGACCGGCGCCAAGGACACGCGCCGCTCGGAAATCGAGCTGAACGCGACCGAACTCGACACCGAAGACCTGATCACGCCCACCGACATGGTCGTGACGCTGTCGCACGGCGGCTACATCAAGAGCCAGCCGCTGTCCGAGTACCGTTCGCAGAAGCGCGGCGGCCGCGGCAAGCAGGCCACGGCGATGAAGGAAAACGACTGGATCGACCAGCTGTTCATCGCCAACACCCATGACTTCCTGCTGTGCTTCTCGAACCGCGGCCGGGTCTACTGGCTCAAGGTCTGGGAAGTGCCGCAAGGCACGCGCAACTCGCGCGGCAAGCCCATCGTCAACATGTTCCCGCTGGCCGAGGGCGAGAAGATCACGGTGGTGCTGCCGGTCAAGGAATTCAGCGAAGACCACTATGTCTTCATGGCGACCTCGCGCGGCACGGTCAAGAAGACCCCGCTGTCCGACTTCTCCAACCCGCGCAAGGCCGGCATCATCGCGGTCGACCTGGACGACGGCGACTACCTGATCGGCGCCGACCTCACCGACGGCAAGCACGACGTCATGCTGTTCTCGGACGCCGGCAAGGCCGTGCGCTTCGACGAGAACGACGTGCGTCCGATGGGCCGCAATGCGCGCGGCGTGCGCGGCATGATGCTCGAGGACACGCAGAACGTGATCGCGTTGCTGGTGGCCGGGGATGAAACGCAGAGCGTGCTGACGGCCACCGAAAACGGCTACGGCAAGCGCACCCCGATCACCGAATACACGCGCCACGGCCGTGGCACCAAGGGCATGATCGCCATCCAGACCAGCTCGCGCAACGGCAAGGTGGTCGGTGCCGTGCTGGTGATGCCTTCGGATGAAATCATGCTGATCACCACCGGCGGCGTGCTGGTGCGTACCCGCGTCGCGGAAATCCGCGAAATGGGCCGCGCCACGCAGGGCGTCACCCTCATCAACGTCGATGACGGCAGTTCGCTGTCCGGCGTGCGCCGCGTCGTCGAAAGCGATGCCGACGATGACAGCGAAGACCTGGACGACGGCCAGGAAGAGGGTCAGGAAGAGGGCAACGGCGACGCCGGTGCAACGGATTCGACGGAACCTACGGAGCAATAATGGCCCGCCCCTGGAACTTCTCGGCAGGCCCCTCGGCCTTGCCCGAGGTGGTACTGCAGCAAGCCGCTGCGGAAATGCTGGACTGGCACGGCAGTGGCATGTCCGTGATGGAAATGAGTCATCGCGGCAAGCACTTTGTGCAGATCTGCGACGAAGCGGAAAGCGACCTGCGCGATCTGCTCGGCTTGTCCCCGGACTACGCGGTGATGTTCATGCAGGGCGGAGGTTCCGGGGAGAACGCCATCGTTCCCATGAATCTCATGGGACGGCGCGGCACGCCGGCGGCCGACTTCGTCGTGACCGGCCACTGGTCGTCGCGTTCCCACAAGGAAGCCTGCCGCTACGGTGACGCGCAGGTCGCGGCCACCAGCGGCCAGGCGACGCAGCTGGACGGCCGTGAGCAGGCGCCGTACACCTGGGTGCCGTCGGTCGACACCTGGAAGGTGCGCAAGGAATCGGCGTACCTGCACCTGTGCAGCAACGAAACCATCGGCGGCGTCGAATTCCTGGATTGGCCCGACACGGCCGCGCTCGGCGCGCCCGACGTGCCGCTGGTGGTCGACGCTTCCTCGCATTTCCTGTCGCGTCCGATGGACGTGAGCCGCTGCGGCATGATGTACGCGGGCGCCCAGAAGAACGCTGGCCCGGCCGGCGTCACCATGGCCATCTGCCGCCGCGACCTGATCGGCCACGCGCTGCCGATCTGCCCGTCGGCGTTCGACTACGCCAACGTGGCCGCCGAGCATTCGCGCTACAACACCCCGCCGACCTTCGCGATCTACATCGCCGGCCTGGTGTTCAAGTGGGTCAAGGCCAATGGCGGCGTGGCCGGCATGGAAGCGGCCAACAAGGCCAAGGCCGAACTGCTCTACGGCTACCTCGATAGCACCAGCTTCTACCGCAATCCGATCCACGCCCCCGTGCGTTCGCGCATGAACGTGCCGTTCGTGCTGCGCGACGAATCGCTCAACGACGCCTTCCTGCAGGGCGCCGACGCCGCCGGCCTGACGCAGCTCAAGGGCCACAAGAGCGTGGGCGGCATGCGCGCCTCGATCTACAACGCGGTGCCGCTGGCCGCCGTGGCCGCGCTGGTCGAGTACCTGAAGGAATTCGAGCGCCGCTATGGATGATGACCTGCAGCGCAAGCTGCGCCCCCTGCGCGACCGCATCGACGCCATCGATGCGCAAATCCTGGATCTTCTTTCGCAGCGCGCCCGCGCCGCGCAGGAAGTGGGCGAGGCCAAGCATGCCGCCCATGCCGACGGTCCGGTGTTGCGCCCCGAGCGCGAAGCCGAGGTCATCCGCCGGCTGCAACAACTCAATCCCGGCCCGTTTCCGGCGGCCGGCGTGGCCTCGGTCTGGACCGAGATCATCTCGGCCTGCCGCGGCCTGGAGCGCGGCATGACCGTCGCCTACCTGGGGCCGCAGGGCTCGTTTTCCGAGCAGGCCGCGCTGGAGCATTTCGGCCATGCGGTGCAGAAGCTGCCGTGCGTGTCGTTCGACGAGGTCTTCCGCGCCGTCGAGGCTGGGCAGGCCGACGTCGGCATGGTGCCGGTCGAGAACTCCACCGAAGGCGCGGTCAACCGCAGCCTGGACCTGCTGCTGAACACGCCGCTGCGCATCCTGGGCGAGCGTTCGCTGGTGATCCGCCATTGCCTGATGTCGCAGTCGGGCAAGATGGACGGCATCAAGACGATTTCCGCGCATCCGCAGGCGCTGGCCCAGTGCCAGGGCTGGCTGACGCGCAACTATCCCGACCTGGAACGGGTGGCCGCCGCCAGCAATTCCGAGGCCGCGCGCGTTGCCGCTTCGGATCCGACCATCGCCGCCATCGCCGGCGAAGTGGCCGCGCCGGCCTGGAACCTGCAGGTCGTCAGCGCCGGCATCCAGGACGATCCGCACAACCGCACGCGCTTCCTGGCCATCGGCAACATCGAGCCGCTGGTCAGCGGCAAGGACAAGACCAGCCTGATCCTGGCTGTCCCCAACCGCGCCGGCGCCGTCTACGAGATGCTGGCGCCGCTGGCCGCCAACGGCGTGTCGATGACGCGCTTCGAATCCCGCCCGGCCCGCACCGGCGAGTGGGAATACTATTTCTACGTCGATGTCCTGGGACATCGCAACGATCCGAATGTCGCGCTCGCCCTGGATACCCTGCGGGCGCAGGTCGCCTACCTGAAAGTGCTGGGTTCCTACCCGGCGCCGTGAGCCCTTCCATGACCAACACCTCCAAGCCTCTCGCCGCTCCCGCGCACGTCAGCGCCATCGCTCCCTACCAGGCCGGCAAGCCCATCGAGGAACTGGCCCGCGAGTTCGGGCTGGATCCGGCCGGGATCGTCAAGCTGGCCTCCAACGAGAACCCGCTGGGCATGCCGCAGTCGGCGCGCGCCGCCATGCTGGCCGCCGCCGAGTCGCTGGCGCGCTATCCGGACCCCAACGGCTTCGACCTGAAGGCCGCGCTGGCCGCGCGCTACGACGTGCCGATGAACTGGATCACGCTGGGCAATGGCTCCAACGACATCCTGGAAATCGCCGCGCTGGCATTGCTGGAGCCGGGTACGTCGGCGGTCTACGCGCAGCATTCGTTCGCGGTCTATCGCCTGGCCACGCAGGCCCGGGGCGCGCGCCACATCGTGGTGCCGGCCAAGGACTACGGCCATGACCTGGACGCCATGTTCGACGCCATCGCCGACGACACGCGCCTCTTGTTCATCGCCAACCCCAACAACCCCACCGGCACCTTTGTGCCGGGCGATCAGGTGGCCGCGTTCCTGGAGCGCGTCCATGCCGCCCACGGCGACCGTGTCACGGTGGTGTTGGACGAGGCCTACAACGAATACCTGGAACCGCAATTCCGGTTCGACAGCACCGCGCTGGTGCGCCGCTATCCCAACCTGATCGTCTCGCGCACCTTCTCCAAGGCCTACGGCCTGGCGGGCCTGCGCGTGGGCTTCGCGGTGGCCCAACCGGCCCTGACCGACCTGCTCAACCGCGTGCGCCAGCCGTTCAACGTCAACACGCTGGCGCAGGCCGCCGCCGTGGCCGCGCTGGGCGATGCCGCCTACCTGGAACAGGCGTACACGTCCAACAAGGCCGGCAAGGCGCAACTGTGCGAAGCCTTCGACCGCCTCAAGCTGCGCTACGTGCCCAGCTACGGCAACTTCGTGCTGGTGCACGTGGGCGACGCGCCGCGCATCAACCTGGCGCTGCTCAAGCGCGGCGTGATCGTGCGTCCGGTGGCCGGCGACGGCCTGCCCGAGTGGCTGCGCGTGTCCATCGGCCTGCCGCAGGAAAACGCCCGCTTCATCGACGCGCTGACCGCCATCCTGTCCGAATGAACGGCGCTTCCTCCAAGCCGAATCAGGGGGCCGCTGGCCCCCTGATTCCTGTGCTGGCCGTCGTCGGCGTGGGTCTGATCGGCGGTTCCTTTGCCGCGGCGCTGCGCCGGGCGGGGCAGGTGGGACGGGTGCTGGGCGTGGGCCGCAATGCCGCGTCACTGGCGCGCGCGGTGGAACTGGGCCTGATCGACGAAGCCGTCAGCGCCGAAGACGCCGCTGCCCGCGCCGACCTGGTGTTCCTGGCCACGCCCGTGGGCGGCCTGCAGGACATGCTGGCGCGCATGCTGCCGCATCTGCGCGATGCCACGCTGCTGACCGATGGCGGCAGCACCAAGGCCGAGGTGGTCGATGCCGCCCGCCTGGCGCTGGGCGCGCGCATCGGCCAGTTCGTGCCGGGCCATCCCATCGCCGGCGCCGAGCGCAGCGGACCCGAGGCCGCCGATGCCGGCCTGTACCAGGGCCGTTGCGTCATCCTGACGCCGCTGGCCGAGAACGCTGCTGCCGCCATTGCCCTGGTGCGCGATGCGTGGCTGGCTTGTGGGGCGCAAGTGATCGACATGGACGCCGGCGCGCATGACCGGGTGCTGGCGTCGGTCAGCCACCTGCCGCACCTGCTGTCGTCTGTGTACATGGAGCAGGTCGCCACCGCCGAGGACGCCGCCACGCGGCTGGCGCTGGCGGGCAGCGGCTTTCGCGATTTCACCCGCATCGCGGCGGGATCGCCCGAGATGTGGCGCGATATCTTTCTATCCAACCGCGACGCCATGCTGGCGGAGCTGGCGGCCGTGCGCGCCGTGCTGGATCGGGCCGAGCGCGCGATCGACGGCGGCGATGGCGCGGCCTTGCTGGCGCTGCTGGACACGGCGGCGCAGGCGCGCCGCAACTGGCGCAAGGAGTAAACCCACATGGGCGCTTTGCCTTTCCTGGATCTGCCACGGGTGCGGCGCGCGCAGGGCGTCATGGCCTTGCCCGGTTCCAAGAGCATTTCCAACCGCGTGCTGCTGCTGGCGGCCATCGCCGACGGCGAGACCGCCATCACCGGACTGCTGGATTCCGATGACACCCGCGTCATGCTGGCCGCCTTGCGCCAGCTGGGCGTGGCGGTGTCCGAACTGGCCGAGGGCCGTGTCACCGTGCGCGGCGTGAGCCGCTTCCCGGTCGACAGCGCCGACCTCTTCATGGGCAACGCCGGCACCGCCATCCGGCCGCTGACGGCGGCGCTGGCGCTGATGGGCGGCGACTATCGCCTGTCCGGCGTGCCGCGCATGCACGAGCGTCCCATCGGCGACCTGGTCGATGCGCTCAAGGCGCTGGGCGCTCGGATCGACTATCTGGGGCAGCCCGGCTATCCGCCGCTGCACATCGGCCGCGGCGCAATCGCCACGCCGGCCGTGACGCAGGTGCAGGGTTCGGTTTCCAGCCAGTTCCTGACCGCCTTGCTGATGGCCGCGCCATTGCTGGCCGGCCAGAGTGGTCAGCCGGTGGTGATCGAGGTGCTGGGCGAGCTGATCTCCAAGCCTTACATCGAGATCACGCTGAACCTCATGGCGCGTTTCGGCGTCACCGTGCAACGCGATGGCTGGAGCCGTTTCACCATCGGCGGCGGCGCCCGCTATCGCAGCCCGGGCCAGATCGCGGTCGAGGGCGATGCCTCCACCGCCTCGTATTTCCTGGCGCTCGGCGCCATCGGCGGCGGACCGCTGCGGGTGACGGGCGTGGGCGCCGACAGCATCCAGGGCGATGTGAAATTCGCCGACACGCTGGCCGCCATGGGGGCCACGGTGGCATACGGCGACGGCTGGATCGAGGTGACCGGCGTGCGCGTGGCCGAGGGCGGGCGCCTGAAGGCCTTCGATACCGATTTCAACCTGATCCCCGACGCCGCCATGACGGCCGCCGCGCTGGCGCTGTACGCCGATGGCCCGTGCCGGCTGCGCAACATCGGCAGCTGGCGCGTCAAGGAAACCGACCGCATCCACGCCATGCAGACCGAGCTGGAAAAGCTGGGCGCGCAAGTGGAATCGGGGCCGGACTGGTTGCGGGTCACCCCGCCCGCTGACGGCGCCTGGCGCGACGCGCATATCGGCACCTGGGACGATCACCGCATGGCAATGTGCTTCTCGCTGGCCGCGTTCGGCCCGGCGGCGGTGCGGATTCTGGATCCGGGTTGCGTCAGCAAGACGTTCCCGGGTTACTTTGATGTCTATGCCGGCCTGGTGTCGGCATAGCGACCACGGGCCGCGCGGCCCATTTCCTTACATGACTTCGACTGAACCGACCGTGACTTCCGCCGCTCCCGTCATCACCATCGACGGCCCCACCGCCTCGGGCAAGGGCACCGTGGCCCACCGCGTCGCCAAGGCGCTGGGGTGGGCGGTGCTGGACAGCGGCGCGCTGTACCGGTTGACGGCCCTGGCGGCGATCAACCGCGGCGTCGATGCGGCCGACGAGCCCGCCGTGGCGCGCGTGGCCGAGACGCTGGATGTGCGTTTCGACGGCCCCCACGTCTACCTGGAGGGCGCCGACGTCGGCCATGAAATCCGTCGCGAGGAAGTGGGCAATTTCGCCTCGCGCGTGGCGGCGTTCCCCGGCGTGCGGCAGGCGCTGCTCGAACGCCAGCGCGCGTTTCGCCTGCTTCCCGGGCTGGTGGCGGATGGCCGCGACATGGGCACGGTGGTGTTTCCTGATGCGTCCCTGAAAGTCTTCCTGGTGGCCGATGTGGTCGCGCGGGCCGAGAGGCGGCGTAAGCAGTTGATCGAAAAGGGAATTTCTGCTAATCTAGACGACCTTTTGCGGGATATGCGCGAGCGGGATGCCCGCGACACGCAGCGCGCCACGGCGCCGCTTGCTCCCGCAGCGGATGCACACGTGCTGGATTCGTCGAATCTGACGATTGCGGAAACCGTGCAGGCAATACTGGATTTCTGGCAGGCCAACCCCACGCATTGAGGGGCGGGCACCTTCGCCAGTCGTTTTTTTATCGGCCCTGTCCTGGCCAGGCGACACCCCCACGGGACACCCCGCAAGGGCAAACCGGCAGGCAGGTATTTTGACTCCACTGTGGCGGGCAATCCGCTGCGGTGTGTTTTTAACGGCCATTTCGGCCCAATGGATTTCAACCCCATGTCTTCCGTTTCCACTACCGCCACCGGCGGCGAAAGCTTCGCCGACCTTTTCGCACAAAGCCTCAAGAGCCAGGACATGAAGTCCGGCGAGGTCATCAGCGCCGAAGTCGTGCGCGTCGACCATAACTTCGTCGTCGTCAACGCCGGCCTGAAGTCCGAAGCGCTGATCCCCCTGGAAGAGTTCCTGAACGACCAGGGCGAGCTCGAAGTGCAACCCGGCGATTTCGTCTCGGTGGCCATCGATTCCCTGGAAAACGGCTACGGCGACACCATCCTGTCGCGTGACCGCGCCAAGCGCCTGTCGGCCTGGCTGCAACTGGAAAAGGCCCTGGAAAACGGCGAGCTGGTCACCGGCACCATCACCGGCAAGGTCAAGGGCGGCCTGACCGTCATGACCAACGGCATCCGCGCGTTCCTGCCGGGTTCGCTGGTGGATCTGCGTCCGGTCAAGGACACCACCCCGTACGAAGGCAAGACCCTCGAATTCAAGGTCATCAAGCTCGACCGCAAGCGCAACAACGTCGTGCTGTCGCGTCGCCAGGTGCTGGAAGCCAGCATGGGCGAAGAGCGCCAGAAGCTGCTCGAAACCCTGCACGAAGGTGCGGTGGTCAAGGGCGTGGTCAAGAACATCACCGACTACGGCGCGTTCGTGGACCTGGGCGGCATCGACGGCCTGCTGCACATCACCGACATGGCCTGGCGCCGTGTGCGTCACCCGTCCGAAGTCCTGCAAGTGGGTCAGGAAGTCGAAGCCAAGGTCCTCAAGTTCGACCAGGAAAAGAGCCGCGTCTCGCTGGGCGTCAAGCAGCTGGGCGAAGATCCGTGGGTGGGCCTGGCTCGCCGCTACCCGCAAGGCACCCGCCTGTTCGGCAAGGTCACCAACCTGACCGACTACGGCGCGTTCGTTGAAGTCGAAGCCGGCATCGAAGGCCTGGTGCACGTCTCCGAAATGGACTGGACCAACAAGAACGTCGATCCGCGCAAGGTCGTGACCCTGGGCGAAGAAGTCGAAGTCATGGTCCTGGAAATCGACGAAGACCGTCGTCGCATCTCGCTGGGCATGAAGCAGTGCCGCCAGAACCCGTGGGAAGAGTTCGCCACCAACTTCAAGCGTGGTGACAAGGTCCGCGGCGCCATCAAGTCGATCACCGACTTCGGCGTGTTCGTCGGCCTGCCCGGCGGCATCGATGGCCTGGTTCACCTGTCCGACCTGTCGTGGACGGAAACCGGCGAAGAAGCCGTGCGCAACTTCAAGAAGGGCGACGAGATCGAAGCCGTGGTCCTGGGCATCGATACCGACAAGGAACGCATCTCGCTGGGCATCAAGCAGCTGGAAGGCGACCCCTTCAACAACTTCGTTGCCACGTTCGACAAGGGCGCCGTGGTTCCGGGCACCATCAAGTCGGTCGAAGCCAAGGGCGCCGTCGTGACGCTGTCCGTGGACGTCGAAGGCTACCTGCGCGCTTCCGAGATCTCCTCGGGCCGCGTCGAAGATGCCACCACCGTGCTGACCGCCGGCGAGAACATCGAAGCCATGATCGTCAACATCGACCGCAAGACGCGTTCGATCCAGCTGTCGATCAAGGCCCGCGACAACGCCGAAACCGCCGAAACGATCCAGCGTATGTCCGACGCCAGCGCTTCGTCCGGCACCACCAACCTCGGCGCGCTGCTGAAGGCCAAGCTGGACCAACAGCGCAACGACGGTTAATTCGTGACCAAGTCGGAGCTGATCGCCGCCTTGGCGGCCCGCTATCCTCAGCTGGCCGCCCGCGACACCGATTACGCGGTCAAGACCGTGCTCGATGCGATGACCCAGGCCCTGGCCTCGGGCCAGCGCATCGAGATCCGCGGTTTTGGCAGCTTCTCGCTGTCGCAGCGGTCTCCCCGCATCGGCCGCAATCCGAAGTCCGGCGAACAAGTGCTGGTGCCTGGCAAACAGGTGCCGCACTTCAAGGCGGGCAAGGAATTGCGCGAGCGGGTGGACTTGGTCGGCGGCAACGACGAGGACGCTCAATCCTCTGGATCGAGCGAACCGATGCCGTCCATGGCAGGCTTGCACGCCATGCATTGACAGCACCGGCCAGTAAGCTGCCTTCGGGCAGATCGGACCGCGAGCAACGCCCCTTGAGAAATCAAGGGGCTTTGTTTTTGGGCGTCCTTCCGGACACGCCGCCGCCCTTCGAGGAAACCCCGTTGAAGGCCGTACACGAGGTGTGGAGGTCGCTTACAATTGACCCTCTCGAATTCTTAGGAGCATGCGTCATGCGCTACCTTGTCTGGGCCCTGCGATTGCTCGTGTTCGTGGCGGTATTGATGTTCGCGTTGAAGAACACCGATCCCGTCGCCGTGAAGTTCTATGCCGATTACGTGGTGCAGGATGTGCCGCTGATCGTCGTCATGCTGGTGGTGTTCGTGGTCGGCGCGCTGTTCGGCCTGCTGCTGACCGTGCCCGCCGCCATGCGCCGCCGCCGCGAGGCCATCCGCCTGCGCCGCGAACTCGACCGCGTGCAGGCCGCCGTCAACGGCGCCACGCCGGCCGTGCCGCCCGAAGCGGTCGCTCCCATGTCGCCCCTGTGACGGCGCCGCGTCGTTCGCACTCCGTCATTTCCGCATTGAATCTAAGCAAGAGCCCGCACAGTGGATTTTGAACCTTGGTGGTTGATATTCGTGCCGGTGTTGTTCGCGCTCGGCTGGCTGGCCGCGCGCTTCGACATCCGGCAGATGCTGCGGGAAACCCGCAGCCTGCCCGATTCCTATTTCCGGGGCCTGAACTTTCTGCTCAATGAGCAGCCCGATCGCGCCATCGATGCTTTCGTCGAAGTGGCCAAGCTCGATCCCGAGACCACCGAACTGCACTTCGCGCTGGGCAGCCTGTTCCGTCGCCGCGGCGAAATGGAACGCGCCATCCGGGTGCACCAGAGCCTGCTGAACCGTTCCGACCTGCCGGCCGCCGAGCGCGAACACGCGCAGCACGAACTGGCGCAGGACTTCCTCAAGGCCGGCATGCTCGATCGCGCCGAAAGCGGCTTCGAGCAGCTCAAGGACACCCGCTACGCCTTGCCCGCGCTGCGTTCGCTGATCCGCATCTACGAATCCGAGCACGACTGGCCGCGCGCCATCGAGGCCGTCAAGACGCTGCATGGCCTGGTCGACGAGCCGGTGCCGCAGATCGTCCATTACTACTGCGAGCAGGCCGCGACGGCGCTGGCGGCCAAGCCGCCCAACATCGACGCCGCGCATGCCGCCCTGGATGCCGCCGACCACGCCTTGTCGACCGCCGATGCCGGCATGTCGAGCAAGGGCGCCATGGTGCGCACCGCGATGCTGCGCGCCCGCCTGGCCCTGATCGAGCAGGATCCCAAGCGCGAGCGCCTGTATCTGGAGTCGGTCATGACCGACGCCCCCGAATACGTCGGCCTGGTGGCCGAACAGTTGCTGGCCAACTATCGGGCCGCCGGACAGGTCGAGGCCGGCCTGGAACTGCTGCAGCGCCAGTACACGCGCCATGCGTCGCTCGACCTGTTCAACGTCGTGTTCCGCGAATTGCGCGTGCAGCAGGGGTCGGCGACGGCCTGGGCTTTCGCCCGCGGCGCCTTGCGCAACCATCCTTCGCTGCTCGGGCTGGACCGCTTGCTGGAAGCCGAGCTCGCCAATCCCGAAGGCGCCAGCGAACAGGGCCCCGTTCCCGGGGCGGACCTGACGCTGCTGCGCAGCCTGATCCACAAACATACGCAACGACTGGACCGCTATGCGTGCCGGAGCTGCGGTTTTCAAGCGCGCCGTTTCTATTGGCAGTGCCCTGGCTGCAATGCCTGGGAAACCTACGCGCCGCGCCGTCTGGAAGAACTTGAATGAGCCAATTTCCCGTCGAATCCATTTCGCATAGCCGGGTGCTCGTGGTGGGCGACGTCATGCTGGACCGCTACTGGTTCGGCGAGGTGGAGCGTATTTCGCCTGAAGCGCCGGTACCGGTGGTGCGCGTGGCGCGCCGCGAGGATCGCCTTGGCGGCGCGGCCAACGTGGCGCGCAACGTCGCGGCATTGGGCGGCCACGTCACCCTGGTCGGCGTGCTGGGCGAAGACGAGGCGGGTGACAGCGTGCGGCGCCTGGCCGCGGAGGCCGGCGTCCAGGCCGACCTGATCACCGACCGCAGTCTGCATACCACGCTCAAGATGCGGGTGTTGGGTCGCCAGCAGCAACTGCTGCGAGTCGACTTCGAGCAGCATCCGCAGCAGGAGGCGCTCGACAGCATCGACGCCGCATTGGCGCGCCACCTCGCCAATCACGATATCGTGGTGCTGTCCGACTATGCCAAGGGGGTGCTGGCACGGGTCGAATCGCTGATCGGCCTGGCCCGCAGCGCGGGGATCCCCGTGCTGGTCGATCCCAAGGGGGACGATTACTCCCGTTACCGTGGTGCCACGCTGGTCACGCCCAACCGCTCGGAAATGCAGCAGGCCGTGGGCCGCTGGAATAGCGAATCCGAACTGACCGACCGCGCGCAGCGCCTGCGCGCCGACCTGGATCTGGAAGCCCTGCTCGTGACGCGTTCGGAGCAGGGCATGACTTTGTTTACCGACACGGGCCGCGAGCACATCGACGCGCAGGCTCACGAGGTGTTCGACGTGTCCGGCGCGGGCGATACCGTGCTGGCGACGCTGGCCGTCTCGCGCGCCATCGGCCTGCCGTGGAAAGATGCCATGGGCTGGGCCAACCGGGCTGGCGGCATCGCCGTGGGCAAGCTCGGCACGTCCGTCGTCACCGCCGCCGAACTGGCAGGAGAACTCTCATGATCGTCGTTACCGGAGCCGCGGGCTTCATTGGCAGCAACCTGGTGCGTGGCCTGAATCGCCGCGGCATCGTGGACATCATCGCGGTGGATGACCTGACCGAAGGCGACAAGTTCGTCAATCTGGTCGATTGCAAGATCGCCGACTACCTCGACAAGGACGACTTCCGCCGCCGCGTCGCCGATGGCAGCCTGCCGGAAATCCGCGCGGTGCTGCACCAGGGCGCCTGCTCGGACACCACCGAGCGCAACGGCCGCTACATGCTCGACAACAACTACCGCGTCACGCTGGAACTGTTCGAGTTCTGCCAGGCGCGCCGCATCCCGTTCCTGTATGCCTCGTCGGCCGCGGTCTATGGCGGCTCGTCGGTCTACGTGGAAGACCCCGCCAACGAGGGCCCGCTCAACGTCTACGGCTATTCCAAGCTGCTGTTCGACCAGGTATTGCGCCAGCGCATGGACAGCCTGACCGCGCAGGTCGTGGGCCTGCGCTACTTCAACGTCTACGGCCCGCACGAACAGCACAAGGGCCGCATGGCCTCGGTGGCCTTCCACAACATGAACCAGTTCCTGGAACACGGCCATGTGCGTCTGTTCGCCGGTTGGGACGGCTATGTGGACGGCGGCCAGAGCCGCGACTTCATTTCGGTGGAGGACGTGGTGGCGGTGAACCTGCACTTCCTCGACCATCCGGAACAGTCGGGCATCTTCAACTGCGGCACCGGCCGCGCCCAGCCGTTCAACGACGTCGCGGCGGCCGTGGTCAACACGCTGCGCGCCGAGCGCGGCGAAGCGCAACTGACGCTGGCGCAACTGGTGGAACTGGACCTGATCCGCTACATCCCGTTCCCCGACGACCTGAAAGGCCGCTACCAAAGCTACACCCAGGCCGACGTGAGCCGCTTGCGCGCCGCCGGTTTCAGCGCGCCCATGCGCGACGTGCAGACCGGCGTGTCCGAGTACGTGCGCTACTGGCGCGCCCGCAAGTAGGCGGCACATGGCGGCCCGCAAGCGCCGCCTGCTCGAGCGTGACAAAGCCGCCGTGCCACAGGCGGCTTTTTTCTTGTCTACGTGATTGCCGGGGTGGATGAAACCGATCACTGCTTGCCCGCCTGTGTGCCTGGACGGGCCATGATCAGGACGTGGCGCAACAGCCGTTGCCCCGCGCTTTTTCCGGAGACCTGTTCATGAATCCCTTCCTGCATTCCACTGTCGCCCGCCGCCTGCCGGCCTTGCCGTGGCACCGCCCGCGTATCGCCACCACCGCGCGTGCGCGGACCGGCTTGCGCCAGGCGCTGGGCGTCGCCCTGCTGGCGGCCGGCGTGGCGCACGCGCCGGCGCAGGCGCTCGACCTGAATGACGCCACCGCGCAGCAACTCGCGGGCATCCGCGGTATCGGTCCGCGTACCGCGCAGACCATCGTCAGCGAGCGCGAGCGCGCCGGCCGGTTCGAATCGCTGGAAGACCTGGCCGAGCGGGTGCGCGGCATCAGCCAGAAAAAGGCCGAGGCCCTCGGGGCAGCCGGCCTGACGGTGGGCGCGTCCGGCGCCGCGTCGACGGCAGCAGGCGCCCCCGCCAAGGCGGAGTCCGCCGCCAAGCCCCTCGCACCACGGGAGCGTGGGGCCGGCACGGCCAGGCCCGGCGGCGCTGGCGTAGCCGCCGCCAAGGCGGCCGCAGCCAAGCCGACGGCGGCAGGCCGACCTGCTGCGGTATCCCCGCCGCGCCCCTGATCCGCAAAGGCCGGCGCTTCGCCATCCACCGGATAGGCGCGAGGAGGCCTTCCCGCGTTGGCCGGCCTTGGGGCAGGGGGATCCGCCCCGTGGCGTGAACCCCTGGCACGAGCGCGGCTTTTGGCGGCGCCCGGCGCCGGGCGGGGTTATGATCGGCAGCATGACTACTACCTATCCCACTATCGAGCAGACCGTCGGCAATACGCCGCTGGTGCGCCTGCAGCGCATTCCCGGAGCCGCTGGTGCGGCCCGAGGCAACGTCATCCTGGCCAAGCTGGAAGGCAATAACCCCGCCGGTTCGGTCAAGGATCGGCCGGCGCTGTCCATGATCAGGCATGCCGAGGAGCGCGGCGACATCAAGCCGGGCGACACGCTGATCGAGGCGACCAGCGGCAACACCGGCATCGCGCTGGCCATGGCGGCCGCCATGCGTGGCTACCGCATGATCCTGATCATGCCCGACAACCTGTCGGTGGAACGGCGCGCGGCCATGACGGCCTATGGCGCCGAACTGATCCTGACGCCGGCCGACAAGGGCGGCATGGAATACGCCCGCGATCTGGCCACCGAAATGCAGGCGGACGGCCGCGGCGTGGTGCTGGACCAGTTTGCCAACCCCGACAATCCGCGTGCCCATATCGAGACCACCGGTCCGGAAATCTGGACGCAGACCGAAGGCCGCGTCACGCACTTTGTCAGCGCCATGGGCACGACCGGCACCATCATGGGCGTGTCCACCTACCTGAAGTCGCGCAACCCGGCGGTGCAGGTGGTGGGCGCGCAGCCGGCCGAGGGTTCGTCGATTCCCGGCATCCGCAAGTGGCCCGAGGCCTACCTGCCCAAGATCTTCGACCGCAGCCGAGTGGACGCCTACGAATCGATCGAGCAGGCCGAGGCCGAGGTCATGGCGCGCCGCCTGGCGGCCGAAGAGGGCATCTTCGGCGGCATTTCGTCGGCCGGCGCGCTGGTCGCGGCTTTGCGCGTGGCCGAGCGCGTCAATGACGCGACCATCGTGTTCATCGTCTGCGATCGCGGCGATCGCTACCTGTCCACGGGCGTCTTCAACGCTTGAGGCCGCGCGCCGGCGCCGTTGCCGGCGCCCAGGAAAAACGCCCCACGACCCGGAAACCGTCCGGGGCGTGGGGCGTTTGCGTTGCGAGGCCCGGCCATGCGGCGCGGGCTGTCGCCAGGGCCTTATTCGGGCTGAATGTTGGCGTCCTTCATGACCTTGATCCAGCGCGCGCTTTCGGCCAGGTTGAAGGCTTCGGCTTCCTGGTAGGTCATGGTGCTGGGCAGGGTGCCCTGCGACTTCAGCGCCTCGACCACCTTGGGCGATTGCGAGGCCTCGATCATGACCTTGTTGAGCTTGGCGACGATGGGCTCGGGCGTATCCTTGGGCACCCACATGCCGTACCAGGTGACGATGTCGAAACCGGGCAGGCCATTTTCGGCGATGGTCGGCACGTCGGGCAGTTCGGCCAGGCGGGCCTTGGTGGTGACGGCGATCGGGCGCACCTTGCCGCTCTGGATCAGGGGCAGGGCGGGGGCCAGCGGCGCGTACATCAGGTCAACGTGGCCGCCGGCGACGTCGGTCAGGGCGGGGCTGCTGCCACGATAGCCGACGTGCGAGATGGACGCCTTGGTGGTGGTGTTGATCAGCTCGCCGGCCAGGTGCGGCAGGGTGGCCACGCCGGGCGAGGCGAAGCTCAACGAGCCCGGTTGGGCCTTGGCCTGCGCGATCAGCTCGCCGAAGGTCTTGAACTTCGAATCAGGCGGCACCACCGCTACCATCGGCACCGTGCCCAGCACGCCGACCATGCGGAAATCCTTGATCGGGTCGAACGTCAGGCTCTTGAACTGGGCGGGGTAGATGCCCTGCACCGACGGATTCATCAGCACGGTGTAGCCGTCGGCCGGCGCGCGCGCCACCTGGGCGGCGCCGATGGTGCCGCTGGCGCCGGGCCGGCTTTCGATCACCAGCGGCTGGCCCAGGATCTCGCCCATGCGCACCGCGATCACGCGGCCCACCACGTCGGTCGGGCCACCGGCGGCCCACGGCATGATCACGCGGATCGGCTTGTCGGGATAGGCATCCTGGGCCTGCGCGCCAGCCAGGGGCAGGGCGCCGATGGCGATTGCCGAGCATGCCGCGGCGAGCAAAGTGCGCTTGTTCATCTGCTGTCTTCTCCTACAAAGGTAAGGTTGGCCGAGGGCAGGGCCGCGTACAGCAGCGCCTTGACCTCTTTGAGTTGCTGCCCAGTGGTGGCTTCGTTCTTCTGCATGCGCCCCAGGGGGCCGGCCACCACGATGGCAAAGGGTTGTTCATAGGCCTTGAAGCCCAGCGAGATGGACATCACGTCCTCGACGTTTTCGCCGAGCGAGCGTTGCCAGCCGCGCTGGATGCCGGCCTGCAGGTCGCGCTCGAAGGCGGCCTGGCTGGTGAGGGTGGTCTCGGTGTACGAGGCGAACCCGGGATAGGTCTTGAACCACTTCTGGCGCTCGTCCTCGGACAGCACCGATAGCAGGGCCTTGCCCGAGCTGGTGGCGTGCACCGCCTTGAATCCGCCCGCCTGGTGGGAGAAGCGGATGGTCTGCTTGGATTCGGCGACGATCAGATAGACCACCTTGTCGTCCGCCAGCTTGGCCAGCAGGGCGGTTTCGCCGGTCAGGTCGCGCACCCGTGCCAGCACCGGCTCGATCACCGCGTTCAGCGGGTCGCTGCGGCAGATCAGGGTGGCGACGTGGATCAGCTTCTGCGTCGGGTAATAGCCGTGCTTCTTGCCGATCTCGTAGAGATAGCCGCGCGCCACCATGGTCTTGAGCAGACCATGGCAACTGGACAGCGGAATCTCCATCTGCGCGGCGATCTCGCTGTACAGCAATGGCTTCTGCGCCTCGGCGAAGAGGTTCAGAACATCCAAGACTCGTGCGGCTGTTTTCACATCCATGATGTTATTATCCTATATGTGATAAATTTGTGTCAAATTCTTAATTCATGGCCAAGGAGCCGCGCCACATGAGATGGAAGAACCGTCCCGAGGGATCGAACTGGGGGGACTTCGGCCCTGATGACCAACGGGGCTGCCTGAATTACATCACTCCCGCGAACGTGATGAAGGGAATCCAGGAGGTTCGCGAAGGTTTGAGCTTCTGCCTGTCGCTGCCGCTGGACTATCCCGGCGGCAATGGCGTCAACGTGCGCCGCCATCCGCCCAAGCTGCGCCCCACCGAGCGCGACGGCGACCAGTACCTGAACTTCCCCTTGGGCCGCCTGCGCCCGGGATGCGTCGACGTGCTGAGCGACGACATTGTCGAGATGAGCCTGCAGTATTCGACCCAGTGGGATTCGCTGGCGCACGTGGGCGCGTTGTTCGACGCCAATGGCGATGGCCTGCCCGAGCGCGTCTACTACAACGGCTACCGTCCCAACGAACACGTGGTCGGCCCGGTGGACTACGACGTCGACAACGGCTTCGCCAAGACCGACCTGGGCCAGGGCGGCGCCTCCCATGCCAAGAAACTGGACATCACCCAGCTGGCCGAGTCCTGTCTGCAGAGCCGCGGCGTGATGGTCGACCTGGCGCGCCACTATGGACGCGAGCAGAAGTCGGTGGGCTACGACGATCTGATGCGCATCATCGAGGCCGATGGCATCGAAATCGAGCAGGGCGATATCGTGCTGTTCCACACGGAATTCGGCGATGCGCTGCTGGAGAAGCAGCGCCAGCCGGATCACCACACCCTGCATGAGATCTGCGCCGGGCTGGATGGCAGCGACGAGAAGCTGCTGCAGTGGATCACCGATTCCAAGGTGGCCGCCATGGCGTCGGACAACCACGCGCTGGAAATCTACCCGACGCAGAAGCCGAACGCGTGCTGCGCGGCATTGCCGCTGCACCACCACTGCATTTTCAAGCTCGGCCTGCCGATCGGCGAGATGTGGTATCTGGGCGCGCTGGCCCGCTGGCTGACCGCCAACGGCCGCAGCCGCTTCCTCCTGACCGCGCCGCCGCTGAATCTGCCGGGCGCGGTGGGTTCGCCCGCCACGCCGGTGGCCACGGTCTGAGCCAGGGGATGACCTGGACCGGGCCAACCCGGAATGGGCAGGGCCGGGACATGCCATTCCCGCCGCCCGGGGCCTGCCGGGCGTGGGCGCGGCGGGCGCCGCGCCTTCAGCGGCCGACGCGCGCCTCGATTTCGCTGGCCAGGTCGGCCACCGCGGTGGCGTAGAAGTAGCTGCGGTTGTATTTCGTCAGCGCGAAGAAGTTGGGCGTGCCGACGCGGTACTGGGCGGTGCCGCGGGCTTCCTCCACCAGGTCGACGACGCCCATGGGCTGGCTGCTCCAGCCATTGGCCGAGGCGCCCGGCTGCAGGCGCGCGCCGGCCGCGGTCAGCGTGCCCCAGGTCTGCTTGGGTTCCAGTCCGCCATCCACCAGGGCGGTGGGATCGGCCGGCAGAGTCACCGGCGCGAACACCGGCAGGCCGCGTTGCCAGCCGTGCTGCGAGAGGAAACTGCCCACCGACATGATGGCGTCGCGGGTGTTGTTGGTCAGGTCGATGTGGCCGCTGTCGTCCCCATCCACCGCGTAGTGCTTGATGCTGGTGGGCATGAATTGCGGCATGCCGATGGCGCCGGCATACGAGCCGCGGGTTTCCATGTCCAGCTTGCCTTTCATCGCCAGCGTCAGGAAGTCGGCCAATTGGCCGCGGAACATGGTGGCGCGCTCGGGCTTGGCGGGATCCGGATAGTCGAAGGCCAGCGTGGTGAGCGCGTCCAGCACGCGGAAGTTGCCCATGTTGCGGCCATACAGTGTTTCAACGCCGATGATCGACGCAATGATCGGGGCCGGCACGCCGAAGCGTTGCGCCGCCTGGTTGAGCTGGTCGCGATGTTCGTTGTAGAACTCCACGCCCCAGCCGATGCGCTTGGGCTCGACGAAGCGCGAGCGGTAGGTCAGCCAGCTGCGCCAGATTTTCTTGCCGGGCGGCGAGGGCGCGATCAGCCGCGCCACGGTGGCGTTGTAGCGCGCGCTTTCGAGCGCCGCGACCATGGGCTTGAGCGGCAGGTCGCGTTCGGCGGCCAGGCCTTCGACGAAAGCGCGCACCTCCGGCCGCAGGGCGCCGCTGGGCGTCAGGGCGGCCGGGCCGTCATCGGCGGGTTCGGAGCCGAGTGTCGGCGTACTGGGTCCGATGCGGATGGGGGTGGTGCCGGTGGTGGCCGCCGGCGGCTGGCCGGCGGCTGGATTGGGGGCGGTGGGAGCGGTGGTGGAGCACCCGGCCAGCAGGGCCGAAAGCGTGCCGAGTTGCAGTAATCGCCGACAGATGAACATAATCTTCCTTATGGAGACCATGTATCTTACCCACCCGGCATGCCGCTTGCATGAAATGGGCAGTTGGCATCCGGAGAGCCCGCAGAGGCTGGACGCCATTTCCGACCAATTGCTTGCCAGCGGCTTGATGCCCTATCTGGATGACCGGCAGGCGCCGCAGGCGTCCCGCCATGACGTGCTGCGGGTGCACACTGTCCAGTACCTGGACAGTCTGCGCGAGCATACGCCGGAACACGGGTATTACCCGATAGATCCGGACACCCTGATGAACCCCCATACCTACGAAGCCGCGCTGTACGCGGCGGGCGCGGGCGTGGCGGCCGTTGACGCGGTGATGGGGGGCGAGGCCCGCACGGCTTTTTGTGCGGTGCGTCCGCCCGGGCACCATGCCTGCCGTTCGCAGGCCATGGGCTTCTGCTTTCTGAACAACGTGGCCATCGCGGCCCGCCACGCCATGGAGTTCCACGGCCTGTCGCGGGTGGCCATCGTCGACTTCGACGTGCACCACGGCAACGGCACCGAGGACGTCTTCGCCGGCGACGAGCGGGTGCTGATGTGCAGCATTTTCCAGCACCCGTTCTTTCCCAACAGCGGCACCGAGCAGCCGGCGGCCAACATGGTCAATGTGCCGGTGGCGGCCTATACGGCGGGCGCCGCCGTGCGCACCATCGTCACCGACACCTGGCTGCCGCGACTCGAGGCGCACCGCCCCGAACTCATTCTGATTTCGGCGGGTTTCGATGCCCATCGCGAGGACGACATGGGTCAAATGGGGCTGGTGGAGGCCGATTATGCATGGATCACAGAGCAGCTCGTGGCCGTGGCCGAACGCCACTGCCAGGGCCGGATCGTCAGCACGCTCGAAGGCGGTTACAACCTGTCCGCCCTGGGCCGCAGCGTCGTGGCCCATATACGGGCGCTGGCGAAGCTGTAGAATCAGGAAAAAATTGTGCAATGCGATCCCGGCGGATCGTTAACTCCCCCCCGGGTAATTATTTCCATTTGGAGGCAGCGGGATGAAGGTGTTGGTACCTGTCAAGCGCGTCGTTGACTACAACGTCAAGGTGCGCGTCAAGTCTGATCAGACCGGCGTGGATATCGCCAATGTGAAGATGTCGATGAACCCCTTTGACGAGATCGCCGTCGAGGAAGCCACCCGCCTGAAGGAAAAGGGCACCGTGGCCGAAGTCGTGGCGGTTTCTTGCGGCGTTGCGCAATGCCAGGAAACCCTGCGCACCGCCATGGCCATCGGCGCCGACCGCGGCGTGCTGGTCCAGACCGACGCCGAACTGCAACCGCTGGCCGTGGCCAAGCTGCTCCGCGCGCTGGTCGACAAGGAACAGCCGCAGCTGGTGATCCTGGGCAAGCAGGCCATCGACGACGACGCCAACCAGACCGGCCAGATGCTGGCCGCGCTGCTGGACTGGCCGCAAGCCACGTTCGCCAGCAAGGTCGAGCTGGCCGATGGCAAGGCCACCGTCACGCGTGAAGTGGACGGCGGCCTGGAAACGCTGACGCTCAAGCTGCCGGCCATCATCACCACCGACCTGCGCCTGAACGAGCCGCGCTACGTCACGCTGCCGAACATCATGAAGGCCAAGAAGAAGCAGCTGGACACCGTCACCCCCGAAGAACTGGGTGTCGATCCGGCGCCGCGCCTGAAGACGCTCAAGGTCAGCGAGCCGCCCGCCCGCAAGGCCGGCATCAAGGTGGCCGATGTCGCGGCCCTGGTGGACAAACTCAAGAACGAAGCGAAGGTGGTTTGAGATGACGACGCTGGTTATTGCCGAACACGATAACGCCCAGCTCAAGGGCGCAACCCTGAACGCCGTCGCCGCCGCCGCCAAGATCGGAGGCGACGTCCACGTGCTGGTCGCCGGCGCCAATGCCCGCGCCGTGGCCGACCAGGCCGCGCAGGCGGCCGGCGTGGCCAAGGTGCTGCTGGCCGACGCGCCGCAGCTGGCCGACGGCCTGGCCGAGAACGTCGCCGCCCAGGTGCTGGCCGTGGCCTCGGGCTACAGCCACATCCTGTTCCCGGCCACTGCCTCGGGCAAGAACATCGCGCCGCGCGTTGCCGCCAAGCTCGACGTCGCCCAGATCTCCGACATCATCGGCGTGGAATCCGCCGATACCTTCCAGCGCCCGATCTACGCCGGCAACGCCATCGCCACCGTGCAATCGGCCGATCCGGTCAAGGTCATCACCGTGCGTACCACCGGCTTTGACGCCGTGGCCGCGCAGGGCGGCTCGGCCGCCGTGGAAGACGTTGCCGCCGTGGCCGATTCCGGCCTGTCGAGCTTTGTCGGCCGCGAAGTCGCCAAGAGCGACCGTCCGGAGCTGGCCGGCGCCCGCGTGGTCGTGTCCGGCGGCCGTGGCCTGGGCAGCGCCGAGAACTTCAAGATCCTGGATCCGCTGGCCGACAAGCTCGGCGCCGCCCTGGGCGCCTCGCGCGCCGCGGTCGACGCCGGCTACGCGCCCAACGATTGGCAGGTCGGCCAGACCGGCAAGATCGTCGCGCCGCAGTTGTACGTGGCCGTCGGTATCTCGGGCGCCATCCAGCATTTGGCCGGCATGAAGGATTCCAAGGTCATCGTCGCCATCAACAAGGATCCCGAAGCGCCGATTTTCGGCGTGGCCGATTATGGTCTGGTGGGCGATCTGTTCCAGGTGGTTCCCGAACTGACCGGCGCGCTGTAAGCCATCGCTTCATCGTTGTATCCGGGCCCGCGGACATTATGTCCGCGGGCTTTTTATTTGCCCGCCTGACAATCGAAACTATTTGCTATTTGCGGTGCAATTCTTTTGATCTTTGGAAAGATTCTGATAATGTATGCCGCGCGCAGATAGGATTCGCGCAAGTGCTTGGCCGGTACATAACGAAGGAGATTCGGGATGGAATGGTTATTTGACACTCTGCGGAAATACCCTGAACTGGCAATATTCCTTACCCTCGGGCTGGGGTATTGGATAGGCGCCAAGAAGATATTCGGATTCAACCTGGGGGCGGTGACCGGCACCTTGCTGGTCGGTGTGCTGGTCGGCCAGCTCAATATCACGATCGCCCCGATCGTCAAACAAGTCTTCTTCCTGCTGTTCCTGTTCGGCCTGGGTTATGGCGTCGGGCCGCAATTCTTTCGCGGCATGAAAAGCGATGGCCTGCCGCAGGTCATTTTCGCCGTGGTCATCTGCGTCATCTGCCTGCTGGTGACCTGGGGCACGGCCGTCGGTTTCGGTTTCGATGCCGGAACGGGGGCGGGCCTGCTGTCCGGCGCGCAGACCATTTCCGCGGTGATGGGCGTGGCTACCGACACCATTAACGGCCTGGGCATCGACGCGGCCACCAAGAAGAAATGGATCGACAGCATTCCGGTGGCGTATGCGGTCTGCTACATCTTCGGTACGGTCGGCAGCGCCTGGCTGCTGGCCTCGCTGGGCCCGAAACTGATGCGCGTGGACATCGTCAAGGAGTGCAAGGAGTACGAGGCCAAGATGTCCGGCGGCGCGGATTCGATGGAGCTGTCGGGCTACCGCAAGTTCATCTCTCGCGCCTACAAGCTCGATCATCCCGAATGGGTCGGCAAGACCGTGGGCGATGTCGAGTCGCGCTTCGTCGAGGCGCGCGTCTTCATCGAGCGCATCCGCCGCGGCGACCAGATCCTCGACACCGATTCCACCACCGTGCTGCAGGCCGGCGACGTCCTGGGCGTGGCTGGCCGGCATGACGCGCTGGTATTGCAGGCGGCCGGGATCATCGGCGCCGAAGTCGAGGACCGTGACCTGATCAACCTGCCCGCCGAGATCGTCGAGGTCGTGCTGACCAACAAGAACCTGGCGGGCAAGACCGTCAAGGAAATCGCCGAAATGGAGCAGGTGCGCGCACTGGGGCGTGGCGTGTTCCTGCGCAAAGTGGTTCGCGGCGGCCATGAGATGCCGATCAATTGGGGGCTCAAGCTCGATCGCGGCGACCGCCTGTTCATCCTTGGCGCCAAGCGCGATGTCGAGCGCGTGGTCGGCAAGGTGGGGTACGTGGACCGCGCCACCGAGCAGACCGACATGGTGTTCGTGGGCTTCGGCATCCTGCTGGGCGGGCTGTTCGGCACGCTGGTGCTGACCGTGGGCGGCATTCCGATCACACTGTCGACTTCGGGCGGCTCGCTGATCGCGGGGCTGATCTTCGGCTATCTGCGATCGGTGCATCCGACTTTTGGCCGGGTGCCGGAACCCGTGCACTGGTTCCTCACTTCGGTCGGCCTGACCGCCTTCGTGGCCGTGGTCGGAATCAGTTCGGGCCCCGGGTTCGTGCAGGGCTTCCAGCAACTGGGCGCCAAGCTTTTCATTGCGGGCATCATCGCCACCAGCGTGCCGATGATATTGGGGGTGTACATCGCCCGCTACGTCTTCAAGTTCCACCCGGCCATCGTCCTGGGGGTCTGCGCCGGGGCGCGCACCACCACGGCCGCCATCGGCCAGATCACCGAGACCGCGAAGAGCCAGGTGCCCGCTCTGGGCTACACCGTGCCCTACGCCATCGGCAATACCCTGCTCATCATCTGGGGCATTGTCATCGTCATGCTCATGACCTAGGGGCCGTTTCCGCCGAAGGCAATCTCGTCCGTCAATCGCAAACCAGGAGTAACTGAACAATGGCTTCCACCGCGCCTCTCACCGTCAGCCTGGCCTCGGCCCTGAAAACCACCCGCTCGCGCCAGCGCGACCTGGAGCAACTGTCGCCCTTTGAACTTAAGGATTATCTGATCACGCTGGCCAAGGACACCCAGCAGACGGCCGCGCTGACCATGTTGAACGCGGGCCGCGGCAATCCCAACTGGATTGCCACCGAACCGCGCGACGCCTTCTTCCTGCTGGGCCAGTTCGCCATGAAGGAAGCGCGCCGCGTGCGCGACGATGTGATCCTGGCGGGCATGCCGCCCAAGAAGGGCTGCGCCGATCGCCTGCGCAAGTTCCTGTCCAAGAACAAGGGCGCGGCGGGCGCGGACTTCCTGGCCGGGGTGCTTGAGTACGGCGTGAAGATCAAGAACTTCGTGCCCGACGAATGGATCCATGAGCTGACCGACAGCGTCATCGGCGACAACTACCCGGTGCCGCCGCGTGCCCTGGTGCACCTGGAGCAGGTGGTGCATGACTACCTGATCAAGGAAATGTGCGACGGCCGGCCGCCCAAGGGCAAGTTCGACCTGTTCCCGGTCGAGGGCGGCACGGCGGCCATGTGCTACATCTTCGATTCGCTCATGCAGAACGGGCTGCTCAAGCAGGGCGATACCATCGCGCTGTTCCTGCCGACCTTCACGCCCTACATCGAGATCGCGCACCTGGAGCGCTTCCAGTTCAAGATCGTCGCCATCAACGCCAGTAGCGTGCGCGCCGACGGCACCCACGACTGGCACTATCCGGCCTCGGAAATCGCCAAGCTCGAGAATCCGAAGATCAAGCTGGCGGTGACCGTCAACCCCAGCAATCCGCCGTCGGTGGCCTTCAGCCCGGTCGAGATGAAGCAGATCGTGGGACTGATCCGCAAGAATCCGGACCTGGTGCTGGTGACGGACGACGTGTACGGCACCTTCGTGCCGAACTTCCGCTCGCTGATGGCCGAAGTGCCGCACAACACCATCTGCGTGTATTCCTTCTCGAAGAACTTCGGCTGCACCGGCTGGCGCCTGGGCGTGATCGCGACCCATGAAAAGAACACCATGGACCGCCGCATCGCCGAACTGCCGGCATCGTGGAAGAACCGCCTGAACAAGCGCTATGGCGCCATGACCATGGAGCCCGAGAAGCTCAAGTTCATCGACCGCATGGTGGCCGACAGCCGCAACGTGGCGCTGAACCACACCGCCGGCCTGTCGCTGCCGCAACAGGTGCAGATGGGCTTTTTCGCCCTGTCGCACCTGCTGGACCTGAAGGACGCGTACAAGCACCTGACCATGCAGATCGTGCGGGCGCGGCGCGATGCGCTGTGGCGCGGGCTGGGCGTGCCGTTGCCGCCCGAGGACCCGATGCGCGGCTGGTACTACGTCGAGCTGGACTTCATGGTGTGGGCCAAGAACACCTACGGCGATGCCTTCTGCAAATACATGACGTCGAACTACGAACCGGTCGACTTCCTGTTCCGCCTGGCCGAGAAATCCGGCGTGGTGTTGATGGACGGCGGCGGTTTCGGCGGCCCGCCGTGGTCGATCCGCATTTCGCTGGCCAACCTGGATGATGGCGACTATTCCAAGATCGGCAAGCACATGGTCGACGCCGCCACGGAATACGTCGAGGCCTGGAAGGCCGGCCAACTGGTGCGTTCGGGTCCGACCGCCGGCAAGGGCCAGAAGGTCAAGCCCGCCGCCGCCAAGCGCAAGGCCGCCGGCAAGCAAGCCGCCAAGAAGGCGGTGAAGCAGGCGGTCAAGAAGGCCGCCAAGGCCGAGCGCTCGGCCACCAAAGGGGCGAAGTAGCCGCCATCGTCCGCCAGATCCAGGGTGACATGACCTCATGACGTGCTCAGTCGGGTTTTTCAATAATGTTCCCATCGCGGTGCTGTTCCTGACGGTGGGGTTGGGATACCTGATCGGCAAGCTCAAGATCGGGCCGATCCAGCTGGGGGGCGTGTGCGGCACGCTCATCGTTGCCCTGCTGATCGGCCAGACCGGCTGCCAGATGCGCGGCGATCTGAAGGAGGTCGCGTTCGCCCTGTTCATCTTCGCCATGGGCTATTCGGGCGGACCGCAGTTCTTCGCCAACCTGAACCGGTCCAGCCTGCGCTACATCGTGCTGCCCATCATCGAGGCGCTGCTGGTGCTGACCATCGTGCTGCTGGCGGTGCCGCTGTTCGGGCTGGACGCGGGCACGGCGGCTGGACTGGCTGCGGGGGCGGCAACCGAGTCGGCCGTGGTCGGGACCGCGGCGGAGGCGCTCAAGCACCTGGGCCTGGCCGACGCCGACGTGCAGCGCATGGAGGCCAATATCGCCACCGCCTACACGCTGACCTACCTGGTGGGCCTGATCAGCATCGTGTTCTTCACCAGCCAGGTGGCGCCCGCCCTGTTGCGCATCAACCTGCGCGAGGCCTCCAAAGCGCTTGAGGAAAAACTGGGCGGGGGGCCGGGCGAGACCGACGAGAACCTGCTGCCGACCCTGCCGCGGCTGGTGGGCCGCTCGCACGTGGTCAAGGACGCGGACGGCAGGACGGTGGGCGAGGTCGAAGCCGAATTGGGCGGACGCACCGCCATCAGCCGCATCCTGCGCAATGGCGAGGCGATCGAGCCCACGCCTGAGGACCGGCTGGCCACCGGCGATATCGTCGTCGTGCTGGGTCTGCGCCGCTTTGCGCTGCGGGCCGGCTCGGTCGTCGGGCCGGAAATCCAGTTGCCGGAGGCGCATGCCGATGACCTGCAGCTGGCCGAGCTGCAGGTCATCGTCAACAGGAAGACGGTCAATGGCCGCACCCTGGGTGAATTGGCCAAGGGGCCGCGCGCGCAGCGGGCCCGGGGCGTGTTCCTGCAGTCGATCCAGCGGTCCGGCCATATGCTGCCGCTCACGCCTGCCACCGTGGTGCAGTATGGCGACCTGGTGACGCTGGTGGGCGCGGAGCCCGAGCTGTCGCAGGCAGGCGCGGGGCTGGGCAACGAACTGCGGCGCAGCGGCGTTACCGACCTGGTGTTCCTGGCCTTCGGCATTCTCGCGGGCCTGATGATCGGCGCGCTGGGGGCACGCCTCTGGGGCATTCCGGTGTCGCTGGGCAGCGGCGGCGGCGCTCTGGTGAGCGGCCTGGTGTGCGGTTGGATCAACGCCAAGCGACCCGCATTGGGGCACATGCCGGACCAGGCGGTGCAATTGCTCAAGGATCTGGGCCTGGCGGTGTTCGTCGCCTGCGTCGGCCTGTCGGCCGGGCCGGAGGCGGTGGCGCTGATCCGCGAGCATGGCGCGGTGCTGCCGCTGATCGGCCTGCTGGTATCGCTCGGGCCGGCCTGCCTGTCGCTGTGGGTCGGACACAAGCTGCTCAAGATAGAGGGGCCGCTGCTGGTCGGCGCCATCGCGGGCCAGCACGTCAGCACTCCGGCGATCAGCGCCATCCTGGGGGCCAGCGGCAGCGCGGTGCCGCTGTTGGGTTACACGGTGACCTACGCCATCGCCAACGTGCTGCTGCCGGTGCTGGGGCCGATCATCGTGTCGCTGGCGCATCACCTCGGTGGATGAGGCCGGCAGGGCGCGTCGCGCCATGAGGCGGAGCGAGGGTTTAACATAGGCTAGGGAAACTACCGAGACCGCCAGCGACCGCGCCATGCCTGTCGCCCAAGGCGGCATCCCATCGCACCCCGCCGCACCCGCCGTCACGGGCGCAGGCTCATGGAGACAAGATGCCCTACCTTACCCCGCTGCAGGATTTCCGCTTCGCGCTGAAGGAACTGGCCGGCCTGGACGACGTCCTCAAGCTGCCCGGATTCGAAGAGGTGACGCCCGATCTGGTGGACGCCATCCTGGAAGAAAACGGCCGATTCGTCGAGCAGGCAATCGCGCCGCTGAACGTGCCCGGCGATACGCGCCCGCCGGTCTGGAACGATGGCCAGGTCACCGCCACGCCGGGCTACGCGCAGGGCTTCAAGGACTACGCGGCTGGCGGCTGGCAGGGGCTGCAGCATCCGCAGGCCTGGGGCGGGCAGGGCCTGCCCAAGCTGGTGGCGGCCGCGCCGGGCGAGAACATCCAGGCAGCCAGCCTGGCGTTCTCGCTGTGCCCGATGCTGACCGACGGCGTGATCGAGGCCATCCTCACCGTCGGCTCGGAAGAACAGCGCAAGAAGTTCGTGCCCAATCTCATCGGCGGCAAATGGACCGGCACCATGAACCTGACCGAGCCGCAGGCCGGCTCGGACCTGGCCCAGGTCGCCACCCGCGCGGTGCGCCAGGAAGACGGCAGCTACCGCCTGTCGGGCCAGAAGATCTTCATTACCTACGGCGAGCACGATCTGGCCGAGAACATCATCCACCTGGTGCTGGCGCGCACGCCGGACGCGCCGCCCGGGGTGAAAGGCATCTCGCTGTTCATCGTGCCGAAGTTCCTGGTCGAGGCCGATGGCTCCCTGGGGCCGCGCAACGATGTCTGGTGCGCGTCGCTGGAGCACAAGCTGGGCATCCATGGCAGTCCCACGGCCGTGCTGCTGTACGGTTCGGGCAAGGGCGAGGCGGGCGAGGGCGCGGTTGGCTACCTGGTGGGCGAGTTGAATCGCGGCCTGGAATACATGTTCATCATGATGAACGCGGCCCGCTATTCGGTCGGGCAGCAGGGCATCGGCGTGTCCGAGCGGGCATACCAGCACGCGCTGGCCTATGCGCGCGAACGGGTGCAGGGCAGGGCGGTGGAAGGTTCCTCCGGGGCGGTCGCGATCGCGCGCCATCCGGACGTACAACGCATGCTGCTGACCATGAAGGCGCTCACGGAGGCGGCGCGCGCCGTGTCGTACGTGACCGCCGCCGCGCACGACAAGGGCACGCATCACCCGGATCCCGAGCAGCGCGCCCGCAACCGCGCCTTCTACGAATACATGGTGCCCATCGTCAAGGGCTTCTCGACTGAATCGGCGGTGGAGGTAGCCTCGCTCGGCATCCAGGTGCATGGGGGCATGGGCTATATCGAGGAGACCGGGGCCGCGCAGTATTACCGTGACGCGCGCATCTTGCCGATCTACGAGGGCACCACCGCGATCCAGGCCAATGACCTGGTCAGCCGCAAGACGCAGCGCGATGGCGGCGCCACCGCCTACGCCGCCATCTCGGCCATGCGCGAGACCTTGCGGGCGGTCGAGGCCGAGTCCTCGCGCGCCGCGGCGTCCGAGCGCGACGGCCTGCGCCTGCTGCGCGACAACCTCGACAGCGCCATCCAGGCCTATGAGTCGGGCGTGGAATTCATCCTTGAACAATCCGCGGCGAATATCCGGGCGGTATACGCCAGCAGCGTGCCGTACCTGATGCTGGCCGGCGTGGTGCATGGCGGCTGGCAGATGGCGCGCGCCGTGCTGGCGTGCCGCCGGCACCTGGCGGCGGGATCGACCGATCCGTTCCATCGCGAGAAGCTGGCGACCGGATTGTTCTACGCCGCCCACATTCTGCCGCGCGCCCTGGCGCTGTCGGCGGCGGTGCGCGCCGGCGTGGTGGCGGACGCCTGCGGCGCCGCCGCGAATATTGCATAAGGTTATATGTCTTGCGTATTTCCCCTGCAACAGGTTTGATGGAAGAATCGTTTTGGAGGGCGGCACAGGCCGCCGCCGAAACGTTTTTCCAGCCGGCCGCCGGACAGGGCGGCCGGTCGATTCCGCAACCCGAGTCCGCAAGCAGGAGACACCATGAGCCATCTACGCCTGGGCGACACCGCGCCCGATTTCGAGCAGGAATCCTCCGCCGGCCCGATCCGTTTCCATGAGTATCTGGGCAATAGCTGGGGCGTGCTGTTCTCGCATCCGGCCGACTTCACGCCCGTCTGCACCACCGAACTGGGCTACACCGCCAAGCTGGCCGACGAATTCGCCAAGCGCAACGTGAAAGTGCTGGCGCTGTCGGTGGACGGCGCCGACTCGCACACCAAGTGGATCGAGGACATCAACGACACCCAGTCGACCAAGGTCAATTTCCCGATCCTGGCCGACAAGGACCGCAAGGTGTCCGAGCTGTACGACATGATCCACCCCAACGCCAACGCCACGCTGACGGTGCGCTCGGTCTTCATCATCGACCCGAACAAGAAGGTGCGCCTGATCATCACGTACCCCGCCAGCACCGGCCGCAACTTCAACGAGATCCTGCGCGTCATCGACTCGCTGCAGCTTACCGACAGCCACAGCGTGGCCACGCCGGTCAACTGGGAAGATGGCGACGACGTCATCATCGTGCCGTCGCTGCAGGACGAAGCCGTGATCAAGCAGAAGTTCCCCAAGGGCTACAAGGCGGTGCGTCCATACCTGCGCATTACGCCCCAGCCGAATAAGTAAATAAGAAATCCGTTTATGGGGCGGCCAGCGCCGCCCGTCCGGACGGCGCCCGAAAAAGCGCCAGCAAAGCCGCGTATTCCCTGGGAATGCGCGGCTTTTTCACGCCTTGCGGCGGGCGCGCTATATGCCTGGAAGCGATGAGCAATCAAAGAATGATTCGTTCCGTTCAGAACAGGCCGCCGGCACACTTGCTTCCACATTGCCAAACACGCGAAGGGAGCAAGGAATGTCTTTCAGGAAAGCCGGATGGTTGGCCGCCTTGGCCGCAGTGACGATGTCTCTTGCCGCGATCGCGCCGGCGCAGGCGCAGCAGAAGCAGACGCTGTTGAACGTGTCCTATGATCCGACGCGCGAGCTGTACCGCGCCATCGACGACGCCTTCATCAAGCAATACAAGGAAAAGGCCAACGTCGACCTGACCATCCGCCAGTCGCACGGCGGTTCCGGCCGCCAGGCGCGCTCGGTCATCGACGGCCTGGAAGCCGACGTGGTGACGCTGGCGCTGGCCTACGACATCGATGCCATCGCCGACCGCGGCCTCCTGCCCGAAAACTGGCAGGCGCGCCTGCCGCAGAACAGCTCGCCCTACACCTCGACCATCGTGTTCCTGGTGCGCAAGGGCAATCCCAAGCACATCAAGGACTGGGACGACCTGGTCAAGGACGGCGTACAGGTGATCACGCCCAACCCCAAGACCTCGGGCGGCGCCCGCTGGAACTACTTGGCTGCCTGGGCCTACGCGCTGGAAAAGAACGGCGGCAGCGAAGACAAGGCGCGCGCCTACGTCGGCGACCTGCTCAAGCACGTGCCGGTGCTGGATACCGGCGCCCGCGGCGCCACCACCACCTTCGTCGAACGCGGCGTCGGCGACGTGCTGCTGGCGTGGGAGAACGAGGCCTTCCTGGCGCTGGAAGAATTGGGTCCGGACAAGTTCGACATCGTGGTGCCGTCGCTGTCGATCCTGGCCGAGCCGCCCGTGGCCATCGTCGACAAGATCGTCGACAAGAAGGGCACCCGCGCCGCGGCCCAGGCCTACCTGGAATTCCTCTACACCCCGGCGGCCCAGGAAATCATCGCCAAGAACTACTACCGGCCGATCGACAAGACCGTGGCCGCCAAGTACGAAAGCAAGTTCCCCAAGGTCAAGCTGGTGACCATCGACGACAAGATCTTCGGCGGCTGGCGCAAGGCGCAGAAGGACCACTTCAGCGACGGCGGCACCTTCGACCAGATCTACCAGCCGCAGAAGAAGTAAGCGGACAAGCAGCGGACGACGGCCATGACTTCAGCCTCGATTCCGACGGCAAAGGGCGCGCGGGCGCCTTTTGCCGTTCGGCGCAACAGCCCGGGCGTGCTGCCCGGTTTCGGCATTTCCATGGGCTACGCGGTGCTGTACCTGAGCGTGCTCGTGTTGATTCCCCTGGCGGCGCTGCCGATCAAGAGCGCCTCGCTGGGCTGGCAGGGCTTCTGGGACGCGGTGACGGCGCCACGGGTGCTGGCGTCGTATCAGCTCACCTTCGGCGCCTCGCTGCTGGCGGCGCTGGTGAACCTGGTGTTCGGCACCATCGTGGCCTGGGTGCTGGTGCGCTACCGCTTTCCGGGCAAGAAGATCCTGGACGCGCTGGTGGACCTGCCGTTCGCGCTGCCCACCGCCGTGGCCGGCATCGCCCTGACCGCGCTGTACGCGGAAAAGGGCTGGCTGGGCGCGCCGCTGGCGAACTGGTTCGGCCTGAAGGTCGCGTTCACGCCGCTGGGCATCGTGATCGCGCTGATTTTCATCGGCGTGCCGTTCGTGGTGCGCACGGTGCAGCCGGTGCTGGAAGACATCGAGCGTGAAATCGAGGAGGCCGCCGCCAGCCTCGGCGCGGACCGCTGGCAGACGATCCGCCGCGTGCTGCTGCCGAGCCTGGTGCCGGCGCTGATGACCGGCTTCGCGCTGGCGTTCGCCCGCGCGGTGGGCGAGTACGGTTCGGTGGTCTTCATTGCCGGCAACATGCCGATGGTGTCCGAGATCACGCCGCTGCTGATCATCGCCAAGCTGGAGCAGTTCGACTATGCCGGCGCCGCCGCCATCGCCACCGTGATGCTGGTGCTGTCGTTCGTGCTGCTTTTCGTCATCAATCTGCTGCAGGGCTGGCAGGCCCGTCGTGGCCTCGGGAGACAGGCATGAGCTTTGTTGACCGTCCCGCCCACCTGACCGAGCCGCGCTGGGTGCGCGGCATCCTGCTGTTCCTGGCGCTGGGTTTTCTGGCACTGTTCCTGCTGGTGCCGCTGGCCGCGGTGTTCTACGAGGCTTTCCGCAAGGGCTGGCAGCTGTACCTGGAGGCCATTGTCGAGCCCGATGCGCTGGCCGCGATCCGCCTGACGCTGGTGGTGGCGGCGATCGCGCTGCCGGTCAACCTGGTGTTCGGCGTGGCCGCCGCCTGGGCCATCACCAAGTTCCAGTTCCGCGGCAAGCAGTTCCTGATCACGCTGATCGACCTGCCGTTCTCGGTGTCGCCGGTGGTGGCCGGCCTGGTGTTCGTGCTGCTGTTCGGCACGCAGGGCTGGTTCGGCGACTGGCTGCAGGCGCACGACCTGAAGATCGTCTATGCCGTGCCGGGCATCATCCTGGCCTCGCTGTTCGTGACCTTCCCCTTCGTCGCGCGCGAGCTGATCCCCCTGATGCAGGCGCAGGGCAGCGAGGAAGAGCAGGCCGCGCTGACGCTGGGCGCGAGCGGCTGGCAGATCTTCTGGCGCGTGACGCTGCCCAACATCAAGTGGGGCCTGCTGTACGGCGCCATTCTCTGCAATGCGCGCGCCATGGGCGAGTTCGGCGCGGTCTCGGTGGTGTCGGGCCAGATCCGCGGCCTGACCAACACCATGACCCTGCACGTGGAGATTCTCTACAACGAATACCAGTATTCGGCGGCGTTCGCGGTGGCCTCGCTGCTGGCGCTGCTGGCGTTGGTGACGCTGGTGGCCAAGAACGTGATCGAGTGGCGCAACGCGCGCTACCTGAAGGCGGCGGAGCTGCCGGTCGAGTATCCCGGGCCCGCGACGGCCATCAAGCCGGCCGTCGCCTGACGCGGCCGGCCAGACGGAGACAAGCATGAGTATCGAAGTACGCAATCTTTCCAAGCGCTTCGGCCAGTTCCGGGCGCTCAACGACGTTTCGCTGCACATCGAGACGGGCGAGCTGGTGGCGCTGCTGGGGCCTTCGGGCTGTGGCAAGACCACGCTGCTGCGCATCATCGCCGGGCTGGAGTCGGCCGACACGGGCAGCGTGCTGTTCGCCGGCGAGGACGCCACCGCGGTGGACGTGCGCCAGCGCCAGGTCGGCTTCGTGTTCCAGCACTACGCGCTGTTCAAGCACATGACGGTGTTCGAGAACGTCGCCTTCGGGTTGCGCGTCAAGCACCGTTCGCAGCGGCCGCCGGAAGAGCAGATCCGGCGCAAGGTGCATGACCTGCTCAATCTGGTGCAACTGGACTGGCTGGCGGACCGCTACCCGGCGCAGCTGTCGGGCGGCCAGCGCCAGCGCATCGCCCTGGCGCGCGCGTTGGCGGTGGAGCCACGCGTGCTGTTGCTGGACGAGCCTTTCGGCGCGCTCGATGCCAAGGTGCGCAAGGAACTGCGGCGCTGGCTGCGCCGCCTGCACGACGAGCTGAACGTGGCCAGCGTGTTCGTCACGCACGACCAGGAAGAGGCGTTGGAGGTGGCCGACCGCGTGGTGCTGATGAATGCCGGCAAGATCGAACAGGTCGGCACGCCGCGCGAAGTCTGGGAAGGGCCGGCCACGCCCTTCGTCTATGGCTTTCTGGGCGACGTCAACCAGTTGCAGGGCGTGGCCAGCCGCGGCGTCTGGGAAGGGGTGGGCCTGTCGTTGCCGGCGCCCGAACTGGCGCAGGCCGAGGCGCAGCGCGCCACCGCCTATGTGCGGCCGCACGAATTCGACATCGAGCGCTATCGGGCCGGCGCCGCCGGCATTCCGGTGCGCCTGTCCCATGCCTACCTGGCCGGCCCCAGTGCCTACCTGGAACTGGCCAGCGAGGATTCCGACGCCGTCATCGAGGCCGAGGTGCCCGAGCACCTGTACCGGGAGCTCGGCCTGCGCGATGGCGACGTGCTGCTGGCCCGCCCGCGCCGCGCCCGTATCTTCGCGGTGCAAGCATGACGGCGGCCGCACTCGATACCGGCCTGGAGCCGGTCCTGGCAGCACGCTGGGACGAACTGCAGGCGCGGCTGGCCGACATCCAGCGGCGCTATCCCGATGCGGCACTGGCGTCGTCGCTGGCGGCCGAGGACATGGTGTTGACGCACGCCATCTACAGCGCCGGCCTGAGCCTGGAAGTCTTCACGCTCGACACCGGCCGGCTGCACGCGGAAACGCTGGGTGTGCTGGACGCGGTGCGCGAGCGCTATGGGCGCGAGGTCACCGTGTACCGGCCCGACGGCGACGCGGTCGAACGCCACGTGGCCGAGCATGGCGCCTATGCCTTCTACGAAAGCGTCGAACTGCGCAAGGCCTGTTGCCAAATGCGCAAGGTCGAGCCGCTCAAGCGCGCGTTGGCCGGGCGCGGCGCCTGGATCACCGGGCAGCGGCGGGCACAGTCGGCCACGCGCGGCGAGCTGCACCTGGAAGAAGACGACGCCACTTTCGGGCTCTACAAGTTCAACCCGCTGGCCGAATGGAGCGAAGCGGACGTCTGGGGCGTGATCCGCGCCCTCGGCATTCCGTACAACCCGCTACACGACCAGGGCTATCCGTCCATCGGCTGCGAACCCTGTACCCGCGCCATCCGCCCGGGCGAAGACCTGCGCGCGGGGCGCTGGTGGTGGGAGTCGTCGGATTCCAAGGAATGCGGCCTGCACGCAGGCAACCGGGTCATCGGCATCGTCGCGGCTCCCCGCGACTGACGCCGCCACCCATCAGAAATCCGTTTTAGGGGAATGTTCATGTCCGCAGTGATCCAACGCAGCCACCTGGACTGGCTGGAATCCGAAGCCATCTTCATCCTGCGCGAGGTGGCCGCCGAAAGCGAGAAACCCGTGCTGCTGTTTTCGGGCGGCAAGGACTCGGTGGTGCTGTTGCGCCTGGCCGAAAAGGCCTTCCGCCCGGGACGCTTTCCGTTCCCGCTGATGCACATCGACACCGGCCACAACTTCGACGAGGTCATTGCCTTTCGCGACGCCCGCGCCGCCGAGCTGGGCGAGACCCTGATCGTGCGCAGCGTGGAAGACTCGATCAAGCGCGGCAGCGTGGTGCTGCGGCGCGAGACCGATTCGCGCAACGCGGCGCAGGCCGTGACGCTGCTGGAGGCGATCGAGGAATTCGGCTTCGACGCCTGCATCGGCGGCGCCCGCCGCGACGAGGAAAAGGCGCGCGCCAAGGAGCGCATCTTCTCGTTCCGCGACGAGTTCGGCCAGTGGGACCCCAAGGCCCAGCGCCCGGAACTGTGGAACCTGTTCAACACCAAGGTGCACCGCGGCGAGAACATGCGGGTATTTCCGATCTCCAACTGGACCGAGCTGGACGTCTGGCAGTACATCCAGCGCGAACGGCTGGCGCTGCCGTCGATCTACTTCAGCCACCAGCGCGAGGTGGTGCGGCGCAAGGGCCTGTTGGTGCCGGTGACGCGCCTGACGCCGCCGCAGGACGGCGATACGGTCGAGCGCCTGTCGGTGCGTTTCCGCACGGTGGGCGACATTTCCTGCACCTGCCCGGTGGCCTCGGAGGCGGCCGATACCGCCGCCATCATCGCCGAGACCGCGGTCACCGACATCACCGAGCGCGGCGCCACGCGCATGGATGACCAGACTTCCGAGGCCTCGATGGAGCGCCGCAAGAAGGAAGGCTATTTCTGATTGCATGAGCGGCCGGCGCCAGCCCGGCCCACAGGGGACGCATATGAACGCAGTAAACGATTCTTTTCTTTCCGGCGCCGACACGGGCGTGCTGCGCCTGATCACCGCGGGGTCGGTCGACGACGGCAAATCAACGCTGATCGGCCGCCTGCTGTATGACAGCAAGGGCGTGTTCGCCGACCAGCTCGACGCCATCTCGCGCGCCAAGTACAAGCGCGTGGCCGAGGGCGCCATCGATTTTTCGCTGCTGACCGACGGCCTGGAAGCCGAGCGTGAGCAGGGCATCACGATCGACGTGGCCTACCGCTATTTCTCGACGCCGGCGCGCAAGTTCATCATCGCCGACGCGCCCGGCCACGAGCAGTACACCCGCAACATGGTCACCGGCGCGTCCACCGCCGACGTGGCGGTGATCCTGATCGACGCCACGCGCGCGGCCGACGGCAAGCTGCTGCCGCAGACCAAGCGCCATAGCACCATTGCGCGCCTGCTCGGCATCCGCCACATCGTGGTGGCGGTCAACAAGATGGACCTGGTGGACTGGGACCCCGCCGTGTTCGACCGCATCCGCGATGCCTACGCCGACCTGGCGGGCAAGCTCGGCATCGCGCACTTCGACGCGCTGCCGTTGTCGGCGCTGAACGGCGACAACGTGGTGACGTTGTCGGACAAGACGCCCTGGTACACGGGCCAGCCGCTGCTGACGCTGCTGGAATCGCTCGATCTGGCGGCCGATGGCCGCGCCGGGCCGCTGCGCTTTCCGGTGCAATGGGTGGCGCGCCACGACGGCAGCCTCAAGGATGATTTCCGCGGCTACGCGGGCCGCATTGCCAGCGGCGTGCTGCGTCCGGGTGACGAGATCGCGGTGCAGCCGTCGGGCGTGACCGCGCGCGTGCAGGAGGTGCGGCTGTTCGATCGCGCGCTGGATGAAGCGGTGGCGGGCGATTCGGTCACGCTGGTGCTCGACCGCGATGTCGACGTGTCGCGTGGCGACGTGATCGTGCATGCATCGGCGCCGGCGCAGGTGGCGCGCGAGTTCGAGGCCGAGCTGTGCTGGCTCGACGCGCAGGCGCTCAACCCGGCGCGCAAGTATTTGCTCAAGCACGGTACGCGCCTGACGTCGGCGAAGATCCGCGCGGTGCTCACGCATCGCGACATCCATGAATTGCAGGAAGTGGAGAACACCGAAGGCACGCTGCGCATGAACGACATCGGCCGCGTCACGTTCACCACGCGCGAGTCGTTGGCGATCGATCGATATGCGGATGTACCCGCCACCGGGGCATTCATCCTGATCGACGAAGCCACGCATCAGACCGCGGCGGCGGGCATGCTGCGGTAAACCGCAAGCCGGGGCGGAAACGCCTCGGCCGAGCTTGTTTCTATGGTGTTGTTTTTATTCCAAACCCAAAGCTGGCGCGGGTTTCCGGGCGATATCGCAAGATGAAATCGAATTCTCCGGACGCCGTCTTCGTCTTGCGGTAAAGTGGGGCTGTCTTACGGAAAGGCTTTTGGTGCTTGTCAAAACCACTGTGTTTTTGTACAGTAGTTTTCATGGCACGCACCGATCATTCTTTTCCCGCCGGTTCTGGGTCCCCGGCTGCCGCCCCCGCCGCCTTGCGCGGTCGGGGTGCGGTTACTAATGTTCGGCATCGCTTCCAGAAAGATGACCGCGTGCAGGTCGACGATGGCTGGTCCGCTTCGGGCCTCCCGGTAGATTTCGTCGACGCTGTCCCCAATAATTCTCCCGATGGCGCGTCCGACACGCTCGGCCTGGTAGACCAGGCCGATGCCGCCGTTACGCCTGCGGCCGCCGTCATCCCCATCCTGCCCGACGACCGCCGGGCACCCGCCGCGCCCAAGACCACCGTCACGGCCGAAGAGGCTCGCAAGATCCTGTCGCGCAACGATTCGCCCGATATCCCCTTCGACGTCGCCGTCAATCCCTACCGTGGCTGCGAGCATGGCTGCGTCTATTGCTATGCCCGCCCGACCCATTCCTACCTGGGCTACTCCCCCGGCCTCGACTTCGAGACGCGGCTGGTGGCCAAGGCCAACGCGGTAGAGGCGCTGCGGGCGGAAATCAGCCGCCCGGGTTACAAGCCGTCGCCCATCAACATCGGGTCGGCCACCGACGCCTACCAGCCCATCGAGCGCGACTGGCGCCTGACGCGCGGCATGCTCGAGCTGATGCTCGAAACCCGCCACCCAGTCACCATCGTCACCAAGAACGCCCTGGTGGCGCGCGACCTCGACCTCCTGGCGGCGTTGGCCGAACAGAACCTGGTGGTCGTCTACATGAGCATCACCACGCTCGACGCCGGCATGGCCCGCACGCTGGAGCCGCGCGCCGCGGCCCCCTGGCGCCGCCTGGAGGCCGTGCGCAACCTCACCGCCGCCGGGGTGCCGGTCGGCGTGCTGGTGGCGCCCGTGATCCCGTTCATCAACGATGACGCCATGGAACACATCCTGCAGGAATCGAAGGCGGCGGGCGCGCACTACGCCAGCTACACCGTCATCCGCCTGCCCTGGGAAGTCAAAACCCTGTTCGAGGACTGGCTCAACGCCCATTACCCCGACCGCGCCCAGCGCGTGCTGCACCGCATCGAAGACCTGCGCAACGGCCGCCGCAACGATCCCAACTTCGGTTCGCGCATGCGCGGCACCGGCATCTGGGCCGACCTGCTGCGCCAGCGCTTTGCCGTGGCCACCCGCAAGCTGGGCCTGAACCGCCATCGCCTGGCGCTCGACTGCGACCGCTTCCAGCCGCCTGCGCCGGTTGGCGCATCCGCCGCCTTGTTCGGCCCGGGCGCCAATATGGCTGATATCCCCGTTTTTCCATCCCCGGCTGGCGCGAAAGCGTCTTCAGGGGTCCCTTTTGCCAGTGCCGCGCCGGCGGCCGGCGCCTACGGGCGCGGTGCGCGCCAGTTGCGCGCCATGGTCGCCGGCCAGCTGTCGTTGTTCGACTGACCCGCGGCTTGCCCGGGTTGCCGCCGTGGCGTCGTGCCGCGGTTCTTGATCGCGTTAAAGGAGTTCCCCATGAACACCGCTCAACTTTCCGTCCTGCCGGATGATCTCGCCGCCGTTTCCCTCACGCCGCTGCGCCGTGCCGCTCAACGCGTCAGGGCCCTTGGCGCCCGTTTTTCGGGGCTGGCCACGCCTTGGTCCGGCGCGGCGACGGGCCGGGCGGCTGGCGCGGCGACGGTGGATCTGGCGTTGCCTGTCGGCACTGCCGCGACGGCGCCCGTCGAGACCGAGCCACGCAAGCGTGAGCGCGCCCTGCCTGGCAAATGGCCGTTCCCCCCGGCCGCCGAAGCTGGCGCGTCCGTCGTCCGTGGCCCGCGCGAGCGCAGCCTGGGCAATGCCACGGTCGAGCCGGTGTCGGATCAGGTCAGCGTGAAGAGCATGGTGCTGGACGTGGTGCTGGTGTTGGCCTGGGGCGCGATGATTCCCGCCCTCATGTGGCTGGGCGTGGCCGGCGGCTTCTGAAGGACTCGCCGCCGCCCGGGCCGGCACCCGGGCGCAGGGCGATACCTTCGCCGCCGGCCCGCCACGGGGCCGGCGAAGGCTCAGGTCGAGCCAAGCAGTATCACGCCCGCCAGGATCGACAGACAGCCTGCAAGCCTGCCGGGGCCGACCTTTTCCCGCAGCAGGAACATTCCGGCCAAGGTGCCCAGCATCATCGACATTTCGCGGGCCGGCGCCACCAGGCTCAGCGGTGCGCCATTGCGCAGCGCGTAGAGCACCAGGATGTACCCCAGCGGTGACAGCAATCCCACCGCCAGGGCCAGGCGCCAATGGCCGCGCATCGATTCCCAGGCCTGGGCCCGGCGGTTCAGCATGTGCGGCGTCATCATGGCGGTGCGGGTGACACAGGTGAACCAGTCGAACAGCACCGGGCTGATCAGCAGCACCTTTACGCCATAGGCATCCACCACGGTATAGGCGGCAATGAACAGGCCGATCACCATGCCCCAGCGCACGCCGACCCAGGCCTGCGGATTGCGGAAGATCGACAGCCGCCCCTGGGTGGCGATCAGCAACACCCCGATCACCACGCACAGCATGCCGGCAATGCCGGTGCCGGTGGCGGGCTCCCTCAGCAGCAGGAAGGCGCCGGTGGTCGAAAGCAGGGGGCCGGTGCCGCGCGCAATGGGATAGACCACCGACAGGTCCGCCACCTGGTACCCGCGCTGCAGGCACAGGCTGTAGCCCAGATGCAACAGGCTGGAGGTCAGGATCGCGCCGACTACCGGCCAGGTCCACGTCATGCCGTCATGCAACAGCACCCATACCACCCATGGCGCATACAGCACCGAGGCGCACAGCCCGTAGGCGAAGACGAATGGAGCGCCCACCATGGCCGCGCGCTTGGCGAGCAGATTCCACGTTGCGTGGGCCATCGCCGCCAGGACGACCAATAACAGGGACGAGTACGACATGGGGGGAACAGCGTCTTATGACGTGTTTGTTACATAAACCGCTAGGGTACCGCAAACCCGCGGGCAGGGCGTCATGTTACCTGAGGCACCGGGCAAATTTTGGTGTAGAATCATTGGTTTGCCAAATCTCATCCTCTGCTTGCGGTACACGGCCAGGCGCGGTTTTTCAGCCCCGGCCCGAACAACATCGAACGGCAAAGCGCTTTAGTCCGCAAAGGCATGATGATCTAGGAGTTCTCAATGAACCTTATCGCTATCCTGGAACAGGAAGAGATTGCCCGCCTGACCGGCGGTCAAGCCAAGCCTGAATTTGCTCCTGGTGACACCGTCATCGTGAGCGTGAACGTCGTTGAAGGCACCCGCAAGCGCGTGCAGGCCTTCGAAGGCGTCGTGATCGCCAAGCGCAACCGCGGCCTGAACTCCGCGTTCACCGTGCGCAAGATTTCGTCGGGTGAAGCCGTGGAACGTACGTTCCAGCTGTACTCGCCGCAAATCGCCGGCATCGAAGTCAAGCGCCGCGGCGACGTGCGCCGCGCCAAGCTGTACTACCTGCGCAACCGCTCGGGCAAGTCGGCGCGTATCAAGGAAAAGCTGGTCAGCAAGCAAGCCTCGGCGGCTTGATCGCTTATCGGCACACGGCCCTACCAGTGTCGGACGCACACGCCATCCAGCGTTTTCGTTCGGCACGGGTTTCCGGGTTAAAAAGGCACCTGCGAGGGTGCCTTTTTCTTTTTGAAAAGCCGAATGTCTGATTCCTCGTCTTCTGCGCGGCCGCGCCGGCCGCTGGCGCGCCCCGGGTTCGACCCGGCGTCGCAACCCTGGGTGGTCGCCAACGATTCCCTGCCGGCGGTGCCGGCCGGCCTGCTGACGCCCGACCTGCTGCGCGGCACGCTCAGCCAGCCGTCCACCTGGACGCTGGAGTCGTCGCGCGACAATGACCTGCGCTATCCCGGCCGCGAAGGCGCGCCGGTTCCCGCGGCCGTGCTGATTCCGCTGGTGACGCGCGACGATGGCGTGCACATCATGCTGACCCAGCGCGCCGCGCACCTGCACGACCATGCCGGCCAGATCAGTTTTCCGGGCGGCCGTATCGAGACCAGCGATGCGACGCCGGTCGCCGCGGCGCTGCGCGAGGCGCAGGAGGAAACCGGACTGCCGGCCAACCACGTCGAGGTGCTGGGCAGCATGCCCCCGTACCTGACCGCCACCGGATTCTCCATCATCCCGGTCGTGTCTTTGGTTACGCCCGGCTTCCAGCTGGCGCCGGATGCGTTCGAAGTCGCCGAGGTGTTCGAAGTGCCGCTGTCGTTCCTGATGGATCCGGCCAATCACCGTTTGTACGAGGCGCGGCTGGAGGACGGCCGGGTGCGTCACTATTACGGCATGCCGTATGGCCGGCACTTCATCTGGGGCGCCACGGCCGGCATGCTGCGCAACCTTTATCACCTGTTGCGCAACGGCTTCGAGCCGCGTTGAGAGCCGTGCCGGGACCTGCCAACCAGCGGCTTCAATACCGTTGTTGTCCCGCCAGGTTCTCGTCCAGGATGCGCAGGTACAGCGCGTAGCGCGCCGGGTCGATCGCGCCCGCGTCCAGCGCCGCGACCACGCCGCAACCGGGCTCGTGGCGATGGGTGCAGTTGTAGAAACGGCACGACTCGATCGGCTTGGTGAATTCCGGGAAGCCGCGGATGATGTCTTCGCGGCTCAGGTGCTGCAGGCCGAAGGCCTGGAAGCCGGGCGAGTCGATCAGGTCTCCCCCGGGCGCGGGCAGGTGATAGAGGCGGGTGCTGGTGGTGGTGTGCTTGCCCATGTCCAGCGCCGTCGAGTGTTCCCGGGTGGGCGCCGCGGCGTCCGGCACCAGCGCGTTCAGCAGCGTCGACTTGCCCATGCCGCTTTGTCCCAGCAGCAGGTTGGTGCGGCCGGCCAGGCGCGGCGCCAGCAGGGTGTGAACCTTTTCGGGTTCGAGCGCGCTCAGTTCGATGATGTCCACGCCCAGCGCGGCAATCGGCGCCAGGCGGGCGCGGGCGGCGGGTAGCGCGTCGACGATGTCCGTCTTGTTCAGGATGATCAGCGGTTCGATACCGGCGCTCCAGGCGCCTGCCAGCGCGCGGCCGGTGAGGTCGTCGGAGAAGGTCGGCTGCACCGCGACCACGATCAGCAACTGGTCGACGTTCGAGGCGAACTGCTTGGACCGCATTTCATCGGAGCGGTACAGCAGATTGCGGCGCGGCAGGATTGCATCGATGGCGCCCTCGTCCTGGCCCTGGCGCGTGATGCGGACGCGGTCGCCGACGGCGGCGCCGGCCTTCTTGCCGCGCGGGAAGCACTTGCGCAGGCTGCCGTCGGCCAGCTCGACGGTGTAGTGGCGGCCATGCGCCGCGATGATGCGGCCTTCGTTGGCGGCATCACCATGCGCGCCCGTCTTGGGCGCTTCCTGGAAGGCGGCCTTGTTGCGATCGTTCATGCTCATGCCGCGGGCGCCGTCAGGTGGCGGATGCGCACGGCGGCGGGGGGGTGGCTGTCGTAGAAGGCGGAGTGCACGGGATCGGGAGTCAGGGTGGCGGCGTTGTCGTCGTAGAGCTTGACCAGGGCCGATACCAGGCGGTCCGGCGAGCTCTGTTCGGCCGCGTAGCGATCGGCCTCGAACTCGTCGCGGCGCGAGTACCAGCTGGCCAGCGGCGTGAAGATGAAAGTGAAGACGGGAATGGCCAGGAAGAACAGCAGCAGGGCCATCGCGTCGTTGCGACCGCCCAGCTGGGGCAGTACGCCCAGGCCCACGTAGAACCAGGGTTGCTGCGCGACCCAGCCCAGGATGGCGAAAAATACCAGGGCCGCCGCGAAGCTGAAGACGATGCGCTTGATGATGTGGCGCTTGGCGAAGTGGCCCAGTTCGTGCGCCAGCACGGCTTCGATCTCGTCGGCGTTCAGGCGCGCCAGCAGCGTGTCGAAGAACACGATGCGGCGCGAACGGCCGAAACCGGTGAAATAGGCGTTGCCGTGGGCCGAGCGGCGCGAGCCGTCCATCACGAACAGGCCGTTGAGCGCGAAGCCGCAGCGCTGCGCCAGGCGCTGGATGCGGCCGGCCAGTTCCGGATCGGACAACGGCGTGAATTTGTTGAACAGCGGCGCGATGAACATCGGATAGACGATGAGCAGCGCCAGGTTGAATGCGGTCCATAGCGCCCAGGCCCAGACCCACCAATACTGCCCCGCGCTGCCCATCAGCCACAGCACGGCGGCCGCCAGGGGCAGCCCCAGCACCGCCGCCACCAGCAGGCCCTTGGCTGCGTCCGAGATGAACAGTTCGGGCGTCATGCGGTTGAAACCGAAGCGCGCCTCCAGCTTGAACTGCCGCCACAGCGTGAAGGGCAGGCCCAGCAGGCCCAGCAGCAGCGCCACCGCCACCAGCAACAGCATCTGGCGCAGGAAGTCGTTGTCGGTGAGCTGGCCCACCCAGAGGTCGATGACCTGCAGGCCGCCCATCAAGGTCAGGCAGATCAGCAAGATGGCATCATAGGTGCGTTCGAACATGCCCAGCCTGACCCGCGCCACCGTATAGTCGGCCGCGCGCTGGTGGCTGGCCAGGCCGATCCGGTGGGAGAATTCCGGCGGCACCTGGTCGCGATGGCGCGCCACGTGGCGGATCTGGCGGCTGGCCAGCCACATGCGCACGGCGATATCGGTCAGCAGGAAGGCAACGAACAGCAGTGTGAACATGGGCGATGCGGCTGGCTCAAGTGGGGATGTGCGAAAATCGCGTACTGGAAAATCGCGTGTTTTATAGGCAAATTATATGGCTGTGAACGAAAATCGCCTGGTTTGGCTGGACATGGAAATGACCGGCCTGGACCCTGAAAAAGAACGCATCATCGAGGTCGCCGTGGTGGTCACCGAGGCCGATCTGACCGTGGTCGCCGAAGGCCCCGTGCTGGTGGTGCACCAGTCCGACAGCCTGCTCGACGCCATGGACAACTGGAACAAATCCACCCACGGCAAAAGTGGCCTGATCGACAAGGTGCGCGCCTCGACGATTTCCGAAGCGCAGGCAGAGGATACGCTGTTGGCGTTTCTCGCGCAGCACGTGCCGGCCGGCAAGTCGCCGCTGTGCGGCAACACCATCAGCCAGGACCGCCGGTTCATGTTTGCTTACATGCCGCGCCTGGAACAGTTCTTTCATTACCGCAACCTGGACGTCAGCACGCTCAAGGAACTGGCGCGCCGCTGGGCGCCGGCCGTGTACAAGGGGTTCGAGAAGAAGAGCCGCCACGAGGCGCTGGCCGACATCTATGAATCGATCGACGAACTGAAGTACTACCGCGAGCACTTCCTGAAGGTGTAGCGGATCGCCGCCGACCGGCGGCGCCATATTCCCGCGAGCCGTCATGCCGTCCTCCCAATCCGTTGCCCGGATCCGGGCCGCTGAACGTCAGGCCCTGGCCGAGGGCCGGCGGCTGATGCCGCTGGCGGGCGCGGCCGCCGCGCGTTTCGTGGCGGCGCGGTTGCCGCCCGGCGCCACGGTGCTGGCGTTGGCCGGTCCCGGCAACAATGGCGGCGATGCCCTTGAGGCGGCCACGCGGCTGCGTGAAATGGGATACGACGTGCGAGTCGTGCTGCCCAAGGGCGCCGGGGGAATGCCGGCCGATGCTGCCCGCGCCTACGCCGGCTGGAGCGCGGCGGGTGGGGTGTCCCTGGACGCGCTCGACTCGCTGGAGGTGCCGGAACTGGTGCTCGACGGCCTGTTCGGCATTGGCCTGAATAGGCCGCTGGATGCCTTCTGGCAGGCGCTGGTGGACGCCGTCAACGACTGGAGGGCGCCGGTGCTGGCGCTGGACGTGCCCAGCGGCATCGACGCCGATATTGGCGCGGCGCTGGGGCGGCCGATCCGTGCGCGTTGGACCTTGTCCTTCATCGCGCGGGCCCGGGGGCTGCTGCAACCGGGGGCCGCGCAGGCCGTGGGGGAATCACATCTGGATACGCTGGGCGTGGCAATAGCGGCGGACGGCGACGCCTGAACGGCCGGTTTCAGGCTGGCCGGCCGCCGAAGCGCGCCGCGATGTCCGCGGCCAGCGGGCGGTATCTTTCATTGTCGCGGCCGGCCAGGGCGTTCAGGTGCGCTTCCGAGGCGTCGAACACCCGCCAGTAGATGCGGCCGCAGATCTCGCGGGCCGCGTGGCCCGGCCAGTTGTCGGGCAGCATCGGGCCGGGCAATTGCGGATCGTGCAGCACGATCCGACGCCAATTGTGCAGCAGCATGACGCGCGCGATGAAGGCGTCCGAAGGCGAGGGCGGGGCTTCCAGCAGTTTTTCCAGCGGGCCGAAATTGCGGCTGAACTGGCGGTATTGCTCGGCGACATCGTCCAGGTTCCAGCACTGCGAGGCCAGGCTGGCTATCGGCAGGCCGCCGGCGCCGGCCAGATCGCGCGCCGACAGCACCAGCGCCTTGTCCGGAATGCCCAGCTTTTCCAGGATGTCATGGGCCGCGCGGGCCTCGGTGTGCGGATGGGCGAACAGCCCCGGCGCGATCATCCCGAACCCTTCCCAGACCAGCTCGCGGCGCAGCTCCGCGCGCTCGGCCAGCCCGTTGCCGGTGCGAGGCAGCGCCACCAGCGTCCATTCCCCGTTCCATTCCCGCGGCGCGCCGACGTAGATGCGCTGCGAGGCGTGCGCCGTGTGGCGCAGGCCCTGCTCGGAAATCAGGTAGAGGCTGCGCCGGCCGTGGCGTTCGGACTGCAGCCAGTTCTGCGCCACCAGCCGGAACACGCTGGTGCGCAGCAGCCGTTCGTTGATGCCCAGCGGGGCCAGCAACTCAATCAGGTCGCCGAGCCAGATGGCGCCGCCGTGCGGCGCAAGGGCGTCGCCCAGCAGGCTGACGCAGAGCGATTTGGCGCGCGGCGGATCGCTCTTGATGAGGCGTGACAGGTAACGGTCCAGGGGCGAATGAGGGTTTGCCATAAGGGGGGCCGCAAGGGGCCGATATCGGGATCCTGGATATGATACATAAATCCAATGTGATACAGATTTGAGTTTGACAATGGTTTTTTTGTATTAAATAATCCGCCTATGACATGACGGCACTGCGCGGCGTTCGCTTTGCGCTATCGCAAACCGTCTCAAGGAGACAACCATGTACGCTCAACTCGTCGAAACCGGCGTCAAGCAGGTCAAGACCGCGGACCAGCTCGAAGGCCGCGAACAGACGTTCCAGCGCCGCATCGACGATGGCGTGCGGATCGAGGCCAAGGACTGGATGCCCGAGGCCTACCGCAAGACCCTGGTGCGCCAGATCTCGCAGCACGCGCACTCCGAAATCGTCGGCATGCTGCCGGAAGGCAACTGGATCACCCGCGCTCCGTCGCTCAAGCGCAAGGCCATCCTGCTGGCCAAGGTGCAGGACGAAGCCGGCCACGGCCTCTACCTGTACAGCGCCGCCGAAACCCTGGGCGTATCGCGCGACGACCTGATCGACGACCTGCACGCCGGCCGCGCCAAGTACTCCAGCATCTTCAATTACCCCACGCTCAGCTGGGCCGACATCGGCATGATCGGCTGGCTGGTCGACGGCTCGGCCATCATCAACCAGATCCCGCTGTGCCGTTGCTCCTACGGCCCCTACGCCCGCGCCATGGTGCGCGTCTGTAAGGAGGAGTCCTTCCACCAGCGCCAGGGCTACGACCTGCTGATGCAGATGTGCCTGCACGGCACGCCCGAACAGAAGGCGATGGTGCAGGACTCGCTGAACCGCTGGTGGTGGCCGGCCCTCATGATGTTCGGCCCGTCGGATGCCGACTCTCCCAACAGCGCCCAGTCGATGGCCTGGAAGATCAAGCTCTTCTCCAACGACGAGCTGCGCCAGAAGATGGTCGACCAGACCGTGCCGCAGGCCGAATACCTGGGCCTGACCATTCCTGATCCCGAACTGAAGTGGAACGCCGAGCGCGGCCACTATGACTTCGGCGAGATCGACTGGAGCGAGTTCTACGCCGTGCTCAAGGGCAATGGCCCATGCAACCGCGAACGCCTGGCGGCGCGCGTCAAGGCGCACGAAGACGGCGCCTGGGTGCGCGAGGCGCTGGTCGCCTACGCCGACAAGCAGGCCGAGCGCAAGGCGGCCTGAGTCCTGGCCGGGCGGCGCCCGGCCTTCCAACTCCTTACTCATCCAATACCCGGGGCGCCACGCGCGCCCGGCATCCGAGGATATCCATCATGAGCAAAGACTGGCCTCTGTGGGAAGTGTTCATCCGCAGCCAGCACGGCCTGGCGCACAAGCACGTCGGCAGCCTGCACGCGCCCGACGCCGAAATGGCGATCAACCACGCCCGCGACGTCTACACCCGCCGCAACGAAGGCCTGAGCATCTGGGTGGTGCGGGCTTCCGACATTTCCGCCAGCAGCCCGGGCGACAAGGATCCCTTGTTCGAGCCGGCCAACAGCAAGGTCTACCGGCATCCCACGTTCTTTCCGATGCCTGAAGAAATCAAGCACATGTAAGGCGGCGGGGGAGACATGGACAAGACTTTCTTCGAATACCTGCTGCGCCTGGGCGATACCACGCTGATCCTGTCGCAGCGGCTGGGCGCCTGGACCGGCCACGGCCCGATCCTGGAAGAGGACCTGGCGCTGACCAACACCGCGCTCGACCTGCTGGGCCAGGCCCGCATGTGGCTGACGCTGGCCGGCGAGGTCGAAGGCGCCGGCCGCGACGAAGACGCGCTGGCCTATCTGCGCGATGCCCATCAGTTCCACAATGCGCTGCTGGTCGAACGGCCCAACGGCAACTATGCCGACACCATGGCGCGCCAGTTCCTGTTCGATGTGTGGCACTACTTCCTCTTGCAGCGCCTGGCGCAATCGTCGGACGAGCGCGTGGCCGGCATCGCCGCCAAGTCGCTCAAGGAAGTGACCTACCACGTGCGCCGTTCGTCGGACATGGTGGTGCGCCTGGGCGATGGCACCGAGACCAGCCACGCCAGGATGCAGGCGGCGATCGACGACGCCTGGCGCTTCACCGGCGAACTGTTCACCGACGACGCGATCGACCAGGACATGGCGGCGCGCGGCATCGGCTGTGAGCTGGCCGCGCTGCGCGCGCCCTGGGAACAGCATGTGCGCGAAGTGCTGGAGGAAGCCACGCTGACCGTGCCGGACTCCGCGGCCGCAAACCATCCGGCCCACCGTGGCGGCCGCCAGGGCCGGCACACCGAGGAACTGGGCTACGTGCTGGCGGAAATGCAGTACCTGCCGCGCGCCTATCCGGGAGCCAAGTGGTGAACGCCGTCGCGCCCGTGTCCATCGAACAGGTCTACGCCTGGCTGCAGGAGGTCCCCGATCCGGAGATCCCCGTGCTGTCGGTGGTGGACCTGGGCGTGGTGCGGGACGTGTCCTGGGACGGCGACGCCTGTGTCGTCGTCATCACGCCGACCTACTCCGGCTGCCCCGCGATGCGCGAAATCACCGAAGACATCCGCCAGGTGCTGGCGCGCCACGGCATTGGCGAGGTGCGCGTCGAGACGCGCCTGTCGCCCGCCTGGACCACCGACTGGATGAGCGAGAAGGGCCGCGCCGCGCTCAAGGACTACGGCATCGCCGCGCCCGCGCAACAGGCCATCGACATCTCGGGCATCAGCCGGCGCAGTGCCGGGCCCGCCATCGAGTGCCCGCGCTGCGGCTCGCGCGACACGCGCCTGGTCAGCAACTTCGGATCGACCTCGTGCAAGGCGCTGTACCGCTGCGTCAGCTGCCGCGAGCCGTTCGATTACTTCAAGACTCACTGAGAGTGGTTTCGAGAATGAGCCTGAACCAATTCCACCCCCTGAAAGTGGCCTCGGTGGCGCGCAACACGCGCGACGCGGTGGTCGTGACGTTCGACCTGCCCGAGACGCTGGTCGATGAATTCGCCTTCCAGCCCGGCCAATACCTGACGCTGCGCACGCAGCTCAACGGCGAGGAACTGCGCCGTTCCTATTCGATCTGTTCGGCGCCGCGCGACAAGCTGCTGCGCGTGGCGATCAAGAAGGTCGACGAGGGCGTTTTCTCGAGCTGGGCCAACCACGAGCTGCAGCCGGGCCAGACGCTGGAAGTGATGGCGCCGGCCGGCAACTTCACCGTCGACTTCGCGCCGGAAAACCAGCGCCACTACGTGGCATTCGCGGTGGGCAGCGGCATCACGCCGGTGTTCTCGCTGGTCAAGACCGCGCTGTCGACCGAGCCGAACAGCAAGTTCACGCTTTTCTTCGGCAACCGCGCCTCGTCGGCCGTGCTGTTCCGCGAAGAGATCGAGGACCTGAAGAACCTGTACATGGACCGCTTCTCGCTGGTCTACGTCATGAGCCGCGAAACCCAGGACATCGAGCTGTTCAACGGCCGCCTGGACGGCGACAAGGTCGACCAGCTGATGTCGGCCTGGATGAGTCCCGAGGATATCGACTACGCTTTTGTCTGCGGTCCGCAGACCATGACCGAGAGCGTGGTCGAGCGGCTGCAGGCCCGCGGCATCCCGAAGGCGAACATCAAGTTCGAACTGTTCGGCGCCCCGAAGGGGCCGCGCGCGTTGCGCACGGGGCAGGACGCCCGCCAGGCGCCCGGCAAGGGCCAGTGCGAGGTGACCGTGGTGCAGGACGGCCACAGCCGCAAGTTCGTGATCGACAAGAACAAAGACAGCGTGCTGGATTCGGCGCTGGCGCAAGGCATCGAGCTGCCGTATTCGTGCAAGGGCGGGGTGTGTTCCACCTGCCGCTGCAAGGTGGTCGAGGGCGAAGTGGACATGGACGCCAATTTCGCCCTGGAAGACTACGAAGTGGCCCGAGGCTTTATCCTGAGCTGCCAGAGCTTTCCGGTCAGCGACCGCCTGGTGATCGACTTCGACCAGGAAACCTGACCCGGCGCGCGCCAGTCAGACCCCCATTCCATTTGGAGAGACGCAGTGTCCCAGAAATTCTTCGAACGCCATCAGCCCCTGCTGGAACAAGCCCTGGCCGCCGCCGCGCTGCGCGGCTACTGGAGCCCGTTCGCCGAGTCGCCCAGCCCGCGCAACTATGGCGAGACCGCCAATGACGACGGCCGCGCCGCCTTCGAGGCGCTACGCGGCAAGCCGTTCCCGCTGAACCTGCACGACGCCGACGGCACCGTCGGCGGCGAAAAGTCGCCCTACGGCTTCGACCTGGGCATCACCTATCCGCACGTGCCGGCCGCCAAGTTGGTGGCCGCCTCCAAGCGCGCGCTGCAGGACTGGCGCCGCGCCGGCCCGCAGGCCTGGGTGGGCGTGTCGCTGGAAATCCTGGCGCGCCTGAACAAGCTCAGCTTCGAAATGGCCTACGCGGTGCAGCACACCACCGGCCAGGGCTTCATGATGGCCTTCCAGGCCGGCGGCCCGCATGCGCAGGACCGCGGCTTCGAGGCCGTGGCCTACGCCTGGCAGGAAATGTCGCGCATTCCTGGCGTCGCCATCTGGGAAAAGCCGCAGGGTAAGAACGACCCCATCCGCATGGAAAAGCACTTCACCGTGGTGCCGCGCGGCGTGGCGCTGGTGATCGGCTGCTCGACCTTCCCGACCTGGAACGGCTACCCCGGCCTGTTCGCCAGCCTGGCCACCGGCAATACCGTCATCGTCAAGCCGCACCCGGGCGCGATCCTGCCGCTGGCGCTGACCGTCAAGGTGGCGCGCGAAGTACTGCACGAAGCCGGCTTCGATCCGGACGTGGTGCTGCTGGCCGCGCATACCGCCGAGGAAGACACCGCGCGCCAGCTGGCGCTGGACCCCGCCGTCAAGATCATCGACTTCACCGGCAGCACCGCCAACGGCGACTGGCTGGAGAACAACGCCCGCCAGGCGCTGGTCTACACCGAGAAGGCCGGCGTCAACCAGGTCATCATCGACTCGGCCGCCGACCTGAAGGGCGTGGCGCGCAACCTGGCGTTCTCGCTGGCGTTGTATTCGGGCCAGATGTGCACGGCGCCGCAGAACATCTACGTGCCGCGCGACGGCATCCAGACGCCGGAAGGCCGCGTCAGCTTCGATGAGGTCGCCGCCGCCCTGGGCGCCGCGGTCGACAAGCTCGGCGCCGACGCCGCCAAGGCCGTCGAGCTGACCGGCGCGATCCAGAACGAAGGCATCGTCGAACGCATCGAGAAGGCCCGCGCGTTGGGCCTGCCGGTGGTGGCCGACAGCAAGACGCTGACGCACCCGCAGTTCGAGAACGCCCGCGTGCGCACGCCGCTGCTGCTGCGCGCCGAGGCCGGCAACCCCGCCATCAGCCAGGAATGGTTCGGCCCGATCGCCTTCGTGGTCGCCACCGATTCCACCGCCCACAGCATCCAGATCGCGCGCGACAGCGTGATCGAGCACGGCGCGCTGTCGCTGTCGGCCTACACCACCAGCAACGAAGTGGCCGAGCAGGTGCAGGACGCGGCGGAAGAGTCCGGCGTGTCGCTGTCGCTGAACCTGACCGGCGCTGTGTTCGTCAACCAGACCGCGGCATTCAGCGACTTCCACGGCACCGGCGCCAATCCGGCGGCCAATGCGGCGCTGTCCGACTCGGCCTACGTGTCCAACCGCTTCCGCGTGGTGCAGACGCGCCGCCATATCTGAACGGTGGAACGGGACATGACCTATCAAGACATCCAATTCGAACTGGCCGACGGCATCGCCCGCCTGACGCTGAACCGTCCGGACAAGCTCAACAGCTTCACCGCCAACATGCACGCTGAAGTGGCGGATGCGCTGACCCGCGTCGAAACCGAGGGCGCGCGCGTGCTGGTGCTGACCGGCGCCGGCCGCGGCTTCTGCGCCGGGCAGGACCTGAGCGAGCGCAAACCGGCGCCCGACGGCACGCCGCCCGACCTGGGCGAGACCGTCGACAAGTTCTACGCGCCGCTGGTGCGGCGCCTGAACGCGCTGCCGATGCCGGTGGTGGTCGGGGTCAATGGCGTGGCGGCGGGGGCGGGCGCCAACCTGGCCTTCGCCGGCGACATCGTCATCGCCAAGGAATCGGCCAACTTCATCCAGTCGTTCTGCAAGCTAGGCCTGATCCCCGACACGGGCGGCACCTTCGTGCTGCCGCGCCTGGTCGGCCGCGCCCGCGCCATGGGCCTGGCCATGCTGGGCGACAAGCTCAGCGCGCGCCAGGCCGAGGCCTGGGGCCTGATCTGGCAATGCGTGGCCGACGACGCGTTCGACACGACCCTGGAAAACCTGGCGCAGCACTTCTCGCGCGCGCCGACCAAGGGCCTGGCCTTCACCAAGCGCGCCTTGCAGGCCAGCCTGGGCAATGACCTGGCGACCCAGTTGGACCTGGAGCGCGACATGATGCGCGAACTGGGCCGCAGCGCCGACTACGCCGAAGGCGTGGCGGCCTTCCTGGGCAAACGCGAACCGCAGTTCAAGGGGCAATGATGAGCAGCACGCACGTTCCGCCCGTCGAGGCGCCGACGGATCCGCAGGAACTGGCGCAGGCCGTGGGCACGGTGATGTACGCCGGCGACGCGGCCTCGCAGGGCCTGGACATGAAGGTCGAGGAAATGGCGCCGGGCTATGCGCGCCTGAGCATGCGGGTGCGCCCCGATATGCTCAACGGCCACAAGACCTGTCATGGCGGTTTCATCTTCGCGTTGGCCGACAGCGCCTTTGCCTTTTCCTGCAATTCGCGCAACGTCAGCACCGTGGCGTCGGGCTGCACCATCGATTACCTGGCCCCCGGCTTCGAGGGCGACCTGCTGACCGCGGTGGCGCAGGAGCGCTCGCTGGCCGGGCGCACCGGGGTGTACGACGTGACCGTCACCAACCAGGACGGCCGCAACGTCGCCCTGTTCCGGGGCCGGTCCTATCGCATCAAGGGGCAGATCGTCGGCACGCCGGCCGAGGCTTGAACGCGTCAACCAATCAGAGACAAGGCCACCGGCCGAGGCGGGCGCGCGGCGCGTCCCCCGGCACGGAGGGTAGAGCATTCCAGGAGAGAGATAACCATGTCCAACACCATGAGCAAGCCGGGGCTGGACCCCATCGAGCATGCCAGCCAGGATGAGCTGCGCGCGTTGCAGCTCGAGCGCCTGAAGTGGTCGCTCAAGCACGCCTACGAGAACGTGCCGCACTACAAGAAGGCGTTCGACGAGATCGGCGTGCATCCGGACGACCTGAAGCAGCTGTCCGACATTTCGAAGTTCCCCTTCACCACCAAGAAGGAACTGCGCGAGAACTATCCGTTCGGCATGTTCGCGGTGCCGCGCGAGCGCATTTCGCGCATCCACGCGTCCAGCGGCACGACCGGCAAGCCGACCGTGGTGGGATACACCCAGCGCGACCTGGACAACTGGGCCAACCTGGTGGCGCGCTCGATCCGCGCGGCCGGCGGCAAGCCCGGCGACACGGTGCACGTGGCCTACGGCTACGGCCTGTTCACGGGTGGCCTGGGGGCGCATTACGGCGCCGAACGCCTGGGTTGCACCGTCATCCCGATGTCGGGCGGGCAGACCGAAAAGCAGGTGCAACTGATCAACGATTTCCGTCCGGACATCATCATGGTCACGCCCTCCTATTTCTGCAATATTCTGGAGGAGCAGCGCCGCCAGGGGATTGATCCGCGTCAAAGTTCGCTGCGCATCGGCATCTTCGGCGCCGAGCCCTGGACCGGGCAGATGCGCGCCGACATCGAGGCCGAGGCGGGCATCGACGCGGTCGACATCTACGGCCTGTCCGAAGTGATGGGCCCGGGCGTGGCCAGCGAGTGCGTCGAGACCAAGGACGGTCCGGTGGTGTGGGAAGACCACTTCTACGCCGAGATCATCAATCCGGACACGGGCGAGCCCGTGGCGGACGGCGAGCCGGGCGAGCTGGTGTTCACCTCGCTGACCAAGGAAGCGATGCCCATCATCCGCTACCGCACCCGCGACCTGACCCGCCTGTTGCCGCCCACCGCGCGCAGCATGCGCCGCATCGGCAAGATCACCGGCCGCAGCGACGACATGCTGATCGTGCGCGGCGTGAACATGTTCCCGACTCAGGTCGAGGAGCTGGTGCTCAAGATCGCGCAACTGGCCCCGCATTACCAGCTGGTGCTGTCGCGCACGGGCAATATGGATGAACTCGAGATCCTGACGGAAGTCCGCGCCGAGTTCGCGACCCTGTCGGACGCCGAGCGCGCGGCGCTGGGCAAGCAATTGCAGCATGCGGTCAAGACGCACATCGGCGTCAGCGCCCGCATCCAGGTGTCGGACGCCGGCCACGTCGAGCGCACGCTGACCGGCAAGGCGCGGCGTGTGATCGACAAGCGCCCCAAGGGCTGAGCGCGCTGCGCGTCCCCGCCGCCGGCAACGGCGCGGGGCGGCCACACCGCCATGAAAAAAGCAGCCCTCAGGCTGCTTTTTTTTGCGCCGTCGCTGCCCGCCGGGCGTGCCGTCAGGCCTGGCGCGCCACGGTCCGCACGATATGCCGATACCAGAAGTGCAGCAGGGTGGCTGACAGCGCCAGGCCCACCATTGCCATCAACCACATGCTGCCCGCGCCCTGCGGCGAGCCCGGCACCAGGATCTCGCGCAGCCCGTCCAGGCCGCCGCGCCCCGGTCCGAAACCGAACCACCAGCCGCCGACCAGGCCGACGCCGGCCAGCGCCACCGTCTGCAGCAGCAGCGGCACCACCGCGACTTTATAGGCCCGCAGCAGGTACGAGTTGATGCACTGCATGGAGTCGAACAGGTGGAACAGCGGCAGCACCGCCAGCAGCGTGGTCGCCACCGCGGCCACCTGGGGATTGTCGGTGTAGGCCGCCAGGATCAGCGGGCGGCCGGCCAGCAGCACTACCGCGGTCAGCAGGGCGCCCATCAGCCCCAGCGCCAGGCCCGCCATGCCGGTGCGGTGGGCATGCGCGAGGTTGCCCGCGCCGATCGCCTGCGCCGTCAGCGCGGCGGTGGCCACGCCCAGCGCCATCGGCATCATGTAGCACAGCGCGGCCAGGTTCGACATGATCTGGTGCCCGCCGGTCACGAAGGTGCCCTCGCGCGCCACCAGCAGGGCCATGAACGTGAAGGCCGAGACTTCCACCAGATACGAACCGCCCATGGGGATGCCCAGTCGCAGCAGTTCTTTCAGCGTCTTCCAGTCGGGCCGGCCGACGTGCAGGTGGAAGCGACGGTAATAGCGGTCGTGGGTGATGACCCACAGGCCCAGCCCCAGGCTCATCCACGACACCACGGCGGTCGCCAGGCCGGCGCCGGTGGCGCCCATCGCCGGCAGGCCCAGGCTGCCGTAGATGAACAGCCAGTTGAAGAAGGCCTTGAAGCCGATGGCGGTGAGGTTGATCGCCATCACCAGCTTGGGCCGCGACACGGAGGTGCCGAGCGCGTAGATGGTGCGGAACACCAGCGCGGCCGGCAGCGCCAGGATCAGCGCCCGCAGGTACGAAGCGATGCGGTCGCGCACGCCGGGATCGACGTTGCCCGACATCGACAGCCAGAAGTCCGGGAACAGCATCAGGATGCCGCCCACCGCCGACAGGCCCAGCGCCAGCCACACGCCCTGGCCCCAACTGCGGCCCACTTCGCGGTTGTTGCCGGCGCCGAAATGCTGCGCCAGGATCGGGATGAGGGCGTGCACCACCCCCATCAGACCCACGAAAACGGTGATGTAGATCGAGGCCGACAGCGCCATCGCCGCCAGGTCGTTGGCGCTGGCGTGGCCGGTCATGGCGGTGTCCAGCACGCCAAACGAGATGCCGGCCCATTGGCTGACCAGGACCGGCCAGGCCTGTTTCGCGATGTTGCGCAGGGTGGCGCCGAAACCGGGCACCGCCGGTTGGGCGGGCGTCATCGGGTGGGGCCGACTCGCAGCAGGCGGAACACTTCCTGGCGGTCGGCGCGGCGGCCGCCCTGCCACAGCACGTCGGCGCTGTCGCTGTAGGCGGCGGTGTTGTCGCGCAGGCTCTGGTTGGTGGTCTGCTGCAGCACCAGCGTGCACTTCGAATCGAACGTGAACGTCAGGTTGTTGAAGATCAGGAACGAGGCGCGCTGGCCGCTGCCCAGGCTAAGCCCGCGCACGCATTCGCCCGGACGGAGGTTCTGCGCCACGGCCTGCGCCAGCTCGCCCGATACGGTGCGGTAGCTGCGGGCGTAGTCGACCGCGGGCTGCCACAGCAGCACCAGCAGGATCCAGGTGACCGTCAGGCCGCCGGCCGACAGCACGGTGCCGCGCCACAGCGCTTGCGGCTTGACGCGCAGGCGCCAGACCACCAGCGCGATCCAGCCGAGCGTGAAGACCACCGCCAGGGCGAAGGCCACCCAGGAGATGACGGGCTCATACCCGGTGGTCTGGCGGCCGATGTTGCGAGCGATCTGCGCCGGCCAGTGGAAATGCAACGCGATCCAGCCGAGCCACGCGGTGGCGGCGGTCAGTGAAAAGCACATCACTGCGAACCAGTCCAGCGTGTTGACCACGCCGCGACGCAAGGTCGGCAGCGAAAAGGCGCCCAGCACCGCGCAAGGCACGGCCAGCAGTACGTATTCCGAATCGCTGGCCTCGTCCAACCCGAACAGCACGAGGGCGGAACAGATCAGCAGCATCAGCGGCAACCAGATATGCGGCGCATAGATCCAGGCGCGCCAGCGCCAGATGGCCAGCAGCGCCAGCGGCCAGGTGGGCCACAAATACCAGGGCAGGTCGCGCAGCGTGCGGCCGAGGTCGTGCCAGGCGGGCACGGCGAAGGACGCCAGGTTCCAGGCCTTCCAGTTGCGGATCCAGTATTCGCTGGCCTGGCTGGCCGGAATCCACCAGGCCAGGATCAGCGCGGCGGCCAACGCGGCCGCCCAGGGCAGCCAGCGCTTGCATTTCCAGAGCGGGCCGCGCGGATAGAAGGCCAGCAGGGCGCCGACCATGATCGGCAGCGCGCCGATCCAGCCGCGCGTGAGAAAGCTGGCGGCCAGCGCGATGCCCAGGGTGGTCGAGCCGGTGACCGGACGATCGACGGTACGCGCCAGCGAATAGAAGGCCAGCGCCTGGCACGCCATGATGGCGGGCACGACCGTGGTTTCATGGGTGCGCTGCAGGATGCCGACCGTGGCCAGCAGCAGCAGCAGCGCGGCGTCGGCCAGCATGCGGCCGTAGTCGCGCGGTTCCGGCTCGCCGCCGAAGGGCAGGGCCAGTGGCTGCGCTTCGGCGCGGCGGCCCAGCAGATAGGTGCCGTACCAGACGCTGGTGGCGGTGATGCCGAACCAGAGCAGGTTGGGCAGGCGGCCAGCGGTGATGTCGCCGATGAAGGGGCCGAACAGCCAGATGCAGATGGCGCCAACCCAGGTGATCAGCGGGCCTTCCTCGGCATGCGCCAGGTGCCCCACCTGCGGCAGCAGCCAGGTGATGCCACCCTCGCGGATGGCGGTGATCATGGTCGCCAGGCCGACCGCGTCGTCGGTTTTCCACGGGTCGCGCATGAACAGGCCGGCGACGATGTACGCCAGCGCCAGCCCAAGCAGGATCAGCCTGGGCAGCTTCGCGGTGGCCACGGACGTCAGCCGGGCCGGAGTGGAAATGGAAAGTGGGGACACGGGCGTTAATGTAACCGAGAGATCGGGAAGCGCCAGCCCCTGGTTGGTCGACAAGCAGGGTCAGGGGAAAAAAAAGCAGCCCGGAGGCTGCCTTTTTGCTGTGACTCCCGTGGGAGCAACAGGATCAGGAAGCGGACTTGACCGTGCCAGCGGTGCGGGCGAAACGGGCGCGGAATTTTTCCACGCGGCCGGTTTCGACGATACGCGTCTGGGCGCCCGTGTAGAACGGGTGCGATTCGGAGGTCACGTCGCACTTGAAGAGCGGGTACGTCTTGCCATCGAGTTCGATGGTTTCGCGCGTCTGGACGGTCGAGCGGGTGATGAACTTGCTGCCCGTTTGCAGGTCGGCGAAGACGACTTCGCGGTATTCGGGGTGAATGCCTTCTTTCATGGTGCTTTCCTAGGACTCCCCCAGGGAGTCATGTCAAAAGTTAGGGTCGCCAGCACGAACCGCTTTCAGGCGTTCCTGCCACGTATCCGAAAAGTAACTGTGCATTCTAGCATGGGAATCACGGGGCGGCCCAGGCAATCCGGGCGGACCTGCCCGGATGCCCATTCAGGGACGGATAGGCGCCGGATCAGAGGTTCGTGCGCAGTTTCCAGATCTCGGGGAACAGCACCACTTCCAGCATGCGCCGCAGGTAGTCCACGCCCGAGGTGCCGCCGGTGCCGCGCTTGAAGCCGATGACGCGCTCGACCGTGGTGACGTGGCGGAAACGCCACAAGCGGAAGGCATCCTCCAGGTCGGTCAGCTTTTCGCCCAGCTGGTACAGGTCCCAGTAGCGGTCGGTGTCGCGGTAGACGGTCAGCCAGGCCTGCTCGACGCCATCGGAGGCCAGGTAAGGCTGGGTCCAATCGCGTTCCAGGCGGTCGGCGGGGACCGTCACGCCATGCCGCGCCAGCAGGCGCAGGGATTCGTCATACAGCGAGGGCGCCTCGTAGGCCTGTTGCACCTGCGCCAGCAGGTCGGCGCGATGCGCGTGCGGCTTGAGCATGGCGGCGTTCTTGTTGCCCAGCAGGAACTCGATCTGGCGGTACTGGTAGCTCTGGAAGCCGCTGGAACGGGCCAGATAGGGCCGCAGGGCGGAGTACTCGGGCGGCGTCATGGTCGCGAGCACGTCCCAGGCATGGACCAGCTGCTCCATGATTTTGCTGACCCGGGCCAGCATCTTGAAGGCGGGCTGCGGCCGGTCGGCCGCCAGGTTGGCGATGGCGCCGCGCAGCTCGTGCAGCATCAGCTTCATCCAGAGTTCGCTGGTCTGGTGCTGCACGATGAACAGCATCTCATTGTGCTCGGGCGACAGCGGGTGCTGCGCGCCCAGCAGCTCGTCCAGGTGCAGGTAGTCGCCGTAGGTCATGTCGCGCGCGAAATCCAGCTGCGCTTTTTCCTCGTGGACGATGTCTTCGGGGCGTTGGTTCTGGCTCATGCCTGGCCTCCCTGGCAGGGTGGGGCCGCGCGGCGGGCGGAGGCGGGCAGGCTGCGCCAGCCGGAAAATGGCAGGCGGGCGCAGGCGAGCGCCATGCGCGGGTCGTACGGAATGGTCATGGTCGTGCTTCTTTCGAATGGGGCGGTCGGCGCAGCGGCGGCGCCATCATTGCGCCGCGGCCCGCACGGTCCGCCCGTGGCCGGTGTTTCAGCCCAATTCGCGCAAGACGGCGCGCACCGGGCTGGCGTCAGCCTGGATCAAAGCCAGCGGCAGTGCGATCAGTTCGTAATCGCCCTCGGGCACGTCGTCGAGCACCAGGTTCTCCAGTACTCGAATGTCGTGCCGCAGGATGGTGTGATGGCTGTCCAGGGTCTTGCTGGACGCGGGGTCGATGCTGGGGGTGTCCAGCCCGATCAGCATGACGCCGCGTTCGGCCAGCCATTCGATGGTTTGCGGCGCGTAGGCCGAAAAGTCGTCGGTCCACCATTCCTGCGCGGCATGCTTGGCGGTACGCACCAGGATGCGCGGCGGCAGGTTGTTGGCGGCGTGGAGCAGGTGCTCCGGGGTGATCAGCGGGCCGCAGTCGATCGCGTGGATGACGCGACAGGGGCCCAGGAACGGTTCGAGCGAGACTGCGCCGATGGCGGCGGCGCCGTTCTGGTAGTGCAGCGGCGCGTCGGCGTGCGCGCCCACGTGCGGCGACAGGGTGATTTCGCTGACGTTGACGGGGCAGCCGGGCGCGAGCGACCACTTCCATTCCTGGCGATACGGGGTATCGCCGGGGAACACGGGCGAAGCCGTGGAGACGGGAGGGGAGATATCCCACAGGCGTTTCATGGAGGGCGCGGGTCGCGAAAAACGGAATCGGGAAAGCGGGATTAGGTTAAGCCTAAAGCAATTTCGGGCCGTAGTCTAACGAATTCCCGTGGCGCGCGCAGCCCCTCAGATGCGGCCCAGTTCCGCCATCGAGGTGACCGTGTCGCCGGCGATGATGAGGTGGTCGATCAGGGCGACGTCCACCAGGGCCAGCGCCTGTTTCAGGTGGCGGGTGAAGGCCTGGTCGGCGGCGCTTGGCTCGGCCAGGCCGGAGGGGTGATTGTGGGCCACGATCAGCGCGGCGGCATGGTGCCTCAGGGCCTCGCGCACGACTTCGCGCGGGTACACCGAGGCCTGCGACAGCGTGCCGCGCGCCAGTTCGCCGCTGGCGATCAGGCGCAGCCGGCTGTCCAGGTAGAGGGCGATGCAATGTTCGACCCGGCGGTGGGCCAGCGTGACCCGGCAGTATTGCTTTACCCGGGACGGGTGGTCGAGCGTGCTGTCGCGCGCCAGTTCCTCTTCGACAGCGCGCTTGGCCATTTCCAGTATGGCCGCCAGGGCGCAGGCCTTGGCGGTGCCCAGCCCCGGCAACGCCTGCAGTTCCTCGGGGGTGGCGCCCAGCAGCCCGCGCAGGCCATGGAAGCGGTCCAGCAATTGGCACGACAGGTCCAGCACATTCAGGCCCGGCACCCCCGTGCGCAGGGCGATGGCGAGCAGTTCGGCATTTTGTAACGCCGACGCCCCCAGGCGCAGCAGGCGCTCCCTGGGACGGTCGGCTTTTGGCACCCGCGCAGACAATTTCATAAGAGGCTCTAAAATCAGGGTTTACTTACTGTCTGAATACGGTGGCAGATCTTGAGCATCGCCTCTAACGAAGTGAACGTTTTGGTCCGTCCGGACTCCTACCTGACGCTGCACTACCGCATCACCCTGGCCTCGGGGCCGGGCGAGGGGTCGGTATTCACCGACACCTTCGACGGCCGTCCGGCGACGTTGCAACTGGGTAGCGGCCAGTGGGCCCCCGGCCTGGAAACCGCCTTGCTCGGCAAGGCCGAAGGCGACCGGTTCAGTGTCACGCTCGAGCCGGCCGATGCCTATGGCGAGCGCAACCCCGAACTGATCCAGCGCGTGACGCGCAAGATGCTGGCCGAACACGCCGGCGCGGACGCCACCTTCGAGCCGGGCGACCTGGTCGAATTCGCCGCGCCCAATGGCGGGCGCTACTCGGGCGTTCTGAAGGAAATCAACGAGGAATCGGCGTTGTTCGATTTCAACCACCCGCTTGCGGGCGTCCGTTTGCGAGTCGACGTGGCGCTGCTGGGAGTTCTCTGATGAGCCAGGTTGTCCCCGTCACCGCGGCCGACGCCGAAGTCGTGCTGGCACAGCCGCGCGGCTTCTGTGCCGGCGTCGACCGTGCCATCGACATCGTCGAGCGCGCGCTCGAGTTGCATGGCGCGCCGATCTACGTGCGCCACGAGATCGTCCACAACCGCTACGTGGTCGAGGACCTGCGCGCCAAGGGCGCCATCTTCATCGACGAACTCGACGACGCGCCCACGGGCGCGATCGTGGTGTTCTCCGCCCACGGCGTGTCCAAGGCGGTGCGGGCCGAGGCCGAGGCTCGCGGGCAGCAGGTGTTCGACGCCACTTGTCCGCTGGTGACCAAGGTGCATATCGAGGTGGCCCGCATGCGCGCGGCCGGGCGCGAGATCATCATGATCGGCCACAAGGGCCATCCCGAGGTCGAAGGCACGCTGGGCCAGGCCCAGGGCGGCATGTACCTGGTCGAGACGGTCGAGGACGTGGCCGGGCTGCAGGTGAACGATCCCGAGAACCTGGCCTACGTCACGCAGACGACCCTTTCCGTGGATGACGCGGCGGCGGTATCCAAGGCGCTCAAGGCGCGTTTCCCGAGCATCGTCGAGCCCAAGAAAAGCGATATCTGCTATGCCACCCAGAACCGCCAGGACGCGGTCAAGGTGCTGGCGCCGGAATGCGACCTGGTGCTGGTGGTGGGCAGCCCCAACAGCTCCAACTCCAACCGCCTGCGCGAAGTGGCGGACCGCAAGGGCGTGGCGTCCTACCTGATCGACGGCGCGCATTCCATCGACCCGGCCTGGCTCGAAGGCCGCAAGCGCATCGGCGTGACCGCCGGCGCCTCGGCGCCCGAGATCCTGGTGCAGCAGGTGATCGCGCGGGTCAAGGAACTGGGCGCGGTGTCGGTGCGCACCATGCCGGGCCTGGAAGAGAATGTGGCGTTCCCGTTGCCCAAGGGGCTGTCGCGCAAGGTGGCGCAGACCGAATCGCTGGAATAGGCGCGGCCCCCGTCGCGGGCGCCGCCAAGGACAAGACTCGAGGAGACTTCATGCAGTTGTACAGCTATTTCCGCAGTTCGGCCGCCTATCGCGTGCGCATCGCCCTGAACCTGAAGGGCCTGCCGTACGAATACCTGGCGGTGCACCTGCTGAAGGATGGCGGCCAGCAATTGTCGGCCGACTACCGCAAGGTCAACCCGACTGCGCTGGTGCCGACGCTGGTCGACGGCGACGCGGTCATCGGTCAATCGCTCGCCATCATCGAGTACCTGGAGGAAACGCATCCGCAGGTGCCGCTGCTGCCGGCCGACGCCATTGGCCGGGCGCGCGTGCGCGACCTCGCGCTGGGCATTGCCTGCGATACGCATCCCTTGAACAACCTGCGGGTGTTGAAGTACCTGAAGCATACGCTGGGCGTGGACGAAGCCGCCAAGACGGCCTGGTATCAGCATTGGGTGCGCCAGGGATTGGAAGCCCTGGAAGCGCAACTGGCCGGGTCGTCCGCCACCGGCCAGTTCTGCCATGGCGACACGCCGACCATCGCCGACCTTTGCCTGGTGCCGCAGGTGGCCAACGCGCGCCGCTTCGAATGCGATCTGGCCGCGATGCCCACGGTCGTGCGGATCGATGCCGCCTGCCGCGAGTTGCCGGCGTTCGACGCCGCCGCCCCGGGCAAGCAGCCCGACGCGGAGTAAGGCTGGCGGCCCCGCGAGGGGCCCCGCCAGCCTTAGCCGAGCTGCACCGGCACGAAGATCTTGTCTTCACCGCGCTGCACCAGAAGCGCGACCGTCTTGCCGGCCTTTGACAGCGCATCCTTGACCTGGCTGATGTTGCGCACAGGCTGGCCGTTGAGCGACAACAATACGTCGCCCGGCTGGATGCCCGCCTTGGCGGCCGGGCCGGCCGATTGCTCGATCAACAGTCCCTGCGTGCCCGCCGCTTCCTGCTCCTGGGGCGACAGCGGCCGCAAGGCCAGGCCGAGCTGGCCCTTCTGCACGTCGCGGCTGTCGCCGGCAGCCTGCGTCCGGTCCTTCGGCATGCCGCCGAGCGTGGCCACGACTTCCTTGGGAGCGCCGTTGCGCCACAGATCCAGCGTGATCTTTTCGCCGGGCTTGGCCAGCGTGATCAGCGAGGCCAGGTCGCCCGACGACACGATCGTCTTGCCGTCGATCCTGCGCACCACGTCACCGGGCTGCAGGCCGGCCTTTTCGGCCGCGCTGCCTTTTTCGACGCTGGAAACCAAGGCGCCGGACGGCGTGTCCAGCTTGAACGAATTGGCCAGGTCCTGGTTGACCTCCTGCACCGTCACGCCCAGGCGTGCGTGCTGCACCTTGCCGTGCTCCAGGATCTGGTCCTTGATCTTGTACGCCACGTCGATCGGGATCGAGAACGACAGCCCCTGGAAGCCGCCGGTGCGGCTGTAGATCTGCGAATTGATACCGACGACTTCGCCGCGGTCATTGAACAGCGGTCCGCCCGAATTGCCGGGGTTGACCGCCACATCGGTCTGGATGAATGGCACCGAAGTGTCGTCCGGCAGCGAACGGCCCTTGGCACTGACGATGCCCGCCGTGGCGGTGTTTTCCAGGCCGTAGGGCGAGCCGATGGCCAGCACCCATTCGCCCACCTGCAGCTTGTTGACGTCGCCGATCTTGACCACCGGCAGGTTCCTGGCGTCGATCTTGATGACGGCCACGTCGGTCTGCGTGTCGGCGCCCAGCACCTTGGCGCGGAATTCGCGACGGTCGGTCAGCTTGACGGTCACCTCCTTGGCGCCTTGCACCACGTGGGCGTTGGTGAGGATGATGCCGTCGTTGCTGACGATGAAGCCGGATCCTTCGCCGCGCACCGGCACTTCGCGCGAGGGCATGCCGCCGCGCGCGCCGGGAATCTGCCCGAAGAACTGGGCGAAGGGATCGTCGTCGTCGTCGGACACTTTGCGCGTGCCGCTGATGCTGATGTTGACCACGGCGGGGCCGTAGTCGCGCGTAATCTGGGCAAAGTTGGGGGCGACCATCATGGGGGCGCCCGGCGTGGCGGCGCTGGTGGCCGCGATCTCGGCGGCAGTGGCGGACGGCGCGCTGGCCGCCATCGAAACGCCGCCGAACGTGGCGGCGGCGCCCGCGCCGCCAATCGCGCCGGCGGCCAGCAGCGCCAGCACCAGGCGCGAGGGTTTGATCTGCGAAGTCTTCATGTCGGCTCCTGCGTTCATGTGTGGGGACATGGCGCTATCTTCGGGCCTGACACTTAGGTGAATCTTAAGTCGGGGCGGGGCCGCGCGCAAAGGCGACCCTGGCCCGCAGGCCGCTGCCGCCGGGCGCATCTTCAAGGGTGATGGTCGCGCCGTGGCGTTCGGCGATGGCGCGCGCGATCGCCAGTCCCAGGCCGCTGCCGTGCTGGGTGTTGCCTTCGAGCCGGTAGAAGCGGTCGAACACGCGGGCGCGTTCCCCGGGCGGGATGCCCGGACCGTTGTCGTCGATCAGCAGCAGTGCCTGTCCGGCGGGCGCTTCGAGCCGGATGTCGACATGGCCGCCGGGCGGCGTGTATTTGATCGCATTGTCGAGCAGGTTGCGCGCCAGCAGCACCAGGTCGTCGCGCCGTCCGCGCACCCAGGCTTGCGGCTCGCCATGCATTTGCACATCGATGTCCCTGGCGTTGGCGTCGGCCAGGGTTTCGGACAGGGCCAGCCGCAGGACCTCGGCCAGGTCCACCGGTTCGGGCGCGGCGCGTTCGGCGGCGTTTTCGTGGCGCGCCATGGACAGCAACTGCTCCACCAGCCGCGTGGCGCGCTCGATGCCTGCCGCCAGGCGTTCCTCGGCGACGCGGCGGCTGGCGTCGTCGCCGGCGCGTCGCAGCGATTGCAGTTGCAGTTTCAATGCCGCCAGCGGTGAGCGCAGTTCGTGCGCGGCATCGCCGACGAACTGTTTTTGCAGCGCGAACGCGCCTCGCATCCTCTCCAGCAGCAGGTTCAGTTCCTGCATCAGGGGCCGGATCTCGTCCGGCAGGTCGGGCACGTTGATGGGTGACAGGTCCTCGGGCTGGCGGTCCGCCACCTGGGCCCGCGCGCGCTTGACCGGCCGCAGCGACCAGCTCACCACGCACCAGACGATCAGCATCAGCAGCGGCGCCGCCGCCGCGATCGGCGCCACCGTGCGCCAGGCCAGCGCGCCCGCCATGCGCTTGCGGACGTTCATGTCCTGCGCCACCTGGATCACCTGGAACGGCGTGGCCAGTGAATAGACGCGATAGGTGTTGCCTTCGACCTCGGTGTCGGCGAACCCCAGGACGATCTGGTCGGGCAGGGGGCGGCGCGAACGCGAATTGAACACGCGCACGCCATCCGGCGTCCAGATCTGGATGATCAGGTCGTCGGCCATGGGCGTGGCCGATCCCTGGGCGTGGGCGGGACCCATGCGCAACAGGCCGTCGCCCGTGCCCAGCGACAGCGCGGTGCGCTGCAGCAGCGAGTCAAAGATGTCGTCGGCCTGCTGCAAGGTGCTGCGGTAGCTGATGGCGCCTTGCACCAGCGCGCCGACCGCGATCGCCGCGAGCAGGAAGAACAGCAATCGGGCCCGCAGCGAATAGCTAAGCGGAATGCTCATGTTTTGGGAATGACATAGCCGACGCCTCTGACGTTCTGGATCAGGTTCTGCCCCAGTTTCTTGCGCAGGCCATGAATATAAACCTCAACCGCATTGCTGCTGACGCTGTCCTTCCAGCTGTACAGCTTCTCCTCGAGCTGGGCGCGCGAGAAGATCATGCCGGGCCGCGCGATGAGCGGTTCCAGCACCGCCCATTCACGCGCGGTCAGCGGCACCGGCGTGCCGTCGACCGTGGCGGCGTGGGATTGCGGATCGATGGTGATGCCCTCGTGTTCGAACACCGGCTCGGCGCGGCCCGCGCTGCGGCGGATCAGCGCGCGCATGCGAGCCAGCAGTTCGTCGACGTCATAGGGCTTGACGATGTAGTCGTCGGCGCCGGCATCCAGTCCGGCGATGCGGTCGCTGACGGCGTCGCGCGCCGTGGCGATCAGCACCGGGGTGCGGTCCTTGCGCGCGCGCAGTTCGCGCAACAGCGTCAGTCCATCGCGGCGAGGCAGCCCGAGGTCGAGCAATACGAGGTCGTAGGGATCGGTGCGCAGGGCCAGTTCGGCCGCGTGGCCGTCCTTGACCCAATCGACGGCGTAGTGCTCGGCGCGCAGGCAGTCCAGCACGCTTTCCCCGATCATGGTGTCGTCTTCTACGAGAAGGATGCGCATGATAGTCGTTGCCGTGATGTGTCCAGCGGGTTGGACGCGCGCGGCAAGGCGGGAGTTCCCGCAAGGGAAGTGGCGGGGGGGGGGGGTATCGGGCGGTGGATGCGGCCGGAAATGAAAAAAGCAGCCCGGTCGGGCTGCTTTTTGAATTCTGGTGCCGGCAATAGGAGTCGAACCTACGACCTTCGCATTACGAATGCGCTGCTCTACCAACTGAGCTATGCCGGCAAGACCATTTGCTTCGTTTCCGGCAAGCCAGAACTTCAAGCAAAACATCTTTTTTTTCGCAGTTCATGCCCTGTTTATGGGGCCCGATCTGGAAAGACCGAAATTATATCAGAGTTTTTCTGCGATGGGAAACATGCGGCGCCCCTCCCGCGAAAAAACATCGGATTTGCACACTTCGAATTTTTCCTTCATAATCTCGTTTCTTAGCAGTTCCCCGATAGCTCAGTCGGTAGAGCGACGGACTGTTAATCCGCAGGTCGCTGGTTCGAGCCCAGCTCGGGGAGCCAAAGAATTCAGGGCCACTCACGCAAGTGAGTGGCCCTTTTGGTTTTCCGTGTCGCTACGTGGCGATACGTGTGCGTGACCTTTCCTGCGGCGGTTCATGCCGTGCTGCTCCATTTCGTGTTGCTCCAGTTGCCTCGCTGCGCGTAAGATTTGTTATGTAATAACATTTCTTTTTATGGGTGGCGTCATGCGGATGAAAGATGAGAAGACAGGTGGCGGGTCGGAAGCGGGGCCGGCGGCCGGGACGGGCGAGGCGTCGGTCGAGAAGCTGACTCAGGGTCCGGACGGCGGCGGTCGCCGGCGCGGTCTGCCCGTGACGGTGTTGTCGGGCTTTCTGGGCGCGGGCAAGACCAGCCTGCTCAATCATGTGCTCAATAACCGCGAGGGGAGGCGGGTGGCGGTCATCGTCAACGACATGTCCGAGGTCAATATCGACGCCAGGCTGGTGCGCGAGGGCGGGGCGGCGCTGTCGCGGGCGGACGAGAAGCTGGTGGAAATGAGCAACGGCTGTATCTGCTGTACGTTGCGCGAAGACTTGTTGATCGAGATCCGCCGGCTGGCCGCCGAGGGGCGCTTCGATTATCTCTTGATCGAGTCGACCGGCATCTCGGAGCCGCTGCCGGTCGCCGAAACGTTCACGTTCCGCGACGAGGATGGCGCCAGCCTGTCCGACCTGGCGCGCCTGGACACCATGGTGACGGTCGTGGACGCATTCAATTTCCTGCGCGACTATGCCAGCCATGACAGCCTGGCCGCGCGCGGCGAGACGCTGGGCGACGAGGACGGGCGCACCGTGGTGGATCTGTTGATCGAGCAGGTGGAATTCTGCGACGTGATGGTGCTGAACAAGACCGACCTGGTCGCGGCGGACGAATTGGCGCGGCTCGAGGCCATATTGCGCAAACTCAATCCGCGGGCCGATATCGTGCGGGGCGAATTCGGCCGGGTGCCCTTGGCGCGCGTGCTGGACACCGGGCGCTTCGATTTCGAGGAAGCGGCGCGGGCGCCCGGCTGGCTGAAGGAATTGCGCGGCGAGCATACGCCCGAGACCCAGGAGTATGGCATCGGCAGCTTCGTGTTCCGCGCCCGGCGTCCGTTCCATCCGCAGCGCCTGTGGGATTGGATGCAGCAAGAATGGCCCGGGGTGGTGCGCTCGAAAGGGTATTTCTGGCTGGTGACGCGTCCCGCCTTCGCGGCTTCGTGGTCGCAGGCCGGGCCGGTCACGCGCCATGGCGCGGCAGGATACTGGTGGGCGGCGTTGCCCCGCGAGCGTTGGCCCGATGATGCGGATTCCCGTGCCCGGATCATTGCCGACTGGGATCCTGTCTATGGAGACCGCTGCCAGGAACTGGTGCTGATCGGCATCGGCATGGACCAGGCGGCTCTGGACGCGCGCTTGCGCGCCTGCCTGATGACGCAGGAAGAAATGGCCCGGCCCGCGGCCGAATTGGCTACGATTCGGGATCCATTCCCCATTTGGGGCGCGGCGCAATAGAGAGGGCGGGCGGGAGTCCGTGGCATGGATGGCGGCGGAAGGCGACAAACGCATCGGCGTGACGGTGATTTCGGGATTTCTGGGCAGTGGCAAGACGACGCTGTTGAACCGGCTGTTGCGCGAACCCGCTTATGCCGACGCGGTAGTGATCGTCAATGAGTACGGCGATATAGGCGTCGATCATCACCTGGTCCGCATGGCGCAGGACAATATCGTCTTGATAGAAGGCGGATGCCTTTGCTGCGTGGTCAGCGGCGCAGTGGCCGATACCTTGCGGGAACTGTTCATGCTGGCGCTGAGCCGCCGCATCAAGCCCTTCCGGCGCGTGCTGATCGAAACCAGCGGCCTGGCGGATCCCGCCCCGATCCTGTTCACGCTCAAGCACGATCGTTTCCTGGCCGAGCGCTATGCCTACCAAGGCGCCATCGTGGTGGTGGACGTGCCGCATGGCGCGGCGCACATGGCCGATCAACCCGAGGCGCTGCGGCAATTGGCGTTGGCCGACACGGTCGTGCTGAGTAAATCCGATCTTGCGGATGCGGCGCAGTTGCGTCGCGTCGAACAGGCCGTCGCGACGATCAATCCGGGGGCGCGTCGTTGCGTGCAGCGCAGCGATGCGCCCCTGGCGAGCGCGCTGCTGGAGGGGCCGGATACGCAGGCGCGTCGTGATGGCGCCGATCTGGCCGGATGGCTGCAAGCGTTCGCCAAGCCGATGGCCGGCCGCCATGCGCAGGTCGCGAGCTTCTCGTTGCCGTTGGTCGCGCCGATCGGGCGGGCGGCTTTCCTGGCGGGCGTATCGCGTGTGCAGGAACGGTTCGGGACGGCCTTGCTGCGGATGAAGGGATTGGTGTGCTTCGACGGCGAAATCCTGCCGTGCGAGGTCCATGGCGTACATGGCGAGCTATATCCGATCCGGCCGTTGCCGCAATGGCCGGATGACGAGCGGCTGTCACGGCTGGTCTATATCGTCCGCGGCGTCGACGTGGCGCAAGTGCGTGCCGAAGTCTGCGCCGCGCTGGGGCAGTTTCCCCTCTGATCCCGCGGCTGGATGGGGCGATCGCTGGCGGCGTGGCCGCCGGCCGGGCTTCGCGCCGGAACGGGGATTCTTGCGGTGTGCCGCTACGGCAAGCCGAGGCTTGCGCCAAGGAGCGGATGGCCGGGAAGATCGACGCTTCAGGTTCCGTGCCGGCAGGTCATGGGTCGTGGCGCGCGCAAGCGCGGCGGCGATTGCCAGGGGGGCTTGAAATGGTCTGGTGGTTGCCATTTCAGGTGCTGAAAATGCACGGAAGTACGGTATAACCGCAAAGTCTGGTGCAAGAATCGAGACAATCATGGACCGATTGAAAGCGATGCAGGTATTCGTGGAGGTCGCCGACCGGGGAAGCCTGTCGGCGGCGGCGGTCCATCTGGATATGTCGCGCGCCATGGTGTCGCGCTACCTGGCCGAAATGGAGCAATGGGTGGGCGTGCGCCTGCTGCATCGCACCACCCGGCGCCTGAGCCTGACGCCGGCCGGCGCCGAAACCTTGCCGCGGTGCCGGCAGATGCTTGACATGGTGGGCGACCTGCGCAGTGCGGTGTCCACTCCCGAGGACACGCCGCGGGGGCTGCTGCGCATGACCACCAGCATGTCGTTCGGCTCGCGGCATCTGGCGCGGGTGGTCACCGATTACGTCAAGCTGCATCCGGGTACGTCGGTCGACCTGATGCTGGTCGAGCGGGCGGTCAACCTCGTCGAAGAGCGGGTGGATCTGGCCGTGCGCATCACCAACGACCTGGATCCCAACCTGATTGCCCGCAAGCTGGCCGTGTGCCGTTCGGTCGTCTGCGCGTCGCCCGAATATCTGCAGCGTGAGGGCGAGCCAGCGCGGGTCGAGGACCTGTCCTTGCGCAATTGCCTGACCCACTCCTATTTCGGCAAGAGCCTGTGGCGTTTCGAGCGTGACGGGGTGCCCGTGGACGTGCCTGTCAGCGGCAACATCAGTGCCAATGAGGTGTCGGTGTTGCTGCAGGCGGCCCTGGAGGGCGCGGGCATCGCGATGCTGCCCACTTATTACGCCGCCGAATATGTTGCGCAGGGGCGGCTCAAGGCCATCCTGCCGCAGGCCAGGCCGCAGGAGCTCGGGATTTACGGCGTCTATGCGTCGCGCCGCCAGATGCCCCTGATCCTGCGTTCCATGCTGGACTTCCTGGTCGAAAGGCTGGGGCCGGCGCCATGGGATCAGTCCTAGGAATTGCTGCCGTGGGGGGATTGCCGGGCCGCCTGGGTTGAGGGCAGGGTATATAACGGTATAATTTGATTGCTGCCTCGACAGGCTGAGCGCTGCGCATCAGGGCTTTTGCCAATGTCCGCTAGCATGTAGTCTTAGAAAACATCTAAGAATCGTGGTTCCGATGTGTCGTGGTTCCGGCTGCACGGCTGGACATTGCGGGGTCGGATGCCAGGAGCACCAGGGGAGGCTCGCCGGATTTTCCGGATGACGGTGGCAGGCGCGTGGCGCCAGTGACCGATGCCTGACGATTCAGGTTCTTGATATCGATTGCCGCAATATCGATCGCCGCGAGAAGGCTGCCAGGCGGTGGCGCACCCCGCAGGCTTGTTGGCTCGTTGGCCAGCTTTTTCCAGATTTTGCTTATACGGTTCTTCGTTGACGGATTTACCGCTGACGAATTTGTCCCCGCCCTCGTCGGGGTGTATGCGCAGCCCATCCGGCGCGAACCCGCCCGCGAAACCGCGTAGCGATGGGTACGCGGCTCATGGGGTTGTTATTCGTGGGGCGTCCCGCGATGTGTGGCCGATGATGCGTGGCCGTTGATGTGGCCCGCGATGTGGCCCGCGATGTGGCCGGCGATGTGGTGCTTGGCAGTAACTACAGGATTCTCGTGAGAAATACGCAAACCAGCGCTGTCTGTAGCGGTCCGGCCGATGTGGCGGTCCGGGTGGCTGCGCGGGTCGGTGGCTGTGACGGTGGTTCGCCGGTTCGCCAGGCCCCGGCCCAGGTGGTTCTGGCCGAAGGCGCGCTTGCTCAGGGCGTTTTCGCCCGAGCTGTCTTTACCCGGGGCGCCTTCACTCAAAAACGCATTTTTCCTGACGCGTTTGCCCGGAATATCTTTAACGATTCTTTGGCCGCAATTTTCTTCGGCCACAATTCTTCGGCCGCAAATGAAAAAGGCCCGGCGCATTCGCCAGGCCTTGATCAATTTGGTTGCGGGGGCAGGATTTGAACCTACGACCTTCGGGTTATGAGCCCGACGAGCTGCCAGACTGCTCCACCCCGCGTCTGAGAAAAGAATAATAGCCTTATTTTCAACCTAACGCAAGTTAGCCCTTTTTTGAATTTGAATGTCGATGAACGATAGCGAGGCGATACTCGTGCTGGAAACCGCGCTGCTTTGCGCGGTGCAGCCGATGCAACTGTCCGAAATGCGCAAGCTGTTCGGGGACGATGAACAATTCGACAACAGCGCATTGCGCGCGTTGCTCGGGACCCTGCAGAACAACTGGGCCGATGGCGGGCTGGAACTGGTGCAGCTGGCAACCGGATGGCGGTTTCAAAGCCGTCCCCACATGCAGCGCTACCTGGAACGGCTGAATCCCGAGAAGCCGCCCAAATATTCCCGCGCGGTGATGGAGACGCTGGCCATCGTGGCTTGGCGCCAGCCGGTGACCCGCGGCGACATCGAGGACATTCGCGGGGTAACGGTTTCGTCGAACATCGTGAAGGCATTGGAGGATCGCGGTTGGATCGAGGTGATCGGCCATCGCGATGCGCCGGGACGCCCGGCCCTGTTCGGCACCACGCGCCAGTTCCTCGATGACCTGGGCTTGCGCGCGCTGGATGAACTGCCGGCGCTCGAATCGGCGCATGCCGCCGCAGCCCTGGCTGGCCTGGACCTGGGCGAGGTGCAACAATTGGCGCAGGCCGCCGAAGAGGCCGATGCCGACACGGCTGGCGCGGCCAATGATGCCGGTGCTGTCGATGAATTGGAGGGGGCGGCGCCAGGGCCGGAGGCTGCCGAGTTGCCCGAGGGCGCCGATGGCGAGGCGGCCCAGACCAGTATTCCGGCTGTGGAATTGTCTGTTTCGGACGACGAAGCCACCATCGTGGCGGGCGATAGCGTAGAATCCCGGCTTTCGCGCGCAGAAGAAGACGCGATTCCCGCAGACGATGCCACCGTCCGGGCGCAAGCCGAAAGCTTGTCCGATGCGCCCTCTGCGGACATCGAGGATGCCGGGCGTTTCAATCAAGCCGAAACGCAGGCCGAAACGCCGCTGGTGGATGCCGCCCAAGAGGCGCATGGCGGGTTGTCCGAAAACCCCGCAGACGCTGACGCTTCCGATGCTGCCGCCGAGTCCGGCGTTGCAATCGAAGTTGCCCAGTACGCGGAAAGCGCGAAACCGACCGAACCGATAGACGAGGCTGAACCCCTGGCGCGTGGCGTCGGGTCGTTCGAGACCGATACCGGCCCCGCCGCGGCGGAGTCGACCGAGCCGGATTCGGATCAGCCCGAGGCTGATCGCGAGCCGGAGTCCCCAGATGATGATGCGCCTGCTCCCGGCAGGCCTCCCCAAGTTTGACATTCGGAGCTGTCCCAGTGACAACGAATACAGCAATGCAGGACGACAACCCCCGTCCGGACGACGCCGTTTCCAACGCGCCGGCGGAAGCTTCCGCCGGCCGCGAACCGGCCGCCGAGGGCGAAGCCCGTGGCCGTGGCCGCAAATTGCGCACGCCGTTCCGCCGCCGTCGCGGTGACGCGGCCGCCGAGCAGGCTCCCGCTACCGAAGGGCAGGCCGCGACGGCTGGCCAGGCGGATGCGGCAGATGCCCGTGGCGGCGAGCAGGAAGCCGAGCAGGCGCTGTCGTACCTCGAGACCGCCGACCGCATGGAGCAGCGGTTGGGCAAGTACCTGAACAGCGAAGCCGTCATGCCCAAGCTGCACAAGGTGCTGGCGGATGCGGGCATTGGCTCGCGTCGAGAGATGGAAGAGCTGATCGTCGCCGGCCGTGTATCGGTCAACGGCGAGCCGGCGCACATCGGCCAGCGCGTAGCGCCGAATGACCAAGTGCGGGTCAATGGCAAGCCGATCATGCGGACCAATACCAAGAAGCCGCCGCGCGTGATCCTGTATCACAAGCCGGCGGGTGAAATCGTCAGCCATGACGATCCGGGCGGCCGCGCCAGCGTGTTTGCGCGCCTGCCCAAGCTGCGCACCGGCAAGTGGCTGTCGGTCGGCCGGCTCGATCTGAATACCGAGGGTCTGCTGATCTTCACCACGTCGGGCGACATGGCCAACCGCATCATGCACCCGCGTTACGGCACCGAGCGTGAATACGCCGTGCGTGTGCTGGGCGAGATGGACGAGGCACAGCGTCAATCGCTGGTCGATGGCATCGAGCTGGAAGACGGCGTGGCCGCTTTCGGCGCGCTCGATTACCTGGGTGGCGACGGCAGCAACCGTTGGTATCGGGTGACGCTGCAGGAAGGCCGCAATCGCGAAGTGCGCCGCATGTTCGAGGCGGTTGGTGTAACGGTCAGCCGGCTGATCCGCACCCGCTTTGGCGACGTGGTGTTGCCCCGCACGCTGCGTCGTGGTCGCTGGGAGGAACTGAACGCCTCGCTGGTCACCGCGCTGATGGTGCAGCTCGGGCTGTTGCGTGAAGACGACGAGTCGGGCGGTAACCGCCGCCGCTCCAAGCAACCGCAATCGCATGACAGCGCCTTGCCTCCCGGCTTTGGCACCATGGACCGCAACGGCATGAACGGTGCCCGCATCGGCCGTCGCGGCAAGATCCAGGGTGGCCGTGCGGGCAGCGCTGGCCAGGCGGCGGCGTGTCCCTCCGATCCCTTCGGAACCGGGCTGATGATCGCGGGCGGCTATGCCAATGGGCACCCTCTGGCGGGCGAAGCCAACGGCAATCGCAAGGGCGGCAAGCCCGCTGGCGGTCGCGGCCAGGCGGGCGCGGGTGGCAAGTCCGGCGGACGCGGCGGCAAGGCGGGTGGCGGCAAGGCGCGCGGCGTGCGCGCCGCGGCCGCTGGTTCGGCCGGCGCGCCGGAAGCGACAGTGGGCGCTGGCCGGAAACCGGCGGGCGCCAAGCCTGGCGGCAAGCCGGCAGGCGCGCGCGGCGGCAATGCCGGCCGCGGAAACAAGCCGGCGGGAGCCGGTCGCGCGGGCAACAAGGCCGAGGGCGCGCGCGCCGGCGGCAACAAGGGGCCGGGCGCCGGGGGCAAGCCGCGCGCGGCCCGCGGCGGTTCGGCGCCTCGTGGCGACGACTGGCAGCCGCGTGGCGCCTCGGCCCATGAATCGCGCCTTGGCGTGATGGGCGGCCGAGGCGGCAGGGGGCGTTAAGCCACCCTCGGGGCGGCGTCAGGATGGCGCCGCCGGCCGGATGCGTCCCACTTAACCGTAAGCCCGTGACGAATCAGGCGTTTTTCCAGTTTATCTGGTAAAATCAATGGTTTTCATGGCTTCGCGTTCGTTGCGCGTTCCCTGGTTCGCGCCCCGCTTTTGCTGTCTGGCGCGCCGGAATGCCTGTTTGATGGCATGCATCCTGGCTGTGGCGGTTGGCTCGGCGGGTGTGCAAGCAAATGCGGAATTCGAAGCTGGCGAATGCGTCGCAAGGGCGGCGCGAGCCGAAAATTAGGTCGCAATATAGGGCACTGCCCAGCATTGCTCCTTACGTGCAGTAGGGTGGCGGCTGGGCACTGTGCAATACGGTGGGCTGGGCGTGCAGCCCATTTTTTTTGAGTATATGGCTGATTTATTCGCATTGACCGAAGAGGCACTGGCCGGCATGGACGTCGAACTCGTCGACGTCGAACGTGCCGCGCTGGGCCTTTTGCGCGTCACGATCGATCGGGTCGGCGGTGTGCGCATCGAAGACTGCGAGCAGGTGTCCCGCCAATTGTCGCGGGTGTACGAGGTCGAGAACATCGACTACAAGCGGCTGGAAGTCGGTTCGCCGGGCATTGACCGCCCGTTGCGCAACGAGGCCGAATTCCGTCGCTTCGCGGGCGAACGCATCGAGATCAAGCTGCGCGAGGCATTGGACGGACGCAAGGTCTTCTCCGGCACGTTGACCGTGCCCGAAGACGCGCCCGCGGCTTCGGACGCCGTGGCAGGCATGCACAAGACCGTGTTCGGTCTCGAATTTGAGGCAAAAAAGAACGAAATCCAGGTGTTGAATTTCACGGTCGACGATATCGAGCGTGCAAAACTGGATCCCGTTCTGGATTTCAAGGGCAAAAAGCGATGAGTCGCGAAATTCTTCTGTTGGTCGATGCCTTGGCGCGTGAAAAGAACGTCACGCGTGATGTCGTGTTCGGGGCGCTGGAAAGCGCGCTGGCCTCGGCCATGAAAAAGCGCTTCAAGGATGATGCGGACATTCGTGTTGCCATCGATCGTGAAACCGGTGACCACGAAGGTTTCCGCCGCTGGCTGGTGGTGCCCGACGAAGCGGGCCTGCAGGAACCCGACAAGCAGGAAATGCTGTCGGACGCGGTCGAGATCGTGCCCAACATCCAGGTTGGCGAGTACATCGAGGAACCGCTCGAGCCCATCGAGTTCGGCCGTATCGGCGCCCAGGCCGCCAAGCAGGCGATCCTGCAGAAGATCCGCGACGCCGAGCGCGAACAGGTCCTGAACGACTTCCTGGATCGCGGCGAAACCATCGTGTCCGGCACCATCAAGCGCATGGACAAGGGCGACGCCATCATCGAGACCGGCAAGATCGAAGCGCGCCTGCCGCGTTCGGAAATGATCCCGAAGGAAAACCTGCGGGTCGCCGATCGCGTGCGCGCCTTCGTGTTGCGCGTCGACCACGCCGCCCGTGGCCAGCAGGTGATCCTGTCGCGCACGTCGCCCGAGTTCATCCGCCAGCTGTTCGAGAATGAAGTGCCCGAGATCGAGCAGGGCCTGCTCGAGATCAAGGCAGCCGCTCGCGACGCTGGCGTGCGTGCCAAGATCGCCGTGGTGGCATACGATAAGCGCATCGACCCCATCGGCACCTGCGTGGGCATGCGCGGTTCGCGCGTGACCGCCGTGCGCAATGAATTGGGCGGCGAGCAGGTCGACATCGTGCTGTGGTCGGAAGATCCGGCACAGTTCGTCATCGGCGCCCTGGCCCCGGCCAACGTCGAGTCCATCGTGGTGGACGAAGACAAGCACGCGATGGACGTCGTGGTGGACGAGGAAAACCTGCCCAAGGCGATCGGCGCCAAGGGTCAGAACGTGCGCCTGGCTTCCGAGCTGACCGGCTGGCAGATCAACATCATGACGCCGGAAGAAAGCCTGAACCGCCAGGAAGTCGAGCGTTCGGGCCTGCGCGCCACGTTCATGAACAAGCTGGACGTCGATGAGGAAGTCGCCGACATCCTGATCGACGAAGGTTTCACCGGTATCGAGGAAATCGCCTACGTGCCCATGCAGGAACTGCTGGAGATCGAGGCGTTCGACGAAGACACCATCAACGAGTTGCGCGCCCGTGCCCGCAATGCGCTGCTGACCGAGGCCATCGCCCAGGAAGAGCGTCTTGAAACGGCCCAGGATCTGCTCGAACTCGAAGGCGTGACGCCGGAACTGGCCGCCAAGCTGGCCGAGCGTCAAGTGCATACGCGTGATGATCTGGCCGAATTGGCGACGGACGAGCTGGCGGAAATCGCCGGCCTGACCGAGCAGGAAGCCAGCGACCTCATCATGCGTGCCCGCGCCCATTGGTTTGACGAAGAATAACCAAAAGGACACGGGTCTGCGGCGGATGGCCGTCAAGTCCGCCGCAAGTTCACGTTGTTTGTAATAGCTGCATATAGGGAAGAGAGAGCCTAATGTCGAGTAACACCGTCGCCCAGTTCGCTACCGAGCTGAAAATGCCTGCCAATGTGCTGCTGGAACAGCTGCGCTCGGCCGGCGTTGACCTCAAATCGGTGGACGATTCCGTCACCGACAGCGACAAGGCGAAATTGCTCGAATCGCTGCGCCGCGCCCACGGCGCGACCGAAGGCAAGAAGATCACCCTGACGCGCCGCCAGACCTCCGAGATCCGCCAGGCCGATGCCACCGGTCGCTCGCGCACCATCCAGGTCGAGGTCCGCAAGAAGCGCGTGTTCGTCAAGCGTGATCCCTCCGAACTGGCCCTGGAGCAGGCCGCCGCCGCTCGCGCCGAAGAGGAAGCGGGCGCGGAAGAAGCCGCGCAGGTGTCCGCGCCGGCCGCGCCCGAAGTGACGGCGCCGGTCGAGCCGCGCGAAGCCACGCCGGTCCAGGCCCCCGCTCCGGCTCCGGCGCAGGAACCCGTTGCTGTAGAAGCGCCCGCGCCGGTGGAAGCGCCCGCGCCTGTTGAACCCGTCGCGGCCGAAGTGCCCGCCCCCGTTGCGGCCCCCGCCGCCGAAGTCCAGGCCCAGCCTGAACCGGAACCGACGCCGGCGCCCGCTCCTGCCGAGCCCGTGGCCGAAGAGGCCAAGCCCGAAGTCAAGACTGAATCCACCGAGCCCAAGGCTGAAGAAGCCAAGCCGGAACCCGTTGTGCTAGCCAATAAGTCCGAACCATCGTCCTCCCAGGCCGCCGCGCCTGTTGTCGCCCAGGTCCCGCCTGCGGCGAAGTCCGAACCCGCCAAGTCCGCCGCCAAGCCGGTCGAGGCCGCCGCGCCCGCCGCCAAGGTTGGCAACCGTGCCGACAACCGCCGCGCCGGCCCGCCGCTCGCCGCCTCCGCCACTGGCGCCGGCCGCGATGAGGCCCGCCGCGCCGCCGAGGCCGAAGCCGCCGCGTTGCGCGAAATGTTGAACCGCCCGCGCAAGGTGCTGCGCGCACCCGAACCGGAAGCGCCCGCCGCGGCAGCCGCGCCGATTTCGGGCACGCTGCACAAGCCGGCCGGCAAGGGGGCCGCGGGTCCTGGCGCCAAGAAGGACGCCAAGCCCGCCGCGCCTGGCACCAAGAAGACCATCAAGACGGCCGAAGTCGCCTCGACCTGGTCGGATGACGCCTCGCGCAAGAAGCCGGCCGACAAGCCGGCGGCGCCGGCCAGCCGCGACGGCTGGCGTGCCGGCGGCAAGGGCGGTGGCAAGGGTGGCGGCCGTGGTGGCCGCAACCAGCAGAATGATCGCCGCAACGAGCCGGCGCCGCAGGAATTCATCGCGCGCGAAGTGCACGTGCCGGAAACCATCAGCGTGGCCGACCTGGCCCACAAGATGTCCGTCAAGGCCGCCGAAGTCATCAAGCAATTGATGAAGCTGGGCCAGATGGTCACCATCAACCAGGTGCTGGACCAGGAAACCGCCATGATCGTGGTCGAGGAACTGGGCCACGTGGCGATCGCCGCCAAGCTCGATGACCCGGAAGCCTTCCTGGACGAAACCGCCAGCGTGTCGGAAGCCGAACAGCTGCCGCGCGCTCCGGTCGTGACCGTGATGGGCCACGTCGACCACGGCAAGACCTCGCTGCTGGACTACATCCGCCGCGCCAAGGTTGCCGCGGGCGAAGCCGGCGGCATTACGCAGCACATCGGCGCCTACCACGTGGAAACCGAGCGTGGCATGGTGACCTTCCTGGATACCCCGGGCCACGAGGCGTTCACCGCCATGCGTGCCCGTGGCGCCAAGGCCACCGACATCGTCATCCTGGTCTGCGCGGCCGACGACGGCGTGATGCCGCAGACGCGCGAAGCCATCCACCATGCCAAGGCCGCCGGCGTGCCGATGGTGGTGGCCATGACCAAGATCGACAAGCCCAGCGCCAACCCCGAGCGCGTCAAGCAGGAGCTGGTCGCCGAGGAAGTGGTGCCGGAAGAATACGGCGGCGACGTGCCGTTCGTGCCGGTGTCGGCCAAGACCGGCGAGGGCATCGACGCTCTGCTCGAGAACGTGCTGCTGCAGGCCGAACTGCTGGAACTGAAGGCGCCGGTGGACGCGCCCGCCAAGGGCCTGGTGATCGAAGCCCGCCTGGACAAGGGCCGCGGCCCCGTCGCGACCATCCTGGTCCAGAGCGGCACGCTGCACCGTGGCGACGTGGTGCTGGCTGGCGCCAGCTTCGGCCGCGTGCGTGCCATGCTCGACGAGAACGGCAAGCCGATCCAGGCCGCCGGTCCGTCGATCCCGGTGGAAATCCAGGGCCTGACCGAAGTGCCGGCCGCCGGCGACGAGCTGATGGTGCTGTCAGACGAGCGCAAGGCGCGCGAGATCGCGCTGTTCCGCCAGGGCAAGTTCCGCGACGTCAAGCTGGCGCGCCAGCAGGCCGCCAAGCTGGAGTCGATGTTCGACAACCTGGGCGAAGGCACCCAGACCCTGGCGCTGATCGTCAAGACCGACGTCCAGGGTTCGCAGGAAGCGCTGGTGCAGTCGCTGACCAAGCTGTCGACCGACGAAGTGCGCGTGCAAGTGGTGCACGCGGCCGTGGGCGGCATCTCGGAAAGCGACATCAACCTGGCGATCGCCTCGAACGCCGTGGTGATCGGCTTCAACGTCCGCGCCGAAGCGAGCGCCAAGAAGCTGGCCGAGACCAACGGCATCGACGTGCGCTACTACAACATCATCTACGACGCCGTGGACGAGGTGAAGGCAGCCATGTCGGGCATGTTGGCGCCCGAGAAGAAGGAAGAGATCATCGGCCTGGTCGAGATCCGCGAGGTCTACAGCATCTCCCGCATCGGCAACATCGCCGGTTGCATGGTGCTCGACGGCCTGGTGCGTCGCGATTCGCAGGTCCGCCTGCTGCGCAACAACGTGGTCCAGTGGACCGGCCAGCTCGATTCGCTGCGCCGCTTCAAGGACGACGTCAAGGAAGTCAAGTCGGGCTTCGATTGCGGTCTTACGCTGCGCGGCAACAACGACATCCAGGTGGGCGACCAGCTGGAAGTCTTTGAAATCAAGGAAATCGCGCGTACGCTGTAAAGCGTCGCGAGGCATTGCTTCCATGAGCCGTCACAAGTCCAAAGCCATCCCCGGCCGCAATCTGCGGCTGGCCGACCAGATCCAGAAGGATCTGGCCGGGATCATCCAGCGCGAGATCGACACGACCCGCGCTGGCTTGATCACGCTCTCCGGTGTGGAACTGTCGACCGACTACGCGCATGCCAAGGTGTATTTCACGGTCCTGGGCGCCGAGCCCGAGGCCGCGACCGCCTTGCTGAACGAGAAGGCCGGCTGGCTGCATTCCCAGCTGTACAAGCTGCTGCACATTCATACTGTCCCCACTTTGCGCTTCTTCCACGACGAGCAGATTGCCCGTGGTATCGAAATGTCGATCCTCATCGACCGCGCAAACCGGCCCGGCCCGCACTCGGGCGTGCCCGACGAACCTGAAGACCAGTCCTGATCGGGCTGTCGTCACTGCTTTAATTTCCGGATTCCGACGATGGCTAAACGACGCGGGCTTGCGCTCGACGGTGTGCTGTTGCTCGACAAACCCGTAGGTTTGTCGAGCAACCACGCCTTGCAACGCGCCAAGCGTGCCATGGACGCGGCGAAGGCCGGCCATACCGGCACCCTCGACCCCTTTGCCACCGGCCTGCTGGTGTGCTGCATGGGCCGGGCAACCAAGATTTCCGGCGCGATGCTTGACGCCGACAAGGCCTACCGCGCTACGCTGCAATTTGGCGAGGAAACCGATTCCGGCGACCTGACCGGCAACGTGGTGGCCACCGCCGCGCCCGGTTTCGTGGTCGAGGAACAGGCGCTGCGCGACGCGCTGTCACGTTTCTCGGGCACGATCGAGCAGATTCCGCCCATGTATTCGGCGCTCAAGCGCGACGGCAAGCCGCTGTACGAATACGCGCGGGCCGGCATCGAGTTGGAACGCCCGCCGCGGCAGATTACGATTTACCGCATCGAGCTGCTGTCCCTGAACGGGACGCAGGCAGAGATCGATGTGGCTTGCAGTAAAGGCACATACATCCGGACGCTGGCCCAGGACATCGGGCGCGCGCTGGGCTGTTACGCCCACCTGGCGGCGCTGCGGCGCACGCACGTCGGGCCATTTTCTCTGGAACGCGCCGTTGCGCTGGATGCCTTGCAGGCGATGCCAGACCCCAAGCAGGCATTGCTTGCACTGAACGAATTGCCGGCGGGCTTGCTGCCCGCCACCACCTTAAAGGACTCGCTATGACTCGCGCCTTGCGCAACGTCGCCATCATCGCCCACGTGGACCACGGTAAAACCACCCTGGTCGACCAGCTGCTGCGCCAATCCGGCACCTTCCGCGAAAACCAGGCGCTGACCGAACGGGTCATGGACTCGAACGACCTGGAAAAAGAACGCGGCATCACGATTCTGGCCAAGAACTGTGCCGTTGAATACGAAGGCACGCACATCAACATCGTCGACACCCCGGGGCACGCGGACTTCGGTGGCGAAGTCGAGCGCGTGCTGTCGATGGTCGACGGCGTGCTGCTGCTGGTCGATGCCGTCGAAGGCCCGATGCCGCAGACCATCTTCGTGACCCGCAAGGCGCTGGCCCTGGGCCTGAAGCCCATCGTGGTGGTCAACAAGGTCGACCGGCCGGGCGCCCGCACCGATTTCGTCATCAACGCCACCTTCGACCTGTTCGACAAGCTGGGCGCGACCGACGAGCAACTGGACTTCCCGGTGGTGTACGCCTCGGGCCTGTCCGGCTACGCCGGCCTGACGCCGGACGTGCGCGAAGGCGACATGCGCCCGCTGTTCGAAGCCATCCTGCAGCACGTGCCGCAGCGCGACGACGATCCCAACGGCCCGCTGCAGATGCAGATCATCTCGCTGGACTACAACAGCTACGTCGGCAAGATCGGCGTGGGCCGCATCAACCGCGGCCGCATGCGTCCCGGCATGGAAGTGGCCTACAAGTTCGGTCCCGAGGGCCAGGGCGGCCGCGGCCGCATCAACCAGGTGCTGAAGTTCCACGGCCTGGAGCGCATCGTGGTGGATGAAGCCGAAGCCGGCGACATCGTGCTGATCAACGGTATCGAAGACCTGGGCATCGGCTGCACCGTGACCGACCCCGTGACGCAGGACGTGCTGCCGATGCTGCGCATCGACGAGCCGACGCTGACCATGAACTTCATGGTCAATACCTCGCCGCTGGCGGGCCGTGAAGGCAAGTTCGTCACCAGCCGCCAACTGCGCGACCGCCTGGACCGCGAGCTGAAGTCGAACGTGGCGCTGCGCGTGCGCGACACCGGCGACGACACCGTGTTCGAAGTGTCGGGCCGCGGCGAACTGCACCTGACCATCCTGCTGGAAACGATGCGCCGCGAAGGCTACGAGCTGGCCGTGTCGCGTCCGCGCGTGGTGTTCAAGGAAGTCGACGGCGTCAAGTGCGAGCCGTTCGAGTCGCTGACCATCGACGTCGAAGACGCCCACCAGGGCGGCGTGATGGAAGAACTGGGCCGCCGCAAGGGCGACCTGCAGGACATGCAGCCGGACGGCCGTGGCCGCACCCGCCTGGAATACCTGATTCCGGCCCGTGGCCTGATCGGTTTCCAGAACGAGTTCCTGACGCTGACGCGCGGCACCGGCCTGATGAGCCACATCTTCCACGAATACGCGCCCATCAAGGAAGGCTCGATCGGCGAGCGCCGCAACGGCGTGCTGATCAGCCAGGACAACGGCGACGCCGTGGCCTACGCGCTGTGGAAGCTGCAGGATCGCGGCCGCATGTTCGTGAACCCGGGCGATGCGCTGTACGAAGGCATGATCATCGGCATCCACAGCCGTGACAACGACCTGGTCGTGAACCCGATCAAGGGCAAGCAGCTGACCAACGTGCGCGCCTCGGGCACCGACGAAGCCGTGCGCCTGGTGCCGCCGATCCAGATGTCGCTGGAGTACGCCGTGGAATTCATCGACGACGACGAACTGGTGGAAATCACGCCCAAGTCGATCCGTCTGCGCAAGCGCTACCTGCAGGAAAACGAGCGCAAGCGCGCCGCGCGCGAATCCGCCGTGTAAGGCGGGGCGGGGTTCAGGCCCCGCGCGCCTGGCAATCGGAAAGCCGCACACCCTTCGGGGTGCGCGGCTTTTTTTCATTCGTGGCCGCGGGCTTGCCTGCGGCGCTGTTCAAGCGGTCGACGGCCCACACGCTGCCGACCACGCGGCGCAGCGGCCGCCGCCCGTGCGCCGGCACGCGGGCTCAGGCGTGCTGGTGCCGGTATTCCTGCGTCTTGCCGCCATAGCCATAGGCGGCCGCGCGCGCGTCGATTACATGCACGTAGGAACATTCGTGCAGCTCGCCGAGGATCTCGCCGAAGGCTGCGTAGATCTCCTGGATGAAGCGCGCCTTCTCGGCCTTGGTATTGGTCTCGTCGGTGACGCTGATGTCCAGGTGGAAGGCGTTCCTGCCCAGTTCCGACAAGGGGCGCCCGCCGATGAACCATTGGTCCAGCGGAATGTGCTGCAGCGTGATGGCGATGACCGGCAGCTTCTTGCCGAGCACCGACTGGGTCAGGCTGGCGACCGAATCGACGATGCGGCGGTTGCGCGCGGCGTCGGGCTGGCCGGATACGTGGACGACGATGTGGGGCATGACAGGCTCCTTGGGTGAGGGGAATGGAGCCAGTGTAGGGACGGCATTGACATCGGAAAAGCGGGAATTTACGATTTCTTCCATCGTATAAACCGTTGGATAAGCCATGTCCGGATTCGATCTCGACCAGTTGCGCACGCTGGTGGCGGTGCTGGATGCGGGCAGCCTGACGGCGGCCGCGCCCAAGGTGTTCCTGTCGCAATCCTCCGTCAGCGAACAGATGCGCAAGCTGGAGGAGCGGGCCGGCCAGCCGCTGCTGATCCGCGGCAAGTCGGGCGTGGTCGCGACCCCCGCCGGCGAACGCCTGCTGGCGCATGCGCGCGCCATCCTGGCGCTCAGCGACGAAGCCTACCGCGACCTGCGCGGCGTGGCGCTGCGTGGAGAGTTGCGGCTGTGCATCACCGACTACTTCCGGCCCGGCGACGTGGCGCGCCTGCTGCGGCGCCTGAACGAGCAGTATCCCCAGGTGCGCATGCACGTCACCATCATGAAAAGCGGCGCGATCGAGGCCGCCTACGAACGCGGCGAAGTCGATGTCGGCATTTCGATGGTGATCCTGGAGCGCGGCGCGTCGAAAGGGCGGGCGTCGGGACCATTGCTGCGGCGTGAGTCGTTGCTGTGGATGGCGGCCGAGGGCGCGTCGGCGCCGCCGGAACCGTTGCCATTGCTGGCGCTGCCCGAGACCTGCGCGTTGCGCCAGTATGCCGAACGATTGCTGGCTCGGCGCGCCGTGCCGTACGCCGTGGCGCACGTGGCCTCGGGCGTCGCGGGGTTGCAACTGGCGATCGGTGCGGGGCTGGGCGTGGCCTGCTTGAACGAGTCGGCACTGGCGCCAGGCATCGGCCGCCTGCAGGCGCCCGGCCTGCCGCCGTTGCCCGACGTTGAATTCCGCCTGCTGCCGGCGCGGCCGGGCGAAGATGCCTTTATCGGCCAGGCGCGCGAAGCGATCGAGCGGGCGCTGCGTTGAGCCGGTTTCGGCGCGGCGGTCAGGGGGCGGGTTGTTGCGGCGCGCGCATCAACCAGTGCAGGAATTCGCGGCCGGGACCCGCCTGTCCGACGATGGCGCCGATGGGCTGGAAGGCGCCCGGCGATTCGATCCGCACGCGCTGAAAATGGCCATGTTGCAGATACCAGCCGGCCAGCGTCAGCGGCACCATGGCCAGCGCCTGCTGCGCCTGCATGACGGCGATCAGCAATGGCATGGGCGGCGCGGCGCTGGCCAGGCGGCATAGCCGCGGGACCACGCCGGCGCGTTCGAAGAAAGCGGTGAAGACGGCGTGGATCGCCAGTTCCGGACGTGGCTGGATCCAGAGCTGGGTTGCCACCTGCGCCAATGTCGGCGCGGCGTCGCTGGCGAGCAACGGATGGCCGGGCGTGGCGACGATGACGGCGCCATCCTGTTGCAGCGGGACGAAGTCCAGGCCGGCGGGCATCGCTTCGGGGCGTCGGCACAGCAGCATGTCCAGATTGCCCGCGGCCGCCAGCGGCAGCAATTGTTCGCGGCTGCCTTCCTGCAAGTCCACCTGTAGGTCCGGATGGGCCCGCATGTAGGCCGGCAGATGTTGCGCCAGCAGGCCGCTGCTGGCTGCCGGGATGGCGCCCAAGCGCAGGCTGCCGGCGGCGCCGCCGCGCAGGGCCGCGACGGAGTCGGTCGAGGCGCGCAGCGAGGTGAGCATGCCGCGCGCGCAATCGGCCATCAATTGACCGCAGCGGGTGGCGCGCATGCCGCGCGCATGGCGTTCGAACAGCTCCACGCCCAGCAGGGATTCGATGTCCGCCAGGGCATGGGTGGCGGCCGGCTGGCTCATGCCGATCTGCGCGGCGGCCTGCTGCAGGCTGCCCAGTTCGGCAACCCCGGCCAGCAGTTGCAGGTGGCGCAGGCGCCCCTTGGCCAGCAGCCGGGCGAGCAGGGTGGCGGGAGCGACGTCCATGGATCGAACATTCCGGAGCAAGATATTCAAAGTATGAATATATTGGTTGGTTAATGTATTTGAAATAAGGATATGCCCTGCCCAGAATGGCGTGACGCCGGCTGCCGGTTTCCACTCAAGGATTCGCCGTTCCATGAAGTCCCGTCTGTTGCATGCTTTCGTCTGCGCCGCACTGGTCGGCGTTTCGTTCCTGGCGCACGCGCAGGGCGTCTATCCCTCGCAGCCGGTGCGCCTGATCGTGCCGTTCGCTCCCGGCGGCTCCACCGATGTCCTGGCGCGGGCGGTGGCCGATGGCCTGCGCAAGGAACTGGGCCAGAGCGTGGTGGTGGAGAACCGCGCCGGCGCCGGCGGCCTGATCGGCACCGAGGCGGTGGCGCGGGCCGAGCCCGATGGCTATACGCTGGGCATGGCCACCGTCAGCACCATGGCGGTCAATCCGCTGTTGTACGGTACGGCGCGCGTCGATCCGGCAAAGCAACTGACGGCGGTGGGTTCGGTGGCCAACGTGCCGGTGGTGTGGATGGTGAACCCGGCCTTTCCTGCGACGGATTTCGCACAGTTCCTGGCCGAATTGCGAAGACATCCCGGCAAGTATTCCTTCGGTTCGCCCGGCGTGGGATCGCTCGGTCACCTGAACCTGGCGGCCATGAATGCCGACCTCCAGGTCGAGGTGTTGCACGTGCCCTACCGGGGCATGGGCCCCGCATTGACGGCCGCCGTGGGCGGCGAGGTGCAGGTGCAGCAGGATCAGTACGCCTCGGCCCAGTCCTTGATCAAGGCGGGCAAGCTGCGCCCGATCGCGGTGGCGGCCCCCGCGCGACTGGCCGGCCTGCCGCAGCTGCCGACGCTGGCCGAACTGGGCTACCCGCAGTTGAATGCGCTGGGCCAGACCTGGTTTGGCCTGGTGGCGCCGGCGGGCACGCCCGAGGCCGTGGTGCTGCGCCTGAACGACGCGGTGCGGCGGGCGCTGGCCGAGCCGGCGCTGGTGCAGCGGCTGGCCACCCTGGGCGCCGAGCCCGACGCCGGCACGCCGCAGGCTTTCAGCCAGCGCATCGCGCAGACCCTGGCCGCCAATCGCAAAATCATTGAAACTGCCGCCATCAAGCTCGACGAATGACGTTTTGCCACCGCCGGCGACGTACCGTGGCCGGCGCCCGCAGATCCTGTAGACCGCCACTGGAGACACGATGGGAGCCATCGACATTCTTGCCCCGTTCATCGACGCGCGCAGCGACCGCTACGCCGAGCTGAGCGACCGCATCTGGAGCCTGGCCGAATTGCGCTATGACGAGCACAAGTCGGCCGAATTGCACATCGCTATGCTGCAAGAGGCCGGCTTTCGCGTCACCCGCGACGCCGCCGGCATCCCCACGGCCTTCGTCGCCGAGGCCGGCACGGACGGCCCGGTGATCGGCATCCTGGGTGAATACGATGCCCTGTCCGGCCTGAGCCAGGAAAGCGGCGCCTACGCCTGCCAGCCGTCGCCGGAAACGCCCAACGGCAACGGCCATGGCTGCGGCCACCACCTGCTGGGCACGGCCGCGCATTTCGCGGCGGTGGCGGTCAAGGAATTCCTCGAACGCAATGGCCTGCCGGGCCGTATCCGTTTCTATGGCTGTCCGGCCGAGGAGGGCGGCTCGGGCAAGACCTTCATGGCGCGCGCCGGCCTGTTCGACGACCTGGACGCGGCGCTGACCTGGCATCCGGCTTCGCACACCGGCATCTTCCACCAGTCGTCGCTGGCCAACATCCAGGCCTATTTCCGCTTTCGTGGCGTGGCGGCGCACGCGGCCAATTCGCCGCACCTGGGACGCAGCGCGCTGGACGCGGTGGAACTGATGAACGTAGGCGTGAACTACCTGCGCGAGCACATGGTGCCGGACGCGCGGGTGCACTACGCGGTGACCAACAGCGGCGGCATCTCGCCCAACGTGGTGCAGGCCCGCGCCGAAGTGCTGTACCTGGTGCGCGCGCCGATCAATTCGCAGGCCGCCGAGCTGTACGAACGGGTCAAGAACGTGGCCCGCGGCGCGGCGCTGATGACCGGCTGCGAGCTGGAGATCGTGTTCGACAAGGCCTGCTCCAACTACATTCCCAACGGCGTGCTGAACCAGGTCATGTACGCCAACATGCAGGCGCTGCAGGGACCCGCTTACACCGAGGGCGAACAGCAGGCCGCGCGCCGCATGTGGGACGCGATTTCGGCCGATGACATCGACAACGCCGGCAAGAACCTGGGCGCGGTGCTGCGCAATCCGACGCCGTTGTTCAGCGGCGTGGCGCCCTACGAGCCCGGCAGGCACGAGATCAGCTACGGCTCGACCGACGTGGGCGACGTCAGCTGGGTGACGCCCACCGCGCAATGCTGGGGCGCCTGCTATGCCTACGGCACGCCGTTCCATTCGTGGCAGATGGTGGCGCAGGGCAAGCTGTCGCTGGCGCACAAGGGCATGGTGCACGCGGCCAAGATCATTGCCGCCACGGCGGCGGATCTCTATCGGCAGCCCGAGACGCTGGCGCGCGCCAAGGAAGAGTTGTTGGAAATGCGCCGCGGCCAGCCGTACGTCTGCCCGATTCCGGCGGACGTGCTGCCGTCGTTCATGCGCAAGTAGGCGCAGGCGGGCGGCCGCGATCCGCGGCCGCCCGGTATTGCCGGGCGTCTTTCCCGGCCAGCGGGCGTCAGGCCGGCAGAGACGGCGCGTATTGCGCTTCCGTGCTGACCTTCTGGTGGAACTCGACCACTTTGCGCACGACCTTGCGCGGATCATCCTCGATGATGAACAGATCCAGGTCGTGCGCCCCGATCATGCCATTGCCCAGTACCTGGCCGCCCAGCCATTCGACCAGGCCGGACCAGTATTCGCTGCCCACCAGCACGATGGGCGCGGGCGGGACCTTGCCGGTCTGGATCAGCGTCAACGCTTCGAAGAGCTCGTCCAGGGTGCCGAAGCCGCCCGGCATCGCCACGTAGGCGAAGCTGTGCATGAAGAACGTGGCCTTGCGGGAGAAAAAGTACTCAAACGACAGACTGATGGTCTGATACTCGTTGTTATGGGCTTCGTGCGGCAGGCTGATGTTCAGCCCGATGCTGGTGCCGCCGGTTTCGAAGGCCCCCTTGTTGGCCGCCTCCATGATGCCCGGGCCGCCGCCCGCGATGACCGCGAACCCCGCCTCGGCCAGGGCGGCCGAGATTGCCACGGTGGTTTCATAGTGGGGGGAGTTGCGGCTGACGCGCGCGCTGCCGAAGACACTGACCGCGGGCCCGATGTGCGCGAGCTTTTCCGCCGCCGTCCGTATCTCTGACATAATCAGCGGAATTTGTTTTTCGGCGGGCGTCGCCGCAATTGCCGTCGCAGTTGTTGCCGCAGTTGTTGCCATATCTGCCTTTGTAACCATGAAAAAAACCTTATTGCTGGTCGACGGTTCAAGCTACTTGTACCGCGCTTTCCACGCTATGCCTGATTTGCGCAATGCGCAAGGCGAACCTACGGGTGCGCTGTACGGCGTAGTCAATATGTTGCGCAAGCTTGTATCCGACTATAAGGCAGAGTATGCCGCATGTATTTTCGATGCGCGTGGCAAGACGTTCCGCGACGATCTGTATCCGGAATACAAGTCGCACCGTCCGCCCATGCCGGAAGACCTGGCGGCCCAGATCGAGCCCATCCACCGCGCCGTGCGCGCCCTGGGCTGGCCGGTGCTGGCCATCGAGGGGGTCGAGGCTGATGACGTGATCGGCACGCTGGCCTGCCGCGCCGCCGAACGCGGCGTGCATACGGTGGTGTCCACCGGCGACAAGGACCTGGCGCAACTGGTCAACAGCCACGTCACCCTGGTCAACACCATGAGCGGCGAGGTGCTGGACGAGGCCGGCGTGCTCAACAAGTTCGGCGTGGCGCCGGACCGCATCGTCGACTACCTGATGCTGGTGGGCGATACCGTCGACAACGTCCCGGGCGTGACCAAGGTCGGCCCTAAGACGGCCGCCAAATGGATCTCCGAGTTCGGCTCGATCGACAAGCTGGTCGAAGGCGCCGAAGGCATCAAGGGCGTGGCGGGCAACAACCTGCGCGAAGCCATCCCCAATTTCCCGCTGACGCGCCAGCTGCTGACGGTGAAGTGCGACTGCGACCTGACCGGCCACGTCGACAGCGTCGACGACCTGACGCCGCGCGATCGCGACGACGCCACCCTGACCGAACTGTACGAACGCTACGGTTTCCGCACCTGGCTGCGAGACCTGACCGGCGACGCCGAGCGCGTGCCGACGGGCGACGCCCGCGTGGCGGCCGAAGTGCCGGCCGCGCCCACGGAGCTGGATTACCGCATCATTGCCGACTGGCCGGCGTTCGACGCCTGGATGGAACTGGTGGACAAGGCGGCGCTGGTGGCGGTGGATACGGAGACCACCTCGCTGGACGAGATGCAGGCCAAATTGGTCGGCCTGTCGATGGCGGTGGCGCCGGGCGTGGCCTGCTATATCCCGGTCGCGCACCGCGGCCCGGACGGCGCCACGCAACTGCCCAAGGACGAGGTGCTGGCACGGCTGCGTCCGTGGCTGGAAGACGCCTCGCGCGCCAAGCTGCTGCATCACGCCAAGTACGACACCCACGTGTTCGCCAACGAAGGCATCCGCCTGGCGGGCATCGCCGAAGACACCATGCTGCAGGCCTACGTGCTGGAGTCGCATCGCGGCGTCGGCCTGAACGACCTGGCGCAGCGCTACCTGGGCCGCAGCGGGGTTTCGTACGAAGACCTGTGCGGCAAGGGCGCCAAGCAGATCGGCTTCGACGAAGTGGCGGTGGACAAGGCCGGCCATTACGCCGCCGAGGACGCCGACTTCACGCTGCAACTGCACCAGGTGCTGCGCCCGCAGGTGGCGGCCGATGCCGGGCTGGAACGCATCTACCTGCTGGAGATGCAGGTGTCGGCGGTGCTGACCACGATCGAGCGCAACGGCGTCAAGGTCGATGCGGCGGAACTCGGCCGCCAGAGCCACAAGCTGGGCCAGGAAATGCTGCAGCTCGAGCAGAAGGCCTATGAACTGGCAGGGCAGCCCTTCAACCTGAATTCACCCAAGCAGCTGGGCGAGATCCTGTTCGGCCGCATGCAGTTGCCGGTGGTGCGCAAGACCGCCGGCGGCGCGCCATCGACCGACGAGGAAGTGCTGAGCAAGCTGGCGCAGGACTACCCGCTGCCGCAGGTGCTGCTGGAGTACCGCGGGCTGTCCAAGCTGAAGTCCACTTACACGGACAAGCTGCCGCGCATGATCAATCCCGATACCGGCCGCGTGCATACGCACTATTCGCAGGCCGCGGTGATCACCGGCCGCCTGGCGTCGTCCGATCCCAACCTGCAGAACATCCCGGTGCGCACGGAGGCCGGGCGCCGGGTGCGCGAGGCCTTCATCGCCGAGCAGGGCCTGCTGCTGTCGGCCGACTATTCGCAGATCGAGCTGCGCATCATGGCGCACGTGTCGGACGACGCCAATCTGCAGCGCGCCTTCGCGGCCGGCGAGGACATCCACCGCGCCACGGCGTCGGAAGTGTTCGGCGTGGCGCTGGCGGATGTGTCGTCCGAGCAGCGGCGCGCGGCCAAGGCGATCAACTTCGGCCTGATCTACGGCATGGGCGTGTTTGGCCTGGCGTCCAACCTGGGTATCACGCGCGACGCGGCGCAAGCGTATATCGACCGCTACTTCGCCCGCTATCCCGGCGTGGCCATGTACATGGAGAACACGCGCCGCGTGGCCCGCGAGCAAGGCTACGTCGAGACCGTGTTCGGGCGCCGGCTGCAGCTGCCGGAGATCCGCGGCGCCTCGGGGCCGCGTCGCCAGGGCGCCGAGCGCGCGGCGATCAACGCGCCGATGCAGGGCACCGCGGCCGACCTCATCAAGATGGCGATGGTGGCGGTGCAGGACTGGCTCGAAGCCGAAAAGCTGCAGACCCGCATGATCATGCAGGTGCACGACGAACTGGTGCTGGAAGCGCCGGACGCCGAACTGGAGCTGGTCAAGCAAACCCTGCCGCGCCTGATGTGCAACGTGGCCGAGCTGCGCGTCCCGCTGGTGGCCGAGGTGGGCGTGGGCAAGAACTGGGAACAGGCGCACTGAAGCCAGGGCGCGGCGCCGATGGCGCCGCGCGGGCGAGCATCGCGGGGCCGCGCGAGGGAAGGGCGCAGCTTTCTTTGGGCGGCCTATTTCCGCTTTTTGCCCTGCAACAATATAATGTTGCGCTTCCTCCCTGATAATAATACGTCCCCCAAATGCTTCTGCTGTGGGTCCTTCTTGCCACCATCACCGGCGGCCTCATCGCCGTCCTTGTCGCCAGCTGGCTGGCCTACAAGGTTTTCGCCCACTATCTGCACCACATGGTCAGCCTGTCCGTGGGAGTGCTGCTGTCGGTCGCGCTGCTGCACCTGCTGCCGGAAGCCTTTGAAAGCGGGGTGGCCGATGCCCATGTGCTGTTCGGCCTGATGCTGGCGTCGCTGATCGGCTTTTTCGTGCTGGAGAAGATCGCGCTGCTGCGCCACAGCCACCATCACGAGGGCGACGGCCACCATCATCATCATGGCCACGACCGCCACGAGGCGGGGCGCGGGGGCGTGCTTATCCTGATCGGCAGTTCGCTGCACAACCTGTGCGACGGCGTGCTGGTCGCGGCGGCCTTCCTGACCGATCCGCTGCTGGGCGTGCTGACGGCCGCCTCGATCATCGTGCACGAGGTGCCGCACAAGCTGGGCGATTTCGTGGTGCTGCTCAACGCCGGCCTGGCGCGCCGTCGCGCTTTCGCGCTGATCCTGTTCACCAGCTTGTGTTCAGCCGTGGGCGGCATAATAGGCTACTTCGTGCTGCAACAGGCGCAGGACTGGGTGCCGTACGTATTGGTGGTTGCCGCGAGCAGCTTCCTCTACATCTCGGTGGCCGACCTGATGCCGCAGATGCACGAACGGGTATCCCTGGCCGATGCGGTGCCGCAATTGCTGCTGGTGGGCGTGGGCGTGGTGCTGATCTACAGCGTCACGACGCTGATGCACCACGGGCATGATCACGAGGCGGGCGCCGGCCACGGCGCGGCGCGTACAGAGCACGTGCATACGCATTGAACCGCAGCGTGCGCGATACCCGGCTTTGCTTTCGAACCTGGCCGGTCGTGTCGCGGATGCCGCAAGGCGAACCGCGGGACATCGGCTCCGCCTTGATTCCTACCAGGAGTTCGCCATGAGTTTTTCCGCCGCCGCCGGCAATGTCGCCCCCACCGTGATCCACACGGACGCCCAGGGGCTGGCCCACGGGGATTTCCAGTTGCCCGTGGCCGATGGATCCATCAGCGCCTATTACGCTGCCCCCGAAGGCAGGCGCGACCTGCCAGTGGTGCTGGTGATCCAGGAAATCTTCGGGGTGCACGAGCACATCAAGGATATCTGCCGCCGGGTGGCCAAGGCCGGTTATCTGGCCGTGGCCGCGAATCTGTACGAGCGCCAGGGCGATGCGTCGACCTATACCGATATTCCCAAGCTGATCTCCGAAATCGTCAGCAAGGTGCCCGACGAGCAGGTGTTCGCCGACCTGGACGCCAGCGTGGCGTGGGCCGCGCAGCATGGCGGTGACCCGAAGCGGGTGGCGGTGACAGGGTTCTGCTGGGGCGGGCGCCTGACCTGGATGTACGCGGCGCACAATCCGGACGTGAAGGTGGGCGTGGCCTGGTATGGCCGACTGAGTTCGGGGCACGGACCGTTGATCAAGCGCTTCGCGTTCGATGTGGTCAATGAACTGCACGCGCCGGTGCTGGGCCTGTATGGCGCCAAGGATGCCAGCATTCCTGTGTCGGATATCGAGATAATGAAAACCAAGCTGGCCGGCGGCAATGAAAATGCCAGGCGCTCCGAGTTCGTGGTGTACCCGCAGGCGGATCATGCTTTCCTGGCGGATTACCGGATGAGTTATCAGGCGGAAGCGGCCAAGGATGGGTGGGGGAGGATGCTGGAGTGGTTCAAGCGGTACCTTTGAGAGGGATTGTGCCCTTGGCGTCATGAGAAGCCGCTGCGCGTTTGCGTGGCGGTTTTTTTTAGGGGTGTTGTTGCTTTCGTAGGCCGCCCGGCGCGGGTGGCGCACGGGTGGGCGCGCCTGCGATTGCGGTCCGGAGCCTTCGCTCCGGACTACCCCAACCTCAACCTCGTACGCCTTCGGCTCCCTACGGTTTCCGTCGGGCGCATCTGACGGCGCGCCCACCCGTGCGCCACCCGCGCCGGGCTACCGGTTTCGAGGCATGGGGCGCTGCTGGACCGCGGCGGCATGCGAGAGGTTTGCGGGGCCCGCCAGGGTCGGCTGCGCGGGCAGCCGGCCCTGGCATACGCGGTGTGCGGCGTCGGGGCCGGGTTCGCTGCGCGCGCGCGGGAAGAGGGGGGCGATAGGTAGTGCGGTGTCGCGGAGAGAACTGTCCGCCTATTGCGCCCCGTAGATGAATGAAGGGGAGCGAGTTCTATCGCATGCGGCAATCGCCACCGTGCGACACAGTTGCTTCAAGCCGGGGTAGCCCCCAACGGTGGCAGCCATTGCGGGGCAGCGCGGAAGCCTTCAAAAATCTCCCGCCAGGATGGCCGGCCCGCCGCCCGGCCGCCCGAAGGCGGGCCAGCCCCCTCGGGGGGCAGCAAGCGCGCGAAGCGCGCGCGGCGTGGGGGCCGGCCCGCCGCCCGGCCGCCCGAAGGCGGGCCAGCCCCCTCGGGGGGCAGCAAGCGCGCGAAGCGCGCGCCGCGTGGGGGCCCTAATTCCCCGCTTCGCGCAGGCGGCTGGGGAGGAGTTCGCCGTGGCGGGCCAGGAGGGGATAGGCGGCGGCGCCGACCAGGTGGGAGTTGATGCCCTTCATGTCGCGCAGGATGTCGAGGTAGAGGGCGCCGACTTCGGCGGCGTCGACCTGGCCGCCCTTGATTTTCTGCAGATGGGCGTCCGCGGCCTGCGTTTCGATGGTGCGGAAACGGGACTTTTCGCCGGCCAGGGCGCGGGCCTGGCGCAGGTCGTCGTTGACGAACAGGGCGGCGGCCTGGCGCTGGTTGGAGATCAGTTCACCCAGGGTGTCGTCGAGGCTGGCGCGTTGTTCGGGGGAGAAGGTCCAGCCCTGCTTGCGCAGCTTGGCGATGTGGCTGAGCAGGCCGTGGTGGGCGATGTCGCCGGCATGGCCGATGTTGCTGATGAAGGCAAGGATGTCATCCATGCGCTGCACGTCGTCGCGCGTCATGTTTTCCTGGTCGAGCGTGGCCAGGTAAGTGGTGATGGCGCTTTCGAGCTTGTCCAGGGCCGTGTCGAGCTGGCGCGCCTGCACCATGCGGTGGCGATTGTCGCGCTTGAAGCCGGCGCGCGCGTACAGCAGCAGGGTCTGCAGCATGTCGGCCATGCGCAGGGCTTCGCGGGCGGCGTTGCCCAGCGCGACGGCGGGCACGTCGTGGGCCCATTCGTCCAGGTATTGCGGGCGGGACGGGTCATTGGGATCGGCGCGCTTGGGCAGCCAGCGGGTCAGCAGGGCAGCGTAGGGCGCCAGCAGCGGCAGGAACGCCAGCGCGATGACGGCGTTGAAGAGGGTGTGGAAGTTGGCGACGGCGCGCGCCGGGTCGCTGGACATCTCGCTCATCAGCGGTTGCAGCCAGGGCAGCAGCACCAGGCCGGCCAGCACGCCCAGGATGCGGGTCAGCAGGTTGCCCAGGGGCAGGCGGCGGGCGGCGGGGTCGTCGCCGGTGACGCCCTCGATCATGGGGTTGATGGCGGTGCCGAGGTTGGCGCCCAGCACCAGCGCGAAGGCGACGTGCGGCGCCACCATGTGATGGCTGGCCAGCGACATGACCAGCACCACCACGGCGACGCTGGAGTGGGCGGCCCAGGTGAAGGCGGCAGACAGCAGCACGGCCGCCACCGGCTGGGTGGCCAGGGCGTCCAGGATCATGCCCAGCATGGGAGCGGTCTGGAACGGCTCGAACAGTTCCACCAGTTGGTGCAGCGACAGCAGCAGCAGGCCGAGGCCGATGAAGACGCGGCCCAGGTCGCGGGTGCGGCCCGGCGGATAGCGGCGGAACATCCAGACGCCGGCGAGGATCAGGATGGGCGCCAGCGAGGTCAGGTCGAACGACAGCAACTGCACGATCAGCGTGGTGCCGACGTTGGCGCCGAGCATGGCGGCCAGGGCCGGCACCAGGCCGACCACGCCGCCCGCGGCAAAGCCGGTGATCATCAGGCCGGTGGCGGTGCTGCTCTGCAGCGCCGCGGTGATGCCCAGGCCGGCGGCGAAGGCGCGCAAGCGGGTGCCCAGCGCCCGGCCGAGAGCGGCGCCGAGTGCGGCGCCGAAGGCGCGTTGCACGCCTGTCTGGACCATGTGCACGCCCCACAGCAGCAGGGCGACGTAGCCGGCGAAGTCAAGCAGGGTAATGAGTCCGGACATCCTGGGGTGGTTCCATTCTTTTTATGACAAGAAATAATTCTGTAATGATCGCATGCCGGGGCTGGTGGGGAAACCCGTCCCTGGAATACAGCATACGCCCCGCAGGGCTTTGCTGCGTAGTGTCGGACCTTGCGCGTATCATTGCCGGATCATTCTTGGATGCAGGGGAGTTGCGGTGGCCGTTTCCGTTTTCGATCTGTTCAAAATAGGCATAGGCCCGTCGAGTTCCCATACCGTCGGCCCCATGCGGGCCGCATTGCTGTTTGCCCAGGGGCTGGAGCGCGACGGCCTGCTGCCCAAGGTGGCGAGCGTGCGCGCCGAACTCTATGGGTCGCTCGGCGCCACGGGCAAGGGCCACGGCACCGACAAGGGCGTGCTGCTGGGCCTGATGGGCGAGGCCCCGGATACCGTCGACCCCGCCGCCATCGCCGGCATGATCGCCTCGGTGCGGGCCAGCCGCCAGCTGCCGTTGCTGGGCCACTATCCGGTGCCGTTCGTGGAAAAGGAACACATGATGTTCTACCGCCGCGAAGCCATGGCCGAGCACCCCAACGGCATGAAATTCCACGCCTTCGACGCCGAGGGCCAGTCGCTGCGCGAGGCCCGCTACCTGTCGGTGGGCGGCGGCTTCGTGGTGACGGCGGGCGCGTCCAACAGCCAGGTCATCGCCGCGCACGACCAGTTGCCGTACCCGTTCCGCACCGGCCGCGAGTTGCTGACCATGTGCCGCGAGAGCGGCCTGAGCGTGGCCCAGTTGATGATGAAGAACGAGCTGACCTGGCGCGAGGCCGGCGAGGTCGCGGCCGGGCTGGACCGCATCTGGCAGGTGATGCAGGACTGCGTTTCGCGCGGCTGCGGCATCAACTATCCCGAAGCCGACGGCGAGCTGCCGGGTCCGCTGCGGGTGCGCCGCCGCGCCCCCGAGCTGTACCGCAACCTGACCCAGCGCGCCGAGCGCACGCTGTCCGATCCGCTGTCGGTGATGGACTGGGTCAACTTGTACGCCATGGCGGTGAACGAGGAAAACGCGGCCGGCGGCCGGGTGGTGACGGCGCCGACCAACGGCGCGGCGGGCATCATCCCGGCGGTGCTGCACTACTACGACCGTTTTGTCCCCGGTTCCAACCGCGAGGGCGTGCGCGACTTCCTGCTGACCGCGGCGGCCGTGGGCCTGCTGTACAAGTACAACGCCTCGCTGTCCGGCGCCGAAGTCGGCTGCCAGGGCGAGGTCGGCGTGGCCTGTTCGATGGCGGCTGGCGGCCTGGCCGCGGCGCTGGGCGGCTCGGTCGAGCAGGTCGAGAACGCGGCCGAGATCGGCATGGAGCACAACCTGGGCCTGACCTGCGACCCGGTCGGCGGATTGGTGCAGATTCCCTGTATCGAACGCAACGCCATGGCCTCGATCAAGGCCGTCAACGCCGCCCGCATGGCATTGCGCGGCGACGGCCAGCACTACGTGTCGCTGGATTCGGTCATCAAGACCATGCGCGAGACCGGCGCCGACATGAAGACCAAGTACAAGGAAACGGCGCGCGGCGGCCTGGCGGTGAATATCGTCGAGTGCTGAGGCGGGCGTGCCCCAAACAAAAAGCCCCTTGATCGCTCAAGGGGCTTTTTTTCATGGCCGGGCCGCTTCAGGATGAAAACGCGCCTTCGGGGGGCAGCAAGCCGCTGGCGCGGCGCGGAGGCTTTTCTCGCGGGCCGTTGCCGGGATCAGATCACGCGGGCGTTCTGCAGCGCGGCGATGCGGGCCGGGATCGGCGGGTGCGAGGCGAACATGGCCGCCAGGCCGCCCTTGCCGGTGATGCCGGAGGCTTCGAACGACTTGGGCAGCTCGCCCGGCTCCAGTCCGCCCAGGCGGGCCAGGGCGCGGATCATGGGTTCGCGGGCGCCCATCAGGTGGGCCGAGCCGGCATCGGCGCGGTATTCGCGCTGGCGCGAGAACCAGGCCACGATGATCGAGGCCAGGATGCCGAAAATGATCTCACAGACGATCACGGTGACCATGTAGCCCGGGCCGAGGCCGCGTTCGTTCTTGAACACCACGCGGTCGATGAAGTAGCCGACCACGCGCGCCAGGAACACCACGAAGGTGTTGACCACGCCCTGGATCAGGGTCAGCGTGACCATGTCGCCGTTGGCGATGTGCGCCACTTCGTGGGCCAGCACCGCGGCCACTTCCTCTTCGCTCATGCTTTCGAGCAGGCCGGTGGACACCGCCACCAGCGAGTCGTTCTTGAAGGCGCCGGTGGCGAACGCGTTGGGCGCGCCGTCGTAGATGGCGACTTCCGGGCGGCCGATGCCGGCGCGATCGGCGAGCTGGTGGACGGTGTCCAGCAGCCAGGCCTCGCGCTGGTTGCGCGGCGCGTTCGGATCCAGCACCTGGGCACCGGTGCTCCATTTGGCCATGGGCTTGCTGATTAGCAGCGAGATGATGGCGCCGGTGAAGCCGACCACGACCGAGAAGATCAACAGCGCCTGCAGGTTCAGGCCGTTGGCGGTCAGATAGCGGTCTACGCCCAGAATGCGCAGCGTGGCCGACAGCACGAGCATGACGGCCAGGTTGGTAATGACGAAAAGGATGATGCGTTTCATGCTTTTTTTGTTCCTCAGCGAGCGGGACTTGTGCGGGATTGGACTGTGCCGCGGCGCAGCAGTTCCCCGACTGCCGGCGCCGCCCCCGGTGACGGAGAGTATAGTATCGCTTTCCCCTATTTCCCCCTCACTTTCACCTGAGCGCTGACCCCCAAATGCAGGCACTTTGGATGTTGCTGGCGTCCGCCATGTTCGCCATCATGGGGTCGTTCGTGAAGCTGGGCACCGAGCACGGCGCGACGCTGCCGCAAGTGGTGCTGTTCCGCGGCCTGCCTTCGGTGGTGCTGTTGCTGATCTGGGCGCGCGCCGGGCGCCAGTCGATCGTGCCCACCAGCTGGAAACTGCACCTGTGGCGCAACCTGTCCGGCGTCACCTCGATGTGGCTCGGTTTCTTCGCCATCTCCCATCTGCCCCTGGCCACCGCCACCAGCCTGAACTACACGGCGCCGCTGTTCATCGCGTGCTGGATGCTGGGGTGGGGCGGGGCGCAGCGCGACCCGGTGCGGATCGCGGCCGTGGCCCTGGGCTTTTTGGGCGTGATCGCGGTGCTGCGTCCCAGCATCAACGAAGACCAGTGGCTGGCTGCCCTGCTGGGCCTGGGGGCGGGCGCCATGTCGGCCATCGCCATGATGCAGATCCGCCAGCTGGGCCGTATCGGCGAGCCCGAGTGGCGCACGGTGCTGTTCTTTTCGGTGGCGGTGTGCGCTTCCAGCTTCGCCGGCCTGGGCTTCGAGGGCTGGGGCCAGGCCGACTGGACCGGTTACAGCTCGCTGCTGGGCGTGGGCGTGACGGGCCTGTTCGGCCAGTTGGCCATGACGCGGGCGTTCGGCCTGGGGTCTGCATTGCTGACCGCGGCCCTGCAATACAGCACGATCATCTTCGCGGCCCTGCTCGGCATGGGTTTCTGGGGCGATACCCTGGACGGCCTGGCCTGGGCCGGGATGGGCCTGATCATTTCGGCGGGCCTGCTGTCGGTCTGGCGCACCATGCGTGACCCCAAGCCGACCTGATCCCGCCAACCCGACCCTATCAGAGGAGAATTTCCGATGACGATGACCCTGATTTCCGCGGCCGACCTGGCCACGCACCTGGGCGCGGCGGACGTGCGCGTGTTCGACGTGCGCCACGACCTGACCAATCACGCGGCCGGTCGTGAGGCCTATGCCGCCGGCCATATTCCCGGCGCCCGCTACCTCGACCACGAAACCGAGCTGGCCGCCGCCCGGACCGGCAAGAACGGCCGCCATCCGCTGCCCGACCGCGGCCAGTTCGGCGCGTTGATGGCGGCGCACGGCGTCACGCCTGAAACCCTGGTGGTGGCCTATGACGCCAGCGGCGGCATGTACGCCGCGCACCTGTGGTGGATGCTGCGCTGGCTGGGCCACGACCGGGTCGCCGTGCTCGACGGCGGCTGGCAGGCCTGGCAGGCCGCCGGGCTGCCCACCTCCACCGAGGCGGCCGCGCCGGTGCAGGCGAGTGCGCCGGTGACGCCGGCGGCGCCGCTCGTGGGCAGCGTGGATGCGCAGGCGGTGCTGGACAACATCGCCCGGCCCGGATTCACCGTGATCGACGCGCGCGCCGCCAACCGCTATCGCGGCGAGGTCGAGCCGATGGATCCGGTGGCCGGCCACATCCCCGGCGCGCTGAATCGTCCGAACGGCCAGAACCTGCAGGCCGACGGCCGCTTCAAGGACGCGGCGCAGTTGCGCCAGGAATTCACCGCCTTGCTGGATGGCCGCGACCCCGCGGCCATCGTGCACCAGTGCGGTTCGGGTATCACCGCCTGCCACAACCTGCTGTCGATGGAAATCGCCGGCCTGGCCGGCTCGCGGCTTTATCCGGGCTCGTGGAGCGAGTGGTGCAGCGATCCGTCCCGGCCGGTGGCCAAGGGCGAGTGAACGCACCGGCCGGCCCCGCCGCAAACCGGGCCTGAAACCGCGCCGTGGTATTCCGACGGCGCGGGTGGCGGTCTTACCAGACCGCCGCCAGCTTGACCCGTCCGGAGACGCTTTCGGCGATCTCCAGGAAGTGGTCCAGCGGCGGCGTGGCCAGCCCCGGCACCTTGGCCATGTCGTCCCAGCGCCTCAGGCGGATCGCATCCGGCGCGCCCGGCATGCTGGCGAAATCCACCGCCTGGCCCGCATCGAAGCTGCCCCCCTGAAGCGCCAGGCTGCGCTTCGAATCCTCCGAAAGCGACGCTTCATACTGCGGCTCCACATAGCAGAGGTAGCGCTTGGCCTCCACGTGCAGCCGGATCGGGTCCAGCACCGCCGAGCTGAACAGCCCGCGCAGGAACGGCAGCACGAAATACTGGTGCTTGTCGTCGATGCCGCGCAGCGTGGGCGTGTCGGGATGGTCGGCGATCAGGTGCCCGAGGTCGTGCAGCAGGCAGGCGGTGATCAATTGGGCATTGGCGCCATTGCGTTCGGCCAGCGTCGCGGTCTGCAATGCATGCCGCAAATGGCTGACGGATTCGCCATGATAGGAACGGTGCCCGCGTTCCAGGAAAAGCTGTTCGATGTCCTGCAGGGTCAAGGCCATGGTTGTCTCCTGAGTGGCCGCAAGGGGAAGAGGCGGGCAGTGATCCCTGGGATCAGCCGGCTGCCGGCGCCATCTCCAGAAAGCGCGCGATGAGTTGCACCGGTTGGCGCTCGCGCAGGCAGTACAGGTATTCATGCATCACGACGTCGGCGCCCTCGATGTCCAGGGCCGCCAGCTCGGGATGGGACGGAATTTCACGCGAGGGAATCAGGCTGATGCCCAGTTCGCACAGGATGGCCTGGCGGATCGATTCGCGGCTGCCGATTTCCAGCGTGCGCTTGACCGTCACGCCGGCCGCCTGCAGCGCCTCTTCGGTCAGCTGGCGCGTCATCGATCCGGGTTCGCGCAGCAGCAGCGCGTGGTCGGCCAGGTCCGCCAGCGCCACCTTGCCGCGCCGCGCCAGCGGGTGGCCGCGGTGCGTTACCACGCGGATCGGGTCGGCCGCGATCATGCGGCGGTACAAATGCTTGTCATCCATCAGAAACGAGGACGTGGCAATCTCGATGCGATAGTCGTGCAGCGCCTGCAGCATGCTCTGCGAGTTGCCGATGGCCACGGTCAGGTCGATGCCCGGGTAGAGCTGGTTGTAGCGGCGCACCGTGTCCATGATGTAGTACGGACCGGTGGCGCCGATGCGCAGGTTGCCCTCGCGCAGGTCGCTGGCGTCGCGCAGCCGGAAATCGATCTCGGTTTCCTGCTGCACCAGCTTTTCGACCATTGGCATCAGGCTGTGCCCGGCATCCGACAGTCGCATGCCGCGGCCCTGCCGGTGGAACAGCTCGACGCCATAGCGCGATTCCAACTGGCGCAATTGCCCCGTCACCGTGGGTTGGCTGACGCCCAACTGGGCCGCGGCCTTGGTGACGGTGCCGCAGCGAGCCACGGCATAGAAGGATTTGAGTTCGGCGACGAGCACGTTGGGCAGGGCCTGTAAACGGATGAATTGGTGGACGGATTGCGCAAGACCGCCAGTACACCAAAATAATTTGATGTTTTTATTACTGCATTTGCGCGAAGTGTCATAAACACTCAATACGCGCCTTCCATACTGCCTTCGTTCCCAGACCGGAGGCCCCATGGCCCAACAGCTCCAACGCGATACCAATACTGTTCCGACCGGCGCCGCGCCGCCGCACGGAGCGCCGCGCGGGGGCTTTCTTTCGGTCAGCAATCTCGTCAAGCGCTTCGGCAGCCATACGGCGCTGTCGGATGTGTCGCTGGATATTCGCGCTGGCGAACTGGTGTGCCTGCTGGGTCCGTCGGGTTGCGGCAAGACCACGCTGCTGCGCGCCATCGCCGGGCTTGAGCGCCAGGACAGCGGCACCATTTTGCTGTCGGGCCGGGATATTTCCCATGCCGAGCCGCAGGAGCGCGACTACGGCATCCTGTTCCAGTCCTACGCGTTGTTTCCCAACCTGACCGTGGCCCAGAACGTGGCCTACGGTTTGAGCGGCAAGCGCGCCCATCGCAAGCACGTGGCCGACCGGGTCGAGGAAATGCTGACGCTGGTGGGCCTGGCCGGCGCCTCTCATAAATATCCGGGACAGATCTCCGGGGGCCAGCAGCAGCGCGTCGCCCTGGCCCGCGCGCTGGCGCCGTCGCCGTCCCTGTTGCTGCTGGACGAGCCGATGTCGGCGCTGGACGCCCGCGTGCGCGAACACCTGCGCATCGAATTGCGCGCGCTGCAGAAGCGCCTGTCGATCACCACGCTGATGGTGACGCACGACCAGGAGGAAGCGATGGTCATGGCCGACCGCATCGCCGTCATGAACGGCGGCGTCATCGAGCAGTTCGGCACCCCGCGCGAACTGTATCGCCAGCCTGGCTCGGCCTTCATCGCCGATTTCGTCGGCGAGGCCAACTGGCTGCCGTTCGAGCGCATCGATGCGCACCACGCCCGCGTCGGCCGCCAGGAACTGGCGGTGGACGAGGCGCTGGAGCGCAACGTCGGCAAGCTGTTCGTGCGGCCCGAGGCGGTGCGCGTGAGCGTGGCGCGTCCGGAGCAACCCAACACCATGCTGGCCGACGTGCTGGATGGTGTGTTCCTGGGCCGCGGCTACCGCCTGGCGCTGCGCCTGGAAGGCGTGCCCGGCGCCACCGTCCACTCGATCGTGTCCCCTGAAACCGGAGATGCCCTGCTTGGGCCTCACGCTGCCAGCCGTTGCTGGGTGGAGCTGCCGCGCCATGCGATTCGCGCCTACGCTTGATCCGGCTTCGGGCCGTTCCCCCGTCGTCATGTCCGCGCCTGTCGACGCCCCCGCTGTCTCGCTTGGCCGCCGCCCCTTGCCCGCCTGGGTCGGCGCCTTCGGGCTGACGCTCGGGCAGGGCGCCCTGGCGCTGGGCCTGGCGCTGTTCCTGGCCCTGCCGCTGGTGGCCATCCTGGCCAAGTCGGTCACCGATGCCAATGGCGACTGGGCCGGCCTGTCGGTGGTGCTGGGCATCATCGGCGCCGACGGTTTCCTGGGCATGGTCGGGCGCAGCCTGACGGTGGGCGTGGTCACCATGATGCTGGTGGTGCCCTGCTCTTACGCCTTCGCCTATGCCCTGACGCGCAGCCGCATTCCCGGCAAGGGCCTGCTGCGCACCATCGCGCTGCTGCCGCTGCTGGCGCCGTCGCTGCTGCCGGGCATCGCGCTGGTCTACCTGCTGGGCAACCAGGGCCTGCTGAAAGGCCTGTCCGGCGGCGCCACCATCTATGGTTTCTGGGGCATCGTGGCGGGCGAGGCGTTCTACACCTTCCCGCACGCGCTGATGATCCTGCTGACCGGCCTGACGCTGGCCGATGGACGCCTCTATGACGCGGCGCGCGCGATGGGCGCGGGGCCGCTGCGCACCTTCATGACGGTGACGTTGCCCGGCACGCGTTATGCCGTGTTCTCGGCCTGCTGCGTGGTGTTCACGCTGACCGTGACCGACTTCGGCGTGCCCAAGGTGGTGGGCGGCGACTACAACGTGCTGGCGATGGAAGCCTACAAGGCGGTGGTCGGTCAGCAGAACTTCCCCAAGGGCGCCGCCATCGGCATCCTGCTGTTGCTGCCGGCGCTGCTGACCTTCGTGCTCGACCGCCGCCTGCGGGCGCGCCAGGGCGCCCAGTTGAGCGGTCGCGCCCAGCCCTATGCGGCCGGCGCCAACCGCCGGCGCGACGCGGCCTTCCTGCTGCTGGCGGGCGGCATGGCCGGGTTCCTGCTGCTGATCATCGGCGTGGCGGTGTGGGCCTCGTTCGTGAAGATGTGGCCCTACAACCTGTCGCTGTCGCTGCGTTCGTACGACTTCGACAACATGGATGGCGGCGGCTGGCTGGCCTGGCGCAACAGCCTGGAACTGGCTTTCTGCACCGCGCTGATCGGCACGGTGGTGGTGTTCCTGGGCGCCTGGATGATGGAAAAGGTGCCGGCCCGCAGCGCCTCGGCGCGCGGCCTGCGCGGCGTGCTGGGGATGCTGGCGCTGATGCCGATGGCCGTGCCCGGCCTGGTGCTGGGCCTGGGCTACATCTTCTTCTTCAACGGCGCCGCCAATCCGCTCAATGTGCTGTACGGCACCATGCCGCTGCTGGTGCTGTGCACGGTGGTGCACTTCTACACCAGCGCGCACCTGACGGCCGCCACCGCGCTGAACGCGCTGGACCCGGAGTTCGAGGCGGCCTCGGCCTCGCTCAAGGTGCCGCGCATGACCACCTTCCTGCGCGTGACGCTGCCGATGTGCCTGCCGGCCGCGCTCGACGTCGCCCGCTACCTGTTCGTTTCCGCCATGACCACCGTGTCGGCCGTGGTGTTCCTGTACAGCCCGTCCACGGTGCTGGCCGCCGTCGCGGTGCTGAACATGGATGACGCCGGCTTCATCGGCCCGGCCGCCGCCATGTGCACCGTGATCATGGCCAGCTCGGCGGTGGCGGCGCTGCTGCTGCACCTGGCCAGTCGCGCCCTGGTGGCGCGCAGCCAGGCCTGGCGCCGGCCCGCCGCCCTTTGATTTGAATATTCTGCAAGGAAGACCCTCATGACTGTTTCGCCTCTGCCCGTCCGCCTGGAAGCGGTGATTTTCGATTGGGCCGGCACGCTGGTCGACTTCGGTTCGTTCGCCCCGACCAAGGTGTTCGTCGACGCCTTCGCCGAGTTCGGCATGGACGTCACGCTGGAACAGGCCCGCGGCCCGATGGGCGTGGGCAAATGGGACCATATCCGCGCGCTGTGCGACGAGCCCGCCATCGCCAACCAATACCAGGCCCGGTTCGGCCGCCTGCCGACCGACGACGACGTCACCGCCATCTATGAGCGCTTCCTGCCGATGCAGTTGGACAAGGTGGCGCAGTACTCGGCCGCCATTCCCGGCGCGGCCGAGCTGCTGCGCGCGCTGCGCCAGCGCGGCCTGAAGATTGGCTCGTGCTCAGGCTACCCCGGCAGCGTGATGCGCCGCGTGGTCGAGCGCGCCGCCGGCGAAGGCCTCGAACCCGATTGCATCGTCGCCAGCGACGACGTGCCGCGCGCGCGCCCGGCGCCGGCCATGGCGCTCAAGAACGTCGTGGAGCTGGGCCTGACGGATGTGGCCGGCTGCGTCAAGGTCGACGACACCGCCCCCGGCATCGAGGAAGGCCGCCGCGCCGGCATGTGGACCGTCGGCCTGCTGCTGTCGGGCAACGCCGCCGGCCTGACGCTGGACGAATACCTGAGCCTGGACGACAACGGTCGCCGGGCGGCCCGCGAACGCGCGGGTCGCGAACTGTCCGGCGCCGCGCCGCATTACCTGATCGACACCGTGGCCGACCTGCCCGGCGTGATTGCCGATATCGAATCCCGCCTGGCGGCGGGCCAACGCCCCTGAGGCCGCCGGCGCCGGGATCCTGACCCAACCTTTTTTCGCAACGCACCGCGGCGGGCATGGGCCGGCCGCGGCGACCCGACTCACCCTTTTTCCGCCCACCCACGGAGTACCTTCATGAAACGCTTCACGCTGCTTGCCCTGGCCGCCGCTTTCGCCGGCATCACCGGCGCCGCTTCCGCCGAGACCACGCTGACCGTCTACACGGCGCTGGAAGCCGACCAGATCAAGGCCTACCAGGCCGCCTTCGAAAAGGCCAACCCCGACATCAAGATCCAGTGGGTGCGCGACTCCACGGGCATCATCACCGCCAAGCTGCTGGCCGAAAAGGGCAACCCCAAGGCCGACGTGATCTGGGGCCTGGCCGGCACCTCGCTGGGCCTGATGGACAAGGAAGGCATGCTGCAGCCCTACGCCCCCAAGGGCCTGGACCAGATCGCCGCCAACATGCGCGATGCCAAGGCCGAGCCCACCTGGGTCGGCATGGACGGCTTTGCCGCCGCTATCTGCTTTAACACCGTCGAAGCCGAAAAGCAGAAATTGCCCAAGCCCGAATCGTGGCAGGACCTGACCAAGCCGGTCTACGCCGGCAAGATCGTCATGCCGAACCCGGCCTCGTCGGGCACGGGCTTCCTGGACGTCAGCGCCTGGCTGCAGATCTTCGGCGAAGAAAAGGGCTGGGCCTACATGGACGCCCTGCACAAGAACATCGGTTCGTACACGCACTCGGGCTCCAAGCCGTGCAACATGGCGGCCGCCGGCGAATTCCCGATCGGCGTGTCGTTCGACTACCGCGCCGCCAAGCTCAAGGCCGACGGCGCGCCGGTCGAAGCCGTGTTCCCGTCGGAAGGCCTGGGCTGGGAAGTCGAAGCCACCGCCATCGTCAAGGGCACCAAGAACCTGGAAGCCGCGCGCAAGCTGGCCGACTTCTCGGCCAGCCGCGAGGCCAACGAGCTGTACAAGGCCAACTTCGCGGTGCTGGCGATTCCCTCGATCGCCACCTCCAACCCCAACCTGCCGGCCGACCTGACCAAGCGCATGATCAAGAACGACTTCGTCTGGGCCGCCACCAACCGCGACCGCATCATCGCCGAATGGACCCGCCGCTACGACGGCAAGTCCGAGCCCAAGAAGAAGTAATCGGGCCACCGCGGCGGCCACGCCGCCGCGGCAGGGCGGGCGCCCGGGCGGGCGCTTCCCGCGCAACCTTTCTGCCTCATTCTCCAAATGAAAAAATTCGACGTAGTCGTGGTCGGCGCCGGCATGCTCGGCATCGCCCATGCCTGGGCCGCCGCCAAGCGCGGCCTGTCGGTGGCCGTGATCGAACGCAGCCGCCAGGCGCATGGCGCCACCATCCGCAATTTCGGCCAGGTGATCGTCACCGGCCAGGCCCCCGGCATGATGCTGTCGCACGCCCAGCAGGCGCGCGAGCTGTGGCTGGACCTGGCATCCCAGGCCGGCTTCCATGTGCGCGCCAACGGCGCGCTGGTGCTGGCGCGCGACGCCGGCGAGGCCGACGTGCTGGACGAATTCGCCCGGACCCGCCTGCAACAGGAAGGCTATCGCGCCGAGCTGCTGTCGGGCCGTGAGGTGGCAAAGCTGTATGACGGCCAGCTGGCGCACCACTGCGCCGCGCTGCGCGGGCTGGACGACCTGCAGATCTATTCGCGCGAGGCCTTGCCGGCCATCACCCGCTACCTGGCCGAATCGCTGGGCGTCGAATTCGTCACCGGCACCCTGGCGCGCGCCGTCGAGCAAGGGCAGGTCGCGACCACCGCGGGCGACTTCACCGGTGCGCACGTCTTCGTCTGCCCCGGCCACGACTATCTGACGCTGCTGCCCGAACTGTTCGCGCCGCTGAACCTGGAAGTGACGCGCCTGCAAATGTTGCGCGCGGCTTTCGAGACGCGTCCCATGGCGCTGGACCGCCCGCTGCTCACTGGCCTGTCCTGCGTGCACTACGGCGCCTTCTCGGACCTGCCGTCGGCGTTGGCGCTGCGCGAGCAGATCCAGGCGCGCACGCCGATGCTGCTGGAAAACGGCATCCACCTGCTGATCAGCCCCACGCCTTATGGCGAGCTGATCATCGGCGATTCGCACCGCTACGGCCAGGATGCCTTCCCGTTCAACGACGAGGCCGTCGATAACGCCATGCTGGACCTGGCGTCGCAGGCGCTGGGGGCGCGGCTGCGGGTGCTGGAGCGCTGGCAGGGCGTCTATGGCACGCATGGGCCGGCGCCGTTCTCGGTGATGCCGGTGGACGCCGCCACCACGGTCGCGGTGATGCACTCGGGCGTGGGCATGACGGTCGGGCTGGCGATCGGGGAGCGCACGGTCGCCGCCGCCCTCGGCCGCTGAACTGCCGCCCCGCCAAAAAGAAAGGGCTCGCGATCGCGAGCCCTTTTGCGTTGGCGGAGCGTGTCCTCAGAGCCGCTCCTGCATGATGCGGCGGTACCACTCGTGGAAGTGCTGCATGCCGTCTTCCATCGGCGACTGGTAGGGACCGGTCTCGTTTACGCCGCGCAGCATCAGGGCCTTGCGGCCGGCGTCCATGCGCTCGGCGATCTCGTCGTCCTCGATCGCCGTTTCCATGTAGGCCGCGCGCTGCGCCTCGACGAACTCGCGCTCGAAGGCGGCGATTTCCTCGGGATAGTAGAACTCGACCACGTTGACGGTTTCCTGCGGGCTCTTGGGATACAGCGTCGACAGCACCAGCACGTGCGGATACAGCTCGATCATGTGGGTCGGGAAATACGTGACCCAGACCGCGCCGAAATCGGGCGCGTCGCCATCGCGGAACGACAGCAGGCGATCGTGCCATTGCTTGTAGACGTCCGAACCCGGCTGGGCCAGCGCGTTATGCACGCCGACCTTCTGCAGGCTGTACCAGTCGTTGAACTCCCAGGTCAGGTCGTCGCACGTGACGAAGCGGCCCAGGCCGGGGTGGAACGGGCCGACGTGGTAGTCCTCCAGGTACACCTCGATGAAGGTCTTCCAGTTGTAGTTGCACTGGTGCACTTCGACGTGGTCCAGCACGTAATCGCCGAAGTCGAACTCGGGCCGCGCGAACAGCGGCGCCATGTCGGCGGCCGGGTCGCGCGGGCCTTCGAACAGCAGGCCATGGCAATCACGCAGCCGGAACTTCTGCAGGTTCATGCACGGCGTGGTCTCGAACTGCGGCGCGCCCAGCAGCTCGCCCTGGTTGTTGTAGGTCCAGCGGTGCAGCGGGCAGACGATGTTGCCGCCGGTGGCCTTGAGGCTGCCGTGCGAATTGCAATGGCCGGTGACGTCGCCGGCCTGGCCGCCCAGCATCAATGCCTGGCGGTGGCGGCAGACATTTGAGATGAGTTCAACGCCCTGCTGGTTGCGAACCAGCACGCGCCCTCCATTTTCCTGGGCCAAGGTGCGCCAATCCCCGACCTCGGGCACCAGCTTCTGGTGGCCGACGTACAGCGAGGATTGCTTGAAAATGAGTTCTTGCTCGCGGGCAAAGAGGGCTTCGTCAAAGTAAGCACTGACGGGTAGCTGGGTGCGAGCTGGCACAACATGTGCCATCCGACCGATGTCGGTCATGATTCCCTCCGCTCGGATGAATATTTCCCCCAACGCCGCGCCCACTGTGTACTACGTACCAGCTGGGCTGACCTGCCCTCAAATGGGGGCCTCTTTCTGGGGCGGCCCGGCGTTAAAAAGCCAGGACGGCTTGAGCTTCGTCACATCCCCTGCCGCTGTTGCGACATTGTTGCGTCGCTGTTGCTTCACCACTGCTGCCTCACTATTGCGCGTTTGAGCGCTGTCGTGTTTTGCAATCGCGGTATGCAAGAGGGGTGGCTAAATCCGTTCTGGCGCGAAGAAAAATCGGTGTCTGGCCGATCAAGTAAGCCGTCAATTGTACCCCAACCCTTTTCCCCACGCCCGTGAAGATCGGTGAAGCTTAGTGAAGATCCGGCCGCGCTGGTTTGACCGCGCGCAAAACCTGAATAACCTTGCGCATCGTAGGTTTTTCAGACCAGCCTGCGGGTGGCGGGATGGCGCCGCAGCAACCAGCTGCTGGCGGCGGACAAGGCGAACACCGCCAGGGTCAACAGGGGCACGACCCAGGCGTCGCGGCGCGCGCCGCTGATGGCGCCGGCCCGGTGCGCCACATCCAGGAACACCGGATGGATCAGGTAGACCCCGAAGGTCAGCGGAGCCAGCGACGCCAATCGCGGCAGCCGCGGCGACGAGACGATGAGCTGGAATGCCGCCAGCGACATGAACGGCACGGTCAGGCTGAAGTAGTCGTAGAAATAGGTGTTCAGCGTTCGGTTGCTGGACATGGTGTACACGCCCAGAGCCGTGGCCGCCACGCTCGCGGCCAGCACCAGGGCCGGCCGGGGCACGCGCAGCTCGCCGTCGAAGATCTGGCGCCCGGCGACGAAATAGCCCAGGTAGGGCAGGAACCAGGTCAGGAAGAAACCGGGTTGCGCGCCGAGGGCGCGGCGATAGAGCGCATCGAGGATGGCCAGGCTCAGAATGCCCACCACCCACAGCGAACGCGAGCGCGGGCTGCTGCGCGCATACAGCAGCCGCACCAGCGGCGCGAACAGGTACAGCCCCACGATCATGTAGAGATACCAGAGGTGGTAATAAGGTTCCCCTTGGGCGACCTTGCGCGGCCAGAACGAGAAATCGACGTGGCCATCGTCCCACCAGTCCAGGCCGGTGCGCCAGGCCAGGTAGAACAGGCTCCAGAACACCAGCGGCGTCAGGATCCGCGTCGCCCGCTTGCTGTAGAAGCGGCGCGCGTCCTGCGGTTTGTCGGGATCGAGCAGCAGGGCGCCGCTGACCATCACGAACACCGGCACGCACCAGCGCGCCGCCGAATCGTAGAGATTGGCGGCCAGCCACGCGCCATTGCCGAACGCCGCCGGTTCGCTGACGATCAGGGCGGCGCTGTGCAGCAGCACCACCGCCGCGGCGGCAAGCCAGCGGGCGGCATCCAGTCGGGCGTAGCGGTCATCGGTCAAAGGCATCGGACTCCCGGAGACAAGTAAGGCGGGGGAGGGCGCGGCGGCCGTCCTCGCTTTTCACCTTAGCAGCCGGGGCGGCGGGGGTACTGTATCCAGGGGTTAGGTTGCGCATGAAAAACCGACAGGGCCGCGCGGGCGCTGTCGGTCTAGGGGCGCCCTGGGCGCCGGTTCGCGGACGTTGCGGGTCCGTGAACCTTTTGTCACGAAACGGCGGTGGCCGTCATTGCAGGACGATATTGGCCTGCTTGATCAGTTGCGACACGATGGGCTGCTCGTTCCTGATCTGCCGGGCCAATTCCGACGGGCTGCCGGAACGCGGGTCGATGCCCATCTCCAGCATGCGCTTTTTCACGGCTTCGTCCTTGAGCGTATCTGCCAGGGCCGCCTGCAGCTTTTCCAGCACCGGGGCCGGCGTGCCCTTGGGCGCCACGAAGCTGAACCAGGCGGTCATGTCGAAGCCCGCGTAGCCCTGCTCGGCCAGGGTCGGCAGTTTCGATTCGGTGGCCAGGCGGTTGGGGCTGGTGATGGCGAACACCTTGACCTTGCCGGCCTCGGCCTGCGGCATGCCGGTGGCGACCATGTCGAAGAACAGGTCGACGTCGCCGCTGATCAGCGCCGGCAGGGCCTGGGTCGCGCCCTTGAACGGCACGTGCAGGATGTCGATGCCGGCGCGTTCCTTGAACAGTTCGCCCGCCAGGTGCGACGAGGTGCCAGCGCCGAAGGTGGCGAAGGTCAGCTTGCCCGGGTTTTGCTTGGCGTACGCGACCACGTCCGCCGTGCTGTTGAACGGTCGCTTGGGGCTGGACAGCAGCACCAGCGGGCCCACCCCGACCATGCCGATCGGCGCGAAACCGTCGGGATCGTAGGGCAGTTCCTTATACAGGTAGCGGTTGGTCACCAGGGTGGAGTTGGTTGCCATCAGGATGGTGTAGCCGTCCGGCGTCTCGCGCGCCACGAAGGCGGCGCCGATCGAGGTGCCGGCGCCCGCCTTGTTCTCGACGATCATGGGCTGTCCCAGCGTCTTGGCCATGCGCTCGGCCAGCACCCGGGTCAGTACGTCGGTGGCGCCGCCTGCCGGGAACGGCGACACGACCTTGATCGGACGCGACGGATAGGAATCGGCCTGGGCGCCCAGCGCGGCGACGCTGAGCAGTAAACCCGCCAGGAATGGGTAGCGCTTGCGAATCATGTTTTCCCCTTGAAATCGCGTGTGTGTTAAATTCCGAATATTGGAATTTAGTTTTGTTATTCGAAATAAACTATAAAAACGAAGCGAATAGAAATGCAATCTTTTTCTGACCCCAAGCGCATTCCCCATCCCGCCGCCAAGCCCGACCAGAAGCTTGAATTGAGCGCGCCGGCGCGCCGCAAGCGGGCGGGGGCCGTGGGCGAGGGGCCGGTATCACCGGATTTCATCACCGCGCTGGCGCGCGGGCTGGAGGTGCTGCGCTGTTTCCGGCCCGGCGTGGCGGCGCTGGGCAACCTGGATCTGGCCCGCCTGACCGGCCTGCCCAAGCCCACCATCAGCCGCATTACCTACACCCTCACCGAACTGGGCTACCTGCGCTATCACCCCGATACCGGCAAGTACTCGCCGGGCTATGGCGTGCTGGCGTTGGGCTTCGGCCTGTTGGCCGGGCTGGAGGTGCGCGAGCTGGCCAAGGCCTCCATGACCGACCTGGCGCGCGAAACCGGCGGCGCGGTGGCCCTGGGCGCCTTCGACGGCGACGCCATGACCTACGTCGAGGCCATCCATGGTTCGTCCGCTCTCTACCTGCGCCTGCCGGTGGGCTATCGCGCCAGCCTCGACAGCGCCATGGGCCGCGCCTACCTTGCCAGCCTGCCGGCGGCGGCCTGCGCCGACGTGATGGAACGATTGGGGCCGGCCGCGCCAGCGGCTGCCGCGATCGAGCGCGCCCGCGCCGAGTTGCGCGACACGGGTTGCTGCTTCGCGATCGGCGAGTGGCAGTCGGGCATCAATGCCGTGGCGGTGCCATTCACGTCCGTGACCGGGGAGGGCGTGTTCGTCATGAGTTGCGGCGGCCCCGAAGGCCTGCTGCCCGAGGCCGGGTTGCGCACCCAGGTGGCGCCGGCGCTGCGGGCCGCCATCGCGGGCCTGGCGGGCGCTCCCGCCTGAGCGCAAAGGCGCGGCGTGGCGCGACCGTGGTATCTCGTACAATTCACGGATTGATCCACCCCTAGCGCCCTCGGAGACCCGTTTGGCCAAACCCGCACAAGCCGATCCGCAGACCGACGACCGTCCCTTGCCCCAGGATTTCGAAACGGCCCTGGCCGAACTCGAATCGCTGGTCGCGGCCATGGAAGACGGTTCGCTGCCGCTCGAGCAATCGCTGGCCGCGTACCGTCGCGGCGTGGCGTTGACGCGCGTCTGCCAGGACCGCCTGGCCCAGGCCGAACAACAGGTCAAGGTCCTCGAGGGCGACCTGCTGCGCCCGCTGGATCCGGCGGCGCTGGATGACGAATAAGAATCGGATGAAGCAAATACAACTCGCTTTCCCGGAGTGGCTGCAGGGCCGCGTGCGGCATGTCGAAGACGTGCTCGACGATCTCCTGCCGCCCGCCGACGCCGTGCCCGCCCGCCTGCATGAAGCCATGCGCTACGCCGTGCTCGGCGGCGGCAAGCGGGTGCGCGCCGCGCTGGTCTACGCCGCCGGCCAGGCCTGCCCGGTCAGCGGCAGCGTGCTGGCCGTCGAGGCCTCGCTGGACCGCGCCGCCGCGGCGGTGGAACTGATCCACGCCTATTCGCTGGTGCACGACGACCTGCCCTGCATGGACGACGACGTCCTGCGCCGCGGCCGCCCCACCACCCACGTGCAGTTCGACGAAGCCACCGCCATGCTGGCTGGCGACGCGCTGCAGCCGCTGGCCTTCGAATTGCTTGCCTCCATGCCGATCGCCCCGGCGCTGATCGTGCAGGCCACGCAGTCGCTGGCGCGCGCCGCGGGCAGCCAGGGCATGGCCGGCGGCCAGGCCATCGACCTGTTCAGCGTCGGCCGTTCGCTGTCGCGCGACGACCTGCAACTGATGCACAGCATGAAGACCGGCGCCATGCTGGCCTGCAGCGTGGCGCTGGGCGGCATCGTCGCCGGCGCCAGTTCGGCTTCGCGCCAGGCGCTGGACGTCTATGCGCAGGCCATGGGGCTGGCGTTCCAGGTGGTGGATGACATCCTCGACGTGACCGCCGATTCCGCCAGCCTGGGCAAGACGCCGGGCAAGGACGCTGCCGAAAACAAGCCGACCTACGTTTCGCTGCTGGGCCTGGACGAGGCCCGCGCCTTTGCCGGCGAGCTGCGCGAAGCCGCGCTGGCCGCGCTCGAGCCGTTGGGCGATGCCGGTTCGCGCCTGGCCGAACTGGCTGATTTCATCGTCCTCCGAGACCGCTGAACCGTGACCCGTCCGGGCTGGCCGCAGGCCGGGCATACGAACCCCATACAAGCATGACGACAGAATTACTGGACCGCATCCAATCCCCGGCAGACCTCAAGCGCCTGGATCGTCGCGAGCTCAAGCGCCTGGCCGACGAGTTGCGCGGCTTCGTGCTGGAGTCGGTCTCCAAGACCGGCGGCCACCTGTCGTCGAACCTGGGCACGGTGGAGCTGACGCTGGCCCTGCATCAGGTCTTCGACACGCCGCATGACCGCATCGTCTGGGACGTGGGCCACCAATCCTACCCGCACAAGATCCTCACCGGACGCCGCGCCGGCATGGCCAAGCTGCGCCAGCAGGGCGGCATCTCGGGCTTTCCCAAGCGCAGCGAATCCGAGTACGACGCCTTCGGCACCGCGCATTCGTCCACTTCGATCTCGGCCGCGCTGGGCATGGCGGTGGCCTCGCGTAACGCTGGCGTGCAGCGCCAGCACATCGCCGTGATCGGCGACGGCGCGATGTCCGCCGGCATGGCCTTCGAGGCCATGAACAATGCCGGCGTCACCGCCAACATCAATCTGCTGGTGATCCTGAACGACAACGACATGTCGATCTCGCCGCCGGTGGGGGCGCTGAACCGCTACCTGGCGCGCCTGATGTCCGGCCGCTTCTACGCCGCCGCCAAGAACGTCGGCCGCGCCGTGCTGCAACATGTGCCGCCGGTGCTGGAGCTGGCGCGCCGCTTCGAGGAACACGCCAAGGGCATGGTCACGCCGGCCACGCTGTTCGAGGAATTCGGCTTCAACTACGTCGGCCCGATCGACGGCCACGACCTCGACGCGCTGGTGCCGACGCTGCAGAACCTGAAGGCGCTGCAAGGGCTGCAATTCCTGCACGTGGTCACCAAGAAAGGGCAGGGCTACAAGCTGGCCGAGGCCGACCCGGTGCTGTACCACGGCCCGGGCAAGTTCGATCCCGCCGTCGGCATCCAGCAATCGAAGGCGCCGGGCAAGCGCACCTTCACCCAGGTATTCAGCGACTGGCTCTGCGACATGGGCCAGCAGGATCCGCGCCTGGTGGCTGTCACGCCCGCCATGCGCGAAGGCAGCGGCCTGGTCGAATTCGAGAAGCGCTTCCCGCAACGCTACTTCGACGTCGGCATCGCCGAGCAGCACGCCGTGACGTTCGCCGCCGGCGTGGCCTGCGAAGCGCAGAAGCCGGTGCTGGCTATCTACTCGACCTTCCTGCAGCGCGGTTACGACCAGCTGATCCACGACGTGGCGCTACAGAACCTGGACGTCACCTTCGCGCTCGACCGCGCCGGCATCGTCGGCGCCGACGGCGCCACCCATGCCGGCAACTACGACACCGCCTTCCTGCGCTGCGTGCCGAACATGGTGGTGGCCACGCCCTCGGACGAAAACGAAACCCGCCTGCTGCTGTCCACCTGTTATCAGTATCCCGGCCCCGCGTCGGTGCGCTATCCGCGCGGCGCGGGCTGCGGCGCGGCGGAAACGGCCGGCCTGGACACGGTCGAGCTGGGCCGCGGCGTGGTGCGGCGCGAAGGCCGCAAGATCGCCATTCTCGGCTTCGGCACGCTGCTGCAGCCAGCGCTGGCGGCGGCCGAAAAACTGGATGCCACCGTGGCCGACATGCGCTTCGTCAAGCCGATCGACCGCGCGCTGATCCTTGACCTGGCCAGCCGCCACGACGCGCTGGTGACGATCGAGGACGCCGCGATCATGGGCGGCGCTGGCAGCGCGGTGCTGGAGGTGCTGGCCGCCGAAGGCGTCTCGATTCCGGTGCTGCAACTGGGCTTCCCCGACGAATTCATCGACCACGGCGATCAGTTGGCGCTGCTGGCCGGAATCGGCCTGGATGCCGCGGGCATCGAGCAATCGATCCGGACGCGCTACGCCGCGCTGCTGGCCTGATTGCGCGCACCCTCGGACCGGCCCGGTGGTTTGGTCCGTGTGGCGAAACAGTGTGTTCCGGCCCCGACAGCCTACGAATGAAAGGGTTTTCCCTGGCGCTGGCGGGACTTTGGGCGATAATGGCCCCCTCCTAAAGATTCCTGGGTCTGCGTGTTCACGCCACGCTCGTCGCCCAGACTGGTAAGCCGAAATGAATTCTCCGATCGACCCCGCCATCGTGATGCCCGACGTCCAGAGTTCGACGGACACGCGGCACATCCCGATCCAGCGCGTGGGCATCCGTGGCGTGCGCCACCCCATGCTCATCGAGAACGCCGATGGTTCGCCCCAGGGCACCGTGGCCAACTGGACCCTGACGGTGGCGCTGCCGCCCGAAGAAAAGGGGACGCACATGTCCCGCTTCGTGGCGCTGCTGGAAAAGTACCGCAGCACCCCCATGACGCCGACGCTGTTCCGCGCCATGGCGGCCGACATGCTGCCGCTGCTGCATGCCGAGCGCGGCGACATCACCGCGGCTTTCCCGTACTTCATCAACAAGTCGGCGCCGATCTCCGGCGTGCAGAGCCTGCTGGACTACGAAGTGCAGTGGATCGCCCGTGCCCAGGGCGATCAGGTCGAGTTCGAGCTGGTGGTGCAGGTGCCGGTGACCAGCCTGTGCCCGTGTTCCAAGGCCATCTCCGAATACGGCGCGCACAACCAGCGCTCGCATGTGACGGTCTCGGCCATCCTGGAATCCGACATCAGCATGGACGGCGTCATCCGCCTGATCGAAGACGAAGGCTCGTGTGAGCTCTGGGGCCTGCTCAAGCGCCCCGACGAGAAGTACGTCACCGAGCGCGCCTACGACAACCCCAAGTTTGTCGAGGACCTGGTGCGCGACGTGGCGGCCCGCCTGAACGCGCATCCCGGCATCGCGCGCTACCGCGTCGAAGCCGAGAACTTCGAATCGATCCACAACCACTCGGCCTACGCCGTGGTGGAAGGCTGAGCCCTCCGTGCGGCATCCGGCGGCCAATGACTGGCCGCTCATCGCGAGACTGCAGGGGTGGGAAGCGCGGCTGGCCGATCATCTGGCCGGCCGCGGTCGTTTGGGCGTCGCCTTCTACGAGTTCTTCCGCTTCGGCGTGAAGCAGGCCTGGGCCTGCCTGTTCGGCGGCCTGATGTGCGCGCTGCTGTTGGGCACGCACTGGTGGTATCCCAAGGACGCCTGGCTGGCGCGCTACGATTTCCTGACGCTGGCGGCCCTGGCGATCCAGGCGGCGCTGCTGGCCCTGCGCATGGAAACCTGGAGCGAGGCCAAGGTCATCCTGATGTTCCATGTGGTGGGCACCGGCATGGAACTGTTCAAGACGGCGGCCGGTTCCTGGATCTACCCCGAGGCCAGCGTGCTGCGCATCGGCGGCGTGCCGCTCTTCACCGGCTTCATGTATGCCGCGGTCGGCAGCTACCTGGCGCGGGTCTGGCGCCTGTTCGACTTCCGCTTCCGCGCCCATCCGCCACTGGCCGCGACCTTGGCGCTGTCGGTGCTGATCTACGTGAATTTCTTCGCCCATCATTTCATCGTGGATTTCCGGCTGGCGCTGTTCGGCCTGACGGCGCTGCTGTTCGCCCGCACCTGGGTCTATTTCCGCATCTGGCGCGACTACCGCCGCATGCCGTTGCTGCTGGGTTTCGTGCTGGTGGCGCTGTTCATCTGGTTCGCCGAGAACATCGGCACCTTCGCCAACGCCTGGCGCTATCCCAACCAGTCGCAGGGCTGGGAACTGGTATCCATTGCCAAGCTGGGCTCGTGGTTCCTGCTCATGATCATCAGCTACGTGATGGTCAGCCTGGTCAGCCGGCCGCAGCCGATCGGTGTGGCGGCTGCGCCGCATCCCGTGGGACCGGATAACGCGTCCCCGATTTCCTGAGCGCCGCTGGCTTGCGCCCAGTGGCCCGATCGGCGATAATCGAGAGCTTTCTTGCTCGACCGCCCATGTTTTTTGGGTAGCGGGCTGCCCCTTGCAAGCCATACGCCTCGAAGAAAAAGACCAGTGATAGAGAAAGCACTGGAAAGCCGGAACGGATCGCGAACACGATGTGTGCGCGGACTGATGACGGTGTCGGGCGGACGGCGGGCAAGACATCCTCAAGGAGTTTTACTCATGCGTCACTACGAAGTGGTGTTTATCGTTCACCCCGACCAAAGCGAGCAAGTGCCCGCCATGGTCGAGCGTTACCAAGCGCTGGTCACGGGCCAAGGCGGCTCGGTGCACCGCCTGGAAGACTGGGGCCGCCGTCAACTGGCCTACCCGATCCAGAAGCTCGTCAAGGCTCACTACGTCTGCCTGAACATCGAGTGCGGCCAAGCCACGCTGGATGAGCTGGAACACTCGTTCCGCTACAACGACGCCGTGCTGCGCCACCTGGTCATCAAGACCAAGAAGGCCCAGACCGCTCCCTCGATCATGATGAAGTCGGTCGAGCGCGAAGAAGCCCGCAAGGCTTCGGCGGAAGCTGTCGCGGCTCAGGCCGAGTAAGCAGGGCTCAGGCAGAGCCCATCCCATGAAGTCCCCTTGGTGCCTGGCAGGATGAACAAGCTGGAACTCAGCGCCCGCGTTCTCGAATGCGAGCCTTTGCGCCACACTCCCGCCGGTCTGCCAGCCCTGGAAATGGTGCTGGCGCACGAATCCGAGGTCATCGAAGCCGGCCATCCGCGCCGTGTCGAACTGACGATCTCGGCCGTGGCACTGGGCGATCTGGCGTTGCTGTTGCAAGGAACGGCGCTGGGGTCCGAATTGCAGGTGCAGGGGTTTCTGGCCCCGGTGCGCAAGGACTCCGTGAAGTTCAAGCTGCATCTGCAGCAGGCGCGCAGGATCAGCGGCAGCGCAGGACGCGATCCGCTGGTGGCTTGACGGGAAGGGCAACGGGCGCGAGAGCGCCTTCTGAATACGGATAGGTTACGGGGAGTCGGGCCCGATCAAGGCAGACCCGGTCCTCTCAAACATAAGGCACATATCATGGCTTTCTTCGGAAAACGCAAGGAAAAACGCAAATTCACGCAGCAGAACCCGCTCTTCAAGCGTCGTAAGTTCTGCCGCTTCACCGCCGCCGGCGTCGAAGAGATCGACTACAAGGATCTGGACACCCTGCGCGACTTCGTGCAAGAAAACGGCAAGATCATCCCGGCTCGCCTGACCGGCACCAAGGCAATCTACCAGCGCCAGCTGGACACCGCCATCAAGCGCGCGCGCTTCCTGGCCCTGTTGCCTTACACCGACAACCACAACTAATCCGGGGCACTGAAATGCAAGTTATTCTGCTCGAAAAAGTCGTCAACCTGGGTAACCTCGGCGAAGTCGTCCGCGTGCGTGATGGCTACGCCCGCAACTTCCTGATTCCCCAGAAGAAGGCCCGTCGCGCAACCGACGCCGCCCTGAAGGAATTCGAAGCCCGCCGCGCCGAACTGGAAAAGATCCAGGCCGAGAAGCTGGCCGCCGCCCAGGCCCTGGGCGAGCGCGTCAACGGCTACCAGTTGAAGATCGTCCAGAAGGCTGGCGTCGACGGCCGTCTGTTCGGCTCGGTCACCAACGCCGACATCGCCGAAGGTCTGAAGAAGGCCGGTTTCGAAGGCATCGAAAAGGCCCAGGTGCGCATGCCCAACGGCCAGCTCAAGGCCATCGGCGAGTTCCCGATCCAGGTCGCCCTGCACGCCGACGTGACCGTCGACGTCACGGTGCTGGTCGAAGGCGAACTGTCGTAAGCCTCGCCCCGCGGTAGAAAAAAAGCCGGCCCGCGCGCCGGCTTTTTTTCTTTGCGGCTTGTGTTCCGTCGCGGTACCCGCCGCCATTTGCGTGTAGTCTTGCGGGCTGCACGCTTGTCTCCCACGCCGTTTCCTTCGAGGACCTCTTGACCCAGCCGCCCGTCCACCACAACGCCCCCGCCGGATTGCGAGCCTGGCTCGACAGCCTGGACGCCGAGCGCGAGCCGTCGGTGCGCGATGCGACCATCGATGGGGTGCGCTGCATCGTCAAGCGCCGGCGCCCGGGACTGGCGAGCGGCGTGAGCTACGTGTTGCGCTATGCGCGCGCGTTGTTCCTTGGGCTGGGGTGCAAGCTGTTCCTGGGCGAATTCCCGCGGCCCGGCATCCTGTTGCGCAACGGCCTGGAGCATGAGGCCCGGCGCCTGAAGCAATTGCTGCAGGCCGGCTGCCGCGTGCCCGAGGTCTGGTGGCAGGAAGAGGGGCTGCTGGTGCTGGAGTTCGTCGGCGACGACCTGGCCGACCTGATCCGCAACGAAGACACCACCTCGCGCCTGTGGCTGACGCGGGCGGCCGCGACCGACCTGGCCGCCTTCCACGCCCGTGGGCTGTGGCATGGCGGCGCCCAGATCCGCAACATCACCTTGCAGGATGGCGAGTTGTGGCGCATCGACTTCGAGGAAAACATCGGTTCGACGCTGTCGCGGCCGCTGGCGCAGGCCTATGATCTGTTCCAGATGCTGGCGTCGCTGGCATCGTTGCGCAAGTTGCCCGACGAGGTCGGCCGCACCCTGGGTAAACTGGCGCTGGAAGTCTATTTCGAGTGCAATCCCGATCCCGAGGTCAAGGCGCGCCTGCGCCGCCTGACCCGGGTGCTTTCCTTCATCGCCACGCCGTTGCGCCCGCTCCTGGGCCGGCTGCCGTCGCGCGATGTGCAGGGTTTCTTCCGCGTCGCGGATATCCTGCAGCCGTTACTATTGAAGCCATGAACACACCTGCCGATTCCCAGCTCGAATACCTGCGCGTTCCTCCCCATTCGATCGAGGCGGAGCAGTCGGTGCTGGGTGGCCTGCTGCTGGACAACGCAGCCTGGGACCGTATTGCCGACGTGCTGGTCGAAGAGGACTTCTACCGCCACGACCACCGGCTGATCTGGCACCACATCGCCCGCCTGATCGGCCTGGCGCGTCCGGCCGACGTCATCACGGTGCATGAATCGCTGGTCAGCGCCGGCAAGGCCGAGGACGCCGGCGGCCTGGCCTACCTGAACGCGCTGGCGCACAACACGCCGTCGGCCGCCAACATCCGCCGCTATGGCGAAATCGTGCGCGAGCGCGCCATGCTGCGCAAGCTGGTGTCGATCGCCGACGAGATCTCCTCGGCCGCCATGAATCCGCAGGGCAAGGAAGCGCGCCAGCTGCTGGACGAGGCCGAGTCCAAGGTGTTCCAGATTGCCCAGGAAGGCGCGCGCGGCGCCGCCGGCTTCCAGGAAATCCAGCCGCTGCTGACGCAGGTGGTCGAACGCATCGACGAGCTCTATCACCGCGAAAGCACTTCTGATGTGACTGGCGTGCCCACCGGTTTCACCGATCTCGACAAGATGACCTCGGGCATGCAGGGCGGCGACCTGATCATCGTGGCCGGCCGCCCGTCCATGGGCAAGACCTCGTTCTCGATGAACATCGGCGAACACGTGGCCATCGAAGAGGGCCTGCCGGTGGCGGTATTCTCGATGGAAATGGGCGCGGTGCAGCTGGCGATGCGTATGCTGGGTTCGGTCGGCCTGCTCGACCAGCACCGCATGCGGACCGGCAAACTGATCGCCGAGGACTGGCCGCGCGTGACCCACGCGGTGCAATTGATGCAGGACGCGCAGGTCTACATCGATGAATCGCCCGCGCTCAGCCCGATGGAAGTGCGCGCCCGCGCGCGGCGCCTGGCGCGCCAGTGCGGCCAGCTCGGCCTGATCATCATCGACTACCTGCAGCTGATGTCGGGCAACGGTTCGGGCGAGAACCGCGCCACCGAGGTGTCGGAAATCAGCCGTTCGCTCAAGGGCCTGGCCAAGGAACTGAACTGTCCGCTGATCGCGCTGTCGCAGCTGAACCGAAGCCTGGAACAGCGTCCCAACAAGCGCCCCGTGATGAGCGACCTGCGCGAATCGGGCGCCATCGAACAGGACGCGGACGTAATCCTGTTCATCTACCGCGACGAAGTCTACAACCCCGATTCGCCGGACAAGGGCACCGCCGAGATCATCATCGGCAAGCAGCGTAACGGCCCGATCGGCACGGTGCGCCTGACCTTCCAGGGTTCGAGCACGCGCTTCCTGAACTTCTCCGGCGCGCAGCCGCGCGACATGTACTGAGCGCCCGGCGCCCGGCCCCCCAAAAAAAACCGCGCCCGAGCGCGGTTTTTTCATGCGGGCACGGCGATTCACTCGTCCGTTTCGGGGCGCTTGCCGTAGCGCGCGGCCAGCACGCCGCAGACCATCAGCTGGATCTGGTGGAACAGCATCAGCGGCAGCACGATGGCGCCCACCGCATGGCCGGCGAACAGCACCTGGGCCATGGGAATGCCGCTGGCCAGGCTCTTCTTGGAGCCGCAGAACAGCAGCGTGATGCGGTCGGGCAGGTTGAAGCCGAACATCTTGCCGGCCAGCGCCGACAGGCCCAGCGCCAGCGCCAGGATGACGGCGCAGCACACCACCAGGCCCAGCAGCGCCGGGATCGGCGTGGAACTCCACAGGCCCTCGTTGATGGCTTCGGAGAACGCGGTATAGACCACCAGCAGGATCGAACCCTGGTCGACGAACTTCAGCATCGCCTTGCGCTTGTGCACCCAGGCGCCGATCCAGCGGCGGGCGAACTGCCCCAGCACGAACGGCAGCAGCAGCTGCAACATGATCTTGCCGACCGCATCGAACGAGATCGGCGCGCTGCCGGCGTTGGCGACCACGGTGCCCACCAGCAGCGGCGTCAGGAAAATCCCCAGCAGGCTCGAGGCCGAGGCGCTGCAGACCGCCGCCGGCACGTTGCCGCGCGCCATCGAGGTGAAGGCGATGGCCGACTGCACGGTGGCCGGCAGGCAGCACAGGAACAGGATGCCGAGATAGAGCTCGGGGGTGACCAGCGGTTCCAGCACCGGCTTGAGCGCCAGGCCCAGCAGCGGGAACATGAGGAACGTGGCCGAGAAAATCGTGAGATGCAACTTCCAGTGGGTCAGGCCGGCGATGATGGCCTCGCGCGACAGGCGCGCGCCGTGCAGGAAGAACAGCAGGCCGACAGCGATGTTGGTGATCCAGCCGAACACCACCACGCCCTTTCCGTGGGCGGGCACGATGCTGGCGATGATGACGGTGCAGATCAGGTAGAGGGTGAAGCGGTCGGGCAGGAGGCGGGCAAGGCGTGACATGGAGATAGGGACGGGGAGGAAAAGCAGCGGCGCGCGACGGGCGCCGGAATCGGGGCGTATTGTAGACGCGGGGGCTTGGACGGTCAGGGCGTCATGGCCAGGGCCAGGTCGAACGCGGCGATCAGCGAGGCCTGGTCGGCGACCCCCTTGCCGGCGATGTCGAAGGCGGTGCCGTGGTCGACACTGGTGCGCACGAACGGCAGGCCCACCGTGACATTGACGCCGTGATCCAGGCCCAGGTACTTGACCGGGATCAGGCCCTGGTCGTGGTACTGGGCCACCACGATGTCGAACTCGCCGCGGCGCGCTCGCATGAAAATGGTGTCGCCGGGCCACGGGCCGCTGGCGTCGATGCCCTCGTTGCGCGCGCGGCGGATGGCAGGCTCGATGATGTCGATGTCTTCGCGCCCGAACTTGCCGCCTTCGCCGGCATGCGGATTCAGCCCGGCGACCGCGACCCGCGGGCGCGCGATGCCCATCTGGCGGCAAGCGCGGTCGGCCAGGCGCATGGCGATGAGTTCGGCCTCGGGAGTGATGCGCGCCATGACGTCGGCCAGCGCCACATGGATGGTCACCAGCAGCACGCGCAACTCGTCGTTGGCCAGCATCATGGCGAAATCATCGGTGCCGGAGCGTTCGGCCAGGATTTCGGTGTGGCCGGGATAATCGATGCCGGCCTCGTGCATCGATTTCTTGTTCAACGGCGCGGTGACGATGGCGCGGATGTGGCCGGCCCGGGCGTCGTCGATGGCGGCGCAGACATAGTCGTAGGCGGCGCGGCCAGCGGCGGCACTGATCCGGCCATAGGGCAGGTCGGGCGGCAGGGCGGGGCTGCAGTTCACCACCTCGATGCGGCCGGCGTCGCCGCTGGCCTGCCCGGCCCGCGCGATCTCGGTGATCTCCAGGCGCGCGCCCAGCGCGCTGGCGGCGCGGCGCAAGGCGCCGGCGTCGCCATACACCACGCAGGGGGCATTCAAGCCCTGGGCGCAGGCCTTGACGACGATTTCGGGGCCGATGCCGGCGGCATCCCCCATGGTGATGCCGACGGGCGGGGGCGTCTTCACGATGCGTTCCCGGCTTATTGCTGCGGCGCGCTCTTGGGCGGCGGGACCTCGCCGCATTCGAACGTGACGGTGGCGCGCTTGGAGCCCAGGCCCGTCGCGTGGTTCGAGGTGATGGCTGGCTTTTGCAGCTTGCGTCCGATCGACTGGCAATACTGGTCGGCGCGCTGCAGCGCCTGGTTCTTGATTTCGACCCAGGTCAGCAATTGCGTGCCGGAACTGTAGGTGACGCTGTAGCTGTTCTTGCCGGTGGGCGTCACTTCGCTCATGCTGGAACAGGCGGTCAGCAGGGCGAGCAAGGCGGAGGCGAGGGCAAGGCGTGCGAACATGGGGAATCCGTAAAAGGCGACAATTCACATTACAACATTATGCCGCTCCCGCTGTCCCCGGGATACACAATACAGAGAAAGGCTGGCGTCGCGTGGCGGCTGCCGGCGGCCCGGTCAGCGCGCCGCTAGGGCGCGCCCACGGCGCTGCGCCGATCGACCTTGCGGCTCAGGACGATCGAGGTCTGCGTCTGCTTGACGCCATCGATCAGGCCAATGCGGTCCAGCAGCGCGTCCAGTTGTTCGTGGGTTTCGCAGCGCAGGAAAATCAGGTAGTCGTAGGGGCCGCTGACGGACGAGACTTCCTCGACCTCGGGCATTTTCTCCAGTTCGCGGATCACCGCGGCCGGCGTCTTGGGCAGCACGCTGATGAAGCAATACGCACGCACCGCGGCTTCTTCAAGCAAGCGCCCCAGGCGCACCCCGTAGCCTGCCACGATGTTCTCGCGTTCCAGGCGGGCTATGCGCGCCACCACCGTGGTGCGCGCCAACCCCAGCTTGCGCGCCAGGATGGCGGCGGGTTCACGGGCGTTGGCCTGCAGCAGGCTGAGCAACTGCCGGTCGATGGCGTCTAGGCGTTCGTTCATGCGCCCGACCATACAGGCGCGGCGCGGCGCAAGTCAATGCATGTGTCAGCCGTCGGATTCCGGCGGGATGCCGCCGCGGTAGACGCGGCCGTCGAAGACGAAGCGGGTGATGGTCCGGGAGGCGGCGTCGAAGACCCGGTCGCGGCGCGCGGCATCCTGCTCCCGCGCCGGAACCAGGGTGAAACGACAGAGGTCGGCGCCGCTGTCGTAGCGCGCCACGCGCACCAGGTCGGTGACGCCGAACGCCTGGGCATGGTGCGCGAATTCGCGCAATTGCTCCATCTCGTGGAAGGCGCCGTGGTCGCTGACGAGCTGCATGCCGAACTTGCTTTCCTGCGCGGGAGGCGGCGCCGGCGTCGGCGTCGCAAGCGGCGCCCGGGCGATGTCATAGTCGAAGCGCGCGCCGATCTCGCGCATGGCCGCCAGCACCGCCTGCCAGGCCGGGTCGTCCAGGGCCAGGCGGGCGGCCATGGCCAGCAGCCGGTGTTGGCCTAATGCCCGCGGTTGCGGGCCGCCGATATAGCTGGACCAGGGCACGGCATCGTCCAGGCCGGCCAGTTCGGCCATCTGGGCGTCGCCGTATCCCAACCGTTCCTGCAACCGCCGCAGCGCCGCCGCGTCGGGGGGCATGTAGTCGTGGATCGTCTTCATGGGTACGCTCCCGGTTGCCTTGGCGCGCCGTCGCCGCGCCGCGCTACGCTTCATGCTAGCGCGCAGCGCGCGCCTTGCCCAGTGGCCGCGCGCGCCCATGCTAGGATTTGCGCCGACATCAATCCAGGAGGCTTACCCATGGACACCCAGGAACAAATCGCGGTCATCGTGCATACCATCTCGCACCAGGGCGGCCGCATCGATGCGCTCAATTCGGCGTTGTTGACGATGCTGCACCTGGCCAAGGCTTCGCCCGGACTGCGCGAGGCGATCGAGGCCCAGCTGGAGCAAAACTATTCCAGCCTGCTCGCCCGTTCCGAAAACCCGCAGTACGTGGCCGGATTCGAGAGCGTGCGCGACCAGATCGTCGCTGCGCTCAAGTAGCCACACAGTCTCACGGCCCGCCGAAGTTACCCACAACTTCTGTGGACAAGCCTTGGGATAGCGCTGGCATAGGATGCCTTTTTCCTTTGTTTACAACGGCTTGCAAAGTGCGATCAAAGGCGGCGCCAGAGTCGCCCACGAACGGCGCCTGACGCAGGCCGGCAAGGGTCACGCAAGCCGGGTAATATGCCGCCCCATGCGGAATCAGTATCCATTGGAACACCGGAACCGTGGCCTGGCGGCCCGGGGTTCGGAAGCGGCAAAGCTGGCGGCCTTCGACCCCGGCAAACTCTCTCCCGAGGCGCGCCAGAGCTGGGAGCGCCTGGGCCATGGCTTCAAGGCCTGGCACGACTTCGACCAGCGCCATCCGGTCCTGCGGCGGCTGGCCCTGTTGCCCTTCATCGGCGCGTTGTATCGCAAGGCGCGCCGCCGCCACGTGATGCGCGCCAGCGGCAAGCTGGTTTTCTGAAACGGCATCCGCCTGGCGCCGCCACGCATAGGGCCCTAGCGCCGCCGACGGCGGCGCGCATACCACCAATACACCAGCCAGGTTGCCGCGCCGATCACGGCGGCCACCGCCAGCTTGGTTTCCACGCCGTGCAAGCGGCCGAGCAGGGACTCGATGGTCTGCCCGAACAGATAGCCCACCAGGCTGAAGCACAGCGCCCAGATGGCGGCGGCAAGGGCGTTGAGCGCGAGAAAGCGCATGGGCGGAACCTGCGAAACCCCTAGCGCCACCGGTCCCACGGTGCGCAGGCCGTAGAGAAAGCGCAGCGCCAGGATGAAGCCGTGCGGATAGCGGTCGACCGCGGCCAGGGCCTTGCCGAAGGCCGGTTGCGCGCGGATGCGCCGCACGTAGCGATGTTCACGATAGCGCCTGCCAAGGTAGAACAGCGCCTGGTCGGCCAGGAACGAGCCCGCGAATGCGCACAGCATCACGTAGGGCAGGTGCAGCAGCCGCTGGTGCGACAGGAAACCCGCCAGCACCACCACGCTTTCCCCTTCGAGCAGGGTGCCGCCGAAGACCGCCCACAGGCCATAGTCGACGATGAACTGGTGCAACTGCGGATTCATGGCGGGCGCGCGCCCACGATTCGCGCCAGGGTCACCAGCGCCCGCGCGATTTCGGGGGTGTGGCGCTGGCCACAACTGATGCGCAGGAAATGGTTATAGCGCGCGCTGTTGGAAAACATGGCACCGGGTGCCACGCGGATGCCCTGCTGCAGGGCGGCTTCGAACACTTCCAGCCCGGAGCGGCCGTCCGGCATTTCGACCCACAGCAGCATGCCGCCGGTAGGCATGCTGAGGCGGGTGCCGCGCGGGAAGTGCGCGGCGATGACTTCGGCGGTCTGGTCGCGCTGCGTCTTCAGGAGCCGGCGCAGCCGCGTCAGGTGCCGGTCGTAGGCGCGCGAGCCCAGGTACTCGGCGACCGCCATCTGCGCCAGCGGCTCGTTGGGCCGGCTTTGCGCGAATTTCAGCATCGCGATGCGGGCCTTCCAGCGGCCGCCCAGCAGCCAGCCCAATCGCATGCCGGGCGCCAGCGTCTTGTGCATCGACGCGCAATAGATGACGTTGCCGGTGGGGTCCCAGGACTTGGCGGCGGGCAGCGGGGTGTCGTCGTCGGTCAGCGCGCCATAGGTGTCGTCTTCGATCAACGGCACTTGTTGGCGTTCGCACAAGGCCACCAGCCGCGCCTTCTCGGCATCCGGCATGACGCAGCCGAGCGGATTCTGGAAATTGGGCACCACCACCACCGCGCGGATGTTGCCGTGGGTCTGGAAGGCCAGGTCCAGCGCTTCGATCGACAGTCCGTGCTGCGGGCTGGTGGGAATTTCCAGCGCGCGCATGCCCAGGCTTTCGAGGATCTGCAGCAGGCCGAAGTAGGTCGGCGATTCGACGGCGATGGTATCGCCCGGGCGCGCCACCGCGCGCAACGCCAGGTTCAGCGCTTCGATGCAGCCGTGCGTGACGATGACGTCGTCGGGGGTGGCATTGATACCGTTGGCCAGGGCGCGCCGCGCCAGCACGGTGCGCAGTTCCGGGTGGCCCTGCGGCGGCACCGGGCTGACCAGCACCTGCGGCGCCTGCCGCAGCGCGCGGATCATGGCCTGCTTCAGGTCTTCCATGGGATAGGCGTCCGGCACCGCCGCGGCCAGCGCGAAATTGGCGCTGACGGGATGGGCCTCGCATTTGGCGACGAAGTCCGACACGCGGTCGTGGATGCCGACGTACTGGGCGGCGCCCAGCGCCTGGCGGATGTCGGGTTCGTTGACCGGTGGAATGCTGTTGCGGCGTGGCTTGAGGACGAAATAGCCGGACCGTGGCCGGGCCTCGATCAGGCCGTCGTCTTCCAGCAGCCGGCAGGCCTGCAAAGCGGTCGACAGGCTGACGTGGTGGGTGCGCACCAGGGTGCGCACGGAAGGCATGCGCTGGTCGGGGGCCAGGACCCCGGTCTGAATGGCGCGCCGGTAGTGGTTCGCCAGGCGGAGATATAGCGGTTGCGGGTCCATGCGCCGATCATGCTCCCCTAGGTTGGGTTGAGGGTAGGCACAGATTCACGCAAAGTACACCATAACAGGGCCAAAATCGGAAGACTGCATCGGTACAGAAAGCCGGATTGTGTGGCTGTTGCGCAAAGCAGGGCGCGCGTAGCCTGTGAGGGTCAGATTGGAGATGACCATGGCCCTTTTTTCCGCCCCCGAACCGCAATCCCTACGCTTCGACCTGCCGGCCGGCGCCAGCCGGCAGGTACGCCTGCGTGCCGGGGCCGCCGTCGTCTGCGTCAGCGGCCGCCTGATCGCGATAGAGCCGTCGTCCAGGCCGGATTTGCCGCCCGGCGCGCGTTTGGCGCCGTCGCCGCCGTTGAATGCAGGCGAAACCTATTGCCTGGCGGAAGGGGGCTGGCTGGCATTGAGAGCGGTGACATCGGCCCAGGTGATCTGCCTGGATCCGCCGGGCATGGCGGCCCGTGCCGTGGCGGTCCTGGCCCGCCTTTTGCACCTGGGACGGGGCAATTGCGCGCCGGCGCGCCTGGGTGCAATGCACAAGATTTCAAAATGATGTATGATTCACACATCAGACGCGGGGTGGAGCAGTCTGGCAGCTCGTCGGGCTCATAACCCGAAGGTCGTAGGTTCAAATCCTGCCCCCGCAACCAGTTTCCAGCAGTACCCGGCGCCATCGGCGGCAAGGTTCCAAGCCTCTGCCAGCGCTGCGAAAAAACCGTGACACGCGTCGCGGTTTTTTTTCGTCCTTCGCTTGCCTTGCATCAAGCCATCGTTCCAGTCCGGAGTTTCCCTGGGTCCACGGACCGCACAGCCGGCGGGCGCTGCGCTACCATGGCTCAAGCGCGCGAGTCCGCCGCATACGAGGAGGGTCCATGGGCACGGCAAAATACGATCATCCCGGCTATGTCGCCGATACCGGCGCCGAAGGCAAGTACCACGTGGGCATCTGGTGCCCGCACGGCTATCCGGCCCACATCCATATCGGCCGGCCCGCCGAACGCGGCGATCCGCAGGCGCTTCTGCGATTGCGCATTCCCGATGGGGTGTTCCAGTCCTTGCCCGACGATCCCGAAACCCTCTGCCGCCGGGCTCTAGGCCAGGCCCTGGGGGCGGGGCTGTTGCGCGCCGTGGCCGTCGACGGCGAATACCAGGAGCTGCGTTTCCAACTCGATGCCGAGCCCTGGTCGGGCCCGATGCAGGCGGCCGGCAACGCCTAGGCTGGAGTTACCCACAGCGATTGTGGACAAGCCTTGGGATAGACGCTGTGCATGTCTCGATATGGCAGCAATATCAAGGGCTTGGCCGCGGCGATGAAAAAATGCCCCTACGGGGCTTTTTTCATTCCGGCGGCAGGCGCCGTGACGCGTGCGACAATCGCAGCCCCGGCGGCGGTGCCGCCTCGGTAATTCCGGATTCCTCCTCATGCATTGCAACCCGCATCCGTTCCGTGGCGGCGCGAAGGCGCCAGCGCCATGAGCGCGTCCTCCTGGCGCGTGGCCGTCATCGGCGGCGGGCCGGCTGGCCTGATGGCCGCCGAAGGCCTGGCCGCGCGCGGCATCCAGGTCGATGTATACGACGCGATGCCATCGGTGGGCCGCAAATTCCTGATGGCCGGCCGTGGCGGGTTGAACCTCACCCACAGTGAAGCCGCGGCGCCGTTCCTGGCGCGCTACGGCGCGCGCGCCGCGCAGATCGAACCCTGGCTGCGCGCGCTGGATGGCGATGGCCTGCGCGCCTGGGCGCGACAGCTCGGCATCGAGACCTTCGTGGGGTCGTCGGGGCGGGTCTTCCCCGCGGAAATGAAGGCCGCGCCCTTGTTGCGGGCCTGGCTGGCGCGCTTGCGAGCGAGCGGCGTGCGCTTCCACATGCGTCACCGTTGGCTGGGCTGGCCGTCGGCCGAGCGGCCCGACGCGGCCAGCCTGCGCTTTGATACGCCCGACGGCGTTCGCACCCAGGCGGCGGACGCCGTGGTGCTGGCGCTGGGCGGCGGAAGCTGGGCCAAACTGGGCTCCGATGGCGCGTGGCTGCCGGGACTGGCGGCGCACGGCATTGCCATGGCGCCCCTGCGGGCGGCCAATTGCGGCTTCGAGGTGGCGTGGTCCTCGCATTTCCGCCAGCGCCATGCCGGCCAGCCGGTCAAGTCGGTCACGCTGCGCTGTGTCGGCGACGCCGGACCCGGGCCGGCCCGCCAGGGCGAATTCGTGGTGACCGAGAGCGGCATCGAGGGCAGCCTGGTGTATGCGTTGTCGGCGCTTTTGCGCGACCGGATCGAAGCGGCCGGCCAGGCCGTGGCGCTGCTCGATCTGGCGCCGGACTGGAGCGACGAAAAGGTACTGGCCGCGATCATGCATCCGCGTGGCGCGCGTTCGATGTCGAGCCACTTGCAGAGCAGGCTGGGGCTGACGGGAGTCAAGGCGGGGTTGCTGCGCGAATGCGCGGGCGCCGACGATTATCGCGATCCGGCGCGCCTGGGCCGATTGATCAAGGCCTTGCCATTGGTATTGCAGCGGACCCGTCCGATCGACGAGGCCATCAGTACGGCAGGGGGCGTGTGCTTCGACGCGTTGGCGCCGGGCTTGATGTTGCGCCAGGCGCCGGGCGTGTTCTGCGCGGGCGAGATGCTGGATTGGGAAGCCCCGACAGGCGGCTACCTGCTGACCGCGTGCATGGCCAGCGGCGTGATCGCCGCCGAGGGCGTGGCGCGGTTCCTGGCGAGCCGCTGAGCGACTTCAGGAGCCGTTGGGATAGGGCGCGGCGCTCTGCGCCGGGCGCGGCGCCAGGTCGTTGACCACGTGGCCGACCACCGCCGGGCCCTCGGGTTGCGTGACGATGCCGATGACCCGGGTGATGGCGCTGGCCGGCATGCTGGTGCCCTGGCCGGGATCCTGCACCAATTGCCAGATCCTGGCGTCCCCGGAAAAACCATCGGTTTCCGTGCTGTCGGGGGCATCCAGACAGCTGCGGGCGAATACTGACCAGTCGGAGGCGCTGCAGGGCAGGCCGTGGGCGGTGGCCAGGCGGGCCAACGCCAGGGGCGCGTCCGCCTGGCTCGCGGCATGTTGCGCGGCCGCGCCCAACGAGACATCCAGCGACAGCAGGCGGAGGAACTCTACGACGTTGTCGGTATTCATGCTGCGGTCTCCCTCTTGTTGGAGCTGTTCTGGCCGGTCGCCCACAGGCGCGCCGGGGCGGGGTCAGCCGGGTGCTTGGCCAAGCATCGCGACCAGCGACTGTTTCAGGCGCGACGAAAAAATGGGTACCGTATGCGAGACGCCGCTGCGGTCGACGCCTTCCTTGAGCTGCACCGACTGCCCCAGGAAAATCTCGGGCGCCGCGGCGATGTCGTTGTATCGGACCAGCAATTGGTCGACTTGTTCCTGGGCATCCGCCAGGGTGCTGCTGGCCGCCAGTTGGCCGGCGGCGTGCGCCTGCAGGATGCGGTGCAGATCGTCGATGAAGAGCGCCAATGCGGCCTGGCCGCGGCATTGCGGCTGTTCCCAGCCCCATGCCTGGGGCCCGCCGCCCGTGTTTTCCGATAGGTGTTTCGTGGTCATTGGAGAATCCTAATCGATTGCCGGCAAATACGCGACAGGCCGCGCAAGGCCGGGCCATGTGACCGCGCGGTTGGCCAGGCCGGCGAGAGACGCCAGCGACACAGCGCGCAAAACGGCGGTCTTTGCGGTATGCTGGCTTCGGTTTTCACGCCTCGATAGGAGATGCCCATGAAGAACAAAGTCATTCTCGTGATGCTGCTTTCGATTGCCGCCATGTCGGCGGGGTGCAATACCGTGGCAGGGGCCGGCAAGGACATCCAGCGCGGTGGCGAGAAAATCGAGGGCGCCGCGACCAAGTAATCCGGGCAGGCGAGCCGGGCAAGCCAGTCTCGGCCGGCATGGGTTTCGCGCTTCGCGGCGCGGCCAGGGCCACGCAGGAATGTTGCGGCATTTCGGGCGTGGCCTTTTTGCGTGCGCTGGCATAATCGCGGAATCCGAATCCGATGGCAGGAAGAATCATGCGCAAGTCTGTGTGGGTGGGCGTCACGTTGATGGCCTTGTTGGGTGGTTGCGCCAGCACGGGCGTCTACGAGTCCGAAACCTCGCTGAAGGAAACCTTCAGCGTGGATACCAATTACCAGGCCGCCTTCCGTCGCGCGGGCGAATACGTGCGCACCTGCCACGTCAACGTGCAGCATCCCTACAACGTCGCCTATGCGTGGAAGCACGTCATCGGCGAGAAGGGCGCCCCCGACGAGGTGCAGGTCTACAAGGTGGGTGAAACCGCCAAGATCCTGGAGCTGGTGTCCGCCGAGTCCGACGGGCCGGCCAAGGCCAAGGTCACCGTGACGGTGCTGGGCGAGGGCCGCTGGGACGCGGCCGAGATCGCCGCCGCCCGCGCATCGATCCAGAGCGCCACCCCCGTGTGCCGCAAGGGCGACTAGGCATGGACCCGCGCGCCCAGCAGATCCGCGCCGCCGGCTTGCCGTTCGCGCTGCTGACGGGCGCTTTTCGCCTGCTGGGCTGGTTGAACGGCGGCGCCGCGCTGGGCCTGGTGGCATTCGTGCTCGGCATGGTGGGTGGCGATATCGCCGCGCCCGATCTGCAATTGCCGCTGTTCTTTCTGTTGGCGGGCCTGCTGGTCGCCTGCCTGGGCGTGCTGTTCGCCTACCTGGCGCAGGTCAGTCTGTTGCGCCAGGGCTACACCGGTCGCCTGGGCCGCGGCCACCTGCCGGCGCAGATACTGGCCATGCTCTGCTACGTGGCCAGCGCCCTGGCATTTTGCGCCGCCTGCTGGCTGGCCGCCGGGCAGGGCACCACCGATGCCGCCTCGCAAATGACGACTTACGCCACGCTTTGAGTTTTCAGGGTAAACCCGTGTGCGCAAAAATGTTGGACTTGCGCATGCGTTGAGAATAATATGCGCAGTGCGTATATAAACCCATTCTCCGGGACCTGCCATGACCATTTCCCAGCAAGCCTTCCTGCGCGATGCGATGCGCCGCCTGAACCTCACGCGCGATGTGTTCGCCACCCGGATCGGCGTCAAGCGCCGGGCACTGGACACGTGGCTGCTGCCGGAAGGATCGCAGGAATTCCGCGCCATGCCGGAAGTGGTGCAGCGCTTCGTCAGCGAAATCGTGCAGAACGGCGTGCTGCTCGAAAAATATACGCAAAGCGTACAAGAAGGTCCGCTGCGTGAACGCATCGCGGTGGAAGGCAAGCATCAACTGCTGTCGGTGGACCAGTTCACCCGGGAATCGGTGGAAGACCTGTTCCGAGTGGCCGACATGATGCAACCCATCGCGCGCCGCCAGAAGGTCTCGCGCGTGCTGGAAGGCGCAGTGCTGGGCAACCTGTTCTTCGAGGCCAGCACGCGCACCCGCGTCAGCTTCGGCTCGGCCTTCTGCCGCCTGGGCGGCTCGGTGTGCGACACCACGGGCTTCACGTTTTCGTCGATGGCGAAGGGCGAATCCATCTACGACACCAGCCGCGTCATGAGCGGCTACGTCGATGCGATGGTGATCCGCCACCCCGACCAGGGTTCGGTCGCGGAATTCGCGCGCGCCACCAACATCCCGGTGGTCAACGGCGGCGACGGCCCGGGCGAGCATCCCAGCCAGGCCCTGCTGGACCTGTACACGATCCTGACCGAGTTCTCGCGCCTGGGCAAGCTGCTCGACGGCGCGCACATCGCCATGGTGGGCGACCTGAAATACGGGCGCACGGTGCATTCGCTGATCAAGCTGATGGCGCTCTACAAGAACGTCAAGTTTTCGCTGGTGTCGCCCAAGGGACTGGAAATGCCGTCCTACATCGTCGAGCAGGCCAGCCGCAACGGCAACATCATCGAGCAGAAGAGTTCGTTGGCCGAAGGCCTTGCCGGCGCGGACGTGATCTACGCCACGCGCGTGCAGAAGGAGCGCTTCGCCAACGAAGAGAACGAAGGCTATACGCCCGACTTCCAGATCAACCGCGCCATCATCGACGCCTATTGCGGTCCGGACACCATCGTCATGCACCCGCTGCCGCGCGACAGCCGGCCGGGCGCCAACGACCTGAGCGTGGACCTGAACCACGATCCGCGCCTGGCGATCTTCCGCCAGACCGACAACGGTATTCCCATCCGCATGGCCATCTTCGCGGTGCTGCTGGGCGTGGAAGGGCTGGTGCAGCACTCGCTGCGCGATGTGACCTGGCAGCACCCGTCGCACATCGGTCCGGACGACTCGGTGTTCCACGGCCTGGAATAAGGCGTCCGCGGGCCGCGCGGCGGTGTGGTCATGACGGCCGCCGCCGGCGATTTCAAGCATAATCCGCGCTGGTTTTTCCCGTCGCGTGCCGCTCCAGGGCACGCCGTGGAATCTTCGGTCGGATGGTCTTATGTCTTCGAGCAGTCGCGCAGTCCCGTCTTCCCCTGATCCCGCCGGGCAGGCGTGCTACCTCAGCGCTTCCAATGCCCAGGCCTGGCAGGCGGTCTATTCCTCGGTCGATGCCTATACCCGCGGCCAGGTTGCCGCGGTGGTGTCCGACAGCGCCAACGAACTGGTCGACGCCTTTTATTCCACCCTGCTGGCCGATGCCGAGGCCGGGCCGCGCCTGTCCCACGAGATCGTTTCCACGCGCCTGCACAAAGGCATGAAGGGCTGGCTCAAGGGCCTGCTGTGCGTGCGCGAGCAGGGCGACATTGCGGTGTTGATGGCGACCCAGAAAAAAGTGGGCGAAGTCCATGCGCGCGTGCATATCCCGATCCATCTGGTGATGGCCGGCGCCCGCATTCTGAAAAATGAGATCGCCCAGCGACTGCGCGCCAGCGATCTGGATGGCATGGCTGCGTCGATCGCGACCCAATACGTCTGCAACCTGTTCGACCTGGCGATCGAGCAGATGAGCCGCGCGTTCATGCGCGACATCAACCGCGGCGCCCGCAACGACGAGGCCTATCGCTTGTTCGCGTTGGGGCAGAACATATCGACCGAGCGCGAGCGCCAGCGGGCCGCGTTGCTCGAATGGAGCCAGGCGGTACTGATCGGCCTGCACTATCGCGCCCCCGAGCAGGTGCTGCCGCGGCTGGCCGCTTCCGAGTTCGGCCTGTGGCTGCAACACAAGGGCGGGGTGCTGTTCGAGAGCGCGCCCGCGCTGGGACAGATCATCGAGGCAGTGGCGCGGCTCGACGACGTGGTGCTGCCACGCCTGCTGCAGGGCGGCCCCGAGTCGCTGCCGGACCAGGTGCGCGAACTGCAGGAACTGGTGGCGCGCATCAAGCATCTGCTCAACGGCCTGTTCGACATGGTGGCCGAGATCGAAAGCGGCAGCGATCCCCTCACCAATGTGCTCAACCGCCGCTTCCTGCCGTCGGTGATCGGCCGCGAGATCCTGATCGCCACGCGCGAGCATTCGACCTTCTCGGTATTGCTGCTGGACATTGATCACTTCAAGGCCATCAATGACAGTCATGGCCACGCTGGCGGCGACCAGGTGCTGCGGCAATTCGCCGAAGTCGTGCATCAGTCCTGTCGTTCCAGCGATTTCGTGTTCCGCTATGGCGGCGAGGAATTCCTGGTGGTGCTGGTGGACACGGCGCGCGAGGCGGCGCTGGCCGCGGCCGAGAAACTGGGCGCGGAAATCCGCCGGCACGCCTTCGCCATTCCGGAAGCGGGCAGCCTGCGGATCACCGCCAGCATCGGCGTGGCGACCTTCGATGGTCATCCGGACTACGCCTACCTGATCGATCGGGCCGACAAGGCCTTGTACCAGGCCAAGCAGGCGGGGCGCGACCGCAGCGTCGCCGGCTAGCTGCCCCCCGAGGGGGCGTTTTCATCTTGAGGCGGCTCGGCGATGAAGGAAGCCCCCACGCCGCGCCTTCGGCTTGCTGCCCCCCAAGGGGGCGTTTTCATCTTGAGGCGGCTCGGCGATGAAAAAGAACCCCCCACGCCGCGCCTTCGGCTTGCTGCCCCCCGGGGGGGCGTTTTCATCTTGAGGCGGCTCGGCGATGAAAAAGGCCGCCTCTTGCGAAGGCGGCCTGTGTCGGCGAGGCGGGCTGCGTTCAGATCTTCTTTTCGCCGCCGAGCGCCTCGACCAGCTCGGCCAGCATCTTGGCCAGTTCACCGGTCATGAGCATCATGTCGGAGTCGAACTTCTCGTCGTCGTTGGCGGCGACGGTGTCGTTGCCTTCCTTGAGCACGTCCAGCGGCGCGACGCGCTTGACGTCCAGGCCCTCGGTCAGCACGAACGAAATGCGGTCGGCCCAGGTCATGGCCAGGCGCGTGCACTGCTTGCCCGACTGGATGTGGCGGCGCACGTCGTCGGCGTCGATGGAGTGCTTGACGTAGCGGATGGCCGCGCCGCTTTCACCGGACGAACGCAGCTCGGTGTCCTGGTCGATGCTGAAGTTGCTCGGCGCTTCGTCTTCCGCCAGCCAACCGGTCATCGCGGAGGCGGGCGACTGCGCCACGTACAGGTTTTCGAGCGGGAACGGGTCCACGCACTTGGCCAAAAGGCCGATGACTTCATCGGCCTTGGCCGAGGCGGCGGCGTCGATCACCAGCCAGTGGTTCTGCGGGTCGATCCACACGCGGGTGTCGCGGTACACGCTGAAGGCGCGCGGCAGCAGTTCGTCAGTGACGCGCTCCTTGATTTCCTTCATCTGCTTGCGGCCCGGCTTGTAGCCTTGCTGCTCTTCGATTTCCTGGGCGCGCGCCTTGGCGACCTGGTTGACGACGGTGCTGGGCAGCAGCTTTTTCTCGGCGCGCAGATTCAGCAGGATCTGCCCGCCCACGACGTGGGCCAGCCCGCCGTTTTCGCGCGGCGGGACCCAGCCCAGGCTTTGCATTTCGAGGTTGTTGCCGGCCTGGTAGGCATGCCGCGCAAGCGTTTCTTCAAGCTGCTCGCCGGTCAGCGTCCACGGCGAGGAGAGACGGTAAATCTTGAGATTCTTGAACCACATGAGCGTCGGCCAAAAGGGTTGATTCTATACGACGCGGACCGCTTTGCCGTAGCGGCGCAATACGATGGGGCCAGGCGACACGTTCTGTCACTGACAGGGGGACGGCCTTGCGGTAATGTCCGCGACATCCCCGTGCAATAGGAGAAGAAGCATGAAGATCGTCGGCGCCATCCTGATCGTGCTGGGCATTGCCGCCCTGGCCTACAAGGGCTTCAGCTACAAGTCCGAGGAAACCGTGCTGCAGGTCGGCTCGGTCAAGGCCACGGCCGAGACCGAGAAGTCCGTGCCAATTCCGATGTGGGCCGGTATTGCCGCGATCGTGGCCGGCGTGCTGGTCATCGGGGTCGGCATGCGCCGTTGAGGCGCATCCCCCGGAAAACCGGAGGCGGCCATCGCGGCCGCCTTTTTTTTGCGCCGGCGTCAGCCACCGCAAAAAAAAGCGGCCCGGCTCAATAAAGGCCGGGCCGGTACGGGAGCACACAATACCGCGTCATAAAAGGCTCGCGGGGAACGCGGTATCGGTGTCAGAACACTAGCCCTGCAACCGCCTGGCAGGGGGATCAATCGCCGGGCGATGAGGCGCAAGGCCGTAATCTGAGGCGCCAGTCTAACGGCGGGGGTCTGACAGCGTCCTGAATCAGGATTGCGCATCGCGTGTCCGCGGTCCATCCAGCCCCGGTCGTTGCCAGGCTGGACGGCCGGCGAGGATTGCGGCGCAAAAAAAAAGCTCCCAGGGGAGCTTTTGAAAGGCCGGGCAGGCGCAGCAGTCCCGCCCGGCGGGGGATGGTCGTTAAGCGTTGATGTCGTTGTCCTTGGACTCGCGCACGAAGAGCGTGCCGATGACCAGGGTCATGACCGCGATGATGATCGGGTACCACAGGCCGTCGTAGATGTTGCCGGTGGCGGCCACCACGGCGAAGGCGACCGGGGGCAGGAAGCCGCCGAACCAGCCGTTGCCGATGTGGTACGGCAGGCTCATCGAGGTGTAGCGGATGCGGGTCGGGAACATTTCCACCAGCATGGCCGCGATCGGGCCGTACACCATGGTCACGTAAATCACCAGGATGGTCAGCAGTACGACGACCATGACGTTGTTGCTCTGCGCCGGATCGGCCTTGGCCGGGTAGCCGTGGCTGCGGATCGCGGTGGTCAGGGCCTTGTCCAGCTCGGCGGCCTTGGCCTTGAAGTCGGCCGGGGCCATGCCCTTGCCGTCGAACGAGGCGAATTCGTCGCTGCCGATCTTGACCTTGGCCACCGAGCCGGCCGGGGCCGCCTCGTTCTTGTAGTTCACCGAGTTGCGCGCCATGAACGACTTGACCACGTCGCAGGAGCTGGTGAACGAAGCAGTGCCCACCGGGTTGAACTGGAACGAGCAGGTGGACGGGTCGGCGATGACCGTGACCGGCGCGCTGGCCTGCGCCTTTTCGAGCGCGGGGTTGGCGAAGTGCGTCAGGCCCTGGAAGATCGGGAAGTAGGTTGCGGCGGCGATCAGGCAGCCCGCCATGATGATGGGCTTGCGGCCGATCTTGTCCGACAGCGCGCCGAAGATCACGAAGAACGGCGTGCCGATCAGCAGCGCGATCGCGATCATGATGTTGGCGGTGTTGGCGTCGACCTTCAGCGTCTGCGTCAGGAAGAACAGCGCGTAGAACTGGCCGGTGTACCAGACCACGGCCTGGCCGGCGGTCAGGCCCAGCAGCGCCAGCAGCACGACCTTCAGGTTCTTCCACTGGCCGAACGATTCGGCGATGGGAGCCTTCGAGCCCTTGCCTTCATCCTTCATGCGCTGGAAGGTCGGCGACTCGTTCAATTGCAGGCGGATCCACACCGAGATGCCCAGCAGCACGACCGAGATCAGGAACGGAATGCGCCAGCCCCAGGCCTTGAAGTCGTCCTCGCCCATGAAGGTGCGGATGCCCAGGATCACCAGCAGCGACAGGAACAGGCCGAGCGTGGCGGTGGTCTGGATCCACGACGTGTAGAAGCCGCGGCGGCCGTGCGGCGCGTGCTCGGCGACGTAGGTCGCGGCGCCGCCGTACTCGCCGCCCAGCGCCAGGCCTTGCAGCAGGCGCAGGACGATCAGGATGGCGGGCGCGGCCAGGCCGATACTGGCGTAGCTGGGCAGCACGCCCACCAGGAAGGTGGACAGGCCCATGATCACGATGGTGACCAGGAAGGTGTATTTACGTCCGACCAGGTCGCCCAGGCGGCCGAACACCAGCGCGCCGAAAGGGCGCACCGCGAAACCGGCGGCGAAGGCCAGCAGCGCGAAGATGAAGCCGGCCGTGGGGTTCACGCCGGAGAAGAAGTGCTGGGCGATGATGGCGGCCAGCGAACCGTAAAGATAAAAGTCGTACCACTCGAACACCGTGCCCAGCGACGAGGCAAAGATGACGCGGCGTTCATCCTTGGTCATCGGGCGCGGATTCGCGGATGGACCGCGACCTGCCATGGTAGTTGTGCTCATGATGTCTCCTCGATTTTTCTGGCCGGCGGTTTTCCGCCGTGCTTGACCCTCCGCCGGCGGGGCCGACATCGAGCTACCGCAAGGTTGGAACGCCAGGCTGACGGGGTTCTGACGAGACCCTTACCTGAATCTTAAAATTGAAACAAAAGGTAACTTTTCCCTGGGGGGCTAGGGATAGTCCTAGGGACATAGTGGGGAACCTTGCCTCGCCCGGGCGCGAACCTGCCATGCGAAGAATGGGTCGGCAAGATGGGGCGTGCGCCTGTGCGCGAGGGGGGAGCCTTGCATGGCGCCCGCGCGCCACGGCAGCCCTAGTCGCCGAGGTCCTCGACCGGTTCGGCGTAAAGCGGAAACACCACCCGGATGCGAGTGCCGGGCAGGTCGGAGTGCGGGGTCGGATGGTCGCTGATGAGGACGGTCGCCTGGTGCTTCTGGGCGATTTCCCGGACGATGGCCAGGCCCAGTCCGCTGCCGTCGGACAGGGTGCCCAGCACGCGGTAGAAGCGGTCGAACACGCGTTCGCGCTCTTCGAGCGCGATGCCGGGGCCGGAGTCCTCGACTTCCAGCACGGCCTGCCCATCGAGGGCTTGCACGCGCACCGTGATGTGGCCGCCGCGCGGCGTGTAGCGCAGCGCGTTGTCGACCAGGTTGTTGAGCAGCTCGGCCAGCAGCAGCGGGTTGCCGTTGATCTCGACTGGGGTCTCCGAACCCTCGAAGCCCAGGTCGGTGCCGAGCGACAGCGCCTGCGGCACCCAGTGCATGGCCTGCTCATAGGCGATGGCGTTCAGGTCGGTGGCGGCCAGCCCGATGGCGCTGGGGTTTTCGGCCCGCGCCAGCAGCAGCAATTGGTTCACCAGGCGGGTGGCGCGTTCGGAGCCGGTCACCAGCTGGCGCAGGCTGGCCTGCATTTCCTCGGGACTGGCGTCGCGCAGGGCCAGCTCGGCCTGGGTGCGCAGGCCGGCCAGCGGCGTCTTCAACTGGTGCGCGGCGTCGGCGACGAAGCGGCGCTGCGCCTGCACGTTGGCGGACAGGCGGTCGAGCAGGTCGTTCATGGCCGCCACCAGCGGCGCGATCTCGGAGGGCGCGGCGCGTTCGTCGATGGGCGACAGGTCGTCCGGCCGGCGCGCCCGCAGCCGCTGCTGCAGCGCGTTCAGCGGCGCGACGCCGCGCGACAGGCCGAACCACACCAGCAACACCGCGATCGGCAGCACCACGAACTGCGGAATGATCACGCCCTTGATGATGTCGTTGGCCAGCTGGGTGCGCTTTTCCACCGTCTCGGCCACGATCAAGAGCGCCGGCTGGGTATTGGGCAGGTTCAGGTCGACCCAGGTGAAGGCCAGGCGGACGCCGAAGCCGCGCAGGGTGTCGTCCTCGTACTGGACTTCGCCGGGTCGCGGCTGGCCGACCGAGGCCGGCAGCGGCAGGGCGCGGTCGCCGCCCAGGTATTCGCCGCGGCTTCCCAGGGCCAGCCAGAACACGCTGTCGGTTTCATCGGCGCGCAGCACCTCGCGCGCCGGGTCGGTCATGCGCAGCACCGCGCGGCCATCCTGGGCATGGACCTGGCGCGTCAGCACGTGCAGGTTGTTGGCCAGCGCGCGGTCGTAGGGCACGTTGGCGATGTTCTGCGCCACCACGTAGGTGATGGCGACGCTCATGGGCCACAAGAGGAACAGCGGCGCCAGCATCCAGTCGAGGATCTCGCCCAGCAGCGAGCGCTGCGGTGGCGCGAAACTGGGGCCGCGGGCCCCGGCCTGCATCACATCCAGCGCTTCCTGGTTGAGCGCCTCCGGCTGTGGCGGTTCAGCTGGCGAGGTAGGCCGCACCCTGGTCCCGTTCGAGGCAATAGCCCAGGCCGCGCACCGTCACGATCTTCACGCCGCTGGGCTCGAGCTTCTTGCGCAGGCGGTGCACGTAGACTTCGATGGCATTGGTGCTGACTTCCTCACCCCATTCGCACAGGTGGTCCACCAGCTGGGTTTTGCTGACCATGCGGCCGCTGCGGGTCAGCAGGATTTCCAGCAGGCTGACCTCGCGCGCGGACAGGTCCAGCGTCTGGTCGTCGACCGTGGCCACGCGCCCGGTCTGGTCGAACACCAGTCGGCCATGCTTGAGCAACGTGGCGCCGCCGCCCGCGCCGCGGCGGGTCAGAGCGCGCACGCGCGCTTCCAGTTCCGACAGGGCGAAGGGCTTGGCCATGTAGTCGTCGGCGCCCAGGTCCAGCCCCTTGACGCGCTGCTCGATGCTGTCGGCGGCGGTCAGGATCAGGACAGGCAGGGCGGAATTGCGGGCGCGCAGCCGGCGCAGGACCTCCAGGCCGGCCAGTTGCGGCAGGCCGAGGTCGAGGATCAGCAGGTCGAAGGCCTGGGCCGCCAGCGCCGAATCGGCCGCCAGGCCGTCGCGGACGGCGTCGACCGCGTAACCGTTGTGGCGCAACGAGCGTGACAGGCCGTCGGCCAGGATGCTGTCGTCTTCCGCGATCAGGATGCGCATGGGCAGTCGAAAAGAAGAAGGGCGCCGGGTGAGCGGCGCACGCGTGCCGCCCTCGGTGGGATGCCGGGGCGGCGTGCCGGGAGCGCAATGGGGACATAGCGCCAGTTTTTTCCCTGATTCTGTCATACGGCACCGGGCTTGCCCACTCAGGGAATACGTGGAAAACTGTGGCACACTGGTTTTTTGTACAGTATAATCCGATGCCATAATCTGCGCTATCGCTTTACCGATCACCGCTTCAGCGCCACAGCTTTCACCGCCAGTTTTCTGGCAACAGCTGTCAGCAACGGCCCGATCACCCCTTGCGACAACCCGCGCGCTGACCGACACCCGTGCCGCGCCCCGATACGTTACAGACCCAGACCTGACAGGACACTACATGGACGACAAAACCACCAAGGCCGCCGCTTCGGAAAAAGCCAAGGCGCTGGCCGCCGCGCTCTCGCAGATCGAAAAGCAGTTCGGCAAGGGCTCGATCATGCGCTACGGCGACAACGAGGTCTCGCATGACATCCAGGTGGTGTCGACCGGCTCGCTGGGGCTGGACATCGCGCTGGGCGTCGGCGGCCTGCCGCGTGGCCGCGTGGTGGAAATCTACGGTCCGGAATCCTCGGGCAAGACCACGCTGACCCTGCAGGTCGTGGCCGAAATGCAGAAGCTGGGCGGCACCTGCGCCTTCGTCGACGCCGAACACGCGCTGGACGTGCAGTACGCCTCGAAGCTGGGCGTCAACCTGGCCGACCTGCTGATCTCGCAGCCGGACACGGGCGAGCAGGCCCTGGAAATCACCGACGCGCTGGTGCGCTCGGGTTCGGTCGACCTGATCGTGGTCGACTCGGTCGCCGCCCTGGTGCCCAAGGCCGAAATCGAAGGCGAAATGGGCGATTCGCTGCCCGGCCTGCAGGCCCGCCTGATGAGCCAGGCGCTGCGCAAGCTGACCGCCACCATCAAGAAGACCAACTGCATGGTCATCTTCATCAACCAGATCCGCATGAAGATCGGCGTGATGTTCGGCAACCCCGAAACCACCACGGGCGGAAACGCGCTCAAGTTCTACGCCTCGGTGCGCCTGGACATCCGCCGCATCGGCTCGATCAAGAAGGGCGACGAGGTCGTCGGCAACGAAACCCGCGTCAAGGTGGTCAAGAACAAGGTCGCGCCCCCGTTCAAGCAGGCCGAGTTCGACATCATGTACGGCGCCGGCATCTCGCGCGAAGGCGAAATCATCGACCTGGGCGTGGCCGCCAACGTGGTGGACAAGTCGGGCGCGTGGTACAGCTACAACGGCAACCGCATCGGCCAGGGCAAGGACAACGTCCGTGAATACCTGAAGGAACACAAGGAACTGGCGATCGAGATCGAAAACCGGGTCCGCGAGAACCAGGGCATCGTCAGCCGCGCCGCGGAATTCGTGCCCACCGCCGAAGACGACAGCGAAGAGTAATCGCGTCGCCCCTTCACCGGATAGCGCCGGGCCCGCCAGCCCGGCCGCCAGCGGCAGGCTCCCGTCCCGGGAGGCCTGCCGCTGGCACATAGAGGAAGCGCATGAGCTGGAAACCGCCCGTCACGTCCGCTGATCGCCTGCGCGCCAGGCTGGACGATGAATTCGAGACCGTGGCCAAGCCCGAAGGGCTGCGCCGCACGTCGGACCTGCGGCGGGCCGCCGAATCCACCGGGGCGTCCGGCCAGGAACCAGAGGGCGCCGGCGCGCCGGCGTCGCAGTGGCAGCGCAGCTCCGAACGGCGCGCGGCCGGCGGGCGCGGCCGGCGTGGCAAGGGCGGTGATGATGGCGATGGCACGGACGAGGGGGCGCAGGCATCCGAAGACAAGTCGCGCCCGCGCCCCAAGGGGCCGTCGCTGAAAATGCGGGCGGTGGGTTATCTGTCGCGGCGCGAGCATGCCCGCGATGAGCTGGCGCGAAAACTCGCGCCCCATGCCGAAGACCCCGATGAGGTCGAGCGTGTGTTGGACGCGCTGGAAAAGGAAGGCTGGCTGTCGACCGAGCGTTTTGCGCAAAGCCTGGTGCACCGCCGCGCCTCGCGCCAGGGGGCGGCCCGCATCGTGCAGGAATTGCGCCAGCACGGCGTGGATGACGCCCAGGTATCCGAGCTGCGCGAGCAATTGCGCGCCACCGAATACGAGCGCGCGCTCGAGGTCTGGCAGAAACGCTTCGGCGCCAAGCCCGAGGATCGCGCCGCCTATGCCAAGCAGGCCCGCTTCCTGGCCAGCCGCGGCTTCGCGCATGACGTCATCCGTCGCATCCTGGGCGCGGGCGACGACTGAGCGGGCCGCGCGGCGAGGGTCATTGCCGGCCCGTCGTTGCCTTTTCCTATTTCGCCGACTTGATGCCGCTCAGCGTCTTGAAGCAGACGTCGCGCGTCAATGTCAGGAATTCGTCGATGTACGAGGCGTCGGTGTCCTCGCTGCGCACCGTCGCGTACAAGGTGCGCCACACGCCCTGGGGCCCCAGCCGGCACTGTCGCAGCCAACCCTGGTTCATGTATTCGGTCAGCGCCCAGTTGGGCAGGGCGGCCACGCCGCGGTTGCTGGCCACCAGTTGCGCGATGATGGGCGTCAGTTCCGCCTTGCGGATGGCGGCCGGTTCGACGTCGGCGGGATCCAGGAAGGCCGTGAAGATGTCCAGGCGCTGCTTGTCCACCGGATAGGTGATCAGCGTCTGGTCGGCCAGTTGGTCGGGCATGACGAACTTGCTGCCGGCCAGCGGATTCGATTCGGACACGGCCAGCACCAGCTCGTACTTGAACAGGGGCAGGTACTCGACCGCGTCCAGCGGCTGCGGGTCGGACGTGATCACCAGGTCAAGGTCGCCGCGCACCAGCGCGGGCAGGGGGGCGAACGAGAAGGCCGCCGACAGGTCCAGCGCCACGTCGGGCCATTGCGCGCGGAAGGCGTCGAGCGCCGGCATCAACCACTGGAAGCAGGAATGGCAATCGATGGCCAGGTGCAGGCGGCCGGTGCGGCCCGCGGCCAGCCGCTGCAATTCCCGTTCGGTGGCGCGCATGCGCGGCAGCACTTCGTCGGCCAGCGCCAGCACGCGCAGGCCCGCCGTGGTCAGGCGGGCCGGCCGGGTGCGGCGGTTCAGCAGCGGCGTGCCCAGCCGGGTTTCGAGGTCGCGCAACTGATGCGACAAGGCCGACTGGGTCAGGTGCAGGCGCTCGGCGGCTTCCTGCAGGCTGCCGCCTTCGCGGATGGCGGTCAACGTTTCGAGGTGGCGGATTTCCAGCATGGGGCGGCGGTAGCGGTGAGGATGGCGCCGTCGCCGGGGGGGCAACACGGCGGGAACTCCCGACCAGGGGCGGGAATGAACTTATATTCTATGAGATTTTTTCATCTTATGAATGTAGACATTGATTTTGATTCATTTTGCTTTGGGTCCAGAATAATCGGCACTTGAACAAAATTTGTCTAAGACGCGACTACCATGACTACGATTCATAATTTGGGGTTCCCCCGCATTGGTGCCCAGCGCGAACTGAAGCGCGCGGTCGAAGCCTATTGGGCGGGCAAGCAGACCGGCGAAGCGCTGGAGCAGGCCGGCCGCGAGCTGCGCGCCCGGCACTGGCAGGTGCAGGCCGCCGCCGGCGTCAAATTCGTGCCGGTGGGCGATTTCGCCTGGTACGACCAGATCCTGGAATGGACCACGCTGTTGGGCGCCGTGCCGGCGCGGTTCGGCCAGAAGGACAACGAGCCGGTTTCGCTGGACACGCTGTTCCGCATGGGCCGCGGTCGCGCCCCGTCGGGCAAGCCCGCCGCCGCGTGCGAAATGACCAAATGGTTCGACACCAACTACCACTACATCGTGCCGGAACTGGTGCCGGGCCAGGCGTTCCGCATCGCGCGTGAATCGCTGTTCGAGCAGATCCGCGAAGCGCAGGCGCTGGGCCATGCCGTCAAGCCGGTGATCCCGGGTCCGCTGACCTGGCTGTTCCAGGGCAAGGGCGACGCCTTTGCCGGCGGCGCGGCCGACGCGGCCAAGCTGCAATTGCTGGCCAACCTGCTGCCGGTGTATCAGGAAGTGCTGGCCCGCTTCGCCAAGTTGGGCGTGGAGTGGGTGCAGATCGACGAACCCATCCTGGTGCTGGACCTGCCGCAAGCCTGGCGCGATGCCTTCAGGCAGGTCTACGCCACGCTCTCGGCCAGCCCGGTCAAGCTGCTGGTCGCCACCTACTTCGATGGCCTCAAGGACAACCTGGGGACGGCGCTGGCGCTGCCGGTAGCCGGCCTGCATGTGGACCTGGTGCGCGCTCCGGAGCAACTGGCCGACGTGCTGGCCGGCCTGGGCGCCGACAAGGTGCTTTCCGCTGGCGTCATCAACGGCCGCAACATCTGGCGCACCGATCTGGATGCCGCGATTGCGACGCTGGCGCCCGTCAAGCAGCAATTGGGCGAGCGGCTGTGGCTGGCGCCGTCGTGCTCGCTGTTGCACGTGCCCGTGGACCTGGCCAACGAAACCGAACTGGACGCCGAGCTCAAGAGCTGGCTGTCGTTCGCCACGCAGAAGCTGGATGAGTTGAGCCTGCTGGGCCGCGCGCTGGACAGCGCCACCGAGGCCACCGTGCAGGACGGCCTGGCCCGTCAGCGCGCCGCCCTGGCCGCGCGTCGCTCGTCCGCCCGCATCCACAACCCTGCCGTGGCGCAACGCATGGCCGCCTCGGCCGCGGTATCGCGTGACCGCGCGCCTTTCGCCGGCCGTATCGCCCGGCAGCAGGAAGAGCTCGGCCTGCCGGCGTTCCCGACCACCACCATCGGTTCGTTCCCGCAGACCGCCGAGATCCGCGCGTTGCGCCGCGACTGGAAGGCGGGCGCGCTGACGGATTCGGCCTACGAGAGCGCCATCCGCAAGGAAATCGAGGAAGTGATCCGATTCCAGGAGAAGGTCGGCCTGGACGTGCTGGTGCATGGCGAACCCGAGCGCAACGACATGGTGGAGTACTTCGGCGAGCTGCTGGCCGGCTTTGCCTTCACCAGGAACGGCTGGGTGCAGAGCTACGGTTCGCGTTGCGTCAAGCCGCCGATCATCTTCGGTGACGTGGCGCGCCCCGCGCCGATGACGGTGGGCTGGTCCTCGTACGCCCAGTCGCTGACCGACAAGCCCGTCAAGGGCATGCTGACGGGTCCGGTCACCATCCTGCAGTGGTCGTTCGTGCGCGACGACCAGCCGCGCGAACAGACCTGCCGCCAACTGGCGCTGGCCTTGCGCGACGAGGTGGTGGACCTGGAAGCGGCCGGCATCAGTGTCATCCAGATCGACGAGCCGGCCATCCGCGAGGGCCTGCCGCTGCGCCGCGCCGATTGGCAGGCGTACCTGGACTGGGCCGTGGATTGCTTCCGCCTGTCGACCGCCGGCGTGCGCGACGAGACCCAGATCCACACGCACATGTGCTATTCGGAGTTCAACGACATCATCGAGTCGATCGCCGCCATGGACGCGGACGTGATCACGATCGAGACATCGCGCTCCAACATGGAACTGCTCAAGGCGTTCGAGGATTTCCGCTATCCGAACGACATCGGCCCGGGCGTCTACGACATCCACTCGCCCAACGTTCCGGAAGTGGACTGGATGGTCGGCCTGATGCAGAAAGCCGCCGCCCGCCTGCCCAAGGAGCGGTTGTGGGTCAATCCGGATTGCGGCCTGAAGACCCGCGCCTGGCCGGAAACCGAAGCGGCGTTGATCGGCATGGTGCAAGCCGCCCGCGCACTGCGCGAAGCCGCCTGACCGGCGGCTGCCGGCCCGCCGTGAGTTTGCCGGGGCCGGCAACCCGGAGCCCCTGTGTTGCGCGCCTGATGCACGCCACAGGGGTTTTTTTCGTCCCTGCTTGAACGAATTCGCACCGTGTGGGTCAATAGGCAAACATCCCATTTGCCGGATTGTCGCCGTACCTATGATTCTCCAAGGCCCCCGTCGGCCGGATCTGCTGCAAGCGGAAACGCTGCCCGATATCCTGGAAGCCACGATCCTGCGGCATCCCGCCGCCATTGCCATCCATTGGCTGGATCAATCCCTCACTTATGACGAACTCGGGCGCCGCGCCGACCTGGCCGCGCACCACCTGATCGAGGCCGGCGTGCGGCCGGGCGACATCGTCGGCCTGTGCCTGCCGCGCGGCGACGAACTGCTCATCATGCAGGCGGCCATCGCCAAGGCGGGCGCGGCCTGGCTGCCGTTCGAATCCGACACGCCGCCCGAGCGCATGCTGGTTTGCCTGCAGGACGCCGGCGCCCACGGGCTGGTTGCCGGTGGCGAGGTCCGCCTGGACGGCATGGCCACATGGACGCCCTGGGAATTGGCGGCGGCGGTCGACGCGCCATTGCGGCGCCGGGATGGCCTGCTGCCCGAACATCCCGCCTACGTCATCTACACGTCGGGGTCCACCGGCAAGCCCAAGGGCGTGCCGATCAGCCAGGCCAGCATCTGCCATTTCCTGCGCAGCGAAAACGAGGTGCTCGGTGTGCGCCACGGCGATAAGGTCTACCAGGGCTTCTCGGTTGCCTTCGATATGTCGTTCGAGGAAATCTGGATCAGCTACCTAGTCGGCGCCACGCTGTGGGTGGCGCCCAAGATGCTGACCACCGATCCGGAGGCGCTGCCCGATGCGCTGGCGCGCGAGGGCGTGACCGTGCTGCACGCGGTGCCGACGCTGCTGGCGCTGTTCGCGCGCGACGTGCCGGGCCTGCGCATCGTCAACCTGGGCGGCGAGATGTGCCCGGAGTTCCTGGTGCAGCGCTGGGCCACGCCCGGCCGGCGCCTGTTCAATACCTATGGCCCCACCGAGACCACCGTTTCGGCCAGCCTGGCCGAACTGCTGCCCGGCCAGCCGGTGACCATCGGCACGCCGCTGCCCAACTACGGCATGCTGATCCGCGGCGAGGACGGCGCGGTGCTGCCGCAGGGTCAGACCGGCGAGCTCTGTATCACCGGCCCGGGCGTGGCCGGCGGCTATCTGGGGCGCCCCGAACTGACAGCCGAGAAGTTCCTGGCCAACCCGCGTCCGAGCGGCGAACATGACACCCGCATGTACCGCAGCGGCGACCTTGCGCGCATCGACGAGAACGGCCAGATCCAGTGCCTGGGCCGCAGCGACGATCAGGTCAAGGTGCGCGGCTTTCGCGTCGAACTGGGCGAGATCGAGGCCGCGCTGTACCGCCAGGCTGGCGTTGGCGCCGCCGCCGTGGTGCTGCGCGACCTGGCGGGCATCGACCAACTGGTGGCGTTCCTGACGCCGGAGGGCGATGCCCGTCTCGACCCGCACGCGCTGCGGGCGGCGCTGGCCGCCGAACTGCCGGCCTATATGATTCCGGCCCGTTTCGAGCTGGTGGCCGAGGTGCCGCGCCTGACCTCGGGCAAGATCGACCGCAAGGCCTTGAAGGCGCGCGAACTGGCCACGGCGTCCGAGCCCAGCGGCGAGGATGACGTGCCGGTCTCGGCGGGTGAGCAGGCCCTGTTCGAGGCGCTGGGGCCACTCTTTCCGGGCCAGCCGCTGCGGCTGGCGAGCGATTTCTTCCGCGACCTGGGCGGCCATTCGCTGCTGGCGGCGCGGCTGGTGTCGTCGTTGCGCAAGCATCCGCAGTTCTCGGCTCTGACCATGCACGAGCTCTACCAGCATTCGGTGCTGGGGGCCCTGGCGGCCCGGCTCGATGCGCTGGCGCTCGCTTCGGATGAGGTCCAGGCCCCGGCGGCCGAGGCAGCGGTGGTCGAGCGCGCGCCGCAGTGGCGCCGCTGGGCCTGCGGCCTGGCGCAGCTGGCGGTGCTGCCGCTGTTGATCGGCGTGCGCATGCTGATCTGGCTGACGCCGTTCTTCACTTACCACTACTTCACCGGCGACGAGGGCGATTCGGTATGGCGCGCGGTGGCGCTGTCGATCGCCAGCTACCTGGCCTGCAACCTGCTCAGCTTTGGCGTGGCGGTGGTCTGCAAGTGGGGCATCCTGGGGCGACTCAAGGCCGGCCGCTATCCGCTCTATGGCTGGACCTTCTATCGCTGGTGGCTGGTCGACCGCATCCTCGACATCCCGCCGGCTCACCTGCTGGCGGGCTCGCCGCTGCAGGCCTGGTACCTGCGGGCGCTGGGCGCGCGCATTGGCCGCGATACCGCCATCAGCCGCATTTCGGTGCGCGCCCCGGATCTGCTGACGGTGGCTGACGGCGCCAGCATCGGCGCCGCCGTCAACCTGGAGAACTTTGAAGTGCGCGGCGCGCATTGGGAGGTGGCGCCCATCGCGCTGGGCGCGAATGCCTACGTCGGCTCCTACGCGGTGGTGCAGGGCGACGTCGTGATCGAGGACGACGGCCGGCTCGAGGGCCTGTCTTCGCTGCCCGCCGGCGCCCGTATCCCGGCCGGCCAGATATGGACCGGCGCGCCGGCGCGGCACGATCCGCAGGCGCGCGCCCCCGAGCTACCCGCGCGGCCGGCGCGCGAAGGACGCTGGGCGCGGCTGGACGTGCTGGCCTATGCGGCCGGCGGCACGCTGATCGCGGCCCTGTTCTTCATGCCCGTGTTCCCGAGTTTCGTGCTGATCGACTGGATCGACGCGCGCTGGCTCGACCTGATGGGCTCGCGCGTGTCCTGGCCCTACGCGTTCCTGGTCTACCTGTTGCTGGCGCTGCCGGCCAGCGCCTTGCTGCTGCTGCTGACCGTGCTGGTGTCCGCGCTGTTGCGCTGGACGCTGCTGCCGCGCCTGACCAGCGGCCGCTGGCCGGTGTATGGACAAATCTACCTGCGGCGCTGGCTGACCAACCAGATCCAGGAATCCAGCCTGAGCGTGCTGCACGGTTTGTACGCGTCGATCTACGCCGGCACCTGGTACCGGCTGCTGGGCGCCAGGGTCGGGCGCGGCACCGAAATCTCGACCGCGATGGGCATCGTGCCCGACATGTTGACCCTGGGCCGCGACAGCTTCATTGCCGACGGCGTGATGCTGGGCGACGAGGAGATCGACCGGGGCTGGATGACCATGCGGCCCACCGTCATCGGCAATCGCAGCTTCGTTGGCAACGGCGCCTATGTACCGGACGGCTCGGTGCTGCCCGACGACGTGCTGATCGGCGTGCAGAGCCGGGCCCCGGCCAATGCCCGCATGGCCAGCGGCCAGACCTGGCTCGGCAATCCGCCGTTGGCGCTGCCGGCGCGTGAGCAGGCGGCCGGTTTTCCCGAGCACCTGACCTTCCGCCCCAGCCTGGGCCGCAAGGTCGCGCGCGGCGCGGTCGAGCTGATGCGCATGATCCTGCCGCTGGCGGTGGTGATCGCGGTGGGCTACCTGACGGTCATGAAGGTCATCCCGATCGCCGCGCGCGAGGGATTCCTGGCCGCCTTCGACGAGCTGATGCTGGCCGGGGTGCTCTACGGCGTCGGCACCTTCCTGTTCCTGGTGCTGCTCAAGTGGCTGCTGGTCGGCCGCTACCGGCCGCGCGCCGAGCCCATGTGGACGCCGTTCGTGTGGAAGAGCGAGGCCGTCACCAGCCTGTATGAATCGATCGCGGTGCCCAATTTCTTCAATTTCCTGCGCGCCACGCCCTGGCTGCCGCTGGCGCTGCGCTGCATGGGCGCGCGCATCGGCAAGCGCGTGTTCATGGACACCACCGACGTCACCGAGTACGACTGTGTATCAATTGGGGACGATGCCGTCATGCACGCCTGGTCGGGCCCTCAGACCCACCTGTTCGAAGACCGCGTGATGAAAATCGGGCCGGTACGGATCGGCCATGGCGTCAACGTCGGGCCGCGCAGCACCATCCTGTACGACACCCGGGTCGAGGACGGCGCCCGGCTGGGGCCGCTGACCCTGGTGCTCAAGGGCGAGAGCATCCCGGCTGGGCAGTCCTGGATGGGCAGCCCGGCCACGCCGTGGACGCGCCAATGAGCCGGCAAGTGTCGGCAAGTGCCGGCACGCCCGGCGCGGGGCGGGCGCGGCGCGTATTCTGACGGTCGGGGCAGGGCGGGCTGCGCTATACTTTGAAGGTTTTGTTGCCGCGCACCATGCGCCGGCCGTCTCTGCCCCGCAGGCCCCAAGCATGCCCTTGCCACCGCCGGATTGTCCTCGCCAGCCGCTGCACACGCGTTCCATACGCGTGCAGTCGTATGCGCGCGATGACGGCAACTGGGACCTGGAGGCCGAACTCATCGACGTCAAGGCGTACGATTTTCCCAAGCGCGACGGCGAGATGTTCAAGGCGGGGCAGCCCATCCACCATATGCACCTGCGCATCACCATCGATGGCGATTTCACCATCGTGGCGGCGCAGGCCGTCTATGATGCCGCGCCTTACGGCGAGCATTGCATGGCCATCGAATCCGCCTACGCTGACCTGATCGGCATGAACCTGCTCAAGGGGTTCCGCCGCCAGGTCAAGGAGCGCTTCGGCCATGTCGAGGGCTGTACGCACATGACCGAACTGTCGCAGGTGCTTCCCACCGCGGCGGTGCAGACCATGGCCAACCGCCGGCGGCAGGAAAGCAACCCGAACCGGCGTCCATTCCAACTGGACGGCTGTCATGCCCTGAGCACCGACGGCCCGGTGGTGGCTGAGCACTATCCCAAGTGGTACACCGGGGGCAGCGCTGAGGCATCGGCCGATTCGACCTCCGATTCACCTTCTCTTTCTCATACGTCCTGACAGGTAACACATGAAAATCCACGAGTATCAAGGCAAGGAACTGCTGAAGCAATTTGGCATCCCGGTGCCGCGCGGGATCCCCGCTCTTTCCGTCGACGAGGCCGTGGCTGCCGCTGAAAAGCTGGGTGGACCGGTCTGGGTCGTCAAGGCACAGATCCACGCGGGCGGCCGCGGCAAGGGCGGCGGCGTGAAGCTGGCGCGCTCGCTGGACGACGTGCGCAAGCTCGCCTCCGAAATCCTGGGCATGCAGCTGGTCACGCACCAGACCGGCCCGGAAGGCCAGAAGGTCCGCCGCCTGTACATCGAAGACGGCGCCGACATCCAGAAGGAATACTACGTGTCGCTGGTCACCGACCGCGCCACCCAGAAGGTCGCCTTCATCGCCTCCAGCGAAGGCGGCATGGACATCGAGGAAGTGGCCCACTCCACCCCCGAGAAGATCGTCACCGAATACATCGACCCGCTGACCGGTCTGTCCGCCGAGCAAGCCACCAAGATCGCCAACGCGATCGGCCTGCCCGCCGACTCGACCGCCCAGGCCGTGGACGTGTTCCAGAAGCTCTACAAGTGCTACATGGACACCGACGCCTCGCTGGTCGAAATCAACCCCCTGAACCGCGACAGCAAGGGCAACATCATCGCCCTGGACGCCAAATTCAACTTCGACTCCAATGCCCTGTTCCGCCATCCGGAAATCGTCGCCTACCGCGACCTGGACGAAGAAGATCCGGCTGAAATCGAAGCCTCGAAGTTCGACCTGGCCTACATCCAGCTCGACGGCAACATCGGCTGCCTGGTGAACGGCGCCGGCCTGGCCATGGCCACCATGGACACCATCAAGCTGTTCGGCGGCGAGCCGGCCAACTTCCTGGACGTCGGCGGCGGCGCCACGGCCGAGAAGGTTACGGAAGCCTTCAAGATCATGCTCAAGAACAAGAGCGTGAAGGCCATCCTGGTCAACATCTTCGGCGGCATCATGCGCTGCGACGTCATCGCCGAAGGCGTGATCGCCGCTTGCAAGGCCGTCAACCTGAACGTGCCGCTGGTCGTGCGCATGAAGGGCACCAATGAAGAACTCGGCAAGAAGATGCTGGCCGAGTCGGGCCTGCCGATCATCAGTGCCGACACGATGGCCGAAGCCGCCACCCGCGTCGTTGCCGCCGTCAAGTAACTATGCCCCCACGCCGCGCCCCTTCGTGGCTTGCTGCCCCCCAAGGGGGCGCTTTGCACCTTGGGACGGCCCGGCGGTACAAAGAAAATCCAAGGATTCACAAATGTCGATTCTGATCAACAAGGACACCAAGGTCATCACCCAGGGCATCACGGGCAAGACCGGTCAGTTCCACACTCGCATGTGCCGCGAGTACGCCAATGGCAAAGCCGCCTTCGTGGCCGGCGTGAACCCCAAGAAGGCCGGTGAGGACTTCGAAGGCGTGCCGATCTTCGCGTCGGTCAAGGACGCCAAGGCCGATACCGGCGCCACCGTGTCGGTCATCTACGTGCCGCCCGCCGGCGCTGCCGCCGCCATCTGGGAAGCCGTCGAGGCCGAACTGGATCTGGTGATCTGCATCACCGAAGGCATCCCGGTCCGTGACATGCTGGAAGTCAAGAACCGCATGAAGGCCAAGGGCAGCAAGACGCTGCTGCTGGGCCCGAACTGCCCCGGCCTGATCACCCCGGACGAAATCAAGATCGGCATCATGCCCGGTCACATCCACCGCAAGGGCCGCATCGGCATCGTCAGCCGCTCGGGCACCCTGACGTACGAAGCCGTGGCGCAAGTCACCGAGCTGGGCCTGGGTCAATCCAGCGCCGTCGGCATCGGTGGCGACCCCATCAACGGCCTCAAGCACGTCGACGTCCTGAAGATGTTCAATGACGATCCCGACACCGACGCCGTCATCATGATCGGCGAAATCGGCGGCCCGGACGAAGTCAACGCCGCCCAGTGGGCCAAGGACAACATGAAGAAGCCGGTCGTCGGCTTCATCGCCGGTGTCACCGCCCCTCCCGGAAAGCGCATGGGCCACGCCGGCGCGCTGATCTCCGGCGGCGCCGACACGGCCGACGCCAAGCTGGAAGTCATGGAAGCCTGCGGCATCCGCACCACGCGCAACCCCTCCGAAATGGGCAAGCTGCTCAAGTCGGTGCTGTAAGGTTGTCAGCCTGACCCAAAAGGCCCGCTTCGGCGGGCCTTTTTCTTGCCCGCTCACCGCAGGGCCTAGGGGAAATCCCGCGTCCATGATGCGGCCGGGTGAAACATACGGAAAGCTGAACGAAACTATAATGAAAGAAATTCTGCACGTACCCAGCAAGAATGCCGTCGGGCTCGCACCAAGACGGTCAGTACGTCTTTTTGTCTTTTCCACCCATTCATTTGGTTTGTCCTAGGGGGATCACGTCCTAGGAAAGAGAGGTATGGAACTCAGTTCAGCGGCATTCTGGTTAGCGTTGCTCCAGATCATTTGGGTCAACATTCTGCTGTCGGGCGACAACGCCGTGGTAATTGCGCTGGCCGCGCGCTCGCTGCCTCCGGCGCAGCAAAAGAAAGCGATCGTGATCGGCTCTGCCGCTGCGATCATCATGCGTATCGTGCTGACGCTGGTCGCCGCCAAGCTGCTGATGCTGCCGTGGCTCAAGCTTATCGGCGCGTTGCTGCTGGTCTACATCGGCGTGACGCTGCTGTTGCCCGAAGGCGAAGAAGAGGGCGATGGCAAGACCCACGGCAATCTGCTGACCGCAATCCGCACTATCATGATTGCCGACCTCGTGATGAGCCTGGACAACGTGGTGGCCGTGGCCGCCGCGGCCATGGGCGACACGACCCTGCTGGTGCTGGGCCTGGCGATCAGTATTCCGCTGGTCATTTTCGGCAGCACGCTGCTGCTCAAGGTCATCGAGCGCTTCCCCCTCATTGTCTGGGTGGGCGCGGCGCTGCTCGGGTTCATCGCCGGCGAACTGCTGGTGGGCGATCCGGCCCTGCAGGAGCCGGTGGCGCGCATCGACGCGGCCCTGGGCGTGACGCAGCACAGTTTCGCCCTCATGACCGGCGCGATGGGTGCGCTGCTGGTCCTGGCAATTGGCAAAGTTTTGTTGATGCGCCAGAAAGCTGACTGAAAGCTGAACTACAATAATATGTTGTTTTGAATGGGCCCGCCCGCGCCAGGCGCGCGGCGGGCTGGCCGGCACGGGGCCGGCCTTTATTTTGATAAATGCCTTCGGGGGTTCAAATTGCTTGAGTTTTTCCAGACGCTGAGTTGGGCAGCGGTATTCCAGATCATCCTCATCGACATCCTGCTCGGTGGCGACAACGCGGTGGTGATCGCGCTGGCGTGCCGCAACCTGGAGCCCAAGCAACGCATGCAGGGCATCCTGTGGGGCACCGCCGGCGCCATCCTGCTGCGCGTGGTCCTGATCGCCTTCGCGCTGACCCTGCTGTCGATTCCGTTCCTGAAGGTGGTGGGCGGCGCATTGCTGGTGTGGATCGGCGTCAAGCTGCTGATCCCCGAAGACGACGCCCATGGCAACGTGAAGGGCGGGACGTCCATCATCAGCGCCATCAAGACCATCATCATCGCGGACTTCGTGATGAGCCTGGACAACGTCATCGCCATTGCCGGCGCCGCCCAGAACGCTCACGCCGATCACCAGATCGGCCTGGTGATCTTCGGCCTGGTCGTGAGCGTGCCCATCATCATCTGGGGCAGCACGCTGGTCCTGAAGCTGATCGACCGCTACCCGCTGGTGGTGACCTTCGGCGCGGCGTTGCTGGGCTGGATCGCGGGCGGCATGCTGGTTACGGACGTGTTTGTCGAAAGTCAATTCGGCGTCCAGCCCACTGCGGTTAAAATCGGCGCAGAAATCTTCGGCGCCTTGCTCGTTGTTGTCCTTGGACGGTGGCTGGCAAGCCGCAAAACCGCCTCCAAGGAATCCGTACATGAGTCTGCGTAGATCCGCCGATCCCCAGCAATCCGAATCAGGCCTGAGCCTCCTGCAGGGCCTGTTCGTGCTGGCCATCCTCGGGGTCGTGGCGACGGTCATCGTCTCCAACTTCGTTTGATGGCGCGACGTGTCGCTACCGCAACGCTTGGTCATCGCGACCCGCGCCAGCCGGCTTGCCCTGTGGCAAGCCGAGCATGTGCGCGATCGGCTGCGCACGCTGTATCCGGCGTGCGCGGTTGAGCTTCTCACCCTGACGACCCGAGGCGACCAGATCCTCGACCGCACCCTCTCCAAGGTGGGTGGCAAGGGACTCTTCGTCAAGGAACTCGAAACCGCCTTGCTCGACGGCCGCGCCGATCTGGCCGTGCATTGCCTGAAGGACATGCCGGTCGACATGCAGGCCCCGTTCGAGCTGTGCGCGGTGCTCGATCGCGCCGATCCGCGCGACGCCTTTGTCTCCAACCGCTACGCCACGCTGGCCGACCTGCCGGCCGGCGCGGTCGTCGGCACCTCCAGCCTGCGCCGCGAATCGCAGATCCGCGCGCGCTACCCGCAGTTGCTGGTCAAGCCGCTGCGCGGCAACCTCGACACCCGCCTGGGCAAGCTCGATCGCGGTGAATACGACGCCATCGTGCTGGCCGCGGCCGGCCTGAACCGGCTCGGCCTGACCGACCGCATCAGCAGCCTGCTCGATCCCGCCGAAAGCCTGCCGGCGGCCGGGCAGGGCGCGCTGACCATCGAAATCCGTGACGATCGCGACGATATGCGCGCCTGGCTGGCGCCGCTGAACGACGCGGGCGCCACGTCGATTTCGCTGGCCGAGCGCGCCGTGTCGCGCCGGCTGGGCGGTTCCTGTCAGGTGCCGCTGGCGGCCTACGCTGAAATCGCCGATGACACCCTGACGCTGCGCGCATTGGTGGCGTCGCCCGATGGCACGCGCATGCTGCGCGCCCACGGCAGCGGCCCGGTGGCCCAGGCCCAGGCGATCGGCGAGGCGGTCGCCGCCGAGCTGTTCGACGCCGGCGCCCAGGCCATCCTCGACGAACTGCAGCAAGACGCCGCCCCCGAGTGATGGAAAGGGCCGCCGCCCGAGCGTCGCGCGTGGCCGTGCTGACACGGCCCGCGGGCCGCAATGAGCCGCTGGCCGACCGTCTGCGTGCCGCCGGCTGGACGCCTTGCGTCCTGCCGGCGCTTGCCATCCACGCCTTGCCGGTGGCCGCGGACGACCTGCCGCGGCCGGCCGACCATGACATGGTGGTGTTCGTCAGCGGCAATGCCGCCCGGCAGTACCTGGACCAGCTGGCGCGCATCGGAGCCTGCACGGCCTGGCCGCGGCAGGTGGTCGTCGCCACGGTCGGGCCGGCCAGCGCGGCGGGGCTGCGGGAAATGCCCGGTTTTGGCGCGAATACAACAGTTCTGCACCCTGGGGACGAGGCCGCCAGCCATGACTCCGAAGCCCTCTGGGAGGTCCTTCGCGGGCTGCCACGGCTGCCCGCCCGGGTTCTGCTGGTCCGCGGCACGCAGGGGCGTGACTGGCTGGGCGACAAATTGGCGGCGCATGGCGTTGTCGTGACACGTCATGCGGCCTATGCGCGGTCTCCCGCGCAATGGGACGAATCCGAGCTGTCGTGCCTGCGGCGCTGGGCCGCGGAAGGCGTTTTCCCCACCTGGCTCATCACCAGCGGGGAGGGCGCGGACGCGGTGCGCGCGCAACTGCGGGCCGCGGGGCTGGCCGACTGGTGGCAGCGCTGCCGCTTCGTCCTGACCCATCCCTCGCTCGGCGCCCGCGTGCCCGCACCGGCCGGTGGAGCCGGGCAGCAGGCAATGGTAAAAATCTGCATGCCCAACGACGAGTCGATTTTCCAGGCTTTTGTTGCTGCTTGATTCGTTGCTTCGGACTGACACCGAATACAATCGCGTCATGACAGACAAGACTCCCGCTACCGATCCGGCCGTTCACCCGGCCGCCCCGGGCGCCAGCGCGCCCGCATCGGCCCCGGCCGATTCCGTCAAGGCCCGTCCGGCCAAGCGCGGCAGTGGCCCCCTGGTCACCGCCCTCATCATCGTCATCCTGCTGGCCGTCGGCCTGGGCTACGCGCTGTGGCAACAGCGTATCCAGTTCGTCGCCGCCGGCCGCGAGGTCGCCTCGCGGCTCGATACGCTGACCGCCGACGTGGCGCAGGCGCGCAAGGACACGCGCGAAGCGCTGGCGCTGGCGCAAGCCCAGGCCGGTCGCCTGGGCGACCTCGAAGAAAGCGTGCGCGAGACCCAGAGCCAGTACAACGCCCTGCAACAGGCCTGGCAGAACTTCAACGACAGCGCCAGTGACGAACTGCTGGCCAACGACGTCGAGCGCCTGCTGACCATCGGCAGCCAGCAGTTGCGCCTGGCCGGCAACGTCTCCAACGCCATCGTCGCGCTGGAAACTGCGCAGTCGCGGCTGGCCCGCGCCGACCGTCCGCGCTTCTCCAGCCTGCAGCAAGCCATCAATGGCGACCTGGACCGCCTGCGCGCCGTGTCCACCGTGGACATCCCCGCCCAATCGGCGCGCATCGAGCGCCTGACTGCTTTGATCGGCAAGGCACCGCTGCTGGTGCCGGACGCCGCCGCGCCCGGCATCGCCGCCGCCGGCGACGCCCGTCCCGCGGCCCCGGCTCCGGCCGTGGCCGACCCGCAGGCCGGCTTGCCGGCCGATGCGCCCTGGTGGCAACGCTGGCGCGCCGAAGTGGCGTCCTGGCCTGGCCGTGCCGGTTCGGCGCTGGCGCATGAACTGGGCGGCCTGATCACCATCCAGCGCGTGGACGAACCCGCGGCGCTGCTGTTGTCGCCGGAACAGGCCGACCAGGTGCGCGGCACGCTGCGCCAGCGTCTGCTGACCGTGCAACTGGCCATGTTGATGCGCCAGCCCGCGGTCTGGAAGAGCGAACTCGACAACGTCGGCACCACGCTGGCCAAGTACTTCGACAACCGCTCACCTGACACGGTCGCGGCCCAGAACCTGGCCCGCGAACTGGCGCAGACGGACATCGCCGTGCGCATGCCGGACGTCTCCGACAGCCTGAACGCCGTGGCCGCCCTGCGCGCCGCCGGCTTCAAGACCACCGACCAGGACTAGGCCCATGCGTACCTGGTTCTGGACCCTGCTGCTTGCCGTCATCGCCGTCGCCCTGGCGGTGGTGCTGCGTTCCCATTCCGGCAATGTGCTGCTGCTGGTGTGGCCGTGGCGCATCTCCATGTCGCTGACGCTGGCCGTGCTGCTGATCGTGGCGGCCTTCGTGGTGCTGTACGTGGGCCTGCGCCTGCTGGCCTGGCTGCTGGCGATTCCCGATCGCGTCCGCGCCTGGCGCGGCAAGCGAGCGCAGGCGCGGGATCACGAATTGCTCGAACGCGGCTGGATCGGCCTGCTGGAAGGCCGCTATTCCCATGCCGAGAAAGACCTGACCCGCCTGCTCGACCAGACCAAGGTGCAGACCCGCCGTGTGCTGGCCGCCTTGTCCGCCGCGCGCGCGGCGCATGGCCTGGGTGAATTCGACCGCCGTGACCGCCTGCTGGCCGTGGCCCAGGAACATGCCGGCGCCGAGCCGGGCCTGGTGGAGGCCACCGCCACGGTGTCGGCCGACATGCTGCTCGACCAGGGCCGCGCCGAACGCGCGCTGGCGGTGCTGGCGCCGCTGGCCGACGGCGGCGCCCGTCATCTGCACACCATGCGCCTGCTGCTGCGCGCCCACACGGCCCTGCATCATGACGAGCAGGTCTTCACGCTGGCGCGCGGCCTGCTGCGCCGCAATGCGCTGGCGCGCAGCGAAGGCGACCAACTGATCGACGCGGCCGGCGCGGCGCGCCTGCGCGCGGGTGCGGCCAATGACGCCTGGCGCGCCATCTGGAAAGACCTGAAGGCCGAAGAGCGCCTGCTGCCGGAAATCGCGCTGGCCGGCGCCTCCGCCTTCGAGGCGGCGGGCGAGGCCAACGAGGCCGCCAAGGTGCTGGAAGCCGCCATCGCCGTGAAATTCAATCCCGCCCTGGTGGCTGCCTACGCCCGTTGTGATGCCGGGCAGGTCTCGCGTCGCCTGGCCAAGGCCGAGACCTGGCTGCAGCAGCGTCCCACCGATCCCGATCTGCTGACCGCGCTGGGCATGCTGTGCCTGAACGGCCAGCTGTGGGGCCAGGCCGAGCGCTACCTGCTGCGCAGCCTGTCGCGCCGCAGCGACGCGCAGACGCACGCGCTGCTGGGCAGCCTGTACGACCGCCTCGATCGGCCGGCCGACGCGGTGCGCCACTGGCGCCTGGCGACGGCCGCCAGCATGGCGCTGCCGGTGCTGGCCGCGGACGCGGCGCTGCCGGCCGCGGATACCGGATCGGATCCCTACCACGTCGACGCCGAGGGCGGCTACGCGGTGGGGCTATCGGATGGCGACGCCGAGATCGGCGGCGACTATCCCGCGTTGCCGCCCGCCGTGGCGGCATCGGCGTCCGACTACGTGCTGGATCCGGATGCCCGCGCCAGCAAGGAGCAGCAGGCCCGCGCCCTGGCGCCCGAAGACGCGCCGGTCGTCGGCGGCAGCACTTCCGACATCGACGAGTATTTCGACAGCGCACCGATTCCCGCGGCGGCTTTCGACAATCCCGTGCCGACCTATACGCCGGCCACGCCGGCCGCCCCCAAGCCGGCCGCGCCGCCCGCCGTGCCGGTGCCGACCACCAAGCCGCCGTTCAAGGACGACGGTTCGCTTTGATCCTCTTTTCAGACTGACAAGGTTCCATCATGAGTTATGACCGCGTGCCCCCCGGCAAGAAGCTGCCGGAAGACTTCAACGTCATCATCGAAATCCCCATGAACGCCGACCCGGTGAAGTACGAGGTCGACAAGGAATCGGGCGCGATCTTCGTCGACCGCTTCATGCTGACGGCCATGCACTACCCGTGCAACTACGGCTACATCCCGCAGACCCTGTCGGAAGATGGCGACCCCGCCGACGTGCTGGTGCTGACCCCGTTCCCGATCCAGATCGGCGCCGTGGTGCGCTGCCGCGCCATCGGCGTGCTGGAAATGGACGATGAGTCCGGCGGCGACGCCAAGCTGCTGGCCGTGCCGATCGAAAAGCTGTACCCCCCGTACCGCAACATCAAGTCCTACGAGGACCTGCCGGCCGAAGACACCGCCCGTATCCAGCATTTCTTCGAGCACTACAAGGACCTGGAAAAGGGCAAGTGGGTCAAGGTCAAGGGCTGGAAGGGCGTCGATGCCGCCCATGAGGAAATCACCAAGAGCGCCGAGCGCTACAACAAGGCCTGATCAGGCCTTGCCACGCCGCGCCGGTGTCGCACCGGCGGGCGTCTTCAGGCGGCGCGGCCGCGACGGCATGATGCCGATCGCCGCCGCGCCGTTGTCTTGCAGGCCCTGCAGATTCTGCGTCACCTGCGCCGCCGCCTCCTGAATGCGTTCCTGCAGCAGCGCCAGCCGCTTGGCGGGCGTGCGCGCCTCGGCGGCGATGAACACCAGGCTGCCCACCACCTTCTGGTCGGGCGTGAAGATCGCCGAGCCGATCCCCATCAGGCCCGGGTCGACCTCGCCGTGCGACACGCACACGCCGGCCGCGCGCAATTGCTTGAGGTTGGCGCGGAACGCATCCCAGTCCTCGCCCAGCCCGGCCTCGCGGATCTCGGCGGCGTGCCACAGCATCAGGTTGCGCAACTGGTAAGGCGGCAGGTTGGCCAGGATGGGCTTGGCGGTGGCGCCGCGGAACATCGGGAAGGGGCGGCCGCGGGCGTAGCTGGATTCGATCGAATGGTCGGTCCAGTAGCGGTCCACGCACATGACCTTGTCGCCGTAATAGCTGCACAGCATCAGGTTGGCGTTGAGTTCGTCGCCCGTGGCGCGCATGACGTCGCGGGCCGCGCGCATCAGCGGGTCGTGCCGGCGCAGGTGCCGGTCCAGCTCGATGATGCGCGAGCCGAGCACGTAGGCGCCGCCCGCGGTGGGCGCCAGCAGCCCGCTTTCGGTCAGCGACTTGAGATAGCGGTAGGCGGTGGCGCGCGAGCACTCCAGATGCGCCATGACGTCCTCCTGGAAGGCGGCGGTGGTGTCGTCGCGGAAGAGGTCGAGGATGGACAACATGCGATCGGGAGTGCTCATTGCTGCTGACGCGCCTAGTGAATGTGGAAGCCGCCGTTGACGTCGACCACGATGCCGGTTGAGTAGGAGGACAGGTCCGAGGCCAGGAACAGAATGGCCTGCGCCACTTCGGCCGGAGAGCCGAAGCGTTGCAGCGGAATGCCCTGTTTGAGTTCTTGTTCCCAATTTTCGCCGAATTTGCCGAGCGTCATGTCGGTCTCGATGATGCCCGGCGCCACACAGTTGGCGCGTACCCCGCGAGGCCCCAGTTCGCGCGCCAGCGCCTTGGTGAAACTGATCACGCCGCCCTTGGACGCGGCATAGTGCGAACCGCCCAGCAGCCCGCCGCCGCGCAATGCGGCGGTCGAGCCCAGGTTGACGATGGCGGGACCGCGTCCGCTCTCGAACAGATGGGGCAGGGCGGCGCGGGTGACGTTGTAGGTGCCGGTCAGGTTGACGTCGAGCATGCGGCGGAACTCGTCCTCGGGCAGGTCCCAGATGCGGGTCGCGGCGACGATGCCGGCGTTGTTGACCAGCAGGTCGATGCCGCCCAGCGCCTGCGCCGCCCGCGCCACGGCCTGCTCGCAGGAGGCGCCGCTCGACACGTCGCAGTGCAGGTTGACGCGGCCGCCGGCCAGCGCGGCGTCGGCGCCGGCCGGGTAGTCGCGGTCCAGCACCGCCACGCTGGCCCCCTGCGCCAGGAACTGCGCGACGATGGCCGCGCCGATGCCACGGGGGTTGGCGCCCCCCGTGACCACGGCGCGCTTGCCGGCCAGCAGTCCGAGTGAGCCGCCGCTCATGGCTTCACCAGCGCGCAGCCGCCCTGGTCCAGCGGACGGAACGCCTGTTCGGCGGGGATCTTGCGCACCAGCTTGTAGTAGTCCCAGTCGCGCTTCGATTCGGACGGTTTCTTCACCTGGAACAGGTACAGATCGCGCATCACGCGGCCATCCTCGCGAACGCGGCCGTTCTCGGTCATGAAGTCGTTGATGGGCGTTTCGTGCATCTTCTTGATCACCGCCTCGGAGCCGTCGGTGCCGGCCGCCTTGATGGCGTTCAGATAGTGCATGGCGGCGCTGTAGTTGCTGGCCTGCACCATCGAGGGCATGCGCCCGGTGCGCTTGAAGTAGCGTTCGGACCATTGCCGCGCCTTGTCGTCCTGGTCCCAGTAGAACGGCTCGACCAGGTTCAGCCCCTGCGCGTATTCCAGCCCGACGCTGCGCACGTCGACGATGCTCATGAAGAGCGCGGCCACGCGCTGCTTGCTGCCCATGATGCCGAACTCGAAGGCCTGCTTGATGCTGTTGATGGTGTCGCCGCTGCCGTTGGCCAGTCCGATCACCTGGGCCTTGGAGGCCTGCGCCTGCAGCAGGAATGACGAGAAATCGGCGCTGGCGATGGGGTGGCGCACGCTGCCCACGACCTGGCCGCCCTTGGCCTTGACCACCGCCATGGCGTCGCGTTCGAGCGAATGGCCGAAGGCATAGTCGGAGGTGATGAAGTACCAGCTCTTGCCGCCGTCCTCCATGACGCCGCTGGCCACGCCGGTGGCGTAGGCGTAGGTGTCGTAGGTCCAGTGCATGCCGTTGGGCGAGCACGCCTTGCCGGTCAGGTCGGCCGAGCCGGCGCTGGTGAAGATCACCACGCGCTTCATCTGGCGGGTCAGGTCCTGCACCGCCAGGGCGATGGCGGAGTTGGGCACGTCCAGGATCAGGTCGACCTTTTCGTTCTCGTACCAGCGGCGCGCGGTGGCTACGCCGATGTCCACCTTGTTCTGGTGGTCGGCGGACACCACCTCGATCGGCTTGCCCAGCACCGTGCCGCCGAAATCCTCCACGGCCATCTTCACGGCCTCGACGCCGAACTTGCCGGACAGGTCGGCCATCATGCCAGACTGGTCGCCCAGCACGCCGATCTTGACGACGTCGTCGGACACCTGTGCCTGGGCCGACAGTGAAACGGCGCCCAGCGCGCAGGCGGCCAGGCAATGCTTGAAACGGATCTTCATGGGTTTGTCTCCTCGGGGGCTTGTATCTTGGCGCGCCATCCTGTGCCGGGCGGTCGCGCGGGTCTTGCCGGGGTGCGCCTGTTCCGGCGTCTATTCCAGCGTCTGGCCGGCGTAGGCGTCGATGAACAGATTGGGTTTCAGGAAGAAGCTCAGCACCAGCGCGCCGTGCGGCGCCCGCGCCACGTGGCGGTTGCCGCGCGGGCGCCAGACGTAGTCGCCGGCGCGCACTTCGCCTTCGGCATCGACGATCGAGCCTTCCAGCACGTAGGTCTGCTCGACCTCGACGTGCTCGTGCAGCGGCAGCTCGGTGCCCGGCTGCCAGCGGAACAGGGCGGTCAGCAGGCCGGACTCCTTGTCCTGCATCAGTACCTTCATGTCGATGCCTGCCACTTGCGTGGGTTTCCAGGGCAATTCATCCACTTTCAAAAAGCGCGATGCCAGCGGCGGCAGCGCGTTGGCCGCAGGGCAGCCAGGGGTTTCGAGGGCCATGATGTCTCCTAGCCAAAACTCGTTATGGAAGAAAAACTAAAAATCTTGTTATTGAGTGTTTAAAAATAGTCGCGTATATTGAGATTTATGTCAATCACGTTTTCCAGCAAGGAAAGCGGAGCGACACGGGCCGGGCCAGGGCGCGGCGACCTTCAGGAGCCAGTCCCGAAGGTCGCCGCGGCGAGAGATCCGGCGCCTATAAAACAAGGAGACAAGCTTGAATCAGGACTATCTGGGCCAGGCCTTCGGGCTGGCCGGGCGCACCGCGCTGGTGACGGGGGGCGCGCGCGGGCTGGGCTATGCGATTGCCGCCGGCCTGGGCCGGGCGGGCGCGCGCGTGATCATCAACGATCTGTCGCAGGCCGCCTGCGATGGCGCCTGCGAACGATTGGCCGCGGCCGGCGTCACGGCGCGTAGCGCGGTGTTCGACGTGGCCGACGGCGCCGCCGTGGCGGCGGCCGTCGCGCAGCTGGAAGCCGATGGCGTGGCCATCGACGTGCTGGTCAGCAATGCCGGCAACCAGAACCGCAAGCCGGTGGTCGAGATGACTCCGGCCGAGTGGCAGGCGCTGCAGAACGTCCACGTCAACGGCGCCTTCCATTGCGCCCGCGCGGTGCTGCCCGCCATGACGGCGCGCGGCTTCGGCCGCATCGTGCTGATGTCGTCGGTCGCGGGCCAGGCCACCATGCCCAACATCGCGGCCTACGCCACCGCCAAGGGCGCGATCGCGGCGTTCACCCGCGCGCTGGCGGTCGAGTATGGCGGCCAGGGCGTCACCTGCAATGCGCTGGCGCCGGGTTTCGTGCGCACCGACTTCACCCAGGGGCTGCAAGACAATCCGCAGTTCCAGTCGTTCCTGTCGACCGCGGTGCCGGCGGGACGCTGGGCCACGCCCGAAGACATCGCGCCGGCGGTGGTCTACCTGGCCTCGCCGGGCGCCGCGTTCGTCAACGGCCACGTGCTGGCCATCGACGGCGGCCTGCTGGCCCGCATGTAGGAGGACGGCCATGAGCACCCAAGCGGTTCTGTCCGCCCAGGGGCTGGTCAAGCGGTTCGGCGGCTTCAATGCCGTCGACGGCGTGTCCCTGGCCCTGCGGGAAGGTTCCATCCATGCCTTGATCGGCCCCAATGGCGCCGGCAAGACCACCTGCTTCAATCTGCTGACCAAGTTCCTGACGCCCGACCAGGGCACGATCCACTACCGCGGCCGCGACATCACCGCGCTGGCGCCGGAGCAGATCGCGCGCCTGGGCATCGTGCGCTCGTTCCAGATCTCGGCGGTGTTCCTGGGGCTGACCGTGCTGCAGAACATGCGCGTGGCGCTGATGCGCCAGCATGGCGACGGCATGCGGTTCTGGCGCAGCCGCCGCAGCGTCGATCGGCTCAACGACCAGGGCCTGGCCCTGCTGGAGGCCGTCGGCCTGGCGGGCCTGGCCGACACCACGGCGGCGCTGCTGCCCTACGGCCGCAAGCGCGCGCTGGAAATCGCCATGACGCTGGCCCTGGAACCCGAAGTGATGCTGCTGGACGAACCGATGGCCGGCCTCGGCCAGGAAGATGTGGCCCGTATCGCGGCGCTGATCCGCCGGGTCTCGGCCAATCGCAGCATTCTGATGGTGGAGCACAACCTGTCGGTGGTGGCGGACCTGTCCGATTCCATCACGGTGCTGGCGCGTGGCGCGGTGCTGGCGCAGGGCGACTACGCCACGGTGTCGCGCGACGAGCGCGTCATTACCGCCTACATGGGCGCCGACGAGGGAGACGACTGATGCTGTCGATCAAGGACCTCAACGCCTGGTATGGCGAATCGCATGTGCTGCACGGCGTCGACATCGAGGTGCGGCGCGGCGAGCTGGTCACGATCCTGGGCCGCAATGGCGCCGGCAAGACCACCACGCTGCGCGCCGTCATGGGCATCCTGGAAAAGCGCCGCGGCTCGATCCGGCTCAATGGCCAGGAAACCGTGGGCATGGCGCCGCACCGCATCCCGCGCCTGGGCGTGGTGTATTGCCCGGAGGAACGCGCGGTGTTCCGCAGCCTGGACGTGACCGAGAACCTGATGCTGCCGCCGCGCCTGGCCGACGGCGGCATGTCGCTGGACGAGATCTACACCCTGTTTCCCAACCTGCGCGAACGCAGCGGCAGCTCCGGTGGCAACCTGTCCGGCGGCGAGCAGCAGATGCTGGCCATCGCGCGAATCCTGCGCACTGGCGCCCAGCTGATCCTGCTGGACGAGCCCACCGAAGGATTGGCGCCGGTGATCGTGCAGCAGATCGGGCAGGCCATCCGCACGCTCAAGGAGCGCGGCTTCACCATCGTGCTGGTCGAGCAGAATTTCCGCTTCGCCACCAAGGTGGCCGACCGCCACTACGTGATGGAGCATGGCCGCGTGGTCGACCAGTTGTCGGCGCAAGAGGCGCGCAACGATCCCGGGCGGATCGCGCGCCGCCTGGGTGTCTGAGGGGGAGAATCCTGTGTTCGAAATTTTCGGCGTGCCGTCCACGGCACTGTTCGGCCAGCTCCTGCTCGGCCTGATCAACGGTTCGTTCTACGCCTTGCTCTCGATCGGGCTGGCGGTGATCTTCGGTCTGTTGAACATCATCAACTTCGCCCATGGCGCGCAGTACACGGCGGGCGCGTTCCTGGCCTGGATGCTGCTGAACTACCTGGGGGTGAACTACTGGGCCGCGCTGGTGCTGGTGCCGCTCATCATGGCGGCGTTCGCCATCGTGGTCGAGCGCGTGCTGATCTCGCGCACCTACCGCATGGACCATCTGTACGGGCTGCCGCTGACCTTCGGTTTGGCCTTGCTGATCGAGGGCGGGCTGCGCCAGGCCTATGGGGTGTCGGGGCTGCCCTACACCATCCCCAAGGCGCTGACCGGCGGGGTCAACCTGGGTTTCATGTTCCTGCCCTGGTATCGCGGCTGGGCGGTGGTGGTGTCGCTGGTGCTGTGCCTGGCGGTGTGGGTGCTGATCGAGAAGACCCGGGTCGGCGCCATGCTGCGCGCGGCCACCGAGAACCCGACCATCGTGCGCTCATTCGGCATCAACGTGCCGCTGCTGATCACGCTGACCTACGCGCTGGGCGTGGCGCTGGCCTCGGTGGCGGGCGTGATCGCCGCGCCCATCTACCAGGTCAGCCCGATGATGGGCTCGAACCTGGTGGTGGTGGTGTTCGCCGTGGTCGTGATCGGCGGCATGGGCTCCATCATGGGCGCCATCGTCAGCGGCTTCGGGCTGGGCATCATCGAGGGGCTGACCAAGGTGTTCTACCCGGAGGCCGCCAACCTGGCGATCTTCATCATCATGGTGCTGGTGCTGCTGTGCAAGCCGGCCGGCCTGTTTGGCAAGCCGTTGCAGGTGCAGAACGTGCTGGCGGCCGAAGCCACGCGCGAGCCGGTGCAGCTGGGCCGCCGCGCCATGCGCTGGTGCATGGCAGGCCTGGCCGTGGTGGCGCTGGCCGCGCCCTGGTTCGTCTATCCCACCTTCCTGATGAAGGTGCTGTGCTTCGCGCTGTTCGCCGCCGCCTTCAACCTGCTGGTGGGCTATGTCGGCCTGCTGTCGTTCGGCCATGCGGCCTTCTTTGGCGCGGCGGCCTACGCCACCGGCATCGTCATGAAGCTGCTGGGCGCGACGCCGGAACTGGGCCTGCTGGCCGGCGTGCTGACCGGCGGCCTGCTGGGGCTGGTGTTCGGCGCCATTGCGATCCGGCGCCAGGGCATCTACTTCGCCATGATCACGCTGGCGTTGTCGCAACTGGTGTACTTCATCGCGGTGCAGGCGGGCTTCACCGGCGGCGAGGACGGCCTGCAGAGCGTGCCGCGCGGCAAGCTGTTCGGCCTGTTCGACTTGGACAGCGTGATGCCGATGTACTACTTCACGCTGGCGGTGTTCGCGCTGGGCTACGCCTTCGTGCTGCGGGTGCTGAACTCGCCCTTCGGCGAGGTGATCCGATCGGTGCGCGACAACGAGCAGCGTGCCCGCTCGCTGGGCTATTCGACTTCGCGCTACAAGCTGCTGGCCTTCACGCTGTCGGCCGCGGTCGCGGGGCTGGCCGGCGGGCTCAAGGTGCTGGTGTTCGGCGTGGCTTCGCTGACCGACGTGCATTGGCACGCCAACGGCGAAGTGGTGCTGATGGCGCTGCTGGGAGGCATCGGCACGGTGTTCGGGCCGCTTGCCGGCGCCTTCACCTTCGTCTCGCTGCAGAATTACCTGGCGCCGCTGGGTTCCTGGGTCTTGATCGTGCAAGGCGCCATTTTCATCCTCTGCGTCCTGCTGTTCCGCGACGGCATCATGGGACTGGTGTCCCGGGCCTGGCTGGCCGTCGCCCGTTCGAAAAAGGAGTCCTGATGTTCCTGCATGTCGTGATGCTGCAATTGTCCGGCGCCGCCGATGCGCGCTTCCATGACCGGGTGCAGGGGTACTGCGACCGCATCCTGGCCGAATGCGACGGGGTGGCCGGCTACGCCTTCCGGCCCAATCTGGCCAGCCGCGCGGACGGCCTGACCCACGCCGTGGTGGCGGCTTTCACCGATGCCTCCGCCCACGACCGCTACCAGGTGTCGCCCGCCCACCAGGAAATGAAGGCCTACATGGCGGATTTCATCGAACGCCTGGTGGTGTTCGACGGGGAAATCCCTACAATTTCCTGAATATTCGCGTTCCCGGAAAGGGATACACTCGCGGATGATTTTTGCCATCGGACCGTCCCACCCGTCATAGGTTGATAGATCATGGACTACGTATTGCCTCCCCAGCCGCTGACCGCGGTTCCCGTTGCCGGCAGCGCCGCGCTGTTTCCGGTGCGCCGCGTCTACTGCGTCGGCCGCAACTACGCCGAGCACGCCAAGGAAATGGGTTTCACCGGCCGTGAAGATCCGTTCTTCTTCTGCAAGCCCGCCGACGCGGTGCTGAGCGTGGCCGACGGCGAGACGGGCAAGATGCCTTACCCGCCCAAGACCTCCAACCTGCACTACGAAATGGAGCTGGTGGTGGTGCTGGGCAAGGGCGGCCGCGACATCCCCGTTGAAGAAGCCAACGACTGCGTCTGGGGCTATGCCCTGGGCCTGGACATGACGCGCCGCGACCTGCAGGGCGAGATGAAGAAGCAGGGCCGTCCCTGGGAAGTGGGCAAGGCCTTCGACCTGTCGGCGCCGCTGGGCCCGATCCATCCGCGCAGCGTGGTCGGCACGCTCGACAAGGGCGCCATCTGGCTCGACGTGAACGGCCAGCGCAAGCAGGCCAGCGATATCTCCCAGATGATCTGGAACGTGCCGGAAAGCATCGCCTACCTGTCGGGCCTGTTCGAGCTGCAACCGGGCGACATCATCTTCACGGGCACGCCGGAAGGCGTGGGCGCCGTGGTGCAGGGCGATGTCATCACCGGCGGCGTGGAAGGCCTGGGCGAACTCCGCGTCCAGATCGTTTAAAGTACGCCCCGGAACCGTTTTTTCACTTCAGGAGCGCCAGCATGCGCAGCAAGATCGTGCTGACCGCCTTCGTCGTGTTCGGCTTCGTACTCGCCGGTTGCAATACCGTGGCGGGCATGGGCAAGGACATGTCGCGGGCCGGCAACGCCATCACCAACGCCGCCGACAAATAATCGTCCGGCCCCGGTGATAAAAAAGCCCCTTGATCGCTCAAGGGGCTTTTTCTTTGGAGGCGCCGTCCCGGGGAGGCGGCGTCCGCCCACGGCGGTGGGCGCGGCGTGGAGACTCACCCGCGAGGGTTCACAGCACGTCTCCGGCGTAGTCCGCCAGGCGCGAGCGTTCGCCGCGCTGCAAGGTCACGTGGCCCGAATGCGGCCAGCCCTTGAAACGGTCGACCACGAACGTCAGGCCCGAGCTGCCTTCGGTCAGGTAGGGGGTGTCGATCTGGGCGATGTTGCCCAGGCAGATCACCTTGGTGCCGGGGCCGGCGCGGGTCACCAGCGTCTTCATCTGCTTGGGCGTCAGGTTCTGGGCCTCGTCGATGATCAGGTACTTGTTCAGGAAGGTGCGCCCGCGCATGAAGTTCAGCGACTTGACCTTGATACGCGAACGGATCAGGTCCATGGTGGCGGCGCGCCCCCAGTCGCCGTTGCCTTCGCCTTCGCCCATGTTCAGCACGTCGAGGTTGTCTTCCAGCGCGCCCATCCAGGGCAGCATCTTCTCTTCCTCGGTGCCGGGCAGAAAGCCGATGTCTTCGCCGACGGGCACCGTGACGCGGGTCATGATGATCTCGGTGTAGCGCTTGGTTTCCAGCACCTGGGTGATGCCGGCCGCCAGCGCCAGCAGCGTCTTGCCCGTGCCCGCCTGGCCCAGCAGCGACACGAAGTCGCATTCCGGGTTCATCAGCAGGTTCATGGCGAAGTTCTGCTCGCGGTTGCGCGCGGTGATGCCCCAGACGTTGTTCTTGCCGTGGGTGTAGTCACGCAGCGTCGCCAGCACCGCCATCTTGCCGCTGACCTCGCGCACCTGGGCGTACAGCGGCATCTGGCCTTCGAAGTAGACGAACTGGTTGACCACGAACTGCGAACACAGCGGGCCGTGGATGCGGTAGAAGGTGGTGCCGCCCTGTTGCCAGGATTCGACGTCCTTGCCGTGCTTGTTCCAGAAGTCCTCGGGCAGCTGCATCACGCCCGAGTACATCAGGTCCGAGTCTTCCAGGACGTGGTCGTTGAAGTAGTCTTCCGCGGCCATGCCCAGCGCGCGCGCCTTCAGGCGCATGTTGATGTCCTTGGACACCAGCACGACTTCGCGCTGCGGGTATTTTTCCTGCAGCGCGCGCACCACGCCCAGGATCTGGTTGTCGGCCTTGCCCATGGGCAGGTCCGACGGCAGGGTGCTGTGGATGGCGGTGGTCTGGAACATCAGGCGCCCGGTGGCGTCCTTGTTGCCCAGCTTGGCCAGCTCCAGGCCGTCTTCGAGTTGGGTCGCGTCCTGCACCAGGGCATCGAGCGAACGGCTGACCTGGCGAGCGTTGCGCGCCACTTCCGACATACCCTTTTTCTGGTGGTCCAGTTCTTCGAGCGTCATCATCGGCAGGAAGATGTCGTGCTCTTCGAAGCGGAACAGCGAGCTGGGGTCGTGCAGCAGCACGTTGGTGTCCAGCACGAACAGCTTGCGCGGGGCGTTCTGGGCACGCGCCTTGGCGCGCTTGGCCGGGGCCGGCGCGGGTTTGGCCTGGCGGGCCTGGGGGCGCGGCGCCGGCGCGGCGGGCGGCGGGGGGGGAACCTGGCGGGCCGGGATCTGCGCCTTGCGGGCCGGCGAGCCGATACCGTCGAGTTCGGGCTGGACCAGCAGCTCGTCCTCGTCGTCTTCGGCCAGGGCGGCCTGGGTATTGGTATTGGACCGCGCAGCGGCGGTCTTGGTCGTGCGGGCCTGCGCCCGGGTGTTATCGCCCGAGGGGAAGGTCAGGATGGCTGCGGGGCGGGTGGGCAACTTCGGAAGCGGCATATGCGTCACTCTCCAGTATGGGCCGGCTATGGCACCTGACGGGTGTTCCTGTGCACGGCTAACCGATGCTCTTGGCGGCCTGCAGGACTTCCTTGGCGTGGCCCGGGACCTTCACCCCGCGCCACTCCTGCACCAGCACGCCATAAGCGTCGATCAGAAAGGTGCTGCGCTCGATGCCGCGCACCTGCTTGCCGTACATGTTCTTCTGCTTGATGACGCCGTACAGGTTGCACACGGTTTCGTCGGCGTCGGAGATGAGAGGGAAAGGAAGCTCGTACTTGGCCTTGAAGTTCTCGTGCGACTTCAGCGAATCGCGCGAAATTCCGACCACCACGGCGCTGGCCGACAGGAAGTCGGCGTGCAGGTCGCGGAAATCCTGGCTCTCGGTGGTGCAGCCAGGGGTGTTGTCCTTGGGGTAGAAATACAGGATCACGGCGCGACCCTGGCACTGCTCCAGGCTGATCGGCCCGATGGTGCTTTCAGCGGTGAACAGCGGGGCGGGCTTGCCGATGATGGGCATCATCATGTCTGGGGGTCTCCGTTGGGGGGGATGAGGGCGACGACCACGCGCCGGCCCTCCGCCATCAGGATGTTGTACGTGCGCGAGGCGGCGTGGGTGTCCATGATTTCGACGCCGATGCCGGCCGCCAACAGGGGACGCAGCACCTCGGGGCGCAGGAACTGTTGCCGGCCGCCCGTGCCGACCAGCAGCACTTCCGGCGCATTGGCCGGGCGGCTGGGGGTGGCTTCGGGTTCGTCCAGGAACGCCAACGGGTCGCGGACGGGTTCGGACAATCCGGCCGCCTGGCGCAAGAGGGTGGGGGTGATGTCGGCCGGCGACTGAACGGGCCAAGGGGTAACTTCGCCTTCGGGGCCAAAAGCGACCGAGGAGGAAAAACGTACCTGGTTGACCTCGATATAGCCATCACCATAAGCGGTGACGGTGTTCAGGGCGGCCGTCGCAGGATCGGTATGCAGCTTCAATAAATACTCCGGCTTTATGGTTCCGATAATAGCGCATCAGGATGGCCGTATGTTGCAAAGGGAATACCCCCACGCTTGACTCGTTGCGCTCGCGCTCCGCCCCCCGTGGGGGCTGCCCGCCCTTGGGGCGGCCCGGCGGGCGGGCGGGCATTTTCGCCACCAAATTCGCCATCAAGCAGGCCCTATTTTTGTTCCATTTGCCGCCCGGGCGTCCTTGCGCTAGATTACAGGGTTTTGCTGCGCCGCAAACCTGCGCTGGCGCGGCTTTTGAGCCCGTTTCCCCTTCGCGCGCCCGCGCCCTGGATTTTTGCCCCTTCGCCCCTAAGGATTCCCATCATGAGGAAGTTCTCTCGCATTGAGCGTTTGCCCCCGTACGTTTTCAACATTACCGGCGAGCTCAAGATGGCAGCCCGTCGGCGCGGCGAGGACATCATCGACATGTCGATGGGCAATCCGGACGGCGCCACTCCCAAGCACATCGTCGACAAGATGGTCGAGGCCACCACCCGCCCGACCACCCACGGCTACTCGGTATCCAAGGGCATCCCGCGCCTGCGCAAGGCCATCTGCGACTGGTACCAGCGCCGCTATGCGGTCGAGTTCGACCCCGATTCCGAAGCCATCGTCACCATCGGCTCCAAGGAAGGCCTGGCGCACCTGATGCTGGCCACCCTGGACCGCGGCGACACGGTGCTGGTGCCCAACCCCAGCTACCCGATCCACATCTACGGCGCGGTCATCGCCGGCGCCAACATCCGCTCCGTGCGCATGACGCCGGGCGTGGACTTCTTCGAGGAACTCGAGCGCGCCGTGCGCGAATCGATTCCCAAGCCCAAGATGATGGTGCTGGGCTTCCCCAGCAACCCGACCGCCCAGTGCGTCGACCTGTCGTTCTTCGAGCGCGTGGTGGCCCTGGCCAAGGAACACGACATCCTGGTGGTGCACGACCTGGCCTACGCCGACATCACCTTCGACGGCTACGTCGCCCCCTCGATCATGCAGGTGCCCGGCGCGCGCGATGTCGCGGTCGAGTTCTTCACCATGAGCAAGAGCTACAACATGGCGGGCTGGCGCATCGGCTACATGGTCGGCAACCGCGAGCTGGTGGGCGCGTTGGCGCGCATCAAGAGCTATCACGACTACGGCACGTTCACGCCGATCCAGGTGGCTTCGATCGCAGCCCTGGACGGCCCGCAGGACTGCGTGAACGAGATCGTGGCGCAGTACCAAAGCCGCCGCGACGTGCTCGCGCGCGGTCTGCACGAAGCAGGTTGGAATGTGGAAATTCCCAAGGCGTCCATGTACATCTGGGCGCAGATCCCCGAACCCTACCGGGCGATGGGCTCTTTGGAGTTTGCCAAGCGTGTCCTGTCGGATGCGAAAGTGGCCGTGTCCCCCGGGATCGGCTTCGGCGAGTATGGCGACGAATACGTGCGCTTCGCTCTTATCGAAAACGAGCAGCGCACCCGCCAGGCGGTGCGCGGCATCAAGGACATGTTCCGCAAGGACGGCTATAGGTAAGGTCCCCCCCGAAGGTAGGCCCACCCCCGAAGCGCCTGCGGCGCTTCCCCCTCGAGGGGGCATGCCTGCGGACCGGCGGAGCCGGATCCGCGGCATCCCGATACGGGGGCAGCCGTTTTTTGCGTGGCTTGCGTGGCGTAGCGCCCGCATTATGGAGAAATGAAATGAATTCGCCTCAACGCCCGCCCGCGGAGGGCGCCGCGATGAATCCCATGAAAGTGGGCCTGCTCGGCCTGGGCGTGGTCGGCGGCGGCACCTGGACGGTGCTGTCGCGCAATGCGGAAGAGATCGCGCGCCGCGCCGGTCGCCGCATTGAAGTGACCCGCGCCGCCGTGCGCGACGTGCCCAAGGCGCGCGCCCGCGTCGGCGACACGCTGCCCGTGGACACCGACGTGCACGCGCTGGTGCGCGATCCCGAGATCGACATCGTGGTCGAGCTGATCGGCGGCGATACCCTGGCGCGCGAGCTGGTGCTGGAAGCCATCGCCAACGGCAAGCACGTGGTCACCGCCAACAAGGCGCTGCTGGCCAAGCACGGCAACGAGATCTTCGCCGCGGCTTCCGAGCGCGGCGTGATGGTGGCGTTCGAAGCCGCCGTCGCCGGCGGCATCCCCATCATCAAGGCGATCCGCGAAGGCCTGACCGCCAACCGCATCCAGTGGGTCGCCGGCATCATCAACGGCACCACCAATTTCATCCTGTCGGAAATGCGCTCGCGCGGCCTGCCGTTCGCCGACGTGCTGGCCGAGGCCCAGCGCCTGGGCTACGCCGAAGCCGATCCCACGTTCGACGTGGAAGGCGTCGATGCCGCGCACAAGCTGACGCTGCTGGCCTCGCTGGCCTTCGGCGTGCCGGTGCAGTTCGACCGCGCCTACATCGAAGGCATCTCGCAACTGGCCGCCGAGGACATCGAGCACGCCGAGCGCCTGGGCTACCGCATCAAGCTGCTGGGCATCACCAAGCGCCGCGCCGACGGCATCGAGCTGCGCGTGCATCCGGCGCTGGTGCCGGCCGAGCGCCTGCTGGCCAACGTCGAAGGCGCGATGAACGCGGTGCTGGTCAAGGGCGACGCCGTCGGCCCGACGCTGTACTACGGCCAGGGCGCCGGCGAAGAGCCGACCGCCTCGGCGGTGGTAGCCGACCTGGTCGACGTGACCCGCCTGCACACCGCCGATCCGGGCAACCGCGTGCCGCATCTGGCGTTCCAGCCGGACGCCATGGCCGACACGCCGATCCTGCCGATCGAACAGGTCAGCACGTCGTACTACCTGCGCCTGCGCGTGGACGACCAGCCGGGCGTGCTGGCCGACATCGCGCGCCTCCTGGCCGACCGCTCGATCTCGATCGGCTCGATGATCCAGCAGCCTTCGCACATCGGCGGCGCGGACATCATCTTCCTGACGCATGAAGCGGTGGAAGGCAACGTCAACCAGGCCATCGAGCGCATCGAGGCCTTGCCGTTCGTACGTTCCAAGGTCACGCGCCTGCGCGTGGAGCATTTGGTATGAGGTCCCACCCCCGAAGCGCCGGCGGCGCTTCCCCCTCAAGGGGGCGCCGGCGGCGGCCCGGCGGAGCCGGCTCCGCGCGGCCTGGCTCGGCGGGATGCCGTGCATTGTGGAGTTTCTGATATGAAATACATCTCAACCCGTGGGGGCATGGCGCCCCAGCCGTTCTCCGACATCCTGCTCGAAGGGCTGGCGCCGGACGGCGGCCTGGCCGTGCCGGAACAGTTGCCGCAGATTTCGGCCGAGACGCTGGAATCGTGGCGCGGCCTGTCGTACGCCGACCTGGCGTTCGAAGTGCTGTCGCGCTTTGCCACCGACATCCCGGCCGAGGACCTGCGCCGCCTGACCCGCGCCGCCTACACCCCGCAGATCTTCAACAGCGAAGACATCGTCCCGCTGCGTCCGCTGAACGACGGCCTGTCGCTGCTGGGGCTGTCCGAAGGCCCGACGCTGGCCTTCAAGGACATGGCCATGCAGTTCCTCGGCCAGGTGTTCGAGTACGTGCTGACCCAACGCGGCACCACGCTCAACATCGTCGGCGCCACCTCCGGCGACACCGGTTCGGCGGCCGAATACGCGCTGCGCGGCAAACGCGGCGTGGCCGTGTTCATGCTGTCGCCGCACGGCCGCATGAGCGCGTTCCAGCGCGCCCAGATGTACTCGCTGCAGGACGAGAACATCCACAACATCGCCGTGCGCGGCGTGTTCGACGAAGCCCAGGACATCGTCAAGGCGCTGGCCGGCGACCTGGCTTTCAAGGCCAAGTACCGCCTGGGCGCGGTCAACTCGATCAACTGGGCGCGCATCGCCGCCCAGGTGGTGTACTACTTCCACGGCTGGCTGCGCGCCACCGACAAGCCGGGCCAGCAGGTCTCGTTCACGGTGCCCTCGGGCAACTTCGGCAACATCCTGTCGGGCCACATCGCCCGCGGCATGGGCCTGCCGGTACGCCGCCTGGTGCTGGCCACCAACGAGAACAACGTGCTGGAAGAATTCTTCCGCACCGGCATCTATCGTCCGCGTCCGGCCGAGCAGACCTACGCCACCTCCAGCCCGTCGATGGACATTTCGCGCGCCTCGAACTTCGAGCGCTTCGTGTTCGACCTGGTGGGCCGCGACGCCGGCCGCGTCAAGGCGCTGTGGGCCGACATGGCGCGCGATGGTTTCTTCGACCTGTCAGCGCTCAAGCCGCAATTCGAGGCGCAGTACGGCTTCGTCTCGGGCGCCAGCACGCACGATGACCGTCTGGCCACCATCCGTTCGCTCTACGACCAGACCGGCGTGCTGGTCGATCCGCACACCGCCGACGGCGTCAAGGTCGCGCGCGAGCACGTCGAACCCGGCGTGCCGATGCTGGTTCTGGAAACCGCCTTGCCGGCCAAGTTCTCGGAAACCATCGAGGCCGCGCTGGGCCGTCCGGCCACGCCGCCGGGCAACCTGGCCAACCTGGAATCGTTGCCGCAGCGCGTTGAAGTCATGGACTGCGATGTCGCCGCCGTGCGCCGCTACATCGAGGCGCACGCCAAGGTGTAAAGGCAGCTTGCGGTTGTATGGGGTTGCAACCCCTCGCCGGTGTGAACCGCGAGGGGTTTTTTACGTTCATACGCATTTTGGCCACATGCCGTCACTTTTTCCGGGCGGTCATCCGATACAGTGAATCCACCATTCACAATCGGAGAACACGCCCATGAATCTGAAGACCATGACGTTGGCCCTGGTGGTGACCGGAGTAGGGGTGCTGGCCGGATGCTCGTCGCCCTCGGTTATTCAGCAACGGGACGGGACCTCGACCGTGACCCCCGACACGCCGACCTACGACAAGAAGTCCGGCATGTACGAGTACGACAAGGACGGCAAGAAGGTCCAGATCAACAAGGACGACGTGAAGTCCATCGAAGAGGTCAAGTAACCCCTTCGCGGGATCTGGATGAAAAAAGCCCCGGCTCAAGGCCGGGGCTTTTCGTTTGGCCGCGTGCGTGGCTTACTTGCCCGCGTCCTCGGCGTGGTAGCGGCCCACGCGCTCGACTTCGTTCTTCGAGCCCAGGATCACGCTGACGCGCTGGTGCAGCTTTTCCGGCTGGATGTCCATGATGCGCTGGGTGCCGTTGATGGAGGCGCCGCCGGCCTGTTCGATGAGGAAGCTCATGGGGTTGGCTTCGTACATCAGGCGCAGCTTGCCGGCCTTGCCCGGCTCGCGCGCGTCCCAGGGGTACATGAAGATGCCGCCGCGGGTCAGGATGCGATGCACGTCGGCCACCATCGAGGCGATCCAGCGCATGTTGTAGTCCTTGCCCAGGGGGCCGGTGGAGCCGGCCAGGCAGTCGTCGATGTAGCGCTTGACCGGGGCGGCCCAGTGGCGCATGTTCGACATGTTGATGGCGAATTCCTTGGTGTCCTCCGGCACGCGGATGTTCTCGTGGGTCAGCACCCACGAGCCCATTTCGCGGTCCAGCGTGAAGCCGACCACGCCGTTGCCGATGGTCAGCACCAACATGGTCTGCGGGCCGTAGACGGCATAGCCGGCCACCACCTGCTTGTTGCCCGGCTGCAGGAAGTCGGCCTCACAGACCGGCGCGCCCGACACGTTGTGAGGAGCGTGCAGCACCGAGAAGATGGTGCCGATCGACACGTTCACGTCGATGTTCGACGAGCCGTCCAGCGGATCGAACAGCAGCAGGTATTCGCCCTTGGGGTAGCGGTTCGGAATCAGGTGGATGGTCTCCATCTCTTCCGAGGCCATGGCCGCAAGATGGCCGCCCCATTCGTTGGCTTCGAGCAGGATCTCGTTGGACAGCACGTCCAGCTTCTTCTGCACTTCGCCCTGCACGTTCTCGCTTTCGAGGCTGCCCAGGACGCCGCCGAGCGCGCCCTTGCTGACCGCGTGGCTGATCGCCTTGCAGGCGCGCGCCACGACTTCGATGAGCAGCCGCACTTCGGGGGCCAGGGCCTGCGCGGAGCGTTGCTGCTCCACCAGGTATTGGGTAAGTGTTTTACGTTTCAAGAGGTTCTCCCTATGCTGCGAATTCTAAAGCCTTGGATACGATTTCCTGCACGTTGCGCGACAGCCCCTCGTGGCCGCGCACCCGCTGCAGGGCTTCCTGCATGGGGCCGCGCAGGGCGGGCACGTAGCGCGACCAGTTGTCCAGGGCGCGCGCCAGGCGCGCCGCGATTTCGGGATTGAGCGCATCCAGCGCCAGCACCTGCTCGGCCCAGAAGGCGTAGCCCGATCCATCCGGATGGTGCATGCCGCGGGCGTTGTTCAGGCAGAACTGGAAAATCAGCGCGCGCGCCCGGTTGGGATTGCGCAGCGTGAAGGCCGGGTGCGTCATCAGCTCGCGCGCGGTTTGCACCGTGGTGTAGCGCGCCGCGGCCTGCAACGCGAACCACTTGTCCACCACCAGCGCGTTGTCGCGCCACCTGTCGTAGAACGCGGCCAGCGCCTGTTGCGGGAAATCGCCCTGGCCGTAGTTGATCAGGGCCGACAGCGCCGCCATGCTGTCGGTCATGTTGCCGGCGTGCTCGTATTGCTGCTCGGCCAGGCGCTGCGCCTCGTGCTCGCCGGCCGCCATCAGATGGCTGAGCGCCAGGTTCTTCATCGCGCGCTTGCCGGCCGGCACTGGCGCGGGGCTGTATGCGCCCGGCGTCTGGTTGTCATCGAAGGCCTGGCGGAATTCGGCCGCCAACTGCCGGCCCAGCTCGGCGCGTAGGAAGTCGCGCGCCACCGCCAGCGCCGGCGGATCAACGGCCTGCATGCGTTCGGCCAGCGTCTTTTCCGACGGCAGCGCCAGGGCGCGGGCGCGGTAGGCGGCATCCAGCGCCGGGTCGGTCAACAGCGCGCGCCAGGCGGCGATGAAGGCCGGGTCGGCGTGCAGCGTGCGGCCGGCCTGGCGCGCCTCGGCCAGCGCCAGGATCTGGCGGGTGGCCAGTTCCTGGCCGGCTTCCCAGCGCGCGAAGGGGTTGCCGTCGTGGGCCGACAGCAGCGCCAGTTCCTCGTCGCTCCAGTCGTACTCGACGATCACCGGCGCGGAAAAATCGCGCAGCAGCGAAGGCACTGGCATCTCGTCGATGCCGTCGAAATGCCATTGCTGGGTTTGCGTGGTCAGCTCCAGCAGCGCCGTGTCACGCTCCACGCCGTCGAGCCGCAGGGGCAGGGCGCGGCCATGGCGGTCCAGCAGGCCGATGGCGAACGGGATGTGGTACGGCGCCTTGACGAAGCCGGCGGGGGCCTTCTTCTCGACGCCGACCGGCTGGCATTCCTGCGACAGCGTCACGGTGCAGCGGCGCGCCGCGGCGTCGTGCGTCAGCTTGACCGTCACGCGCGGCGTGCCCGCCTGGCGGTACCAGTTGCGGAACACCGACAGATCACGGCCCGGGTGCTGGCGCGTGTAGACCGATTCCATGGCGGCGACGAAGTCGTCGCAGGTCACGGCCTGGCCGTCGTGGCGGCGGAAATACTCGTCCATGCCGGCGCGAAAGCCCGCCTCGCCCAGCAGCGTGTGCTGCATGCGGATGACTTCGGCGCCTTTCTCGTACACCGTGGCGGTATAGAAATTGCCGATTTCCTGGTAGCTGTCGGGGCGGATCGGGTGGGCCATCGGGCCCGCGTCCTCGGGGAACTGCGCCGCGCGCAGCGTCACCACGTCGTCGATGCGCTTGACCGCGCGGGCGCTGGCGGCAGCGGCCTCGTCCATGTCCTGCGCCATCATGTCGGCGCTGAATTCCTGGTCGCGGAAGACCGTCAGGCCTTCCTTCAGGCTCAACTGGAACCAGTCGCGGCAGGTGACGCGGTTGCCGGTCCAGTTGTGGAAGTACTCGTGGCCGATGACCGATTCGATGCCTTCGTAGTTGGCGTCCGTGGCGGTATCCGCGTCGGCCAGCACGTAGGCGGCATTGAAAATGTTCAGGCCCTTGTTCTCCATCGCGCCCATATTGAAATCATGGACGGCCACCACCATGAAGCGGTCCAGGTCGAGTTCCAGGCCGAAGCGGGTTTCGTCCCAGCGCAGCGCGCGCACCAGGGAATCCAGCGCCCATTCGGTCTTGGTCTCGGCGCCCGGGTCGCTGTAGACCTGCAACAACACGTCGCGGCCGCTGGCGGTCTTGACCGTGGTTTCGCGGTGGGTCAGGTTGCCGCCCACCAGGGCGAACAGGTAGCAGGGCTTGGGGAACGGATCTTCCCATTCAACCTCGTTGCGGCCGTCGGGCAGTTGGCGCGAGGCCACCAGGTTGCCGTTGGACAGCAGTACCGGGTAGGCCGGCGCGGCGCGCAAGGTCACGCGATAGCGCGACATGACGTCGGGACGGTCGGCGAACCAGGTGATGCGGCGAAAACCCTCGGCCTCGCATTGCGTGAAGAAATTGCCGCCCGAAACGTACAGGCCCATCAGCGTGGAGTTGGCCGAGGGTTTGCAGCGGCTGACGATCTCGACCTTGGCCTCGGCGGGCAGGCCGTACAGCGCCAGGCTGTGTTCGGACAGGTGGTAGCGGTCGGGGGGCAGCGCCTGGCCATCCACCGCTACCGAAACGAGTTCCAGCTCTTCGCCATCGAGCACCAGCGCGGCGTCGGCGCTGGCCTCGGCTTTGCGCCGGACCCGCATGACGCAGCGGACTTCGGTGCTGTCGGGCGCGAGATCGAAGGCGAGGGAAACCTGCGGGATGTCGTAGGGGTAGGGCTGGTAATCCTTGCGGTATACGGTAACGGGCGTGTCGGTGCGCATGGGATTGCAGTCCTGTATGAACGAGAGTCCTATTGTAGTGGCTGGGTCGCCGGGCGCAGGGCTGCAAGGCGTCGCAAGGCGTAAACTTTCCACGGGCCGCGCGGTCCAAGCTCAGTATGATGGGCGCCGTTGCGCGCGATGAGGAGTTGCAAATGTTCCGTTCTTTCCCGTTCAATACCGGCCGCTGGGCGGCCGTCCTGGCCGTATTCGGGGCACTGGTGCTGAGCGGATGCGCCACCCCCACCGTATCGGCGCGCGTCACCTCGTTCCAGCAATGGCCTGCCGGGGTCGAAGGCCAGACTTACCAATTCGTGCCGGCCGAGCCGTCGCAGGCCAATAACCTCGAATACCAGTCCTACCAGGACATGGTTCGCGCCGGTATCGGCGCCACCGGACTGGTGGAGGCCCAGGGCGGCGCCAAGGCCCGTTTCAATGTCTCGTTCCGTTATGGCACGACGCAGACGCAGGTCATGGTGCGGCGCCCGTACGATCCGTATTTCAATGGCGGTTACGGTTATGGCGGTTTCTACGGCCCGCGTCCCTGGGGTGGTTACTACGGCTACTGGGGCCCCGAATGGGTCGACGTGCCCGTGGTGGCCCAGCGCAATACGCTCACGCTGCAGATCCACGACAGCCAGCGGGGCGGGGCCGAAGTCTATCGGTCCAGCGCTTTCATACTCAGCGAGCAGGACAATTTCATGCGCATGATGCCCTATCTGGTTCGTGCAATATTTGACAACTTTCCAGGAAATAATGGCGCGGAGCGCGAAATCCAATTCCCGGTTCAGTAAATTTCAGCAGCCCGCAAGGATTGTTCGAAAATAAAAAAGGCGCACCATTTTGGTGCGCCTTTATTTTTCTTACTGAAAGATAGGTTTTATTCTTTGATAAGAAAGCTGTCGCGCGTGGCCCCCGCGGCTTCTTCCGCGGCGAGCCAGCGAGGCGCCTTGCCGCGGCCGCTCCAGGTCTCCCCGGTCTGGGGATGACGGTACTTGGGCGCAACGGCGCGTTTGGCGGCGTTGGCGGGGCGGGCGGCGGCGCCGGTCTTGCGGCGACCACCGCTGCTGGCGGTGCGAACGGATTTGCCAGCACCAAAGGCGGCGGCAATTTCTTCGGGCGTGATGTCGTACTCGCGCATCGAGGTGATGATCGAAGCGATCACCGGCTTGCGACGCTTGGTCTGGAGGACTTCAGCCTTCTTTTGGAGCTTGTTGATTTCCTTTTCGATCTTTGCTTGCAGAGCTGCGTAGGTTTCTCGGGCCATGGTTATTCCTGATTATGGAACTGCTTTAATCGCCGGCGGAGTTATGTTTATTTGTTGTGCCTCGCATAATACAGAAGTTACCGAGCCATTGCCGCAGTTTCGGACTAATTACTTTGTATCAAAACCGCCCGAGAGCGTTCAGGCTTGCGGCTTCCGGCCTGGAACAAGTATTGGGAATGATATTCCCAAATTTGGGACTAATTGAAACAAGATAGTCTTTGGTTCACGGGGCGGACGAATGCTGCCGGTCGGGCGCCGAATTGCACGGTTTTGTTTCACGAAGCGAGCGGATGAGAAGGGAATCGGTATTTTTCGCGGTAAGGGAACACGCCTGGCCAGGGTTTGGCAAATTCCGCGGATGAGGAATGCGCGCGGCAAATCAGTGGTAGGACGACATGGATACCGTGGCATATTCGCGGATTTGGCCAGGGTATGCGGATTTTCATTCCCATCCTGCGAGAATGGTATGCGTGCCCCCTTGCGCCGTGTTTTTTTTCGGGTGTTCATTTTGTCGTTGGGTTGTATGACAAGTTTTTGATCCAAGCACGGCAGGCCGATTGGGCGCGTCCGGACGGCGACGGAGCCGCTGGCGTCCGGGTCGTGCCGGGGGCTTTCTTATTTTGTGCCGCGAGCCCGCAACAGTTTGGGAACGGTCCCCAATTGGTTAACTTGATAGACAATATTCGCGGCCCGGGACGCCGGACCCGTGTCGGCGTTACGATAGAGGCTTGCGTGTCACGGCTGCCGCGTTTTCCGCGCCTGCGCCCCCAAACAGAGTCCTATGAAAATCATCGATCCCGCTATTGCATCCCTGGCCACCGCCAAATCGCTGTTGCTCGACCCCTGGGGGCTGACCGAGGCCGACATGGCGCGCGCGCTCGGCGAAATCTTCACCCACAAGGTCGACTATGCCGACCTGTACTTCCAATACACCCGCAGCGAAGGCTGGAGCCTGGAAGAGGGCATCGTCAAGACCGGCAGCTTCTCCATCAGCCAGGGGGTCGGCGTGCGCGCCGTGAGCGGCGAGAAAACCGCTTTCGCCTATTCCGATTCCCTGTCGCCCGAGGCGCTGCTGTCGTCGGCCCACGCGGTGCGCGGCATCGCCCGCCGCGGCGCCGGCAAGGTCAAGGTCGCGGCGCAGGTCGAAGCCGAGATGGGCCGCAGCCTGTATGCGGACATCGATCCGGTGGCCACACTGAGCGCCCCCGAGAAGGTCGCCTTGCTTGAACGCATCGAACGCATGGCGCGGGCCCGCGACCCGCATGTGATCCAGGTCATGGCCGGCCTGGGCGCCGAGTACGACGTGGTGCTGGTGGCCGGCAGCGATGGCCGCCTGGCCGCCGACGTGCGCCCGCTGGTGCGCCTGTCGCTGACCGTGATCGCCGAGCGCAATGGCCGGCGCGAAATGGGCCATGCGGGCGGCGGCGGCCGGCTGGGGCTGGCATATTTCACCGACGAAATGTTGCAGGGCTACGTCGAGCGCGCCGTGCACGAAGCCATGGTCAACCTCGAGGCCCGTCCCGCGCCCGCCGGCGAAATGACGGTGGTGCTGGGGTCGGGCTGGCCCGGCATCCTGCTGCACGAAGCGGTCGGCCATGGCCTGGAAGGCGACTTCAACCGCAAGGGCTCCAGCGTGTTCTCGGGCCGTATCGGTGAACGCGTCGCGTCCAAGGGCGTGACCGTGGTCGACGACGGCACCATCCCCGACCGCCGCGGTTCGCTCAACATCGACGACGAGGGCAACGCCACCCAGCGCAACGTCCTGATCGAAGACGGCATCCTGCGCGGCTACATGCAGGACACCCTGAATGCGCGACTCATGAAGACCGCGGCCACCGGCAACGGCCGCCGCGAATCGTTCGCGCACCTGCCGATGCCGCGCATGACCAACACCTACATGCTGGCCGGCGACAAGGCGCCAGAGGAAATCATCTCGTCCGTCAAGCGCGGCCTGTATGCGGTCAATTTCGGCGGCGGCCAGGTCGACATTACCAACGGCAAGTTCGTGTTCTCGGCCTCCGAGGCCTACATGATCGAGGACGGCAAGGTGACGTATCCGGTCAAGGGCGCCACGCTGATCGGCAACGGCCCCGACGCCATGACCCGCGTCACCATGATCGGCGACGACCTGAAACTGGATTCGGGCGTGGGCACCTGCGGCAAGGATGGCCAGAGCGTGCCGGTGGGCGTGGGCATGCCGACCGTCCGCATGGAAGGCCTGACGGTGGGCGGCACCGCGTGAAATGGGGCGCCGTCCGCCGCCGAAATCCGGCGTGACGGCTCCAAAATTTTGTGCTAGAGTCTTTTCCCATGAAATTCGCGTCCCCCGCCTTTTACTTTTACTTTTATGGTTTTCTGAAGCCGCTGGCGGAGGAAGGGACGCGCTCAATCTGAAGTTTGGAAAGAATCCCCCCAAAAAAGCCGCCAGCGAACTGGCGGCTTTTTTTGTGCCGTCAGCTTGAGGAACACCCCGGGACCGATCCCGGTGGCGGGAAACCCAGGAGCAGTACCGTGTCACACAATACCGACGACCTTCGCATCCGAGAAATCAAAGAGCTGAATCCGCCCGCGCACGTGATGCGCGAGTTCGCCTGCACCAAAGAGGCCTCCGATACCGTGTTCGCCGCCCGGCAGTCGATGCACCGCATCCTGCATGGCATGGACGACCGCATGATTGTCGTGATCGGCCCGTGTTCGATCCACGACACCCGTGCGGCGATCGAATACGCGAAACGGCTCAAGCCGGTGCGCGACCGTCTGAGCGCGGATCTGGAAATCGTCATGCGCGTGTATTTCGAGAAGCCGCGCACCACGGTCGGCTGGAAAGGCCTGATCAACGATCCGGACCTGGACGGCAGCTTCGACATCAACAAGGGCGTGCGCGTGGCGCGTGAACTGCTGCTGGACATCAACAGCCTGGGCCTGCCGGCGGGGTGCGAGTTCCTGGACATGATTACGCCGCAATACATTGCGGACCTGGTTTCCTGGGGGGCGATCGGGGCGCGCACGACGGAGAGCCAGGTGCATCGCGAACTGGCGTCCGGATTGTCGTGTCCGGTGGGTTTCAAGAATGGCACCGACGGCAATGTGAAGATCGCGGTCGATGCGATCAAGGCGGCGTCGCAGCCGCACCACTTCCTGTCGGTGACCAAGGGCGGGCATTCGGCCATCGTCTCGACGGCGGGCAACGAAGACTGTCACGTCATCCTGCGCGGCGGCAAGACGCCGAACTACGATGCCGCCAGCGTCGATGCGGCCTGCCAGGACATGTCCAAGGCCGGTCTGGCGCAACGCGTGATGGTCGATGCCAGCCACGCCAACAGCAGCAAGAAGCCCGAGAACCAGCCGCTGGTGATCGAGGACGTGGCGCGTCAGATGGAAGCCGGCGACGCGCGCCTGGTCGGCGTGATGGTCGAAAGCCACCTGCTGGGCGGCCGCCAGGACATGGTGCCGGGCACGCCGCTGGTCTACGGCCAGAGCATCACCGACGGCTGCATCGACTGGGATGCGTCGGTGGCCGTGCTCGAGCGTCTGGCCCATGCCGTGCGTGAACGCCGCCGCGTCGCGCTGACCTCCGGCAAGTAAGGCAGGATTGCCGCAAGCCGCCGCGGGCGGCGGTTTGCGGCGCAGCAAGGCGGGCGGCGTAGAATAGCCGCATTACCCAATCCGAGAATCCGCTGATCATGAATGCTCCCCTGCACGCTGAATCGTTGCGCCGCGCGGTGCCGGCCGCCTGTCTCGAGGCCCTGCGCGCCCGCTTTGGCGATCGTTTCTCCGAGTCTTCCGCGGTGCGCGAGCACCACGGCCGCGATGAATCGCCGTATCCGGCGATGCTGCCCGACGCCGTCGTCTTCGCCCAGAGCACCGAGGAAGTCGCCGAGGTCGCCAGGCTGTGCAACGAGCACCGCGTGCCGCTGATTCCCTATGGCGCGGGTTCGTCGCTGGAAGGCCACATCCTGGCGATCCAGGGCGGCATCAGCCTGGACCTGTCGCAGATGAACAAGGTGCTGGCCGTCAACGCCGAAGACCTGACCGCGACGGTGCAGGCGGGCGTGCTGCGCAAGCAGCTCAATGAAGAGATCCGCAGCACCGGCCTGTTCTTCCCGATCGATCCGGGCGCCGACGCCAGCCTGGGCGGCATGGCCGCCACGCGCGCCTCCGGCACCAACGCCGTGCGCTACGGCACCATGCGCGAGAACGTCATGTCGTTGACCGTGGTCACCGCCGACGGCCGCATCGTGCGCACTGCCGGCCGCGCCCGCAAGTCGTCGGCCGGCTACGACCTGACCCGCATCTTCGTCGGTAGCGAAGGCACGCTCGGCATCATCACCGAAGTGACAGTGCGCCTGTATCCGCAGCCCGAGGCCGTGTCGGCCGCGGTCTGCAACTTCCCCACGCTCGACGCCGCGGTGCAAAGCGTGATCGAGATCATCCAGATGGGCGTGCCGGTGGCGCGCGTCGAGTTCATGGACGCGGCCAGCGTGCGCGCCGTCAACCTGCACAGCAAGCTGACGTTGCGCGAGACGCCGCTGCTGGTGTTCGAATTCCACGGCAGTCCGGCGGGCGTGCAGGAGCAGGCCGAGACCGTGCAGGCCATCACCGCCGAGCATGGCGGCATGGACTTCGAATGGGCCGAGCGCCCCGAGGACCGCAGCCGCCTGTGGACCGCGCGCCACAATGCCTACTTCGCCGGCCTGCAATTGCGTCCGGGATGCCGCGCCAGCACCACCGACGTATGCGTGCCGATCTCGCGCCTGGCCGATTGCGTGCGTGACACGGTCGAGGAACTGGATCGGGCCAGCTTCCCATACACCATCGTCGGCCACGTCGGCGACGGCAATTTCCACGTGCTGATGTTGCTGGACGCCGACAGCGAGCGCGAATGGCAGGAGTCGGAAACCATCAACCACAACCTGGTGCGGCGCGCGATCGCCGCCGACGGCACCTGCACCGGCGAACACGGCGTCGGCCTGCACAAGATGCAATTCATGGCCGAAGAGCACGGTGACGACGCGCTGGACCTGATGCGCAGCCTCAAGCATGCGTTCGATCCGAACAACATCCTGAATCCGGGCAAGATCGTGTCCTGGTGAGTCGTCCCAAGGGGCGCAGATGAAGGCCGGCGGGGGCGACCCGCCGGTTTTTTTTCGTCCGGCGGAACGGGCGACGGGCATGGCCGAGAGGCATTCCCAATGGATGGGAATGAAGTGGGCGCCTGGGCCGGCAACGTCCATGTCCATTCGGCGCGCAGGGACTTTACGGCTGGTTACGTCTGTGCGCCCTTGTGGCCGGCGGATGTACGCAGGATGCGGGTAAATCCCGGCCTGCGTCCAATCTGCGGTCGCGCTATTGTTGCGCTCATGAATTCACTGGTCGAAACCGGCCTGGCTCAAGCGCAGGCGCCTTATTCGTTGCAGCAACTCGTCGAGGCGTTGTCGGCCGCGCTGCCGTCGCATTGCGTGCTGTTTCGTGAAGAGGACACGCGTCCCTACGAATGCGACGGCCTGTCGCTGTACCGCGCGCTGCCGGCGGTAGTGGCCCTGCCCGAGAGCGAAGAGCAGGTGCAGGCCGTGATGCGCATCTGCAAGCGCCTGAATGCGCCGGTGGTCGCGCGCGGCGCCGGCACCGGCCTGTCGGGCGGCGCCATGCCGCACAGCCAGGGCGTGCTGCTGGGCCTGTCCAAATTCAATCGCATCAAGCATATCGACCTGGCCAGCGCGACCGCGGTGGTCGAGCCCGGTGTGCGCAACCTGGCCATTTCGGAGGCCGCGGCGCCCTATGGGCTGTACTACGCGCCGGATCCTTCCAGCCAGATCGCCTGTTCGATCGGAGGCAACGTCGCCGAGAATTCGGGCGGCGTGCATTGCCTGAAGTACGGCCTGACCGTGCACAACGTGCTGCGGGTGCGCATGGTTACCATCGACGGCGACGTGGTGGAACTGGGTTCCGAGGCGCCGGACGCGCCGGGACTGGATCTGCTGTCGATATTCATCGGCTCGGAAGGCATGCTGGGGGTAGTGACCGAAGTGACGGTCAAGCTGATTCCCAAGCCGGCCTGCGCCCAGGTCGTGATGGCCAGTTTTTCCAGCGTCGAGGCCGCGGGCAACGCGGTGACGCAGGTGATCGCCGACGGCATCATTCCCGCCGGGCTCGAGATGATGGACCGGCGCGCCACGCACATGGTCGAACCCTTCGTGCGCGCCGGCTACGACATGGACGCGCAGGCCATCCTGCTGTGCGAATCCGACGGCACGCCGGAGGAAGTGGCGCACGAGATCGCGCGCATGGAAGCCATCTTCCGCGCGGCCGGGTCCACCCGCTGCCAGGTGTCGGCCTCGGAGGCCGAGCGGCTCAAATTCTGGGCGGGGCGCAAGAACGCGTTTCCCGCCGCCGGGCGCGTGTCGCCCGATTACTACTGCATGGACGGCACGATTCCGCGCCGTCATCTCGCCCGGGTGCTGGGCGCCATCGAGCAAATGGAAGACGAGTTCGGCCTGCGTTGCGCCAACGTGTTCCATGCGGGCGATGGCAACCTGCATCCGTTGATCCTGTTCGATTCGAATAAACCGGACGAAGTGGAGCGCGCCGAGAAATTCGGCGCGGCCATACTCGAACTGTGCGTGCAGGTTGGAGGAACCGTGACTGGAGAGCACGGTGTGGGAATGGAGAAAATAAATCAAATGTGCGTGCAATTCTCTCGCGAAGAACTCGACGCGTTCCTGGCGGTCAAGCGGGCATTCGATCCGCCGTGCCTGCTCAATCCCGAAAAGGTCATACCTACGCTGGCCCGCTGCGCTGAATACGGCAAGATGCACGTACACGCGGGCGAGCTGCGCTTCCCGGATCTCGCACGCTTCTAGGACGTCTCCCTTATGGACTTCGTCCTGTCGGAATTGTGCGACCAGGTCATGACGGCTCGCGCCGGTCACAAGCCGCTGTTCGTCATGGGCGGCGGCAGCAAGGCGTTCTACGGCAACTACCGGCCGGTGACGCCGCAGGATGGCCATTGCCTGCTGGACATGACCCCGTATCGCGGCATCGTCAGCTATCACCCGTCGGAACTGGTGGTGACGGTCAGGGCCGGCACGCCGCTGGCGGAGCTGGAGGCGGCGCTGGCCGAGCACGGCCAGATGCTGGCCTTTGAACCCCCGCATTTCTCGCCCGCCGCCACCATCGGCGGCTGCGTGGCCGCGGGACTGTCGGGGCCGCGCCGCATGAGCGCCGGCGCCTTGCGCGACTTCGTGCTGGGCGCGCAGCTTCTGGATTCCGACGGCCGGGTGCTGTCGTTCGGCGGCGAGGTCATGAAAAACGTGGCCGGCTACGATGTGTCGCGGTTGCTGGCCGGTTCGCATGGCATCTTCGGCGCGATCCTCGAAGTGTCGCTCAAGGTTGTGCCTCGGCCGATGGAGGAGCTGACGCTGGCGTTGCCGGCGACGCAGGCCCAGGCCCTGGCCAGCTTCGCGCTGTGGCGCGGCAAGCCCTTGCCGATTTCGGCGACCAGCTGGGTGGGCGGTGCCGACGAGGAAGGCCAGATGCATGTGCGCCTGTCGGGCGCGCCGCCGGCCATCGCCGGCGCGCGGCAGGTGATCGGCGGGGATCCGCTGGCGCCGGAGGCGGCGCAAGACTGGTGGACCGGCTTGCGTGAACAGACCCATGCCTTCTTCGCGCCCGGCCAGCCGCTCTGGCGGCTGGCCTTGCCGCCCACAGCGGCCGCGGTGGGCAGCGGACAGGCCCTGGTGGAGTGGGGCGGCGGCCAGCGCTGGCTGTCGGGCGCGCAGGATGCCGCCGAGCTGCGCGAACTGGCGCAACGGTTGGGCGGCCATGCGACGCTGTTCCGTACGGCAGGCACGCGGCCGCCGACCGACGGCGTGTTCCATCCGCTGTCGCCGGGCGTGGCGCTGATCACGCGCCGCCTCAAGCAAGAACTCGATCCGGCGGGACTGTTCAATCCCGGCCGGCTGGTCCTGGAGCTATAGGCATCATGCAAACCAATCTGGCAGCCTGGGCTCGTGACACCGACCTGGGCAAAGAGGCCGACGCGATCCTGCGGCGCTGCGTGCATTGCGGTTTCTGCACCGCCACCTGTCCCACTTACCAGGTGCTGGGCGACGAACTGGACAGCCCGCGCGGCCGCATCTACCTGATCAAGCAGGTGCTGGAAGGCGCCGAACCGACGCAATCGACCCAGCAGCATCTGGATCGCTGCCTGACCTGCCGCAATTGCGAAACCACTTGCCCGTCGGGCGTGGAATATGGGCATCTGGTGGACATCGGCCGCCAGATCGTCGAGGAGCGGGTGCCGCGGCCGTGGGCCGAGAAGGCCAAGCGCAAGATGCTGCGCCGGGCCATGCTGTCGCCGCTGTTCGGGCCCGCCATGCGGGCGGGCCAGGCCGTGCGCGGGCTGTTGCCCGAGGCGCTCAAGCGCAAGGTGCCGGAACGGCGTCCCGCCGGCGCGCTCCCGCAAGTGGCCGGGCATGGCCGCCAGGTGCTGATGCTCGCCGGCTGCGTGCAGCCGTCGATGATGCCGACGATCGACGCCGCCACCATCCGCGTGCTGGATGCCATCGGCATCGGCGCGCGCATTGCCCCGGGCGCCGGCTGCTGCGGCGCCGCCAGCTTTCACCTGGACGCGCAGGCGGTCGCGCTCGACCAGATGCGCGCCAACATCGACGCGTGGTGGCCGCTAGTGAAGGATGGCGGGATCGAAGCCATCGTCATGAATGCGTCGGGTTGCGGCGCCATGGTCAAGGAGTATGCGCATCACCTGCGCCATGATCCTGCCTACGCCCAGCGGGCGGCGGACATCGTGGCGCTGGTCAAGGACGTGGCGGAAATCGTGGCACCGCACGCGGCGCAACTGCGCCGGCGGTTGGCGGGCAAGGGCGCGCGGGCATCGTTCCACCCGCCATGCACCCTGCAGCACTGGCAGGGACTGCGGCCGTTGTCGGAACGATTGCTGGTCGAGTTGGGGTTCGAGTTGCAGCCGTTTGCGGAGCAGCACCTGTGCTGCGGCTCGGCGGGCGCGTATTCAGTGCTGAATCCCGAAATCGCGTTGGCGCTGCGCGACCGCAAGCTGGCCGCGATCGCGCCGGCCGCGCCGGACGTGATCCTGTCTGCCAATATCGGCTGCATCGGGCACTTGCAGAGCGGCACCAGCACGCCGGTGCGGCACTGGATCGAAGTGGTGGACGAGCAACTGGCGCCGGCCTGATCGCGCGGACGTTGCCGCGGACATTGGGCGCGCGGCCGCAGCCTGGCAGGAAGCGGCCCCGCGGATGCGCATGCGCATCGCGAGGCCACGCGCATCACTCCACCGCCTTGACCATGTCTTCCAGCACCTTCTTGGCGTCGCCGAAGACCATCATGGTGCGGTCCATGTAGAACAGTTCGTTGTCCAGGCCGGCGTAGCCGGAGGCCATCGAGCGCTTGTTCACGATCACGGTGCGGGCCTTGTAGGCTTCCAGGATCGGCATGCCGGCGATCGGCGATTTCGGATCGTTCTTGGCCGCCGGGTTGACCACGTCGTTGGCGCCCAGCACCAGCACCACGTCGGTCTGGCCGAACTCGCTGTTGATGTCTTCCATCTCGAAGACCTGGTCGTACGGCACCTCGGCCTCGGCCAGCAGCACGTTCATGTGCCCTGGCATGCGCCCCGCCACCGGGTGGATGGCGTACTTGACCGTCACGCCGCGTTCGGTGAGTTTTTCGGCCAGTTCCTTGAGCGCGTGCTGAGCGCGCGCCACCGCCAGGCCGTAGCCCGGCACGATGGTGACGCTTTCGGCGTTGGTCATCAGGAACGCGGCGTCGTCGGGGCTGCCCGACTTGACGCTGCGCTGCTGGCCGCCCCCAGCCGCCGCGGCCTCGCCCGCCTGGCCGCCGAAGCCGCCCAGGATGACGTTGAAGAACGAGCGGTTCATCGCCTTGCACATGATGTACGAGAGGATGGCGCCGGACGAGCCCACCAGCGAGCCGGCGATGATCAGCATCGGGTTGTTGAGCGAGAAGCCGATGCCGGCCGCCGCCCAGCCCGAATAGCTGTTCAGCATCGACACCACCACCGGCATGTCGGCGCCGCCGATCGGGATGATGATCAGCCCCCCCAGCACGAAGGCGATCAGCGTCATGATGACGAACGGCGTCCACGCCTGCGTCAGCATGAACCACACGCCCATCGCCAGCATCAGCAGCGCGAGCGCCAGGTTCAGCATGTGCTGGCCAGCGAACACCACGGGTGCGCCCTGGAACAGCCGGAACTTGTATTTGCCCGACAGCTTGCCGAAGGCGATCACCGAACCCGAGAAGGTGATGGCGCCGACGAAAGTGCCGATGAACAGCTCGAAGCGGTTGCCGGTGGGGATCAGCGTGCCGGCGGCGACGATGCCGAAGGCGTGCGGCTCGGCCACCACGGCCACGGCGATGGCGACCGCCGCCAGGCCGATCATGCTGTGCATGAAGGCGACCAGTTCGGGCATCTTGGTCATTTCGACGCGCTTGGCCATCAGCGTGCCGATCGAGCCGCCGACCAGGAGGCCCAGCAGCACCCAGCCCAGCCCGATGGTGGCGGTGCCCGAGCGCGCCAGGCCGACGATGAGCGCGCCGGTGGTCAGCACCGCGATCGCCATGCCGGCCATGCCGAAGGCGTTGCCCAGGCGCGAGGTGGTGGGGTGCGACAGGCCCTTGAGCGCCTGGATGAAGCAGACCGAGGCAACCAGGTAGAGCAGCGTGACGAGGTTCAGCGAGATCATTTCGCTTCCTCCTTGGCCGGCTTCCTGTCCTTTTTCTTGAACATCTCCAGCATGCGCCGCGTGACCAGGAAGCCGCCGAACACGTTGACCGCGGCTAGCGCCACGGCGAACACGCCCATGCCGCGCGCCAGTCCGCCTTCGGTCAGCGCCGCCGCCAGCATGGCGCCGACGATGATGATGGCCGAGATCGCGTTGGTCACCGCCATCAGCGGGGTATGCAGCGCGGGGGTGACGTTCCAGACCACGTGGTAGCCGACGTAGATGGCCAGCACGAAGATGATGAGATTCATCAGGGTGGGATTGATCGCTTCCATGCTTTCAGCTCCTGCGCGTCACATTGCCGCCTTCGCACACCAGGCAGGCCGCCACGATTTCATCGTCGCGCTGGATTGCCAGCGCGCCGTCCGCGTTGATGATGAGTTTCAGGAAGTCGAGGATGTTGCGGGCATAGAGCGCCGACGCGTCCGTTGCGACCAGGCCGGGCAGGTTGGTCAGTCCGACCAGCGTCACGCCGTGTTTCTCGACCACCTTGCCTTTCTCTGACAGCGGGCAGTTGCCGCCGCGTTCGACCGCCAGGTCCACCAGCACCGAGCCGGGCTTCATGGCCGCGACCGTCTCGGCCGATACCAGCGTGGGCGCGGGGCGGCCGGGGATGAGGGCGGTGGTGATGACGATATCGGCCTGCTTGCAGCGTTCCGACACCAGCGCTGCTTGCCGCGCCATCCAGGCCGGCGGCATGGGGCGGGCATAGCCACCCACGCCTTGCGCGATCTCGCGTTCCTCGTCGGTCTCGAACGGCACGTCGATGAACTTGGCGCCGAGCGATTCGACCTGCTCGCGCGCGGCGGGGCGCACGTCCGAGGCCTCGACCACCGCGCCCAGGCGCTTGGCCGTGGCGATGGCCTGCAGGCCGGCGACGCCGGTGCCCAGCACCACGGCGCGAGCGGCCTTGAGCGTGCCGGCGGCGGTCATCATCATGGGGATCAGGCGGCCGTAGTGGTGGGCCGCCAGCAGGACGGCCTTGTAGCCAGCCAGGTTGGCCTGCGACGACAGCACGTCCAGGCTTTGCGCGCGGGTGATGCGGGGCGCGGCTTCCAGCGCGAATCCGACCAATCCGACGGCGGCCATCTGCTGCAGGCCGTCGGCATCGAAGGGATCGAGCATGCCGATGACCACGCTGCCGGGTTTCATCTGCGGCAGTTCGGCCGCAGACGGCGCGCGAACCTTCATCACGAGTTCCGCCCCCAATGCCTCCTGGGCGGTGCCGAGCGTGGCGCCAGCGGCTGCGTAGGCTTCGTCGAGATAGCGCGCCGCAGTGCCCGCGCCACGTTCCACGACAACGGTGTGTTTGCCGCCTACGTACTTCTTGACGGTCTCTGGTGTTGCTGCGACACGGGTTTCCCCGTCTCGGGTTTCCCTTGGTATCCCGATGTGCATCGACGCCTCTCCTCAGAAGGTTCGCCGTAGTTATAACGGATATACGCCCGGGGGAGGAGGTTCGGCGGGGCGCAAAAGAAAAGCCCCATGGGGTTAACCATGGGGCTTTGGGGCTCGCGCCCCGGTCATACCGGCCAGACTGACAGCTGGCTGCTGGCCGGCACCCGGCGCGCAGGCGTCCGGCGTCAGGCCGTCTGCGCGCGAGTCCAGTCGATCAGCGCGGCGGTGAGATCGCGCAGGTCGGCCTTGAGGCGGCCGTAGTTGGCCGACGGACGCAGGCTGGCCTCGTCCATGTAGAGCTTGCGGTTGATCTCGATCTGCAGGCTGTGGCGGCCTTCTTCGGGACGGCCGAAGGCGCGTACCAGCTCGACGCCCTTGTAAGGGTCGTTCACGGTCACGTTGTAGCCGCGCTCGCGTAGCCACGCCGCGATGAATTCACGGAAGGCTGGATCGCTGGTGCTGCCGTCGCGGTCGCCCAGCACGAAGTCGGGGTGGACCAGGCCGGGACGGTCGGTGGCGTAGGCGCCGGCGACGCTGGGCATGGAGTGGCAGTTGATGTGCCAGACCTTGCCGAACTTCTGGTGGGCGCTGTCGAGCACCTGGCCCAGGGCGGCGTGGTACGGCTTCCAGCAGGCTTCGATGCGGTGCGTCACTTCCTCGACGCTCAGCTTGCGGTCGTACAGCGGTGTGCCGTCGTCCAGCATGCGCCAGATCAGGCCCTTGCCCAGCTTGACCTTGGGCGAGGCATTGACCGCGTCGGGCCAGGCCTGGTCGAGCAGCAGTTCGTCGATTTCGTCCGGGGCGCGATTGGCATCGATGTAGGCGCGCGGAAAGCTCGCGGCGATCATGGGCACGCCCATGTCGATGGCGTCGCCCCACAGATCGTCAACCCAGGTGTCCTCGGCCGTGCGCAAGGCGCCAAAATCGACCGCGGGCGCGAAGTCGGGCGGGTAGGTGGTGCCGCTGTGCGGGGAGTCCAGCACCAGCGGGGCCGAGGGCGCCGAGTTCGGATATTGCTGCGGGAGGTCGAGCCGATAGGACAGGGGTTGGGTAATTCGCATATGGGGGTATTGCGTTCGTGAATCGGAGATCCCCGCGCGCCGCGCGGGCGCGGCGGGGATCGAAGATCGCTCAGTCGATCTTCACATTGGCTTCTTTGGCGATGCGCTTGTTCTTGGCGATTTCCGCCGAGATCTGCTTGGCAAACGCTTCCGGGCTGTTGGCGGCCGGTTCGGCGCCCAGCGCTTCCAGGCGCGACTTGACGTCGGCTTCGGCGCTGACCTTCTGCACGGCGGCGTTCAGCTTGGCCAGGATCGGGGCGGGCAGCTTGGCCGGGGCGACCAGGCCGAACCACGAGGCGTCGTTGACGGCGGGCAGGCCGACTTCGGCGAAGGTGGGCACGTTCGGCAGGCTGGCCACGCGCTTGGGCGCGGCGACGGCCATGGCGATCAGGCGGCCGGACTGCACGTGTGGCAGGGTCGAGGGCAGGTTGTCGTACATCACGTCGACCTGGCCGGCCAGCGCGTCATTGAGCGCCGGACCCACGCCGCGGTACGGTACGTGCATCAGGTCGGTGCCCGAGGCCATCTTGAACAGTTCGCCCATCATGTGCGACACCGAGCCGTTGCCGGCCGAGGCGTAGGTCAGCTTGCCCGGCTGGCTCTTGGCCAGCTTGATGAACTCGGCCATGTCTTTGGCCTGCACCTTCGGGTTGATGGTCATGATGTTCGGCACGGCGGCCAGGTTCGAAACCGGCGTGAAGTCCTTCTCGCCATCGAACGGCAGGTTCGGGTAGATGGCCGGGTTGATGCCGTGCGTGCTGACGGTGGCGATGCCCAGGGTGTAGCCGTCCGGCGCGCTGCTGGCCACGAAGGCGCTGCCGATCGAGCCGCCGGCGCCGCCGCGGTTTTCCACCACCACGGTCTGGTTCAGTTCCTTGCCGAGCTTGTCGGCGAACAGGCGGCCGACGATGTCGGTGGTGCCGCCAGGCGGGAATGGCACGATCAGGCGGATCGGCTTGCTCGGGTAGGCGTCTTCGGCATGGGCGATGCCCGAGGTCAGCGGCGTGGCCAGGGTCGCGGCGGCGACACAGAGACCTAGGACTACATTACGGCGTTGCATGGATTCCCCTATGAATTGGAACGCGACTGCGCAAAAGGCAGACGCAAACAGGAAGATTCTTTCGTGCAAGGCCGGTTTGCACAAACGAAAGTTTCTCCTTAAGCTATGACTTTTTTTCATGCCTCTTTTGCGGCGAAGTTTTCTTTTTGTAACTTCAAGCCCCGTCGACCGGGTCCGCAGGCATTCCCCCCATGAGACGGTTCTGTCCTTCGCTCACCGACCTGCAAGCCTTTGAAGTGGCAGCCAGGCACAGCAGCTTCACCCGCGCCGCCCAGGAGCTGTGCGTGACGCAGGGTGCGGTAAGTAAGCAAGTGAAACATCTGGAGGAGTTCGTCGGCGTCGAACTATTCCTGCGCATCAGGCAAGGGCTGGTCCTGACCGAGGCCGGCCGCAGCTACCTCACCAAGATCCAGGCGGGACTGGGCCAGATCGAGGCGGCCACCGTGGAACTGATCGCGCACCAGGGCCAGGGCGGCACGCTCAACCTGACCTGTATGCCGACCTTCGGCGCGCGCTGGCTGATCCCGCGCCTGACGGCCTTTATGCGGCTGCGCCCGGACATCCACGTGGAATTCCTGCCGCACCGCCAGGGCTACGATTTTTCGTCGCCCGAGCTGGACGCCGCCGTCCGTTTCGGCGAGGGCATCTGGCCGGGCAGCGGCGCCGACTACATCGTCGGCCGCGAGATCCTGCCGGTCTGCAGCCCGCGCCTGATTCCCGGCGGCTGTAGCGTGCCGGCGGACCTGCTGGCCTACCCCCTGTTGCACCATACTTCGGCCCTGGAAGGCTGGCGCGACTGGTTCGAGCAGGCCGGCTGCGACACCCGGCGCAGCCTGGAAGGGGCGCGCTTCGACCAGTATGCATTGCTGTCGCAGGCGGCCGCCGCCGGCTTCGGCGTGGCGCTGATCCCGCGCTGCCTGATCGAGGATGAATTGCGCGACGGCAAGCTGGCCGTGGCGATCCAGCTGCCGATCCGCGCGCGCATGGGCTACTACCTGTGCTACCCCGAGCAGAAGGCCAACCTGCCCACCCTGCAGGCGTTCCGGACCTGGCTGATGGAGGTCTCGCGGGCGGCCGAGCCGCAGCCGCAGGACGCGGCCAGCCCACAGTAAAATGGCATCATCATGAGTCAAACATCCACCAAGAAGGGCCGCGTTGTCGTCGGCATGTCCGGCGGGGTCGATTCTTCGGTCACCGCCTGGCTGCTCAAGCAGCAAGGCTACGAGGTCGTCGGCCTGTTCATGAAGAACTGGGAAGACGACGACGATTCCGAATACTGCTCCACCCGCCAGGACCTGCTGGACGCGGCCAGCGTGGCCGACCTGGTCGGCGTGGAATTCGAATACGTCAATTTCGCCGCCGAGTACAAGGACCGCGTGTTCGCGGAATTCCTGCGCGAGTACTCGGCCGGCCGCACGCCCAATCCGGACGTGCTGTGCAATGCCGAAATCAAGTTCAAGGCCTTCCTCGACCACGCCATGGCGCTCGGTGCCGAACACATCGCCACCGGCCACTACGCCCGCGTGCGCGAAGTGGCCGCCGAGGGCGGCGGCTCGCGCTTCGAGCTGCTCAAGGCGCTGGACGGTTCCAAGGACCAGAGCTATTTCCTGCACCGACTGAACCAGGCGCAACTGTCGCGCACCCTGTTCCCGCTGGGCGAGATCCACAAGACCGAGGTGCGTCGCATCGCGCACGAGATCGGCCTGCACAATGCGGCCAAGAAGGACTCCACCGGCATCTGCTTCATCGGCGAACGTCCGTTCCGCGAGTTCCTGAACCGCTACCTGCCGACCGAACCGGGCCCGATCCTGACGCCGGAAGGACAGAAGGTCGGGCGCCACGAGGGCCTGTCGTTCTACACGCTGGGCCAGCGCAAGGGCCTGGGCGTGGGCGGCGTGAAGGGCCGCCAGCGCGATGACGGCACGGCCGAGGCCTGGTACGTGGCGCGCAAGGACCTCGAGCGCAATGTGCTTTACGTGGTGCAGGGGCATGACCATCCCTGGCTGCTGTCCGGTTCGTTGCGGGCGCAGGACGTCAGCTGGGTGGCGGGGCAGGCGCCTGCCGCGGGCGAATACGGCGCCAAGACGCGCTACCGCCAGGCCGATGCGGCCTGCCGCCTGGGCGACGCGACCACCGAGGGCTTCACGCTCGATTTCGCCGAGCCGCAATGGGCGGTCACGCCCGGGCAATCGGCGGTGCTTTACGATGGCGATATCTGCCTGGGCGGCGGCATCATCGTCTAGGCACGCCGGCCTGTGACGGGCCGTTGCAACACCGATAGCAGTTCCAGCCAGGCCCTGCGGGCGTCGCGTCCGCGGGGCCTGGCTCATGAAAAACGGCGCATGCCGACAACGAGGAGAGGGATGTGGATGTAACGATGGTGATTTGCCTGCTGGCGCTGGGCGCGGTGGCGGGCTTCGCGGCGGGGCTGCTGGGCATTGGCGGCGGCATGCTGCTGGTGCCGTTCCTGACGATGCTGTTCGCCTGGAAAGGCATGCCGGCGGACCTGGTGGTGCACGCCGCTATCGCCACCTCGATGACCTCGATCCTGTTCACCTCGATCTCCAGCGTGCGCGCCCACCAGCAGAAGGGCACCATCAAGTGGCCGATCGTCTGGGCCATGGCGCCGGGCATCATCCTGGGCGGCCTGCTATCGGGCGGCGCGGTGTTCGCCGCGCTCAGCACTCTGTGGCTGTCGCTGTTCTTCGCGCTGTTCGTGGGCTATTCCGGCTGGAACATGCTGCGCAACAAGAAGCCCAAGCCGAGCCGCCAGATGCCCGGCGTGATCGGCACCAGCGCGGCCGGCGCCGGCATCGGCTTCCTGTCGGGGCTGGTGGGGGCGGGCGGCGGCTTCCTGTCGGTGCCCTTCATGGTCTGGTGCAACGTGGCGCTGCACAATGCGGTGTCGACCTCGGCGGCGCTGGGTTTTCCCATCGCGCTGGCCAACAGCATCGGCTATGTGGTGTCGGGGCTGAACGAAGGCGCGACCCGCCCCGGCATGCTGGGCTACATCTACTGGCCGGCGCTGCTGGTGCTGGTGTGCGTCAGCGTCCTGACGGCGCCGCTGGGCGCGCGCATGGCGCACCGCTTGCCGGTGCAGACGCTGAAGCGGGTGTTCGCCTGCCTGCTGTTCGCGCTGGCCGCCTACATGCTGTTCAAGGCCGGGCAGGCGTTCCGGGCCTGAGCCGCAAGTGAAACCGGCCGCGCAAGGCGGCCGGAACGGTGCGGGACGATGCCGGTGGGCGTCAGGCCGTCTTGGGGATGGTGTCCACGAACGACTGGCGCTGCGACAGCTTGTCGTACAGGCGCGCCAGGTTGGGGTGGTTGGCGCGCCAGTCCAGCTCGGCGAAGCGCAGGTCCAGGTAGCCCAGGCCACAGCCCACGGCGATGTCGGCCAGGCTGTAGTTGATGCCCATGCAGTGGGCGTTCTCGCCCAGGCTCTTGTCCATGGCGTCCAGGCTGGCGTGGATCTTGCCGTACTGGCGTTCGATCCATTCCGGGCTGCGCTGCGCCTCGGGGCGCTGCTTTTCCTTGACGATGGTGACGCAGGCGTCCAGCAGGCCGTCGGCGATGGCTTCCCAGCACTTGACGGCCGCGCGGTCGCGGCCCGGCTGCGGAATCAGGCGGGCGACGGGGGACAAGGTATCCAGGTACTCGACGATGACGCGCGAATCGAACAGGGCGCCGCCATCTTCCATGACCAGGCAGGGCACCTTGCCCAGCGGGTTGTACGTTTGGATCTGCGTGTCGGCGGACCAGACGTTTTCGAGTTCAAGCCGATAATCCAGCTTTTTCTCGGCCATGACGATACGCACCTTGCGCACGTATGGACTGGTAAGCGAGCCGATCAGTTTCATGGATTCACAAGCGGAGTCGGAAAGCGGCCGAAGTATAGCAGGCCGCATGGCGGCCAAACCGTCCGCGGGACGGAATCCCGCTCAGTTTGCCACAATGTTGCGCGGCCCTGAATGATAAAATCGCCGGGTTTTCCCACCCGCAGCTTTTTCCTTCCCAGACCATGCAAATCGCCGACCAGCTTAGCCAACTTAATGCCCTTTCGCCACTGGATGGCCGATACGCCTCCCGCGGCGACGCGCTGCGCGGGCTGCTCTCCGAGGCCGGTTTCATGGCCCACCGCGTCGAGGTCGAGGTGGCCTGGCTGATGGCCCTGTCCGATGCCGGCCTGCCGGAGCTGCCCGCCTTCTCCCAGGAAGCCCGCGCCCGCCTGCAACAGCTGGTGCGCGACTTCTCCGAGGCCGACGCCGCCCGCATCAAGGACATCGAACGCGTCACCAACCATGACGTCAAGGCGGTCGAATACTGGCTCAAGGAAAAGGTCGCCGACCACGCCGAGCTGGCCACCGCTGCCGAGTTCATCCATTTCGCCTGCACCTCCGAGGACATCAACAACACCTCGCACGCGCTGATGCTGTCGCGCGCCCGCAGCGAAGTGGTGCTGCCGCGCCTGCGTGAAATCGCCGCCAGGCTCAACGACATGGCCGTGGCCCAGGCCGACCAGCCGATGCTGTCGCGCACCCACGGCCAGCCGGCCAGTCCCACCACGCTGGGCAAGGAATTCGCCAACGTCGCGGCGCGCCTGAACCGCGCCATCGCCGCGATCGAAGCGGTCGAGCCGCTGGCCAAGCTCAACGGCGCCACCGGCAACTACAACGCCCACCTGTCGGCCTACCCGGAAATCGACTGGCCCGCCTTCAGCCAGCGCGTGCTGGCCGGCCTGGGCCTGACGCAGAACCGCCACACCATCCAGATCGAACCGCACGACTGGATGTCGGCGCTGTTCGATGCCATCGTGCGCGCCAACATCATCGTGCTCGACCTGGACCGCGACATCTGGGGTTACGTGGCCCTGGGCTATTTCAAGCAACGCCTGAAGGAAGGCGAGGTCGGTTCGTCCACCATGCCGCACAAGGTCAACCCGATCGACTTCGAAAACTCCGAAGGCAACCTGGGCCTGGCCAATGCCGTGCTGCGCCATCTGTCTGATAAATTGCCGATCTCCCGCTGGCAGCGCGACCTGACCGACTCCACCGTGCTGCGCAACCTGGGCGTGGGCCTGGGCTATTGCCTGGTGGCCTGGGACGCCTGCATGCGCGGCCTGGGCAAGCTCGAAGTCAACACCGCCGCCATCGACGCCGACATCGACGCCTGCTGGGAAGTCCTGGCCGAGCCGGTGCAGACGGTCATGCGCCGCTACGGCCTGCCGCAGCCGTACGAACAGCTCAAGGCTTTGACGCGCGGCAAAGGCATCACCGAGGAAGCCCTGCGAGAATTCATCCAGGGCCTGGCCCTGCCGGACGAACCCAAGGCGCGCCTGCTGGCGATGACCCCGCGTTCGTATATCGGCCTGGCCGCGGACCTGGCCCGGGCGGTATAGTCGCCTTGCCGCGCGCCGGGCGCGCGGCATCCTTGTTGTACTTACGGGAGATTGCAATGAAGAAGTTGTCCACGCTCGCCGCGTTGGCCTGTATGACCGTCGGATCGCTGCTGGCGACCTCGGCCCAGGCGCAGTTCGCCAAGCCCGAAGATGCCGTCAAGTACCGCCAGTCGGCGCTGACGCTGATGGCCTCGCACTTCGGCCGCATGACGCCGGTGGTCAAGGGCCAGGCGCCCTACGACGCGGCCCAGATCAAGGCCAACGTCGAAGTGCTCAAGACGCTGTCGGCGCTGCCCTGGGCGGCTTTCGGTCCCGGCACGGAAGGCGGCGACGCCCGTCCCGAGATCTGGAGCGACGCGGCCGGCTTCAAGCAGAAGCAGCAGGCGTTCCAGGACAACATCGTCAAGCTGTCGGCGGCTGCCGACGCCGGCGACCTGGACAAGCTGCGCGCCGCATTCGGCGACGTGGGCGCGAGCTGCAAGGCCTGCCACGACGCCTATCGCAAGAAGAAGTAAGCCGGTACCGCCCCCTGTGGCGCACCAACGAAAAAGCCCCTCGGTCGAGGGGCTTTTTCGTTGGTGCGCGGCCTGGATACCGGGCGTGGCCGGCGGCCAGCGCCACGCGCGAGCCCGATGACTACGAGAACGACATGTCCGCGGCGATCTCCAGCGAGCGAATCCACAGCACCAGGCCGGTGACACAGGCGCCCAGGATCAGGGCGCGCAGCCAGATCGCGAGGCCGTCCTGGGTCGGCGGTGTGCCGGGCGGAACGTCTTTCGGATCGACGTTGCCGGTGATGATGGCGCGCACCAGCCGCTTGCGGCGCACCAGGGCGTACCAGGTCACGGCCAGCAGGTGCAGGGCGATCAGGCCGATGATGACCCATTCATTGAGCTTGTGCCACGAGGTCAGCAGGCCGGCGGTGGACTCGCTGACGTGGCCGAACAGCGGGCCCTGCGTCATGATGTCATCGGTGGTGAACAGGCCGCTCACGGCCTGGAAACCGACCACCAGCAGCAATGCCAGCACCGACCACGCCCCCAGCGGATTGTGGCCGGCCGGCGCGGCCGCGCCCTTGAGATAGTTGGCCACCGCGCGCGGCCCGCGCACGAACTGGGTGAAGCGCGCATAGCGCGGGCCGACAAAGCCCCACAGCACGCGAAAGACGATCAGGCCCAGCGCGACACAGCCGAAGCGCACGTGCCAGTCCATGTACAGGCCGCCCAGCTTGACGCTGACGAAGGCGCCGACGATGCAGACGACGAGCGCCCAGTGGAAGAGGCGGGTGGGAAGGTCCCAGATGCGGATGGCAAGCCGGTTGTTTTGCATGATGGTCGCGCCTTGACTGCGTTGCCTGCGACTTTATCACGCACAAATGAAGCCGCCACGGCGTGGGCCGTGGCGGTTTTGCGCCAGATTAAGGTTGGGAACCGCTGGCTCAGCGAGCGGCGCGGCGCACCGGTTCGATGCGGTGCACGTGCTCGTGGCGGAAGCGGATACGCTGTCCGGGGACCTTCTGCGCGGCCGTTCCGCAAGGCACGATTTCGGTGGTGTACGTGGTCGTGCCGTCGATCGGCGCGTTGAAGATCACGGCGGCGCGGATGGCCGGGCCGTCGGCCGGTTGCAGGTAAACGATGTCGCCGATGTGGATCGGCATGTTGTCCAGCTTGGTATGGGCCGGGCGTCGGATCAGGTCCGAGGTAGTGAAACGAGTATTCATGTTGTGTTCTCTTTCAAGTTCTTGTTATGGGAATTGCTGCGTAGCGCATGCCACGAAGCGGGGGCGAGGGCGCTGTCGCGCGCCGCGCCCCGGCCACGTGCCGGGTCATGCATGACACTAACGCATATCCGCCGCCGGTCCTTTGCGCATTCTCATGGTTTGCGGGCGCGCCGGACTGGCTGCGGGGGCCGTCCCGGGCCTGGACCTGGGACGTTGCGGGCGCCGCCAGCCATGATTGGTGGACGGTGGACCCAGTAGGCGATGGCGTTACAGCGCCATCGCGGGCGCATGGCAGCGGATCAACGCTGCGTTGTGCGTTTTCCGACCGGGCCGGACTCGGCGGCATGGTCGGGGCGAAGGTTGGCTATGGCCCGCGCCATCGTCGGTGCGACGCGCAAGCAAACCGGCAACACAATTGCGTGCAATAAATGATCGGCAACCGGTTCCGCGTTCTTAGGGTTGTCTGTCGCGGAACAGGATGAACAACGGATTGGCCAACGGGGTTGGCCAATTGATTGGTCAACGGATGGTGACCGATGCCCCGCCGGGCAGCTCAATGGCTGGGCCCTTCATGCCTGGTTTGCTAGTGGGGCCCAGGCAAGGCTGAGCAAAACCCGACCAAGGCGGGGGACATAGCCTGGAATGTCAAATGGCTAAATCCAGGCAACTAACGATTATATGGCTAAATTAATGATTTCGCAAGGGTTTTTGTGAGGCGCGCCGAAATGAGTGCGATGCCACCCTTGCCGTCCGGCCGGGATGCCCCCTGGCGCGGGCGCTGACGCCCCCCGCGCCAGGGGGCAGGACCCAGGTCAGTGCGTGGCGGGGCGCGCCTGGCGTTGCGCTTCGATGATCAGCGCCTCCAGGCGGGGCGACATGCGCAGCGCGACCTGCGCGGCGGTCGAGCCGTCGGGACGGGTGTCGGTTTCCAGCGCCAGCTCGATGCGTTCGCCATCGAAGGCTTCCGGGGCGGCCTCGATCTCGGTATAGCGTTGCAGCAAGGCATCCACGGCTTTCTGCGCATCGGCCAGCGCTTCTTCGCCCAGGTGCCCGGGGCGCAGATACTGGTTGGCCACGCGGGCCAGGTCGTTCATGAAAAATAGCAGGGCGGCGGCGCCACGGCAATCGGGATGGGCGAAGCCCCAGGTGTCGGGGGAAGCGTCTTGGGTCATTCAGGCTGGAAAGACAAGAGGTGGCGGGCGGCCGCAGCGGGCCGGCAATCCTGCATTTTAGGCCGGGTCCGGCCCATTGCGGGGCGCTGGCGGAACGCGGCCAAGCGTGAGGTCCCGGCGCGCGGCCCGCACAGTGGGGCTGCGCATCCCGTTTCCGTGCCGCTTGGGGCATACTGGGCGCCCCATGATCAGACACGCACGCCCCGCCGACCTGGCGCTCCTGCCCGATATCGAACGTTCCGCCGCCGCCCGCTTCCTTGGGACCCCCATGGCCTGGGCCGCTGCGGGCGAGCCCCTGCCGCCAGCCGAATTGGCGCGCGCCGCTGCCGCGGGCCTGTTGTGGGTCGCGCCGGGCGACGACGACCGGCCGGCGGGATTCGCGCTGGCCCGGCCGATGGACGGCGACCTGTACCTGGCGGAAATGTCGGTCGCGCTGCCTATGCAGGGGCGCGGCCTGGGACGCGACCTGCTGCGGGCGGTGGTCGAACATGCGCGCGCCGCGCGCATCTACCGCGGCGTGGCGCTGACCACCGATCGCGAGCTGCCCTGGAATGCGCCTTTCTACCAGCGGCAAGGCTTTGTCGAGGTCCCGGCCCCGCAATTGGGGCCCGCATTGCGGGCTCGCCTGGAGGCGGAGGCGGCCGCGGGTTTCGACCCGGCGCGCCGCTGCGCGATGCGCCACACGCTGGCGGTGTGAGCCGCGAAGGCGCGCGCCGGTGGGCTGTGTCATATCGATTCGATGGCAACAAAATCCGCCCACCGGCGGCGGGTGGCGGACGCTTCGGGATAATCTGCCGGGGAGGATGCCGGCCGCCGGGCGGGTGTTCCCGATGCAACGTTTTACGCAAGGAGGGAAGGGCATGGCAATGCTGCGGATCTGCCTGGCCGGCCTGGCGGCGGCTTCGATGCTGGCGCTGGCCGCTTGCGGCAATCGCGAGCCGCAGGAACGCGCGGCCTTCATCGAGCTGCTGCAAAGCCGTATCGCGTCCGGGTCGCTGGTGCCGGTCGGCGCCCTCGGCGAAGCCGAGAAAGACGCCGTGGGCCGCTACGACGATGCCTACGAGGTGATCGTCGATTTCCAGTCCGCCATGGCCAAGGCGGCCGTGACGCTGCGCCCCATCCTTGCGGCCGAGCGCATCCAGTCGGTCGACGACATCGTGCGGCGGCGCGAGGCCCTGCTGGCCGCGCGCAAGACGCTGGCCGACAGCGCCGGCGCCTTGCAGGATGCCAAGGCCCGCGCCGACCGCGCGCGCAGCGGACTGGAGCTTGCGCCGGATCTGGCGCCGGTCTACGACGGGGTGTATGACGAGGCGGTCACGGCGCCGGCGGCCGAGTTGATGGACGCGGCGGCGCGCATGGATACCGTCGCGCGCGATGCGCTCGGCATCGCCGATTTCGTCGCGGCCAATGAGGCCGAGATCACGCTCGAGGATGGGCTGGCCAAGGTCGCCACGCCGTCGCTGCAGCATGAACTGAATCTGCGCCTGCAGGGCCTGAACGCCCAGTCGCCGGCGCTGGAGGCCGCCCGCGCCGTGGTGTCGCGAGCGGCCGCCGGCGAGCCCTGAATGCCGGCCGCGCGCCGCTTTCCGCGCAATGGCGCCCGCCGGACGGCCCGGGCCGGGGCCAGCGGGGGAAACGAGCGGGGCGGGACGCTGCTTTGTACAATGCGGGTCTCCGCGGTTCAGGCCGCGCCTTGGACGGAACATGAGCCAATCTTCCAGCTTGCACTACCGTACCTTCCTGCTCCTCCTGGTGGTGGTATCCATCGCGTTCGGCTGGCTGTTGTGGCCGTTCTACGGCGCGGTGTTCTGGGGCGCCATCCTGGCCATCCTGTTCGCGCCGCTGCAACGGCGGCTGGTGCCGCGCATCGGCGGCCGGCGCAACCTGGCGGCGCTGATCACGCTGGCCATGGTGCTGCTGCTGGTGATCCTGCCGCTGGTGGTCATCAGTGGGTCGCTGGTGCGCGAGGGGGCGAACCTGTACCAGAGCATCAAATCCGGCCAGATCAACTTTGGCGCCTACTTCCAGCAGGCCATGGAAGCGCTGCCGCCGTCCGTGCATGACCTGCTGGCGCGGTTCGACCTGGCCGACATCCCCAGCCTGCAGGAAAAGCTCAGCGCCGGCGCAATGCAGGCCAGCCAGTTCCTGGCGACCCAGGCGCTCAGCATCGGGCAGGACACCTTCCAGTTCGTGGTCAGCTTCGCCATCATGCTGTACCTGCTGTTCTTCCTGCTGCGAGACGGGCCGCAACTGGCCCAGCGCGTCAAGCGCGCGGTGCCGCTCAGCGAAACCCACAAGCACCATCTTTTCCGCAAGTTCACCACGGTGGTGCGCGCGACGGTGAAGGGCAATATCGCGGTGGCGGCTTCGCAGGGCGCCCTGGGGGGCATCATTTTTTCCATCCTGGGGATCCAGGGGGCGCTGCTGTGGGGCGTCATCATGGGCTTTCTGTCGCTGCTGCCGGCGGTGGGCGCGGGCCTGATCTGGGCGCCGGTGGCGATCTATTTCCTGTTGACCGGCGCGACCATCAAGGGCGTGGTGCTGATCGCCTTCGGCGTGCTGGTGATCGGCATGGTCGACAACGTGCTGCGTCCGATCCTGGTGGGCAAGGACACCAAGATGCCCGACTACGTGGTGCTGATCTCGACCCTGGGCGGCATGGCGCTGTTCGGCCTGAATGGTTTCGTCATCGGCCCGCTGATCGCCGCGCTATTCATGGCCAGCTGGGACCTGTTCTCGCCTCCGGATGACGTGGTCGCGGCCGCGCTGGCCAAGCCCGTGGTCCCGCCTTCCAGGCCGGCGACCCCGGCCTCGACCCCGGTTGCGCCCCCCAAGGCCGACTGACAAGCCTGAGCGCGCCTGCCAGTGGCCTGTGCGCGGTCAAGACGACGTCAGGGCCGAGGGTGTAAGGTGTGGTGGTGCCGGCCCGCCGGGGCCGGCGTCCTGTCTCCGCGGCGCCGCCGGCCTGACCCGGCTGTGCTGCGGATTTCCTTCATGAGGAGCGCGTCGGATATGGACTGGAAACTACACAAGTCGGGCTGGATCGAAGAGCGCAACTTCGACATCGAATTCGCCGAAACTCCCGAGGGCTACCATACCCGCGTCCGCGTTTTCGGCTTTCCCGTGCTGGAAGACACGCGAAACGTGTTTCCGAACGCGATGCTGGCGGAGAAGGGCGCGCTGGCGCTGCTCAAGAGCCAGTTCGCCGGCACGCCGGACCTGGAAGAAAAGTAGGCTGCGGCAGGCCGCCGCCTGCGGCCCGCGCAACGCACGCGGGCTTGCGCTGGAGACGGCGGCGGCGCGCCATTCAGCGCAGCGGCAGGCGGCGTCCTCCGACGATGAGGTTGCGGTCCTGGCGTGGCTCGGTATGCACCTGCCCCTGTGCCAGCGCCCCGCCCATGTCGACTTCCGGACCGCTCTCGGACGTGCGATGGGTCCTGGACGACACCACGCGCCAGCCGTCCTTGCCCAGCCCCTGATAGGTCAGGAAGATTTCGTAGCCCCCGGCCGTGGCGTCGGCGCGCGGCGGTACATACAGGACCAGATCGGCCGCGCCGGGGCCGGTGATGTCCGCATGGATCAACCAGCAGCGCGCAGCGGCCAAGACGGGGTTGGACGGATCGTCGGCAGCGGCCTTTTCCGCGCTTACGCATCGGTCCAGCTCGAACGGGTTTTCGGTCGCGGCGTAGCGCCACCAGGCGTCCGGCACGGCGCTGCCGGCAGGATGGACCTGCAGGCTGCCGGGCTTGGTCAGCGAGGCTGCCAGGCCGGACTGGCGCGGCCCCCAATCGTAGTATTTGCCCGTCAGTGCGTCGGCGGCGGCGATTGCGATCTTGGGCGATTGGGCCTGGGCGGCACCATCGGCCAGCCTGCGCACCGCCTGCCGGCCGTATTCGCCGCGATCGCGCGCGGCCGAGAGATAGCTGAATTCCTCGGGCGGGACGCGGCCGTCGATCAGGCGTTGCACCTGGCTGTCGACCTCGATGCGGTCGGGATTCAGGAGCGGCGTGTTCACCAGGGCCAGCATGGCCAGCGCGCAGAAGGCCGCGACGATGTTGGTGCCTCCCAGGATCGTGTGGAAACGCCGCGGCGCGAGCGCCGCCCAGGCATAGCCCAGCGCGTATAGCGTCAACAGGATCGCGGCGTAGACGCCCCAGATGCGCGGAATGGTCCAACCGTACTGTTCGACCCGCACGACGAGACCGTACAGCGCCACCAGCGCCAGCGGCAACAGGCCGCACGCCGCGACGCGCAGCACCGCGCGCAGGCGCGGGCCGAAGGGCGGCGCCTCGGGGCTGTCCTGCCAGGCGGAGTTGATGAGCTTGATCCACAGCGCGCTGAAGGCGATGAGCGCGCTGGCGGACAGCGCCACTGCCTGCAGGTCCAGCGCCAGCCGGGCCGCCAGCGCCAGCACGAAGGCGATGCCGACCAGCGCAACCAGCGGCAGCAGCCACGCGGTGAGCGTGAGCCAGGAGCGTTGCAGCGTGTCCGCCAGCTGCGGCCGGCGATGTACTCCCACCAGGCTGACCGCCAGCACCAGCGGCATCACGCCCAGCGTGAAGCGGGTGGACTTGACGACCTTGCCGACCGCGCCAATGCCGATCATGCCGAACATGGCGCCCGCGGCCCAGAACAACAGCCAGACCGCCAGGGCCAGGCCGCCGGCCAGCGCCAGCTTGACGGTGTTGCGCCAGGCCGCGCGGAACACCGCGGGGTAGTCCCAGCCCGGCCGGGATGGGTCCAGCGCCTGGATCAGGGGAAGCAGCATGAAACCGCTGGCGGCGGTGATCACGGTGGCGAGCGTGCGCGGGCCGTCATCGGAATAGCGCACGGGTTGCGAGCCCAGCAGCGGCACCAGGCCGTAGGCGTGCAGCGCGGGCAGCGCCAGGGCATAGGCCAGCAGCGCCAGCAGCCAGCGCCTGCCAGAGCGCATGCCGGCCAGCATGGCGCCCGCCAGTGGCACCAGCCAGACCCACTGGATCGCGAACAGGGTGGCGAACGGGTTGTGCCATGGCCACACGCGGTTCAGCAGCGCGGCATGCAGCGCCAACGCCAGCAGCGCGCCGAGCGCGCCGTGGACCAGGATGGTTCTTTCGGGAGCCGACAGGGGAGAGCGGGTTGCCATGGGGTCAGAAGTCCTCGCTGCGCCAGACCTTCAGCACGCGGCCGAAGACCTCGAAATCCATGCCTTCGGTGATGTCCCAGGCGTCGTACTTGGTGTTTTCGGACTTGGCCCGCACCACCAGCCCGGAGGCGGTGGGAATGCGCTGCAGCCGCTTGATGAAGCCTTCGCTGCCGACGCGGAAGAAGTAGATGGCGTCGTATTCGACGGCCTGCACGCCGCGGTCGACGATCAGGGGATCGCCGGGATTGAACATGGGGCGCATGGAATCGCCAAAGCCCGTGACGATGCACAGGTTCTTCGAGGCGGAAAAGCCGCGGACGTTCTTCTGCAGCCATTCGGGGCTGACGTTCCAGCTCTGGATGACGCCCGGCTGGTCGCGCAGTTCCAGGCCGCTTCCCATCGCGCCGCCGGTATCGAACTGGGCGATGAGCACATTGCCGTGATCGGGCCGGCCCAGCCGCCCGTGGTTGAAGGAGACCAGCCGGCCCGGTGGCTCGTCGGCGATGACGTCGGGCGAGAGCTCGTGCCACAGGTCGGGGTGGGGAAGATCCATCCAATGAGCGGGCTGGCCCAGGCCGGCGGAAATCCTGGCGGCCAGGGCATCGCCGACGCGGCGCGGGTTCTTGTCTCGCTTGCCCTGGAACCCCTGGAGGATCTGGTCGAGGTATTTGCGACTCACGCCCGCGCGTTCGGCCAGGCGGTCCACCCCCCCGGCCTGGAGCACGGCGTACTTGAGGTTGTTCAGTCGTATCGAGCGGATATCCATGGTAGCGATAGTAGCAATCCGCTACCTGAAAGTACAGTAGCGATTCGCTGTTGATTTTCAGGTAGCGAGTCGCTACCATGATTCCAATCCCGAAGATAGTCGGGGCGACCGCAGCCATCCCCGGCCGCCGGTGGCCCTGCCGGGACCCACCCCGCCGACCGTGGCGCACGAAGGGGCTCCGGCCAATGTGCCCTTGAATCGCTACCGGAGTAGCGACCGCCATGGGCGGACAAACCGGGATGACGACGAATCGAAGGCTTGGAACAAGGAAAAAAGCATGGATAAGCATCTTGTCCGGGAGGCATCCCGATGAAATATGCAAGCGAAGTCCTGGATCTCATGGCGGCGGCGCCGGGGCGTCCCTGGCGCATGGCGGAGCTGGTGCGCGGCGCATCCGGCGCGCGCGAGCTGACGCGGCGCGAACGCAACGCGATGCGACAGGCCATCCTGCGCGTACTCGAAACGCTGCGCGAGGGCGGCCAGGTGGCGCGCATCGAGCATGCCCGCAACTCGCTCAGCTACGTCTGGAGCGAAGTGCGACACAATGGGGATTGCCAGCGCGCCTGATGCCGCGAGACAATGCATCCATGTCGTCGCGCTGCGCACCGACGACGAACCGAAAAAGGCCCGCCACCAGCGGGCCTTTTTTATGAGAGGGTACGTGTGCCCGGGCGGTGCGTCCCAAGGCGGATGCATCACCTGCCCGTTCCCCCCTCGCGCTCTTTGCAGTTCCCCACGACAGGCTCGCCACAGGCGGGCCTTTTCTATTTGCACGCCCCGCGTTCTCGAACAGAGCGCGGGGCGTTTCGTTTGGGCCGTCCAGCGGCCTGCCGCCTCGCCTTTCCTGCAATGACCGGGCCTTTCTCCCGCCCGCGGTGACCCGGAACGGCTCGAGGCGGCAGCCCGGTGGGCGACAGCCGGAATCCGCCGCAACCCGGCCGCACGCATCACGCAACGCGGCATCGCGCCGATGGCGCGGCAAAGTCGGCGATCCGCCTCCAGGCAACTGGATTCCCCCAATCCGCCCTCGGGCACTTCAACACGACAAAGGAGCTACGCATGGCGAACAGTTCGGCCACCGGCGGCTACCTGGCGCCGATCGCCATTTCTCCGCCCCTGGAGGATGCCGAACTCGAGGCGCTGTTCCTGGGGTTCATCGCCGGCGTGTCCGGCTTGCCCCCGAACATGGTTCGTACGCACTGGCCAGCGGCCGGCGTGGAACCGCCCGCGCAAAGCGATACCTGGTGCCTGATGGACATCCGGGCGCAAACCGCGGACGCCGGCCCGGTCGTCGCTCACGACCCGGCCGGGGAAGGATCTGATTCATACGTCCGGCACGAAGACATCGAGGTGCTTTGCTCGATGTTCGGCCCGAACGCGTTGCGCCACGCGGCCTTGCTGCGCGATGGCGCCGCCGTGCCGCAGAACCGCGAACCCCTGCTCGCGCAGGGCATGGCGGTCGGCGGCGCGGGGCCGATCCTGGCCCGGCACGAACTCGTGAATCAGCAGTGGATACGGCAGTTCGACATGACCCTGCATTTCAAGCGCCGGGTCATGCGCATCTATCCGGTCCTGAATCTCCTGTCGGCGCAGGTCACGACGCATGCCGCGTCGCTGTCGCCGACGGATCACATCAACCACCTTGCAGATTAAGGGATCTACCATGGCTAATGGATTGCCGGTATCACGCCTGATCAACGTCACGATCAACATGTCGCCGCTCGCGGCGCAGGGCGCGAGCCTGAACACCGCGCTGCTGCTGGGCGCCTCCGCCGTCATCGACACCGGCGAGCGCATGCGCTCCTATGGCGGCATCGACGCCGTCGCCGCCGACTTCGGCACCGCCGCGCCCGAATATCGCGCGGCCCTGCTGTATTTCCAGCAGACGCCCCAGCCCTCGCAGTTGTACATCGGCCGCTGGGCCAAGGGCGCGACCTCGGCCACGCTGCGCGGCGCGGTGTTGTCGGCCGCCGAGAAGCAGATGTCGGCCTGGACCGCGGTGACCGCGGGCGCCTTCACGCTGTCGGTCGACGGCACCGCCAAGACGGTCAACGGCCTGGATTTCTCCGGCGCCACCAACCTGAACGGGGTCGCATCGATCATCTCGACGGCACTGGCCTCCGCTTCCGTCACCTGGAACGGCTCGCAGTTCGTGGTGACTTCGAACACCTCCGGCGCGACCTCGACGCTGGGCTACGCCACGGCCGCGGGCACCGGCACCGACATCTCGTCGATGCTGGGCCTGACCGCGGGCCAGGCCTCGACGCCCGTCGCCGGCATCGTCGCCGAAACGCCGGTGGACGCCGTGTCGCTGTTCCTGGACCGCTTCGCCAACAAGTTCCTGGGCCTGGCGTTCGCCGATGCCGACATCACCGACGCGCAGCACCTGGCCGTGGCCGGCCTGATCGAGGCCGACCAGCGCCACCTGTACGGTGTGTCGACCCAGGCGCCGCAGGTGCTGGACCCGACCAACCACGAGGACATCTCCAGCCAGCTGAAGGCGCTGAAATACAAGTACTCGATCGTGCAGTTCTCCAGCGCCAGCCCGTATGCGGTCGCTTCGCTGCTGGGCCGCATGCTGACGGTGAACTTCAACGCCAACAACACCACCATCACGCTGATGTACAAGCAGGAGCCCGGCATCGTCGCCGAGACCCTGACCAGCAGCCAGGCCGACACGCTGGCGGCCAAGAACTGCAACGTGTTCGTCAACTACGACAACGACACGGCCATCATCCAGTACGGCGTGACGCCCAGCGGCATCTTCATCGACTCGGTCTACAACGCGATCTGGTTCCGCAACCGCGTCCAGACCGATGTCTACAACCTGCTGTACACCAGCCCCACCAAGGTGCCGCAGACCGACGCCGGCAACCAGCTGATCGCCTCGGTGATCGAGGCCGCGTGCGAGGCCGCCGTCAACAACGGCTACCTGGCGCCGGGTGTGTGGAACTCGGCCGGCTTCGGCGCCCTCAAGCAGGGCGACACGCTGGCCAAGGGCTACTACGTCTACGCGCCGGCGATCGCCACCCAGTCGCAGGCCGACCGCGAAGCGCGCAAGGCCGTTCCGTTCCAGGTCGCCGCCAAGGAAGCCGGCGCCATCCACACCGTCGACGTTCTGGTCACGGTCAACCGCTAAACAGGAGTAGCAGATGTCTACCTATTCGTTCGCTGATATCAGCGCCAGTCTCGTGGGCCCGGGCGGGGCGATTTCGCTGGGTTCCGGCTCCGGCGTGGCCGATGAAGGCATCGCCATCGCCGCCAAGGGCGAGAAAAGCGCCATGACGGTGGGCGCCGATGGCGAGGTCATGCACACGCTGCGTGCCGACAAGAGCGGCACCGTGACGCTGAGCTACCTGAAGACCTCGCCCGTCAACGCGCAGCTGCAGGCCCTGTACGACGCCCAGTCGCTGGACAGCCGCCTGTGGGGCAAGAACCTGATCACCATCACCAATCCGGCCACCGGCGACGTGACGGCGTGCCGCTCGTGCGCCTTCAGCAAGAAGCCCGACCTGACCTACAAGAAGGACGGCGATGTGGTGAAGTGGACCTTCGACGCCGCGAAGATCGACACGATCCTGGGAACCTACTAAGCCATGTCGCAGGAACTTGATCTGAACGGCCACCGGTACTCCATCGGCAAACTGAGCGCCAAGCAACAGTTCCACGTGTCGCGCCGCATCGCTCCGATCGTTCCTACGCTGATCCCCGTGTTCGTCCGCCTCGCGGCGGGTGGGCGCGGGATCACCGAGGATCCGGGCGGCATGGCCGATGTGCTGCAACCGCTGGCCGATGGCCTGGCGGCGATGAAGGACGAGGACGCCGACTACGTGCTGGACACCTGCATGCAGGCGGTCCAGCGCCGGCAGGAGCATGGCTGGACCGCCATCTGGTCGGCCGGCCAGCGCGTGCCGATGTTCCAGGACATCGACCTGTCGGTCATGTTGCCGCTGGCGCTGCGCGTCATCGTCGGGAGCCTCGGGCCTTTTATACAAGGGCTGCTTACCAGCCAGACCGGCAGCCCCGAGGCGACACAGGCTGGCTGAAGAGCCTGCCCGGTGGCGAGGATTGGCTGCTGGCGCCGGTCCTCGAGGGACTCTGCAAATACGAGTCCCTCAAGGACGGCACCCTGGACCTGGCCGACATCGCGCTCCTGAACGACGCGCTGTCGGTCCGGGCAGACAACAAGGCGGAAGCGTACCGCCGCCACATGGCGGAAAAAAATGGCTAACACAATTCTGTCCATCGACCTGTCGGGGTTGATGGGCCCATTCAAGATCGACAAGGACGACCTGAAGGACCTCAAGCAGGCAATCGGCGACTCGCGCAAGCAGAGCCTGGCCGACGCGCTCGCGGTGTTCGCGGGGCGGGCCAAGAGTGTCGTCGACTTTGCCGAGGACAAGATTGCCCAGTTCGAGCAAGGCTATTTCGCCGCCAGGCTGGGCGGCACCTCGGGCAGGGACATGCGGGCGCTGGAGACGGTCGCGCAGGACTTCGGCGTTTCCGTCGAAGCGATGCGCAACAGTACCCAGGCCTTGCATCGCAATGTGCGCGATGACCCCAGGGTCGCCGCGCTGCTGGAACAGCTGCATATCTCGCCGAGCGATGGCGCGGGTGGCCAGCGCAACACCGCCGACCTGGTGCTGGAACTGAGCGATGCGCTCAAGCGCATGGACCCCGGCCAGGCCGGGGAGACGGGCAGGAAACTGGGGGTGGATGCCGGCCTCGTGGAGGCCCTGCGCGATCCAGCGTTCGGGCAGCGCCTGTCGGTGCAGCGTGACGCCGAAGAAGGCAGCAGGATCGAGGCGGCCGGCGAGCGCGCCCATCAGCTGATGGCCACCATCCGCGCCTTGAGCGGCTCCGTCGACGCGATGTTCGCGCAGGCGCTGCTGACGATGGTCCCGCAATTGCAGCAGACGCTCGACGGCATTTCGGCCTGGTTCAAGGAGAACGGGCAGACCGCCGGCAAGCGGCTGGGCGAAGTCGGCAATTTCGTGTTGTCGATCATGTCGTTGCTGGGGCCGGTGGTCAGCCTGATCACCTGGCTCGACGGCGTGACGGGGGGGCTGAGTTCGCAGCTCCTGTTGCTGGTCGGCGGATTCCTGATGCTGGGCGGCGGTGGCGTCGTGGGAGCGCTGGCAGGCCTGGTCTCGCGACTGGGTGGCATGCGGTCGCTCATCGGCGGGCTGGGCTCCCAGCTGGCATCGTTGCCAGGACGGATCGGCGGTTTCGTGAGCCGGGCCTGGACGGTGACCAGCAATTTCGTGGCTGGCGTGTTCGGCAGGATGACCTCGATGGGCCGGACCGCCGTGACCCAGATGGGCAATATGGCCGGCGCGGTCTGGTCCTGGATGGGCAATATGGCCGCGCGCGGCGGCGCGCTGGTGGTCGATGGCGTCAAGGCCGCGGGCCAGACCGCGTTGCAGTGGGGCAGATCGCTGTGGGAAGCCGCGGGCTCGTGGATCGGCCGCATCGCCGACGGCGCCAAGGCGGTGGTGCGCAGCGTGGCCAGCAGCCCCGCGGCCGTGGGCGCGGGACTGCTGTTGTACCCCAGGACCCTGGGCGACGGGACGTTGAAATCGCTGGAGGGGATGCCAGGCTTTCCGGCCGGACAGCCCGGCCCGGGCCTGAACCTGCCCGGGGGCGGCATCCGGCCCGAGCACATGGACGGCGCCCAGGTCGAGCCGTGGCGCGATTACCGCTCCGGCTTCGCCACGGGCGAAACGGCGGCCGGCGTGCTGGCCGCACCCGCGCCCGCATCGGTTTCCATCAACGCCACCACGAATATCCACGTCAATGGGACGAACGATCCCCATGCGACCGGAGAAGCCGTGGCCAATCAACAGAGCCGGGTCAATGCCGACCTGACGCGCAACCTGCAGGGATCCTATGGCTGACTTGAACATCGCGGGCGCCGACATGGTCGGCCTGCTGTCGAAGAAAATCGGCGACATCGTGGTGGAGGCGACGCTCAGCGAGTCGCATGAGGACACGCTCAAGATCACCAGCCACCCGGTGGAGTCGGGCCCCTATGGCAAATCGGCGATCAGCGACCATGCCTTCAAGCAGCCGCTGACGCTGACCTTGAAGTGCGCCTGGAGCAACGCCTCGTATGAGGCGCTGGCCGGTGCGCAGGCCAAGGACGTGGCCAATGGCAAGGCCGCGGCCGACGACTACGCGACCGCCATCTACTCGCAGTTGCTCAGCCTGCAGGAATCGCGCGAGCCGGTGACCGTGGTCACCAGCCGGCGGCGCTACAGCGACATGTTGATCGAGAAGCTCTCGGTCGAGACCAACAAAGACAGCTTCGGCGCCGTGTTCGCGACGGTGACGCTGCGCGAAGTGGTGGTGGTGCAGACGCGCAGCACCTCGCTGCCCCCGTACGCGGGCCAGAAGGAAAAAGAGAAGACCGCGGACAAGCAGAACCTGGGCGTGAAGACGCCCCGGCCCGTGGCGGCCCCCAACGGCGGCTCGCTGCACTGGAGCTAGGAGATACGCATGAACTACTTCGAGATACCCGTGTCGCCGATTCCGCAGGTGTTCGCGATTTCGCTGGGCGGCGACGACTATCGGCTGACATTGCAATACCGCGACGGCTGGATCCTGGACGTGGCCGACGATCTGGGCCGGCCGCTGGTATGCGGCGTTCCGTTGGTGGCCGGCCTGAACCTGTTGGGCCAGTACCGCCACCTCGGTTTCACCGGCGGGCTGCGGGTGACGGGGGCGGAATCGCCGGACGACGCGCCGACGTTCACCGACCTGGGCCGCGGCGCCCGGCTTTATTGGGTGGCGGACTGACATGGCCGGGACGACCACAATGGAACCCATCGCCGTGTACGGCGATCCGGTGGACGACGACAAGGGCGTGCGCCAGTGGGGCAGGAAAGTGTCGTTGATCGTCGGCGACGAGGAAGCGCTGGATCTGTCGGCGCTCAGTTTCAGCTTCGCGATCAAGCGCAATGATGCCAAGACGCCCAACACCGCCACCATCAAGGTGATGAATGCCAGTCGCGAGACGGCCAGCATGGTGCAGCGCGAATTCACGCGGGTCGTGCTGCAGGCCGGCTACGAGGGCAACTACGGCGTGATCTTCCACGGCAACGTGGTGCGGGCCAGGTGGGGCGGATCGGGCGACACCGAGACGGTGCTGGAGATCACGGCGGCCGATGGCGACAAGGCCTACAACTTCGCGGTGGTCAATGCGACCGTGCCCAAGGGCTCCTCCCGCGCCGACAAGGTGCGGTTGCTGTGCTCGGCCATGAACCCGTATGGCGTCAGGCAGGGCTACGTGCCCGATCTGGGCGGCAAGACCGCCATCCGCGGAGCCGTGATGTCCGGCATGGTGCGCGACCACATGCAGGACGTCTGTGACGGCGCGAACACGCTGTGGAGCATCCAGGACGGCAAAGTCGTGATCGTTCCCGAGACCGCCTACGTGCCGGGCTCGGTGCCCGTCATCTCGCACGACACCGGCCTGGTCGGCATGCCCGAACAGGCAGAGAAGGGCATCAAGGTGCGCATGCTGCTCAACCCCAGCATCCGCGTGGGCGGGCTGGTCAACCTGGACAACAGCCGCATCGCCGAGTACGGCTACGAGGGGCGAGCCCAGGGCAAGGACGCGACAGAAATCGATCGCGGCGAACAGCGCCGCATCAGCGGCGACGGCTACTACTACGTCATGGAAGTCGAGCATCGCGGGCATACCCGCGACAACGACTGGTACACGGAGATCCTGTGCCTGGCCACCGATGCGACGCTGTTCCCGGGCGACCTGGGACGGGCAGGGGCGGAGGGCGCCGCGGCCAGGCCGGCCGACGTCGTCAAGTAACGGCCCGCGCGGCTTCATTTCAGCAGGATGATTCATGAACCGACTAGAGAATTTGAACGACCCGCAAGCCGCGATCGGCGCGGCGCTGCGCGGCGCGCTGGCGCAGACCTGGACCGCCATGCCGGCCATCATCGGCGCGTTCGACCCGGTGGCCATGACGTGCACCGCGCAACCGGCCATCCGCGCGCGCGTCACCACGCCCGAGGGAACGCAGCGCAGCATGACGTTGCCGCTGCTGGTGGATTGCCCCGTGTACTTTCCCGCGGGGGGCAATTGCACGCTGACTTTCCCGGTGAAGCCCGGGGACGAATGCCTGGTGGTGTTCGCGTCGCGCTGCATCGATGCCTGGTGGCAATCGGGCCAGGTCCAGGACCAGGCGGAAGTGCGGATGCATGACCTGTCCGATGGCTTTGTCTATGTGGGCGTGCGGTCGCAGCCGCGGGTGCTGCCCGCGGTCAGCACTCACACGACCCAGTTGCGCAGCGACGACGGCTCGACGTTCCTGGAGCTGGATCCGGCCGCGGGCAAGGTGAGGATCGTGGCGCCGGGCGGCTTCGACGTGGTCGCGCCGGCGTCCGAGTTCTCCGGACAGGTGCTGGTCAACGGCCTGCTGAGCTATCTGGCCGGCCTGGTCGGCAGCGGCGGCCAGGGCAATACCGCCCAGATCACCGGCGTGTTGAACGTGATCGGCCAGATCCTGGCCAATGGAAAACGGGTGGACGACACGCACACCCACATCGCCCAAGGGGCCAACGCGGTGACCACACCGCCCAATTGAGGACTCCCATGCGTTACCGAAAACTGGACGCCGACGGCGACTATTCATTCGGCTCGTCACGGGCCGATTTCCATCGCGACACGGCCGCGACCGTGGCTCAGGCCGTCAAGACGCGGCTGATGCTGGCGCGCGGTGAATGGTTCCTCGACGTCACCGAAGGCATGCCCTGGCGCGGCGAGGTGCTGGGCAAGCAGTCCAGGGCCAGCTACGACTGGGCCATCCGCCAGCGCATCCTGGGCACGGCCGGCGTGACCGGTCTGGCCGGGTATTCGAGCCGGCTCGATCCGCAAACCCGCGGTCTGAGCGTCACGGCATCCATCTCAACCCTTTACGGCACGGCCACTGTGCAGGCGGCATTATGACGATTCCATCCACGGCCCCGGTCATCGACGCCGCGGGCATACGCGCGCCGAGTTACGGCGAGGTGCTGCAGTATTTCAAGGAGCAGTACCGCGGCATCTACGGCGCGGACACCTATCTGGAGGCGGACAGCCAGGACGGCCAGTTGCTGGCCCTGTTCGCCCTGGCCATCCACGAGGCCAACACGGCGGCGATCAATGTGTACAACGCGTTCTCGCCCGCCACCGCCGCCAATGCGGCGCTGTCCAGCAACGTCAAGATCAACGGCCTGGCGCGCGGCGTGGCGACGCGCTCTGCGGTGGACCTGCGCATCGTCGGGCAGGGCGGCGTCACCATCGTCGATGGCGTGGCGACCGATGCCAATCGCGGCCGCTGGCAATTGCCGTCCAGCGTCACCATCCCGCCTGGCGGCGAGATCACCGTCACCGCGCTTAGCCAGACGCTGGGCGCGGTGACGGCGCCGGCCGGCAGCATCAACCAGATCGGCACGCCGACGCTGGGCTGGCAGTCCGTCACCAATCCGGCGGCCGCGACCCCCGGCGCGCCGGTCGAGAGCGATGCCGCCCTGCGCGTGAGGCAGGCCATCTCGGTGGCCCTGCCATCGCGCAGCGTGCTGGAAGGCACCATCGGCGCGGTGGCGTCGGTGCCCGGGGTATTGCGCCATGCCGCCTTCGAGAACGACGCCGCGGTGGTCGACGCCCACGGGCTGCCGCCGCACAGCATCGCCCTGGTGGTCGACGGCGGCGACGCGGCCTCGATCGCGCAAGCCATCGCCGCCAAGAAGACGCCCGGCACGGGCACGCACGGCACCACCACGGTGGTGGTGACGGACATCTACGGCATCGCGCATCGCATCCGCTTTTTCCGGCCCACCCTCGTGCCGCTCTCGGTACAGGTGCAGATGCGGGCGCTGCCCGGCTACACCACGGCCATCGGACAAGCGGTGCAGCGCGCGGTTGCCGACTACATCAATGGTGTCGCGATCGGTGGCGGCGCCAGCGCCTCGGTGGAATGGGCCGACGCCATCTCGGCCGCGAACGGCGTGGCGGGCAATGGCACGTTCAAGATCACCGGGCTGGCGCTGCGCGGCCCGGCCGGCGATGGCGCGCCGGATGTGCCGCTGGCCTTCAACGAAGCTGCCGCCGCGACGCCCGACGACGTGAAACTCACGGTGAGCTGACATGGCCAATACGGACGACTACATCGCGCGGCTGTCGGCCTGGCACCGCGGCAAGCCCAGGTTCGTTGCCACCGTGACCGCCCTGTGCGGCGCGGCGGCCAGCCTGCGTGAGTTGTACGGCGGCATGCCGGCGGCTTTCGACCTGGACCTGGCGGTCGGGGCGCAGCTGGATGCCGTGGGGCGCTGGGTGGGGCTGGACCGGAAGGTCCGCACGCCGATCGCCAACGTGTATTTCTCGCACGACACCGACGGCCTGGGTTTCGACCAAGGGGTGTGGCAGGGACCGTTCGATCCGGACAACGGCCTGACCGCGCTGGACGACGACACCTATCGCCTGCTGCTGCGCGCCAAGATCGGCGCCAACCACTGGGACGGCACGCTGGAGGCCTCGGCCGCCATCCTGGAGCGCATCTTCGGCGGCGGCACCCACGTGTTCATCCAGGACAACGGCGACATGTCGGTCGACATCGGCGTCGCCGGCACGCCGCCGTCGGCGCTTTTCCTGGCGCTCCTGACGGGCGGGTACATCCCGCTCAAGCCCGAGGGCGTGCGCATCAGTTACTACGTCATCCCCTCGAACGAGGGGCCTCTATTCGGTTTTGACGTTCAGAACCATTACATCTCGGGGTTCGACAGCGGACTCTGGGGTTCGCTTTTCGCAGGTTGAATAAGGACAATTCCGTGGCTATCAATCAAATTCTTCCCTTCGGCACCGTGCCCGGCGCCAACGTGCTCGATCCCGCCGACTACCAGGCCCTGGCGGCCCGGCTGGGCGGCTTCTCGGCCGGCACGGCCAAATCCAAGGAACTCAACACCGTCTGGCGCCAGGCGTCCTTCGTGGCCGCCATGATCGGCCAGTACATCGCCGACAAGACGGGCCAGGACGTACTGGACGACGGCGACCTGGCGGCGCTGCAGGCCCGCTTCGTGGCCGCGCTGGCGGCGTCGCCGGCGCTGACCGGGACCCCGACCGCGCCGACGCCGGCGGCGGGCGACAAGAGCGCCCGTATCGCGACGACCGCGTTCGTGGCGGGAAATTTCCCCAGGATCTACTCGATCAATGCGCTGCCGACGCAGGATGTCGGCCCCATCATCGTTGCGGAATGCAGCGAAGTCTGGACGTGGGGAGCCACAGCTTTCCATACCGGTTATCGATCGCCCCTGTCCGGGCAGATCGCCTATTTCCCGTTCTCGAAAGTGCCTTACGGGTGGATGCGGGCCAACGGCGCGGCCGCCTCGGTCAGCGCCTATGCGGCAATGGCCTCGGCCATCTATTGCGGCGACGCGTTGAATGCGACGGCGCAAGTGGGCTATCGCTGCACCAATGCCGCAGACCCGACGAACACGCGCAGCACCACCGGCGCTTACATCGTGCTGCCGGACCTGCGCGGCGAGTTCGTGCGGGGATGGGACGATGGCCGCGGAGCGGACGTCGGACGGCAATTGGGCTCGAGCCAGCGGGCTTCGCGTGTGATTGGCTCGGTCAGCAATCCGTCCTTTCCGTATCTGTCAGGCAGTGGAGAGTGGCGATACAGCACGGATAACGGAAACACCTCGTTCAAGGTGGGGGACGCCTATACGGAGGGATTTGACATGGTCAGTGGAACCGGTTCGTTCTTGGCTGGATGGTCTTACACGAATATGGGCACTACTGCTTCGATGGCTTCGGTCCGTCCGCGCAACGTCGCGTTGCTTGCATGCATCAAGTATTGAGGGGAACTCTTATGGAAAAAATCGTTTCGCAACTGAACCCCGACGGTTTCTACGTCGGCCCGGCTATCGCAGATATGTCTCCCCTGGAGCCGGGGGTATATCTGATGCCCGGTGGGGCCATCGACATCGCGCCACCCGATCACCAGGAGCCCGGCAAACGCTACAGACTCGCGGAGGGGCACTGGATTGCGCTGGACATCCCGGGTTTCGGTTCGTCCAGCGAGCCGGGATCGCCGAGCGAGGAACATCTGGATCTGGCTGCCCGTGTCCGGCGGGACGCTTTGTTGGAGCGTGCCGGGCTGCGTATGGCGCCATTGCAGGATGCTGTCGATCTTGGTATCGCGACGACTGCTGAACAGGATTCTCTGACGGCATGGAAGACCTATCGTGTGCGCTTGAACCGCGTGCCCGATCAGCCCGGATATCCCGCCGCAATCGAGTGGCCTATTGAGCCAGCCTGACCTGCTGGCATACGGGACTGGCGGAGAGCAGCGATACACGGGAGCAGAGCACGTGGGGGCTCTGGCAGCGCCTGCACCAAACGGACGACAGTGTCGCCCGCATTTCAATTTGTCCATCCGGTGCGCCATTGCGGCGCCCGTGATGTTCACGGGAGGCAGCAATGCGCACCGTCGACAGGAGCGGTGTAACCATGGAACCGGCATCTACAGGATTGGGCGGCTGGGCCGCCCTGAAAATCGCGCTGGCCTTCGGCATGCCGGCGGCGATGGCGGCCTTGATCGGCATGTTGCTGATGCCGCCGCGCACGCCGCGCGAATTCGTCGCGCGCACCGCTTGCACGGTGGTCAGTTCTTTTCTGTTCGGGCCGTTGCTGGCGATCGCCATGATTGCCTGGATGCCCGACATCATGTCGTCCGCCTATTGGATGGCGCAGCGCACCGGGCTGGGCGAGGACGGTCTTCTGGCCATGTTCTACGTCCTCGGCCCCTGCATGCTGCTGGCCGGCCTGCCGGCCTGGTGGGTGCTGGGCGCCTACCTGCGCCTGACCGCCAAGCTGCAGAACCAGGACCTGGTGGACTGGGCGGTGGAGATCCGGCGCAAGACGCTGGGCATGGATACCCAAACGGATAAGGAGGGCAGGCATGACGCTTGACCAGATCACGGATCACGCGCTGCGGCCGGCGATGGCATTACTGCCGGCGCGCATGGATACGAGCGAGGCGCGTTGCATGCTGCTGGCTATCGGCCTGCAGGAAAGCCGCTTCGTGCATCGGCGCCAGATCGGCGGGCCGGCGCGCGGTTTCTGGCAGTTCGAGAGGGGCACGCCCGCCAGCCGCGGCGGTGTGTGGGGCGTGTTCCTGCACGCGGCGAGCAGGGATTGGCTGACCGCGCTGTGCCGGGCGCGCGGCGTGGCCGCCGATCCGGACGCGATCCACGCCGCGCTCGAGCATGACGACGTGCTGGCGGCGGGCGTCGCCCGGTTGCTGCTCTGGACCGATCCGAAGGCGCTGCCGCCGGTCGGCGAGACGAATGCGGCGTGGGCGCTGTATCTGCGCACCTGGCGGCCGGGCAAGCCCAAGCCTGACAGTTGGCCCGCCCTGTATCAGCAGGCCGTTGCGGCCGTCCGGGCGCGGGTAGACAGGAGCGCGACGCATGTTGCAGCAATGGATTAAGCGGGGCCTCGGCTTGATGGCGGCAGTGCTGGCGGGCCTGGCCGCCGTCGCCGGGGTTTATTGGCGGGGGCGGGCCATGGGCCGGGCGCAGGAACGCTCGGACAGTGCGGCCCGCCTCCAGGAGCGGGCCGGCCAGGCCCGCAAGGAGGCCAGGGATGTGCAGGATAAAGTGGCTCGCAGCGATGACGATGCCGTGGCTGATCGCCTCAAGTCTGGGTGGGTGCGCGCCGCTTTCCCCGAGGACCGGGATTGAGTATTGCGAGCACGCCCGGCCGGTATATTTCAATTCCGCCGCCGAGGTCGACGCCACGCCGGCGAACATCCGCCGGCAGGTGCTCGAGCATAATGAAATGGTGGCCCGGCTTTGTTTTTGAGGTAAATTGGGGACGCGGATTTTTCATCGTCGGGAACCTGATTCCTGGCGCCGGCAGGCGATGAATGAGTATGCCGCGGTCTGGTTCTGCAATGATTTCTGGTTTTTCGCCAACCCGCGCCCGAGGCGCGGTTGGCTTTTCCAGGAGAGGCGCAATGGGTCAGAGAATGCAGTATCGGCAAACGCGTTGTCCCGCGCGGTGGCGCGGCCGGGAAAAACAACATGGCTGATGGCGAAAGCCTGGCCGCCGCGCGGGTCCGTTCCAAGCACCGGTATTCGATGCGCACCGGCCTGCTTGGGCTGGTGGTCGCCTGTATCGCGCCGGCGCTGGTGGTCGCCTCGATCGCCGTTTACGAAAGCTATCTGATCCAGAAAGAGCGGATTTTTCGCGACACGATTTTCCTGGCGCGCAACCTCACTGCCATCCTCGATCGCGAAATGACCGGGGTCGAGGCCGGCTTGCAGATGCTGGCATCATCGCCAGACCTGCTCAGCGGCGACATGGCCGGATTTCACCAGCGTGCCCGCGAAGCCATCAAGTTCCAGGTCATCGACAGTTATGTCCTGACGGACAGGTCCGGTCGCCAGCTCGTCAATACCCTGGTGCCCTACGGCACCGAACTGCCGCCATCGGGCGTGGCGCAAGAGCTGACGCGCGTTTTCCGCGCGCGCGAACCGGTGTTGAGCGGCTTGTTCACCAGCGCCGTCGGCCGCAGTCCGACCATTGCGCTGGGTGTCCCCGTGGTGCGCGGCGACGACGTCATCTACAGCCTCAACGTGGGCCTGTCGCCCGAGCGCATCGGCAATGTGCTGGGACGTCGGGGACTGCCGGACGGCTGGGTGGCGGCGGTGCTGGACAAAAGCGGCACCATCATCGCGCGTACCCGCGACATGGAGCGCTTTGTCGGGCAGAAGGCGGTGCCGGCATTGGCGCACGCCGTGCAGATGGAAAACGAGGGCTCGCTGGAAACCATCACCAAGGAAGGCACCCCGGTCTATACCGCGTTCAGCCGATCCAGCCTGACCGGTTGGACGGTCGCGGCCGGCGCGCCGATGACGTTGGTGACGACCGATCTGTATCGTTCCATCGCCTGGCTGGTGCTGGGCACGCTGGTAACCTTCGGGCTGGGGCTGTGGCTGGCCTTGCGGCTGGCCAACCGCCTGACCTCGGCGGTGCAGGGCCTGGTCGGACCGGCTCTGGCGCTGGGTGAAGGCCGCAGCGTCGAACTGCCCGGCACGCGCGTCAAGGAGGCCGCCGAGGTCGGCGCGGCCTTGCTGCAGGCGTCGCGCATGCTGGCGCACGCGCAACACCTGGCGCACTACGATCCGCTGACCGGGCTGTGCAACCGGGTACTGTTCGGCGAACTGGTGCTGCGTGAGCTGGCCGTGGCGCAGCGCAGCGGCGAGTCGTTCGCCATTCTGGCGATCGACCTGGACGGCTTCAAGGCGGTCAATGACCGGCATGGGCATGCCGCGGGCGATACCGTGCTGAAAGAGGCGGCCGACCGCATGGCCCGTGCCATCCGGGTGTCGGACGTGGCGGCGCGGCAAGGTGGCGATGAGTTCGCCGTGCTGCTGCTGGGGGCCGGGGGCGACGACGCCACGGGAGTCGCCGAAGCCCTGGTCGAAAGCCTGTCGCAGCCGTATCCCAATATCCAGGTGGCGGTTTCCGCCAGCATAGGCATCGCGGTCTATCCGCAGTCTGGCGTCACCATGCTGCAATTGCTGGAGCGGGCCGATGTCGCCTTGTACCGGGCCAAGGGCCTGGGCAAGCGGCGCGTGGCCTTTGACGGCCCCTGACTCCGTCATGCTGCCTTCCCCGTGCCTTCCTGCTTCAAGGCGGATCGAGGGCAGGGGGGCGGCGGGGCGCGGGGGTGAGGGCAGTCAGCACCTCGCCTGAATGCAGCCGGTAGCGCCGCTCGTCCAGTGCGATGACACGCTCTCCCTCCGATGTCCTGAGGATGTAGCGGAAAGTCATGTCGCCTGTGGCTGGTCCGTCCTGCCGGTCCGGCTGCGTGAACACTTCGATCCGATAAAGTCGGCCTGATGCCGTTGTGGCGAGCACGTCGGTCAGCCTGCGTACTGAGATGGTCATGCGGCCTGATCTCCCTCTTGTCGGTGATTCCACTGATCCGCCACGCGCCGGCATTCCTTGCCGGCATGCCGATGCCGCCGCGGCTGTTTTCCTGTTTCGCTACACTGCGTCGTTCTGGCGCGCGTTGCCCGGCGCGGCGCCTGGATGGACATCGGGCAATCGGAAAAAGTAATGCAATTTGCTCCCAGCCGGAACACGGCGACCTTTCTTGGGCTGATGGCCGTGGTGCTCTGGGGCACCGTGGTCGGCCTGATCCGCAGCGTCAGCGAGAGTTTTGGGCCGATCGGCGGCGCGGCCCTGATCTATACGGTAGGTTCGGTGTTTCTCGTCCTGCTGCTGGGGTTTCCCCGTCTGCGGTCGTTCCCCCGCTCCTATCTGGTCAGCGGCAGCATTCTGTTCGTCGCCTACGAAATCTGCCTGTCGCTTTCGCTGGGTTTCGCCGCCAATCGCGGCCAGGCCATCGAACTGGGCATCGTCAATTACCTGTGGCCGTGCTTTACCGTCATCCTGGCGATACTGATCAACGGCCAGCGTGCCAGCGCCTGGGTCGTTCCCGGCATCGCTTTGTCGCTGTGCGGCATCGTCTGGGTGGTGGGCGGCGACGGCGGCATTTCCTGGGACCGGCTGGTCGCCAACATTTCCAGCAATCCCCTCAGTTACGGGCTGGCGTTCAGCGGGGCCATCATATGGGCCGCTTATTGCAACGTGACCAAACGCTATGCCGACGGCAAGAACGGTGTGGCATTGTTTTTCATGCTGACTGCGATCGTACTGTGGATCAAATACGGCATGAGCGCGGAACCCGCGCTGGCCTTCGGCGGCGGCGCCACGCTGGAACTGTGCGTGACGGCGGGCGCCATGGCCGCGGGTTACGCGCTCTGGAACCTGGGGATCCTGAACGGCAACCTGACCTTGCTGGCCACGGCGTCATATTTCACGCCGGTGCTGTCGACATTTTTCGCGGCCATATGGCTATCCACCCGCCTGACGCTGACTTTCTGGCAGGGGGTAGCGATGGTCACCGCCGGTTCGTTGATTTGTTGGGCGGCGACCCGAGGCAGGCCGGCCCGGGGAAGTTGATCCCCGGGCGTGGGAGGTTCAATCCAGAACCATGGTTTGCGCCACCGCGTAACCGAGCGGAATGAGCAACAGGGAAGCGAACAGGGAACTGACAATCGCCGCCGATATCTTCAGCCAGGGTTCGGACCCCGCGCTTTGAATCGTCTGAATCACCAACGCGACGATACCCACAACCATCAGACAGCTGATAACCACTGCTACGTAAGTCATGTTGTCTCCGTCTTCGCCTGATTAAAGGGATGCGGCGCCGCTATCGCGGTCTAGTACGTTTGATCTGATTGTGCGCCTGGTTTCGAGGGGATGGCGCTAGGGTTTTCCAGGTTCCGGCCAATGATGTGGCGTTTTCGCCGCGCAGGTTGCAGCATTGAAACGGTGTGCATTGCAGCATTTTTCGGCGCTCGAGGCGCCCGCGCTTTGCGCTACGATGAAGGCCTTGAATCCTCTTCGAGATCGCCAGATGCCGCAACGACTGCGCCCGGGCACGCGTGCCACCTTGCAGGTCAGGCAATTGATGCCGGGTGAATTCGCCTGGATCATCACGCTGCTGGAACCGGAAACCGGCAATGTGCGCAGCACCAATTATTCCGAGCGGCGTTATGCCAGCCAGGATGAGGCCTCCGCCGCCGGCAAGGCAGCCGTGGTGGAATTCCTCGGGCGGGACGCCTCTGACGGCATGGAAGCGCCCCGCGACGGCAAGACTGGCCGGGGTTGATCTCCGAGGCACCGCCGGCAGCTCTCCCACGCAAAAAAACCCTCGTTCGAGGGTTTTTTTGCGTCCGCCGGACGGGCATGGCGCTTGCTGGCGGATCGGCTGGCGCGCTTGGCGCCGTCGAGGAGAACTGCCATGTCCCCATCCCTTCACCGTCCACCGGGCGCGCCCGACGACGTTCCACCCGATGACCCGCCGCTGCCCGGCGATCCCTCGCCGGAGGATCCGCGACCGGATCCGAATCACGCGCCCGATGATCCTGGCGCGCCCGGCATAACGCCGCCCGCGCCCGATCCGCGCGCGCCCGGCACGATCGACCTGGCCTGAGCGCCGGGATTCCATTCATTTCAAGGAGGTCTGCATGCGTTCCATCCTGCTATGGCTGCTGGGGGTGCCCATTCCCATCATCATCCTGCTGGCGCTGTTCTGGCACTGATCGCCGTTTCGACTCCGCGCCGCGCCGCGCACTATGAACAAGGAACAACCATGGAAAATGCAAATACGGCCAACCGCCCCTACGAGGGCATCATGCATGCGCGCGAATCGGCAATATCCGCCGTGTCGTGGGCGGCGGTCTTCGCCGGCGCCGTGATCGCCGCCGCCTTGTCGCTGGCGTTGTTCGCTGGCGGCACCGGGCTGGGCTTTCTGTCTGTTTCACCCTGGAGCGGCGAAGGCATGTCCGCGCCGGCGGTGGGCATAGGCGTGATCGCCTGGATGCTGTTCACCCAGATCGTGGCCTATGGCGTGGGCGGCTACGTCGCCGGCCGGCTGCGCACCAAGTGGGCCGACGTGCACGGCGACGAGATCTACTTCCGCGATACCGCGCATGGCTTTCTGACCTGGGCATTGAGCGCCGTGGTCAGCGCGGCGCTGCTGGGCTCCGCCATCGCCACGTTGGCCTCGGGCGCGGCCAAGGCCGGCGCCTCGGTGGCCGCCGGGGCGGGCACCGCCATCACCGCGACCGCGGCCGCGGGTGCCGGCGCTGGCGGCATGGACCGGGCCGGCGATTATTTCACCGACGTGCTGCTGCGTTCCGAACGTCCCGACGCCACTGGCGACCGCGCCGCGGCCAGGGCCGAAGTGGGCCGTATCGTGGCCATGAGCCTGGCGCGTGGCGAGATGACGGCCGCGGATCGCGACTATGTGTCCAAGGTGATCGCGGCGCAAGCGCAGATCGATCCCGCGGCGGCGCAGCAACGCGTGGAGCAGACCATCCAGAACGCCAGGAAAGCCGCCGATGACGCCAAGCAGAAAGCCCGCGAGGCGGCCGACCAGGCGCGCAAGGCGGCTGCGGCGTTCGCGTTGTGGGGGTTCGCTTCGATGTTGATCGGCGCATTCGTCGCGAGCCTGTGCGCCACCTGGGGCGGGCGCCGCCGCGACATGCTGGTCAAACTGTAGCTGTGGGGGTAGTCAGGATTTGGGGCGGCCAACATTGGTTGGCCAGGAAGGGTTGATCAAAGCGGGTTGATCAAAGCGGGTTGATCAAAGCGGGTTGATCAAGGCCCGTCGGCTAAAACCAAAACACCCACCCCAAACACCCGCCCAAAACACAAAAAGGCCCGCAATTGCTTGCGGGCCTTGCTTTGAATTCTTTGGTGGCGCATCCCTGATTCGAACAGGGGACCTGCGGATTATGATTCCGTCGCTCTAACCGGCTGAGCTAATGCGCCACGTCTTTATTGCTGCTGGCTCGCTATTAAAAGAGAGCAGGGCAACGAAGAACGAAATTCTAGCACGGAATTTTTTGGGAATGCAACCAGGCGGGGGTTTTTTTCTACATCCGCCCGGCCGCGCCTCAGGCATCGCGTGCCAGCCGGATCCCCGAGAACTGCCAGCGCGCCTCGGGCGGGAAGAAATTGCGGTAGCTGGGACGGATATGGCCCCGCGGCGTGGCGCAGGAGCCGCCGCGCAACACGTACTGATTGCACATGAATTTGCCGTTGTATTCCCCCACCGCTCCGCTGTCGGGCTTGAAACCGGGGTAGGCATCATAGGCGCTGGCGGTCCATTCCCAGGCATCGCCGAACAACTGGACCGGTCCGCTGGCGCCGAGCCGCGCGGGGGCCGGCCGCGGATCCAGGTGGCCGTTCTCCAGCAGGTTGGCGCGGGCCGACCAGGCCTCGTCGGGCAGTTGGCGCGCCGCATGCTCCCATTCCGCTTCACGCGGCAGGCGTACCCGGGCCCAGCGGGCGTAGGCATCGGCTTCGAAATAGCTGATGTGGGTGACCGGCGCCTGCAGCTCCAGTTCCTGCAGGCCACGCAAGGTAAAGATGCGCCAGTCGTCGCGCTGGCCTTCCCAATACAGCGGCGCGCGCCATCCTTCGGCACAGACACGTTCCCAGCCGAGCGACAGCCACAACTCGGGGCGTTTGTAGCCGCCGTCGCGAATGAAGGCCAGGTACTCGTGCTGGGTCACGAGCCGGTCGGCCAGATGAAACGGCGTCAGCAGCACCTCGTGCGCGGGGCCTTCGTTGTCGAAGCCGAAGCCGCGTCCATCATGGCCGATGCGGACCACGCCGCCGTTGTATCGGGTCCAGCCGGCCGGCGTGCCCGGCGGCAGCGCCGGCGATCCGCCGGCCACGTAGGCAGGCTTGAGCGGATTGGCGGAAAGCATGTGCTTCAGATCCGTCAGGATCAGTTCCTGGTGCTGCTGCTCGTGGTTCAAGCCCAGCTCGAGCAACGCGTCGAACGCCGGGTCGTTGCCGCCGAGCCGCGATATCAACGCATGCATGGCCTCGTCCACATGCTGGCGATACCGTATCACGTCCGCCAACGGCGGCCGTGACAGCAGGCCGCGCTGGGGACGCGGATGCTTGGCGCCGATGGCGTTGTAATAAGAGTTGAACAGCATCCGGTACTGGGGATGGAAGACCGCGGTCGGCGGATGGAAATGGGTCAGCAGGAAGGTTTCGAAGAACCAGGTGGTATGCGCCAGGTGCCACTTGACCGGGCTGCAGTCGGGCATGGATTGCACCTGGCAGTCTTCCGGGCTGAGCGGCGCGGCCAGCGCCGTGGTGGTGGCGCGCACGGCGTCGTACCGGTCGTGCTGGCCGGCCTGGCCGGCGGCGTAGGGGCCGTGGGCGGGATGGGTCAGCAGGCAGGCGGGTTCCATGGCGATCCTCCAGTGGCGGGTTTGGGGGGGCGCCGCATCAGGCGCGGGCGCTGAAAACCGAAAACCAGCCGCGGGCGTCCGACCAGTGCTCGATGCCGTGATAGCCCGCGTCCTGCAGCAGGCGGGTGAATGCAGGTGGGCTGAACTTGTAGGAGTTCTCTGTGTGGATGCGTTCGCCCGCGACGAAGTGACGCTCGCCGCCGGGCCAGCTGACGGTGGTTGCCCGACGCGCCTCCAGGTGCATTTCGATGCGCGAACGGTCGCTGTTGAACAGCGCCACGTGGCGCCAGTCATCGACATTGAAATCCGCGCCCAGCACGCTATTGACGTGGCGCAGCAGATTCAGGTTGAAGGCCGCGGTCAGGTGCAGGGCGTCGTCGTAGGCCGGTTCCAGGACCTGCCTGGGCTTGACGCGATCGACACCCACCAGCAGTCCGCCGCCGGCGCATTGGCCATGGATCCGTCGCAGCATGGCGAGCGCCGCCTCCGGGTCGAGATTGCCGATGCTGGAGCCGGGATAGAAGAACAGGCGCTGCTCGATGGCGATATCGGCCGGCAGCGCCAGTGCCTGGGAGAAGTCCAGGCCGATCGGCGTGATGCGCAATTCGGGATACGACAGCCGCAGCCGGCGCACCGCCGATTGCAGGTAGTCGGCGGAAATGTCGATCGGGACGTAGTGTCGGGGGCGCAGGCTGGCAAACAGGCGCTCCGCCTTGGCACAGTCGCCCGCGCCCAGGTCGATCATGGCCTGGACCGGGCCGATGTGGCGGGCGATGTCCGCGCCATGGCGTTCGAAGATCTCGGCTTCGCAGCGGGTCGGGTAGTACTCCGGCAACTGCGTGATGGCGGTGAACAACGACGAGCCGAGCGCATCGTAGAGGAACTTGGGGTCGATATGGGCGGGGCGATCGCGCAATCCCGCGTGCAGTTCGCGCTGCTCGGCGCCGGCGGGTTGCGGTTGCGGCGCCAGGAATCGCGGCGCGGCGTCGGCAAGAAGTGCGGAAGGAGAGACCATGCGTTCAGTTCCTTTTTGAGGCGGGTGAAGCGCATTGCAAAGGCTTATTGTGGCCGCCAGAGGGGTTCTGGTGTCAAGTCTAAGCCCCTGAAATGCAATGGACTTTTACGAAATTGGGCGTGTGCCCGGAGGGCTGCCATGCCGGTTTGCGGCCAATGGCGTTGCGTACGGTTCCCTCCAGGCGCAAGCTCCTCAGCAAGCGCCGCGCCACTGAAATATCGGTTAACGGCTGGTTGCGAAAGCTCGGGCGCAGCGCGGCGGGAATGGCCACAATGGTTCCATGGCCCGGCGCAGCAGCATGCCCAACCTGGTCCGGCTCCATGCCGGGCAGGCGGCCAGCCGGGAAGCTCAACGATCGACAAGCAATAAGGAGCGACTATGAATCGAAAGAACCAACGCGCCGAAATGGCCCTGCACCGCGACCGCGTGAGCGACAGCCTGCACGAACTGCTTGCCGGCACCGAAGACCTGTTGCGTTCCACGGCCTCGTATACCGGCTCCGAAATCGAAGCGGCGCGCACGCGCCTGAAGCGTCAACTGGCCGAGGCGCGTGAATCCGCTGGCGATTGGGAAGGCGCTGCCCGGGAGCGGGCGCGCCGGGCCAAGGCCTACGCCGATGAATACGTGCACGAAAATGCATGGAAGTCGGTCGGCGTGGCGACGCTGGTGGGCGTGCTGTTGGGTTGCTGCCTGCTGGCCAACCGGCGCTGAGCCGCGATGCCATGAGGCCGCCTGCGGCGCCGTCGCCGGGCAGGTCCGGACCGGCCGTCCCTGGGCGCGGATGGCGCCGGTGGGCGCGAGCGTGGGCGTTGGCATGTTGCGCCGCGCTGCTGGCCGCCTGCGCCAGCGTGCCCGACGCCCAGGAACGCGCGGCGCGCAAGGCGCAAGCGGGCCTGTCCACCGATGCGGCGCAGGACAGCTATCGCCGCGGCCAGGCCATCGCGGCGGATCCGCGCAATGCCAACCGTGATTTCCTGGCCCGGCACCTCGCGGTCGAAGAGGCCGTCAGCGGCGCGCCCCTGACGGCCGGCAATCGCGTGCGCCTGTTGGCCGATGGCCCCGGCACTTACCAGGCCATGCTGCGCTCGATCGCGCAGGCGCGACATTATGTGCACATGGAGACGTATATCTTCGACGACGACGCGCAAGGCGCGCGCTTCGCCGAAGCCCTGATCGCGGCGCGCAACCGCGGCGCCGACGTGGCGCTGATGGTGGATGCCGTGGGCACCATCAAGACGCCGGACGCCTTGTTTCAGCGCCTGCGCGACGCGGGCGTGCAGGTCGCGGTGTTCAATCCGGTGAGCCCCGTCAACGGCAGCCGGGCCGGCTGGTCTCCGAACCAGCGCAATCATCGCAAGATCCTGGTGGTCGATGGCAAGGTGGGTTATCTCGGAGGGATCAACGTCAGCGACGTGTACGCATCTTCGCCGGCCAGCGGGAGTGGCGGCTCCGGGGGCGTGGGCAGTGGCGCCGATGCCCAGCGCACCGACGCCCGTGCCGCGCCCTGGCGCGATACGCACCTGCGTATCGAGGGGCCGGCCGTGGCGCAATTGGAAGCCGTGATCCGCGACGGCTGGCAATCACAGGCCAAGGAACCGCTGCGGGGCGGCGGCGAGGCGATCGCGCCGCCGTCGGGATCGACGCGGGTGCGGATCCTGGCCAACCAGCCCGATCGCAGCGATGGCTACACCGTCTATCTGACGTTGATGTCCGCATTCGAGAGCGCGCAGCAATCCATTCACATCACCATGGCGTACTTCGTGCCGGACCCGGCCTTTGTCGACGCGCTGGCCGCGGCCGCGCAACGCGGCGTGGACGTGGTGCTGGTGCTGCCTGGCTTCAGCGACTCCTCGCTGGTGTTCAACGCCGGCCGCTCGCATTACGGCAAACTGTTGGATGCTGGCGTGAAGCTCTACGAGCGGCGCGACGCGTTGCTGCACGCCAAGACCGCGGTGGTTGACGGTGTCTGGTCCACGGTCGGGTCGAGCAACATGGACTGGCGCAGCTTCGCCTTGAACTACGAGGTCAACGCGGTGGTGCTGGGGCCGGAGTTTGCCGCCGAGATGGAGGCCCTGTTCCAGCGCGATGTTGCCGAGTCGGTGCGCATCACGCCCGAGGCCTGGCGGGCCCGGGGCGTGGATGACCGCTTCATGGAATTCTTTTCACGGATGTTCGAGCGCTGGCTCTAGCGCCGCCGCGCCGTGCGGCGTTGCGCGCGATTCAGGCCGTCGCGGGATGGGGCGGATGCGCCATGGCGTGTTCCTGCGCCAGCGCGGTGCTGATGTCGTGGGTCGGCTGGAACGAATCGGCGCGCGCCATCGACCAGCCGGTACGGAACACCTGGTGGCGGAACTCGCCGCGCAGCAGTTCGCCGGGTGCCAGTTCGGGGAACAGCGCCGACAGCAGCCGGATCTCGCTGGACGAAATGCGCCGGGCGATGTGGTGCGGGCGCAATTGGCCGGGATGGGTCAGGCCGGCGGCGGCCAGCAGTTCGGCCAACGCGTGCAGTGTGTTCTTGTGGAAGTTGGCGACGCGCTCGGCCTTGTCCGGCACCACCAGGGCGCGCTGGCGCAGCGGATCCTGGGTGGTGACGCCGGTGGGGCACTTGCCGGTGTGGCAGGCCTGGGCCTGGATGCAGCCAATGGCGAACATGAAGCCGCGCGCGGCGTTGCACCAGTCCGCGCCCATGGCCATGACGCGGGCCATGTCGAACGCGGTGATGATCTTGCCCGAGGCGCCCAGCTTGATGCGGTCGCGCAGGTTCACGCCGATGAGGGTGTTGTGCACCAGGCGCAGCGCTTCGCGCAGCGGGGTGCCGACATGGTCGACGAACTCAACCGGCGCGGCGCCGGTGCCGCCTTCGGCGCCATCGACCACGATGAAGTCCGGCGTGATGCCGGTTTCCAGCATGGCCTTGACGATCGCGAACCATTCCCACGGGTGGCCGACGCAGAACTTGAAGCCCACTGGTTTGCCGCCGGACAGCTCGCGCAGGCGGGCGACGAACTTCATCAGGCCGATGGGTGTATCGAAGGCCGAATGGCTGGCCGGCGAGTTGCAGTCCTGCCAGGGAGCCACGCCGCGCGCCTCGGCGATCTCGGGCGTGACCTTGCCGGCCGGCAGGATGCCGCCGTGGCCCGGCTTGGCGCCCTGCGACAGCTTGATCTCGATCATCTTCACCTGTGGCGTACAGGCGTTCTTGACGAAGGCTTCCTCGGAAAAGGCGCCGTGTTCGTCGCGGCAGCCGAAGTAGCCCGAGCCGATGTTCCACACCAGGCTGCCGCCCGGCTGGCGATGATAGCGGCTGATGCCGCCTTCGCCCGTGTCATGCGCAAAGTTGCCTTGCCGCGCGCCTTCGTTCAGCGCCAGCACCGCGTTGGCCGACAGGGCGCCAAAGCTCATGGCCGACACGTTGAAGGCGGACATCGCGTACGGTTGGGTGCAGTCCGGGCCGCCCACGGTCACGCGGAAATCGGTGTCGCCGATATGGGTGGGCGACATGGAATGGTTGATCCACTCGTAGCGATCGCCGTAGACGTCTTCCTGGGTGCCGAAAGGGCGCTTGTCGATCTCGCGCTTGGCGCGCTGGTACACGATGGAGCGTTGCGCGCGCGAGAACGGCGAGGCCTGGGTGTCGTCTTCCAGGAAGTACTGGCGGATCTCGGGGCGGATGAATTCGAACAGGAAGCGCAGGTTGCCCAGCACCGGATAGTTGCGGCGGATGGCGTGGCGCGTCTGGATCAGGTCGTACACGCCCAGCAGGCCCAGCAGCACCAGCGGCACGGCGGCCCACAGCCACCAGTACGAATCCGTGAACACCAGGATGGTGGTCGCGGCCGCGGCCACCAGGGTCAAGATAAAGGCCGTGTAGCGGCCGGCAATCCATTGCATGTCCATCTCCGTATTGCGGAATGCAGCAACCATACACCAGGGCGGCTGTAAAACCGGTAAACGGGTCGTGCGGCCCGGCGGCCGCCACGGGCCGGCGTGGGGCCGTGGAAACGGCGCCAGTGCTGGCTCTGCGGGCCGCGGACGTAAAAAAGCCCCCTGGTCAGGGGGCCGTTGCTGGAACAGTGTTTCTCAGCAGCTGGATGCCGCGGGCGTCTTTTCGACCGCCAGACCGAACAGCGGGCGCAGGCGCACGCCCAGGGCGCTGCCGGCAAATGCCGCCGGCAGCCACAGCCAGGCGTGCAGGCTGCCCGACAGAATGCCGCTGAAGTAGGCGCCGATGTTGCAGCCGAAAGCCAGGCGCGCGCCGTAGCCCAGCAGCAGGCCGCCGATGACGGCGCCGGCCAGCGAGCGCGCGGGCACCTTCCAGACCGGCGCGAACTTGCCGGCGGCGCTGGCCGCGGCCAGCGCGCCCAGCATCAGGCCGATGTCCATCACCGTGGTCACGTCCTGGCGCAGCGGCGCGCCCAGGGCGGCCTGCTTGCTCCAGTAGGCCCAGGTGGCCACGTCGCCGCCCATCGCGTCCAGCGCCTTGGCGCCCCACAGCGCGAACGCCGAGGTGATGCCCCAGGGGCGGCCGGCCAGCGCCAGCGTGGCGAAGTTCAGCGCCACCAGCGCCACGCCGCCCCAGATCAGCGGCCAGGGCCCCTGCAACAGCGACGTCGGGCGCGTGGTGCGCGAGGCGAACGAGATCACGTGGCCGTGGCGGCTTTTTTCCAGCATGGTGGCGACCCAAGCGATCAGCGCGAACACCGCCAGGTTGGCGATGATGGCGGGCGCCAGGCCCCAGGTCTTGATGAGCGAGGTGGGCGCCAGCGCGGGCAGGGTCGACCACCAGCCGAAGTGGGCGGTGGCGATGACCGAACCGACGATGAAGAACAGCAGCGTGACCAGCATGCGGGTATTGCCGCCGCCCACCGCGAACAGCGTGCCCGAGGCGCAACCGCCGCCCAGCTGCATGCCGATGCCGAACAGGAACGCGCCCAGCAGCACCGATACGCCCGGGGGCGAGACCAGGCCGTTGACCGGCTGGCCGAACAGCGAACCTTGCGCCAGGAATGGGAAGAACAGCAATACGCCGAGGGCCAGCATGAACATCTGCGCGCGCAACCCGGCGCCGCGGCGGTCCGACACGAACACGCGCCAGGCCTGGGTGAAGCCGAACGACGCGTGGTACAGCGCCACGCCCAGCAGCGCGCCGACGATCCACAGCGCGCCCTGGCGCCAGCTCACGGTCTGGTTCAGGTACAGGGCGCCTGCCAGCGCCAACAGCAGCGCGATCCAGAGCGGCTTGCGGTTGATCTGGATCGGCGGCAGCGCCGAGGGCAGGGGCAGGGTGGAGGCGTTGGTGCTCATGGTCGAGTCCGGGGGATCGGTAAGGTGAAATCCGGCGAAGGAAAAGCAAACGGGCGCGTCGCCGCACCCGTCATCGTGGTGTCCAGTCTAAAGCGCGTCAAACATTTCTCAAAGCATCAATTTGCACTTTCTTAATAACCAATGGTTATATGTTGGCCTGCGCCGGCCGATCACATGATCGGGTTGGCACTGATCCACGCCACCAGCAGGCTCACGGTCACGACCGACAGCACGGTCGACACCAGGATGGCGCGGGACGTCACGCGCGCGTCGCGGCCATACATCTGCGCCAGCATGAAGGGGCCGGTGCCGATCGGCAAGGCGCTCATCAGCACCGCCGTCCAGGCCCACAGCGGCGGCATGGAAAACACCTGGAACGCGAGCAGCGCGGTCACGGCCGGCTGCAGCAGCAGTTTGCCGGCCACCAGCCGCAGCACGCCGGGACCGGAGCTGGCCGATTCGGTCTGCGCCAGGAACAGGCCGATGGTGACCAGCGCGCATGGGCTGGCGGATGCGCCCAGCAGCGACACGTAGCGATCCAGCCCCTCGGGCAGCGCCAGCCCGGTGCCGGCCCACGCCAGGCCCAGCACCGGCGCGGCCAGCAGCGGATTGCGCATGAGCGCGCGGCCGACCTTCACCAGCGTGGCGCCCAGGCCGGGCGCCTGCTGGCGGTCGAATTCGATCAGGGCGATGGCGAAACCGAACAGCACGCTGGCCGTCATCAATGTGGTGAAGGCCGCCGGCGCCAGGCTTTCGGCGCCAAACAGCGCCAGGCATAGCGGGATGCCCATATAACCGGCATTGGCGTAGGCCGCCGCCAGTCCTTCGATGCTGCGGTCGGTCAGGCCGCGCGGGCCGCGTTTGCGCGGCAGGAACGACAGCGCGAAAGTGACCGCAATGCCGCCGGCGAACGCGCCGACAAAGCCCCAGTGCGCCATGTGCGCCAGATCCACCTGGGTCATGGCGCGAAACAGCAGCGCCGGCAGCGACAGGTAGACCACGTAGCGGTTCAGGGCGTCGGTGGCGGCCGGCCCCAGGATGCGCCAGCGCGCCGCCAGCCATCCGGTCAGGATCAGCGCGAAGACCGGCAGGGCGGCGGTGATGACGGCATTCATGGCGGCGGCGGAAATGGGCGCGAAAGGGCGCTCATTCTACTTGCCGCGCCGGCGCGGGCGTGCGCGCCGAACGGGTCACCAGCAGGATGCCGAGCGCGGCCAGGGCCATGCCGGGCCAGGCCAGCGGCGGGATCGGCTCGTCCAGCACCAGCAGCGCGATGACCGCGGTCGATGGCGGCACCAGGAAGAACAGCGCCGATACGCGCGACGCCTCGCCATGGCGCAGCATGGCCAGCAACAGGGAGATCGCGACCAGCGAATTGCCCACCACCAGGTAGGCCAGCGAGCCCAGCAACGGCCCGGTCCAGTCGATGTGCATCGGTTCCAGCCAGAATGCCAGCGGCGCCGTGACCGCCAGCCCCACGGCGTATTGCACTGTGTTGGACGTGACGGGGTGGGTCTGCACACCGAAGCGCTTTTCATACAGCGTGCCGCTGGTGATGCAGAGCAGGGCGGCCACGGCGAACACCAGCCCGAGCGGCGAGGCCAGGTCGACCGAGGCCTTGGCGACGATGACCAGCGCCGCGCCGGAAACGCCCAGTCCCAGCCCGGCCCAGCGCCGCGCGTCGACGCGTTCGTGGGCGATCACCGGCGCCAGCAGCCCGATCAGGATGGGCTGCAGCGACGTGATCAACGCCAGCCCGCCGGCGGACATGCCCTGCTTGAGCGACAGATAGGTGAAACAGAAATAGCCCGCCTGCAGCAGCAGGCCGACCATGGCCAGGTGGCCCCACGCGCTGGCGCCTTGCGGCAGCGGCGGGCGCAACGCCAGCAGGAACGGCGCCAGCAGCGCCACCACACAGGCATAGCGCAATGCCAGGAACGTCATCGGGTCGGCATAGGCCAGGCCCACTTTCAGCACGACGAAGCCGCTGGACCACAGCAGCAGGAAAAGCGCGGGCGCGAATTTCAACCAGGCGGGCGTTGCGGCTTGCGGCATGATGGCGATCAGCTGCGGGAATGGGCCAGCCGCGATGGTACGCCTGTTTCGCCGATGCGCCATCCCTGCGAAAATGTCGACAGTGAATTCATATTCAGCAGTGGCGCGAGGGAAAAAAATGGCCAACCAACAAAAGCCGACGGTACGTATCACCCTGGGAACCTGGGATCGCCTGCGCGACGACGCGTCGTCGGTGCGCTACGACGTGTTCGTGGTCGAGCAGAACGTGCCGCCCGAAGTCGAGATGGATGACGACGATGCGGTCTCGGTGCACGCCGTGGCCTATGCCGCCGACGGCACGCCGCTCGGCACCGGCCGTCTGCTGCCCGACGGCCACATCGGCCGCATGGCCGTGCACAAGCGCGCGCGCGGCCTGGGCGTGGGCGGCCAGTTGCTCGACGCCCTGATCGGGCAGGGCCATGGCGATGGCCACCGCATGCTGGTGCTGCACGCGCAGACCCACGCCAAGGGCTTCTACGAGGCCCACGGTTTCCAGGTGGAAGGCGAGGAGTTCATGGAAGCCGGCATCGCGCACGTCGTCATGACGCGGGTGCTGGCCTAGGCGCTTGCGAGCGAACGATCGGCCGGCTGTCTAGGCTGGCCCGATCATTCGGGCCGCCAAAGAAAAAACCCCGGACGCTTTCGCGAACGGGGTTTTTCTTGGCGCATCACGACAGGTACCTCGTGATGTAATAATTGGTGCCCAGGAGAGGACTCGAACCTCCACACCTTGCGGCACATGGACCTGAACCATGCGCGTCTACCAATTCCGCCACCTGGGCGCTGATGTCTTACCTTCCGCGTCGCTTTCCAGTTTGCATTCCGTCTTTCGACTTCTTGCTACCGGCTGCGTTTCGTTTCGTGTTCAACAGCAGAGGAACGAGATTATGCATACTTTTTTGGAAGTGTGCAAGTCATGCAGCATTTTTTTCACTTTTTTTTGATGCGGCCGGCTTCGCTATAGTGTCGCCCCATGTCACGCCCTGTTTGCCTGCGCTGTAAGCGCCCCGAATCCCATTGCCTGTGCGCCTTGATCCCGGCGCTGCTGCCGCGAACCCGTGTGGTGGTGTTGCAGCATCCGAGCGAGGCGCGCCATGCGCTGAACACGGCGCGGCTTGCGGTGTTGGGGCTGGATGGCGCGCGGCGCCTGGTGGGCGAACGCTTTCAGCATGAGCAGTGGGCCGAGCCCGGGTATGCACCCTGCGTGCTGTTTCCCGGCGAGGGCGCGGAGGTATTGAGTCCGGGGTGCGCCGCCGCGACGGGCGGGCCGGTGCAATTGATTGTGCCCGATGGCACCTGGACTCATGCGCGCAAGCTGCTGCACATCAACCCGCAACTGGCCGCGTTGCCGCGCGTGATGCTGCCGGCCGGCCTGGCGACGCGCTACCGGGTGCGGCACGCGGACATTCCGGGTGCGCTGTCCACCATCGAGGCGGTGACGCACGCGCTCAATGCGCTGGAGGCGCCACATAATTTCGATGAACTGCTGCGGCCGTTCGAGGCCTTGATCGATGGCCAGATCGCGGGGATGGGGGCGGACCTGTATGCGCGCCATCATCTGAACCGCAAGGTCCCTTGGCGCTGAAGGTTGTCCGATCGAGCAATACTGTCCCGGGGGGGCTAACGTTGGGGTGGGGGCATCACCATCCTTGTGATGGCCTTTGAATCTGGTCGCGGATGGGTCGGCACAGGGCAATTGGTGCCGTGCAAAGCAGTTCACGCCAGACCATTCACGCAGCTCAAAGCAAAAACCCCGAAAATCTTGCGATTTCCGGGGTTTTCAACTTTTTTGCCAATGCTGTCTGTTTGATTTCACGGCGATGTTTTTCATCGCAAACCCAAACAGCCTCAGCTGAAATTCCGTGGTGCCCAGGAGAGGACTCGAACCTCCACACCTTGCGGCACATGGACCTGAACCATGCGCGTCTACCAATTCCGCCACCTGGGCACTGAGACATTCCAGTCAGAACTTTGTGATACGCTGCCACTTCGATTGCATGAGGTTTTTATTCCCATGTATTTAAAGCGCATGTATTCAAAGCGTAATTGCAAAATCACTCTACAATCCGTCTGACCATTTCTGCTTCAGTGTTCAGCCTTGGGCGAACCACAGAAGCTGCGCATTATATACGGAAAAATTAGCTTTGGCAAAACGATCGAATAACGAATCGAACAACAGATCCACTCCGTTGCCGGAAGCGCCGCCAGACTTCGATCCCGATGTCCCGTCCCGTGAAGCCATCCTGAAGGCGCTGCGATCCGCGGGGGCGCCGCTGTCTCCGGTGGAGCTGGCCGAGCGCATGGGCGTGGAGCGTCCGGCGACGATGGTGGGATTCGAACGCCGCCTGGGCGCGATGGAGCGTGATGGCCAATTGATGCCCAATCGCAAGGGCGTGCTGCTGCTGGCCACCAAGCTGGACTTCGTGGCGGGCAAGGTGCTGGGCCACCGCGACGGTTTTGGCTTCCTGCTGCGCGATGACGGCGGGCCGGACCTGTTCCTGTCGCCGCGCGAAATGCTCAAGGTGCTGCATGGCGACCGCGTGCTGGTCAAGCCGTCGGGCGAATACCGCGGCAAGCCGGAAGGCACCATCGTCGAAGTCATCGAGCGCCGCACCAACAAGCTGGTGGGCCGTTTCCTGCACGAGCACGGCCTGTCCATCGTGGTGCCGGAAGACCAGCGCATCAAGCACGACATCCTGATCCCGCCCAGCGACACCAACGGCGCCCAGCATGGGCAGGTGGTGGCGGTCGAGATCATGGAGCAGCCCACCCGCCACACGCAGCCGCTGGGCCGAGTGTCCGAGGTGTTGGGCGAGATCGACGATCCCGGCATGGAAATCGAGATCGCGGTGCGCAAGTTCGACGTGCCCGTCGAATTCTCCGAGGCCGCGCGCAAGCAGGCCGCCCGCCTGCCGGACGTGGTCCGCAAGAGTGACCTGAAAGACCGCGTCGACCTGCGCGACGTGCCGCTCATCACCATCGACGGCGAAGATGCGCGCGATTTCGACGATGCCGTCTACTGCGAGGCGGTGGAGCTGGGCACCGGCCAGCGCAAGCGGCCGGGCTGGCGCCTGCTGGTGGCGATTGCCGACGTCAGCCACTACGTGCGGCCCGGCGACGCGCTGGACGACGACGCGCTCGAGCGCGGCACCAGCGTGTATTTCCCGCGCCGGGTCATTCCGATGCTGCCCGAGTCGCTGTCCAATGGCCTGTGCTCGCTGAATCCGGACGTCGACCGCCTGGTGCTGGTCTGCGACATGGTGATTCCGGCCTCGGGCGCCAAGGCCGGCACGGTCACCGCCTACCAGTTCTACAACGCGGTGATGCACTCGCATGCCCGCACCACCTACACCAACATCTGGGCGGCGCTGCAGCAGCCCGGCGGCCCGGCGGCCCATGCCATGCGCGCCGTCATGCCGCAGGTGCAGAGCCTGTATGAACTGTTCCACCTGCTGTCGCAGAGCCGCAAGAAGCGCGGCGCGATCGATTTCGACACGGTCGAGACCAAGATCGTCTGCAACGAGCTGGGGCGCATCGAGCAGATCGTGCCGTCGGTGCGCAACGATGCCCACAAGCTGATCGAGGAATGCATGCTGGCCGCCAACACCTGCGCGGCCGACTTCATGACGCGCAGCAAGCATCCCGGCCTGTACCGCATCCATGAAGGCCCGACGCCCGAGCGCCTGCAATCGCTGCGCGAGTTCCTGCGCACCATGGGCCTGTCGCTGGGCGGGGGCGATACGCCCACGGCCAAGGACTACGGCGATTTCCTCGATTCCGTGCGCGGTCGTCCCGATTACCAGTTGCTCCAGACCATGTGCCTGCGCTCGATGCAGCAGGCCATCTACAGTCCGGACAACCTGGGTCACTTCGGTCTGTCGTATCCCGGCTACAGCCACTTCACCTCGCCCATCCGGCGCTATCCGGACCTGCTGACGCACCGCGTCATCAAGGCCCTGCTGGCGGGGCAGCGCTATGTGCCCAGCCTGGACGACCAGCCGGTCGTCATCGGCCGCACCCAGCGCGAGCATGAGCACGCCATCTGGGAAAAGATGGGCCTGGTGCTGTCGGCCAGCGAACGCCGCGCCGACGAGGCCTCGCGCGACGTCGAGGCCTGGCTCAAGTGCTGGTTCGTCAAGGAGCGCGTGGGCGAGGACTTCAGCGGCACCGTCACCGGCGTGGCCAGCTTCGGCATCTTCGTCACGCTGGATACGCTGCACGTCGAAGGGCTGGTGCACGTGTCCGAGCTGGGCGGCGAGTACTTCCAGTTCAACGATGCGCTGCATGAGCTGCGCGGCGAACGCACCGGCATGCGCTACCGCCTGACCGACAAGGTCCAGGTGCAGGTCTCGCGCGTGGACCTGGAGGCGCGCCGCATCGAGTTCCGCCTGGTGCAGGGCACCAGCTTCGACGCCTTGCGCAAGGCGTCCGCGCGTGGTCCCGACGAGGGTCCGCGCCGCGTGAAGAAGGCGGCCGCGCCCAAGCCGGCCGCGCTCAAGGGCCAGACCGCCAAGGAGCGGCGCGCCGAGGCCAAGAAGGCCGGCAAGCCGTCCAAGGTCGCCCAGCAGCGCGCCGCGCCTGCCAAGAAGGCCACGCGCAAACGCCACTGACAGGGCGCCGCCCGGGTTTCGGCCCGGGCGGGCGGCCGCCCCATAAGGGGTAACATTGCGCCTATGGCCGGCCTGTCCGGCGGCCCGCTCCGTTCCGGGGCGGGCATTCGTTTCTCTAAAGGTATTTGCATTTATGGCGTCGACCCAAGTCCTTGCCGGGTTTCACGCGGTTGTCGCGCGGCTGCGCCACGCGCCCGAGTCGATCAAGGAAATCTACGTAGAAGCGTCGCGCCGCGACAAGCGCATGCAGACGTTCATCGAGCAGGCCGAGAAGGCCGGCTGTCGCCTGCATCCGGTCGCCATGGAGCGCCTGGACGGCCTGGCGCGCGGCACCCGTCACCAGGGCGTGGTGGCGCTGGCCGACGAGCGCCAGCTGGCGGTGGACGTGGACGAAGTGCTCGACGTGATCGAGGGCCCGCCGCTGCTGCTGATCCTGGATGGTGTGACCGATCCGCACAACCTGGGCGCCTGCCTGCGCACGGCCGACGCCGCGGGCGTGCACGCCGTGATCGCGCCGCGCGACCGCGCGGTGGGCCTGAACAGCACCGTGCAGCGCGTGGCCTGCGGCGCGGCCGACACCGTGCCGTACCTGATGGTCACCAACCTGGCGCGCACCATGCGCAGCCTGAAGGACCGCGGCGTATGGCTGGTCGGCACCGACGACCAGGCGACCGACAGCATGCACCGGATCGACGCGCGCCAGCCGATGGCCTGGGTCATGGGCGCCGAAGGCGAGGGCATGCGCCGCCTGACGCGCGAGACCTGCGACCAACTGGTCAACATTCCCATGCTGGGTTCGGTCGAAAGCCTGAACGTCAGCGTGGCCAGCGCGGTGTGCCTGTATGAAACCGTGCGCCAGCGCCAGGCCTGAACCGGCCATGCCTTCCTTTTCGTAGACCCTTTCTCTTTCGCGTCGCCCATCATGCACCAGAACGGCTTTACCACCACGATCCTCCATTCCGACCGCCAGCAATCCGTCGAGCACGGAGCGGTGCACAAGCCGATGCATCCTTCGTCGGAATTCGCCTACGCCGATGCGCGCGAACTGGCCGCCGTCTTCCAGGGCAAGGCGGGCTTCACCTATGCCCGCCAGGGCACGCCGACCACCACGGCGCTGGAAGCCAAGGTGAACCACATGGAGGCGGGCAAGGGTACGGTGAGCTTCGCCACCGGCATGGCCGCGCTGGCCGCCATCTTCACCACGCTGCTGCGCCGTGGCGACCACCTGGTGTCGAGCCAGTACGTGTTCGGCAACACCAACAGCCTGCTGGGCACGCTGCTGGAGCTGGGCGTGGAGATCACCTTCGTCGATGCCACCGACTCGGCGCAGGTGCGCGCGGCGATCCAGCCCAACACCCGCATGGTGTTCACCGAGACCATCGCCAACCCCGGCACCCAGGTCGCCGACCTCGCGGTGATCGGCGAGCTCTGCCGCGAGAAAGGGCTGGTCTACGTCGTGGACAACACGCTGACCTCGCCGTGGATGTTCCGGCCGGCGACGGTGGGCGCGTCGCTGGTGATGAACTCGCTGTCCAAGTACATCGGCGGCCACGGCAATGCGCTGGGCGGCGCCGTCACCGACACGGGCCTGTATGACTGGGCCAATTATTCGAACATCTACGATGCCTATCGCAAGGGGCCGTCCACCGGCTGGGGGCTGACGCAGATCAAGAAGAAGGGCCTGCGCGACATGGGCGGCACGCTGGCGGCCGAGCCCGCGCACCGCATCGCGGTGGGCGCCGAGACGCTGGCGCTGCGCATGGCCAAGCATTGCTCCAATGCGCTGGCGCTGGCGCGCTTTCTGGAAGAGCACCGCGGCGTGGCCAAGGTGCATTACCCCGGCCTGGCCAGCCATCCGCAGCACGCGCGCGCCGCGGCGCTGTTCGGTTCGCGCTTCGGCGGGCTGCTGGGCGTGGAACTGGCCGACGGCGTGGACTGCTTCGATTTCCTGAACCGCCTGCGCATCGTGCTGATGGCGACGCACCTGGGCGACACGCGCAGCCTGGCGCTGCCCGCCGCGCACACCATCTATTACGAGATGGGCGCCGAGCGCCGCAAGCAGATGGGTATCGCCGACAGCCTGATCCGGGTATCGGTGGGCATCGAGGATGAGACCGATCTGCTATTTGACTTCGATCAGGCGCTCAACGGCTGCCTGCAGGGATAATTCACGGGGCATGGCGCGCGGCAGGGCCCCGCGCCGCAACCCGGGCAGGAACCCATGCTTATACAGATCGCCGAAGTTTTCACTGCCGACGAGGCCGCCGCCATCCGCAATCGCCTCGAGGCCGCCGACTGGGTGGATGGCAAGGTCACGGCGGGCTACCAGTCCGCCGAGGTCAAGCACAATCGCCAATTGCCGGAACAGCATCCGTTGGCGCAGGAACTCGGCAGCCTGATCCTGCAGCGCCTGGCGGGCAACAACCTGTTCATGTCCGCCGCGCTGCCGCGCAAGATCTTCCCGCCGCTGTTCAATCGCTACGAAGGCGGCGAGGCTTTCGGCTACCACGTCGACAACGCCGTGCGCGGCATTGCCGGCAGCGGCGAACGCGTGCGCACGGACCTGTCCGCCACGCTGTTCTTTTCCGAGCCTGATTCCTACGACGGCGGCGAACTGGTCGTCGACGATACCTACGGCCCGCGCAGCGTGAAGCTGCCGGCCGGGCACATGGTGCTGTATCCGGGAACCAGCCTGCACAAGGTCAATCCCGTGACGCGCGGCGCCCGGATCAGTTCGTTCTTCTGGATGCAAAGCTTGGTGCGCGAAGACAGCCAGCGCGCCTTGCTGCTCGACATGGATGTGGCCATCCAGCGTTTGAACCAGGACGCGGCGGGGCATCCGTCGATCATCCAGCTGACCGGCATCTATCACAACCTGCTGCGCCGCTGGGTGGATGTCTGAGCGTGATTCGAGGCGCGCTCGACGCGCATTCGGAACGCATTTGGAACATCATTTGGTGTTGTCGCGCAAACCCCGAAATGCGTGTTTTTGTTTATTGCGAAAAGGCCTAAAAGCTAGTATTGGTGCGGCTTGTGGTGAGGTTTTCGCTTGACAGCCGCTCTACGCCAAGGCCTAATACACGTCTGCGTCGCTGACGGTTCTGGAGCTGCAAAGCCCTTGAAACCCAGGCGGCGCAGCAGTTTAAAAGTTGTGCTTTGCAGCGCAAGAAAAAGTTTATCCACTAGTCTGTTCGTCGTTTGTCGGGTCTTCGCGTCAAGTCGTGGCGTCCAACATGACAGCCATGAACTGCACTCCCGGCAGACTCCATACCTTGTGAGGGGTACACCTGAATGAACAAAACCGAACTCATCGATCACATTGCCAGCAAGGCCGATATCTCCAAGGCTGCCGCCGGTCGTTCGCTTGACGCCCTGATCGGTGCCGTCAAGACCACCCTGAAGAAGGGCGGTACGGTCACGCTGGTGGGCTTCGGCACGTTTGCCGTGTCGGCTCGCGCCGCTCGTACCGGCCGCAACCCGCGCACCGGCGAAACCATCAAGATCAAGAAGGCCAAGGTGCCGAAGTTCCGTCCGGGCAAGGCCCTGAAGGACGCCGTCAACTGATCGACGGCCAGGCAGATTGCACGGGCACGGCACCCGTTGATTTGCCGACAGGTACGCGGTCCGGTATACTCCGGCCCGCGTATTGCTTTTGAGTACCCCGGCCAGCGATTTTCCGCGTTCCGTTCGCGGCAGATTCGACACCAAGACGGGTGCTTAGCTCAGTTGGTAGAGCGGCGCCCTTACAAGGCGTAGGTCACAGGTTCGACCCCTGTAGCACCCACCATCAGCAAGCCGAAACAGAAACCCGCACACGGTACCGTGGCGGGTTTTTTGTTTTTGCGCTTGTCGTGCGCATTTGGGGCGTCTGGGGGCGTCTGGGCAGGCTTGCGGACGCGAGTCATGTGGATGCGCACTGTGGATGCGGTGCGCGCAGGCTCCGTGGCGCAGGCGCTGGCGAAAGAGCGCGTGGTGTGTGTTCGTTCCTGTGCGGGTTGCGGGCTTGTTTGCGCGCGCGCAGGGTTGGCGGAGCATCGGAGTGTTACGCTATTGCAGACGAAATATGACGTGCGAATCATTCGCATTTAAGATATGATGCTTGGCTTGTACCGGTCAGCCGGCGCGCGCCCGTGGCGCGCGTTTTCCTGGCTGGCCAGATAAGTTAATGCACCCTGGCTGATTCATGCCTAGCTTTCAACGTGGTTTGAACACTTCACCGCCGTCTTCCCTTGGTATACGCGTAGGCGCTGGCCTGGCGGTCGTTGCGCTACACGCCGCAGTGGTCTATGCCATTTACCTGGCTCCCGAGAACCGTCCTGAACTGGAGGAACCCGAGGCCATCATGGTGAGTGTGGTGGACGCTCCCACTCCCCAGATCGCCAAAGCCGACCCCACGCCGGAAGTGCCGCAACCGGTGACCGAAACGCCGCCCGAACCACAGCCCGAGATCGAACCCGAACCCGAGCCGGATCCGAAGGTGGAGCCCGAACCGGAGCCCGAACCCGAACCGGTGGTCGAAAAACCGCCGATGCCGGCCCCCAAGCCGAAGCCCAAGCCGAAACCCAAGCCCCAGCCCAAGCAGGAAGTCAAACCCGAGCCCAAGCCCGAGACGCCGCCCGTCGAAACGCCGCCCACCGGTACCCCCGACGGCGCGCAGACCACGCAGGCGCCGCGCCAAGGTCCGCCGCCCGACCAGATCCTGCAGGAAACCCAGATCGAATACCTGGGGGCGCGGCCCATGCCCAACTACCCGATGGCATCGCGCCGCATGCGGGAAGAGGGCCGGGTGGTGGTGCTGGTGGAAATCAATACCCAGGGACTGGTCGAGCGGGCCACCGTCGATTCGTCCTCGGGCTTCCCCAGGCTGGACGAGTCGGCATTGGCCGCCGCGCGCAAGGCCCGCATGAAACCCTATAGCCGCAATGGCGTGGCTTATCCCGCCAAAGCAAAAATTCCGTTCGATTTCGTAATGAGGAACTGAGATGTCCAACGCAATGCACAGCGCCACCCTGGTGGCGCAGGCGGCCACCAGCCCGGCAGCGGCTCCGGCGGCCGCGGCACCCGCCGCCGCCGCTGCGGCGCCCGCCGCCCAGCAAGCCGCCACCGCGGCCGGCGGCATCGTCCAGCAGGCCACCGGCGCCGTCCAGCAATCCGCGGAGGCGCTGCACAGCGCCGCCGCCGCGCTGCCCGCGGTTGCACCGGTGCCGGCACCGGCGCCGGTCCCCGACATGGGCTTCCTGCACTTCGTCGCGCAGAGCGACTTCGTCGGCAAGACCCTGTTCATCATCCTGATCCTGATGTCGCTGGTGACCTGGTACCTGATCCTGGTCAAGGTCGGCAGCAACATCAGCATGCGCCGCCGCTCGGCCGACTTCCTGAACAAGTTCTGGAACTCCAGCTCGCTGGAACAGGTCGAGCACGAAATCACCACGCACGGGGCGCGTGATCCGTTCTCGCACCTGGCCAGCCACGCCATGCATGCCCAGGCGCATCACAACAAGTTCGGCGCCACCAAGCTGGAAGAAGCCGGCTCGAACGGCGATTTCGTCACCCGCACCATGCGCAAGGTGATCGACGAGGAAACCGCCAAGCTCGAAAACGGCCTGACGGTGCTGGCCTCGGTGGGCTCGACCGCGCCGTTCGTCGGCCTGTTCGGCACCGTGTGGGGCGTGTACCATGCGCTGGTCGGTATCGGCCTGTCCGATGGCGTCACCATCAACCGCATCGCCGGTCCGGTGGGCGAGGCCCTGATCATGACCGGCCTGGGTCTGGCGGTCGCCATTCCGGCGGTGCTGGCCTACAACACCTTCGTGCGCAACAACCGCGTCTACCTGTCGCGCCTGGATGCCTTTGCGCATGACCTGTTCGCCTTCCTGACGACCGGCCAGCAAGTGGCCCTGTCGGACAGCAAGGTGCGCGCCCTGCGCCGCCAGCACGGTAACGGCGCCGCGGTTCAACGCGGGAGCGAATAATGGCTTTTGGCAGCTTCGAGGGCAAGGGATCCGGGAGCCATACGGTTTCCGAGATCAACATGGTGCCGTTGATCGACGTCATGCTGGTGCTGCTGGTGATCTTCATCATCACGGCGCCGTTGCTGGCCCACTCGATCAAGATCAACATGCCCCAGGTGGCCGCCGAGCAGATCGAGGAAGAACCCAAGACCGTGGATCTGGCCATCGATGCCGGCGGCGCGCTGTTCTGGGACGAAAAGCCGGTCAATATCGACGACCTGCCGAACCGCTTCAAGTCGATCGCCGGCACCAAGCCGCAACCCGAGATCCGCATCCGCGCCGACCAGAATACCCGCTACGAGACCCTGGCCAAGGTCATGGCTTCGGCGCGCCGGTCGGGCATGACGCGCATCGGCTTCGTCACCACGCCGCCCTCGGGCGCGCCGGCGGGGGAGGCCCCGGCAGCAGGCGGAGCCGCCCCGGCGCCGTCCGCCCGTTGAACGATTCCCGGCAGCGGGGCGCATTTCGCGCCCCGTTTTTTCCGGGATCGCGCTAGAATCGCGGCATGCGAGTTCTGGTAATCGAAGACGACACCACCCTGGGCCATGCGCTCCAGGAATTTCTGGCCGACCAGGGTTATGCGGTCGACTGGCTCACCGACGGCGACCGGGTTCTGGGCGCGCTGGCAGGCCAGCCGTATGACCTGATGCTGCTCGACCTCAACCTGCCGGGCATGAGCGGCCTGGACGTGCTGCGTCAACTGCGCCAGGACGGCAACCAGGTGCCGGTGCTGATCCTGACGGCCCGTGACGGCATCGAGGACCGCGTCGCCGGCCTGGATGCCGGCGCCGATGACTACGTCACCAAGCCTTTCGAACTGCCCGAGCTGGCCGCCCGGGTGCGCGCCTTCGGCCGCCGCCGCGCGGGGCAGGCGCAGCCTTTGATCGAAGTCGGGCCGCTGGTGTTCGACACCGTCGGCCGCGAAGTCCGCGCCAATGGCCAGCGCCTGTCGCTGTCGGTGCGCGAGCTGTCCGTGCTGGAAATGCTGATGGCCCGCGTGGGCCGCGTGGTCACCAAGCGCCAGATCGTGAATTCCCTGTCCGCCTGGGATGCCGATTTCAGCGAAAACGCAGTGGAAGTCTACGTATACCGCCTGCGCAAGCGCCTGGAAGGCACCGGCGCCAGCATCCAGACCGTGCGTGGCTTCGGCTACATGCTGGATGTGGAAACGGCCTGACGGCCTCCCTGGCCGCCTGGCGCCGGCTGGCGTAGCCGGCCCGCGGCGGCCGGAATCCCTGCCCGCCTAAGCGAGGGCACCGCGTCATGACGCTAGAACGCACTCCTCCCGCTCCTACGGCCTCGCGCCCCTTGCTCCCCTCCCGTTCGCTCGCGCGGCATCTGGTCATCCGGCTGATGCCGCCCATCCTGCTGCTGGTGCTGCTGGACCTGGCCGCCACCTGGGTCATCACCCACAAGATCGACATGTCCCTCTGGATGCTGGAGGACTTTTTCTGGCTGATGGTGGTGGGGCAGGTGGCGTTGATCGGCCTGTTCACCTGGGTCGTGGTGCAGGGTGTGCGCTCCGGCCTGCGCTCGGTCAACCACCTGTCCGAGGAAATCCGCCAGCGTTCCATCGACGACATGCAGCCACTGGAAGTGGTCGGCGTGCCGGTCGAGATCGAACCGCTGGTCACGCATACCAACGACCTGCTGCTGCGGCTCGATGCCTCGCTGGCGGCGCAGCGGCGCTTCATCGGCCACGCCGCGCACCAGTTGCGCACGCCCCTGTCGGGGCTGCGCCTGGAATCAGAACTGATGCTGGCCCGGCCCCTGCCCGACGATGTGCGGGCGCGCGCCGAGCGCATCAAGGCGGTCAGTGATCGCATGATCCGCCTGGGCCAGCAACTGCTGGTGCTGGCGCGGGCCGACCCCAACGCCCGGCCGCAGGACAGCTTCGTGCGCATCGACCTGTGCGAATGGGTGCGGGCGCACGGCGCGGAGTGGTTTCCGCGGGTGCGCGAGGCGCGCTATGAGCTGGACCTGGTGGCCCCGGATGCGCCGATCTGGATCGACGCCGATCCGTTGTTGCTGGCCGAGTTGCTGGGCAACCTGATCGACAATGCGCTGCGCTACGGCAACGCCACCGGCCGGATCACCTTGATCGTGGGCGCCAACCCGCCTTCGTTGACGGTCGAGGACGATGGCCCAGGCATTCCTCCCGAAGAACGCGACCGCGTCTTCGAGGCGTTCTATCGTTCCCCGTCGGCCAGCGCCGGCGGTTCGGGCCTGGGATTGGCCATTGTGCGCGAGATCGCGCACGCCCACGGCGCCTGGTGGAAGCTCACCAGCCGCCCGGATTTTTCCGGAACGCGGCTTTCGGTCGTGTTTCCCGGCCCTCGCAAGGGGGCTCAACTCACTCGGCAAGAACCCACATCATGAGCCAGGGCTCGGTCAGCGTTCCTCCCTCGTCCAACGGCCACGCCGCCGGCGGGCATGCACCTTCGTCGCGCGCGGCTCTCGTCCTGGGGGCGCTGGGCGTGGTGTATGGCGATATCGGCACCAGTCCGCTGTACACGCTGCGCGCGTGCCTCACCGGGCTGAGCGTGCACACCGACCTGGAGCCGGCCCACTTGCTGGGTGTGCTGTCCATCCTGTTCTGGATGTTGATGGTGGTGGTGTCGTTCAAGTACGTGACGCTGGTGCTGCGCGCCGACAACCGCGGTGAAGGCGGCACGCTGGCCCTGCTGGAGCTGGCGGTGCGCAGCCGCGAGGGCAAGCTGCGCTGGGTATTGATCGTGCTGGGCATTTTCGGCGCGGCGCTGTTCTATGGCGACAGCATGATCACGCCGGCGATCTCGGTGCTGTCGGCGCTGGAGGGGATCGGCATCGTGTCGCACACGCTGGATGCGTGGGTGGTGCCGTTGGCGCTGGTGGTGCTGGTGGCGCTGTTTGCGATCCAGTCGCACGGCACGGGCGCCATGGGCAAGCTGTTCGGGCCGGTGATGCTGCTGTGGTTCGGCACGCTTGCGGCGCTGGGCGCCTGGCAGGTGTGGCAGACGCCCGAGGTGCTGGCGGCGCTCAATCCGATGTGGGGCCTGCGCTTCATCGTCGAATTCCCGTGGATCAGTTTCGTGCTGCTGGGCGCGGTGGTGCTGGCGCTGACCGGCGCCGAGGCGCTGTATGCCGACATGGGCCATTTCGGCCGCCCGGCCATCCGCAGCGCCTGGTTCAGCATGGTGCTGCCGGCGTTGACGTTGTGCTATTTCGGCCAGGGCGCGCTGTTGTTGCGCGATCCCAGCGCGATCCGCAATCCTTTCTTCATGATGGCGCCGGAGTGGGGCCTGGCGCCGCTGGTGGCGCTGGCGACGGTGGCCACCATCGTGGCGTCGCAGGCGGTGATCTCGGGCGCTTACTCGGTGACGCGCCAGGCGGTGCAGCTGGGGTTCTGGCCGCGCATGCAGATCCTGCACACGTCGGCGGTGGAGAAGGGCCAGATCTACCTGCCGCAGGTCAATGCGCTGCTGCTGTGCGCGGTGCTTGTGCTGGTGCTGCTGTTCCGCAATTCCGACAACCTGGCGGCGGCCTACGGTTTCGCAGTGACGGGGACGATGCTGACGACGTCGGTGTTGGCGTTCGCGGTGCTGCCGCGGGGCACGACGGGCGCCAAGCGCATGCTGTGGTTCGTGGTGCTGGGCCTGCTGCTGTTGTTCGATGTGCTGCTGTTCTCGGCCAACGTCTTCAAGATCCACGAAGGCGGCTGGCTGCCGCTGGTGGTGGCGATCGTGGTGTTCACGCTGATGATGACCTGGCGCCGCGGCCGTCGGCTGCTGTCCGACATGCAGCAGCGCGACCGCCAGCCGCTCAAGGAATTCATGGAGCAGCTGGAGGCCTATCCGCCGTCACGGGTGCCGGGCACGGCGATCTTCATGACGATGAATTCGGGCAATGTGCCGCCGGCGCTGCTGCATAACCTGAAGCACAACAAAGTGCTGCATGACCATGTGCTGTTCCTGACGATCCGGGTGGCCGACGTGCCCTATGTGTCCGAGGACGAGCGCTTCACGGTGCAGAAGATGAGCGCGTCGAGCTGGGCGGCGACGATCAACTACGGTTTCAAGGAAGATCCGGACGTGCCGGAGGCGCTGCGGCTGGTGGCGGAGGCGTATCCGGAGCTGGATCTGGAGCCGATGCGCACGTCCTACTTCCTCTCGCGGCAGACTGTGGTGGCGGCCAGGAAGCCGGCCTTGTGGCGGTGGCGGCGGGCGGTGTTCTCGTTCATGGCGCGCAATTCGACGCGGAGCACGAAGTTTTTCAAGATTCCGGCGAATCGGGTTGTGGAGATGGGGATGCAGGTCGAACTTTAGGCCTGGGGGTTGAGTTCTTGAGGCGCCCGCCGGGTTGGCGTTGCGGGGGCGCGGGGCTACGATTGCGGTCCGGAGCGTTCGCTCCGGACTGCCCCTTTCTCATCCTCGTCCTCGCCTTCGGCGACTCCTTCGGATTCCGTCGGGCGCATCTACACGCCCCGCACCCCCGCAACGCCAACCCGGCGGGCTGCAATGTCTGCATCTTGGCGGACTTTGGGGCGGGCGGTTTGCTTGACGTTCTTGCCCATGGTTTATTGAAGTGAGAAGGATCTTTCGGGGTCGCCAAAAGGAGGCCGCGCGGGCGGCCACCTTTTGGCATTTGGGCGGTGGGGCGGGACGGCTCGCGTTGTGTGGCGTGTTGAACAAAAAAAGCCCCTCGGTGTTGCCGAGGGGCTTTTTGTTGAGCGGGAAGAATTACTTCTTCTTGGCCTCGTCCTTCAGTTGCGGCAGCGAGGTGCCGGAGGCGGAGAGCAGGCCGGTCTTCGTGTAGGTGAACAGCTTGGCGCGGGTGTCGACGATGTCGAGGTTGCGCATGGTCAGCTGGCCGATGCGGTCGGCGGGGGTGAAGGGGGCGTTCTCGACCTTTTCCATCGACAGGCGCTCGGGGGCGTAGGTCAGGTTGGGCGATTCGGTGTTCAGCAGCGAGTAGTCGTTGCCGCGGCGCAGTTCGATGGTGACTTCGCCGGTGATGGCGCGGGCGACCCAGCGCTGGGCGGTTTCGCGCAGCATGATGGCTTGCGGGTCGAACCAGCGGCCCTGGTACAGCAGGCGACCCAGCTTGCGGCCGCTTTCGCGGTACTGCTCGATGGTGTCTTCGTTGTGGATGCCGGTGACCAGGCGTTCGTAGGCGATGAACAGCAGGGCCAGGCCCGGGGCTTCGTAGATGCCGCGGCTCTTGGCTTCGATGATGCGGTTTTCGATCTGGTCGCTCATGCCCAGGCCGTGGCGGCCGCCGATGCGGTTGGCTTCGAGCATCAGTTCGACCGGGTCGCTGTATTCCACGCCGTTCAGGGCGACCGGCTGGCCTTCCTCGAAGCGGACGGTGACTTCCTCGGCCTTGACGGCGACGTCGTCGCGCCAGAACGCCACGCCCATGATGGGCTTGACGATGCGGATGCCGGAGTTCAGGTGTTCCAGGTCCTTGGCTTCGTGGGTGGCGCCGAGCAGGTTGGAGTCGGTGGAGTAGGCCTTTTCCGCCGACATCTTGTAGTCGAAGCCGGCCTGGCGCATGTACTCGGACATTTCCGAGCGGCCGCCGAGCTGGTCGATGAACTGCTGGTCGAGCCAGGGCTTGTAGATCTTCAGGTCCGGGTTGGTCAGCAGGCCGTAGCGGTAGAAGCGCTCGATGTCGTTGCCCTTGAAGGTGCTGCCGTCGCCCCAGATGTTGACGTTGTCTTCCTTCATGGCGGCCACCAGCATGGTGCCGGTGACGGCGCGGCCGATGGGCGTGGTGTTGAAGTAGGTGATGCCGGCGGTCGAGATGTGGAAGGCGCCAGCCTGCAGGGCGGCGATGCCCTCGGCCACGAGCTGCGCGCGGCAGTCGATCAGGCGGGCGTTCTCGGCGCCGTAGGCCATGGCCTTGCGCGGGATCTCGTCGTAGTCGGATTCGTCGGGCTGGCCCAGGTTCGCGGTGTAGGCGTAGGGGATGGCGCCGTTGTTGCGCATCCAGAGCAGCGCGGCGCTGGTGTCGAGGCCGCCGGAAAAGGCGATGCCGACCTTCTGGCCGGTGGGAAGGTTCGGGAGGATAGTGGTCATTGTTTGAGGTGAGACGCCAACGGGACTTTGACAGCAGCGAGCCGCCAAACAAGAAATCTGCCCGCCATTTTAACGCGTTTGGGCGGTCCGGGCAGGGGGCCGGGCAGGGGACCGGGCTGGGGTCAGGGCAGGGGGTGGGCAGGCGGGGCGGCCGGCTCGAACAGCGCCGCCAGGTTCAACTGGCGGATCAGGTCGCCGGTGGCGCTGGCCAGGCGGGTGGCGGGGCGGTGGCGGGCGCTGGCGAGCACCAGGTTGTTGGTGATGCGGGGCGCTTCAATCTCGCTGAGCGACAGCGCGTGCTCGGCCGCCGGGCCCCGCGCGGCCGACCGCGGCAGGATGGCGTAGGCGTCGCCCTGGGCGGCCAGTTCCACGATGGTCTGCACCGCGTCGACCTCGGCCGCGACCTGCAGCCGTACCCCCTGGGCGCGGCAGATGCTCTCGACCAGGGTGCGGATGGCGTTGGGCAGGCTCGGCAGGACCAGGGGATATGCGCCGAGGCCGGCCACCGCGATGCGGGCGGGCAGCGGCGGCTGGTGGTCGGCGGCGGCCACCAGCACCAGATTCTCACGGAACAGCGATTCATAGCCCAGTTGCGGCGAAGGCGCGGGGTCGTACAGCAGCGCCAGGTCGACCCGTCCGGCCAGCAGCCATTCGCGCATCTGCGCGCTCAGCCCTTCGGCCACGGCGATCGATGCATCGGGAAAGCGGCGCCGGAACGCCTGCACCAGCGGCGGCGTCAGCACCCGCGCGATGCGGGGCGGCAGGCCGACCACCACCTTGCCCGTCGGGGTTTCGCGCAGGGTCTGCAGGTCCTGCTTGGCGCGGTCGGCCAGCGCCAGCAGGGCGCGGGCATGCTCCAGGAAACGCAATCCTGCCTCGGTCGGTTCGGCGCCGCGGCCGTTGCGGTAGAGCAGGTGCTGGCCCAGTTCGAGTTCCAGCAGGCGCACCTGGCGGCTGAGGGTGGGCTGGGCCACGTCGAGCAGTTCGGCCGCGCGCGAGAAACTGCGGCGTTCGGCGACGCGCACGAAATACTCGATTTGCTTGAGGTCCATGGTGGGGCCAGGAGGCGGGAAAGGGTGTGTGGATATTTGTATTTTCTATATCTGAAATCAAAGATATAGCATTGTTAAGCGGCTCGCAATCGATGAGCATGGCGTTTTGCCCGCAGGAACCCGCCCCGTGCCCGATTGTCGTCCCCCGCTAGCCACGCCTTCCCGTCCCCGCCATGCGCTGCCGGCCGGGGCCTGCGATACGCATTGCCACGTCTTCGGCCCCGCCGATGTGTTTCCGTATGCCGAGGGGCGCTCTTACACCCCGCCCGACGCGCCCTACGCCAGGATGGCGGCCCTGCATGCGCACCTTGGCGTGCAGCGCGCCGTGGTGGTGCAGGCCAACTGCCATGGCAGCGACCACGCCGCGCTGCTGGACGCGCTGGCGCAGAGCCAGGGCCGCTACCGCGGCGTGGCGCTGCTGGGCGCGGACGCCACGCCGGCCAGCGTGCGCCGATTGCACGAAGGCGGGGTGCGCGGCGCGCGCTTCAACTTCGTGCCGCACCTGGGCGGCGCGCCCGATCCGGCGGTGTTTGACCACGTCATCGGGCTGATCGCGCCGCTGGGCTGGCACGTCTGTCTGCACCTGGACGGAGCCATGCTGCCGGAGCTGCTGCCGCGCCTGCGGGCGCTGCCGGTGCCGTTCGTGATCGACCACATGGGCCGCGTCAAGGCCGCCGAAGGCTTGGGCGCGCCGGCGTTCCGCGCGCTGCTGGACCTGGCGCGCGAGCCGCGCGCCTGGGTCAAGGTGTCCGGGATCGACCGCATCGCCTCGGGCAAGCGCCCCTTTGCCGAAGGCATTCCGTTCGTGCGCGCCCTGGTGCAGGCGCTGCCGGAACGCACGTTGTGGGGCACGGATTGGCCGCATCCGAACGTGGCGGGCGACATGCCCGACGACGGCGAGCTGGCCGACGCTTTTTTCCTGGCCTGCCCGGACGCCGAGACGCGCCGGCAGGTCCTGGTGGACAACCCGGCGCGTCTCTACGGATTTCCGTAGCCGCGCCATCGCCTGCTGCCAGGCGACAAGAAAACACGATATCCCGAGGAGGCAATTCATGTTCAAGAAACTCGTATTCGCCGGCCTGCTGGGCCTGGCCAGCCTGGGCGCCACGGCGCACGCCGATGGCCCGGTGCGCCTGATCATTGCCTTCCCGCCGGGCGGCCCGGTGGACCTGGTCGGCCGGGTGCTGGCCGAACAACTGGGCAAGGAGCTCAAGCAGTCGGTCATCGTCGAGAACAAGGCGGGCGCCAACGGCAACATCGCCGCGGCCTACGTCGCCAAGGCGCCGGCCGATGGCTCGGTGCTGTTCCTGACCAGCGTTGGCGCGGTCTCCATCAGCCCGGCCCTGTACAAGGACCTGCCGTATGACCCGGTGCGCGATTTCGCGCCGGTGTCGCGCGTGGTCAACAACGCCACCGTGTTCGTGGTGAATCCGGCCAATCCGGCGACCGACGCGGCGGATTTCGTCAAGCGTTCGCAGGCGGCTTCGCAATCGGTGGCCATCGGTTCGTCGGGCATCGGCAGCATTCCGCATCTGACGCTGGAAATGTTCGCCGACGCCAGCAAGGCCAAGGTGCTGCACGTGCCGTACAAGGGCGCGGCGCCCGTCATCAACGATGTGCTCGGCAACCAGGTGGCTGGCTTCTTCGGCGACGTGCCGGGCCTGATCGGCCACATCCAGGGCGGCAAGCTCAAGCCGCTGGGCATCGCCGCGCCGACGCGCCATCCGCTGCTGCCGGACGTCAAGACGCTGGCCGAGCAGGGTATCAGCGGCGTCGAGTCGAACAACTGGTACGGCATCGTTGCGCCCGCCGCCACGCCGCCGGCCACGGTCGAGAAACTGAACCAGACCCTGCGCGCCGCGCTGGGCAATGAAGCGGTGCGCGCCAAGCTGGAGAAGTTCGGCGCCCAGGCCGCGCCCAGCTCGCCGCAGGAGCTGGCGGCGCTGATCGCCGCCGACCGCGAAAAGTGGGGTTCGCTGATCCAACGCAAGAACATTCGTCCGGAGTGAGCATGAGCGATTGCCGAGTCTCGCCGGTCGTGCCGGGCACGCGCCCGGCCCTGGCCGAAATGGAAGCGCGCATTGCGGCCGCGCGCGGCCGCATCTCGCCGCTGTACCAGGTGCTGCTGAACAGCCCCGCCGTGGTGCAGGGCTGGGAGGCGATGTTGACCGCGATCCGCCTGAACACCTCGCTGTCGCCACGGGTGCGCGAACTGATCATCCTGCGCGTGGCGACCCTGAACAACGCGCCGTACGAGTTCGACGCGCACGTGCCGCACGCGCTGGCGGCGGGCATGCCGCAGGCGGTGGTCGACCAGTTGCGCGGCGGCCCGCAAGCGGACGCGGTGCAGGGGCTGGAGGCGGGCGAGGCCGACGTGCTGGCCCTGACCGATGCCATGACCCGCGACATCGAGGTGCCGGACGCGCTGTTCGCGCCGCTGCGTTCGCGCTACAACGACCAGGAACTGGTCGAACTGGCCGCGACGGTAGCCGCCTACAACATGGTGTCGCGCTTCCTGGTGGCGCTGCGCGTCGGGCACTGAAAGGAGCTTTGCATGGACAAGACGGTATTGCTGGTGTCGCTGGGCGAGCGTTTCGACGCGGCGCGCGCGGCCGACATGGCGCAACGCCTGACCGAGGGCCTGGACGGCGTGCGGCTGCGCGCTTTCGCCGCGGTCGAGGAGGACGAGACCTATGTATATGTCGACGGCGACGCCGGTGGCCAGCCGGAAGTGCAGGCGCGCCTGGCCGAACTGTTCCCCGGGGCGCAGGCGCGCGTGCTGCACCTGACCCTGGACCTGGCCGGCGCTTCGGCCGGCTTGGATGCGCCCTGGCACTACATCGTCGAGACCGACGTGCTGCCCGAGGCCGAGGCGGACCTGAATGCCTGGTACGACCAGGAGCACCTGCCGGGCCTGGCCGCGGTGCCCGGCACCGTGCGCGCGCAGCGCTATGAATGCCGCGACCAGGGGCCGCGCTACCTGGCCTGCTATGACCTGGCAACGCGCGAGACCTTCGGCAGCCCGCCGTGGCTGGCGGTGCGCGCCACCGACTGGAGCAGCCGGGTGCGGCCGTCGTTCCGCAACACGCGCCGCACCATGTTCCAGAAGATTCTTTGACACAGAAGAACGAGGAGACAACGATGGGCAAGCGATGGGCGAGGGTTTTGCTGTGGGGCGCGTTGAACGCGGCCGGGTTGTCGCTGGCCGCGCAGGCCGCGCCGACGCCTGCCGCGGCGGCGCCTGCGGACAAGGTCGAGCGCGTGACGGTGCTGCCGGGCAACGGCGCCCGCATCGAAGTGCTGGTGCAGGGCCAGGGCCCGGCCCTGGTGCTGTTGCCGTCGCGCGGCCGCGGCCAGGAGGATTTCGACGACCTCGCGGCGCGGCTGGCGCAGGCCGGTTACCGCGTGCTGCGGCCCGAGCCGCGCGGCATCGGCGGCAGCAGCGGACCGATGAAGGACATCACGCTGCATGACTTCGGCAACGACATGGCGGCGGTGATCCGCGATGTCGCCAAGCAGCCGGTGGTGATGATCGGGCACGCCTTCGGCAACTGGGTGGCGCGCACCACGGGCGTGGACCATCCCGACCTGGTGCGCGGCGTGGTGATCGTGGCGGCGGCGGCCAAGAAGTACCCCGCCGGCCTGAGCGAGCACGTCGACCGCAGCGCCGACCTGTCGCTGCCCGACGCCCAGCGCCTCAAGTCCATCCAGTACGCGTTCTTCGCGCCGGGCCATGACGCGAGCGTCTGGCTCAACGGCTGGTATCCCGAGGTCAGCGAAAGCCAGCGCCTGGCCGGCAAGGCCACGCGCCAGTCGGACTGGTGGTCGGGCGGCAGCAAGCCGCTGCTCGATCTGCAGGCGGGCGCCGACCTGTTCAAGCCGGAATCGACCCGCAACGAGATCCGCGACGAATTCGGCGAGCGCGTGTCGGTGGTGGTGATCCCGGGCGCCGGCCACGCGCTGGTGCCGGAAGCGCCGCAGGCGGTGGTCGACGCCATCGTGCGCTGGGAAAAGTCGCTCAAGCCCTGAATGCCGCGCCTGGCGCGGATAAAAAAAGCAGCCCCGTGGGGCTGCTTTTTTCATGGGCGAGCTGCTTACTTCAACTGGCCCAGCAGCAGGAACTCCATCAGCGCCTTCTGCACGTGGAGGCGGTTCTCGGCCTCGTCCCAGACCACGCTCTGCGGGCCGTCGATGACTTCGCCGGTGACTTCCTCGCCGCGATGGGCGGGCAGGCAGTGCATGAACACGGCCTGGGGATCGGCGGCGGCCATCATCTCGGCGTCCACGCACCAGTCGGCGAAGGCGGCGCGGCGCTCTTCGTTCTCGGCCTCGTAGCCCATGCTGGTCCAGACGTCGGTGGTGACCAGGTGCGCGCCCTGGCAGGCCTGCATCGGGTCCTTGAACTGGCGCAGCACCTTGTCGGACGGCGAGCCGATGCGGGCGGCTTCGAGCTCGTAGCCGGCCGGGGTCGACACGTGCAGCGTGAAGCCCAGCATCTCGGCGGCCTGCAGCCAGGTGTAGGCCATGTTGTTGGCGTCGCCGACCCAGGCGACCGTCTTGCCGGCGATGGGGCCGCGGTGCTCGATGTAGGTGAAGATGTCCGCCAGGATCTGGCAGGGGTGGAATTCGTTGGTCAGGCCGTTGATCACGGGCACGCGCGAGTGCGAGGCGAAGCGCTCGATGCGGGTCTGCTCGAACGTGCGGATCATGACGATGTCGACCATGCGCGAGATGACGCGCGCGGTGTCCTCGATGGGCTCGGAGCGGCCCAGTTGGGAATCGTTGGAGGTCAGGTTGATGACCGAGCCGCCCATCTGGTACATGCCGGCCTCGAACGAGACGCGGGTACGGGTGCTGGCTTTTTCGAACACCATCGCCAGCGTGCGGTCGTGCAGCGGCATGTGGGGTTCGTAGCGCTTGAATTTTTCCTTGATCAGCCGCGCGCGGTCCAGCACGTAGGCGATCTCGGCGGACGAGAAGTCCTTGAACTGCAGAAAGTGCCGCAAGGGGCCGTTTTGAGTCGTGGGAGGAGTCATGGTGATGTCGCAGGTCATTGGGCCCGGACGGGCTCGTGGCCCGGGCGGGAGGTTGATTATGGATGTTCGGCCTGGAACTGTCGAATCAGCGGCGCCAGGATGCCGACGATCTGGTCGGCTTCGGCGCGCGACAGGACCAGCGGCGGCAGCAGGCGGATGACGCGGTCGCGGGTGACGTTGATCAAAAGGCCCGCTTCCAGGGCGCGCAACGCCAGCACGCCGCAGGGACGGGTCAGTTCGATGCCCAGCATCAGGCCGCGGCCGCGCACCTCGACCACGCCGGGCACGCCGGCCAGTTCGGCGGCCAGCCGCGCCTGCAGGTGTCCGCCCACGTCGTGGGCATTGGCCAGCAGGTTTTCCGATTCCAGCGCGTCCAGCACCGCCAGGCCGGCCGCGCAGACCAGCGGGCCGCCGCCGAAGGTGGTGCCATGGCTGCCGGGGGTGAAGACGCCCGCCGCAGGGCCGGCGGCCAGCATCGCGCCGATCGGCACGCCGCCGGCCAGGCCCTTGGCCAGGGTCATCACGTCCGGCACGATGTCGGCCCACTGGTGGGCGAACCACTTGCCGGTGCGGCCGATGCCCGACTGGACCTCGTCGATCATCAGCAGCCAGCCGCGCTCGGTGCACAGTTGTCGTACCTCTTGGAGGAAGGCGGCATCGGAGGGACGGATGCCGCCTTCGCCCTGCAGGGCTTCGAGCAGCACGGCGGCCACGCGCGGCTCGGCGTCGCCGGCGGCGCGGATCGCGGCGGCATCGTTGTACGGCACCTGGATGAAGCCCGAGGGCAGGGGCTCGAAGCCCTTGCGCGCCTTGTCGCTGCCGGTGGCGGCCAGCGTGGCCAGGGTGCGTCCGTGCCAGGACGAGTCCATGGTGATGATGTGGGCGTGGCTGTTGCCGTGCCGGTAGGCGTAGTAGCGCGCCAGCTTGATGGCGGCTTCGTTGGCCTCGGAGCCGCTGTTGTTGAAGACCACGTCGCGCATGCCGGACAGCCGCGCCAGGCGCGCGGCCAGCTCGGTCTGCTGCGGGACTTCGTAGATATTGGAGGTGTGGATGACGCGCGCGGCCTGCTCGCTGATGGCCGCGACCAGCCGGGGATGGGCATGGCCCAGACAGGAGACGCCGATGCCCGCCAGCGCGTCCAGGTACTTGCGGCCCTGCGCGTCCCACAGCCAGACCCCCTGGCCGTGGGTGAACGAGACCGGCAGCCGGGCGTAGATATTGGCCAGAGGCGAGGTCATGACGGGTCCTCCTGGGCTTTTTCCCTGGGCGGATCGCCTTTCGGGACAGGGCAAAGGATCAATCATATACAATTCGCGGCGCGGGGCGCATGTTTGATCACGCCGACGATCCGGCTTCGTGAAGGGCGTTCCGTAGTGAAGAATCCATGGCAACTCGCGTCAGACAATTCGTAATTCATGGCGTTACCGAAAGCGGTAGCCGCTTTCGCCCCAGCGATTGGGCGGAACGGCTCGCCGGCGTAATGGCACAGTTCCGGCCCGCCGGCTGTGCCGGTAACCACCTCACCTACTCGCCCTACGTGCTGCCCGTCGTCATCGACGGCGTGCGTGGCATCGTGGTCGACCAGCGCTTGCGCGACCTCGAACCGCTGGCGTACAAGTTCGTGGTGGATTTCGCCCGCGACAACCACCTCAAGACGGAAGAACGCGAAATCTAGGCTTGCCGAAACCACAAAGCGCCCGAATCGGGCGCTTTGTCTTTCAGGCTTGCTACAGGCCGCGCCCCTCTCGCCGGGGCGGGGTGGCGCGCGGCCGCCCGCGTGGCGGCCGGCCGCGTTGCTACTTGGCGTAGACCAGGTCGCGCAGTCCCAACGACAACCCCGGCCAATATGTAATCACCATCAGGCAGACAATCACCACTCCCACGAACGGAATCAACGGCTTGATCAACCGCTCCAGCGGCAATTTGGCCACTGCGCACGCCGCGAACAGATTCACCCCGAATGGCGGCGTGATCATGCCCAGGGCCAGGTTGACCACCATGATGATGCCGAAGTGCACCGGGTCCAATCCGAACTTCAGCGCCACCGGCAGCAGCAGCGGGGCCAGCACCACGATCGAGGCCGAGGTCTCGATGAACATGCCGATCACGAACAGCGCCAGGTTCACGCCCATCAGGAACGAGAACTGGGTGTCGAACAGCTGCGCCAGCCACACGCCCAGCGCATCGGGGATGCCGGCGCGGTTCAGCAGGAAGCTGAAGACGCCGGCATTGGCGATCACGAACATGATCACGGCGGTGGACACCACCGACTTATGCAGCGTGTCCGACAGCTGTTTGAAGCTCAGGCGGCGGTAGACGAACTTGCCCACCACCACCGCGTACATCACCGCTACCACCGACGCCTCGGTCGGGGTGAAGACGCCGCCGTAGATGCCGCCCAGGATGATGACCGGCATCATCAGCGCCAGCCAGGCGCGTTTGAAGGCCGGCCACAGCGGCAGGCGGCCTTCGCCGTCGCGCTTGCCCAGGTTGTTGCGCTTGGCGTAGAGCCACACGTAGAACATCAGCGCCACGCCGATCAGGATGCCGGGCATGACGCCGGCGATGAACAGTTCGCCGGTGGAGGTGTCGGTGGACACCGCGAACAGGATCATCGGAATCGACGGCGGGATGATCACCCCCAGCTCGGCCGCGCTGGCCTGCAATGACGCGGCGAAGGGGGCGGGATAGCCGTGGCGGATCATGGCCGGGATCAGGATGGCGCCCACCGCGAAGGTGGTGGCGACGCTGGAGCCGGCCACGGCGGCGAAGATCATGCAGGTCAGCACGCAGGTGCAGGCCAGGCCGCCCTGGATGCCGCCGACCACGCTCTTGGCGAACTCCACCATGCGTTCGGAGATGCCGCCGGCTTCCATCAGGTTGCCGGCCAGGATGAAGAACGGGATCGCGACCAGCGGGTACTTGTCCAGCGCGGCATAGAGCTGCTGGGCCACCACCAGCCAGGGCAGGTTGGCGGCGCCGACCCCCGCCAGGCTGGCCAGCCCGATCGACACGGCGACCGGCACGGACAGCCCGAAGAAAATCAGCATCGAGACAATCATTAATTGGGACATGGCGATATCGGCTGCTTGGATTCGGGACGGGGGCTCAACCCTGCGCGTCGTTGCGCACGGGCGTGTTGTCTTCCGCGCCGGCGCACCAGCGCGCCAGCACGGCGATGGCGGCGAGCGTCGCGCCCACCGGGATCGCCAGGTAGATCCAGGAGATCGAGATGTCCAGGCTGGGCACGTTCTGGAAACGCACGCGGTAGGTCATCTGGCCGCCGATCCAGGCGATGAAGCCGAGAAAACCGGCGCAGATCAGGCCGATGACGGCTTCCAGCACGCGGCGGCGCATGCCGCCCAGCAGGTTGCGCAGCAGTTCGACGCTGATCATGGCACCGTGGCGAAAGGCCAGGGCCACGCCCAGCAGCACGGTCCAGATCAGCAGGGCGCGGGTCAGCACCTCGCTCCAGTCGGCGGGCGAATGCAGCACGAAGCGGGCGATGACCTGGTAGAAAGCGGCGGCCGCGGCGGCCACCAGCAGGAGTTGGGCGATGACCGACACCAGCTTGAACAGGATGCGGTCGAAGGCGCAGAGCAGACGCATGGGGGTTTCCAGGACGGATGGCGGAGCGCGCGGAGGGCGGAGCGGCAGGCGCCGCCGGGGACGAAATTCGCTTCCGTCATCCCGGCGCCTCGCGCCGCGCCGGCCTTGCGCTTACTTGGTGTCGCGGATCGACTCGATCAGCTTCTTGTCGAACTTCTTGTAGTACTCGGGATAGGCCGGCTCGACGGCGGCGGCGAAGGCGGCGCGGTCGACTTCGGACACCTGCATGCCTTCCTTCTTGAGCTGCTCGACGCCGGTCTTCTCAATGTTGTCGACATAGGCGCGCATGGCCTGGGCCGATTCCTTGCCGGCCTTGTCGAACTTGGCCTTGTCGTCGGCCGACAGGCCGTCATAGACGTTGGCCGACATCAGCACCAGCGCCGGGCCGTAGACGTGGCCGGTCAGCGACAGGTATTTCTGCATCTGCGACAGCTTGGCCGAGGTGATCACCGACAGCGGGTTTTCCTGGCCGTCGATGGTGCCCTGCTGCAGGGCGGTGGCCACTTCCGGCCAGGCCATCGGCGTCGGCAGGATGCCGATCTGGCGGAAGGCGGTGATGTGGATCGGGTTTTCCGTGGTGCGGATCTTCAGGCCTTTGGCGTCGGCCGGCGTCTTGACCGGGCGCACGTTGTTGGTCAGGTGGCGAAAGCCCTGCTCGCCCCAGGCCAGCGCGATGATGCCGCGGCTGGGGAACTTTGCCAGCATATCCTGTCCGATCTTGCTGTCGAGCACGTTGCGCGCGTGTTGCAGGTCGCGCAGCAGGAAGGGGATGTCGAAGACGCCGGTCTCGGGCACGAAGTTCAGGGTGGCGCCGGTCGAGACGATGGCCAGGTCGATGGTGCCGATCTGCAGGCCTTCGATCACTTCGCGTTCGCCGCCCAGCGCGCTGTTGGCGAATTGCTGTACCTTGTACTTGCCGTTGCTGGACGCCTCGATCGACTTGGCCAGGGCGTCGGCGCCGGCGCCGTAGTGCGACGACGTCGACAGGGCATAGGCCATCTTCAGGGGAGCCTGGGCCGAGGCGGCCAGGGGCGCGGCGACCGCGCAGGCGGCAAGGATCGTGGCCGCGAGCCAGGATTTACGCATTGTCTTCTCCAGGGATATCAGTATTTTTTGCAGTGTGTTTTGCAGTCGGTATGCGGCGCCGCAAGGCGCTTCGCGCATGATAGCGGGATTCGGCCCCCATTCCGGCCGTTGGTTAACATTGGCAGATGATGGATTTCCCTGATGTCTCACGGGCCAGGCGCCCCGGCTTTTGGACCACCCTGGCGCTGGGCGCCCGCATGATGATGCGCGACGCCCGCGCCGGCGAGCTGCGCCTGCTGGTGCTGGCCCTGGTGGTGGCGGTGGCTGCCGTCACCAGCGTCGGCTTCCTGGCCGACCGGGTCGGCCGGGCGCTGGAACGCGACGCCGGCCAGATGCTGGGCGCCGACCTGGTGCTGGACGCGGACGAACCGGTGCCGGCGGCCTTCCTCGATCAGGCCCGCGAGCGCGGCCTGTCCGTCTCCAACACCTGGCAGTTCCCGTCCATGGTCAGCGCCGGCGACGGCGCCCAATTGGCGGCCCTGAAGGCGGTCGAGCCCGGCTACCCGCTGCGCGGCGCCCTGCGGGTGACGGACGCGCCGTTCAACCCCGACGGCCCCACCCGCGACATCCCGCCCGAGGGCGCGGTCTGGGTGGACGGCCAACTGCTGTCGCTGCTGGGCCTGAAGGTCGGCGACACCCTGAACGTGGGCGACGCCCACCTGCGCATCGACCGGGTCATCACCTACGAACCGGACCGCGGCATGCAGTTCGTCAACGTCGCGCCGCGGGTGATGCTGCGCGCCAGCGATCTGCCGGCCACCGGGCTGATCGCGCCCGGCAGCCGCATCGGCTATGCCCTGCTGGTGGCCGGCGAACCGGATGCGGTGGCGAATTACTCCGCCTGGCTGGGCCAGAACCTCAAGCGCGGCCAGAAGGTCGCCACGCTGGAATCGGGCCGGCCGGAGGTGCGCCGCACCCTCGACCGGGCGCAGCGCTTCCTGTCGCTGGTGGCGCTGCTGGCGGTGCTGATTTCCGCCGTGGCAGTGGCGCTGGCGGCCGGCCGTTACATGACCCGGCACCGCGACGGCATTGCCGTGATGCGTTGCCTGGGGGCGGTGCAGTCGCAGATCGCCCGCATGCTGACCCTGGAATTCGCGCTGGTCGGCCTGTTCGCCTCGGCCGCCGGCTGCCTGCTGGGCTACGCGGTGCACCAGGTGCTGGTGATGGTGCTGGGTTCGCTGATCGACACGGCCTTGCCGGCGCCCTCGGCCATTCCGGCCCTGCAGGGGCTGCTGACCGGCCTTTTGCTGTTGCTGGGTTTCGCCCTGCCGGCCCTGGCGCAGTTGCGCCACGTGCCGCCGGCGCGGGTGCTGCGGCGCGACGCCGACGTCATCAGCGCCCGCGGCGCGCTCGGCTACGGCGTCGGCGCCGTCGGATTCGCCCTGCTGATCTGGTGGTTCGCCGGCGACGCGAAGCTGGGCGGCGTGGTGGCGGGCGGGTTCCTGGGGGCCTTTGCGCTGTTCGCGCTGGTGGCCTGGCTCTGCATCCTGGGCCTGGCGCGCCTGCGCGGCCTGGCCGCAGGCCTGCCGGCGCTGCGTTTCGCGCTGGCCGGGGTGGTGCGCCGGCGCGCCGCCACCATCACCCAGGTGTGCGCGCTGGCGGTGGGCCTGATGGCCCTGCTGCTGCTGGCCATGACCCGCACCGACCTGATCCAGGGCTGGCAGCGCACGCTGCCGCCGGACGCGCCCAACCGTTTCCTCATCAATGTGCAGCCCGACCAGCGCCAGGCCGTGACCGACGCGCTGACCCGCGAGGGGCTGGGCCGGATCGTGCTGTCGCCGATGGTGCGCGGCCGCCTGATCGCCGTCAACGGCAAGCCGGTGGGGCCGGACGACTACGAGGAGCCGCGCGCCAAGCGCCTGGTGGACCGCGAGTTCAACCTGTCCTATGGCGAGCAGATGCCGTCGTCCAACCGCATCGAGCAGGGCCGCTGGCTCAAGCCGGGCTCGGCCGAGGTGTCGCTGGAGTCGGGCCTGGCCAAGACGCTGGGCATCAAGCTGGGCGACAGGATGACCTTCGACGTGGCCGGCCAGCAGTTCGCGGTGGCTGTCTCCAGCACCCGGCGGGTGGATTGGGATACGATGCGCGTCAATTTTTTCGCCATCCTGACGCCCGAAACCCTGGCCGACATGCCGCAAAGCTGGATCACGTCCTTCTACCTGCCGCCGGAAAAGGCCCAGGTGCTGCCCGCGCTGGTGCGGCAGTTCCCGAACCTGACGGTGTTCGACGTGGGCGCCATCCTGCAACAGTTGCAGTCGGTGCTCAACGAGGTCGGCCGCGCGGTGCAGCTGCTGTTCCTGTTCACCCTGGCGGCCGGCGTGCTGGTGCTGTCGGCCGCCCTGACCGCCACCCGCGACGAGCGCATGCGCGAAGCCGCGGTGCTGCGCGCGCTGGGCGCCACCCGGCGCCAGCTGGCGCGCTCGCAGCGCATCGAGCTGTGGGCGGTGGGCGGCCTGGCCGGCCTGCTGGCCGCGGCCGGCGCCAGCGCGATCGCTTGGGCTTTATCAACCCAGGTGTTCGATTTCACGATTACCCTCAGCCTCTGGCCCTGGCTGGTGGGGGTCTGCGCGGGTATGCTCGGCGCCTGGGCCGGTGGCGCGCTGGCGTTGCGCGGCGTGCTGCGCACCCCGCCGCTGGTCACCCTGAGAGAAACCTGATGACGTCCTCCGTCCAAACCCCTACCGAACCCGTGGAAACTTCCTCCAGCATTTTCGATCTCCTGGGCGGCGAACGCGGCGTGCGCGCCCTGGTCGACCGCTTCTACGACCTGATGGACATGGAGTCCGACCTGAAGGAACTGCGCGCCGCGCACGGCCCCAGCCTGGACCAGGCTCGCGACAAGCTGTTCTGGTTCCTGTGCGGCTACTTCGGCGGCCCCAATCACTATATAGAGCGCTTCGGCCATCCGCGCCTGCGGGCGCGGCACCTGCCGTTCTCGATCGGCCAGGTCGAGCGCGACCAATGGGTGGCCTGCATGGGCCGCGCCATGGAAGACGAGGGCGTCGAACCCGCCCTGGTCGAGCGCCTGCTGCAATCGTTCTTCGGCGTGGCCGACTGGATGCGCAACCGTGAAGGCTGATCGGGACCCTTGCGGCGCCCGGCGCCATGCCTGGCCGGCGCCGCTGGCCGGCGCCATGCTGGCCGACCCGCGTCTGGGCGATGCCGGTCCCGAGCTGTTCAACCCGGCGCACTATGGCGACCGGGCCCGGCCGGTGGATGCTGGCGGCCGCCAGGCGGCCTGGTTCGTGCAGGGCCAGGGCTGGCAGGGCGTGCTGCGACGTTATCGGCGCGGCGGCCTGATCGCCAAGCTCAGCCGCGACACCTACCTGTGGGCGGGCCAGGCGCGTACCCGCAGCTTCCGCGAATTCCGCCTGCTCGCCGCCATGCGCGCCCAGGGCCTGCCGGTGCCGGCGCCGCTGGCCGCCGCTTACTGGCGCCAGGGGCCGACCTACCGCGCCGCCATCGTGGTCGAGCGCATCCCGGGCGTGCGGCCGCTGGCCCAGGCGCTGGCCGAGCCGTTGTGGCAGCCGGTGGCCGAGGCCATCGTGCGCATGCACCGGGCCGGCGTCTGGCACGCCGACCTGAACGCCTTCAACATCCTGATCGGGTCCGACGGCCGGGTCTGGTTGATCGATTTCGACCGCGGCACCGACGGCGGCCTTTCCGACCGCCAGCGCCAGGGCAACCTGGAACGCCTGCGCCGGTCGCTGGTCAAGGTGGCGGGGGACGAGGGCGAGCGTTTCTGGCTCAAATTGCGCGACAGCTACTGGACCGCCTGGGGGATCGGCGTACAGCCCTGAGACGGGCGGCGCCCGCGGCCCGATCCGGGCCCAATTGCGGCAAATTGCGCTAAATCCGCCGGTAAAGTTGGGCAGGCCATCGCTAAAAGGCTTTATGATTCCGCCTTTTGGTACTCCTGTAACTTACGGCATATAGCTTGGGGGGCTGGTAATGAAACTACGGGCGGGAATGCGCTGGGCGCTGGGGACGATGCTGGTCGCGGCAGCCACGTCGGCGGCGGTGGCGCAGAACAAGGTCGTCAACGTCTACAACTGGGCCGAATACACGGCCCCGGACACGATCCCCGGTTTCGAGAAGGAAACCGGCATCAAGGTCCGTTATGACGTCTACGACAGCAACGACACGCTGCAGGCCAAGCTGCTGGCCGGCAAATCGGGTTACGACGTCGTTGTCCCGTCCACGCATTACGCCTCGCGCCAGATCGAGGCCGGCCTGTTCCAGAAGCTGGACAAGTCCAAGATCCCCAACTGGAAGTACCTGGATCCCGACGTCATGGCGCTGGTCGCCTCGGTCGATCCCGGCAACGAATACGCCATTCCGTGGGGCTACGGCACCAATGGCCTGGGCTACAACGTCACCAAGGTCAAGCAGATCATGGGCGAGAACGCCGACCTGGCCAACTGGGACATGATCTTCAAGCCCGAGAACGCCGCCAAGCTCAAGGAGTGCGGCATCTCGATGCTGGACGAGGCCGCGCAGGTGTTCCCGGCCGTGCTCAAGTACCTGGGCAAGGACCCCAACAGCGCCAACCCGGACGACTACAAGGCCGCGCTGGACGTGCTCAAGCAGATCCGTCCGTACATCCGCCAATTCAGCTCGTCGGGCTACATCGACGAACTGGCCGTGGGCGACTTGTGCATGGTCTACGGTTTCTCGGGCGACGTCATGATCGCCCGCAAGCGCGCCCAGGAGGCCAAAAAGCCTTATGAAGTGAACTACTTCATTCCCAAGGGCGGCGCCCCGGCCTGGTTCGACCTGATGGTCATCCCGAAGGACGCGCCGCATCCGGAAGAGGCCCTGGCGTTCATCAACTACATCGAGACGCCGCAGGTGCACGCCGCCATCACCAACACCATGTTCTACCCCAACGCCAACAAAGAGGCGCGCAAGTACGTGGTCAAGGACGTGGCCGACAACCCGATGATCTACCCGTCGCCCGAGGTCTCCAAGTCGCTGTATGTCATCAAGGCCCAGCCCTTGAACATCCAGCGCCTGCAGACGCGCATGTGGGCCGAGCTGAAATCGGGACGCTGAGCATCATGAGCGATAGCCGTTACTCGGCGCAGCATGCGGCCGACCCGGACGAGTTCGTCCGGGTCGCCGATGTGGTCAAGATCTTCGGCGACGTGGTCGCCGTCCGTTCCGTCAACCTCTCGGTCAAGCGCAACGAGATCTTCGCGTTGCTGGGCAGCTCCGGCAGCGGCAAGTCGACCTTGCTGCGCATGCTGGCCGGCTTCGAGGAAGCCACCTCGGGCCAGATCCTGCTCGATGGCGAGGACATCACCAACGTGCCGCCGTACCGGCGGCCGGTGAACATGATGTTCCAGTCGTACGCGCTGTTCCCGCACATGACGGTCGAGGCCAACGTGGCCTTCGGCCTGAAGCAGGAAGGCGTGGACCGCGCCGAAATCCACGACCGCGTGTTCGAGGCGCTCGACCTGGTGCAGATGGCCGGCTATTCGCGCCGCAAGCCCAACCAGCTGTCCGGCGGCCAGCAGCAGCGCGTGGCGCTGGCGCGCAGCCTGGTCAAGCGGCCCAAGCTGCTGCTGCTGGACGAGCCGATGTCGGCGCTGGACAAGCAGATCCGCCAGAAGACCCAGATCGAGCTGGTCAAGATCCTGGAGCAGGTCGGCGTGACCTGCATCATGGTCACCCACGACCAGGAAGAGGCCATGACCATGGCGCACCGCCTGGCGGTCATGACCGAGGGCCAGATCGTGCAGTGCGGCACGCCGCAGGACGTCTATGCCTTCCCGAACTCACGCTTCGTCGCCAGTTTCATCGGCTCGACCAACATGTTCACCGGCACCATCGTGGTCGATGAACCCGACCACGTCGCCATCGAAAGCCCCGAACTGAGCCGCCCGCTGTACGTCAGCCACGGCGTCAGCGAGCCGCTGGGCATGGACGTGCACGTCTCCATCCGCCCCGAGCGCATGGTGGTGTCGCGCGAACAGCCGGCGGGCGAATACAACTGGGCCCACGGCATGGTCAGCCACATGGCATGGATGGGCAGCTACGCGCTCTACCAGATCCGCCTGGATTCCGGCGCCATGGTCGAGGCCAGCGTGCCCAGCCTGCAACTGGCCCAACTGGACGCCCCGGGCATCGACGAAGAGATCTTCGTCAGCTGGGACGCCGACAGCGCGACGGTGCTGGCGTCATGAGCCGCTTCTCGCCCCGCGACTGGCTGCCCTCGGGCCGGACGCTGGCGGTGGTGCCGCCGTTCGCCTGGCTGGTGCTGTTCCTGCTGGTGCCGTTCCTGCTGGTGTTCAAGATCAGCTTCGCCGAGCTCAAGTTCGGCATTCCGCCGTACACCTCGCTGGCCGAATTCAAGGACGAGGCGGTGCAGTTCAGCCTGCACCTGCGCGGCTACATCCTGCTGTTCACCGACAGCCTGTATTTCGCCACCTACCTCAGTTCGGTAAAGATCGCGGCCATCACCACGCTGGCCTGTGTGCTGATCGGCTATCCCATCGCCTACTACATCGCGCGATCGTCGCCGCGGGTGCGCAACCTGCTGCTGCTGGGCGTGATCCTGCCGTTCTGGACCTCGCTGCTGCTGCGCGTGTACGCCTGGGTCGGCATCCTGCGCAACGACGGTCTCTTGAACAACTTCCTGCAATGGCTCGGCATCATCTCCAGCCCATTGGAGATCTACCGCACCGACCTGGCCGTGTATATCGGCATGGTCTATGCCTACCTGCCGTTCTTCATCCTGCCGCTGTATGCCACGCTGGTGAAGATGGACCTGCGCCTGCTGGAAGCCGCCTACGACCTGGGCGCCAGGCCCTGGCAGGCGTTCTGGCAGATCACCGTGCCGCTGTCACGGCAGGGCGTCATCGCCGGCGCCATGCTGGTGTTCATCCCGGCGGTCGGCGAATACGTCATTCCCGAAATGCTGGGCGGCGCCAACACGCTGATGATGGGCCGCGTCATGTGGAACGAGTTCTTCAACAACACCGACTGGCCGATGGCCTCGGCGGTGACCTGCGTGATGGTGCTGCTGTTGCTGGTGCCGCTGGCGCTGTTCCAGTACAACCAGGTCAAGCAGCAGGAACTGGCCAACGGGGGGCGCAAATGAACGGTCCCAACAAGACCTTGCGCGCCGTGGTGCTGGGGCTGGGCTACTTCTTCCTGTACGTGCCCATCATCAGCCTGATGGTGTTCTCGTTCAACGAATCGCCCGCCGTGACCTCCTGGACCGGTTTCTCGTTCCGCTGGTATCACTCGCTGTTCAACGACGACGCGTTGCTGCGCGCGGCCTGGCTGTCGTTCCGCATCGCCGCCATGACCGCCACCGCGGCCGTCATCATCGGCACCTGGGCCGGCTACGTGCTGGGCCGCATGGGGCGCTTCCGCGGTTTCGCGCTGTACGTGGGCATGCTGAGCGCGCCGCTGGTGATCCCCGAAGTGGTGCTGGGCATCTCGCTGCTGCTGATGTTCGTGGAGTTGCGCGGCCATCTGGGCTGGCCGGCCGAGAATGGCATCTTCACCATCTGGGTGGGCCACGTGACGCTGTGCATGGCCTTCGTGGCGGTGGTGATCCAGACCCGCATCCGCGACCTCGACCGTTCGCTGGAAGAAGCCGCGCTGGACCTGGGCGCCACGCCCATCACGGTGTTCTTCAAGATCACGCTGCCGCTGATCGCGCCGGCGCTGGCCTCGGCCTGGCTGCTATCCTTCACATTGTCGCTGGACGACGTGGTGCTGGCGTCGTTCCTGTCCGGTCCCAGTTCCAGCACGCTGCCGATGGAAGTCTTCTCGCGCGTGCGGCTGGGCCTGAAACCCGAGATCAATGCGTTGGCGACGCTGTTCATCCTGGCGGTGGGCACCTGCGTCATCCTGGCCAACCGCATGCAATGGCGCAAGGAGTCCGAACCCAAATGAAGCAAACCACCCTGTATGGCCTGACCAAGTGCAGCACCTGCGTCAAGGCGCGCGAGTGGCTGACCGCGCACGGCGTCGACCACCAGTTCATCGACTACCGCGACCATCCGGTGCCGGCCGCCACCCTGAAGGAATGGGCCGGCCAGCTCGGCGGCTGGGAAAAACTCGTCAACCGCGCTTCCATGACCTGGCGCAACCTGCCGGACGATCGCAAGACGGCCAGCACCGACGCGCAGTGGACCAAGCTGATCGCCGAGTTCCCGGCACTGGTGCGCCGCCCGGTGGCGGTCACGCCGGATGGCGAAGTCGGCGTCGGCTTCAGCGAAAAGCGCTACGGCGAACGCTTCGCCTGACGCCGTGGCGGGCAAGCCCGACAAGGCATCGCGCGGCGCCGGCAAGGCGTTGCCCGATGCCTTTTTCAATCGCGACGCGCGCCAGCTGGCGCGCGAACTGCTGGGCAAGGTGGTGCGCCACCGGGTCGACGGCCTGTGGCTGTCGGCGCGCATCATCGAGACCGAGGCCTACTACCTGGAAGAGAAGGGCAGCCATGCTTCGCTCGGCTATACCCACAAGCGCCGCGCCCTGTTCATGGACGGCGGCGTGGTCTACATGTATTACGCGCGCGGCGGCGACTCGCTCAATTTCAGCGCGGGCGGGCCGGGCAACGCGGTGCTGATCAAGTCCGGCTATCCCTGGGTCGACGCGCTCTCGGGCCCCGAGGCGCTGGCCCGCATGCAGGCCTTGAATCCCGATGCCCAGGGCCGTCCGCGCCTGCCGGCGCGCCTGTGCGCGGGCCAGACGCTGCTGTGCCGCGCGCTGGGCCTGAAGGTGCCGGACTGGGATGCGCGGCGCTTCGACCCCGACGCGCTGTACGTCGAAGACGTGGGCGAATCGCCGCAGGCATTGATCAGCACCGCCCGGCTTGGCATCCCGCCCGGGCGCGACGAACACCTGGAATACCGCTACGTCGATCCGGCCTATGCGGCCTGGTGCACGCGCAACCCTTTGCGTCGCGGGCAAGTGGCCGGACGGGACTATCACTGGGTCGACCGGCAGGGGGCGCCGCTCAAGCAGGCGCCCTGAGGCGGGCGCGGCGCGCTTGCCGCCGGGCCGCGGCCTTCAGCCCTGGGGGCCGGAGCCGCCCGTGCCCGCCTGTTGCGCCGCCTTGCGGGCGCGCTCGGCCATGCCGGCCCGCATCTCGGCGTATTTGCGTTGGATGCGCCGGCGGTTGATGCGCTTGCTCCACGCATAGATGGGCACCAGCGGCAAGACGCCGAACCCGTCGATCAGGAACAGCCCCGACCGGCCTTCCGCGTTCTGGCCACAGGCGATGTTGCTGGCGGTCAGGTCGTGCAGCACCACGTGCGCGTCGGCCAGGTCCTCGATGAACTCATCCAGTTGTGCCGACAGGGCCGCATCCATTGTTCCCTGGGGCGCCAGGTCCGCCAGGGTGGGGGCGATATTGCCCGCTTCATCGGTGATTTTCTCGACCAGCAGGCCCAGGCCCAGTGTGGTCTGGGCCACGCCCAGAATGCGCGCCATCGGCACCTGCCAGACGCCGGACGGGCGCGTGGTCGTGGTGACGTATTCCGTGATTTCGTTCAGGTAGACGCGATAGGCGCTTTCGCGCTGGTATTGCTTGTACCAGCGCTTGAACGGCCGGGCTTCGAGGTAAATCGCGCGCGCCTGCATGTCCATGACCTTGACCAACAGGGAAGGGGCATGGGGATGCTGGAAGATATGACGGTCCCCGCCCACCGCGACCGGAGTTTCGTCATTGAGATTCAATGGACCGAAAATCGATTCGAAGGCGACGGGAGGCGGACAGTACGTGGGGAAATCAGCTGTATTCAACTGTTTTTAAGGTTTATACATACGTTGTTAACAGTTTAATGCTGTTGTTTGCTTTTGGTTTTTTCTGCGTGCCGGGAAAGTCGTTTCGGATAGCTACAGAGGGCCGGGTATGCCGCCCTATAATTTCACGCGCCCGGCGTGGGCGCGCAGCGTTGAGGGTCCGTTTTGTCAAACGAAGTTCTGCTCTGGGTCGCCGCCGGCGGCGCGGTACTGGCCTGCCTGGCGGCCCTGATGGCCTGGCTGTCGCGCCCGGCTCGCGATGATCGCCTGGACGCCTTGCTGGATGGCCTGGAACGCACCGAGCGCGCGCTGCGCGCCGATATCGCCGAGGGCCAGCGCGGTCTGCGCGCCGAGTTCTCGGAATCGACCCGCGGCCTGCGGCAGGAACTGGCGCAATCCCACGGCGAGCTGCGCGCGGCGCTGACCCGCGATGCCCAGGCGGCGCGGGTGGAATCGGCCGAATCACTGGCGCGCTTCGCGGCCGGGTTCAACGAGCAGTTGCAAGGGCTGATACAGATCAACGAGCGGCGGCTGATGGAGGTGCGCGAGACGGTCGATCAGCGTTTGCAAGCGTTGCAGAATGACAACAGCGCCAAGCTCGATGATATGCGTCGCACGGTCGACGAGAAGCTCCACGCCACCCTGGAGCAGCGCCTGGGGGAATCATTCAAGCAGGTTTCCGACCGCCTTGAAGCGGTGCACAAGGGATTGGGCGAAATGCAGGCGCTGGCCGCGGGCGTGGGCGACCTGAAACGGGTCCTGACCAACGTCAAGTCGCGCGGCACCTGGGGCGAAGTGCAATTGGCGCGCCTGATCGAAGACAACATGACGCCGGAGCAGTACGCCAGCAATATCAAACCGGTGCCGGGCAGCGACGCGGTGGTCGAATTCGCTATCCGCCTGCCGGGGCGCGGCGATGGCGGCATGCCCGTCTGGCTGCCGATCGACGCCAAGTTTCCCAAGGAAGAGTACGAGCGCCTGATGGATGCGCAGGAGGCGGCCGACGCCGAGGGCGTGAAGGCGGCCGGTGCTGCCTTGGCCAAGGCGGTCGAACTGCAGGCGCGCCTGATCGCCACCAAGTACGTGGCGCCGCCGCACACCACGGATTTCGCCATCATGTTCCTGCCCACCGAAAGCCTGTATGCCGAAGTGTTGCGGCGCCCGGGGCTGCTGGATCGACTGCACGACCTGCGTATCAACGTGGCCGGGCCCAGCAACCTGGCGGCGCTGCTCAACAGCCTGCAGATGGGCTTTCGCACGCTGGCCATCGAGCAACGCTCGTCCGAGGTCTGGCAGGTGCTGCGCGCGGTCAAGACCGAATTCGGCAAATTCGGTGACGCGCTGGCCGGCGTGAAGAAGACCCTGGACACCGCCAGCAGCAAGATCGGCCAGACCGAGGTGCGCACGCGCGCCATGCTGCGCAATCTGAAAAGCGTCGAAGCGCTGCCCGAAGCCGAGGCGCTGCGCCTGCTGGGCGGCGAAGGCGCCGCCGACGAGACCGCGGCCGAGGGCGACGCGCCCGCGGCGCCCGCTTCCGGCGCCTGACAGGCGCGCCCGGCTGCCGGCCTTACGCGCCTGCGTCGCCGCGCCGCCATCAGCGGCCATCGCCCGGGAGCCGTTTCCCCCCCCCGCGGCCCGGCGTGGCGCCCTCCGGGGCCAAGCTTGTGACCCGGGCGCTCTGCCGATATCCTCATACTTGCGGCATTCCGCCGTCGATATCTGGAGCATCGTAAGCATGGGCACGGCTGACCGAGTTGATTCCTCTTCCTTCGACGCGATGGCGCTGGGCGCCGAGATCGCCCAGGGGGCCACCACGGCGCAGGCCGCGATGCAGCAGGCGGTGGAACGGGTGGCGGCGCGCAATCCGTCGATCAACGCGGCGTGCGGCGTGCAGGCCGAGCTGGGCCTGGACCTGGCCCGCGCGCTGGACGATGAGCTGGCGACGCTGACGGCCGAGCAGCGGCTGGCGCTGCTGCGCGAGCGTCCGTTCCTGGGCGTGCCGACCTTGCTCAAGGACCTGGGCACCGCCGCGCTGGGGTTGCCCAGCGCCATGGGCTCGGTGCTGTATGGCCAGGTTGAATGGAATGTCGACGCTGAAATCGTCAAGCGCTATCGCCGCGCCGGCCTGATCCCTTTCGGCCGCAGCACCAGCGCCGAACTGGGCCTGAGCCCCACCAGCGAATCGCCGGTCTACGGCGCGCCGACCCAGAACCCCTGGAAGGCCGGCCACAGCGCCGGCGGTTCCAGTGGCGGGGCAGGGGCGGCGCTGGCCAGCGGCATGGTGCGCATCGCCCATGGCAGCGACGGCGGCGGCTCGATCCGCATTCCGGCCTCATGTTGCGGCGTGCTGGGCCTGAAGCCGTCGCGCGGCATGATGCCGCTGGGGCCGCTCAAGGGCGAGGGCTGGGGCGGCCTGGCGACAGAACACATGATGACGCTGTCGGTGCGCGATTGCGCGGCGGCGCTGGATGTCAGCGCCGGCGCCGACGTCGGCGCGCCGTATGCGGCGCCGGCCAGGCCAGGCGAATCCTATCGCGACATCGTGGCGCGGGTGTCGGCGGATCCGCGCTCATCGCCGCGCCGCCGCATTGCCTATATCAACACCACCTACGAAGGCGAAGCGATCCATCCCGAGGTCGCGGCGGCGGTCGACGAGGCCGCGCGCCTGTTCGCCGGCCTGGGCCACGAACTGGTGGTGGCCGCGCCGCCGGTGGGTTCCGAGGAAGTGCTGTCGCCGATGCTGCCGCTGATCGCCAGCGCCGCCGCCAATGCCATCGACAGCTTCGTCGGCGCGCGCAATCGTCGTCTTGCCGCAGACGAATTGCAGCCGACCACGCTGGGCGCGCGCGAGTACGCCCGCGCGATTTCCGGCGCGCAGTACGTGGCTTGCGTCGATACCTGCCACGAGATCACGCGCCGCATCGGCCGCTTCCTGCATCGCGAGGGCACGCAGGGCCACGACCTGTTCCTGTCGCCGGTGTTGGCGCAACTGCCGGCGCCCATCGGCCGCTATGCGATGGACAACGCCGATTACCTGGCCTATCGCCTGGGCAAGAAGGGCGTGATCGGCTATTCGCCGTTCGCGCCGTTGGCCAACCTGACGGGCATGCCCGCCATTTCCATTCCGTTCGGCCTGTCGGCCGACGGCCTGCCGATCGGCATCCAGGTCATGGGCCCGCTGGGCAGCGAGGCCTGGCTGCTGGAACTGGCCGCCCAGGTCGAGGCCCTGCGGCCCTGGCAGCGGGTGGCGCCCATCGCCAGATAGGCCGCCGGGCGGGGCGCGCCGGCAAGCACGGCGCATCAACGAAGAGGAGCCAGCATGCCGTCGTTCGTGACCCATACCGTACTCAACCAGGTCCCGCCCCTGGAAGACTATTCGCTGTTCGAGACCGACCCGGCGTTGCGCGAGGCGACGGTCCGCGAGGGCGCTGGCGCCTGGCTCGGCGACCTCGGCGCGCATGGGGCCTGGCTCGGCCGCGCCCAGACCCTGGCCGCCGGCGTCGACGCCAACCGCTATCCGCCGCGGCTGCAGGCCTATGACCGGACCGGCCATCGCATCGACCATGTCGATTTCCATCCCGCCTGGCAATTGTTGATGAGCGGCATCGTGGCGCGCGGCCTGCACAGCCGCGCCTGGGCCCAGCCGGTGCCGGGGGCGCAGGTGGCGCGGGCGGCGGCCTACCTGATGCAGGGCCAGGTCGAGGCCGGCACGCTGTGTCCCACCACCATGACCTTTGCCGCCGTGCCTCTGCTGCAACGCGAGCCGGCGGGCGTGATCGACTACACCGGCGATTGGCTGCCCGCGCTCTATTCGCGCGAATTCGACGGCGCCGACGCGCCGCTGGCCGGCAAGCGCGGCGCGCTGATCGGCATGGGCCTGACCGAGAAGCAGGGCGGCTCCGACCTGCGCGCGGTCACGACGCGCGCCGCGCCGCTGGGCGCGATCGGGCGCGGTTGCGCCTATTTGCTGGTGGGCCACAAATGGTTCTTCTCGGTGCCGCAGGCCGACGCCCATCTGGTGCTGGCGCAGACCGACGAGGGCCTTGGCTGCTTTCTGGTGCCGCGCTGGATTCCGGAAGGCCCGCGCAACGCGGTCCGCATCCGGCGCCTGAAGGACAAGCTGGGCAATCACAGCAATGCCAGCGCCGAGGTCGAGTTCGAGGACGCGTGGGGCGTCATGGTCGGCGAACCCGGGCGCGGCCTGGCGGTGCTGCTGGAGATGGCCGCCACCACCCGCCTCGATTGCGTGCTGGGCAGCGCCGCGTTGCTGCGCCAGGCCCTGGTGCAGTCGCTGCACCATGCCTGCCACCGCCAGGCTTTCGGCAAGCCGTTGCTGGCGCAGCCGCTGATGCGCAATGTGCTGGGCGACCTCGCGCTGGAGTCGGAGGCCGCCCAGGCGCTGGCGCTGCGCCTGGCGCGCGCGGTGGACGAGCGTGGCGACGCCGGCGCGCGCGCGTTGGCGCGGGTCGGCACGCCCGCCGCCAAGCTGTGGGTCTGCAAGCGCGCGATCGCGGCGGTGGCCGAATGCATGGAGGCCTGGGGCGGCAACGGTTACGTCGAGGAGGGACCGATGCCGCGGCTGTATCGCGAAACGCCGGTCAATTCCATCTGGGAAGGGTCCGGCAATGTCATGGCGCTGGATGTGCTGCGTGCCTTGCAGCGCGAGCCCGAGGCGCTGCCCGCGCTGGAAGGCGAGTTCGCCCCGGCCCTTGGCCAGTACCGCGAGTTCGATGCCGCGCTGGCGCGGTGGCGCGCCCTGTTGGCGGACCCGGCGCAGGCGGAGTTCCAGGCCAGGCGCATCGCCTGCGGCCTGGCGTGCCTGTGGCAGGCGGCGCTGCTGATCCGGCACGCGCCGGGGCCGGTGGCGCAGGGGTTCGTCGGCAGCCGCCTGGCGGGTGTGGGCGGAGTGTTCGGCGAACTGGCGGGGGGCCTGGACGTCGGGACGATCCTGGCGCGGGCCTGGCCGGCGGCGGCCGCATGCTAAATTTCCCGGCTTCAACCACCTTTATTCCGCATCGCCATGCTCTCCCAGCAAGAACTCAAGCAGCAAGCCGCCGACGCCGCCCTGGAACTCGTTGAACAGGTCGCCGGCCCCGACGTCATCATCGGCGTCGGCACCGGCTCCACGGCCGATCTCTTCATCGACGGCCTGGCGCGTTTCAAGGGTCGGATCGGCGGCACGGTCGCCAGCTCCGAGCGCAGCGCCGCGCGGCTGGCCGGCCATGGCCTGAAAGTGCTGGACCTGAACGACGTCACGTCGATGCCGATCTACGTCGATGGCGCCGACGAGATCGACGCCAACCTGCACATGATCAAGGGCGGCGGCGGCGCGCAGACGCGCGAGAAGATCGTCGCCTCGGTGGCCGACCGCTTCGTCTGCATCGTCGACGAGTCCAAGCTGGTCGAGGTCATGGGCAAGTTCCCGCTGCCGATCGAAGTCATTCCGATGGCGCGCGAGTCGGTGGCCCGCGCCATGACGGCCATGGGCGGCCAGCCGCGCCTGCGCGAGGGCTTCGTGACCGACAACGGCAACATCATCCTGGACGTGGCCGGCCTGTCGATCACCGATGCGCCCGGCCTGGAAGCCCGCGTCAACAATCTGCCCGGCGTGGTCACCTGCGGCCTGTTCGCGATCGCCGGCGCCGACGTGGCGCTGCTGGCCACGCAGAACGGCATCCGCCGCCTGGACCGCCGCGCCTGAGTGGGCATGGCCGGCCGCCCTTGCGGGCGGTCCGGCCGCGATTCATAATCCTGTCACACTTGGGTCATAACCTTGCGGGTTGTGCAGGCCCACACACGAAACGCTTTCTTATCGGGGCAATGCAATGAGATCAACCACGCAGGGAGCCCGGATGACGGAGCATACAAACAAGCAGTTCGACGCTGACCTGGAAAGCGTCCGTTCGCAATTCTTGCAAATGGGCGGCGTGGTCGAAGCCATGATCCAGGAGGCCATCGATGCGCTGGCCAGTGGCGATCTGACGCTGGTTGAGAAAGTGCGCGAGCGCGAGAAAGAAGTCAATCGCCACGAAGTGGAGATCGACGAAAGCATCAGCCGCATCCTCGCCCGCCACCAGCCCACCGCGATCGACCTGCGCATGCTGATGGCCGTGTCCAAGATGCTGACGGACATGGAGCGCTCCGGCGACGAGGCCGAGAAGGTGGCCACCGTGGCCCGCCGCATCCACGAGTCCGAAGTCCGCCACATCCCGGTGATCGAACTGCGCCACATGGCCGCCAACGTGCGCACCATGCTGCACCAGGCGCTGGACGCCTTCGCCCGCCTCGACCCCATCCTGGCCGCCGCCGTGGTGCGCAGCGACAAGGAAGTGGACAAGGAATGGAAGGGCGCGTTGCGCCACCTGATCACCTACATGATCGAAGACCCGCGCACCATCTCGCGCGCCATCGACATGATCTTCATCGCCCGCGCCCTCGAACGCATCGGCGACCATGCCAAGAACATGTCCGAGCGCGTGATCTACATGGTCAAGGGCGCGGATGTGCGCCACACCGGCGTCAAGAACACCGAGCGCCTGGCGCGCGGCGAAGAGGATACCCCCGGGCAGGACGACTGATCGCCGCGGCGGCCGCGCCGCCCGTCCTGCCGGGAGGCAACAGAAAAAGCCCCACGCTCCGCCGCTGCGCGGGTCGCTGCCCCCGAGGGGGCGTTTTTGCCTTGGGGCGGCCCGGCGGCAAAAAACCCCAGGCGCCACGGCGCGCTGGGGTTTTTTTACGTGTCCGGCTGCCTACAGCGGCAACTCGGCGCCCTGGCACAGGCGCGGGTCCGGTACGCCCGACTTGCCGGCGTTGATGCGCCCGGCCAGCCGCCGGCCGAAGGCCGGCAGGCCCTGGGCGCTGACGTCCAGGTCGTACCAGCCTTCGCAACCGGCGTATTTCAGTTCCAGCGCGCCGCCGGCCTGCACATGGGCCATGGCGCGCCAACCGTCGCCCATGCGTGATTCGATCTGCACCGGCAGGTGGGTGTCGCCGTGGTTGATGAGGCGCAGGCGAATGCCGGAGGTCACCGGCACCAGCTGCGTTTCCAACAGGCCGGCATCCCGGGTGTCGCCGCGGAACCTGCGGTGGAAGCCGTCCGGACCCAGCAGCCACAGGTCATAGGCGCCTTCGGCGTCGAGACGCCAGCCGTCATCCAGCCGCGCGCCGGCACCGACGGTATAGCGGCGCGGGGCGCGCTCCAGCGCCCGGCGGTCGTAGACGTGCAGCACCGCGCCCGCCGTGCCCGGGTTGCGGAAGGTCAGGCGGTAGTGTTCGCCGTCGGCGGTCATGCGGCCCACGGCCTCCAGGGCATAGGGCAGGGCGCAGGTGTGGCGCGCGCTGTCGGCGTGCAGCGTGGCCCGGTCGCCGGCGAAATCGAAGGCCGAGGTCAGGTCGCCGGCCACGGCGCGGCGCCAGGCGCTGATGTTGGGCTCGGCCACGCCGAAGCGGGCCTCCAGGAAACGGATCACAGAGGTGTGGTCGAACACTTGCGAATTGACCCAGCCGCCGCGGCTCCACGGCGACACCACCAGCATCGGCACGCGCGGCCCCATGCCGAAGCCGCGGCCATGCAGGGCGGCGGGGTCGTCCGGGGTGGCGGCGCTGGGGCCGTGGCGGGTGTCGTGGTATTCGCCATCCAGCTCCACCGTCGACAAGCCGCCCGAGCGGCCGTCGGTCTCGCGCGCGGGCGGCGCGGGCGGTGGCATATGGTCGAAAAAGCAATCGTTCTCGTCGTAGGTGACGAGGAGTACACAGCCGCTCCAGACGGCGGGGTTGCGCGTCAGGATCTCGAGCACGCGTTCGGTGTAGGCGCCGCCCTGGCGCGGCGACGAGACCTCGGGATGTTCGGAGTCGGCGGCGGGAGCGATGATCCAGGAGACCTGCGGCAGCGTGCCCTGTTCCACGTCATGCGCCAGGTCGTCCAGGGTGTGGGTGGACAGGCCCCGGTCGCGTAGCGGCGCGTCGGCGCCGCCGGCCTCGTGCTGGCGCCGGTACTGGCGGAAGCCGGCGAGCGGGTTGTCGTGGAAGTTGTCCGCCATGTCCTGGTAGATGCGCCAGTCGATGCCGGCGGCCTGCAGGCGTTCAGGATAGGTGGTCCACCCGTAGCCCTGGTCGGCCGGGCCGAGCCGGTCGAAGGTGTTGACCAACGCCGGTCCGCCAGCGCGTCCCAGCGGGTCATTGGTGCCGGTCCACAGGAACAGGCGGTTCGGATTGGTGCCGGCCTGGACCGAGCAGTGGTAGGCATCGCACAGTGTGAAGGCATTGGCCAACGCCGTCTGGAACGGCACTTCGGCGGGGCGGTAGGCACCCATGCCCAGGCGGCGCTTGGCGGCCAGCCATTGGTCCATGCGGCCGTCGTTCCAGGCGCGCTGGGCGTCGTCCCAGGTATGCGGAGTGATGTAGCCCACGGGCGTGTCGCTGGCGTACTCACCTTGCAGCGCATAGGGGCGGACTCGCTCGGCGCCGTCGGCTTGTGTCAGGACATCGCCGGCCGGGGTGGGCACCGGATGCGGATCGGCAAAGCCGCGCACGCCGGGCAGGCTGCCGAAATAGTGGTCGAAGGACCGGTTTTCCTGCATCAGGATGACGACGTGCCGCACGTCGTGGAGCGTGCCGTGCTTGCGGTCGGGGGCCACCGCCAGCGCACGCCGGATGGCCGGGGGCAGGTCGGAGGAAGAGGCGGAACTCGGATCTTCTTTCATGACAGCGTTAATACGGCCAGCAATAATGGAATCTTAAGCCAGCCACGGGCATGGCCGGATCGACCGGCCAGAAGCACGAAGCCCCTCGCGGACGAGGGGCTTCGCAGGAGGGGTCGCGCGCGCGGCGTGGCGCGATCAGGCCGAGGGCGGAACGTAGCCCTGGGCTTCGACGCTGCCGTCCTCGAACAGGAAGCGTTCCATCTGCTGCTGCAGGTACTTGCGGGCGCGGGCGTCGGCCAGGTTCAGGCGGTTTTCATTGACCAGGCGGGTCTGCACCTGCTTCCACTCTTCCCAAGCTTCCTTGGAAATGCTTTGCCAGATGCGGGTGCCGAGTTCGCCGGGGTAGGGCGGAAAATCCAGCCCTTCGGCTTCACGCTTCAATTTCACACAGTTGACGGTACGGGCCATGGTTCGCTGCCGGAAAGAATGGGTAATGCGCCATTTTAGCGGGCTTGGCGCCGGAAGGCCGCCAAGCCCCTGCGGACACTGCGGTTAGGCCTCGGGGGCCAGCCCGGGGCGGGGCCGCGTCACAGCTTCTTGATGAACACCAGGCTGTTGCGCGAGCGGTTGTAGTTGTTCTGCTTTTCGCGCGGCAGGTCGGCGATGCCGCCCTGCACGAAGCCGCGCTTCATGAACCAGTGCGAGGTGCGCGTGGTCAGCACGAACAGCCGCTTGGCGCCGCTGGCGCGGGCGCGCGATTCCATGTGGCGCAGCAGGATCTCGCCCTCGCCGGACCCCTGCCATTCGGGGTGCACGATCAGGCAGGCCATCTCGGCCATGTGATCCTCGGGGAAGTTGTGCAGCGTGGCGCAGCCGTAGATCACGCCGTCGTGCTCGAGCACGGTGAAGTTCTCGACGTCGCGCTCGATCACGCTGCGCGGGCGCGGCACCAGCGTGCCGTCGGCTTCCAGCGGCTCGATCAGGCTGAGGATGGCGCCAACGTCATCGAGCGTGGCCGGGCGCAGGTCGTCCAGCGTGTCCTCTACCACCATGGTGCCGACGCCATCGTGAGTGAAGATCTCCAGCAGCACGCTGCCGTCCAGCGCGAACGGCACCAGGTGGGCGCGGGCCACGCCGCGCTTGACCGCCAGCGACGCGTATTGCAGGTAGGCGCCGGTTTCCTCGTCCAGCGAGCCGCCCGCCAGCAGCGCGTCGGCGTCGATCCGGGCCAGTTCGGTGTCGACCGAGCCGTCGTCATTGAGCACGCCCTGGCCGCTGGACAGGAAGATCAGCTTTTCAGCGCGCAGCGCCACGGCCACGCTGGTGGCCAGGTCTTCCATGGCCAGGTTGAAGGCGTCGCCGGTGGGCGAGAAGCCCAGCGGCGACAGCAGCACTACCGACGAACCCTTTTCGATGGCGAACTTGAGCGCGTCGACGTCGATCTTGCGCACCTGGCCGGTGTGCTTGTAGTCCACGCCGTCCAGCACGCCGGTGGGGCGGGCGGTGACGAAGTTGCCCGAAATGACGCGGATGTGCGCGTGCGACATCGGCGTGTTGGGCAGGCCCTGGCTGAAGGCGGCCTCGATGTCCAGGCGGATCTCGCCGGCGGCTTCCTTGGCGCATTCCAGCGCGGCCGCGTCGGTGGGCGCCAGGCCGCGGTCGAACTGTTGGGTGAAGCCCTTCAGGCGCAGTTGTTCGTTGACCTGGGGGCGCGAGCCATGCACCAGCACCAGGCGGATGCCCAGCGACGACAGCAGCGACAGGTCCTGCACCAGCGCGTTCAGCGCCCCGGCCTGCACCAATTCACCGCCAAACGCCACCACGAAGGTCTTGCCTCGGAACGCATGCACGTAGGGCGCGACGTCTCGGAACCATCGGACGAACTGGGCAGGGGCGAATTCGGGGGCTTCAAGGGCGGAGACGGTGTCTGGTTCCAGGTCGGGCATGATGGGTGGGGCGATTCCTGAGAGTGGCAACAACGCGGCCCAGGGGCCGCGTCAACGCGCCGTCATGGGACGGCGTGGCGAAATTATATGACCGGCGGCCGTTTATATAATAGGCAGCTAACCGGACAAATCGTACATGCCAGAATCTTCCCGCCCGCGGCCGCCCGTGCCGGCCGACGGGCCGACCCGGGGCCCCCGCAAGCCGCGTGCCGATGCCGCGGCCCCGGCGGCCCGCCAGGCGCCCCGCCCCGAGCGGCCCATTCCCTCCGTGACCTACCCCGAAGACCTGCCCGTCAGCGCGCGGCGCCAGGAAATCGCGCGCGCCATCGCCGGCCATCAGGTGGTCATCGTCAGCGGCGAGACCGGCTCGGGCAAGACCACCCAATTGCCCAAGATCTGCCTGGAACTGGGCCGCGGCCGCCAGAAGATGATCGGCCACACCCAGCCGCGGCGGCTGGCCGCCACCTCGGTGGCCAAGCGCATCGCCGAGGAACTGAACACGCCGATGGGCGAGGTGGTGGGCTACCAGGTGCGTTTCAACGACCGCACCGGCCCCAATGCGTCGATCAAGCTGATGACCGACGGCATCCTGCTGGCCGAGTCGCAGCGCGACCCGCTCCTGCGCCGCTACGACACCATCATCATCGACGAGGCGCACGAACGCAGCCTGAACATCGACTTCCTGCTGGGCTATCTCAAGCAGCTGCTGCCGCGCCGTCCCGACCTGAAAGTCATCATCACCTCGGCCACCATCGACGCCGAGCGCTTCGCCCGCCATTTCGCTGCGTCCGAGGACAAGCCGGCGCCGGTGATCGAGGTCTCGGGCCGGTTGTATCCGGTCGAGGTGCGCTACCGTCCGGTGCGCGAGGAAGCCGCCGAGGACGAGGCCGCGCCCGCCAGGCCTGGCCGCGACCGCGAGCGCATGTCGGGCGACGAGGAACGCGACCTGATCGACGCCATCGTCGACGCGGTCGACGAATGCGCCCGCCACGGCCCCGGCGACGTGCTGGTGTTCCTGCCGGGCGAGCGCGAGATCCGCGAATCGGCCGAAGCGCTGCGCAAGCGCCACCCGGCCGGCACCGAGGTACTGCCGCTGTACGCGCGCCTGTCGCAGGCCGAGCAGGAACAGATCTTCCATCCGCGCGGCAACGCGCGCCGCATCGTGCTGGCCACCAACGTGGCCGAAACCTCGCTGACGGTGCCCGGCATCCGCTTCGTGGTCGACAGCGGCCTGGCGCGGGTCAAGCGCTATTCGTGGCGCAACAAGGTCGAGCAGCTGCGCATCGAACCGGTCAGCCGCGCCTCGGCCAACCAGCGCGCCGGCCGTTGCGGCCGGGTCGGCCCCGGTGTCTGCATCCGCCTCTACGACGAAGTCGACTTCAACGCCCGCGCCGCCTTCACCGACCCCGAGGTGCTGCGTTCCTCGCTGGCGTCCGTGATCCTGCGCATGAAGTCGCTCAAGCTGGACGACATCGAGCAGTTCCCGTTCGTCGAGGCCCCGCCCGGGCGCGCGGTGGCCGACGGCTACCACCTGCTGCAGGAACTGGGCGCGATCGAACTGGCGGCCGCCGATGATGGCGACGACGCCAGCCGCACCGGCGCCTCGTTCGTCCTGACCCAGACCGGCCACGAACTGGCCAAGCTGCCGGTGGACCCGCGCATCGGCCGCATGATCCTGGCCGCGCGCGAGCACCAGTGCCTGGCGGAAATGCTGATCATCGCTTCGGCGCTGTCGGTGCAGGACGCGCGCGACCGGCCCATGCAGGAACGCGAGGCGGCCGAAGCCGCGCACGCCAAGTTCGCCGACGACAAGTCCGAATTCATCTCCTTCCTCAAGCTGTGGCGCTGGTACGGCGAGCAGGTGCAGCACAAGGCCTCGCAGCGCAAGCTGGTGGGCCTGCTGCGGCAGAACTTCCTGTCGCCCATCCGGCTGCGCGAATGGCACGACGTCCACACCCAGCTGGCCGCCCTGGTGGGCGAGCAGGGCTGGCGCGTCAACCAGGTCGAGGCCACCTACGAACAGCTGCACATGGCGCTGCTGTCGGGCCTGTTGGGCAACATCGGCTTCAAGAGCGACGAGGGCGGCCATTACCAGGGCGCCCGCGAGATCCGCTTCCACATCCATCCGGGCTCGCGCCTGGTGAAGAAGGCCGGCCGCTGGATCGTCGCCGCCGAACTGGTCGAGACCACCCGCCTGTATGCGCGCTGCGTGGCGCGCATCGATCCGGTCTGGCTGGAAAAGGTCGGCGCCCATTTGATCCGCAAGAACTGGTCGGACCCGCGCTGGGAAAAGAAGGCCGGCCAGGTGGTGGCCAACGAACGCGCCACGCTCTATGGCCTGACCATCTACAGCGGCCGCCGCATCCAGTACGGCCGGGTCCATCCGCGCGAGGCGCGCGAACTGTTCATCCGCCAGGCGCTGGTGCCGGGCGAGATCGACACGCGCCTGGCCTTCGTGGCCCACAACCGCAAGCTGATCGCCGGCATCGAGAAACTTGAGCATCAGACCCGCCGCCCCGACATCCTGGTCGATGACGAGCTGATCTACGCCTTCTATGACCGCCAGCTGCCGGCCGACATCTCGCAGACCGCGACGCTTGAAAAGTGGGTCAACGGCCTCGACAAGGCCGAAGCCGCCAAGCTGCTGCTGACGCGCGACGAACTGATGCGGCACGAGGCCGCCGGCGTCACCACCGACGTCTTCCCCAAGAAGGTGGAGTGGCAGGGCGTGTCGATGGCGCTCGATTACCACTTCGAGCCTGGCTCGCCGCGCGACGGCGTGACGCTGGCGGTGCCGCTGTTCGCCCTGAACCAGATCGATCCGGCGCGCTGCGAATGGCTGGTGCCCGGCATGCTCAAGGAGAAGGTGCACCTGCTGCTCAAGTCGCTGCCGCAGAAGCTGCGCCGCCACTGTGTGCCGCTGCCCGACTACGCCGCCGGCTTCTACGACCGCTGGTTCGAGCGCCTGGGCGACCCGCAGACCGGCCTGGTGGACGCCCTGATCGCCGACATGTGGGACCAGGTGCAGGTGCGCCCGGCCGCCGCCGACTTCAAGCTCGAGACGCTGCCGGCGCACCTGTTCATGAACTTCCGCGTGGTCGACGAGCACGGCCGCATGCTGGCCGCCGGCCGCAACCTCGCGCAGTTGCGCGCCGAGTTCGGCAAGCAGGCCCAGGCCACCTTCCAGCAGTTGGCCGCCAGCGACACCCAGGTGGCGCAGGCGCTGGCGCACGAGAACCTGACCGCCTGGACCTTCGGCCCGCTGCCGGAGATCATGGAGATCAAGCGCCGCGGCCAGTCGGTCATCGGTTACCCGGCGCTGGTCGACCGCGGCGCGCATTGCGACCTGGACGTGTTCGACGACCCGGACGAGGCCCGCAAGGCGCACCGCGCCGGCCTGCTCAAGCTGTTCCGGCTGGGCCTGCGCGAGCAGGTCAAGTTCCTGGAAAAGAACCTGGCCGACCTGACCAGGATCAGCATGCTCTACATGACGCTGGGCACGCAGGAAGAACTGCGCGACCAGATCATCGACTGCGCCCTGGGCCAGGCCTGCCTGGCCGAGCCCTGGCCGGTCAACGAGCAGCAGTTCGAGGCGCGCCGGGCCGAGGGCAAGGGCCGGCTGGGCCTGCTGGCGCAGGAAGTGGCGCGCCTGGCGGGCACGATCCTGACCGAATACGCGGCCCTGCAGCGCAAGCTGCCGCAGGCCAAGCCGCACGCCGCGGCCTATGCCGACCTGCAGCAGCAGCTGGGGGCGCTGATGCCCAAGTGGTTCATCCGCGACACCCCTTACCCCCAGCTGTCGCATTTCCCGCGCTACCTGAAGGCGGCGGTGGCGCGCATCGACAAGCTGCGCGCCGATCCGGGCCGCGATGCCAAGCTGGTGGCCGAGATGGCCCCGCTCGTGACCCAGTACCAGCGGGCCCGCTCGGCCCTGAAGGGGGCGCCCGACCCGCGCCTGGACGAGTTCCGCTGGTTGCTGGAGGAGCTGCGGGTAGCCCTGTTCGCGCAGGAATTGCGCACGCCGATGCCGGTGTCGGTCAAGCGCCTGATGAAAAGCTGGGAATCCCTGCAGCGCTGATCTTGCTGGTTCAGGCGAGGCCGGCGCGGCCCCGTCAACCGAGGAATACGGGGCGGCGCGAGCCGTCCCGTATTACCGCCAGATTTCAGTCGTTTTCTGTTCAGTGACGCGTCATCTGGTTATGCTTCAATGCGCGGGCCTTCACCCCCGCTCCCTGGAGCATTGCCGACATGTTCGAGCTCTTCAGCACCCGGACGCGCCCGTCCGCGTCGTCCCGCTCCTCGCCCAATCGCTGGGACTGGGCGCTCCTGCCCCTGGTGCTGGGGGTGCTGGCCGCCATGGCCTATGGCGCCTCGCAGATGAGCCGCCCCTTCGCCGTCGGCGAAGAACTGCCGATCTCGCTGGATCCGATCTACCTGCCGTACTACCTGCTGCGCACCATCCTGCGGATGTTCACGGCGCTGGCCTTTTCGCTGCTGTTCAGCTTCGTTTTCGCGGCCATCGCGGCCAAGTTCCGCACCGCCGAAAAAGCCATGATCCCGATGCTGGACATCCTGCAATCGGTGCCCATCCTGGGTTTCCAGGCCATCGCCATCGCGCCCTTCATCGCGCTGTTTCCCGGCAACCTGCTGGGCGTGGAGTGCGCGGCGATCTTCGCCATCTTCACCTCGCAGGCCTGGAACATGGCGTTCAGCCTGTACCAGTCGATGCGCACCGTGCCGGCCGAGCTGAACGAGGCCGCGCGGGTGTTCCGGCTGTCCGGCTGGCAGCGTTTCTGGCGCCTGGAGCTGCCGTACGCCACCCCGGGCCTGTTGTGGAACATGATGATGTCCATGTCCGGCGGCTGGTTCTTCCTGGTGGCGGCCGAGGCCATCTCGGTGGCCGGGCAGGACATCAAGCTGCCCGGCATCGGCTCGTACATCGCGGTGGCCATCGACGCCGAAAACGGCCGCGCCATCGCCTGGGCCATCGGCGCCATGATGGCCGGCATCCTGCTCTACGACCAGTTGTTCTTCCGCCCGCTGCTGGCTTGGGCCGACAAGTTCCGCTTCGAGGAATCGCAGGCCGACGTGGCGCAACAGTCCTGGTTGCTGGACTGGACCCGCCGCAGCCGCTGGATGCAGGCCCTGTCGAACATGTTCTGGGCGCGGATGCGGCGCGCGCTGGGCTGGTTCAGCGTGCCCTACGACGGCACCTCGATCCGCGCCCGCGCCAAGGCGCCGGACCCGCGCTGGACCCGCATCTGGGATTCGCTGCTGGCCGCGGCCGCGCTGCTGGCGACCTACAAGCTGGTCGTGTTCGTGCACCAGGAAGTGGGCTGGGGCGAGGTGCTGCACGTGGTCGGCCTGGGCGGCATCACCCTGGCGCGGGTGATGGTGCTGATCGGACTTGCGTCGCTGATCTGGGTGCCGATCGCGGTCTGGATCGGCCTGCGGCCCCGGTATTCGCAACGGGTGCAGGCGGTGGCGCAGTTCCTGGCGGCGTTCCCGGTCAACCTGCTGTTTCCGGCCGTGGTGTTTGTGATGGTGGCGTTCAAGCTCAATCCGAACATCTGGCTCAGCCCGCTGATCATCTTCGGCACCCAGTGGTACATCCTGTTCAACGTGGTGGCGGGCGCCTCGACCATTCCCAATGAATTGCGCCTGGCGGCCGGCAACCTGGGCCTGAAGGGCTGGCTGCTGTGGCGCCGGGTCTACCTGCCGGCGGTGTTTCCCAGTTTCATCACCGGCGCCATCACCGCCAGCGGCGGCTCCTGGAACGCCAGCATCGTGGCCGAGTACGTGTCCTGGGGCAATACCTCGCTGGTGGCCGACGGCCTGGGCAGTTACATCAAGCAGATGACCGAGCAGGGCGATTTCCACCGCATCGCGCTCGGCATTGGCGTCATGAGCATTTTCGTCATGCTGCTGAACCGGTTTTTCTGGCGCAAACTGTATTTGCTGGCCGAAGACCGCGGCCGGTAGGAGTCTCCATGCCTTCCAATTTCCTGATTGAACTGCACGATGTCGGCAAATCGTTCCGCGCCGCGGATGGCACTGCCCGGCACGTGCTGGAACACGTGGACTTCACGCTGCGCGAAGGCGAGATCGTGGCCCTGCTGGGCAAGTCCGGTTCGGGCAAGTCGACCCTGCTGCGCATCATGGCGGGGCTGGTCAACGCCGACCAGGGCACCGTCACCTACCGCGGCCAGCCGGTGTACGGCCCCGCGGCAGGCATCGCCATGGTGTTCCAATCGTTCGCGCTGTTCCCGTGGCTGACCGCGCAGCAGAACGTCGAGCTGGGGCTGGAAGCCCAGGGCGTGGCGCCGGCCGAGCGCGCCAGGCGCGCCGACGCGGTGCTGGACCTGATGGGGCTGGGCGGCTTCGGCGGGGCCTTGCCGCGCGAGCTGTCCGGCGGCATGCGCCAGCGCGTGGGCATCGCCCGCGCCCTGGTCATGAATCCCGACGTGCTGCTGATGGACGAGGCCTTCTCGGCCCTGGACGTGCTGACCGGCGAAACGCTGCGCGACGACATGCTCGAACTATGGGACGAGAGCCGCATCTCGACCAAGGGCATCCTGATCGTGTCCCACAACATCGAGGAAGCGGTCATGATGGCCGACCGCATCATCGTGTTCTCCAGCGACCCCGGCCGCATCCGCAGCCAGGTGCAGATCGGCCTGCCGCGGCCGCGCAATGCCGATTCGCCGCAGGTGCGTGCACTGATCGACGAGGTCTACGCGCTGATGACGCAGCGCCCGGCCCACGACATGCCGACGCCGCGCCAGCAGGGCCTGGGCTACCGCTTTCCGCATACCGAGGTCGAGCGCATGGAAGGTGTGCTGGACGTGCTGGCCGAGGCGCCGTTCAATGGCCGCGCCGACCTGCCCAAGCTGGCCGAGGAAGCCGAGATCTCCGACGACGACCTGCTGCCGGCCTGCGAAGCGCTGGGCTTGTTCGGGCTGGCCCAGATCGACAAGGGCGACATCTACCTGACGCCGCTGGGCCAGCGCTACGTGCAGGCCGACCAGGACCAGAAGCAGGCCATCTTCGGCCGCCAACTGCTGGCCCACGTGCCGCTGGCCGCGCATATCCGCCACAGCCTGGAACAGGAACCCGCCGGCGAGCTGCCGGAAAGGAATTTCCTGGATTCGCTGGAGGAATTCCTCAAACCCGACGAAGCCGAGCGCGTGCTGAAGATCGCGGTGGAGTGGGGCCGCTATGGCGAGATCTATGGCTACGACTACCACACCGGCCTGTTGAGCTTGCCGGAGCGCGCCGCGGGTTAGGGTGGGGAGCGGCGGGCCGGACGGCCCGCCGTGGTGGCGTGATGACCGCGCGATCCGCGCGGTCGGCCCGATCACAGGGCGATGAAGCCCGCGATCACCAGGATGATCAGGCCGTACTTGGTGGCCTTGTAGACGTTGCGGTTCCAGGCCTTGAAGGCCTTGCGCTTCTGGTCGATGACCCAGTGCGCATGGGTCAGCTTGTTGATGGCGCCGGTCTGGTCGCCGCCGTCGTTGGGCGAGCTGGCCGCCGACATCACCACGCGGCCGAACCAGCGGTTGAAGGCCTCGGCCCAGCCCCACTTGAGCGGCCGCTCGACGTCGCAGAACAGGATGATGCGGTTCTGGTCGGTGTGGTTGTAGGCCTCGTGCACGTAGGTCTCGTCGAACACCACACTTTCGCCGTCGCGCCAGCTGTAGGATTCGCCGTCGACGATGATGTGGCAGCGGTCGTCGTTGGGCGTGGTCAGCCCCAGGTGGTAGCGCAGCGAGCCGGCGAACGGGTCGCGGTGGGCGTTGAGCTTGCCGCCCGGCGGCAGCTCGGCGAACATCGCCGCCTTGACCTTGGGCAGCGTCTTCAGGATGGCCACCGTCTTGGGGCACAGTTCCTCGGCCGAGGGGTGGCGGGCGTCATACCACTTCAGGTAGAAGCGCTTCCAGCCGTACTTGAAGAAGGAATTGAAGCCGATGTCGTTGTGGCTGTCGGCCGCCTTGATGCGGCGCAGCTCGGCCATCTGCAGGGCTTCGTCGCGGATCGTTTCCCAGTTGTCGTCCAGCACCTTGAGTTCGGCGATCTCGCTGGTGGTCAGGTAAGGGGTGGACGGCACGCGCGAGGTCAGCACCATGAAGGCGTTGACCGGCGCCAGCAGCACCGAGTGATCCAGCAGTTGCCGGCCCAGCGGCAGCTTGACGCGGCCACGGAAGTGCGCGAACAGGATGGCGGCAAGCCAGATCCCGGGTATCAGCCATTTCATACGTAAATCTCGTCCTGCGGCGGGTGAGTCAGGTGCAATCGCCTATTGTTACACAGCGTCGCCGAACAGGCCGTGGAGGAATCGTCCGCAGGGCGGTTTTAGGCCCTCCGACTAGGTACAATTCCTCCTATGTCCGAAGCCGTAACAACTCCGTCCCCTTTTGTCCACCTGCGCGTCCATTCCGAGTTCTCGGTAGTGGATGGCATCGTGCGCATTCCCGACCTCATCAAGCGTGTCGCCAAGCTGGGCCAGCCGGCTGTCGCGCTGACCGATCTGTCGAACCTGTTCGGCCTGATCAAGTTCTACAAGGGCGCGCGCGGCGCGGGCATCAAGCCCATCGCCGGCTGTGACGTCTGGCTGAGCAACGACGACGATCCCGCCAAGCCGTTTCGCGTGTTGCTGCTGGTGCGCAACCACCAGGGCTACCTGAACCTGTGCGAACTGCTGTCGCGCGCGTTCCTCACCAACCAGGGCAAGGGCCGGGCCGAGATCCGCCGTGAATGGCTGCAGGGCCAGGACGGCCTGATCGTGCTGTCGGGTGGCCGCGGCGGCGACGTCGGCCAGGCGCTGGACGCCGGCAACGCGGTGTCGGCGCTGGCCTTGGCGCGCCAGTGGGCGCATATGTTCCCGGGCAGCTACTACATCGAGCTGCAACGCGCCGGCATGGACGGCGACGAGGCCTACACCCAGGCCGCCATGCGCCTGGCGGCCGAGGCCGGCCTGCCGGTGGTGGCCACGCACCCGGTGCAGTTCCTGGACGAATACGAATTCCAGGCGCACGAGGCCCGTGTCTGCATCGCCGAAGGCGAGATCCTGGCCAACCCGCGCCGCGTGCGCCGCTTCAGCAAGGAACAGTACCTGCTCAGTTCCGAGGAAATGGCGCGTCGCTTTGCGGACGTGCCCTCGGCGCTGGCCAATACGGTCGAGATCGCCAAGCGCTGCAACCTCAGCCTGGTGCTGGGCAAGCCGCGCCTGCCCAACTTCCCCACGCCCGACGGTGTGTCGCTGGACGACTACCTGGTGCAGCTGTCCGAAGAGGGCCTGGAAAAGCGCATGGCCTTCCTGTTCCCGGATGAAGCCGAGCGCGCGTCCAAGCGCGAGCAGTACTACGAACGCCTGCGCTGGGAATGCAAGACCATCATCCAGATGGGCTTCCCGGGTTACTTCCTGATCGTGCAGGACTTCATCAACTGGGGCAAGAACAACGGCGTGCCGGTCGGCCCGGGCCGGGGTTCGGGCGCCGGTTCGCTGGTGGCGTACGCGCTCGGCATCACCGACCTGGATCCGATCCGCTACGACTTGCTGTTCGAGCGCTTCCTGAATCCCGAGCGGGTCTCGATGCCCGACTTCGATATCGACTTCTGCCAGGACAACCGCGAACGCGTCATCGACTACGTCAAAGAAAAATACGGCCGCGCCGCCGTGAGCCAGATCGCCACCTTCGGCACGCTGGGCGCCAAGGCCGTGGTGCGCGACGCCGGCCGGGTGCTGGACATGCCCTACATGTTCTGCGACGGCCTGTCCAAGCTGATCCCGTTCAACCCGATGGACCCCTGGACGCTCGAGCGCACCCTGAAGGACGAACCGGCCTTCAAGGACCGCTACGAGCAGGAAGAGGAGGTGCGCGCGCTGGTCGACCTGGCCAAGCCGCTCGAAGGCCTGACGCGCAACATCGGCATGCACGCCGGCGGCGTGCTGATCGCGCCCGGCAAGCTCACCGACTTCTGCCCGCTGTATTGCCAGCCGGGGCAGGAGAACAGCGCGGTGTCGCAGTTCGACAAGGACGACGTCGAAGCCGCCGGCCTGGTCAAGTTCGACTTCCTGGGCCTGCGCAACCTGACCATCCTGGACTGGGCCGTGCGCTACGTGCGCCAGTTCAACGAGGACAAGCGCGACTTCGACGTCATGGCGCTCAGCCTCGACGATCCGGCCGCCTACAAGATCCTGTGCGACGCCAACACCACCGCGGTGTTCCAGCTGGAATCGCGCGGCATGAAGGAGCTGCTCAAGAAGCTGCGGCCCAACACCTTCGAAGACATCATCGCCATGCTGGCCCTGTACCGTCCGGGGCCGCTGGAATCGGGCATGGTGGACGACTTCGTCAACCGCAAGCACGGCCGCGCCGCGGTGGACTACTTCCACAACGATCTGGAGAGCACGCTCAAGAGCACCTACGGGGTCATCGTCTACCAGGAACAGGTGATGCTGATCTCGCAGATCATCGGCGGCTACTCGCTGGGCGGCGCCGACCTGCTGCGCCGCGCCATGGGCAAGAAAAAGCCCGAGGAAATGGCCAAGCACCGCGAACTGTTCGAGAAGGGCGCCAAGGAAAAGGGCCACGACCCCGACCTCGCGGTCAAGCTGTTCGACCTGATGGAGAAGTTCGCGGGCTACGGCTTCAACAAGTCGCACTCGGCCGCGTACGCGCTGATCTCCTACCAGACCGCCTGGCTCAAGGCCTACCACCCGACCGAGTTCCTGGCCGCCACCATGTCCTCCGACATGGACGACACGGACAAGGTCCAGATCTTCTGCCGCGACGCCCAGGACAACGGCGTCGAGGTGCTGCCCCCCGACGTCAATTTCTCGGGCTACCGCTTCGAACCCGTGGCTGACAAGCACACCGAAAAGGGCAAGCCGCCGCGCACCATGCGCTACGGCCTGGGGGCGGTCAAGGGCACGGGGCAGGGCGCGGTCGAGGACATCCTGCGCGCGCGCAAGGAAGGCGGTCCGTTCCAGAACCTGTTCGACTTCTGCCGCCGCGTCAGCAAGCACGCGGTCAACCGTCGCACCATCGAGGCCCTGATCAAGGCCGGCGCGTTCGACACCATCGAACCCAATCGCGCCGCCATGCTGGCCTCGGTGCCCACCGCCATGGAAGCGGCCGAGCAGGCCGCGCGCAGCGCCAACCAGTCCTCGCTGTTCGGCGACGACAGCAGCGACGTGGTGGCCGGCGAACTGGCCAAGGTCGCGCCGTGGGACCTGCACAAGAAGCTGACCGAGGAAAAATCGGCGCTGGGCTACTACTACAGCGGCCACCTGTTCGACGCCTGGCGCGACGAAGTGCGCCAGATCGTGCCGATGCAGCTGGCGCGGGTCGAGCCGCAGCGCGACCTGCAATGGATGTGCGGGGTGCTGGCCAGCGTGCGCGTCATGATGACCCGTCGCGGCAAGATGGTGTTCGCGGTGCTGGACGACGGCACCGCGCAGGTCGAGATCTCGGTCTTCAACGAGCTCTACGAAAAGCACCGCAACCGCCTGCGCGAAGACCAACTGGTCATCGTCCAGGGCAAGGTCAGCAACGACGACTACTCGGGCGGCATGCGCATCGTCGCCGAGCAGCTCTACGACCTGCAGCTGGCGCGCGAGGCGCGCGCCAAGTCGCTGCGCGTCAAGCTCAACGGCGGCGCCGACGCCGCGCGCCTGCGCCAGATGCTCAACCCGTTCCGCGCCGAGCCCGAGAACGGCATCCCCGGCGTGCCGGTGGACATCGTCTACACCAAGAACAATTTCCTGTGCACGGTGCGGCTGGGCGAGGAATGGCGGGTCCGCATGGCCGATACCCTGCTCGAAAACCTGAATGCCTGGACCAAGCCCAACGGCGTGGAGGTCACCTACTGATGCGTATCGTCCATTCGGAAGCCGCCACCAGTTTCGGTGGCCAGGAAGGCCGGATCTTCAAGGAAATGAACGCCATGCGCGCGCGTGGCCATCACCTCGAAGCCATCTGTCAGCCCACCGCCCTGCTGGCCGAGCGCCTGTCGGATGCCGGATTCACGGTGCACACGCTGGAAATGGACGGTCCCGTCAATTACGTCAAGGGCGTCATCGCCATCCGCCGCATCCTGCGCGAAGGGCGTTTCGACGTGCTCAATACCCACAGCCGGCGCGATACGGTGATCGCCGCGGCGGCCGGCCGGCTGGCGGGCACGCCGCTGATCGTCCGCACCCGCCACTTGTCCAACAAGGTCGGTTCGTTGTGGTCATACACGCGCCTGCCGCACCGCGTCACCACCGTCAGCGACCACGTGCGCGAGCATCTGATCGAACGCGGCGTGCCGGCCGACCACGTCGCCACGGTTTATTCGCCCATCGTGTTGCCGCCGCCGGTCGAGCATTCCACGCTGCGCGAGGAACTCGGCCTGGCGGCCGATGACGTGGTGGTCGGCTGTGTGGCCGTGATGCGCGCCACCAAGGGCCACAAGGACCTGATCGACGCCATCGCGCCGCTGATGGCCGCCCGTCCCAAGCTGCACCTGGTATTCGTGGGCGGGGGATCGCCGGTGTTCGAGCAGACCCAGGCCTACGTGGCCGAACGCGGCCTGGCCGATCGCATCCACCTGATGGGGATGCGGCGCGACGTGCCCAACCTGCTGGCCGGCTGTGATCTGTTCGCGCTGGCGACCCAGCAGGAAGCGTCCGGCACCGTCTACGTCGAGGCCCAGGCCAGCGGCCTGCCGGTCATCGGCACCGATGTCGGCGGGGTTTCCGAGATGTTCCGCGACGGCGAAACCGGCATCCTGGTGCCGCCGAAGGACCCGGCCGCGCTGACCGCCGCGCTCGAAAGACTGGTCGATGACGCCGCGCTGCGCCACCGCATGGGCGAGGCGGGCCGCAAGATGGTCTGGGAAGAAGGCGTGTTCTCGCCCGCCCGACTGGCCGAAACCACCGAAGCCGTCTACACCCGCTGGCTGGCGGAGCGGCGCGGATGAACGCGCCCAACGTCCCGGTGTTGATGTATCACCACGTCACGCCGGCCGGCGGCATGATCGCCGCCACCCCCGAGGTTTTCGAGGCGCAGATCGCGCGCCTGGCGCGGGCCGGCTACCAGTCGCTGTCGACCGACCAGTTCGCCGCCTACCTGGCCGGCGCGCCGGCGCCCGAGCGGTCGGTGCTGATCACCTTCGACGACGGCTATCTTAACAACTGGGTCCATGCCCATCCGGTGCTGGCGCGCCACGGCATGCGCGCCGTGCTGTTCACCATTACCGGCTGGATCGGCGACGGGCCGGCGCGCCCGCACGCGGGGCAGGGCCTGCCGTTGCCCGCCACGCCCGACCACGACGCCTGCAAGAAGCTGATCGCGGCCGGGCGCGGCGACGAGGCCATGCTGCGTTGGAGCGAAATCGAGGCGATGCGCGCCGCCGGCACTTTCGAGTTTCATTCGCATACCCACACCCACACGCGCTGGGACAAGGTCTGCGGCGCCGACACCGAGGCCAAGCGGGCCCATATCGCGCGGGAACTGTCCGATTCGCGCGAGACGCTGATCCAGCGCCTGGGGCAGGCCAGTGATCATCTTTGCTGGCCGCAGGGCTATTTCGACGCCGACTACGTGGCGGCCGCCAGGCAGGCGGGCTTTCGGCACTTGTACACTACCGACCCTTTCGGCCAGAACACGCCTGGCGCCGACCCCGGCCACATTTACCGTTTCGCGGTGCGCAACCAGGGCGGTACCTGGTTGAACCGGCGTCTCTGGCTGTCGCGCGATCCCTTCTGGGGGCCGCGCTATCACGCCTGGAAAGCCTGGAAAAAGCGTCTTAGGAATCGCGGATGAAGTTATCAGTCATAGTCATCACCAAGAACGAGGCGGCCAACATCGCCGAATGCCTCAAGTCGGTTGCTTTCGCCGACGAGTTCATCGTCGTGGATTCGGGCAGCACCGACGGCACGGTGGAGCTGGCCAGGGCCCTGGGGGCGCGGGTCGAAGTGACCTCCGACTGGCCCGGCTTCGGTCCGCAGAAGAACCGCGCGCTGGACCTGGCCACCGGTGACTGGGTGTTGTCGATCGACGCCGACGAGCGTGTCACGCCGGAGTTGGCGCGCGAGATCCAGGACACCCTGGCCGCGCCGCGCGCCGACACCTACGAGATCGCCCGCCTGTCGAATTTCTGCGGCCGCGACATCCGCCACAGCGGCTGGTGGCCCGACTACGTGCTGCGCCTGTTCAAGCGCGGCGCCGCGCGCTTCAATGACGCCGCCGTGCACGAGCGCGTGGTGCCGGCCAATGGCCAGCCGCCGCTGCAGCTCAAGGGCTACTTCCATCATTACCCGTACGACAACCTGGACGCGCTGGTCACCAAGATCAACCGCTACTCGTCGGACGCCGCCGCCATGATGTACGCCAAGGGGCGCCGCACTTCCGTGTTCGGCGCGCTGGGCCACAGCTTCTGGACTTTCGTGCGCATCTACCTGATCCGGCGCGGCTTCCTCGACGGCCGCCACGGCCTGGTGCTGGCGGTGACCGCGGCGGCGGGCAGTTTCTTCCGTTACTCGAAGCTGATGTTCCTGGCCGAGAAGAACAAGTGAAGATTCTCTACACCAATTTCCACGCCGGCAACGGCGGTGGACACGTCACCTACATCATCAACCTGTGCCGCGCCCTGGCCGCCGAGCACCAGATCACGGTCGCCGCGCCCGCCAGCAGCCGCCTGTACCGCTACGCCAAGGCGATCCCCGGCGTCACGGTCGCGGACATGCGCTACACCACGCGGCCCTCGTCCTGGTTCAAGGACCGCGCGCGGCTGCGCCGCCTGATCAAGGACGGCGGCTTCGACATCATCCATGCCAACGGCTCGGCCGATCACAAGCAGGTGATGCTGGCCACGCTGGCGATGGCGCGCCGCCCGCGCATCGTGTTCACCAAGCACAACGACCATCCGCTCACCAGTTTCGGCCACAAGCTGCGGGTGGCGCTGGCCACCGACCACAGCATCGCGGTCAGCGACTACATCCACGGCCTGCTGTCCGATTCGCCGTACCGCAAGCGTCCCATCACCACCATCCGCCACGGCATCGACACTCAGTTCTTCGCGCCGCCGGCGCCCGAGAGCGTCGACAAGCTGCGCGAACTCTTTTTCGGCCCGCAATGGCGCGGCAAGCTGCTGCTGGGCAGCGCCGGCGGCACCGACTACGACAAGGGCTGGCTCGACCTGGTGGCCGCGGTGGCGGCCTTGCCGCCGGGCGACAAGGAGCGGGTGCTGCTGCTCGTGGCCGGCGATCCGCCGTCCGAAGCCAAGCTGGAGCGGGTGCGCGAATTGGGCATGACCGATCAGCTGCGTTTTCCCGGCCTGCTCGACGACGTGCGGGCGGCCCTGGCCGCGTGCGACGCCGGTTTCGTGCTGTCGTACCGCGAGGCGTTGTCGTTCGCCTGCCGCGAGATCATGGGCCTGGGCCTGCCTGCCCTGGTCACCAACGTCGGCGGCCTGCCCGAGAACGTGAATGACGGCGTCGATGGCTGGATCGTGCCGGTGCGCGACGTGGCCGCCATGACGGCGCGCCTGCGCATCATGCTGGACGATCCCGGCCAGGTCCGCGCCATGGGCGCGAACGCCCGCGAAACCGCGGTGCGCGACTTCAACCTGGCGCGTTTCGCGCAAGCCACGGTGGACGTCTACCAGCGTACGTTGGGCGGACACTGAGCCTTATAATCCGCGCTATGTCTATCCCAATTCTCATGTACCACCAGATCGGCGAGCCCAATCCCAAGGGCACGCCGTTTCGCGGCCTGACGGTGCACCCGGACGATTTCGCGCGCCAGATGCGCTGGATGCGCTTCCTGGGTTATCGCGGCCTGTCGATGCGCGACATCATGCCGTACGTGCGCGGCGAGCGCCACGGCAAGGTATTCGGCCTGACCTTCGACGACGGCTACCGCAACGTGGTCCAGAATGCGATGCCGGTGCTGGACAAGCTCGGCTTCACGGCCACCAACTACCTGGTGGCCAACCAGTTCGATGGCGGCAATGTCTGGGACGCCAAGATCGGCATTCCCTTTTCGCCCCTGATGACCGTCGACGAGATGCGCCAGTGGGCCGCCTCCGGCCACGAGGTCGGCTCGCACACCCTGGATCACGTCCACCTGCCCGAAATGACGCCCGAAGAGGCGCGCCGCCAGATGGTCGAGTCCAAGGACGTGCTGGAGCAGGCTCTCGGCGCGCCGGTCACCGCCTTCTGCTATCCCTACGGCGACCATGGCCCGGAACACCTGGTCATGGCGCGCGAGGCGGGCTACGACAACGCCACGTTGACCAAGCGCGGCCTGGCGCGCGCCAGCGACGATCCCTTCGGCCTGCCGCGAGTGACCGTGTCGCGTTCGACCGGCATCTTCCGTTTCCTGCAGAAATGCCTGACGCGCTATGAAGACACCCGCGGGCGCCGCTGAGCGGCGGCTGCGCATCGCACTGCTGGTCGACCGCTTCGGCAACCGCTTCGGCGGCGCCGAGGCCTACGGCGTCGAACTCATGCGCGTGCTGGGCCAGCGCCACGATATTTCCGTGGTGGCGCGCGACTTCGACAGCGATCTGCCGTTTCCCTTCCACCCGGTGCGCTTTCCCGGCTGGCTGCCCAGCTGGATGCGGGTGCTGTATTTCGCCTGGAAGGCCGATCGCCTGACCCGTGGCCGCTACGACATCGTCCATTCGCACATGAACGGCTGGGCCGGCGAAATCCAGGTCATGCACGTCACGCCAGTACGCTACAACCGCCTGACCCGGGCCAAGCCGCTCAAGCGTGTACTCGCCTGGCTCAGCCCGCGGCTGGCCACGTATCTGTTGCTCGAGAAATTCCGGGTGCGCCGCGCGCCCGCCCGTCGGGTGGTGGCGGTGTCCGGCCTGATCATGGACCAGTTGCACCGCAGCTACGGTCCGCAGCTGCCGGTCGAGATCATCGCGCCCGGCGTCAAGCTGCCCGCGCCAGAAGCGGCGGACTCGCGCGCCGCCACGCGCGCCTCGCTGGGCTGGGAGGCGGACACCATCGGTTGCCTGCTGGTGGCTCGCAACCCGCTGCGCAAGGGGCTGCCCGCGCTGCTGGACGCGCTGGCGCTGCTGCCCGCGCCGTACCGCCTGCTGGTGGTGGGAGCCGACGCCGCGACCCGCGACCGGGTGCGCGCGGCCGGCGCGGTGGCCAATCGCGTCACGCTGGTCGATCCCACGCCCGATGTCGCCAGGTACTTTGCCGCGGCCGACATCTACGCCCATCCGACGCTCAACGACAGCTACGCCATGGCGCCGCTGGAAGCCATGTCGCATGGCTTGCCGGTCGTGGTCAGTTCCCCCGCCTACTGCGGATTCGCGCAATACCTGTCGGCCGGCAAGGATGCCCTCATCCTGCAGGATCCGCGCGATGGCGCGCAGCTGGCGCAGGCCCTGCAGCGCCTGGGCGACGAACCCGAACTGCGCGCGGCGCTATCCGAGCGCGGCCTGGCGATCGCGCGCGACCAGAGCTGGGAGACCGTGGCGTCGCGCTACGAAGACCTCTACCACGGGGTGCTGGCCGAGCGCGGCTGAGACGTGGCCGCAGGCAAAAAAAAAGGGACCGCAAGGTCCCGTTTTCGCTTTCAACGCGTCGGCGCCGTGGCCCGTTCCAGTTCCCCCAGCCAGCGGATCGCATATTCGCGCTCGGATCCGCACATTTCGGGCTGGGCCTGCAGCCCGCCGCAGAAAGCCGGACGCTCGGGCTGGCCGAAGAGGGCGCAACGCATGTCCGGCAGCAGCTGGATACAGGGCACGCCTGCCGGCTTGCCGTCGGGCATGCCGGGAATCGGCCGCGTGATCGACGGCGCGATGCAACAGGCGCCGCACCCCGGCCGGCACGCCAGCGAGGCCGGCATCTTCAGACCCACCCGCGCAGCCAGTAGACGAACAGGCCGGCGTATTCCTTGATGATGGAGCGGCTGGCGTCGAACGTGCGCTGGTCGGGCAGCCACGGGTTCAGCGAACCATCGGCGGGCGCCACGATCTGCGGGGGCGCGGGCGCGGCGATGGCGATCACGCCCTGCTTGGAGAACGCCGCCATGGCGCGCGGCATGTGCAGGGCGGACGTGACCAGCAGCACCTTGCCGATGCCGCGGGTCTTGAGCTGGTCTTCGGTCAGGGCCGCATTCTCGTAAGTGGTGCGGCTGGCGTTTTCCAGGATCAGGGCCGATTCCGGCACGCCCTGTTGGCGGATGGCGTGGGCCATGCCGCGCGCCTCGCTCACGTCGCCTTCCAGCGCGCCGCCCGACAGCACCACCTTGGGCGCCCGGCCCGCCAGGTAGAGCTGGGCCGCGGTGTCGACGCGCACCACGGCGGTGTCCTTGTCGTAGGGCAGGAACCAATTGGCGCGGCCATTGGCGGTATTGCCGCCCAGCACCACGATGGCGTCGGCGGTGGGAGACTCGGCGGGCGGCAGGTGCGGATAGCGGTTTTCCAGCGCGCCGCCGAGCCAGAGCGAGGTCACCGGAAGCGACCACGCCAGCGCCCACAGCAGGCCGGCGAGGATCAGGGCGCCGCCGGTCTTGCGCAGCCGGAACAGGCCCAGCACCAGGCCGACCACCACCAGGGCCAGGCACAGGTTGTAGGGAATGATCAGATTCGTGAGGTAGCTCGACATGGTCATTTCAAGACAAACTGTTTACCGCGCATCGTCCAGCATGGCGTTGGCCTGCTGTTGCACCGCCTCGGCGGATGGCCACGCCGTTTCCGAACCGATGCACACCGCCCGGGGCGACCACGGTCCGGTCCGGCCGGGGCGGGTGACGCCGAATAGCGTGAGTTCCCGCGCGCCGGCCGCCGCGGCGACGTGCGAAACGCCGGAATCGTTGCAGACCACCAACGCTGCTTTGGTCGTCAACGCGGCGAACGCGCCCAGGGACAAGGGAGGCAGCAACTGCGCGCTCGGGGCATTGCGCCGGGCTTCGTCGGTTTCCGCCGGAGGGGGGCACATTATCACGGTATGGCCCCGTGCCTGCAAGGCGCGGGTAAGTGTATCGAATCCTGGCCACACCTTGATCTTTCCCTTGTGCAGCCCGGTGGCCGTGGGCGCGATCAGGACGAAGCGCTGCCCGGCCAGGCCCGCCGCCTCCAGGGCCAGGTCGGCGGCGCCCTGGTGCGTTGGCGTCAGGGGCAGGTCGAGTGTGGGAGCCGGGTCGGCGGGGCCGGTGGGCAGACCCCAGCGGGCCAGCGCTTCGCGTGTCAGGTGATGCCAGGACTGCACCGCGTGCAGGGCGGCGTCCGGCTTGGCTACCGGCCAGCGCAACAGGAAGCTGCGGCCGTCGTCGCGATAGCCCGCCGATGGCACTCCCGCCAGCCGGAACACCAGCGCGCTGGACAGCGAATCCGGCAACAACAGGCCGCGGGCGCGCCGCCCCTCGGCGCCCAGGGCGCGGCGATGGGCGCTGACCGTGGCTCTATCCGGCCCCACTTTTCCCAGCATCGGCAGGAACTCCCGTTTGTCGATCCCGTCCAACAGGTCCCGCGCCCAGGGGCGGGCACAGATAACCAGGGGCAGGCCGGCGGCCTGCAAGGCCCGCAGGCTGGGCAGGCTCATGCAGACATCGCCCACCCAATTGGGCAGGCGGACGTAGAGGCAACTGATTTCGGACATGGACAGGCGCACCGCGCGATAGGAACTGAAAGGGGGACGCCCGGCCCCGCGCGGCAACGCGTAGCCAGTACAATCCGGGGCACAATTGTATAAAAGCGAGTGATTCCATTGAATTCTGCCGCACGCAACGCGCCCGCAGGCTCCCAGCCTGTCAAAGCTGAACTCTGGAGCCGAATCTATAGCCGGGTCGGTTCCTACTGGAAGGGGCTGGTGCTGGCGACCCTGCTGATGGCCGGCGCCGCCGCCACGCAGCCCACGCTGGCCGTCATTATGCAGCCCCTGCTGGACGACGGCTTCTCGGGCGCCAAACCGTACTATGTCTGGGCGCTGCCGCTGGCGGTGGTCGGGTTGATCTTCTTGCGCGGCGTCTGCAACTTCTTCAGCGACTATCTGCTGGCCTGGGTCGCCAACAACGTTCTGCTGGGCATGCGGCGCGACATGTTCGAACGCCTGCTGGGCCTGCCCGACGCCGATTTCAAGCGCGGCGACACCGGCCGCCTGCTGAATCGATTCACCATCGACGCGGGCAACGTCACCGGCTACGCCACCGACGTCATCACGGTGCTGGTGCGAGAAACCCTGGTGGTCATCGCCCTGATCTGCGTGCTGCTGTACACCTCGTGGGTGCTGACCCTGATCATCCTGATCATGCTGCCCGTCTCGGTGCTGATCGCGCGCACCTTCATCAAGCGCCTGCGCCGCATCAACCGCGACACCGTCAACATGAACGCCGAGCTGACCCGGGTGGTCAGCGAGGGCATCGACGGCCAGCGCGTCATCAAGCTGTTCGACGGCTACGAGGTCGAACGCGGCCGCTTCGATTTCGTCAGCAGCCGCCTGCGCCGCTTCGCCATGCGCACCGCCACCGCCGACGCCGCCCTGACGCCCCTGACGCAGGTGTGCATCTCGATCTCGGTGGGCGCGGTCATCGCCGTCGCCCTGGGCCAGGCCAACAACGGCTCGCTCACGGTCGGCAGCTTCGCCTCCTTCATGGCCGCGCTGGCCCAGATATTCGACCCCATCAAGCGCCTGACCAACCTGGCCGCCCGCATGCAGAAGATGCTGGTGTCGGCCGAAAGCGTGTTCACCCTGATCGACCAGGTGCCCGAAAGCGACACCGGCACGCGCGAACTGCCCGAGCCCGTGCGCGGCAAGGTCGAGTTCCGCAACGTCACCCACCGCTTCGCCGACGCCGACCGCGACACCATCAATGATGTGTCCTTCGTGGTCGAACCCGGCCAGACCGTGGCGCTGGTGGGACGCTCCGGCAGCGGCAAGACCACGCTGGTCAACATGCTGCCGCGCTTCGTGCTGGCCGACAGCGGCGCCATCTACGTCGACGACGTGCCGATCAACGACCTTAAGCTGCGCAGCCTGCGTTCCCACCTGTCGCTGGTCAGCCAGGACGTGGTGCTGTTCGACGACACCATCGCCGCCAACGTCGGCTACGGCGCCCTGGGCGAAGCCAGCGAGCAGCAGGTGCGTGACGCGCTGGCCGCCGCCAACCTGCTCGATTTCGTCGAAGGCCTGCCGCAGGGCATCAACACGCCGGTGGGCGAAAACGCCGCCCGCCTGTCCGGCGGCCAGCGCCAACGCCTGGCGATCGCCCGCGCCCTGATCAAGAACGCGCCGATCCTGATCCTCGACGAGGCCACCTCCGCGCTCGACAACGAGTCCGAACGTCAGGTGCAGGCCTCGCTCGAGCGCCTGATGAAGGGGCGCACGACGCTGGTCATCGCGCACCGCCTGTCCACGGTGCAGAACGCCGACCGCATCATCGTGCTGGACGCCGGCAAGATCGTCGAGCAGGGCGCCCACGCCGAGCTGCTGGCCGCCGACGGCCTGTACGCCTCGCTCTACAACATGCAGTTCCGCGAAGACTGATCGCGTGCGCGGCGCCCGGGGCGCCGCGCCAGGCCACCCAGGAGCCGCCCATGTCCCTGCCCGCAGAAGGCAACCAGCTGGTCAACGTCGTCGTCCTGCTGGGCGCGGCGGTGGTGGCGGTCCCCTTGTTCAAGCGCCTGGGACTCGGTTCCGTCCTGGGTTACCTGGCCGCCGGCCTGGCCATCGGCCCGTTCGGCATCGGCTGGTTCTCCGATCCCCGTTCCATCCTGCATGTGGCCGAACTCGGCGTGGTGATGTTTCTGTTCATCATCGGCCTGGAAATGCAGCCGTCGCGGCTATGGAAGCTGCGCGGGGAAATCTTCGGCCTGGGCGTGGCCCAGGTGGTGGCCTGTGGCGCGCTGTTGACGGCGGTCGGCCTGTTGGCCGGATTGTCGGGGCCGGCGGCCTTCATGGCGGCGATGGGTTTCGTGCTGTCGTCCACCGCCATCGTCATGCAGATACTGGCCGAGCGCGACGAGACCGCCAGCGCCCAGGGCCAGCGCATCGTTTCCATCCTGCTGCTCGAAGACCTCGCCATCGTGCCCCTGTTGGCCCTGGTGGCGTTGCTGGCGCCGGCAGGCACCACCGAGCATGGCGATCCCTGGCTGCAGGCGGCCATCGCCATCGGTTGCGTCTTGGCGCTGCTGGCGGCCGGGCGCTGGTTGCTCAATCCTCTGTTCCGCCTGCTGGCGGCCGCGCATGCCCGCGAAGTGATGACCGCCGCCGCGCTGCTGGTGGTGCTGGGCGCGGCGCTGCTTATGGAATTGGGCGGCCTGTCGATGGCCATGGGCGCCTTCCTGGCCGGCGTGCTGCTGTCCGAGTCCACCTTCCGCCATCAGCTGGAGGCCGAGGTCGAGCCGTTCCGCGGCATCCTCCTGGGCCTGTTCTTCCTGGGCGTCGGCATGTCGCTGGACCTGGCCGCGGTGGCGCGTGAATGGCAGTTGATCCTGGCGGGCGTGCTGGTCTTCATGCTGGTCAAATCGGTGGGCGTCTACCTGGTCGCCCGGCTGTTGCGCGCCAGCCATGCCGAGGCCGTGACCCGCGCGGCGTTGTTGGCCCAAGGGGGCGAATTCGCCTTCGTGCTCTACGGCGCCGCCGCGGCCGCGGGCATCTTCGATGCGCACCTGGCCGCCGTGCTGATCGCCGTGGTCATCATTTCCATGGCCTTGACGCCCTTGTGCGTACTGGCGCTGCGCTGGCTGCTGCCCAAACCCGTCCCCTCGATGGAAGGGGTGGACGTGGCCCGGGACCTGGAAGGTTGCGCATTGATCGTGGGTTTCGGCCGGTTCGGCCAGATCGTGACGCAGGCAATGCTGGCGCGCGACATGAAGGTCTCGATCCTGGATATCGACACCGATGCCATCCGCGCGGCCGCCAAATGGGGCGTCAAGGTGTATTACGGGGACGGTACCCGCATCGACATGCTGCGCACGGCCGGCGCCGAAACCGCCAAGGCCATCCTGATCTGTATCGACAATCCGCAGTCAGTCAACCACATGGTCAAGCTGATCAAATCGGAATTCCCCCTGGTGCAACTGGTGGTGCGGGCCTATGACCGCATCCATTCCCTGGCGCTGGCCAGGGAAGGGGTCGACTACCAGGTGCGCGAGACCCTGGAATCGGCCCTGGTTTTCGGCGAAGCCGCGCTGCGCGCCATCGGCGTGCCGCCGGACGAAGCCGCCGACGTGGTGGCGGACGTGCGCAAGCGGGACACCGACCGTTTCGAGCTGGAGGTGGCCGGCGGCCTGTTCGCCGGGCGCTCGCTGCTGTACGGCAACATGACCGGCCCGGCGGATGGCAGGAACGACCAGCCGGACCGTGAAACCGTGGCGCCGGCCGGGCATGCGGAGCCTGGCGCGCCGGCATGACCGCCGTATGACAAGCGACCCGTATCGCGTATTACAGCCTCTTTGCATTACTTTACGCATCATTTCACGCGCAAGTCCGATCGGCTGAGGTAGATTTAGCTTCAAGCGCGCTCCACTTCCGGAGCGTTTCTGCCAGGGGGCTGCCATGCTGCAATCGGATCGGATTTCCACGACCCCGCAAGCGGTCGCGCTTGAGCTTGCACGCCGTCAAGCCACGACCCTGCGTTGCGGGTTTTCCGCGGGCGCCATGCGCCAACTCGTCCTGTCGGCGGGCGGGGCCGGCCCCGCCTGGGCCATCAGCGCCCATCGCGAAACCGACAAGGCGCGCGGCGCCAAGGCCTTCCCCTTCCGGATCGCCGCCACGCTGTCCTGACGCGCTGGCCCGGCCGCGCGGCCGTGGGGGGGCGCGTGGCTGGCTGCCATCGCCACGCGGCGCTTGCCGGCCTGGCGCCGCCAGGCAAGATGCCCGGTCGGCGCCATGCCGATACGGCTTTCGATATCGATCGGTACGCCCTGGCGCGGATCCGCCGACGCCGTTCCTGGCTGTGAACGGGTGCCATCTTGCCTGGTCGCCCGCGCTTGCGGCATCATGACCCGTAAAAGGCATGACACCCCGCCGCGATCGCGAAGGAGCGCCGTATTGAAGTCCCATGGGTTTCTACATCGCAGCCTGTACGCCCTCGCGGGGTTGATCGCCATCGGCATTTGCGCCGCCTCGATCGCGTTGCTCTGGACGGACCGGCGCATCACCTGGAACCTCGCCTACGTCGCCGCCGGCAACCTGACGGAAGTGCTGTCGGCCGATATCAGCCGCACCATTCGCGTCTATGACCTGTCGCTGCAAGGCGTCATTGAACGCCTGCAAGAGCCGGGTATCGAAGAGCTGCCACGCGGCACCCTGCATCGCTTCCTGTTCGACCGCGCCGCCAGCGCCGAGTACCTTGGCACCATCCTCATCCTGGACCGCGACGGAAACGTCCGCTACGACTCACAGAGCCTCGATCCTCCCATCGCCAATTTCGCCGATCGCGACTTCTTCCAGGTCCATCGCGACAGGCCCGACGCCGGCATGTATGTCAGCCGCCCGTACCTCAGCCGCTTGCGCGGCGGTGACGAGAGCATCGGCATCAGCCGCCGGCTTGCCGCGCCCGACGGCAGCTTCGCCGGCGTGGTCACCGGGTCGCTGCGCCTGGCCTATTTCCGCGAGCGCTTCGCCGGGGTGTCGATCGGCCCGCGCGATTCCATCACCATCTTCCGCAACGATGGCGCGGTGCTCGCGCGCACCCCTTATTCCTCCGCGGACCTGGACGCCGACATCGGCCAGGAACTGGACTTCCAGCAATTCCTGATCCGCCGCGAAGGCGTGTTCGTCGGCGCGCTGGCGCCGGATGGCGTCGAGCGCCTTTATACCTTCGACAGCGTACCCGGCACGCCGCTGGTCATCGACGTCGCGATGGCGGTCGACGAAGTCCTGGCGCCATGGGAACGACGGGCGATGCTGGTCATCCCCATCACCCTGGCGCTGTTCGCCTCGGTGGTGGCGCAGGTCGTGCTGTACCGGCGCGAGACGCGGTTGCGCCTGGAAGTGGAGAACAGGCTTGAAAAAGAGGCCCAGACCGATGGCCTGACAGGTATTGCCAACCGCCGCACCTTCGATGAAGCACTGGCGCGCGAATGGGCCAGCGCGGGCCGCGACGGCGAACCCTTGTCACTGTTGTTTCTCGACGCCGACCGCTTCAAGCTCTACAACGACCGCTATGGTCACCAGGAGGGCGACGAGCTGCTCAAGATACTGGCGCTGACCGTGCGCGGCAAGGCGCGGCGCCCTCGCGACCTGGCGGCGCGCTACGGAGGCGAGGAGTTCGTGGCACTGTTGCCCAATACCCCGCTCGAGCATGCGATCGACATCGCCGAACGTATACGCCAGGCCGTGGTTGGCCTGCACGCGCAGCACGAAGACAACGAAGGCGGCATTGTCACCGTCAGCATCGGCGTGGCCACCGCGGTGCCCCGGCCAGGCGACGAAGTCGCCGCCCTGGTTGAAGCCGCCGATGCGGCCGTCTACCGCGCCAAGGAGGCCGGCCGCAACTGCGTCGTGGCTGCCGGCCGATGACCGGCGTCAGCCTGTCGCCGCCGTCGCGGACGCCAAGAAAAACGGGACGGCCGTTGCAAGGGCCGTCCCGTCGAGATGCCAGCGAGGCGCTCAGCGGCCGAGCATGACGGCCTGCAGGCGGGTTTGCGCCTGTTGCACCTTCTGCGCCTGGGCGGTCAATTCCTGCAGCAGCTTGTTCAGCTCGGCCAGCACGGCCGGGTCCTGCACCCGCGGCGCCGGGCCCGTCAGGTCGATCTGCGCCTTGTGCGTTTCGACGTATTCCGCCACCTTGAGGCTGCTGTCCAGCGTGCCGCTGATTTGCGGCAACACTTCGCGGAAGGTGTCGGCCGGCACCGTCACCGTCTTGGCGTAGGCCTTGTCATACACCGCCTTCAGGTCGTCGGGCTGCTTCAGTTGCGCGCGCGCCGCGTCCGCCTTGGCCTGCTCCTTGGTCAGGGCCTCGCCCATGTCCTTGAGCGCGGTCTGCACCGTCTTGATGTCGTCGCGCCGAGCCACCACGTCGTTCAGCGAACGCACGGCGCCCTTCTGCATCAGGCTGCCCATCGGCTTGACCGAAGCGTCCATGCCGGCATTGAAATCGGTGATCACCGCATACTGCGCGGCGTAGTCGCCGAAGGACTTCTTCTCTTCTTCCGTCAGCTGCGGCACGCGCACGCCCGGCTTGTCGACGATGCGGGTCTGCAGGAACTGCGTGAACGCCGCGCGTTGCTCGGGCTCCTTGTTGCCGCAAGCGGTCAGCGCCAGCGGCAACGCCAGGGCCAGCAGCACGAAAGGACGGAATAGGGATTTCATTACGTGATTCTCCGGAAAACATGGGAAATGGCGCGCCCCTTTTAAAACCGGGGTGGCCAGCCGGGGGCGAGCTTATCGGGTCATGGCCTTCGTCGCCATTGGTTTCAAACTTCATTTCAATCGAAGTGCCAAGATACAAAATTCACACACATTGACGTGAAAATTTGCATGGCAGCTGGTACGCGCGAGCGGGCATAGGCATGCCGGAATACGGCCGCCATGAAGGATGGTCACGATGGAGTAAGGTCGCCATGAAAGAAGAAAGCCGCTGTCGCGGCTTTCCGGCATCACAGATCATGGAGTACCGGCCATGGGCCGGCAAGGCTGCGGGCTTCAAACTAGGATGATGTCGTACTTTTCCTGCGAATACGTGCTCTCGACTTCCAGCGACACCCGCTTGCCCACGAAGTCGCCCAGCATCGCCAGGTGCTGGCTTTCCTCTTCCAGGAACAGGTCCACCACGTCCTGCGACGCCAGGATGCGGAATTCCTTGGGATTGAACTGGCGCGCCTCGCGCAGGATCTCGCGCAGGATCTCGTAGCAGACCGTGCGCGGCGTGCGCACGTTGCCGCGCGACTCGCACATGGGGCAGGGCTCGCATAGCTGGTGCGCCAGCGAATCACGGGTGCGCTTGCGTGTCATCTCCACCAGGCCCAGCTGCGTAAAGCCATTGACCGTCATGCGGGTGCGGTCGCGCGCCAGCGCCTTCTTCAGTTCGGCCAGCACGGTCTCGCGGTGCTCCTGTTCCTCCATGTCGATGAAGTCCAGGATCACGATGCCGCCCAGGTTGCGCAGCCGCAATTGACGGGCAATGGCCTGCGCGGCTTCCAGATTGGTCTTGAAGATGGTGTCGTCGAAGTTGCGGCCGCCGACGAAGCCGCCGGTATTGACGTCGACCGTGGTTAACGCCTCGGTCTGGTCGATGATCAGGTAGCCGCCCGACTTCAGGTCGACGCGGCGCGACAGGGCCCGCGCAATCTCCTCGTCGACATTGGCCGTATCGAACAGGGGGCGCTCTCCGCTGTAATGCTGGATGCGATCGACCACGGAAGGCGTATAGACGCGGGCCCATTCCAGCATCGCCGCGGTGGTGGTGCGCGAGTCGACCAGGATGGCGCCCGTCGACGGCCCCACCATGTCGCGCAGCACTCTCTGCGCCAGTGTCAGGTCCTGGTGCAGCAGCGCCGGCGCCGGTTGGGTCCGGGCCGCGGCCTGCACACTGGTCCAGAGCTTGCGCAGGTATTCCAGGTCGGCCGCCAGTTCCTCGTCATTGGCGCCTTCGGCCTGGGTGCGCACGATGAAGCCGCCTTTTTCCTCGCTAGGCATCAACGCCTGCAGCCGCTCGCGCAGTTGGATGCGCTCGGACTCCGAGTCGATCTTCTGCGAAATGCCGATGTGCGGATCGTGCGGCAGGTATACCAGCATGCGGCCGGCCATGCTGATCTGCGTCGACAGGCGGGCGCCCTTGGTGCCCAGGGGATCCTTGACCACCTGGACCATGATGGTCTGCCCCTCGAACAGCAGTTTTTCGATGGGCGTCGGCGTCAGGCCCTGGCTGCGCTCGCCCCGGTTCTCGCGCAGGTCCGCGATGTGGATGAAGGCGGCCCGCTCCAGGCCGATGTCGATGAAGGCGCTCTGCATGCCCGGCAGCACCCGGACCACGCGTCCCAGGTAGATATTGCCGACGTGCCCGCGCTGGATGCTGCGTTCCACGTGCAGCTCCTGCACCGACCCTTGCTCGACCAGCGCGACGCGGGTCTCGAAAGGCGTGACGTTGATCAGGATATCTTCGCTCAACGCGATGGTGGGGGGCATGGGGGCATCTTCTCCAAGTTAAGGGCAGTGCGGCGCAAGGCGAATAGTAAACGTACCGGCGCGCCGGGCAAGCGGCGCGGCGCCCGGCTGGCGAGATCGCCTATCCATATGGATAGGGGGGGCGAGGGAGGCGCCCTATATCTATGTAGATAGGGAAGACTGCGCCATCGGCACGCGGGCACACAACGCTATCTATATAGAGAGACGAGGCGTTGGACAAGTGCGCGAGCAGGGGACGGAAGGCCCGCGGGCGGCTTGCGTTCCGACGTCCTGCAAAATTCATCAGTCTTTTTGCGTCCGGCGTGTGACAGTCGAAAA